>JAFXQM010000006.1 GCA_017527075.1 Selenomonadaceae bacterium
TCGCTCTGCATTTTGTTCGGCGAATTTTTCTGTGCGCTGCCACTTGAGCAGAAAGACTTCCTCCGCCTTGAAGAGGACGCCCTCCAAAAGATTGCGCACGAGTTTTTCTATCGGCTCCGGCGCGATTGTGTCTTGCGAGCAAATGATATCCGCCGTGAGCAAGCCCGCCACGCCGTGTTGCGCGTCGCTGAATTTGTCCGCCGATAAAATTATGTGCGGATAAAATCTTTCGGGCGAATCTGTGTCCGAAATTGCCTTGCCGTAGTAAATCGCGGGCTCCATCCCGAATCGCGCCAGCAAAGATTTTAATTCCTCATCGCCCGCCAGTCTTTGACGAATCAACCGTTCCATGTCACTCCACCTTCAAGCAACCAGCGAAATACGTGCGCAAAAGTTTCTTGATGTTGTCATTCGAGTTCTTTAAAAATTTTCGATACGGGAAGTGCTTTTCGCCTAAGCCGCAAACAATAGGATTCAAATCAACGCCCGTTTCTGCTTCAAAGCGTTCACGCATAACGTTAAACATATTCCGCGATTCAGTGTCCCTAAAGCATTCAAACTTGCAATACTCACAGCCCGCAAGTATGTTATCCGCGAACAGTGCGCCTTGAATCAATCGCGCGACGCAGTGAGCTTCTTTCTCGGTCAATTCCACTTCAATCACTCCAGCCGTCAAAGATTTTAAATTCGGCGATTGTACCCTTCCACGCCGCGTTCGAGTGGAGGACGCTCCCGCCGACCAGCACGCGTTCAAAAATTTTTCTCTCAGCGAACGCCGGGACAATCAGCGAGTAAATTTCTTCGCCGTCGACGGTCAAGCTCAATGTGCTCGTCTCTTGCCGCCACTTCAGCGCGAAGGTGTATTCCCTCTCCAAAATCGCGGGCTCAAAATAATTGTCATAAACTCCGCCGCAGTTTACGAGCAAGTCAAGATTTTTGCCCGCGCCCGACGAGTACAAGCTGACATTCAAATCGCCCGACGTGTACAGCTCAAAAATTTTTCTGCGGATGGCCATATCGTTCGGGTCTTCGAACGCGCGCCCTGTGATTTGAAAATCGCGCCCGCCGAGTTCGACCGCACCACGTTCAAGCCAGCTCACGCCGTCCAGAGCCAACACGCCGTCGGAAAGTTGCGGCGTCCCTGCAGCCGTCCACTCATCCTTGAATGAAGCGACCATAAATTCTGCCCCGTCACCGACGTAATTAATTTCGTCCGCGTTGAAGACGTATTCAAAATTGCCGCGCCTGATACGAAGCCCGCCTTCCCAAATTGAATTCGCCAAGCTCGTATCGTGGAAGAGCCGCAACGCGTCCAGCGCGGTGTCCTTGCTAATCATGACTCAAACAGCGCGCGGATATCTGCCGCGTCAATCTTCTCCTCGGTTATCGAATCGAGTTTCGCCTTCAGCGCGTCCGTGAAGTCATTCGTCGACAAAACTTTCGCCCCGTCCTTTTCCACGAATCGCGCTTCGTTTGCCTCGTCCATTAATTCTTTGAACACGCCGAGGCATTGAATCAAATCGCTCTGTGTGACCATTAAGGCTCCGCCTCCTCTTTAAAAAGTTTTCTGACCTCAGTAACCAAATCGCTCGCCGAAGCACTTCTCATCAAGCAAACATTTTCCATGTCCGCCGACCACCTAATATCCCACTGACCTGCGGCGACTTCGCTCGCCTTGATATTAAAGTAGCTGGCGGAAGTGTTCACGCCCGTCAAAAAATCACGCGGAGAAATTCTTTTCCGGCGTAAACGATTAATCCGTTTCGCGGGCTTTCCCAAGTCAGATGTTTTGCGCGAATCAGCCCGCGATTTTTTATCACGTCATCTGCGAACACCGCCCGCTCGCCCGTCGTTACCAATTCCATGTCCTTACTCCCAATCAAAAAGCCCGCCGAAGCGAGCCCGTATTCAATTTCATTTCGTAAGTTGTCTCCATGCGTCGAGTTTTTCATTGCAGGCAACCCAGATGTCGTGGTGCCCTTTACCTGCCGCCATGCCTTCTTCAATGCCGTGGATAAGAATATTTTCGCAGTCACTCAAGCGAAGCACCGACAGCATTGGCAAATCATCGCGCTTATCTTTTGTATCAGTTACTTTATTCACCAAATTGCTAAACGCGCTGTACCAAGCCACTTCCGCTCGGTCGAGTTCGCCGCGTGCCTCCAGATATTCAATGAAGGATTTGATGGCGTCAGTGAGTTCACGGTGCACTCTTTTACCTTCTGCCCGCGCCTCTTCCCACAAAGCTTCACGCCGCATTTTCGGCAAAACTTCTTCAAACACCCAGCATTGAAACTCGACGGCTTCAGGCAGTTTACTAGAAAAAATCAGCTGATACAAACCCGCCTCTTTGACGTAAATCAGCCCGCGCGGTGACGTCGTTTCCAAATGTTCCATTTCGGAACCTTTTGATTGTGACGCCTTTTGTTGAATCGATTTAGCGTTAAGCACTTGCTTGTAGTTGTCAAAGACATGGTCACGCAAAGCTTTCTGCGGGAGTTTGTAGCCGAGAGCCTGAGCAACATCCTTGCCAACGAACCAGCACTCGCCGTCAATATACCGCCCACGCACTGTCCCGAACTTCTCACTGAAGAACTTCATGATTTTGTTTGACACGGATAACTCCTCCTTGACACCTAAGCCCTAAGGTGTTATCCTGCCCTCAGGACTTATTTATTCTTGAAAAGTCGCCTTTGTCTTGACCGGCAGGGCGGCTTTTCGTTTGCAAGTATACCACGAAAAGGATTCCGCGTCAAAGGTTGCTGAAGAGCGCGGCAACCTGCGGCCGTGCTTTTTGTTCTATCGGCTTCGTGAATGGTCTCGGTTCCATTTTGCGGGTTCCTTCATTAACCCAGTGGGCGTAGAACATTTGGCTCCGCAGACGCAAATGAATTCGGACGCCGCCGCCGTTCCCGCCGATTAATTTCTGCTGGCTCCAGTTTCGACGGAGTGAGCCTGTGTCCGGTGCCGGCGGCTGGCCGGGCGCAGACGCAACGTGCCCATTTTTATAGACACGCCCGTTGCCGTCATGACCGAGCACGGTCAAAGCACAGTTGCGCATGACATTTAGCGCGCGGTCTCCACGGCTGATTGCCGCCGCGTTGATTTCCTCAACAGTCTTTTCCACTTCGATTTCGAGTTGCGCGGCTCCCGCTGCGGGTGACATTACAAATCACTCCTCAAGTTGCACCAATAGTAATACCACTGACCCATGCCCGCGACGTTCTCCACATCCTGCACGAGATATTTTTTGTCTTCCTTGACGAGCAAATCTCCGACGCGAGCCATGGGTCTGCCGCCGCGCTGCACAATCGTATGACTGACCTCGTGGTGCAGGGCTTTGTACTTTTCAACCTCAAGTGCGTCAGTGATACTGATTACTCCGAAAAGAATTTCGCCCGTGGGTTTGAATTCGACGACCTGTCGACCGATTTCATCAAGCCGAGTGATTTTTTCATGCACAAGAAATTTTTCGAATAGCATACGCGGACGCAGGTACATTATCTTGCCCTCCGACGATTATCAAACTGCCCAATCCAAAATGCAGGCGGACGTTGTTTCCTGCCCATAAAGCCAAAAGCGGCGACTGAATCCTCCTCAGCGATTTCATCAGCCAGCCGCTTGCGCAATTTCTCCCAAAAGTCAACGCGTTGATGTAACGACCACTTGGCTTCGCGGATTTCCGTGTCGACTTCATAACTGAAACGAAAAAGTAAAGTTTCGACGAGGCGGAGCATTTTCCGTTTCCACGAATCATCTGTCGAGAGCACGGCAAGATATTCTTCGTCCGAAAGGTACGAATCTTTTTCGGGTTCCTTGACGAACACGTCGCCCATGGTGAAGCGTGCTTGGTTAAGTCCGCCGTCGTTAATCTGTGTCGGGTCGTATGAGTAAGTCATCTTGTTTCGCCCTCGCCTTCGGTTTGGGTTTAGGTTTGGGAGCGGGCGGCGGCTCATCCTCCAGCGTGATTAGTTTCATGCGGACGAGCGCGCCAATCATTTTCTTTTCGATTGCTGCTTCGGGCACGCGGTCACCCGCCGAATAATTCTTGCCCATGAAGCGGCACGATTTTAAAGCTCTAATCATTCAATCACCCGCAATCAAAAAGCCCGCCGAAGCGAGCGGAGTTTTATTTTCATCAATATTTTCACAGGCAGCCAACTCCTCGTAATGTTCATCCCACTCGTCTTCATAAAACCACGGGTCATCACGCGATATAACGGCGTCACCATTTTCATTGTACTTGGTAGTCGCCAGCGCATGAGCATAAACGGCTTCGTGGTTTTCCGCAAGAAATTCAGCGAAATTTTTCACTGTCGGCACCGCCTATAAAAATTTTACTGACAGCA
>JAFXQM010000014.1 GCA_017527075.1 Selenomonadaceae bacterium
CTTGTCGGCGTTGATGATTTTCATCATTCGCTCAAACAAACCGAGGGAACACCATTTTCGAAACTTGTGATAAATGCTGTTCCAATTACCGTAACGGGCAGGTAAATCGCGCCAACGCGCTCCGCTTTTGAGTATCCACAAAATAGCGTTGAAAACGATTCGGGGATTAAGCGGCGGACGTCCGACCTTTGGCTTTTCTTCAAACAAAAATTTTATTCTGTTCCATTGAGCGTCGGTTAAATCTTTGTGGTAAAATGAATTTGACATAAGTAATGACCTGCTTTCAAATTCATTTTATCATTGCTTGTGTTTTTTCTTTACCTTAATTTACCAACAACCCCTAAATCCTAACTCCTAACTGAAGTAGCTTTTCTTGCCGCGGTGTGTTAAGATATCCGCAAAATTTTTCGGAGACGGCTCACATGATTAAACTTTACGACGAAAATTTATCCGGTTACGTCGAAGCCGAGGTCAAAGATTTTTACTGCAACGACCTGCCCGTTTACTTCGCAAAGACCGACAAAAATTCTTACGTCAGAAATTTTTCCGCGCCCGTTTATTCCATTCCAAAAATGATTAACGGAAGCAAGCCCGTTGACGGTGGCAACTTGCTCCTTTCGCCCGAAGAGCGCGACGAACTCGTTGCGAAAAATCCCGCCGCCGAAAAATGGATTCGACCTTTCCTCGGAAGTTTGGAATTCATTCGCGGCAAAAAAAGATTTTGTCTGTGGCTTGAGGATTGTCCGCCGAATGAGTTGCGCAAAATGAAATCGGTTTATGAGCGCGTCGAAAAAGTTCGTGACTTCAGATTGAAGAGCAGCGACAAGCAAACTCGACGCTCCGCCGACACGCCTTGGCTCTTCCAAGCAATTCGTCAGCCGAAGACGGATTATCTTATCGTGCCGCGTGTCAGCTCCTCACGCCGAGATTATGTGCCGATGGATTATGTTTCAAGTGAAATTATTTGCTGTGAGACAAACCATATGATTCCTTACGCAAAGTGGTGGCACTTCGGAGTGCTGACCAGTTCCGTGCACATGACGTGGATGCGAATGACTTGCGGGCGTCTGCGAAACGATTATCGATACTCTAATACGATTGTGTACAACGGATTCCCTTGGCCGCCGTTTTGGCGGAAGGTGGAGCGGACGGCGGGCGAAATTCTTTTGGCGCGGAGAAAATTTCCCGACGCGAGCTTCGCCGACCTTTACGACCCGCTGACCATGCCCAAGGAGCTGCGGCGGGCGCACGAGGCGAACGACCGCGCCGTCATGGAGGCTTACGACTTTTCGCCGAAGATGACCGAGCACGAGCTGCAAGTCACGCTGCTGAGGCTGTACGAAACTTTATCGGAGCTGAAAAAATTATTCGACGAGATGGACGCGGAAATTAATTAGGAATGAGGAATTAAAAAGCGAAACCCAATTCCTAATTCCTAATTGACCAACGGACAGGGGAAAAATTTTCATGACACTCGAACAGATTAAACTCAAGCACGAAACTTTTTCCCGCGCGCGTCGATAAGGCAGGCGTTCCAAATCCGGCTCATCGACGACGCGGAGGCTTGGTTGGACATGTTGGAGGAGCGAAAACTTTCGGCGCACACTTACGACGAAGAAACCGTCGCGGAAATTTATCGGCACGTGGCGCAGAAATATATTTTCCTGCTCGACGATTTCGCGGCGACGATTGATAAAAAATTTTTTGGAGAGGATTGAACTTGGCGAAACGAAATATTTTTGAAATGCTCGGCTTGGAGTTTGACCCTCCCGACAACGTAAAAAAAATTCGGGCGGCGCACGAGGCGTGGAAGAAAAGATTGACGGCGGAGCAGAACACGACGGTTGACCCGACGCGGCTGGCGGACATTCGGGCAGAGCTGCAGATGGACGATTACATTGCGCTGACAATCGACAACCCGCGCTTTCGACAGCAGGCGGCGGAGGCACTCAAGCAACAGCGCGTGGAGGAGCTGCGACTTTACATCGACATTCAACGCGGCGACACGCAGGGCACGTTGCAAGTCAATCAATCGCAGATTCGGCAGATACGCGACAAACTTCGGCTCAGCCCCGCGACAATCGAGGCGACGTACAAAGAGCAGGGCTTCGAGATAAAACCGGCGAAGACCGCGCAAAAAATTTTGGCGACGCTGAACGGATTTTTCTTGGGCGACGCGGTGATGGAAGAGCTGCGGAAAAATTTCGCGGCGTTCAATCTGGTGCCCGACGAAAAAAATTTTCCGTGGTCAGCGAACGTTCACGACCTTTACGAGCTGGCATTTCATCTGGAAAATCAAATTGAACCGTCAGCGGATTTTTATCGCCGCCGAGCAAGTGACGACCTCCGAGAAATTTTCCGCGAGGAGGCAAAAAAATATTCCGCGCCGATTCCGCAGTGGCAGTCGATTAAAGCTCTGCTCAATCTCGCGCAGACTCAAGTCTTCAACAGCGACGACTGCCGCTTCAAATACGATCACTCCATCAAGATTGAAACGCTCAGCGATTTTTTCGCAAAGATAAAAGCCGCGCCCGACCTCTTCAAGCGCGACAATTATTTTGCGGACAATTGCATTCATCGGATACAAAAAACTTTCCCGAACTTTTTGACTTACGAGCTGAGCGTTGCGCTTTACAACAAAGCGGCGGGCTTGCTGAAAAATCCTTACGAGGCCGTCGGCGACACGAGCGAAAATTCTTTCTGCGTGACGTGCGCGAACTGCGGCGGCTTTGAAAACTTTCGGACGCACGAGGAGGCTGAACGAGCCCGCTGCAAAATCTGCGGCGAAAATTTTTTCTTCGAGTGCCCGAAGTGCGGCAAGAAAATTCCCGCGACCGCCAACCGCTGCACCGTCTGCGATTTTTCTCTCGTCGAGTTCAAAAAATTTTCCGCTTACGTCGAAGAGGCGAACTCCATGCTGGACTTGGTGGAGCAGGCGCGCAACGCCGATGAGGACGTTCACCTGGTCATGGCGGAGATTATAAAAATTCTCGCGCGGGCAAAGTTGCTCAAGCCCGAACACAACGACGTAAAGAAAATCGAGTGGCGCATAAACAAAATCGCCGCCGAGCTCAAGAAGCGCGAACTTTTTGCTTGGGCGGAGAAAAAATTGCCCAGCCTGAGTATCGCGCCCGCCAAAGCCGTCAGCGACTGCGTGGAGATTTTGCGGAAGATAAAAGATTACAAACCCGCCGTCGACCGATTGAAACTCATTCCGCCGAAAGCTCCCGCCGCGTTGGTTGCCACGCTCCGCGAAAATTATTTGCCCGTCAACAACTCAAGCATCGGGAAAATTTCCGTCAAGGCGAAGTCAACTTCCGTCGGCTCCACCGAATCCAATTTGATTTGCAACATCTCTTGGCAGGCACCCGCCGACCTCGGATTGACTTACACGCTGATAAAAAAAATCGACGGCGTCCCGAAGACTTATCGCGACGGAGAAATTTTGATTGAGAACAGCGACCGCCTCGAATTCGTCGACACGAACGTCAAGCCCGGCGTCCTTTACGGTTACGCAATTTTTTCGACGCGCCTCGGAACGATTTCAACGCCGACGACCGCGACTGCCGTTCATTACAGCGACCTGGACGAAAAAAAATTAATCGCCAAGACTGAGGACGGCGCGTGCAAATTTATTTGGCGGCTGCCGTCGGAAAATTGTTTGGGCATTCGGATTCTTCGCTCGGACAGCGCAGGCAAGAGCGTCGTCGTGGCTGACTGCGCGCAATCGCCCTTCACCGACAATCTCGTCCGCAACCGCAAAACTTATCAATATCGTTTGCAATGCGTTTACCACTCCGCCGAAGACGCCGCCGCCAACGCGCAAAAATTTTTCACGCGGCAGAGCACCGACGAAATTTTCAGCGGCGTTTGGAATTTGGACAGGACTTATAAATACAGCCACGGGCTGACGGTGAGCCTGACGCCCGAAAAGCCGCCCAAGCTTCTGGAGAATTTGATTTGCAGCGTGAAGGGCGGGCGCGCTTCTTTCCGCTGGAAGTCGACGGGCGATTTCTCCGTTTGGTTCAAGGAAGTCTTAAAGCCCGCGCAGGTCGACAAAAAACTTTTCGCGCCGGATAAAGTCGACGAGCTTTTGGGCAGCGGCGTCGTTTATAAAAAAGCTGAGAGCACCGACGAGTTTTGCGAGTTCAATTTGAGCGGCGATTCGGTCAAGGTGGCAGTCATCAGCGCGACGCGCGACCTGTGCTTGCTCAACGAAATTTTCACGTGCGCGAACGTCGAGCCCTGCGAGATTGACGCGGACAAAACTCAAATCGACGCGGGCGGCTTGAAACTCGTTTTGAAATCCGTGCCCGAAAATCTTTACCTGATTCATTACAAGGTGAACACCGGAGACGCCGACGAACTTTACGCGACGATTGAGACTGCCAAGGCGCGGCAGATGAATCGGATTTACGCGACGAAATATGCGCAAGACACATTCATTTCGCAGACGCACCTTCCACCGAAAGAAATTTTTGTCACGGTCATCGGCGAATACAAATTCGCGGACGGAACCGCCGCTTACTCCGCGCCGAGCACGTTGACGCTCAACAATCGCCCGAAGGAAATTATTTCTTATCGGCTGGAGTGGGGCACGAGCGGCATTTTCAAAAAAGAAATTCACGCGAAGGATTGCAAGCTCATCATCGAGAGC
Organism: Selenomonadaceae bacterium; assembly: GCA_017527075.1. Lineage (GTDB taxonomy): Bacteria > Bacillota > Negativicutes > Selenomonadales > Selenomonadaceae > Quinella. The sequence continues at coordinate 4,658 of JAFXQM010000014.1, forward strand.
CACGCGCGCCCGACGCCGAAAATGTTTTTGGTCTGCCGCAGCGACGGACGCATGAACATCGAGGCGGGCGATTCGTCGACGCGCACACTCGGCACGATTCGCGCTTACCCCGAAGGATACGGCGGCGGACGGCTTGAAATTGATTTGCCGAACGAAACGTGGAAAGAAATTTCGTCGGGCACGGTCGTCAAGCTTTTGACCGCCAAGGACGACGAGAAAAGTTTCGAGCTCAAGGCGTCGAGACCCGACAGCTTAATCGTTCCAAAGAAGTGAGCGGGCGTCCCGTCCCCTCTTTCTCAAGAGTGGAAACGCAGAATCCGTCCTCATTGCCGCAGGGCGTTATGCTCAGCGGTCTGAAAAAATTTTTTGAGTTAATGAACCTTCTTTCTCTTTGCATGCCCAAAGAGAAAGAAGCAAAGAGAAAAGGCACCTCGCAGGGGCGGCTCCGTGTTCGTGGTTTGAAAGTTGCGCGCCACCCGCAGCCGCTCATGCCCGCTGAATTCGCGTCACGCTCATTACGCGGGCGGGGCGCGCGTCCATGCGCGCCTCTTGGTCACAATGCATTAATAACCGAAGGGAGTTTTTTCATGTTCAGCAAGTCGAAGGCGATTTGCCCGCACTGCCTCAGAGAATTGAAATTGAGTAGCATGAAATTTTTTTGCGTCCCCGACGAAGACAATCGCCACGAAGTCAAGCCGACGTTCGCCGACAAGTTCAAAGGACGCCTCCCCGTGTGCAAAAGAAAATTCTGCAGGAACCACGGCATGACGATTCGCGAGGCGGCCTGCAAGGAATGCGGTGAACCTCTCCCGCCGCAAATTCTTTTCCACGACAAATATTTGAGCTTCTGCGCAGTGGGCGTGGCGGGCGCGGGCAAATCCAGTTACATGACGACGCTCCTGCACGAACTGAAGTATTCGGGCTTGCCGTGGATTTTGCAGGCCATGGACGTGGAGACGACGCGGCGCGCGCAACTCAACGAGCAATACGTTTACGAGGAGCGTCACTGCCTGCGCGGCACTCAGTCGGGCACCACACCCAAGCCGCAACTTTGGACGATAATGGATAACTCGGTCAAGGGCGAAAAGATTCCGACGTACGCGCTGACGATTTATGACGGGGCGGGCGAGGACTGCGAACGAATCGATTACACGCCGCTGGATTCGACAATCAGCCGATATCTTTCGGGCGCGGGCATGCTCTTGATTATGTTTGACCCGTTGCTCCTGTCGAGTGTGCGCGGTGAACTTTCCCTTGAAACTTTGAACGCGTCGATGGCAACGGAGCGTCAGACGAGTGCGCCGGGCAATATGGTCGGCATGGTGAATTCGCTGGCAAATTATATCCGTCGCAGCTGTAACATTCCGCCCGGCAAGAGGATTGACCGCCGCGCAGCCGTCGTCCTCACCAAACTCGACGCGCTTGCCGAGATGATTAACGGCTTCAGCTCCGGCTCAACGATTCTCAAGGAAAGCCCTCACGTTCACAGCCGCGCGTTCGTCGAATCCGACAGCAAGATGGTTGATTTGGAAATTCGCGACTGGCTCACGCGGCAGGGCGAAACTGCATTCCTCGGCGCGATTGACGCGAACTTCAAGGACGTGCGAGTCTTCGGCGTGTCCAGCTTCGGCAGACCGCCCGACGTTCGCAAACGCCTCGCCAGAGTCCGTCCTCATCGCGTGCTCGACCCGCTCATGTGGTTGCTCGCCGCCGAAGGAATTATTCCGACGATTTGAGGTGCTTGCCGTGAAAAAATTTTTTGCCGCGCTCTTCGTGATGATTTTGTTCGCGGCGACTGCCTCGGCTCAGCCCGTGCGCATTGCTCGCCTGCCGATAATTTTCCGGAGCACAATCCCCGACGAAGAGACGCGCGCCGAACTCGAAACCAAAATCACTCGCGCGATTCACATTCCGCTGAACGGAACTTTGCAGCTCGCCGAGTACTTGCCGCCCGACGAATCCGCCCGCGCCCTCGACGACCTGTGGCAAAATATTTCCGCGCAAAATAAAAAAGCAAACCTCTCCGACGCCATGCGCCCGCTCGCTCAAGAACTCGACGCCGACTTAATCGTTTGCCCCGTCCTGAAAAAATATTCCCAATACGTTACCATGGGCTTCGGTTGGAACAGCGACACTTACATTGTCAGCCAAGCCGCCGCCGAACTGATTGTTTACGACCGCCGCTCCGACGAACTGACCGTCAAAAAAAATTCGCAGATATACAATGACGTTTACAGCCAGCGCGGTACCGCTTCCGCCCTTTCAAAAGTTTGCTTCGACAAAATCATCGACAGCAGCGGCCTCCGACAAATCGTTCACGACATCAGATAAAATTTTTCCCGTCGAAAAACTCGGCGGGATTTTTTGTGTTATAATCAAAAAAATTTTTACGGGGAGATGATTTCATGGCGGACATTTTCAACTCCGCGAGCAACACTTTGCTCAGCGGCACGAGCAAAGCCGATTCAATTCAAAACGGTGGCGAGTGGGACGGCAGCTATCACTACGGCGGCTCAAACGTGACAATCGACGCAGGCGCGGGTAACGATTCCATTTACAACAACTACGGCTCGGATGTCACGATAAACGCAGGCGCGGGTAACGATTCCATTTACAACGACTTCGGCTCCAATGTCACAATCAATGCAGGCGACGGTAGCGATTCAATCCGCAATTACGGCTCTCGCGTCACGATAAACACGGGCGACGGCAATGATTCCATTCGCAATTACGGCTCGAACGGTTCGCTGAACGGCGGCGCGGGCAATGATTACATTTCCAACAGCGGCGGGTACGTCACGATAAACGCGGGCGCGGGTGATGATTCCATTTCCAACGAAAGCTGGTGGAACGGCTACCAGCATTACCCCGACAACGTCACGATAAACGCGGGCTCTGGCAATGATTCCATTCGCAACAACAACGGCTCTCGCGTCATGATAAACGCGGGCGCGGGGAATGATTCAATTTCCAACAGCGGCTCTCGCGTCACGATAAACGCAGGCGCGGGAAATGATTCAATCGAAAACTACAGCTCCAATGTTACAATCAACGCGGGCGCGGGCAATGACCGAATTTCTCTGACGCATTCGGGAAATTTAATTCAGTATGCGGCGGGCGACGGCAACGACAGCATTTGGGGTTTCAACGAGTCGGAAACGCTCACAATAACCGGCGGTTCTTACTCCACTCAAGTCAGCGGCTCAGATGTTCTTGTTAAAATCGGTTCGGGCTCCATTCTCTTGGTCGGCGCAAAAGGCAAAGACCTCAACATTAACAGGAAAAAAACGCCGAAACTCATCACGCTCACCGACAGCGACGACACTTTCTCAAGTACTCTTTCCTCAATCAAAATTATCGGCGGCAAGGGCTCTGATTACATTAACTCGGAAGGTGCTAATAATTCTATTGACGGGGGCGCGGGCGACGATACGATTTACAGCAACGGCTTCAATGTTTCAATTAATGCGGGCGCGGGCAACGATTACATCGGAAACTACGAAGGTGCTAATAATTCTATTTACGGCGGAGCGGGCGACGACACGATTGAAAGCAACGGCTTCAATGTCTCAATCAACGCGGGCGCGGGCAACGATTACATCAGCAATTACAGCGACGGAAGAGGGACAATCATTGCCGGCACCGGTGACGATAATATTTACAACGGCGGCATGAGCGTCATAATCGACGGCGGCGCGGGTGACGACTCTATAGACAACGGTGGTGCCAATATGATAATCAATTCGGGCGCGGGCAATGATTACATTTCCAACCGGGGCGACTCGGTGACAATCAACGCGGGCTCGGGCAACGATACGATTTACAACGACAGCCGGAACGGCGGCAACACACTCACGGGCGGCAAAGGAGCCGATTTCTTCTTTTACGGAGCTGATGCCGATTCAATTACTTCCGTATCCAACGACATAATCACTGATTACGAGGAGGAGGATACGATACGATTCAATGTCATTGTAGATAAGGTTTCTGTCAACAGCGCGGGGCACGTTGTCTTCAATGTCGGTTACAATAAGCTGTTGGTCAAGAATGCGGCGGACAAATTCATCACTTACATAGACGGCGACGGCTTGACGAAAACTTTCGGGAAGAAAAAATTTTGGACGCTCGACGGGACAACTGCCACTTACGGCGACCTCACGGTCAAAGGCGTGACGAGTTTGGACGGGCTCAAGCTCAGCAAAAAAGTTGTGACGGTCAGCGCGGCGTCTCTCGGCACGGAAGACGTTACAATCTCCGACGGATATACGCTCAAGCTCGGCTCGAACGTTTCCTCTTCGACGACGAAAAAATCTTGGAGCCTCAGCAACTCGACGGCGACTTACAAGCAGACGACGACCGCGGGTTACGCGCTCGAAGACAATTCAATCGTTTACTCCGCAGCGTCGTCCGAAACTCTGGCGAAGGTCAAAGGCGCGACGACCAAGAGCGGGCTGAAGGTGAGCGGCAACACGATTAAGCTTCCCGCGTCCGCCCTCTCAAGCAAGGTAACCGTCAGTGGCGATTACGTTTTTGATTTTGCTTCCGATTACTCGAAGGCGACGATAACGGGTTCAAGTTCCGACGACACAATCCTCGCGCGCGGGAAAAATATTTTGGTTAAGGGCGGCAAGGGTGCCGACGTCTTCGCGCTCAAATCGACCGTCGCGAACACAATCAACGATTACGCGGAAGAGGATAAAGTTTCTCTGCTCTCCGGCGCGGCGGAAATTTCCGTGAGTGGCGACGACGTAATTTTCAACGACAAAGTGACACTCAAGGGCGCGGCGGACAAATCAATCACTTACATTGAGAACGGCGAAGAAAAAGTTTTCAAGTACACGCCCGCCGCCGTCAAGTTCAACGCAAAGGGCACGAGCGTCACGCTGCTTGCCGAATACGAGGAGGACAGCTTCGACATCGCCGATTATTCCGAATACAAAAACACGGTCGTCACGATTAAAGCTTCGGCGGTTCAACAGCCGCTGGAAATTTTCGGCAACAAAAAAGCAAATAAAATCGTCGGCACGAGCGAGGACGATTATATCGACGGCAAGACCGGCGGCGACACTCTCAGCGGCGGCGCAGGAAACGATTCACTCAGCGGCGGCAGCGGCAACGATTCCCTCTGGGGCGGCGCGGGAGATGACACGCTCTTCGGCGGCGCGGGCAAAGATATTTTCGTTTACAAGGACGGCGACGGCACCGATGTGATTGAGGACTTCGACGCGAGCCTGGACAAGATTCGTGTGCTTTCAGGCGACGTGAGCACACCGACGGTCGACAGCGCGGGCGACGTTACCTTTGCGGTCGGCGACGGAGAAATCGTCGTCAAGGGCGGCGCGAACAAATACATTCCCGTTTATGACAGCGGCAAAAATATTTTGATGAAATACAATCCGCGGTAAGCTCCGAGAAAAATTTTGCACGGACAAAAAAATTTTCCCCGTTACTCATCACGAGCAACGGGGATTTTTTTTCGTCAATCAGCGTCTTCGTCGAGGGTCTCAATCAAAAAGCTCACGGGGCGGAATCCATCGTTGCAAGAGAGCAGAGCCGACTTCGGATTTTTCATCCAGCCGTCGTAAAAATTTTCCGCGCCATGCGACAGAGCCAGCACGAACGGCGACAAAGTCTCCCACGCGCTTAAGCAAAAATTTTCGGGACGCTCCCAGCCGTTGGCGATGAAAACTTGTCCCTCTTCCATGTCGCAGGGATTTTCCAACGGATTTTCGTATCGCGCAATCAAATCGTCGTAACGCGCCTTCCGAATCACGGTGATTTTAATTTTTTTCATGGCGACCTCCTCAATGCCAAAAACAGCCGACCGTTTGAATCGACTGTTTTTTGTTTTGTCTGTATGACCCGCAAGTTTTTGTAGGCGACACTCGCTTGAGCTGTCCCTCTTGAAGGTTTTATATCAATGCTCCATATTTCTGGTGCAGTTTCTTTCTACATTTTCTGTATCGGGATTTTAGGGCGTCTTCTTTAGGCGAAAATCAATCGCGCGTTAGACTTAAATTAAAAATTTCCGACGGCGGCTGAAAAATTTTTGAGTGGACAAAAATTTCGGCGCAGGTTATTTCAACCTTCAAACTATGAACGCAATGAGCTGCGGAAGTAGAGGCCGTCAAGGATGACGGCCGCGCCGCGTCTGACGCCGTGATGGCGTCATCCGGCGCACACCAGGCACGGGTAATCCGATACTCCGAATCATGAGCGACCGACGCCCCCGCGAGGTGCCCTTTCTCTTTGCTTCTTTCTCTTTGGGCACGCAAAGAGAAAGAAGACGAATAATTCAAAAGAAAATTTTTCAGTCCGACGAGCACGACGCGTCCAAGCGTTGAGGAAAGATTCTGCGTTTCCACTCTTGAAAAAGAGGGGACTGCGGACACGAGCGGCGGTCGCTGTAAAATTTTGTCTGCAGACACAACGGACGCCGCGCAAGGTGTTTTGCTTGCCAAGGGACACGTCGGGCTTTACAATTCATCACAGGATTTAATTAAGCAGTTAGGAGTTGGGAGTTAGGAGTTAGGAGTTGGCAGTTTTTATTGGACATCACTGATTATTTCACTTTTTTTTGCCCTTTTTCGTGGTTAAGGTAACGAAAACGAAAGCATCGGTAACATACAATAAAGGTTTTTCGTGCTGAAAGCGATACCTTTGCAAACAAAATAAAACCAAAACTAACTAATTCAAAAACTATCAATGAAAAGAATCTATCGTTATTTAGGTGCTGTATGCGGAGTTTCGCTTATGGCTCTGCAAGCAGCAGCACAGAATCCTTTTGTGCAGACCTGGTTTACCAGCGACCCTGCTCCGATGGTACATGGCGACCGCATCTATGTCTATACAGGTCATGATGAGGACAAGGCTGATTTCTTTTGGATGCAGGAGTGGCGCGTGTATAGTTCTGCTGACATGGTGAACTGGACTGATCACGGAAGTCCTCTCGCCTTGGAAAGTTTCAGTTGGGCAGATGACCGTGCATGGGCGAGCCAAACCATTGAGCGCAATGGCAAGTTCTATTGGTATATCTGTGCCCATTCCCGTCTTTCAGGCGGTATGGCGATTGGTGTGGCTGTGGCAGATTCTCCCACTGGACCATTCCGCGATGCCATTGGCAAGCCTCTCTATGAGAACGGCAGTTGGGATCACATTGACCCGACTGTGATGATTGATGATGATGGACAGGCATGGCTTTATTGGGGCAACCCCCGCATCTACTGCCTGAAGTTGAACGAAGACATGATCAGCATCAATGGTGAGGTGAAGCAGATGGAGATGACCGAAGAGGGTTTTGGCGCTCCTGATATGGCAAAACGTGACAAAGAGAAAA
>JAFXQM010000003.1 GCA_017527075.1 Selenomonadaceae bacterium
AAGCTCAAGCAAGGTTGAATTATCCTTGTCGGCGTTGATGATTTTCATCAGTCGCTCAAACAAACCGAGGGAACACCATTTTCGAAACTTGTGATAAATGCTGTTCCAATTACCGTAACGGGCAGGTAAATCGCGCCAACGCGCTCCGCTTTTGAGTATCCACATGATGGCGTTGAAATCCGACCTTTGGCTTTTCTTCAAACACAATTTTTATTCTGTTCCATTGAGCGTCGGTTAAATCTTTGTGGTAAAATGAATTTGACATAAGTAATGATCTACTTTCAAATTCATTTTATCATTGCTTGTGTTTTTTTCTTTACCTGAATTTACCAACAACCCCTAACTAAAAAAATCCCTCCGACTGAAGCCGAAGGGATTTTTTAATTTTAGTAGCCGAAATTTTTAATCTCAGCGATAACCTTGCTGTGCGTCAAACTTTTTCCGTCTCGAATGTAAATATTTTTTTCGCCTGCGCTGCTGAAAGGATTCCACCAGCCGCCGATATCAATTTTTGCATCGATTTTAAGATTAACTTTCAACCATTCTTCTACCTCTTCCACTGTCCTGTATCGACCTTTCATGCCCATTGTCGGCAAAATGTCGCGCAGCTCTTTGTATTCGCCGTTGGTGCCGCCGCTCACCGCGTCGAGTTGTTCCATGCTCATCATTTCTTTTGTCATTTTATTTTCCTCCAATCATTTGCCGAGGTAATTGTGAATTTCGGCGATAACTTTGCTGTGCGTCAGGGATTTTCCGAATTTGTTGTAAGAATTTTTTTCGCTGGATCTCGGACTCGGATTAAAACTGGAACCCGCATCGATATTTGCCCAAATACCCAAGTTTTTGTTCAGCCAATCTTCCACTTCCTTCGGATACATGTAGCATTTGGCAAAATAAGTTTCACCAAGCTCGTTCCTACTTTCTAAGAGTGCACTCGGCAGAAGGTTTGCAATTTCGAAGTATTCTTTCCAGGTGCCGCCGCTGACCCTGTCGAGTTCGTTCATGCTGAGGATTTCAGTTGCCATTGTGTTTGTCATTTTCATTTCTCCTTTCAATTACTTATCCTTGAGGAAGTCTTTAATCTTTGCCATGGTCTCTTCGTGAGAGATGTACTTGCCGGTTGAATCGAGTTTGTAAAGATTTGAGTCGCCGGCGTCGTCGGTCGGGTCGAGGAAGAATCCGTCATGGAGCGTCGCCGTGATTCCCAGATTTTCCTTCAGCCACTGCTTGACTTCACTCTCCGTGCGCTCGCGTGTTCCGAAGAAGCCTTGAACGTTCGGGATTGCCTTTTTGAGTTCCTTACACTCGCGGTTCGTTCCGCCGCTCACTCTGTCGAGTTCGTTCATGCTGAGGATTTCGGTTGCCATTGTGTTTGTCATTTTTCATTTCTCCTTTGTGATTTTTTAATTTTTCTTTCTGATTTTTATACGCAGATTAGAGAATTCTGTTACAGTCTTAGAAAAAAATTTTTGCGCCGGGCGTGCGCCTTGCCAAGTCCGAGCAAATGCGTTATAGTTTGCAAAAAATTTTCGAGGAGCAATCATGCAAGTTATCGGAGTAAGATTGAAGAAAGCGGGCAGGATTTTATATTTCGAGCCGAACGACGAAGAGCTGGCGAAAGGTGATTCGGTTCTCGTGGAAACGTCGCGCGGGCTGGAGTGCGGAAAAATTGTCGTCGGGGCGCGCGAGCTGGTCGAAGGAGAAAATATCGAATCGGAGCCGGGGTTGCCGCTGAGAAAAATTTATCGGAAGGCAACCGAGCAGGACTTGATACAGCTGGAAGAAAATCGGGCGGACGAAAAGCGCGCGTTCCAAATTTGTCAGGATAAAATTCAAGAGCACGGGCTGCCGATGAAGTTAATCAATGTGGAATTCACCTTCGACGTGAACAAAATAATTTTTTTCTTCACGGCGGACGGGCGCGTTGACTTCAGAGATTTGGTCAGGGACTTGGCGTCGATTTTCCGCACGCGAATCGAGCTGCGGCAGGTCGGCGTCCGCGATGAGGCAAAACTTTTGGGCGGCATGGGCGGCTGCGGGCGTCCTCTGTGTTGCGCGTCGTTCTTGGGAGATTTTATTCCCGTGTCGATTCGCATGGCAAAAGACCAAAACTTATCGCTCAACCCGACGAAAATCAGCGGCGTATGCGGGCGGCTCATGTGCTGCCTCAAATACGAGAACGATTTGTATTGCGATAACTGCCCTGCGCAACCAAGCGTCACGTTCAAGCCGAAGCAAGGCAGTCGCGTGGTCGTGGCGGACGGCGAAGGCAAAGTCGTCGCGGTGAGTTACTCGCGCAGAAACGCAACCATTCTTTTGGACACGAATAAAACCGTCGTCACGAGCTGGGAAGATATTTTGCCGGTCAACGCCGACGATTTGGAATCGGTCGAGGGAGCCGAGCACTCTGAGGAAGTCAAACCGATTGAGCCGCCGCGGCAGCCCGAACGTCCTCAAAGACCCGAACGCCCGCGCAGGTCGGAAAATTATAATCGTCGACACACGCGAACGGAAAATGTTGAGCGCGCAAATCGTTCCGAGAGACCCGAACGCCCGACGCGGCCGCGCGGCGACAGAACGCGTCGACAATCCCGACGAGACCCAAGGAAATGATTCAGCTGCGCGAAGGCGAACGGCTTGATGACTTGATGAGGTCGGGGCGTGTTATCATTCAAGACGAAAACGAATTTTGTTTTTCGATGGACGCGGTGCTTATCGCCCACTTCCCGCGCTTCAAAAAAAATTCGCGCGTCATTGACTTGGGCACGGGCACGGGAGTGATTCCGCTGTTAATCGCCGACGACGTAAAAGAAATTTGTGCGGTCGAATTGAATTCGCGCATGGCTGACTTGGCGCGGCGCAACGTCGAACTCAACGGCTTGTCGGAAAAAATTTTCGTCGTGGAGGGCGATTATCGAAGGCACCGAGAAATTTTCAAGGCGGAGAGTTTTGACGCGGCGATTGCAAACCCGCCTTACACGCCGCTGACAAACGGCGAGCCGAATAAAATTTTTGGGATTGCGCGGGCACGTCACGAGTTCACTGCGACGCTGGAGGACGTGGTGACTGCCGCGCGTTTCGTTTTGAAATTTCACGGCGCGTTCTTCATGATTCACTTGGCGTCTCGGCTCTGCGAGATTGTCGACGCGCTTCATCGCCATCAAATGGAAATGAAACGCTTGCGGACGATTCATCCGAAGGCGGGGCGCGACGCGAACTTGATAATGCTGGAGGCGGTGGTCGGCGCGAACGTCGGCAACTTGAAAATTCTTCCGCCGCTGATTGTTCACAACGACGACGGCTCATACACCGATGAAATTTATAAAATTTACAACGCAACTTCCGAGGAGGAATAAATTTTGGCTGACGACAAAAAAACTTCTGAAGAGACAAAAGATTTTTCAAAACGGACGAATCAGTTAATCGCGTTGACCGCTTTGGTTTTGGCGATTTGCGCGACGTTCGCCTCACTTTACGCCGGCGCGAACGCAAGCAAAGGAATTCTCGCGCAGAACCAAGCGTCGGACGGCTGGGCTTATTATCAGGCGAAGAGCATTAAGCAAACGATGTACGCAATCCAACTCGAACTGGCGAATCTTTTTCCGCCCGTCAATTCCGACCCCGAAAAATTTGAGCAGCTGAAGAAAACTTGTATCGACACGATTGAACGTTACGACAAAGAGCAGGACGAGATTAAGGCAAGCACTCAGGCGAAGGAAAAGGAGCGCGACCATTACCTTGAACTGAACAGGAGCTTCGCGGGCTCGCTGACGTATTTGCAAATCGCAATCCTTCTGACGTCGCTGGCGGGGCTCATGAAACAAATCGGCTTCTGGTACGCGGGCATGGCAATCGGCGCGTTCGGCGTTTACAATTTCATCGCGGCAATGATGATGGTGTGAAATGAAAAAATTTTTCGCGGCAATAATTTTCTCCGTCGGCTTGATGATAAATTTTTCAGCGCAGGCGGCGGCTGACGACCCGAAAGTTTTGGCGGACTCGGCGATACTCGTTGAGGCTTCGACGGGAAGAATCATCTGGGAAAAAAATTCCGACACCGAACGCGAACCCGCAAGCATGACAAAAATGTTGACGTGCGTGCTCGCGCTGGAAAAACTCGACCCGCTGGAAGAAACCATTATGAGTCAGACGGCAGTCAACGCAGAGGACAACACTCTCAGCTGGGCGGCAAACGACGCGGTCAGCGTGCGCGACATGATAACCGCCGTCATGCTCGTCTCTGAAAACGGCGGCGCAATTTCTCTGGCGCAAACAATCTCAGGCTCCACGGAAAATTTCGCCGACTTGATGAACGATAAGGCGCGGGCAATCGGCTGCAAAAATTCTCACTTCGCAAACCCGAACGGCTTGCCCAATCCCAATCACTACTCGACGGCGGCGGACATGGCGCGCATTGCCGTTTACTGCATGAAGAACGCCGACTTCCGAAAAATCGTGGAGACTCGGCGCACTTCGATTCATTGGATTCACCCGAAAGAAAAATGGAGCGAGCTCAACAACACGAACGAACTTTTGGGCAAGTTCAAGGGCGCGAACGGAATCAAGACCGGCTGGACGAAAGCGGCGGGCGGATGTCTGGCCGCCTGCGCCAAGCGTGGAGAAATTGAACTCATTGCAATCATCATGCACTCGCCCGACCACGACACTCGCTTCGACGACGCCGCCAATCTTTTGAATTACGGCTTCGAACGCGTGCGGATGGTTGACGGGATTAATAAGGAGCTCACGGAGAAAAAAGTTTTCGTGCGCGGCGGCAAGAAGGCAACCGTGCGCGTTGCCGTCAATGAGAGTTTGAATTTCCCGCTGATGGCCGGCGAAGACTCCAAACTTTTGAAAGTGACTTACGACCTGCCGAGAGTTGTCGACGCGGGCAAAGGAATTGAAAGGGGAAAAGTTCTCGGCGAAGTTGTCCTGCGTTACGACGGAAAGCCCGTGGCGCGATTGCCGCTCGTCGCCCGTGAGGATGTCGCCGAAGGTTTCAGTTTCGGCTCGCTGCTCGTGAGAATCGTCGCGCCCTTAATCAGCTGAAAAAAAATTTGCCGCTCAAGACGGGCGGCTTTTTTTTTTATGCGGGAAAATTTTTCGTAAAACTCGTGGCGGCTCGTCGGCTGAAAAAAATTTGCCGCTCAAAGTCGGGCGGCTTTTTTGTTGCAAACGATTGGCAATCTGATAAAATATTCGGCGAGGAGGTTTTTGAAATGGGATTCTTCGACAGACTGAAGGCGGGCTTGACCAAGACCCGCGAAAAATTTATTGACAAGATTGATGAAATTCTTCACGGCTCGACGAAGATTGATGATGAGTTGCTCGACGAACTGGAAGAAACTTTAATAACCTCGGACGTGGGCATGGCGACGACCGAGAAATTAATCACGGGGCTGCGCAAGGGCGTGCGCAAGGCGGAAATAAATTCACCCGCCGATGTGAAAAATTTTTTGGCGAATCAAATTCGCGAGATACTCACGGAGGAGGAGGGCTCGACCGTCGACGTTGTGCCGCCGCGTGTGATTTTGATGATTGGCGTCAACGGCGCGGGCAAAACCACGACAATCGGCAAGCTCGCGGCGTATTACAGCGCGCAAGGAAAAAAAGTCATGATGGCGGCGGCCGATACCTTCCGTGCGGGCGCGATTGACCAGTTGGAGATTTGGGCGCAAAGGACGGGCTCGGCGTTCGTCAAACACTCCGAAGGCTCCAATCCGTCAAGCGTTGCCCTCGACGCCGCGCGCTCAGCCGTCGCGCAAAAGATGGATGTGCTCCTCGTCGACACGGCGGGGCGTCTGCAAAATAAATTCAATCTGATGGAGGAGCTCAAAAAAATCAATCGCATCCTCGGCAAGGGAATTCACGGCGCGCCTCACGAAGTGCTGCTCGTCCTCGACGCCACGACCGGTCAAAATGCTTTGCGGCAGGCGGAATTGTTTTCGCAGACGGCGGGCATAACCGGAATCGTCTTAACCAAACTCGACGGCACAGCCAAGGGCGGAATGATTATCGGGATAAAGGAGCAACTCAACATTCCCGTGAAGTGGGTGGGCGTGGGCGAACGACTCGACGACCTGCGCCCCTTCAACGCAAAAGAATTCGCCGACGCCTTGTTTAATTAGGAATTAGGAATTAGGAATTGTGACAAGCTTTTCATTCCTCATTCCTAATTTCAAATTCCTAGGGGCTGTTGGTAAATTAAAAGTGAATAACACAAGCAGCGAGTAAAACAAAATTCTCAAAGCAACCAGCCAATTTGTCGTAGCGGGTGGAGACGTGGCGGTAATTTTTGATTCGCTGAAAAAAACGCTCGACG
>JAFXQM010000015.1 GCA_017527075.1 Selenomonadaceae bacterium
AATATCGTCGAGCGTTTTTTTCAGCGAATCAAAAATTACCGCCACGTCTCCACCCGCTACGACAAATTGGCTGGTTGCTTTGAGAATTTTGTTTTACTCGCTGCTTGTGTTATTCACTTTTAATTTACCAACAGCCCCTAATTAACTATAAGCCTCCGCCAAAATTTCAATCGGGTGGCAGGGCTTGATTCCTGAGCCGTGATGAATTTGCATTCGGCAGGTGCCGCAGTCGCTGATAACTTTGTCGAAGTCATTCTGCTTGACGCGTTCAAAAAGTTTCGCGCCAATCTTCATGGAGATTTCGTATTTGTCTTTGCGGAAGCCGTAATTGCCCGAAATGCCGCAACAACCCGCGTCCGCCGTCTGAACCTTCGCGCCCGCCTCTTCCAAAATATTTGCGGCGGGCAAACCGATTGCCTGCGACTTCAAATGGCACGGCACGTGATACAAAAATTTTTGCTTGAGCGGTTTCAAATTTTCGTTGAAGGCTTTGCGCTCCTGAAGAATCTCCAAAAACTCAAACGCGTCGTAAACATTCTCCGCCGCCTCGTGGAATTTGTCTTCGCCGAAAAGTTCATGATACTCTTCCTTCAACATCAGCGAACAGCTCGTGCAGGGAGTGACGACGGAAATTCCTTTGCTCTTCCACTCCAAAATCCGCGCGGCGTTGTTGTCGGCGTGTTGCCTCGCCTCGTCCAAGTAGCCCGTGACGACCAGCGGCGACCCGCAGCAGTTGAAAGCTTTGTCGATTAAAACTTCGTAACCGTTCGCGTTCATGACTTTGACGAAAGCTTTGCCGACCTGCGGCTCGTTGTCGTTGATGAAGCAGCCCGTGAACAGGACAACTTTTTTGCCCGTCGTCGGCTGAGTGATTCGCGGGAAAAAATTTTTAAAGGACGTGGAGGCGTAAGCGGGCATGTTGCGTTCGCCGGCGAGACCAAGCTTGTCGAAAATATTCAACGCCTTGCCGAATCCCATTCCGAGATTTGAAACCGTCGCGCCGAAGGGAATTTTGCGAATCAACTTCGCCATGCGCTCGCCGTGAGCAATCATGTCCTCGGCCTGCGTGTGCGGATGAGTTTTGTAATACTCGGCGCGCTTGAGCATGTTGAGCGTGGAGACCGCCACGCCCGACGGACACGCGCGGTCGCAGCTCTTGCAGTTGGAACAAAATTCCAAAGTCGCCTCGATATCCTCTTGCGCGAAATGCATTCGCCCGTGCGCAGGTCCGACGAGCTTCGGTCCGCAATAATCTTTAATCGCCGCCATGACGGGGCAGCTCGCCATGCAGCCGGTGCACGACAGGCAGCGGTCGCCCGTGAAAATCGCTTGAGTTTTGTCGCTCATGAAAAAACCTCCTTCGACGGTTTTGGTGATTGATTCGTTGCGGGTGTCTTCGATTGAATCGTTCAATGACTTTTATTTTTTTGAACCTTCTTTTCTTTTGCTCACCCAAAAGAAAAGAAGCAAAAGAAAAGGGAGCCTCGCGGGGGCGTTGGTCGCTCATAAACCGAACGAACGAGTTATCCGCAGCCCGGTGTGCGCTGGACGCCGCTGTCCTGCGGCGTGTGCAGCGCGGCCGTCCATCCGGGACGGCCTCAAGTTCGTCAATCACTTAAACCGTCGCGGCTTTGTACGCGGAAGAAATTGCAATGCCGCCCGCCGACCGCTCAAAAATTTTGTCGCAGCCGCCGAGATTCGCGCCGACCACGTGAACGTTCTCGAATAAAATTTTTCCGCTCTCGTCAATCGGGCGCAATCTCTCGTCCGTGAAAATGCCCGTCATCGAAAAACCCTGCGGCGCGTCGCCGAAAAGATTTTTGTTGCTCCAATTTTCCGCGCCCGTCGGGAAGAACACGGGAATGTCGAAAATCGGCTCGCGCGGCTCGTCGAATTCGCGCATGACGATTCCGCCGCTGTAAAATCCGCCCGTCGCGAGGATAATTTTTTTCGCGGGGAAAATTTTTTCGCGGACAGAATTTTCGACGACGACGCCCGAAACTTTTTTGCCGTCGACGACAGCGCGAATGACTTTGGAGTTTTCAAAAATCCTGACGCCCGACTTCTGCAGATATTTTATGAACGCCCGCTGAAGACGAATTCCGGGCGGCGAGGGCGGCAGGCAAGTCGTTTCAAAAATTTGAGCGCGGAGCTGCGGTTTGACTTCGGCGCGCGAAGAATTTCCTTCCAAACCCAAAATCGGCGGAATGATGATTGCGTCGTCGTCGCCCGCGTCCAAAGTTTTGAGCCCGTCCGCGAGGATTTGTTCGTTGCCCGAAAGAATTTGCGCGGCGTCCATGCAGGTGATGTCGCGCCCGCCGAGCAGGTTGAGGTCGAGCTTTGCGACTTCAAAAATTTTTTCGGGGAAATATTTTTTGAGATTGTCGGCGAGCATCTTGGCGTAAAAATCTTTGAGCCCGTTTATCTCGACGACGAAAATTTTTTTCTTATCGGCGAGGCGGGAGGCGTCCATCGATTCGGGAGCGAGCGCGGAATATTTCAGCGTGCCGACGGCCGTGACGATTGGGATTTGCGCGCTGAGCCTGCCGACGTATGGAAGGTCGGCTTGCGCGGTCACGTCGACGAAAAATTTTGCCGCGGCGTCGAGTGCCTTCGCGCCGATTTTTTTGTACGGGTGATGGTCGGGAAGATTTTTAATCGCGGCGTCGGGAGCTTTTGCGTTGAGAAAATCAATCGCGCCGCTGGCAAGAGGCAACGAGCCGGAGCCGTAAGTGAGCAGCGAAACTTTTTGTCCGCGGTCAGCCGCAACCGCCGCCGCCATAAATCCGCTGAGCCCGCCGCCGATTACAATCAAGTCCGAAGTTTTCATTGCGGCTCACCTCCCGTCACGTTCATTGAGAGTTCGTAAATCGCGCGCGTCATTTCCGTTTCGCGAAGAGTTCGTCCGAGGAGCACGGGGCGAATTCCCTTCCAGCGTCCCTGCAAAAATTCTTTCAGGCGGGCGAGTGAATCTTTCGCGGAAGGTTCGACGCCCATGTCCGCGAAGACCGCCGCCGCCCTCAGCGCGCAAAAATTTCCTTGGCAGGTGCCCATGCCGATTCGCGTCCGCCGCCGCACATCGTTGACGATAAAACTCGTGTCGTCCTTGCAAATCTCCTCGACTTCGGCGCGCGTGACGTTTTCGCATTCGCAGACGAGTTCGCGGCTTTCGGGGTCAGCCTCCAGCCTCGCGACAACTTTTTTAAATCTGTCGACGCCCAGACGAGTTGCCGCCAGGTTCACGCCGTAAGACGGGAAAAATTTTTTCGCGCGCGCTTTATCCTCTTCCGCCACTTCCTCGACGAGCGGTTCCTCGGCAGTGCGGCATGGAGTTTTATTTCCGAGCTTGGCGCAAATTTGGTCGCACATTTTCTCCGCCATCAGCCGATACGTCGTAAACTTTCCGCCGACGATTGTGAACAGTCCTTTCAAGCCGTCGCGTTCGTGGTCGACGATTGCAAAGCCGCGTGAAGCACTGCGTCCGACAGCTCCGCCCGGCGGAATGTAAAGCGGTCTTGAGCCGGCGAACGTCCGCAAGATTCTGAAGTCGCGCAAGTCCTCGAAGGTTTGCTCGCCGATTTTCAAAAGGCTCTCAACTTCTTCGCGCGAAGTGGAAGTGTCTTCGGGGTCGGGCACACTCATCGACGACGTGCCGAGGATTGTGATTGACCCGTGAGGAACAAAAATATCGCCATCGGATGACTTGTGCAACCGATTGACGACATGATTGACGATTCTTTGATTGAAAGCAATGAGCGTGCCTTTGTCGGGCTGAACGCCGATTTCGACGCCCGCGAGTTTGCCGACGAAGCCTGCCCAGCCGCCCGCCGCGTTGACCGCGATATCGCAGCCGATTTCGTATTGCGCGCCCGTGAATTGGTCGCGAACTTTTACGCCGCGAAGTTCGCCGTTCACGCTGTCGAAGCCGATAACTTCCGTGTAAGTTTTGAGCTGTCCGCCGTAACGTTTCGACGAATCAATCAGCTGCCAAGACATGCGGAAGCCGTCGACGGCCGCGTCGGGCACAAGGTACGCGCTCTTGACGTGCTTGCGGGAAAGTCGCGGCTCCAATCTGAACGCCTCGTCCAAAGTGATGGGCGTCGCCTCGATTCCGCTGTCCGCGCAGCCTTTGACCCAAAGTTCCTCGTAAGCCTCGTCGTCGATATCCAAGCGCGTGAACATTCCGCCGCACGGCTCGACGCAGCTCCGCCCAATCTTGCGCATGATTTGATTCTCGATAATGCACTCGCGCGCCGCCTCTTGGTCTTTGACGGCATAACGTCCGCCGCTGTGCAGCAATCCGTGGTAACGCGAGCTTGCGCCGTTGACCAAATCTTTTTTCTCGACGAGCAGAGCTTTGACGCCGCGCATGGACAAATCGCGCAAGATGCCCAGCCCCGTCGCTCCTCCGCCGATGACAACGACCGTTGCCTTTTCCATACCACTCACCCTCGTTAAAAATTCTCCGGAAAATTTTGTGTAAAAGTTTATCGCACATTTGAGTTAAGGTCAATCGTTTGCTGAAAAATTTTTCTGAAAACTTTCCGCCGCCTCTCGGACGAAAACGCCGCTCAAAAATTTTTCTGCGCAAAAAAAAAATCCCCGCGAGTCGCGAGGAAAATTTTTCATTTGAACTTGAAGATTTTTCGTGAGATTAATTCGCCGACGAGCCAGCCTGCACACGCCGTCAAAAATCCTTTCCAGCCGTAATGATACGTGCACAGCGCGGCAATCGGAATGAAAATTATCGACTGAACCATCAGTTTGAGTTGAAAGTGCGTTCGCCGCCGCAAAAAATTTTTCAGCCGCCGCTTGCTGTCCTTCCACTCGTAAATGATGCCGCCGAGCCACCAGCCGAAAATCGCCGCGAGCAATCCGGGCAAGCCGTCGTGATAGAAGAAGAAGCCGCCGAACGGAATGAAGCACAGAATCAAAAAATTTCTTCTGCCGATTCGCCTGACAAAGTCTCCGATTTTTTTCACGGCACTCACCTCAACTTTCTTTGGTTGCGGGCGCGTTCACGGTCGCGGAAAAATGTCAGAACCTCATGAAGAGATGTGCCCATGACGAAGCCTGCGATGACGTGCCACCAGCTGACCGAGTCTTCGCGGATGAGAAAAATCGCCATCAAGACAAAAGCCACCACGTCCAGCACAAGGAAAATCTTCATGACGCTCTTCTCCTCCACGGAATTTTTCTGCGCGGCTGCTCTTCGTCTGAACTCAAAAACAATTTGTAGACAGCCAACGCGACCGCAAAACCGCTAGTGAAGTTGTCCACACTTTCAAAATTTTTTTCAAAGATAATCATGTAAGAGAAGAATAGCAAAACAATCGCCGCAAATACTCGGGCGACACGGTCATCAAACACAAGGTCAAGAATTTTCCAAATCATCCCTTCCGCCTCCAAAAAATTTTTATCTGCGGTGATTATATCAGAAAAAATTTTTCACGTCGACAAAAAATTTTTTGACAATTACGCGGGCGGCAAATATAATCGAAGCCGTGATTGACAAAAATTTTTCGCGGAGGAGTTTTGGAGCATGAAGAAAATTTTTCTGCCGCTCCTGCTGATGATTTTTTTTATTGCGGGTTGCGGCGGCTCTCAACAAGGTTCAAAGGATGTCAACGACCCGAAATATAACGGGACGCTGGTAATCGGGCTCGACGACGAATACGCGCCGTTCGGGTTCAGGGACAAGGACGGAGAGCTCGTCGGCTTCGACATCGACCTGGCGAATGAGGCAGCCAAGCGCATGGGCGTGAAGATTGAATTCAAGCCGATAAACTGGAACAACAAGGAAAACGATTTGGACGCGGGACACATCGATATCATTTGGAACGGGCTGGACATCACGCCCGAACGCCAAGAGCGAATCCTTTACAGCAAGCCGTACATGGACAACCGCCAAATTCTTTTGAGCAAGAGGAGCAGCGACTCAACTTATCTCTCCGAATATGATTTGGCGGGAAAAATCGTCGGCACGCAAGCCGGCTCGAACTCCGAAGATTATATCGCCGGCAACAAAGGACTCATGAACAGTATCAAGGAATTTAAAACTTACGGCACGTTCAAGCAGGCGTTCGCAGATTTGTCGGAAGGAAAAGTTGAAGTGCTGGTCGTCGACGAATTGGCGGCGCGTTATGAGCTGAGCAAAATCCCGCGCAAGTTTGAGATAACCGAGGTGACAATCGGACCCGCCACGGAAATTGGAATCGGCTTCCGCAAGAGCGACACGGCTTTGCGCGACAGAGTTCAAAAAGTTTTCGACGAGATGGTCGCCGACGGCACGACGAAAAAAATTTCCGAAAAATGGTTCCAAGCCGATTTGGTCAAGCACAAGAAATAACGCGGCGGTCTTAACAAAAATCTTGGATTGATAAAGTCACGGGGCAGTGATCGCTGCCGAAAATTTCGTTCTCAATCGTGGCGTCGACGACTTTATCCGTCAGCCGCTCCGAAATTAAAAAATAATCGATTCGCCAGCCCGCATTCGTGAGGCGCGCTTTCCTCAGATAACTCCACCAGGTGTAAGCACCCGTCAGCCCGGGATTGCGGCGGCGAAAAATATCGACGAAGCCGGCGTCCAACAGCTCGGTGAACTTGCCGCGCTCGGCGTCGCTGAATCCCGCGCTCTGATGATTCGACGCGGGATTTTTTAAATCAATCGGCTGATGTGCCACGTTAAAATCTCCGCAGACAATCACGGGCTTGCGCTTATCGAGTCCGCGCAGAAAATTTCGGAAAGAATCTTCCCAGCTCATGCGCCGCTCCAGCCACTCAAGGTTGTGCGAGTTCGGAACGTAAACGTTGACGAAAAAAATTTCTCCAAGGTCGAGAGTGATGACGCGCCCTTCGCGGTCGAACTCGTCGACGCCGATTCCGCAGGTGAATCCTTTCGGCTCCACGCGAGAAAAAATCGCCGTGCCCGAATAACCTTTGCGCTCCCCGTAATTCCAAAACTGCCGATAACCGTTGAGCTCGACGATGGCCTCGCCCGCCTGCATTTTTATTTCCTGCACGGCAAAAATATCCGCGCCGAGTTTTTTGAACGCCGGCATGAAATCTTTCTTCAGGCGCGCGCGCAGCCCGTTGACGTTCCACGATACAAATTTCATTTGCCAATCCTCCGTTCGTTCACGCGTTGATAAAAATCCGTGGCACACGCGCCGAGACCAAGCAAGTCACCTCATAATTAATCGTGTTCAGGTGGCGGGCGGCGGCGTCGGCAGAAATTAAATCCGAGCCGAATAAAATCACTTCGTCGCCGACCTGCACGCCGCTCACGTCCGTCACGTCAATCATCGTCTGGTCCATGCAAACTCTTCCTGCCACGGGCGCGAGCCGGCCGCGAACTTCCACATGAAAATTTTTGTACGCGCGAATGTAACCGTCGGCATAACCCAGCGGCAGCGTGGCAATCAGCGAATCGCGCGCGGCGACGAATTCGCGACCGTAACCAATCGACACGCCCGCAGAAATTTTTTTCAGGTAAACGATTCGCGCGATGAGTTTCATGACGGGCTTGAGTGCAATCGTGCGGCGAACGTCGGCGGAAGGATACAGCCCGTAATTTATTATCCCCGAACGAACCATATCGAAGTGCGCTTCGGAGATGTCCAGAGCCGCGGCGGATTCGGCGATGTGAAAAATTTTTATCGCGACACCCGCCGCCCGAATTTTTTCCGCCGTCGCCTTGAAAATTTCGATTTGATGATTCGTGAACGTCCTGTCCGATGAATCGGCGTCGGCGAAGTGCGAAAACATTCCCTCAAGCTCGACGTTCGGCAGGCGGGAAATTTTTTCGGCAAGGGCGACTGCCTCGTCGGGCGCGGCACCGATTCTGCCCATGCCCGTTTCAATCTTCAGGTGAACCTTTGCGACTTTGCGGAGGCGTCGGGCGGCGTCGGAAATTTTTTCGGCGAGCGAGATGTCGGCGACGGCTTGAGTCAAATCGTTGGCGACGACGACTTCGGCTGCCTCGTGCGGAATCAATCCGAGAAGCAAAATCGGCAGAGAAAAATTTGCGCGGCGAAGTTCCAAACCCTCCTCGACGGTGGCGACCGCCAAAAAATCTGCGCCGCACTCGACGGCAACCTTGGAAACTTCAAGCGCGCCGTGCCCGTAAGCGTTCGCCTTGACGACCACACAAAATTTTGATGCGGGATTGATTCGGCGGCGAATCTCGGTTAAATTGTGTCGGACGGCGGCCAGATCAATCTCGGCGTAAACGTCTCGAAGAATCATTTCAAAACATCTCCTTGGGGTGATAACGTGAAGTTCAAAGAATTCATGAGCGCGCTCGACGGCGGGCTGAAAAATGTTTATCTTTTGTGCGGCGCGGAAACTTTTTTCATCGACAAGGCGCGCGAGAAAATTTTATCGCGGCTCGGTATCGACAGGGCGACGGAGCTGATAACTTTTGACTGCGACACGAAGCCCGCCCTCAGCGAAATTGCCGGCGCGATTGACAGTTCTCCTTTCTTCGGCGAGAAAAATGTTGTGCTCGTCAAGAACGCGACCTTCTTCAGCGCGGAGAAAAAATTTGAGCGGCTGGAAAATATTTTGCGGGACATGCAGCCGACGAATTTTGTAATCTTCACGGCGAAGGCGGCGGACAAGCGGCGCAAGCTTTACAAAATAATTTCGCAGGTCGGGGCGGCGCTTGAGGCGGAACCGTTGCGGCCGTGGGAGATTAACGAGTGGCTCGATGAAAAACTTTCGTCGCTGGGAAAAATCATGCGCGGCGAGGCGCGTCGGCATTTCAATGAGCGAATCGGAATCCTGCCGGAAATTTCTCTGTGGTATTTGGAGAACGAATTGGACAAAGTTGCACTCAACGTCGCGGGCAATGAGATAACTGCGGCGGACTTGCGGAGGAACATGCTCGCGCCGCCCGAAGTGTCGAACTTCGCGCTGACGGACGCAGTGGACGAAAAGAAACTCAAGAAAGCAATTTACCTTCTGCGAATGCAAGCGCGCGACCGTTCAAAAATTCCGCTGGTCACGACTCTGCTGGTTAATCACGTGCGCCGCCTGCTCCGCGCGAAATTTTTCATGGCGCAAGGAATCACGGGGCGACGCTTGGGCGAGCCGCTGGAAATGAATCCTTACGTCGCTCAGAAACTCGGCGAGACTTCCAAAACTTATCGCGAAAAAATTTTGGAGGAAGTCTTCGTGGAGTTGGCGGAGGCGGACTTCAAATTGAAAACCGGCCGCGCGGATGTCGAAGTCTTGGAACGAATCCTCCTCAAGCTGTGCAAGCGATAAATTACGCGCGGGAAAAATTTTTCCTTCAATCTGCGGCGCAAATGTAGTAAAATTCAGGGACAAGGGACAAGGGAGTAGGGACAAGAAAAAATTTTTTCAACTCCTAACTCCTAACTCCAAACTCCTAACTGACAGAACGGGGGCGATACCGTTGGTTGAAATTTACAAATCGCAAGAGTCGGGGCACTTGGAGCCGCTGACGCTCAAGACGCTGCAGAAGGGCGCGTGGATAAATATCGTGGACCCGACGCCGTATGAATTGCGCGAGGTCAGCGCGTTGACGCACGTCGAACCGGATTTTTTGCGCGCGGCTCTCGACGAGGAAGAACGCTCGCACTTAGACGTGGAAGACGGCTCGGTCATGATTTTGACGAACGTGCCGCTCGTGCGCGAGGAAGAAAGTTACGACACCTTGCCGCTGTCAATCATCCTGACAAAGCAGCACATAATCACCGTTTGCCTGGAGGAGACACCCGTCATGAGCAGTTTCAATCAGCGGACGGCGCGCCTCTTCCACACTTACAAGCGCACGCAATTTCTGTTTGAAATTTTGTATCGCTCGGCAACTTTTTATCTGCGGTACCTGCGGCAAATAAATAAGCTCTCCGACGAAATCGAAGAGCAACTGCGCCGCTCGATGCGCAACTCGGATATCTTGCGGCTGATGGAACTGCAAAAGGGTCTGACTTACTTCAACGCCGCGCTCCGCTCCAACGACGCTGTCTTTGAAAAACTTTTGCGCCTGCGCAACAGCCGAACCACCGAAGGCATTTTGGAAATTTACGAGGAGGACGAAGACCTGCTCGAAGACGTTATCATTGAGAACAAACAGGCGCGCGAGATGGTCGAAATGTACAGCCAAATCCTTTCGCAGATGGCGGATATTTTTTCGTCGATAATCTCGAACAATCAGAACATGGTCATGAAATTTCTCGCCGCCATGACGATTATCATCGCGGTGCCGACGGTTATCGCCAGCTTCTTCGGCATGAACGTGCCCGTCCCGCTCAGCGAAAACGCCTCAGGCTTTATAATCGTCATTGCGATTGCTCTGCTCGCCTCAATCATCGCCGCGATAATTTTTTGGAAAAAGCACATGTTCTGGGGTTGAGGCTCCGCAGTTTAATTAGGAATGAGGAATTAGGAGTTAGGAATTATTTTTTTCATTCCTAATTCCAAATTCCTAATTGAATTCAATCGCCCGTCAGCATTTTCAATTCCTCCGACGTGACTTTCGTGGAGGAAATTTTTTTTATCTGCTCGTCCTTGCTCAACGAAACTTTTTTCTCGTCGACGAACTCAATCGGCTCGGCGAAAATTTTTTTGAACGCGTCCTCCGCCGTGGCGACGGGGAAAATTTTTAAGCCGAGGTGACCTTTTGGAATGTCCTTGGCGTTTTCCTTCGGGATTACCAAAATTTTTATTCCCGCCTGCTTCGCGCCGTAAGCCTTCTCGAAGACGCCGCCGACGGGACGAACTTTGCCCTGCAGAGAAATTTCGCCGGTGACTGCCACGTCCTGACGAATCTCCTTGCCGGTGACCGCGCTGACCAGAGCCGCCAGTATCGCCGTGCCCGCGCTCGGTCCGTCGATGTTGCCGCCGCCGATTACGTTTATGTGCACGTCGAAGTCGTGAATGTCTTTGCCCGTGACTTTGCGCAGGACACTCGCCGCGTTGAAGACCGAATCCTTCGCCATGGAGCCCGCCGTCTCATTGAAACGAATCGTGCCCTTGCCCTTCTCCGCCGCAGGAAAAACCACCGCCTCAATCTCGATGACAGAGCCGAGGAAACCGCTGACGCCCAGCCCGAAGATGTGTCCGACCGTCGACTTACTCGACGCCTTCTTCGTGACGTATTGATAAAGGCGGCTGACTTGCGCGACTTCGTAAACGTCTTGCTTGGAAATTTTAATCGGGCGGTCGATGTGCAAAGTTTTGTCTTCGGCGCGGTCAAGGGCAAGGCTGTAAGCGTCGGCGAGGATGTTAATCGCCTTGCGTCCTTCAATCGTGTACTCGCTGATTGTCTCCGCCAAGCCGTCCTCCAACTCGACGTTGAGTTTCTTTGCGGCGTTCAAAATAATTTCGACGATGTGCGCGGGCGTGAGCGGCTCGAAATAAATTTCTGCACAGCGCGAACGCAACGCGGGATTGAGAGCCGAGGCGTCACGGGTCGTCGCGCCGATTAACACGAAGTCAGCAGGCGCACCCTTCTCGAAAAGCATTTTGACATACGGCGGAATTTTTTCGTTCGTCGGGTCGTAATAACTCGACTCGAAGAACGCGCGCTTATCCTCCAAAACTTTGAGCAATTTATTTTGGAGCATGATATCCATCTCGCCGATTTCGTCGATGAAAAGAATTCCGCCGTGCGCGTCGGTGACGAGCCCCGGTTTCGGTTCGGGGATGCCGCTGTCCGCCAGCTGACGTTGCGCGCCCTGATAAATCGGGTCGTGAACGGAGCCGATGAGCGGATTGGTTACGTCGCGCGGATCCCAGCGCAGGGTCGTGCCGTCCGTCTCGACGAAGGGCGCGTTCTCTTTGAAGGGACTTAACGGCGTGCCGCGCACAGCTTCCAAAATTAATCGGGCGGCAGTGGTCTTGCCGACGCCCGGCGGACCGTAAAGGATTAAATGCTGCGGATAAGGCGACGCGAGCTTCGAACGCAGTGATTTGACCGCGCGCTCCTGCCCGACGATTTCTTCCAGCGAACGCGGCCGCAAAAGTTCCATGACCGACTGCGTGAGATGAATTTCTTCCAGCTCCTGAAGTTCCTCGCGCTTTTTTTTGTCGTGCGGCGATTCGACCTTCGGGTCTTCCTCGCGCAGCACTTGCATGCGAATGTCCTTGACGTAATCCTGATGTTCCTTCTCCATCTTCTCGTTTATCTTGCGCTCGATTTTGTCTTCAATCTGTCGGCGCGCCATGATGTCGGCAATCATCTCGGATACCAATCGAACTTCCGCTTGAATCTCTGAAGGCTTGGGCGGCGGAGAGAGCGTCGGATTTTCTTCAAGGATTCGGCGCAGCGCGAGCACTCGTTCGGCGGGGTCGTGCGAGCGCATGTATCGCAACGCGTCCATCTTGCCCGCCTGCAAAACCAATCTGTCCGAACCCATGACGTCGACCAAAATTCCGTACAGCGCGGAAATTTCTCTGTCAAGGTCAGTCTCTTGCCGCGCGCGCGATGAATCTTTGCGGTTGAAAAATTTTCTGAACATGATTAACCTTCGACGACTTCGATTTTAATTTTCGTCGTGACTTCGGGGTGAAGTTTAATCACCGCGTCATAAACGCCGACGCCCGTGACTTCGCCCGCGATTGAAATTTTTCTCTTGTCGACGTTGAGCGAATGATTTTCCTTGAGAGCTTTGGCGACATCCGAGCCGCCGACCGACCCGAAAAGTTTTCCGTCCTTGCCGAGACGCACGGGTATCTTCACGGAAATTTTTTCCAGCTGCGCGCCGAGGAGCTTCGCTTCGTCCGCCTCCTGCCGAGCCTTGCGCGCTTTGTTCTCGGCTTTGACTTTGGCGGTGTTCAAGTTCGCGACGCTTGCTTCGACCGCCAACTTTCTCGGCAAAAGATAATTGCGCCCGTAACCGTCCGACACTTCGACGACTTCACCTTTCGCGCCGACTTTTTTTACATCTTCCTGCAAAATAACTTTCATGATTACTCCTCCTTTGACTCGCGCCAGTCTATCAAAATTTCAGCGGGTTGTAAACTAAAGCCCGCCGACGAATCGACGGGCTTGATGATTTCATTTTATGGCGGAGGGGGTGGGATTCGAACCCACGGTGGCTTGTGACCACACTTGATTTCGAGTCAAGCACCTTCAACCGCTCGGACACTCCTCCGCAGTGCGCCAATGGTATCACGCGCCCAAAAATCTGTCAAGCTGCTCCGCCGCCGCGCTTGACAAAAAATTTTCCGTGTGATAAATTTTCCACGGTGTTAAAACGCTACGGTATTGTACCTAAATCAGCTATCACAAACGAAGACCCCGCGCAGCGTGATGAACTGTGCGGGGTTTCGTTTTGCCATAACCGGTTGATGAATCCGATTAGCGGGCTGATAGAGAGTTACCGCCTTCTGCTACGGCTTCCGAATAACCGGTCGTAAATGAACCTGCCAACAATCTGCGCAAGGACATCCAACGCCCAGGAAACGATTGTACCTAACATCAGCTATCACCTCCTCTTCAAGAAGTCTGCTGATGTGGAGAGGAGTGTAGCAGCGGGGAAAATATATCACCGATTCAAAATTTTATCAAGAAATTTTCGGAGGGAAGCCATGGAAGAAATTAAAATCATCAGGAGCGAGTACGTGACCTCGGCGGTGAGCAGGAAGACTTGCCCCGAAGAACTTTTGCCCGAAATTGTTTTCGTCGGTCGCTCGAACGTGGGCAAGTCCTCGCTGATAAATTCTCTGACGAACAGAAAATCTTTGGCGCGAACGAGCGGCACGCCCGGCAAAACTCAGACGATAAATTTTTTCCGCGTGACGCTCAAGGCTCTCGACGACACTCGCCGCGAATTTTTTCTCGTCGACCTGCCCGGTTACGGTTACGCAAAAACTTCAAAGACCAATCGAAAACTTTGGGCGAAGTTCATCGACGAATATCTTTCAAGCCGCCGCGACATAAAATTCGTCTGCCAGCTCATCGACATGCGTCACCCGCCGCAAGAATCCGACTTGAACTCTTTCGCGCGCCTCGTGGAAAAAAATTTGCCCGTGCTCGTCGTCGCCACCAAGTCCGACAAACTCGGCAAGACCGAACGGCAGAAACATCTCGACGCGATTAAAAATTCTCTCGGCGTCGACGCGGAATCAATCCTGCCCTACTCCTCGACGAAGAATGAAGGGCGCGACGAATTGCTCAATGTCATTTTGAATTCTTTGACGTAAAAATTTCTGACGCCCGAAAAAATTTTCGTCGCCCGAAAAAATTTCTCACGCCCGAAAAAATGAAGGACGTTCAGATTTGCTTGACGTTGTCCTAAAATCTTTGATAAAATAACCGCAGAAAATTTTGCGCCCATGAGCACGGCGTAAAGGGGAGTTTGAAATGACGAGGCTTTCAACTTTCGACAAGGCCTTGCTGAACTTGTTGCAGGGCGACATCCCGATTTGCTCTCACCCGTTCGCGGAGATGGCCGGCCGCCTGGGCACCGACGAGGACACGCTCCTTGCGCGCCTTCGCGAGCTGAAGGAGGCGGGCTTCCTGCGCAGAATCGGAACGTTCTTTGATTCGAATCGGCTGGGTTATCAAGGGACGTTGGTTGCGCTCAAGGTCGAGCCGTCGGCGTTGTGCGCGGTGGCCGAGGCGGTCAACCGTTACCCCGGCGCGACGCACAATTACGAACGCGAGGGAGTTTACAATCTGTGGTTCACGCTGCTGACGCCGAGCACCGAATACGAATCAAACATCTTGGCGGAGATTCGGTCGCTGCGCGGCGTCGAAGACATGCTCAAGCTCAAGGCGAACAAGAAGTACAAAATCAATGTGCAGTTCAAACTTCAGTGACGCGGAGGGAAGGAGTTGGACATCAGCGAGAAGGACAAGGCGATAATCAAAGTCTTGCAGGAAGATTTCCCGCTGTGCGAGGAGCCGTATAAAATTTTGGCGGCGCGCGTCGGCATAAGCGAGGAAGAATTTTTGCGGCGAGTGAAGGAGTTGGTCGACGAAAAAAAAATTCGCAAGATGGGAGCGGTGCTCCGTCATCGCGAAGTGGGTTTCAATGCAAATGCTCTTTGCGCGTGGCATGTGCCGCCCGACAAACTCGACGAGACCGCCCACGCCATGATTTCTCACGCGGCGGTTTCTCACTGTTACGACCGAACGCCCGCGCCGAATTGGAATTATAATCTTTATACAATGATTCACGCGAAGACCCGCGACGAGTGCGAAAAAATTATCAACGAGCTCTCGAACCTGACGGGCGTCACCAATTTTAAAATCCTGTACACGAAGAAAGAATGGAAGAAGACCGGCATGAAATATTTTTGCGAGTGACGGTGCAAAAAAAGTCCCCAACGGTTTCGTCGGGGATTAAATTTTTTTGAGCGGAAAAGAGATTAGGTGTTGGGATTCAGCACGGCGGTTTCTTTGGCGAAGGTGATTCCGAGGTTTTGATTGTTGCCGAGGTTGCCGAGCGACGTGCTTTGCGACAAACCGACAATACTTTGATGCTGTTCGTCCATTATCGTGTCGATTGCCGGCGACGAACAGAAAAAGTCGTCGGGGGAGATGACATCCGTTTCTCTTCCGAAAATCGGAAGCGACACGTCGGAACCCATTCCGCCGGAAGTCGGCGGCTCTTCCTCGTGAATTTCATCGGTTGCGTAATTTTCGTCGCACTTAAAGTCGTCAAGATTCAGATTCGTGCCGTTTATTATCGTCGGTTGCCTCGCGGCGGATTTTTTGAAAGTATACGTGCCGATGATGATTTTCTCGTCTTCTTCGTCATAGACTTTGACCACGAAATCTTTTCCCTTAATTTCCGAACGATAAGCCGCTCCGCGCAAATCAAAAGTGAGTTCTTCATCCGCGCTGTAAATCGTCTTCGTGCCTTCGGAGAAGTAGAGCGTCGTGTTTTTTGCGTTTTCGAGCTTCAAAGAATCTTTGTTCCCAAGCCCGAGGTCGACGGTCGCGCCGACTGTGCCGATAAGATGCCCCGAATCGTTTCCGTCGCCAAGGAACCAGAAATTTCCTTTTCCGCCGAAGTCGTAGATGGTGTCATTCCCTGCGGCAGTATTAAAGCGCGAGTAACTTGCTCCGTTCGAGGTAATGACGTCTTTTTTGTTCGCAGTGGTGATGTTTGAGCGATTCGCTTTTGCGCCGAGGTTGATATTATAAGCGATTTTGTTTTTTCCTTTGAGCGTGGTTTTTTTCGTAGCGTTGACAAGTTTCATAGCCATGATGATAATCTCTCCTTCCATGAAAGAAACATCAGGGAACCTCCGAAAGCTCCGACAGTCCTCCTCCTTTCTTGTCGAAAACTTTCATCGTTTGAACTTGCGCGCATTGTACCAGGCTTATTCGTGAAGAGCAATAATGCAAATTTAGTCGGGAATTCACTCTTGAGGTGCTTTTGAGCATGAATTGTACATCTTTTTTCTTGTCGAAAATTCATCTTGAAAAATTTTGAGAACTACAATAAAATGCCATTTACATTTCCTGCCCTGAAAATTTTGTACCACAGAAAATGAATTTTGCTGTCAGCGGGAAAAAATTTTTTCATCTTGGAAGTTAAATCGCCGAGTGAAATCGTGAGCCTCAATCATGAATTCGCTGAAAAAATTTTTTGTGGGAGTTGAAAATTTTTGCCTGAATATGAACGTCCTCAAGACATTTCCGTAAAAGACATCGCCGAAGGAGCCGCCGCCTTTCTCACGATTTTGTTTTCCGAAGGGGGCTTCAGCGACACGGAAAAGTGCATGTATAAATTTGTTTGCGCAGGCAGCATAGAGCATTTCATTTACCGTGAATTGCTCAAATACAGCGGCGTGATAAATTTTAAAACGTCGGAAAACGTAAGTGAGACGAACCAACTTTTGTATCGGCTCGTGACGGTTTATTTTTTGCACTGTCGTTACAATGCAAAACTCGATCGCGGAGACCCCAAAAGTTATAACCTTGAAGCTCTCGACGATTTTCTTTACGAGGTCATGAACGGGGCGGCGAACGGTTGCGGAATATCTTTCCCAACGAAAAAGAACGAATTTTTTGAAGCCGTGAGCAAATCTTCTTTCCGTTTGGTATTGCCCCACGCGTGTTACATTTGGAATGCGCCAAAGTATTCCGAGGGAGCCAAAGACTGCGTTCAAATCATGTTGAGCGTCACGTCGTTTGATGATGAAAACAAAAAAAGTTATAAGGAATTCGTTTTGTACCTCCTGACCAAAGAAAGGAATTTCATTTACGATTTCTCCCAAAATTCTTCCGTCTTCTGGCTGAACACTGTCGATTTGCCGCGCAGCGGTCAAACTTATAAAATTGAAGAAACTTTTTCGCCCGACAAGGATTTAATTTTACTCTGCCTTGCCTTGGGGTTTAATGTTAAAGTTTTGGACAGGTTAATCAAGTTGCGCGACAAGGCCTTGGAAGATTATTATAAACAAAATGGAAAACATAAAAACGTCCGCGATTTCAAGGCTCCGTACATTAAGGCTGAAGAAGAAAAAATTTTGCGTGACCTTCTTGAGCATTCGGGTGAGCGACTTGCCAAGGTGCGAAGTCTTGACCTTGATGATAAGCAAATTCCACGACGAATGCTCTTCAACGCAAATTTAGAACTGCTTGAACGCGGACTCAATCCGATAATAGATTTGAAGGATAAAGAAATATATGATTCAAAGGATCTGCTCGGAACCGACGGAGAAAAAATTCTTGACCAAAAATACGAAGATAAAATTCAAGACAAATTCGGCAAGACCAAACGGAAGATTCGCAAGCCGCAGTAAAAAATTTAAACCCTTTGTTCGCCGCAGGAAATGCGGCGGATTTTTTTATGAACCAAGTGTCTCGACGATTTCACGGAGCGTGTCGACGTTGCCGACGTTGCCGGGAAAAATTATGTAACTCATGCCGGGGAATTTGCTTTCCGCGCCGATTTTCCAAACGGGGACGCCCGCCGCCACCTGCCCGAGCACGAGAGCTTTTTTAACGCCCAAACCCTTCGTGCCCACGTCGGCGGAAGTTATCCCGCCCTTCGCGATTAAAAATTTCGGGCGAACGTTCAGCCGCTTGACGATACTCGTGAGCGCGTCGGAAATTTTCACGGAGGCGGCGAGATTTTTTTCCGCGTCGCCCAAATCCAAAACGCGGCGGCTCGTGTAAATCGTCGTCGTCCTCCCGCGCGAAATATTTTCTTCCGCCCGCCGAATAATTTCATCGACCGCGCCCAAGTCCGAAACGTCAAACTCGATGAACTCGACCGACGGAATTTTTTTCAGCGCGGCGAGTTGGTCAGTGGTTTTCTTCACGTGCGAGCCGACGATTATCAGCCCGCCGTTCGGATTGTTCGCGTCGACCAGTTCGGAGCGCGTCAGAAAATTTTTGTCCTCGACGCCGCCGATAACTTTCGGGAACGCCGCCGCCGTCCTGAACAAAAAATTTTTCCGCGACCTGAGCAGAGCCAACGTAAAAATTTCCACGTCGACGTAATCCGCCGCGTTGACGATGACTTTGTTGAAGCCGCGAACATTTTCCAGCCGCGCAGAAATTTTTTCCGCGTCGCCGCCGCGAAGTTCCTCAAGGCTGATACACGTGACGGATTCCTTTTTGAACGCGCCGCGCGTTTTCTCCTCGACGTAAGCCGCAAGATTTGAGCTCGTGTATCCGAAAGTTTTGTCGCGGGCGAATTCGGTTTCGGCGGCGGGCACGAGAAAATTTTCTTCCTGCACGTAATGAACGTCGCCGACCGTGAAGCGTCCCCCCTCTTTGAAGAACGGCATCAAAATTTCGCCGTCGATTTTTTTCCCGCAAGCCTCCAGGGTCTCGCGCAAGGTTTGAGTCTCAAGCGGATAATGTCCGCGGAGCGTCGAATCGCTGCGGCTGATGATTATAAAATCCTTCCCGAAATTTTTTCCCGCCGCGCAAATTCGTTCGGCGATTTTTTTGTGCTCGGCGCGAGTTTTCTCGGCGGAGAAGGCGCGCGAATTCGTCAGGATGAAGAACATGGAATTTTCCTCTGCGAAACCCGCCGCGATTGATTCAGCCGCCCAATCCGTGTAAACCGAAATGCCGTTGACGGTTTGGACGCCCGTCGGGTCATCGTCGAGCACGATAATTTTTCTGCCGAAATTTTTCAGAGCCGCCTTGAGCTCCGCGCGAAAAAATTTTTCGTCGACGCGCGGGATTTTTTTGAACAGCTCGGACTTCAAAACTTTTGCCACGATAAAAACCTCCTCGGTCGTGTGTAAAAAAATTTCCTCCCAATTTGTGAGAGGACGGAAAAAATTTTGTAACTTGAGGCCGTCCCGGATGGACGGCCGCGCCGCGTCTGACGCCGTGATGGCGTCATCCGGCGCACACCAGGCACGGGTAACCTTAACCTCCGAATTACGACGACCGACGCCCCTGCGAGGCGCACTTTCTCTTTGCTTCTTTCTCTTTGTGCGCGCAAAGAGAAAGAAGATTCAATAACTCAAAAAGATTTTTTCAGCTGAAGGAGCAAGACAAGCCCGCGGCAGTGAGGACGAGTTCTGCGTGTCCACTCTTGAGAAAGAGGGGACGAATCAGTCTTTGATGAGTTCCTGCAGAGCCTTGTAAAGTTGTTCGGGGTCGGCGGGCTTCGTCAGGTGCGCGTTCATGCCCGCCTTGAGTGAGCGTTGAACATCTTCGTCGAAGGCGTTGGCAGTCATGGCGATTATCGGCACGGTCTTTGCGTCGGGGTGGTCGAGCGCGCGAATCGCTTCGGTTGCCTTGAGCCCGTCCATGACCGGCATTCGGATATCCATGAGCACCGCGTCATAAAATCCGGGCGGCGACGCTGCAAATTTTTCCACGGCGATTTTCCCGTTCTCCGCGTGGTCTGAAATCATTCCGCGCATTTCCAGAATCATCATCATAATCTCGGCGTTGACGGGCATATCCTCGACGACGAGAATTTTTCTGCCCTCCAAATCCACTTCCTTTTTTTCTGGGACGGCTTGCCGCTTGCGATTGAACGCCTGCTGGAATTCGTAAAGGACGTTGGTTGAGGCGAGCGGCTTGGACATGAAGGTATCGACGCCCGCCTTTGTCGCCTCGCCCTCCACCTCGTACCAGTCGTAAGCCGTGAGCACGATGACCGTCGTTCCTTCGCCGAGAATTTTCCGAATCTCGCGGGTGAGGGTTATTCCGTCCATCTCCGGCATGAGCCAATCGACGATTATCAAGTTGTAATCTTCGCGGCGGGCGTGGCGCAGGTTAATCAGCTCCAAGGCCTCCTTGCCGCCCGCGCAGGTCTCTGACTTTATGCCGACCTCTTCGAGCACGGACTTTGCGTGTTCGCGGGCAAGCAATTCGTCGTCGATAATCAGCACGGAAAAATCTTGCGGGCGCATCTCGTGAGAGTCGTCGCCTTCGCTGCGCGCCGAATCTTTCAGCGGGACGTTGACGACAAAAGTTGTGCCGACTCCCTTTTCCGAATCGACGCTTATCGAGCCGTTCATCATCTGTACGATATTTTTTGTAATCGCCATGCCCAGCCCCGACCCGCCGTATTTGGAAGTCGTCGTGTCGTCCTCTTGGCTGAACGGTTCAAAAATTCTCGGCAGATAATCTTTGCTCATGCCAATGCCCGTGTCTTTCACCGTGAATCGGAAATTCGATTGGCCGTCGAACTGCGCGGTGCATTCGATAACCAAAGTGACTTTGCCGCCCGCGTCCGTGAACTTAACCGCATTGCCGAGGATGTTGACCAGCACCTGCTCCAGCTTCGTGTCGTCGCCGATATAATATTTTCCAATCTCGCCCTTGAGTTCGCATTCGTAAGTCAAACCTTTGTCGTTGCATTGCCCGTCGATTAAGCTGTTGATTTGATAAATGAATGACGTGAAGGAAAATTCTTCGTTGCGGAAACTCATGCGCCCCGATTCGATTCGGCTCATGTCGAGGATGTCGTTGATAATCGACAGGAGGTAACGCGCGCTCGTTCCGATTTTTTCCAAGTGATCTCTGGTCGAATCGCTCAAATCTTTGTCGTGCAGCGCGATATTGTCCAGCCCGATGATTGCGTTCATGGGCGTGCGGATTTCGTGGCTCATGCGCGAGAGGAAAGCGGTCTTGGCGACGTTCGCCTGCTTGGCGACGTTCAAGGCGTCTTTGAGGCGCGCGTTCTGTTGAATTTGTTTCTGTTGAATTTCGGTCGTGTCGCTCTTGAGCAAAATAAAAAAATCTGCACGTGGGTCAATGGCGTAGAAGTCAAAGCGTTTGTAAAAAGTTTCGCCGCCGATATTGCAGGCAATGTTCACGACGTAAGGTTCGGCGGTCTTGAGCTTATCGCGAATCGTCGAGAGGCTGAGCGCGTCGCCGAGATTTTTTTTGAGTGCGTCGTCGCCTTCGAGGACGGGAATAACTTGATTCTTCAGGTACTCGTCGTAATTGCCTTCGCGGGTTATCGGAAAGATTGAGCCGCGCGTGATGAGCGAGGCGTCGCCGACAACCACGCTGTATTTGTCGTTGGCGAGGTACGCAACCATGTCAAATTGCCGCGCCAAAATTTTATCGAGCAGTGCGCCTTCAACTTTTTCCTTGCCCGCCTCCTGCTCCGAGATGAAAATTATAATTTCGCCGGAAATGGGGTGCCGCGTGAAGACCGCGCGATAATTTACGTAACAGTAATGACCGTCGCGGCGGCGAGAGAACAAATACATGGAAAGAGTCGTGTCGCCGCGAAGGAAGCGCGCTTTGATATTTTCCGCGTCGAAGGTTTCAAGGAAAGCTTTGCGCTCCTCGTCAATCGGATAATTTTTCGAGCGCAGGTTAATCAGTTCGGAGTAAGGGCGAATCACCGAATCCGTGCCGAATAAATCTTTGCCCTGAACGTCCTCAACTTTGTTGCGCGTGACGTTTGCGCGGAACATGGAAAGCGTCCGTTCGTTCGCGCGGTAAAAGTTATCGCCGATTGACATGTAAGTCCGCTGAAGTCTTTGCGCATAAACTTTGGCGGAGGTCACGTCGAAGAACGTGCAGTAAACGTAATGCTCGCCGAAGTCGTCAATGAACGTGAAGCTGACGTTGCACCAAACAATTTCTCCGCGCGCAGTCGTCTGCCGAATCGTCAAATCTTTTGTGCTGTCCTCGGAGACGCGGCGGCGGAGCATTCTCTTAACGGCCAAGCGGTCGTCGGGGTGCGTGAAGGAAATGATTCCGTTCGTGTTCAAAGTTTTCAGCACATCTTCGACGCTGCACCCCATCAGCTTTGCGAAACTCTTCGACGCGAAGATAACTTCAAACGCCCCGTAAGATTTTTCGCGCAGAAGAATTATCGCGCCCTCCATCTTCCTGATTATGCGCAGGAAATGATTTCGCGCGGAAAATTTTTCGTGCTCCGTGAGACTTGTCAAAGTGAATCCGACGTAAGGTTCGGGCAAAGCGTCGAGCGGCGTCGATAAAAATTTTTCACGGTCTATATTTTCGCTGACGAGTCCGCCGACAAAATCTTTCCTGCCCAACAGCCGCGCGAACGGCTCATTACCGAAGACAATACGATAATCGCGCCGAGAACCGTCAGCATTCAAAACGGGCGTGCAGATAAATATTCCGAGTGGCAGTTCGTCAAACTTCTTCGTATCGAACGGCAGTGAACTGTTCATGAAGACTTCCTCGCTCTCAAAAAAATTTGGCGGTCGAGACTCGCCTTGAATCTCGCCGCTCATTATATCAGGTATCACTCGTTTGTGCGAATTTTTTTTCGCGTTGAAGAGACTTCGCCGCCGTGATATAATTTCGCTGATGCTACTCCCTCTCAAACACCGAGCAGAACTTCTTCGAGAGGAGGTGTTAGGCATGTTTGAGCTTCTCTCTTCGTTTGTCCGCGATGTCCTTGTGCAACTTGTTGCCTGGTTCATCTACGACCAATTCTTCAAAAAGTAGCATCTCGCTGTCCACCAGGTGCCCCGGATAATCGGATTCGCTAACCGGTTGTGGCAAAACGAAGCCCCCGTGCAGTTCGCTACGCTGCGCGGGGGTTTTCCTTCGTTTGTGTTAAGCACGTCTGAGCAACCCTCACGAGTTGTTTTCATCTCTCTCAAGAAAAAATTTATCATACACCTGATATTTTGTCAAGCTGCCGCCAAAACGAAGCCCCCGTGCAGTCCTCCAATTCCGCGCGGGGGTTTTCGTTTTTTTCGGTGATACTATGTTCGAACTGCAGCACTGGCTGAGTGCAGTTGTCTGTTAAACCGACGCCGACAATCTATCATAAGCTTTTCTCTTTGTCAATGCCCGGACAAGACGAAGCCCCCGTTGCAGTCCTCCAATTCCGCGCGGGGGATTTCAATAACTGCACTCATCAAAAAGTTCTTTTAATCCGTCAGACCATCAAAGGTGGCGCATCTCAAATTTTTTTCCATGTATTGATTCGCGGTTCCGCGGCTAACCTTCTCGCCGTCGATATAGGGGCTGTTGGTAAAGTCCAACAAGTGACGGTTATTTTTCCGCCTGATAAAAGTTGTTACGCCTCGTCATACGAAAAAATTCTTCGTCACATAATAATTTTGAGTTTACCAAAAACCCCTAATAAACGGACAGACATTGCGGATAAACCGGTTGCTGTCGTGAGCCATCAGCGTCCTGCTGAGCTCGTAAACTTCGTCGAGGCTCGCGCCGTTCACGCGGTCGAGTCCTCCATGCCGGGCTTTTCGTTCGGCATTTATCTCCTCCTTTGCTTAAATTTTTCTTTTTGTTCCTTATGCGTTCGTTAAGAAATTTTGTTACAAAAAATTTCCGCGCTGTGATAAAATGTTTTTGATTAACCGAACGGAGGGAAAAAATTTTGTTTGTCAGAGGAGAGCTTGAGAAGATTGAACGAAAAGTTTTGAACGGCAAGCGGCTCAGTCGGGAGGATGGAGAATTTTTGTTCGCGTGCAATGAATTGAGTTGGCTGGGCGCGCTCGCCAATCACGTGCGGAAAAAAATTTGCGGATACCTCGTTTATTACAACGTCAACTGCCACGTGAACCTCACGAACATTTGCGTTTCGCGCTGCAAATTTTGTGCCTTCGGACGAAACGCCGACGACCGCGGCGCATACGCCATGACGATTGACGACGCGATTAAACTCGTCGAAGAGGCGAACCGCGACCCGCACCTTTCCGGCTTGCACATCGTCAGCGGCCTGCACCCCACGTGGAGCTTTGAAAATTATTTGGCGTTCGTCGAAGTCCTTCACGAAAAATTTCCGCACCTGCACATCAAAGGTTTCACGGGCGTGGAGATTCAGCACTTCGCAAACATTTCGGGCTTGAGCGTCGAAGAAATTTTGATTCGGCTGAAGGCGGCGGGGCTTGAGGCAATCGCGGGTGGCGGCGCAGAAATTTTATCCGACCGCGTGAGAAAATTACTCTGCCCGAAGAAGGCGACCGCCGACCAGTGGCTCAACGTCGCGCGCACGGCTCACGCGCTCGGAATAAAAACCAACGCCTCCATGCTTTACGGGCACATCGAAACGCTCGCCGAACGCGTCGAACATTTAATCCGCCTGCGCGAACTTCAGGATGAAACGGGCGGCTTCCAAACTTTTATCTGCTTCCCGTTCCTGCCGAAGAACACCGCGCTCGAAAAAAATATTCGGCAAACGTCAATGTGGGACGACCTGCGGACGATTGCCATCTCGCGGCTCATGCTCGACAACTTCACGAACATCAAAGCTTACTGGGTCATGCTCACGGTGCCCGTCGCGCAGGTTGCGTTGAGTTTCGGAGCCAATGACATTGACGGCACGATTCACCGCGAAAATATTTTGCACGACGCGGGAGCAACTTCGCCGCGCGCGCTCGCCGAAGACGAGATTATAAAAATTATCCGCGAGGCAGGACGAGTGCCCGCCGCCGTCGACTGCAACTTCAACGTCAGGAGAATCGTCAAATGAATTGCTTATCACTCGCCAAGGAAAAAATTTCTGCGGGCGAACGACTCAGCCGCGAAGAAATTCTTGCGCTTTACGAGGACAACGACCTTTTGTATCTTGCCGAGTCTGCGCGGCGCGTGAAGGAACGCAAGACCGGCAAAAAAATTTTTTACACGGTCAACCGCCACATAAACTTGACGAACGTCTGCAGCGCGAACTGCCCGCTGTGTGCTTATCAATGTCAGAGCGGAGACAATCGCGCCTTCACGCTGGAGCTCGACGACGTGGAAAAAATTCTTCGGGACGCCGCGCACGTCAGAGAAATTCATATCGTCAGCTCGTTGCACCCCGAAAAAAATTTTTCCTATTACCTCGACGCCGTGAAGCTCGTGAAAAAAATTTTGCCGCACGTGGGAATCAACGCGTTCACTCCCGTCGAAGTGGTCAACTTCAGCAAACGCAGCGGGAAAAATTTTTCCGAAGTCCTGCGCGAACTGATTGCGGCGGGCGTGACGAGTTTGGCGGGCGGCGGCGCGGAAATTTTATCCGACCGCGTCCGAGAAATTATTTGCCCGAAAAAATGTTCGGCCGACGAATGGATTGAAGTCATGAGGACGGCGCACACGCTCGGCTTGAGGACGAACGCCTCGATGATGTACGGACACGTGGAAACGATTGAAGAGCGCGTCGACCACCTGCTGAAGTTGCGCGCGCTGCAAGATGAAACCGGCGGCTTCGTCGCGATGATGTTGTTCCCCTTCCACCCCGCGAACACTCAGCTCGGAAAAAAATTTAATCTGCGGCGCGTCGGCTCGTGGGAAGATTTAAAAATGCTCGCGCTCAGTCGGCTGGCGTTGGATAACTTCACGCACTTCAAGGCGTTTTGGGTCATGCTCACGTTGCCGATTGCTCAGCTGGCTTTGAGTTTCGGCGCGGATGACATGGACGGCACGCTCGGCGAAGAAAAAATTATTCACGCGGCGGGCGCAAAATCTTCGGCGGCAATTTCTCGTGAGACGCTCGAAAAAATTATCCGCGAGGCAAATTATCTTCCCGTCGAACGCGACAGCTTTTATAATGAGTTGGGAGTTGATAAAAATGCAAACGCTCGACCAAGTTGACCTCGACATCAAAAAGCCGATTGAATTTACGCCGCAGGAGCTTGAACGCTTCAAAGAAGAACTCGACAGGCAATTCGCCGCGGGCAAGGGCGTCAACGTGTTCACGGCTCTGTACAGCGCGCGTTATATGACCATGCACGAAAAAAGTTCCAAGCATAAATCAAAAAATAAATTCCTGGCGTTCAGCGACGAAGAATGGAAAGCTTACCTCGAAGCGCAAGAAATTTTTTGGGATTCAAGGCCGCAAGACACAAGCACCGAGTTCAAAGGCATCGGCAAGCGAAAATAATTTTGGCGGGAGGAAAAATTTTTGGTCGACAGAAATTTCGTCGGCCGATTTTTTTTGACATTGTCGCCGCCATTTGTTATAACAGCGTTGAATTTTTCTAAGGAGGTAACTCGCTTGAAATATCAGGAATTGATTTTCGCGTTGCAAAAATTTTGGGCGGACAAGGGTTGCATTTTGGCTGAGCCTTACGACGTGGAGAAGGGCGCGGGCACGATGAACCCGTTTACATTTTTGCGGGTGCTCGGACCGGAGCCGTGGAACGTGGCATACACGGAGCCTTCGCGCAGACCGGCGGACGGGCGATACGGTGACAACCCTAATCGCCTTTATCAACATCATCAGCTGCAACTCATCATGAAGCCGTCGCCCGACAACATTCAGGAACTTTATCTTGAGAGCTTGTCGGCAATCGGCATTGACGCGGACAAGCACGACATCAGATTCGTCGAAGACAACTGGGAGTCGCCGACGCTGGGCGCGTGGGGGCTCGGCTGGGAAGTTTGGCTCGACGGCATGGAGATAACTCAGTTCACTTACTTTCAGCAGGTCGGCAGCCAAGACGTTAAACCCGTCGCCGTGGAGATAACTTACGGGCTGGAGCGGCTCGCCATGTACATTCAGGGCGTCGAAAATGTTTACGACGTGGAATGGGCGGAGGGCGTCACTTACGGCGACGTTTTCCACCAGAATGAATTTGAGCAGACGAGTTACGCCTTTGACCTCAGCGACGAGGATTTGCTCTTTGAACTCTTCGACAAGTACGAGGCGGAGGCCGTTCGGATTATCAAGCTCGGTTACGTTCACCCCGCTTACGATTATGTTTTGAAGTGCTCGCACACGTTCAATCTGCTGGACGCGCGCGGAGCAATCAGCGTCAGTGAGCGCACGGCTTTCATCGGGCGCGTGAGGAAATTGGCTCGCATGTGCGCCGAAGTTTATCTCAAACAGCGCGAGAAGCTCGGTTATCCGTTGCTGAAAAAATCTGCGGAGGTGAGCGCGTGATGGATAAAAAAATTTTGCTTATGGAAATCGGCACGGAGGAAATCCCCGCGCACGCCATGCCCGGCATTTTGTCTCAGCTGAAAACTTTGGCGGAAAAATCTTTGACCGAGGCGCGCATAAATTTTGGCGAAGTAAAAACCTTGGGCACGCCGCGCAGGCTGGCATTGCTCGTGAGTGACGTGGCGACGACTCAATCCGACGTGGAGGCGGAGAAGCGCGGACCTTCGACCAAAATCGCCTTCGACAAGGACGGCAAACCTTCCAAGGCGGCTGTCGGTTTCGCGCGCGGACAAAAAGTTCAGCCCGAAGATTTAATCACCCGCGACGGTTATGTTTACGCCGTGATTCGCGAGCAGGGCAAAAGTTCCGCCGAAATTTTTAAAACGCTCCTGCCGAAAATTATTTGCGACCTCAGCTTCCCGAACAACATGCGCTGGGGAAATTTGGATTTCAAATTCATTCGCCCGTTGCGCTGGATTGTTGCTCTTTTCGGCGCGGAAATTATTCCGTTCGAGGTTGCAAACGTCAAGAGCGGAAGAATTTCTCGCGGCCACAGATTTTTGAGCGCGGGCGATTTTGAAATTGCTGCGGCGGAAAATTACGTCGCCGACTGCGAAAAAAATTTTGTCATCGTCGACCAAGTCAAACGCCGCGAACTTATCGTCAAACAGATTAACGACGTCGCCGCGAGCAAAAACGGCGTCGCGGAAATCACCGACGACCTGCTGGAGGAAGTCCTTTACCTTGTCGAGTACCCGACGGCGTTGGCGGGTTCATTCGAGGAGAAATATTTGCAACTGCCCGCCGAGGCCGTCATCACTCCCATGCGCGACCACCAACGTTATTTCCCGGTGAAGACCGCCGACGGGAAGTTGATGCCGCTGTTCATCACGATTCGCAATGGCGGGCAAGAAGATATCGTTCGCCGCGGCAATGAAAGAGTTTTGAAGGCTCGCTTGGAGGACGCGCAATTTTTCTTCAACGAAGACCGCAAAAAAACTTTGGAGGCGCACCGCGAGAAACTCAAGACGGTTGTCTTCCAAGAGGGGCTCGGCACGGTTTACGAGAAGACCGAACGGCTCATGAAGCTCGCGGAAAAAATTTGCGGCGTGCTCGGCGTCGACGCGACGAATTCGATTCGCGCGGCGAAACTTTCCAAGGCTGACTTGGTCACGGGCATGGTCACCGAGTTCACGGAGCTGCAGGGCGTCATGGGGCGCGAGTATGCAAAGCTCGACGGCGAGGCGGAGGAAGTTTGCGCGGCGATTGACGAACATTACATGCCGCGATTCGCCGGCGACGCGCAACCCAAAACTACCGCGGGAAAAATTTTGAGCCTCGCGGATAAAATCGACAACATCGTCGCCACGTTCAGCAGAGGCTTGGTGCCCACCGGCTCGCAGGACCCGTTTGCCCTTCGCCGCCAAGCGTTGGGTATCGTCAATCTTTTGAGCGGCGCGCGCTGGTCGCTGTCGATTCGTGAGCTCGTCGAACCGGCGATGGATTTGCTCAACATCACGGACGAAGTCGGGCGCGAAAAAATTCAAAGCGACGTGGAAGACTTCATGCGCCTGCGCGTCAAAAATGTTTTGGGCGGCTCGACGCGTTACGACGTTATTGACGCGGTGATTGCCGACGTGGACGACGTGTTCGCGGTGACGTTGAAGGCGGAGGCCGTCGAACAATTCCTCAAGACGCCCGACGCCACGAAAAATATTCAATCGTTCGTGCGCGTGAGCAACCTGGCAAAGAAAGCGGAGACGACTGACTTCGACGCGGAGCTTTTTACACTCGACGCGGAAAAAGTTTTGCACGGAGCATTCGCGGCGATAAAAGTTGCGGCGGACGAACTCGTCGACAAAAAAGATTTCCTCGGCGCGCTCGACGTGCTGAAAAAACTTTCCACGCCGATTGATTCGTTCTTCGATTCGGTCATGGTCATGGACGAAAATTTGGCGGTGAGAAAAAATCGGCTCGCGTTGCTCAAGTCGATTGACGACTTGCTCGGCAAAATCGCTGACTTCGGTAAAATCGTCCAATAGGAGACGGCTCATGGAAATTTTGTGTCATCGGGGCTTTTGGCTCGGCGCGGAAGAAAAAAATTCTCTCGCCGCCCTGCGACGCGCCGTTGACCAAGGTTTTGGCTTTGAAAGCGACGTGCGGGATTACTGCGGACGGCTGGTTATCTCCCACGACATTGCAAATGAAAAATCTCCCGCGCTCGAAGAGGTCTTCAAACTTCTGGCGGGCGCGGAAGATAAATTTTTTTTCGCGATAAACATCAAAGCTGACGGCTTGGTCGGCGCGCTGAAATTTTTGTTGAAAAAATATTCGCTGAAAAAATATTTCGTGTTCGACATGTCGGTGCCGCAAATGCTGTGGTATCGAAGCGCGGGCATGAAATTTTTTACGCGGCAAAGTGAGTTTGAAAAAATCCCGACGCTTTACGAGGAGGCGGCGGGCGT
Organism: Selenomonadaceae bacterium; assembly: GCA_017527075.1. Taxonomy (GTDB): domain Bacteria; phylum Bacillota; class Negativicutes; order Selenomonadales; family Selenomonadaceae; genus Quinella. Next base: position 29,705 of record JAFXQM010000015.1, read on the forward strand.
GTGGCTGGACCCGTTCGAGTCGGACGAGTGGATTGACGCCGCGATGATAGAAAATCATTTGGCGCGCGGGAAAAAAGTTTGCGTTGTGTCCTCGGAGCTGCACGAGCGCGAACCGCAAAAACTTTGGGGAGTGCTCAGGCGAATCGAAAGCCCGAATCTTTTGCTTTGCACTGACCGACCGCTTGCGGCAGAAAAATTTTTCAGGGAGGCGTGACGCGTGACGATTAAAGCTGTGGTATCGAAACGCGGGCATGAAATTTTTTACACGGCAAAGTGAGTCATTTGGCGCGCGGGAAAAAAGTTTGCGTCGTGTCCTCGGAGCTGCACGAGCGCGAGCCGCAAAAACTTTTCGGGCGCAGAAAAATTTTTCAAGGAGGCGTGACGCTTGGCGATTAAAGCTGTGGTCTTCGACATGGACGGCGTTTTGATTGAGGCAAAGGACTGGCACTACGAGGCGTTGAATCGCGCGCTGAATTTGTTCGGCTACAACATCAGCCGCTACGATCACTTGGTGACCTACGACGGATTGCCGACGCGAATCAAATTGGAAATGCTGTCCATGGAGCGCGCTCTGCCCAGAGCCCTGCACAAATTTATCAACGACATGAAACAGCAGTACACGCTGGAGATTGTCTATCAAAAATGCAAGCCGACGTTCTATCACGAGTACGCGCTGTCGAAGCTCAAGGCGGAAGGTTATCGGCTGGCAGTGGCGTCGAATTCCGTGCGCAATTCCGTCGTGATGATGATGGAGAAGAGCAACCTGTTGCCTTACCTTGAGTTCATGTTGAGCAACCAAGACGTGAGCAAGCCCAAGCCCGACCCCGAAATTTATCAAGTCGCGATAAAAAAATTGGAGCTCGACCCGAAGGAATGTTTAATCGTCGAAGACAACCCGAACGGAATAAAAGCCGCGCAAGGTTCGGGCGGGCACGTCTATCAGGTGGAGAGCGTCAAGGATGTAAACTATCAGGCGATTAAGGCGGTCATCAATCGAATTGACGGAGGAGGCGCGCAATGAATCTCGTGATACCGATGGCGGGCGACAGCAAAATTTTCAAAGACGCCGGCTTCAAGTACAACAAAAATTTCACGGAGATAAATCACAAGCCGCTTTTCC
>JAFXQM010000016.1 GCA_017527075.1 Selenomonadaceae bacterium
GCCTCGTCGATTAAATGCACCGCGCCGCTGTTCACGTCCAGCAAAATAAAATCGTCGCCCTGCTTAAATTTGTGAATCATCCAATCCGCCTTCCGCCTCAAGAATTTTTTCCAGCTGTGCCTTCAGTTCGGGGACATCTTCCATCAAAGTAACCCAAACTTTTTCCGTCTTAACATTCTCATAATCGTGAACGTACATATTCCGCATGTCTTTTATTTTTCGCCAAGGGATATCGGAATGATTCGCTTTGAACTCATCCGAGAGCCGCGTCGTCAACTCGCCAATTTGAACAATACACATGCCGACAGAAAGTTGAACAGCTTTGTTCGAATCGAATGCCTCAAACGTCGAGCCAAATTCTTGAAGTATGTCTTCGATTTGTTCGCAGTACTCAATAACTTTTTGCATGATAATTTTGTTCACGCGACTTTTACCCCGCATACAAAATCACCTCGTCTTTCTGAATCTCCGACAAAAATTTTTTGTTTTGAATGCCGGTACTCACTGCATCGACATGGCAACCGAATTCACCTTCCAAATCGTAGACAAAGTCCAAATACTTGAACAAAGATTTAATTTCCCCATCGTCAACCAAAAAATCCAAATCGCTTTGAGCGTCAGCCTCGCCGCGCGCGTAGGAGCCGAACAGCGACAATTTTTTCACGCCGTATTTTTTGGCGATGGGCACGGCCTTGGCGCGAATCTCTTCAAGCGTGTAAACTTTGTTGCCTTTGCCCGCGCGAACGATTTCCTTTGCCGCCGTGTAAATTTTTTCCAGCATGTCTTCGGTCGCGTTGTCGAGCAAGTCGATTATGTCTGCGCGAGTGCTCATGGTCTTCACCTCCTCGGTCAGTTTTCGTTGTCCGCCAAGCGCAAAAGTTTCAGCTCAAGCGGGTCGTCGGGCTTGGGCGGCGCGTGGTGTTTTGCGATAATCTTCGCCTCTCTGAACAAACCGATTTGCTGAAGTTTGCGCGCGCCAATCTCCGCGTGATTGTGGTAGATGTAAAGTGCGCGGTTGCCGTTAATCTCCAGCCGCTCGGCGAAGGCGGGCGCGAGACTCGTAATCAGCACGGCGAAAATTTTTCCGCGGATGGTCAAATCGCCGGCGCGTCTGCCGGTGTCGTGGAGGAGGGCGCAGCGAATCAAAAATTCTCTGTCGACGCCGCGTTTGTCCTCGATGATCAATCGTTCGACGGTGTAAGCCGTGCGCAAGCTGTGAACTTGGTCGGCGACGCTCATGGCAAAAAAAATTTTCTGCTGCTCGGCGTTCAGGTGCGCAGAAATATATTTTCCGTCCTCGACGCTCACGCGCGCGCTCACCGCCCGAACGAACTGCAAAATTCTTTTAAAAACACTCATAAATTCAATTAGGAATTAGGAATGAGGAATGAGGAATTAAACTTGTTCCTTGTTCCTTACTCCTTGTTCCTTACTCCTCATGCCAGATAAACTAACTCCGTGCAAAATTTTTCCGCGCAGGATTTTTCGGCGTCCGATTTGCTTTGCGGTTCGAAAGAAACTTCAACGACATTGCCCGCCGCCCGCAGTTCGGCAGCAGTTTTAATCGCCGCCACCTCGAAGCCGTCCGAATAACTCAGATAAAAATTTTTCGCGCGCGAATCTTCCTCGACGCCCTGAAATTTTCTCGCGTCCAAAACTCGCTCGATACCCAACGCAAAACCCGTCGCGGGACACGCCATGCCAAAATCCTTGAGCATATTGTCGTAACGGCCGCCGCCCGCCAAAGAGTAACCGACGCCGTGCGAGTACGCCTCGAAGACCATGCCCGTATAATAATCGAAGTCGCGAATCAGTCCCAGGTCGAAAGTGATTTTGTCCGCCACGCCGTAAACTTTCAGCAGGCGATAAATTTCCGTCAAGTTGTCCAGAGCTTTGCGGGAGCGGGCGTTGTCGGCGAGTGATTCGGCTTCGGATAAAATTTCTCGTCCGCCTTGGAGCGTCGGAATTTTTTTCAGCGCGTCGGCGACGGGCAAATTTTTCAGCGCGACGATGTCGTGACGCTCGATTGCTGATTTGATTTGCGTTTGCATTTCGGCGGAAAGATTTTCCATGAGCCCGCCCGCGAAGTCCACTTGCCCCAAACAAATTTTAAAATCCTTGAGCCCCGCAGCGTTGAGGGACTGCGCGGCGAGGGCGATGACTTCAGCGTCGGCGAAAGCGTTGCTCACTCCCAGCAGCTCGACGCCCGCCTGATAAAATTCGCATTGCCGACCGGGCTGATTTTTTCTGAAGCGGAAGACGTTTGTATTGTAAGAGAGCTTGAGAGGCAGCGGCTTTTCTTTCAGCCGACTGACTGCCAGCCGCGCAATCGGCGTGGTCATCTCGTGGCGCAGTGCCAGCGTCCGATTGAGCCCGTCGAACATTTTAAAAAGATGCGGCTCCTGCGCGCGCCCGCCCGAAGTTGTGAGCGTCTCCAAATATTCCATCGCGGGCGTCACGACCTGTTCATAACCGAAGCTCGCGAACAGCTCGAAAATTTTTTGCTCCACCCGACGCTTGGCGGCCGCCTCGTTCGGCAAAAAGTCGCGCGTGCCGTAAGGTGTCTCCAAAATTCCTGTCATAAAAAATCTCCCTTCGGTCGATTTTGAGCTTTAAGCTTTGAGCTTTAAGCTTTAAGGAAAAATCCTACCAGCTAACCGCTAACAGCTAAACCCCGCGCAATTTTACAGGAGATTTTTATTTTGGGCAAGCGGGCACGAATTGACGCATAAAATTTTTCACGGTAAAATATTTTCAAAACGATAGAGGAGAAAGTTTCATGAGCAAGATTCATCAGGCGTTCGCGCACGGCAAGGCATTCATTCCGTTCATCACCTGCGGAGACCCGAATTTGGAAACCACAGCAGCCGTCGTGCGCGCGGCAGTGGCAAACGGTGCCGACCTCGTCGAGCTGGGCATTCCCTTTTCCGACCCGACCGCTGAAGGCGTTGTCATTCAGGAAGCAAATCTTCGCGCGCTCAAGGGCGGTGTCACGACCGACAAAATTTTCGACATGGTTCGCGACCTGCGCGGCGATGTCAAAGTTCCGTTCGTCTTCATGACTTATGCCAACGTCGTCTTCAGTTACGGCGCGGAAAAATTTCTTTCGACGTGCGCGGCTCTCGGCGTGGACGGATTGATTTTGCCCGACGTGCCGTTCGAGGAAAAGGATGAATTCCTTTCGACGTGCAAAAAGTTCGGCGTCGATTTGATTTCAATGATTGCCCCGACCTCCGAGGACAGAATCGCCACGATTGCCCGCCAGGCAGAGGGTTTCGTTTACATTGTCTCCAGCTTGGGCGTGACGGGCGTGCGCAGCGAAATTAAGACCGACCTCAAGTCAATCGTCGAGAACGTCAGAGCCAACACAAAAATTCCCTGCGCCATCGGTTTCGGCATCTCCACGCCCGCGCAGGCGAAGTCCATGGCAAAAATTTCCGACGGCGCGATTGTCGGTTCCGCGATTATAAAAATCTTGGCGGCTCACGGCGAACAGGCTCCGAGTTTCGTTGGCGAATACGTCCGCGAAATGAAGTCCGCTATTCGGGATTTGGAAAGGGGATGAACTTCATGTTGGTCAGAGATACTCGCAAAGGTTACGAGTTGATTGAAGGGGTAAAATTCATGGCACCGAGTCCGGGCTGGGGTCACGTCAATGTCACGGCAAATTTGATTAAAATCATCGGCACTTATGCGAGTGTAAAAAAGCTCGGAGTAGTTGCCGCAGACAATTTCGACGTTCACTTCCCCGACGGCAATCTTTTTCAGCCCGATTTTATTTTCGTCAGCGCGGCGAAATCGGAACTGTTTCTTGGCAAAAAAAATATGACTCTGCATGGCGTGCCCGACATGGTTGCCGAAATTTTTTCCCGCTCGACGATGAAACGCGACCTTGGAATCAAGAAAGACATTTACGAACGCAACGGCGTGCGCGAGTATTGGGTTATCGACCCGTGGCGCGAGTATATTGACGTTTATCTTTTGCGCGACGGAAAATATTTTCTCGACGGGCACTACGAAAATTGGAGCGAGGACGACTTGGAGGAGTTGGCTCAGTTGCCCGAAGAGGAGCGCGTTGAAGTCAAATCGGAAATTCCCGTTGCTGTCTTGGACGGTTTCAAAATCAAAATCAGAAATATTTTCGGCTGGTACTTTGAATAAAATTTCTTCGCTTGGAAAGGGGATGATTTTATGGCGAACATTTACAACAGCGCGAGCGACACTTTGCTCAGCGGCACGAGCGGCGACGACTCTATAACCAACTGGTACGGCGACTCGGTGACAATCAACGCGGGCGCGGGTAATGATTACATTTACAACCGGTACGGCGGCTCGGTGACAATCAACGCGGGCGCAGGCAACGATTCCATTTACAACTACTACGGCGACTCGGTGACAATCAACGCGGGCGCAGGTAATGACACCTTGGGCGTGTGCAGCGACGGCGGCAAGACCCTCACGGGCGGGGCGGGCTCCGACCTGTTCATTTTCTATTACGACACCGACGACCCATACGGCACGGACACAATCACCGATTACGAAGAGGCGGACACGATTCAATTTAATAACGTCGCAGTGAGCAAAATCTCAACCACGAGTGCGGGCTCGGTCATCTTCATGGCGGGCGACAACAAATTGGTCGTGAAGAACGCCGCGGATAAAGTTGTCACTTACATTGACGCGGACGGCTCGACGAAAACTTTCGGCGGCTCCTCGGCGGACAAATGGAAACTCGACGGGACGACTGCCACTTACGGCTCGCTCACGGTTAAGGGCGTGACTTCTCTCGGCGGGCTCAGCCTCAGCGGAAAAATTTTGACGGTCTCGGCTGAATCATTGGGCACGAATAAAGTTACAATCTCCGACGGATATACGCTTGCCCTCGGCTCGGACGTTTCATCTGCTTCGACGAAAAAATCTTGGATGCTGAAAAATTCCACGGCGACTTATAAGCAGACGACCACCGCGGGTTACAAGCTCGACGGCAACGAAATTATTTACTCGAAAAAATCTTCGAAGACGTTGGCGACTGTCACGGGCGTGAAGAGTTTGGACGGACTCAGCGTAAATAAAAAAATCGTCACGGTCAGCGCGGCGTCACTCGGCACGGAAAAAATTTCAGTCAGCGACGGATACACGCTCGCGCTCGGTGATGATGTCAAAGCTTCGACGACGAAAAAATCTTGGACGCTAAAAAATTCCACGGCAAGTTATAAGCAAACGACGACCGCCGGTTATGAACTCGACGATAACGAAATTATTTACTCGAAAAAATCTTCGAAGACGCTGGCAAAAGTTACGGGCGTGAAGAGTTTGGACGGGCTCTCCGTCAGCGGAAAAATTTTGACGGTCAGCGCAAGTTCATTGGGCACGGAAAAAATTTCTGTCAGCGACGGATATAAGCTCAAGCTCGGCAGTGACGTTTCCTCTTCGACGACGAAAAATTCTTGGACGCTCAAAAATTCCACCGCAACTTACAAGCAGACGACAACCGCGGGTTACTCCCTCGACGGCAACGAAATTATTTACTCGAAAAAATCTTCGAAGACGCTGGCGACCGTCAAAGGCGTCAACGACAAGAGCGGCTTGAAGGTCAGCGGCAAGACGATAAAACTTTCGGGCGACGCGCTCAGCAAAAAAGTTACCGTCAGCGGCGGATATACTTTTGACTTCGCCAGCGGTTACTCCAAAGCTTCGATAACGGGCTCAAGCTCCTCCGACACAATCATTGCCCGCGGAAAAAATATTTCGATAAGCGGCGGGGCGGGCTCGGATATTTTTGCGCTCAAGCCGACCGTCGCCAATGTCATCAGCGATTACGATTCGGCGGATAAAATTTCTCTGCTCTCCAGCGCGGCAGATTTTTCCGTCAGCGGCTCGGATGTTATCTTCAACAAAAAAATAACCGTGGCGGGCGCGGCGGAAAAAATTGTCACTTACATTGAGGACGGCGCGGAAAAAATTTTCGCGGCACCCGCGCCGTACAATGAAGCTGTCACGCTCGCCGCCAATTACTCGGAAGATACTTTCACTGCAAACGCAACGCTCGTGACGATTGACGCGTCGGCGGTTCTGCAGCCGCTGGAAATTTTCGGGAACAAAAAGGCGAACGTCATCACGGGCAGCGACGAGGACGATTACATTGACGGGGGCACGGGCGCGGATAAAATTTTCGGCAGGGATGGCAACGACACATTAATCGGCGGCGCAGGCAACGACAGCTTGAGCGGCGGCGCGGGCGATGATTCACTCTGGGGCAGCGCGGGCACCGACACTCTGCGCGGCGGCGACGGCTCGGATATTTTTGTTTACAAGGCGGGCGACGGAAAAATTATTATCGAAGACTTCGACGACACGTGGGACAAAATCAGAGTGCTGTCGGGCTCCGTGGACGTTCCCGAATCCGACGGCAAAGATGTCACCTTCGCGGTCGACGACGGGCAAATTATCATCAAGGGCGGCGCGAGTAAATATATCCCGATTTATTACGGCGAAGGAAACAAAAACATTGTGCAGAAATATATTCCGCGAAGTTGAGTTCAAATCATTCTGACGGAGGGTTGAGGTCATGTTCAAAAAAATTTTTGCGGTGGCGTTGCTGGTTGCGGCGTTGCTGGCGACGGGTTGCGGCGGCGGCTCGGATAAAGCTGCCGACAACAAAGCGGACAATAAAAATTCCGCCAACAAGCTCGTCATTTACACTTCGATGAAAGAGTCGCTTATCGGCGGAATTGTCGAGGGCTTCAAGGCGAAAAATCCCGACATTGAAGTTGACTGGCAGTCGGCGGGCGCGGGAAAGATTATGGCGAAGCTTGAGGCGGAACGGCAGAGCGGGCACCTCATGGCGGACATCATCTGGACGAGCGAAGTGCCCGACTTTTATCAGATGAAGAACGAAGGCTTGCTGGAAAAATATCAGCCCGCGGGCTTCGAAGAGCTGCTCAATCCGTTTGACGATTACGACGGCTCATTCACCGCCGCGCGACTGGGCACGCTGGGCATCGTCATCAATACCAACAAAGTCACGACCGACCCGACGAGCTGGGAGACGATTGCCACCGACCCGCTTTACAAAAATTCGTTCGGCATTGCTGACCCCGCGCTGTCGGGCACGGCGTTCATGAGTATTGCGCTGCTTGAAAAGCAATTCGGCTGGGAATATATCGTCCGCCTGCACGACAACGGCGCGACAAAGAGCAAAGGTTCCGGACGCGTCATCGACGACACGGCGGACGGCGCGTTGAACGCATGCTTGGGCGTCGATTACATCACCGCCGGCAAAATCGACAAGGGCGCGCCGCTCAAGATGGTTTATCCCAAAGAGCTGCTCATGGTTCCGAGTCCCGTTGCGATTTTCAAGGACGCCGACCACAAAGACAACGCGAAAAAATTTCTTGATTATCTCGTGACGCAAGAGGCGCAACAGAAGGTCGCAGAGGCCGGCACGGTTCCCGTTCGCCGCGACGTGAAAATGCCCGAACGTTACAACTTGCCCGCGCCCGAAGACGCGCTCGCCAACGGAATCAAAATCAATTACTCCGAAGTCCTCGAACAAAAGGACGACATCGTAAAAAAATTCTCCAACCTGTTCAAATAATTTCGGTTGAAAAATTTTCGCCCGAAAAAAAATCTCCGCAGAGAGTTCAATGACTCAAAGCGGAGATTTTTTTTTGCGAATCGGATTAAATATTTTCTTTGGCGACGGCGACGAGTTTTTCAAAAGCCGCCGCGTCGTTGACGGCAAGCTCGGCCATCATTTTTCTGTCGACGGCGACGCCCGCCTTGGTCAAGCCGCAAATCAATTTGCTGTAAGAAATTCCGTTAATGCGCGCCGCCGCGTTGATTCTGGCAATCCACAGGCGACGGAACTCGCGCTTTTTGACTCGGCGGTCGCGGTGTGCGTACTGCCCCGCCTTCATGATTGATTCGTTTGCTTTTTTGAATTGCTTGCTCCTCGCGCCGCGATAACCCTTGGCGAGCTTGAGGATTTTTTTATGGCGTCTGTGAGCTGTGACGCCCGTTTTTACTCTTGGCAAGTTAATCTCCTCCGTTCAAATATTTTAAGCATAAGGAAGCATTTTCCTCACGCGCGGACGATCCGCCGCCGAAGCGAGAGTCGCCTTGCGGAGATTTCTCTTGCGCTTGCGAGTTTTCTTTTCCAAGATGTGGCTCTTGTATGCTTTGTTGCGTTTGAATTCGCCGCTGCCGGTCACGTGGAAGCGTTTAGCTGCTGCGCGATGCGTTTTGATTTTGGGCACCGCTGTCCCCTCCTTTTGTCTGAGTAGTCTTCTTTGTCTTTTGCGCCTTTTGTGCCTTAGGAGAGAGAATCATCGTCATGTTTTTGCCCTCAAGTTTGGCGGCACGCTCGACGGTCACGACTTCTTCCAGAGCCTTGGCGAGTTTGTTGAGGACTTCACTGCCCAATTCCGGGTGCGACAGCTCCCGCCCGCGAAACATAATCGTCACCTTGACTTTGTTGCCCTCCTCGATGAAACGCTGGGCGTTTTTGAGTTTGACTTCAAAGTCGTGCTGCTCGATGTTCGGGCGGAGTTTGACTTCCTTGACCGTGATGATTTTCTGCTTCTTGCGAACTTCCTTTTCGCGCTTCTGCTGTTCATAACGATATTTGCCGAAGTCCATGATGCGGCACACCGGCGGCCTGGCCTTGGGCGCGACCTCCACCAAATCCAAATGCTTTTCCTCGGCAAGTCGGAGCGCGTCCCGCGTGAGCATCACGCCGAGCTGTTCGCCATTCGCGTCGGTCACTCTGACCTCGCGGATACGAATCTCCTCATTGATTCTCAAAGTGTCCCTACTAATTGAAATACACCTCCTGCGGCGCGTCGGAAAAAAATTAAAGGCGGCGTAAGCCACCCGCGATTCCCACAAAAATTTTCCTTAACAACCGCGCCAACACATTCAAGGTCGGCGGGTGAGAAGCGCAGGCTCCTGCTTAACGCCGCAAAGTTTATCACAGCCGCAAAACTCTGTCAAGGCAACTGCCTTGCAACGCGTTTCATTTAATGTTACAATCCCGAAAAAGTTTTGGCACGGAGGCTTCGACATGAGCAGTGAAAACGGATATGCGGGCGCGATATTTTTTTCGTTGATGAGTTTGGGCGCGCTCCTCAAGCTGGAAGACTTTGGCGGCTGGATTGTCGGAGCGGCTTGTGCAATTTTGGCGGCGATTAGTTTGCGCGCGGCTCTGATTAAATCCGCGCAGACCGTCGAAGAAAATCATCAGCGCATGGAAATTCAATTCCAACAACTGCGCAACAAAGTCGGCGAGGCGTCCGCGGCAAGCACCGAGGCAATGACTTCGGTCAACGACGCCGCGCAACTCGTTCAAGAAAATTTGCAAGTGATTCGCGTGCGGCTGGCGGAGCTCGACAACTTGACGCAAATCGCCGAAGGGCTTCAAAGAATTCATCCGACGACGCCCGCCGAAAAATCTTCCGCGCTCAGTCCGACGCTCGAAAAAAATTTTGCTCAGCTCGTCACGATTGAGGAGGCGAACCAAGCGACGCTCAAAAATATTTCCGAACTCGTTCAAGCCGTTCAAGAAACTTTGCAGATGATTCCGTCGATGACCGATTTTGATTCGGGAAATAAAATCGCTCAGCTCGTCACGATTGAGGAGGCGAATCAAGCGACGCTCAAAAATATTTCCGAACTCGTTCAGACCGTCCAAGAAACTTTGCAGATGATTCCGTCCGCGAATGATTTTGATTCGGAAAATAAAATCGCTCAGCTCGTCACAATCGAAGAGACGAACAAAGCGACGCTCAAAAATATTTCCGAACTCGTTCAAGCCGTCCAAGAAACTTTGCAGATGATTCCGTCCGCGAATGATTTTGATTCGGGAAATAAAATCGCTCAGCTCGTCACAATCGAAGAGAAAAATCAAGCGACGCTCAAAAATATTTCCGAACTCATTCAGGCCGCGCAGGCGAATTCGCAAGCAGATTCTTCGGACGCCGCCCCCGAATCGGAAAAGAAATTGGCGCAGCTCGTTGCACTCGAAAAGATGAACAAGGTGAGCCTCCAAACCATCTCAAAACTTTTGCAAACCGTTCAAGAAACGTTGCAGGCGATTCCCGCCGCGATTAATTCGGAAGCGGGCGAAAAATTTTCACAGCTCATCGCGATTGACGAAACGAACAAAACGACCCTCCAAAATATTTCAGAGCTCGCGCAAGACGTCAGAGAAAGTTTGCAGACAATTTCTTCGGCGACAGACTCGACGGCGGGCGAAAAGTTGCAACAACTCGTCGCGCTGGAGGAAACGAACAAAGAGAACCTCCAAATCATTTCGGAGCTGGTGCAAGACGTTCGCGAGACTTTGCAGGCAACACCCGCCGCAGTCGACGCGGAAACGAAAAAGAAATTTGAACGGCTCGTCGCGCTGGAGGAAACGAACAAGACGACGCTCCAAATCATCTCGAAGCTCGTGCAAAACGTCGCGCAGCTTATGGAGAACAAATCATACGAAGAGGACATGAAGGAAATAAATTCGTCGGTCATCGTGGTCGGCGAGAAGGTAAAATAAATGCGCCAAGCTCGGCGCGAAATGATTCAAAAGGAGCGGGAAAAATGGTTGTCCCTGTGGAAGTTTTCGGAGTGATTGACGAGAACGCGTACCTTTTCTTCGACGCGCAGACGCGTCACGGATTTTTGATTGACCCGGGCGCGGAGCCCGAAAAAATTTTGAAGACCGCCGCCGCTCACGAAGTCACGCTTGAAAAAATTTTGCTGACGCACGGACACTTCGACCACATCGGAGCCGTCAACGAGATTCAACGCGCGCTGAAAATTCCCGTGTGCATGAGCGCGGGCGGAAATTATTACGCCAAAGACCCCGCGATAAATTGTTCGGCGTTCGTGGGCGAGCCGATTGTCCTCGACGACGTGACCTGCCTGCCCGACGACAGCGAAATTTTTTTGGACGCGAACAAAAATTTTGGCGTGAAGTTGATTCCCGCGCCCGGGCACACACTCGACGGCGCGATTTACTACAGTGCCGCTGAAGGCGTGGCGTTCGTGGGCGACACGATTTTTTTCGGCAGCTACGGGCGAGTCGATTTGCCGGGCGGCAGTGAACTCAGCCTCATGCGCACGATTCGCGAGAAAGTTTTGACCTTGCCCGACGAAACGATTTTATACACGGGGCACGGACCGCGGACGACAGTCGCCGCCGAGAAAGCAATTTGGAATTAAGGAGCGAGGAAGAAGTTTTTCAACTCCTAACTCCTAACTCCTAAATGTCCGCGTCGACGCCGTGATTGTCGAAGACCTTCAGAATTTCTCTGAGCTTTGTCTTTTCGGGATTGTAATCAATCGTCGTTTCGCCGTCGTGGGCGTGAATGTGAACGTAAAGGACGCCCGCCAAGCCGAGAAGATTTTTTTCGACGGCGGTCGCGCTCTCTTGAGTGTAACCTTTGGCGGTGAACTGCAGGCGGGTATTGCCGCTGCCTTCGCCGCAACCGCATTCTTTGCACATGATTCAAACACCTCGCTGAAAATTTTTACTGCCGAATTATACAGCCGAACGAATTCAATCACAAGCCCCGCGCGGGGTTGGAGGTCGCATGACGAAACTTTTGTTGATATTTTTCGGGGGCGGGCTCGGAGCGGTGTCTCGATTTTTATTGACGACGGCATTGGCGGGCAAGCTCGGAAATTTCCCGCTCGGAACACTCGCGGCGAATTTTTTCGGAAGCCTGCTGATGGGTTTGGTCGTCGGAGTTTTGGCGGGGCGATTCGAGTCGGTGCGATTGTTCGTCGCGGTCGGATTTTTGGGCGGCTTCACGACGTTCTCAAGTTTTTCCGCCGAGACTCTCGCGCTGATTCAAAACGGACAAATTTTTTCGGCGGCAGTCAATGTGGTCGTCAGCGTGGCGGCGGCTTTGGCGGCTTGTGCCGTCGGATTAAAAATGGGAGGAGCTTAAAACATGGCAAAAGCTTTAATCGTTATCGACATGCAAAACGATTTCGTCCACGGAGTGCTCGGCACGCCTGAGGCGCGCGAGATGCTTCCGCGGCTCGTGAAAAAGTTGGAGGACATCGTCGAGGAGGGCGCGGTCGATTTAATCTTCACGCAGGACACGCACGCCGAAAATTATCTTGAGACGCAGGAAGGCAGAAACTTGCCCGTCAAGCACTGCATAAAAAAAACGGAGGGCTGGCAGATTGTCCCCGAAATTCAAAAGTTCACGGCGCGCGCCAAGGCAGTCATCGAGAAAAAAGCCTTCGGGTCGACGCGGTTGCCGTCGCTCATCAAACCCTACGAAGTCGTCGAGTTCGCGGGCGTGTGCACGGATATTTGCGTCGTGTCGAACGCGCTCCTGATTAAGGCGTTCTATCCCGAACAGCGCGTTCAAATCGACGCCGCCTGCTGCGCGGGCACCACGCCCGAAGCTCATCAAAAAGCTCTCGACGTCATGAAAAATTGCCAATGCAAAATCATCAACGAATAAATTTTTGGAGGAATTTTTATGGAGATTAAATTTGTCGAAGCCAAAACGCTCAAGGCGAAACCCGACGTCAGCAAAATCGGATTCGGCACGCACTTCAGCGATTACATGTTCGTCATGGATTACGACGCGGCGCAAGGCTGGCACGACGCGCGAATCGTTCCGCACGAAAAAATTTTGCTCGACCCCGCCAACGCGACGCTTCACTACGGTCAGGCGATTTTCGAGGGACTCAAAGCTTATCGTCAGGGCAACAAGGCTGTCGTCTTCCGCGCGAAGGATCATCTTAACCGCTTGAACCGCTCGGCGAAAATTTTGGACATCCCCGAATTGCCCTTCGACGTGATTCACGCCGGCTTGCTTAAGCTCGTCGACATTGAGAAGGATTGGATTCCGACGGAGAAGGGTCAGAGCCTTTACATTCGCCCGTTCGTCTTCGCGACCGACGAGGTCTTGGGCGTGAGCGTCAGCAAGAAATACAAGTTCATGATAATTCTGTCGCCCGTCGCCGCTTATTACGCGCACGGCTTCGCGCCCGTGAAAATTCTCGTCGAGGATAAATACGTTCGCGCAGTCCGTGGCGGTCTCGGTGCCGCGAAAACTCCCGCAAATTACGCGGCGAGTCTCCACGCGGGGCTGGCGGCTCACGACATCGGCTTCGACCAAGTGCTCTGGCTTGACGGCGTCGAGCGCAAATACATTGAGGAAGTCGGCTCAATGAACATTCTCTTCAAAATCAACGGCGAAGTCGTTTCACCCTCTCCGCAGATTCAGACGTCGATTCTGGACGGCATCACTCGCCGCACGGTCAATCAGGTTGCCAAGGTTTGGGGCGTTCCTGTCGTCGAGCGCAGAATTTCAATCGACGAGATAATCGCGGCCCACGAGGACGGACGCCTGGAGGAAGTTTTCGGCTCCGGCACGGCGGCGGTTATTTCTCCCGTCGGCGTCCTGCGCTACAAGGAAAAAGATTACGTCATCGGCGGCGGAAAGATTGGTCCGTTCGCGCAGAAGATGTACGATTACATTGAAAGCTTGCACGTCGGCGAGGTCGAAGACACATTCGGCTTTATCGAGGTCGTCGGCGAGTACTGAGTCGATTTTTGCAAATCAAAAGCCCCTGTCGCATTTGGCAGGGGCGATTTTTTTTGCTCAAGATTTTTCAAAGGCTGATGTTGTCTGCACGACGAGCCAATTGTAAAATGCTCGCTTGTTGGCGGGAAGACCCCCGCCGTCCGCAAACCAATTGTTCGCGATAAGATACTTTGTTCCGCCGCAGACGACGCACATTTTACTTCCGCGATAAAACCTTTGAATATTTTTCGAGTCGTAAACGTCGTCGTCGTGCTCAACTTTTCTCAGAACTCCTTCGGAGCGGTTGTAAGGAAATTTCAGTTTCGGGTCGTAATTTTCGCAAGCCTCGGCACTGCTCAAGAAGCGGACGTTCTCTTCGGTTATCAGACCGCACTCGACCAACAGATTGAATGCCCGCCGACAGAACTCGGCGTTGACCTCGCGGAGATTTTCGTCGTTGTTAATGCAGCTCTCGACACTTTTCAGCCGCGCAATCAATTCGGCTTGACTCTTGGGAAAGTTGCCGCGCGCCTCGTCGGAAAAAATTTCATTCAAGATAACTCCGCCTCCTAGGGTCTGTTGAAAAACTCTATTGGTGAATATGCTGAGAAAGAAGAAAAATAGCAAGAGAAACAAAACCACTGAAGCTTGAAGATAATTTATCCAAACGAATGCTAATTCGCAGATAATCTTTTATCCGACAGAAAAATCTCTCAACGACTTACGTTTTTTGTATAGCTCTCTGTCGAAATCGTGTTTCACCTTGGCATTTGCTTTATCGGGAATGAATACGTGGATTTTGGTAGTTTTACCGCCGCGAGAGGAATCAATATCTTGTTTTGTCTCGTGTCCGGGAGCATTCTTA
>JAFXQM010000001.1 GCA_017527075.1 Selenomonadaceae bacterium
AAAAACATAAGCAGTTCTTTGATAAAATGAGTTTGAAAGAAGTGAACAACTTATGTCAAATTCATTTTACCACAAAGATTTAACCGACGCTCAATGGAGCAGAATAAAATTTTTGTTTGAGAAGCTCGTTATCGGGCAGGAAAAAGCAAGCAATCGGGTCGTCGCGCGGCGGTAAAAACACCAAGATTCATGTTCTCCTCAACGAGAGAATGCAACTTTTGAATGTGATATTGACCGGCGGGCAAATTCGCTTTTTCATCGCCGAGCATGGAGCCTTTGCTTGTATCCCCGATAAAGCCAATTTCAAAATTAAGCATGACTTTGATTCTCAACAGTACAAACAACGCAATATCGTCGAGCGTTTTTTTCAGCGAATCAAGAATTATCGCCACATCGCTACTCGTTACGACAAATTGGCTCTTTGCTTTGAGAATTTTGTTTTACTCGCTGCTTGTGTTATTCACTTTTAATTTACCAACAACCCCTAAGTAACGCAGATTCTTTGCAGGAAAAAATTTCTCACGGCAGAGATTTTGTCATTTCCGAACACGAAGACCGCTTGACGGCTCACGAACGCGGTTTCGGGGAAGGCAAGCAACCGAAAGATTATCTTGACGAGTTCACCAAATTTATCGCCGACAATCGGAATGAAATCGCCGCGCTCAATATCGTCTGCACACGCCCGAAAGATTTGACTCGCTTCGATTTAAAAAATTTGCTCCGCGTTTAGGGCTCAGCAATCTTTATGAAGGGCTCCTCGAAAAGAACGCAACGAAAAAAAATCGGGCGCGGGGCAATACTTCACGCCTCGCGTCCTTATCGATGTTATCGTTCGGCTCATGAAACCACAGGCGGGCGAACTGTGCAACGATCCTGCTTGCGGCACCTTCGGCTTTATGATTGCCGCCGCGCAGTACGTCCGCGACCACACCGACGATTTCTTTGACCTGTCGCCGGCGGAGCAAATTTTTCAGACGACCAAAGCTTTCACCGACTGCGAACTCGTCCACGACACCCACCGCCTCGCGCTGATGAATGCCATGTTGCACGGACTCGACGGCAAAATCATTCTCGGTGACACTCTCTCTGAAGTCGGCAAGTCCATGAAAAATTTTGACCTAATCTTGAGTAACCCGCCATTCGGCACGAAAAAAGGCGGCGAACGCGCCACACGCGACGACCTTATCTTCCCGACCAGCAATATTTTTACGCACAAGGCGTCAAGACCAACCCGCTCTGCTGCGAACACTTCGCCGACTTTGAACGCGCTTTTGAGGCTCCCGACCGCCACGCTGTCGTCGACGAACACTTTAACGTCTTCACGCGGACGCAAATCGCCGATAAGAAAAATTCCCTTGACCTCGGCTTGATTCGCGACGATTCTCTTGTCGACTTTGACGAACTGCCCGCCCCGATTGCTCTCGGCGAAGACGCTGCCTACGAACTCCAAGAGGCCGTCGATTTGCTTCAAGGCGTCGTCAACAAGTTGCGCGCACTGGAAGGCAGAAAATGATTCCGATTGATGAGCAACCTTATCCGCTCCCCCGACGGCCGGCAGTGGTGTCGGCTTGGCGACGTGACCGGGGGCTGTTGGTAATAAGCTCTTTAAGCAGATGGCTTGGAAAACTTTTGGCGACAAGTCCTCCAATCAAAATATGCACGGCAAAGAAAATCTGTTTTCACTATTCGCGCCGCCTTTAGCGGAAAATGCGAGCTGTTTTTCCTATCATTGACAAAGCCGCAAAAGCTGTTGGGATAAATTAACCGAACAATTTCTTCGGCGTTAAACGGTCAGTCTTTCACGGCGGCAGGCTTTCATTGGGAGTTCGTGACTTCTACGCCATGACCTGCAGCCTGCGAATCGTCATATCCTCCGGTCCGGTTATCTGACAACCCTTGCGTTTGGCGTATCGGATGTAATCCAAAATTTCTTTCGTGATTCTCTCGCCGGGGGCAAGAATCGGAATGCCCGGCGGATAACACATTAAAAATTCAGCAGCAGTTCTGCCGACGGTTTCTTTAATCGGCAGAGATTTTTTTTCGGCGTAAAAGGCTTCCTTGGGCGCGGCGTCGACAATCGGGTCAATGTACTCGACTTTCATCAGGCGCGAGGGGTCTTTGCGGTAAATTCTTTTTATATCCGCCAAGGCACTGACGAGCCGTTCAATGTCCTTTACTCTGTCGCCGACGGAAACGTAAGCCAAGACGTTCGCGATGTCTCCGAACTCCAGCTGAATGTCGTATTCGTCGCGCAAAATATCGTAGACCTCGACGCCCGCCAAGCCGACCGCGCGCGTGAAAACCGAAAGCTTCGTCACGTCAAAATCAAAAACGGAATCGCCGTCCGCCAGCTCTTTTCCGTAAGCGTACCAGCCGCCGAGGAAATTTATTTCGTCGCGCGCGTACTCGACCAAGTCAATCACCTTGTCAAAAATTTCCGCGCCGCGCAGTGCCAAATTCCTCCGCGAAATATCCAAGCTCGCCATGAGCAGATAAGAACCGCTCGTCGTCTGCGTGAGGTTTATAATCTGGTGAACGTAACCTTCGTTGATATTCGCGCCCGTCAACAGCAGAGAACTTTGCGTGAGCGAGCCGCCCGATTTGTGCATGGAAACCGCCGCCATGTCCGCGCCCACCGACATTGCCGACGGCGGAAGTTTTTCGCTGAAATAAAAATGCGTGCCGTGCGCCTCGTCCGCCAAAACTTTCATGCCGTGCGCGTGCGCGACCTCGGTTATCGTGGCAATGTCCGAGCAAATCCCGTAGTAAGTCGGATTGTTAATCAAAACGGCTTTGGCTTCGGGATTATTTTTTATGGCGGCGACGACATCGGCGACCTTCATGCCCAGAGAAATGCCGAGCCGCGCGTCGACCTGCGGATTGACGTAAACGGGTACGGCTCCGCAAAGAATCAGCGCGTTAATCGCCGAGCGGTGGACGTTGCGCGGAAGAATGATTTTGTCGCCCGGCTTGCACGTGGAAAGAATCATCGCCTGCACCGCCGAAGTCGTGCCGCCGACCATGAAAAAACTGTGCGCCGCCCCGAACGCCTCCGCCGCCAAAATTTCCGCGTCGCGAATGACGCTGACGGGGTGGCACAAATTATCCAGCGGCTTCATCGAGTTCACGTCGACATCCAGACACGCTTGCCCCAAAAATTCTGCCAGCTCATGATTGCCTCGCCCGCGTTTGTGTCCGGGCACGTCGAAGGGCACGAGCCTGGCCGCCTTCATCTTCGTCAACGCCTCCAAAATCGGAGCGCGGTCTTGCGTTAAATATTCGTCTCTCATGATTTTTCTTCCTTAAAAAGATTTTTTCTGCGCCGAAAAGTTTTTTATCCTCGCCGCCGCCGTTTCAGCCCGACGGAAAATTTTTCGCCGCCCGAAAAGATTTTGAGCCGCGCCGCCGCCTTTCAGCCCGACGGAAAATTTTTCTGCGTCCAAAAAAATTTTATCTCCCGCGTTTAATCTTCCGCTTCAATCAAAAAGCAGGCGACCTTTTGGTGCCCGCTTTTCATGTTCAATGTTAAAATGATTTCAACTCGCCTCTCAGTTGTAACGACGCATGGGAACTCTCGCGACAGCGTTCTCGTACTCAATGCCTTTGGGCACATACAGAACGATTTTGCTCGAAACCATCTCGGCCTGACCGTCAATCATGTAAACGGCTCCGATGATGAAGTCGCCGATTCGTTGCTGCTCCACCTCGTCGACGCTCTCGAAGTTCACGATAACCGCATTGTTCTTGAGCAGGTCGTCAGCAATTTGTTTGACTTGGTCGTCGAATTTTGTCGGCGCATAAATTTTCATGGTGAGCTGGGGGGTTTTGACGACGGCAAGGCTGGGTCTCACGGACGCTTCGGCGGTTTCGTTATTGTAAGCTTCGTAACGAACGCCGCCCATCGACGTGACTCCGTTTTCTGCGGTGCTGACCATGCCTCCGTTGCGCGTGAAACTCGTTTTGCTGCCGAAATTTTGTGCAAAGGCACTGGTGGCTGCCGGTCTCTCCGCTTGGAAAATCTGCGCGGCGGGTTGAGCTGCCTTGGCGGGTTCCTGAGCAGGTCGCGGCTCCTCAACTTTGGCTTCGGTCTTTTTGGTCTCCTTGACCTCCTCTTCCTCCTCGTTCGGCGGCTCCAGAGGCATGATTATATCCGTCAGCTTCCTTATCCAGTCCATCACTATCATAAACAATCGCCCTTCCGATAATTTGTTCGCTTCGTGTAAGCGCGCTTATTCTAGCATAGCGTCAAACAAATTGCAAAGGGTTTTTCAAGTTTTTTTCAGCCGTAAAATTTTTCTCGTCCGAAAAGATTTTGAGCCGCTCGTCGGAAATTTTATCCGCCGAAAAGATTTTTGCCGTTCGTCAATAAAAATCTCTGAGCTTGGTCGAACAGTCGGGGTTGCGCAGTTTGCGAAGAGCCTTTGACTCGACGGATTGAACGCTGTCGCCGCTGACCTTGAAAATTTTCGCGACCTCGTCCAGCGAACGCATGCGCCCGTCCTCCAAGCCGAATCTCAACGACAAAACTTTCCGCTCGTGCGGCGTCAAAGTTTTCAAGACTTCGCCCAAGAGTTCACGCATCTGCAGTCGGTCCAAGCGGTCGACGTGCGCGGGCGTCTTGCTGTCCTCCACGAAGTCGACAAGCGTCAGCCCTTCGACAAAATCTCCCTCGACGGCATATTTATCTTTATCGTTATAAGTTCTCTCGTCAACCGGCGTGTCGAGTGAAACCTGCGCGGACGAATTCATTTCCCGCAGGCCGCGCTTGATGGCCTTCTCGACACACTCTTCGGCGTATTCGATGAAAGTCGCGGAGCCCTTCGTGCTGAATTTTTTAACCGCCTTCATGAGCCCGATGTTGCCCTCCTGAATCAAATCACAAAAGGGTGCGCCCTGCCCGATGTATTTGCGCGCGATGTTGACGACCAGCCGCAAGTTCGCGTTGACCAGCTCAAGCTGCGCGTCCTCGTCGCCGTCCGCCGCCCGAATGAGCAGCGTGTGAAACTCTTGCGCGCCCAAAAGCGGTATTCGCCGCACTTCCTCTAAATAAAGTTCTACGTCCTCCGAGAATTCGTTTTCGTTCCCCATGACTTACACCGCCCTTCTGTTAATTAGGAATGAGGAATTAGGAATGAACTTCGCCCTTGTCCCTAATAAAATTTTTTAAAGTGTTCGATACTTCGGCGGGTAAATCCTTCAGCCGCTCCAAGCACGCCGAAAAATTTTTCCGCTTGACGAAAAGTTTTAAGTGTGTTAGTATTCGGCGCAGTGATTCGGCGCCTTCGTCAAGTGGTTAAGACACCGCCCTCTCACGGCGGGTTCAAGGGTTCGAATCCCTTAGGCGTCACCATAATATTGAAACTCACAAGGGCGTTGCGTGCGGCAGCGTCCTTTTGCGTTGAGGAGGGATTGAATTTGACTCAGCAGGAAATCGGCTCGGCACTGGCTCAGGCAGTCAAAGCTGTGCGCGAAAAAAATCCGTCGGCACCGTCGATAACCAACACGGTCACTCAGGACTTCGTGGCAAACGCGCAGCTGGCAGTCGGTGGCTCGGCGGCCATGCTCTACCTGGCGGACGAGTGCGCGGCAATCGCCAAAATCGCGCCGGCATTTTATATCAACATGGGAACTGCCATGCCCTTTTACGCCGAGACACTGCCCAAGGCCGCGCAGGCTTTGCACGCGAATCAAACGCCGTGGGTGCTCGACCCGGTGGGAATCGGGCTGGCGAGTTTGCGCACGGATATCTTGCGGCAGTTCAAAAATTTTCCGCCGTCGATAATTCGCGGGAACGCCTCGGAGATAATCGCGCTGGCAAAACTTTGGGGGCTGATTGAAAGTTCGGGCGGAAAAGTTCGCGGCGTTGACTCGACGGAAAAAGTTTCGGAGGCAAAGGCGGCGGCTCATGCTCTGGCAAAATTCACGGGCGGCGCGGTCGCGGTTTCGGGCGAGGAAGATTTGGTCACCGACGGCAAGGAAGAAATTCTCTGCGCGGGCGGCTCGGCTCTGCTCACCAAAGTCACGGGCGGCGGCTGTGCGCTCGGCGGGGTCATGGCGATTTATCTGGCGGTGGCGAATCCTTTCATCGCGGCGTTGACTGCCACGACAATGTTTAACTTGGCGGGCACGAAGGCGGCGGCTCAATCCGACGCGCCCGCAAGTTTCAAAGTAAATTTCTTGGACAATCTTTACAAGCTGACGGCGGAGGATGTCGCGAACAATTTCCGATTGGTCGGCTCGCTTGAAAATATTTTTGAACTTTCCCTGCAGGCGCCCGAACTGAAAAATATTTTGGAGTGATTGAAATGAATACACTGATTGCCGTATCGATTGCGCCCGTCGGCGTCGGCGAAGAGCTCAGCCGACACGTCGCCGAGGTCGTCAAAGTCATTCGCGATTCGGGCTTGCCGAATAAAACGTCGTCGATGTTCACGGAGATTGAGGGCGAGTGGGACGCGGTGATGGATGTCGTCAAGCGCGCGACGTTCGTGTTGGCGGAAAAAGGAATTCGCACCGAAGTCGTCCTCAAGGCTGACATTCGCCCGAACTTTTCAAACATGATGGAAGGCAAGCTCGACAGACTCAACGAGGCAATGGAGGAGAAGCCTCAGCCTCAGCCTCAGCCGCAACAAAAGCCGCAGTCGGTCGAAGACAGAATCCGTGACACGCTGCACAGAATCGGAGGCAAGAGATGAAACTTGACCTTTCAGCGTATTTGGTTATCGGTCCGGAAAATTGCTCGCGCCTCGTGGAAGATGTCATTGCCGCTGCCGTCGACGAGGGTTTCACCTGCGTGCAAATCCGCTCCAAAGTCGTCGGGGCTCGCGAAATGATTTCCGTCTTGGAAAAAGCCGCGCAGGTGATTGATGAGCTCGGCAAGAGTGATTCGGTTGCTCTGCTCGTCAATGACAGATTGGACGTGGCGTTGGCGGCGCGCGAGGCGGGCATTAAAGTTGACGGCGTTCACGTCGGGCAAAGCGATATTCCCGTCGAAGTCTGCAGAAAATTTTTGGGCGCAGATTCAATCGTCGGACTGAGCGCGAATACCGAGGAAATTATTTCGGCGGCGGATGTGTCGTGCGTCGATTACTTCGGCGTCGGTCCCCTTCACGCGACGGATACAAAATCAGATGCGGGCGCGGCTCTCTCCTTCGAAAAAATTTCCAAGCTCGTCAAAGTCAGTCGGTTGCCGCTGGTCGTGGGCGGCGGCGTGAAGGCGGAGGATTTGCCGGCGTTGGCTGCCACGGGCGCGAACGGTTTCTTCGTGGTGTCGGCGGTGGCGGGCGCAGATAATCCTCGGCGCGCTGCCCGTGAACTCGTCGACGCGTGGATTTTGTCGGTTGACAACAGCGCGGGCAAGCCGTATAATCTGCGCGGTTAGAAAGTTTGCGTCCGTAGCTCAGTTGGATAGAGCAACGGCCTTCTAAGCCGTGGGTCGCGTGTTCGAGTCACGCCGGACGCGCCATATGAAATCAACAAAGTCCCGACTTCGGTCGGGGCTTTTTCCGTTTAGTGGGGCATTTAGTGGGGCATTAACAGAAAAATTCTATGGAAAGAATGAACAAGTAAGATATATACGAATTTAAGTTGCTTGACAGAGTAAAATTTACGTTGTAAAATTTATACCGATAAGGTAACTGCTTGGAATAAGGTGATTACTATGGAAGGTAACGGAAATTTGGAAACAATTCATCCCGGA
Organism: Selenomonadaceae bacterium; assembly: GCA_017527075.1. Lineage (GTDB taxonomy): Bacteria > Bacillota > Negativicutes > Selenomonadales > Selenomonadaceae > Quinella. The sequence goes on from JAFXQM010000001.1 coordinate 7,700, forward strand.
AAGTATCTGGCTGATAAGTTAAGTGAACAATCCATGTCTCGTAAAGAATTGGCTATTCGCACAGGTTTTTCTGAAAAACACGTCAGCACCGTCATAAACGGGCAAAAAAGTATTTCGCCTTCCTTTGCGAAGAAACTCGAATATGCTCTTAAAATTCCTGCGAGTGATTGGTTAAATCGGCAGAATGAATACGACAGTGCTCTTTTGGATTATGAAGAGAAAAATAATATCTCGGCAGAGGAACTTGCAATTTTGAAGCCGCTCAAAGATATTTTAGAGTATATGAATCAATTTCAACTGTTGCCCAAAACTCTAAGTGAGCCCGAAAAGATTTTGGAACTTCGGAAACTTTTGCGGGTCAGTTCGCTTTCAGTCATACCGAAAATTCCTTATAACGCGGCTTATCGTGCTCAGATTTCTAACAATGTTGCGGTCGATGCTTATGTACTTTATGCTTGGCAATGTCTGTGTGAACGGTTGACAGAAAAAGTCTCTATTAACAGCACTTTAGATACAGATTTACTGCGCGAAAAGTTGCCAGAAGTTAAAAGCCTTATGTTCGTCGAGCCAAACGCCATGCGGGAACGACTGACAAAAATTTTTGCCGAGTGCGGTATTGCATTTTGCATAGTAAAACATTTTCGCGGAGCCCCCGTGCAAGGTTTCATAAAGCGTACAGAGCGCGGACAGCTAATATTGTGTATGACGATTCGACAGAAACGAGCCGATATTTTTTGGTTTACTCTCTTCCACGAGATTGCGCACGTTTTGAACGGCGACGCGGACGAACGGTTTGTCGATTTTTCGTCAGTTAAAACCGAGATCGAAGCGCGAGCGGACGAATTTGCAAGAGATACTCTCCTCGACAAAATTTCTTATAAAAATTTTTTGAACGCAGATGACTTTTCGGAGAGCGCAGTGAAAGAATTTGCAACAAGCCAAAACGTTTTACCTTGTATCGTCACGGGACGTTTGCAATCTGACGGAATCATCGGTTGGGATTGTCTGTCGTCAACTTTGCGTTACTACGAGTGGCTGGAAACTTGAATGGAGGCTTATATATATGATAAAGAAAAATTCAGAAGAAAAAGTTTTTGATTTGGTTCATCCGCTTTATCAACATGATTACAATCAACTTGGTGTTCCGATAATGAACAAGGTCACGGAAGACATGTTGGATTTTTCCAAAGTTCAACCATTGAATGTTCAAAATCTGTCCATTAAGAACAATAATACACGCAAACTTGTTTTGGGATTTTCACACGATGATAAGATAGAGCGTTTTTATAATAATCCGTTTAAATATGTCCCTCGCTTTCAGTCGGCTTACGCAGTTGCTACACCAGATTACAGTCTTCATCCTCAAATGGATATGCCGTTGTATCTTAATCAAATTTATAAAAATCGCTGGCTTGGTTGTTTTTGGCAAGAACATGATATTATGGCTTTGCCCTGTGTCGGATGGACAACGGAAGAATGGGACGATTTGAGTTTTGCCGCTATCGAGATAGGCTCTGTCGTCGTGATTTCTACACTCGGATGTAAGAGAGATGTAGATTTTTTTATGCGAGGTTACAATGAAATGATTCGTCGAATTAAACCGTCTTTAATTATCGTTTATGGAGACATGTTGCCGGAAATGAGGGGACGATTCGTAAATTTTCGTTACGAAGATTCTTTCAAACCTAAAATTCCGTGCTGTGTTCAAGGAGTGCTTTTCGAGGTCTCGCCAATTTTTGAAAGGAGGTAATTACAAATGGGTAGCAGAAGTTCATTCAAAAATGTACATGCCGGTGATTTTACTTTTGTAGATGGCGGAAAAACTTTTCGCTCTATAGGCGGCTTTGATAACGTTAAAATTTTAGTCAAAGAAAGCGGCTCCGTCAAAGCTCCCGAATTTTCGCATACAGCCGGCAGAATTTACGCCATTGTTCAAGACGGCAAATTAAAACACCTCGCTTATTACGATGAAAACCATAAGCAGGCTGTGTCCATCGATTTACAGCACGCACATCATGGCGTTCAACCGCACAAACACCTTTATTTGGATCATTCTGACAAGGGAATTCCCATTTCTGAAAAAGAACAAGCTTTGGTCAACGAGATAAAAGAAAGGTTCGGATTGCAATGAGAATCAATGAGTACAACAGCTTGGACGAATTTATTTACGAGTACGACAGCGGTCGCCGTCCCTCTACAGAAACTCAAGGGCGCAAGTTCATGGGCATTGAATTTTTATATCGCGGCATCTATTATCGCATGTGCTACGAACCCGCCGAAAACGAAGGCGAGCCCAGATTTTATTACGTCTACGTCATGCACTGCGAATCGCGAGGCTATCCCACCGCTGACAAGTTTGAAGTGATTGGTCGTTACGAAAAATTTCAAGACCTGCTGAACAAGTTTTTTATCGGCGGCGTTCCTTTTAAAGATGTCATCATGGACGACAACACCGAAATTCTTAGTCAAGATTAGTAAGTTGTTCGTAAAGTTTCATAAGCTCCGCGACGATTTTTGATTCGTCGTCCAAAAGATTTTCAAAGCCGTAAGCGGCCGCAGCAGCGCGGTCGTTTTTTTTGTGCGCGTCTCGTAAATCCTGCGGCATGGTCAATTCATCGTAGAGGTCAGCAAGCATCGCGTTGGGATATTTGCTCCGAACGTCCAAAATCCTCTGCGCGGTCGCCTCAATCAATGATTTTTGCTCCTCCGTCGGATCGCACCACACAAAATTATTATAAACAACGCTCCCTGAATATCGATAATCTGATTTTAACCGTCCGGCTACCGCTCTCATCCACGACATATGAATTGAACTCGTTAATATCCCGAAATGATAAATTTCTGCGCCTGGAATAATTTGTACTTGATTTGTCGGAATTGTATCGCCGTTAAAGTAAGCCATTGGAATATAACGACGATTTTCAGAAGAAACCATCGGCAATGCAATGTAATTCGACGGATTAAGAGTATCGCGAAAGGTTGTTGGAGTATTTGCAAGCTTTTGAGTAAATTTATCTTTCATTGCCAGACGATTTTCCTTGCAAAGCTTAACTCGTTTCATGACAAGCGGCATTTTACGAATTTCATCAGGCGAAGTATTGACGAGCCACAAAACAAAACGAAGTTCATTATAAAGAAGTTCACGCCCACCAATTAACCGCTTGATAAATTTTTTTGCGCGTGGTTCGTGTTTAATGAAGTCATCGTAGTCTTTCGCCTCAATTTTTAAAGCGTTGCCGTCAAGAGGAACATTGCCGTTGCATATTTTTGGCACGAAGTCTTGAAGATGTTTAGCGCGGTTCTCAACAAAAACGGTCGGGGCGTCGACGAGATACGGATTGATATTTTGCGCGGGGAAAATTTCTTCGCCCTCAAAGATTTTTATCGCACATGCCGACAACGACGCAATGAATCGCCGCCTTGTGAAAAGATTCGCTGTCCCATTTGAACGTTCGCCGCCCGAAAATAATTTGCATGTCGTATTCGTCGAAAAGTTTTTTCCAGAGCGGCGCGACTTGCTCGCCTTGCGTGATTGAATTTGTCGAGACGAAAGCGGATTTAATTTTCGTTCCTTTCATGATCTTTGCGGCGAGATGATACCAGCAAGCAACGTAATCAATGTCTTTGTACTTAAAAAATCTTGCAACTTCAGATTGTTGTTCGACTGAACGATAACGCCTTCCGACAAAAGGCGGGTTGCTGATTATGTAGTCGACATCGGGCGCAAAATTTTTCCAATCAATTTGCAAGGCGTTGGCTTGAATGATATTCGGATAACTTTTGAGCGGGAAGAGGTCTAAACCTTTATGAACAATTTCTTCGGTTTCGCGTTTCATTTTGAGTTCGGCAATCCAAAGAGCGGTTTGTGCGACGACTACGGCAAAATTATTTATCTCGATGCCGTAAAAGTTTTGGATTGTGATTTTAATCGGGTCGACGAGTTCGCCGAGCTGAATTTGCGTGCCGAGAAGTTCTTTGAGAATCTCATTTTCCAATCGGCGCAAACAGATATAAGTTTCCGTCAAAAAATTACCACTGCCGCACGCCGGATCCAAAAATTTCAGCGCGGTGATTTTATCTTGCAACTCCAAAAGATTTTTCCTGCGGTTGCGGACGGTTTGTTTAATCGTGTCAAAGTCGGCGCGCAGGTCGTCCATAAAAAGTGGGTCTATAACCTTGTGAATGTTTTCAGTCGAGGTGTAATGCATACCGTTAGCGCGTCTTACTTTCGGATTGATGGTTGATTCAAAGACCGTACCGAAAATCGCGGGCGAAATGTCCTCCCACTTAAATTTACTGCTTGCCTCGTTTAACAAAAGGTCGCGAATGTCCTTATTAAAGTTCGGGAAGTCGATTTCATCAGCAAAAAGCCCGCCGTCGACGTACGGAAATTTTTTGAGCGTATCGTCGAGGTACGGGCTACGATTTTCAAGCGGAGTATCGAGAATTTTGAACAGCTCCAATAAATCTTGGCGGATATTCCTTGCGCCGCGCAGGTAGTCACGAAAAATTTTATGCTTGCCGAAAATATCAATGCTCTCGGCATAAAGGCAGAAGACCAGCCGCACACAAAGTTTATTGAGGTCTGAAAGTGCGTCGTCGGTTTGAATTTTAAGTTCTGCGCGGAGTTCATCATAAATTTTTGCAACGATTGCGCTTGCTTGAATTGAAAGTTCACGTTCGTAAGAAATTTTATCTTGAAGTTCGACAAGAAAATTCAGAGAGGAAAATTTTTTCGGCAGTTCAAAGAGAGAAATTTTAATCGGGTCGCGTTCCGGATAACGTTTGTCCATATCGAAAACGCGAAACTCTTTAAAGTTGCAAGTAATAATCCAACGAGCCTTGCGCGAATACTCCAAAGTGTCGTTGTAGCGTTTGGCTTGGCGGAAAATTTCTTCGTCGTCGAGATTTACGGTTGAGCTTTTCTGTTCGATTAAAACTTTTGTCTCGGCAATGAAGGCGTCAATATAACCGTGCGGGATTGGGTCTTCAAAGCTGATAAAAGTTTCTGGTTCAGAAATATTGAACACATCACGGAGCAAAGAAAGCCAAAAAGGTTGAGCCTCGCCCTTTTCGTAGCCACGATTCGACCATCTTTTGACAAATTTACTTACAGAGCTTTTCCGCTCGAATGCGCTCATGATTATCATCCTAAAAATTTTTGGCGATACCAATTCGACGTTTCCAGAAAAAATTCCTGTAGAAAAAATCTTCTGCGAGATTGGTACAGCCTATTTTTTGTTTAAAATACTGGTTTGTTCAATGAGGTAACGGTTCAGACTTTCGAGGGGAATTTTCCACATTCGACCGATACGAAATCCTTTAATCTCTCCGATGTCAAAAGTTTGTAAGCCGTGTTTTATTGACAGAAAAAGCCCTGCGGTGCTAAGATTGAATCGTTGAAAACTCAATATCAAACACGGCAGAGCCATTTTGCGTATTTATTATAACGCTTGCGCTTTGCATGTCAACTGAAAGGCGGGAGCTTTTATGTTTGGAGTAGTTTATCTCATCACGAATTTGCTTGACGGCAAGCAATATGTCGGGCAAACAACGCGCACGCTTGAGGAAAGATTTTCTGAACACTCGGAAGCAGATTCTCTTTTAGGCAGAGCAATTCAAAGAGACGGCGCAGAAAATTTTTCTCGTGAAGTTCTCGCGGAATGTGAGACGCCGGAAGAACTCGACACGCAAGAAAGATTTTATATCAAGAAATTGGATTGCAAGCATCCGCACGGATATAACGGTACGGACGGCGGCGGACGCTCGCGAAAATCTAAGCAAAGCGTTGCTACTCCACTCGACCCGCGCAAAGAATTTTTCTTGAAGATGATAGGCGCGAAGATAGCGTATTATCGAACGTTGAGGGACATGTCGCAAAAAGAACTGGCAAAACGGGCAAATATGAGCGTCAGCAGTTTGAGTAAGATAGAGCGCGGGAGATACAACGATAATGTTTCAGTGTCGTTGCTCTTTGATATAGCAGACGGTTTGCAAATAGATATAACGATGCTTGTGACGTTCAGCGACATGGAGAAAAGCATGTGGTGGAAGCCGCTCTCAAAAGATTAAACACCTTCGGCTCGAAATTGACAAAAAAAAACAACTATTATAATGCCTGCAATGACATTCAAAAATTTTATCCAGCATAATCAGGGTACTGAATAACTCATCCCAAAAGGATTTGGCAGAGAAATCGAATGTGAGTGCGGCGTATATCAGCCAAATTGAAAATTGCCGTCCAAATAAAGGAATCGCTTCGGTGGTAAAAATAGCGCAAGCCTTGAAAGTGACGCCGTGCATACTCTTTGCGGAGGAGTCTTGTCCGAAATATTTGCAGTCTCTTGAACAAGCCGTTTCATTAGTAGCAGAAGTTAAAATTTTTTTGTGAGTGTTCTGTTAGGACACCAACAAACAATTCTAATCTGATAAACTTAATTTTATTTCTTGGAGGAAATACATGACAAAGAATATTAGGATATTCAGTCCTTTGGACGGGAAATTGATTCCGCTGAAAGAATGTCCATACTCTATCTTTGCAAGCGGCGCAATAGGACGCGGCATAGCGATTAAGAATCCCACTTATGGAGTCTTCGCGCCTTTTGGCGGCGTAGTAACTCTTTTTTTTCCCATAGGACACGGTATCGGCTTGAGATCCTGCGACGGCATTGAAATTTTTATCCATATCGGAATTGATGATGACGAACTGAGCTGTGAAGAATTTAAATCGGAGGTAAAAGTTGGCGAAGTCGTCAAGCCGGGACAACTTCTGCTTAAATTCAGTCCGCCGGCAATCAAGAAAGCAGTATTCGATTCTACGACGGTGGTTGTCGTCACGAATCATGCAGAATACGGCGACATCACGTTCGATCTCGGCAGTCAGTCAATTACCGTGAAAGCCGCTGATTTTGCGCGAAAAAATCTTTCAAAGGAGAACACGAGAATGGAAGAAACAAAGTTTACTATTCTGGGTGAATCGGAGTCGGGCAAGACTTGCTACTTGCTGGCTATGTATTCTGCTATGAGCCAAAGTATTAACGGCTACTCCATAGTAGCTAGCGCAAGACGATCGTTTGGATACCGATCTTTTAGATGCATTTTATCGTTTGGACGACGAATCGTTGTCTGAGGATCGCTTTCCAGCCGGAACGGATCAAGCTATCATTTACCTTTTTAATTTAAACTACGCGCACGAAACAATTATGCCTTTCCAGTGGATTGACTACCCTGGTCGAGTCATGCGCGATAAGACAAACGAGGATTATCCGAAAGTTGCTCAAAATATTCGTGAATCGAGCACGCTTTTCATCTGTGTGGACGGTAAGCTTCTTGTCGGCGAAAATACAGAGCGTAAAATAAAAAACGTCAGACGTAAATGCTCTATGACGATTAATCGTTACTTCGGCAAATATTTTGAGGCGGGTGGTCATCTGCCGCCTGTTGGAATTATCCTCACCAAAGCAGATTTATTTCAGCATGATACAAACGAAGAGGAAATTCGTGTTATTTTGCAAGAGGCGTTCAGTCCGCTGTTCGTCGCCAAAAACATCAGAATTGGAGTAATCCCGGTCACTCTCGGCGAAAACATTCAAGATGACAATTATTCCGGCGAAGTCGACCCCGTCAATATTCACCTGCCGATTTTCATGGGAATTTGGTGCGCACTTAACGACCGCATTAAAGATTACACCGATAAGCTTGCGGCGAATCTCTCTTCGACAAGTGACTTGCAAGGTAAAATCTCCGATAAGAACAGCCGAATTAACAGCTTGACGCAAAATGTCAGCAACTTGAAGCAGAATATAAATAACTTGACGCAAAATATCAATAGTATGGACTATGCCATGCGCGACGAACAGGACAGTTTCTTCTTGTGGCGCGATGATGACAAAATTAAAAATCTGAAGAAAAATATCTCTCAATCACAAAATCAAATTACCTCATCTCAAAGCCAAATCAACTCGTCGCAAAATGAAATTAACTCGTCGCAGAATGCAATTAAAGATTTTGAGAGCAGAATCTCGCGCAATAGGGAAGAGGCAAGAAAAATTAAAGAATTCGTGGACACCATGCAACGAGATCGTAAAATGTTTCAGGACTATCTCGAACAAATAATGTGGTTCGTCGATGGTCGCTGGCAGGAGCCGCTGATAAAAACTGTCGAGAAATCTTTCAATAATTATCGCGATAAGTTTATGGGATTCGTTGACAGTTTGCGTCAGAAATAATCACGAGGTGATTTAAATGGAAGTTGCACCGCTCATTCACAGCCGAACTGAGCAATGCGATTACAATCCGAAATTTGCCGTGCGCCCGAAAGATTTTTCCGAAATTCAATGGGCGCGGAGTAAAATTTTAGCCGCAACACGAAATATCGACCGATTTAACGGGATTCGCCGCATAGTTGCCGCCAAAAACGGTGTTTGTATCGCGGGCATCGTCTGCACAATGAAATATTTCGTCAACAACTGCTTAACGGGCGCGGATAAGGACGTCGCTCAGCTTTATATTGGCGTTCACGGCAGATTGTACGGAGTTTTTCTCGGTTATTCCTTCAAAGGCAATACAAATGAAATTCCTGACGTGAATTACTCTGACTTGTGGCAGTGGTTTAAAAAATATCTCGTGCCGGAATGGGAAAAGAAATCTGCGCGGACGGTCGAAGTTGATTATTTTTCTTGGGATAAAGTTAAACACGCTCACGCAAAAAATCACGGGACAGAATTTTATGATTCAGCAACATTCAACGAAGAAAGTTTGTTTGAGGAATATTTAGCTCGTGCCTTGACGGAAGAAGTTGCTTTTTGCTCCAACGTAGAAAACATTCAAGCCGTTGAAGACGGAATTTATACAGCTGTCACGACTTCGGCAAGCAATGTCGACAAGCTTAAAGCTAACATGGAAAGAAAGCGTCTCGAACGAGAAGAGCAAATACGTCGAGAGAAAGAGGAAAGCGAACGACAAAAAAAATTACCAGAGCAAGAAAAAAAAACGAGCAAATCCTCGCCCACCAACAATTCTTCCGACCAAATCAGAAATACTTCGCCGACGTCGTCGGACAAAAAGCAACAATACGAATCGACAAACCAGAATTCAATCTGGTTGATTTTGTTGATTCTCTTAATAATACTTGGCGCGATTGCATATTGGTGGACTCACAAACAGGAAAACGATTTAGAATCACATTTGAGTTTAGAGAATCATACACAGCTCTTTCGCATGGAAAATACATAAAACCGAAGGTAGAATGTAAGTTGGAGGAAATTGATGGGGAATTTATTTGATAACTTCAGAAAGAATAAGCCGAAACACTTTGAGCCGACGGCGCAAATGCTTTTCGACTACGAGGAACATTACATGCGGCTCGTGAAAAGTTATCGCGAGGAAATTAAATTCATCAACGACCTGCACACGACGCACACACAGGAAGTTAAAAATTTTTACGCGAACGATTTGCCCGCGATTATAAAAAAATTGGAAGCGGAACCGATAACCGACGATGTGCGCCGCGAATGGCTCAAACACCTTGAACAGCACATGAACAAAAGTTTCGACATGAGCGGTCATTTTATCGACGTCCTCACGACAAAAAAGGTTGAAGAATTTAACGAGGCACTTCGCGATAAAATTTTCGGAGGCGGCGTCCGATGAACGAGGACAGAAAAATTTTCGCGCTGAAAAAATTCATTGAAATTGCCGCCGCGTGTCGTCAAGAGCTTGTCAACGATGTTTTAGACGGCGACCCCGACCTTTTCCGCTATCTTTACTCGGATAAAAATAAAGCCGTGCAGGAACTTTACAAGAAAAGCTACGAGCTCGGCTGGCTGGAAATGCATTGGCAAAAGTGCAAGGCACTGTTCGAGGACACGGACATTGAGCTTGCCACGCGCCGCGAAGTCTTGAAAATTTTTCTGAAGTGGTATCAAAAATTCGTGGAGGCTTGGGGCTACAAATCGGCGGATACATTCTTTTTCAACGCGGAAATTGAATCGCTGGGCGTTTTAATCGACACGAACCAAAAATGGACGGCGCAACTTAAACAGCTGGAAATGTCGTTCATACGCGAAACAAAGTTGCTCGACAAGGAAATTGAGGAGGCAAAACGTTTATGAGTCTGTTTAAAGTTTTAAAATTTGTCGGCGGCTCGATTATCGAAAAGCCGTTTGAAATTGTCGGACGGCAGCTGGAATTTTATCAGCAACGCAAGAACGCCGCACACGACCAAAAACTCAAGCAGGAAGAAGCAAAGTTCATGCAAAGCTTGGAGTTTGACCGCCAAAAATTCAACGCGGAGCTCGACGATATGATTGCTCGCAAAGAAATTGAACGAGGCTCGTTGGTAGCAAAGGCAATAGCCGATTATCAAAAAACAATGGCGGAGTGCACAATTTCAATCGGCAATTCGCTCGGCAACATGAATATCGAACTTCGCGAACGCGCAACGGCATTGGTTGAGGACAAGCAGAAACAATATTCCGCCTTGCAGGACGCGGCAATGGACAAAGCGGCGGCTCAGCTTGAAAACATTTATACGAAATTTCCTGAAGAGAGTCGTGCGCGCGCTCGATTATGGAAAACGCCGTCGAAAAGCAACTCAACAACATTATCGAAACGTCAGACAGATTCATGCGGACAATCGACGAAGATTTCTCCAAGATGATGGACAGCGTGCGACAAATTACCGAAAACACCATGAACAACGCGGGGCAATACATCTCGCCGGCTTTCGCAAATAATGCCATGCTTCGTGGCGGCAATGATACCAAATTGCTCAAATGAAAGAATTACTTCTCCTGCCGCTCAGTATAATCGGGGAGATTTTTGAAGAGATTTTGGGAGCGGGAGTAGACGCTTGCCCTCCGCTTTTGATTTTCTTATTGGCGGTGTGTTTGTTCATGAACAGCGGCTGTTTATCAACGCTCGGAGGTATATTTTTGATAATCATCGGAATCATTGCGCTTATTGTTTGGCTGATAATTTGAATTGTAAAAGCAAGCAAAATTAATTGCATACTATATCGATGAATAAGGCACAGGTGCTCGATGCGCCTGTGTCTTTATTTTTGTCAAAAATCTGAGCGAGGTGGTTCATATTCAAAATTTAATAAGTAGAGGAGGCGGAAGATTATCGGCAAAACTTTATTCCGAGTGTTGATTGATTGCGTTGTTCAAAAAATTTTTGAGTGTCTATTTGCGAGCGTCGATTTAATGTGGCTATTCAAATTTGTGATGTTCGCGATAGTAATCCGAGCCGGCTTTCAAGTAGCAGGCTGTCTTCCTGTAGTCTTATTTGTTTTATGGCTGTTGTTCATTTGAATTGGAGGAGATAAAAATGAAGCAAGGTAAAACGTTGCAGGAGCTCGGTCGCGAGCTTCAGCGTCAACGTCTCAATCGGCAAGATTTTCTGACCGATACGCGCTCGCTGGAAATGGAGTCAAATTTTTACGGCTCTATGCTTAATCTGTCACTCGAAGGAAAATCGCTCAGTTTTACAGTGGGGGAAACGGCTCATCAACAAATCGCCTCTCGGCTCAACATCCCCTTTCGTTACTACAAGAAAATGCAGGAAGAGGCTCCTGAATTGCTCGACCAAAACGTAAATCGGTGGCTTAATCGGAATCCGGAACGGCGAATGATTCGGGTGCTTGACGGCAATGTCAGAGCGTTCCTTTCCGACCGTTATCGAAGGCTCGACAATCTGGAGCTGTGCGCGGCTGTTCTGCCTGTCATCAACGAGATGAAAAATTCTGTGATTGAAAGTTGCGAAGTCACTCCGACGCATTTATATCTCAAGGTCGTCAACCGTAGGCTTAAAGCTGAAGTAAGAGTGGGCGACGTAGTACAAGCTGGCTTCGTTGTGTCAAACAGCGAGGTTGGCTTGGGCAGTCTGCGCGTGGAGCCGTTGGTCTTTCGCCTCGTCTGCAAGAACGGGCTTATCTGCAAAGACCTTGCTCAAAAGAAGTATCACGTCGGAAGGCAAGTTAATGCTTCTGATGATTCAGCTTACGAATTGTATTCGGAACAAACGCTGGCACAAGACGATCGCGCTTTCTTCATGAAGGTTCAGGATGTCGTTCAAGCGGCAGTCGATGAGGCTAAGTTCATGCTTACCGTCGACAAACTCCGCAAATCAACGCAAATCCCGCTCAAACACGATCCCGTTAAATCCGTTGAACTCCTTGCCGACAAATTTCAACTGACGGAAAACGAACGAGGCGACATTCTTCGGCAACTCTTCATGGGTGCTGATAATTCGCGTTACGGACTTGTTAATGCTGTGACTGCCGCCAGCAAAATCGCAAAGTCCTACGAAAGGGCAACGGAGCTTGAGCGCATTGGCGGCGAAATTCTTTCCTTGCCGATTTCTCATAACTTGTTGCCGCCCACTGTCAACGCTTATCAAGCAATTCCCGAATATCAAACGATTTCAGCCTGAAAGGAGGACATGAGATGAGCAGTTACTTTAATTGCGCGGCGTATTATGACGTGGACACAACAATCCGCCTCGGCGAAAACGTTGTCTTTCTCGCGTTGAAAATCAAAGCAAAGGATACGGACATGCACCTCACGTTGAATCCTATCCAGACGCGCACGTTGGCGAAATACTTGACTGCCGCTCTTACGCAAATCGATTTTACTGACTTGGCGGACGAGGAACACTTTGGCGACCTCACCGTTGAAATTGAGCATGACAATTCGCAATATGACGACGAGGAATACGCTTTGGCTGTTCCTTTCTAATTGTGTTGTTTATTTAAGCCCCGACCGTTTGGTTGGGGCTTTTGCTTTCTTTAGGAGGCTGATTATATGCCAGCTACTAAATTCATTTGCCCCGATGGGAAACGCATTGATATTGCTGATTGTCTGAGTACGTGCCCAAATAATCAGCGTTGCATGTTTTTGCCCACACTTCGCGCAGTCGCAAAATCACTCGACCGCCAGATTTCTGAGCCGACGGTAACTGAGCTTATCTCTGGCACTCGCGAAACTTTTCTTAAGAAAACGACTGACTATGCCGTCGACCCTGCCTCCATTCTCTACGCCCTTCACGGTCAAGCGGTACATTCAATCAACGAGCGGCACACTCAAGGCAATATCCTCTCTGAAGAACGGCTCAAAGACGAAATAACTTCGGGGCAGTTCGACCTTTTCGGTAAAATTATTGACACCGATGACGGCGTTTTGGGCGATTTGAAAATTACTTCAAGCTTTAAGCTCATGAAAGCTTTAGGCATTTATAAGCAAAAAGTTGATACTGGCGAAGTTTACAAAAGTGGACTCAAGAAGGGACAACCTAAATTCAGAACTGAGCTTCGTTTTGACGGCGTGCGGGATTTACTCGACTGGGCTATTCAGTTGAATTACTATCGCATGTTACTTGAACGAGCAGGATTTAAAGTCAATCGCATGGTCATTCAAGCCTTGTGCAGGGATTCGGGACTTCGCATTGCTCAAGAACGCGGTATCACTAAATCGATTTACATAATCGCGATAAACAAAATCAGCGACCACTGGCTCCAACGCTATTTTCACCACAAAGCAAAAGCATTGCGCGACGCTATCAACAGCAATACTCTCCCGCCAGTATGTTCCTTCCGTGAACGCTGGGGTAATCGTAAATGTCTGGGATATTGTGCCGCCCGCGAAAACTGCCCCTACGCTCAAAAGCTTACTACTACGAAGGAGGAAAGCTATGATGAACTCCAACTCTCTGCTTAGACTTTTCACCCTCGAATACGATGCCAAAACCAATTCCATTTCCTCGCACGTCCGCTACATCTCGCCCGATAATGTTCTCCAAGAGTTGTACCGGATTCTCAACTGTGAACTCGTCACTTGCACCGAAATTGAAGTCAACGGCAAGCTCTTCGACGTGTGGTCTGACGACATAGCTTTGCTCAAGGATAATTCCGCTCCCAATCTTTACATTGACGACGACCTGATAATCTTCGGATCCGTTGCTTTCGTTAAGTCTGACGAAGAGGGGAAACTTGTCGGACTTTCTCACGACGACGTTCAATTACTCTGGCACTTCGCTTGCCTTCAATTTCCTAAGCTTCTCAATTTTCTAAAGACACAAAGGAGGTAATTTCTATGGGGCAATATTTTCGCCCTATTTTGGGTGACAAATACGGCTTGAATTGCAAAGTCTTTGATCGCTCTGTCGACGGACAATACACTTTGGCAAAACTTTTGGAACACAGTTGGTGGAAAAACCCTTTCGTCAATGCTTTCTCCAAATTTCTGTACAACGAGCCGAGCCGCGTAATTTGGTGCGGAGACTATGGTAATGAGCCTGAAGATTTCTGCTTTTACAACTGTTCTGCCTTCTATGTGCCCTGCTACCGTGCCATTTGGGGCGATAAAGTAAAACCAATCGGCGTATCTTCTTCCGATTTCTCGCTCGATGATAAGTTTATGGTCAACTACGACACGAAAGAATATATCGATTTAAATGAGTATAAGGCGACTTCTGTTGATAAACACGGTTGGACTATTCACCCTCTGCCACTACTCACAGCTGTCGGGAATGATCGTGGTGGCGGAGATTTTCATGAAGGTAACATTGGCTATGAAAATGTCGGTATCTGGGCTTGGCACTTGCTCTCTATCGTCGACAAGCCCACCAAAAACTTCTCAAAATTCTCGCTCGTGTTCAAGGAGGATGCCTCATGATTCTTGACTTTGATAAAAATTTGCTCAAACGGTACCGGCACATCATAGCCGCGCTCATCGCTTATTCAATCGGCTACTTTACACCGCTCGCCGCTCTTCGCGCTATTCAAGACTACAAAAACAATCAGCCGAATTTCTGCGAATTCTACTTGGACATCGCTTGGAAACGCGGCGTCAAAGATGACAAAGCTTTTCTCGATATAAATCGCAATGTCATCAAAGGTTCAATCAAATATCGGCACTGTTCTGACTTCGCTTTTGCTCTTGAGATTGTTGACAAAAATATTGCCGGTTTTGAATCACTCGGCGCAAGTTGGTTCTAATCGTTCTTCAAGGGGCTGTCCTCTGTGGACAGTCCCTTTGCTTATTTTTGGAGGGAAAAGCTTATGGTTAATCCTATTTATCTCGGTTCTTTTAGCATTACGGACAACAAAATTCACGTCTACCGACCCCTGCTATGATTATGACAGCGTAGGAGCGGCAAAAATCGTCAATGCCTTACCGGGCGAGTATCTTACGAAACTTACTCTCTACAATATGGCAATTTGGGGCACTCGCGTCGCCAGACTCTCTATTTGCCATGTCAATCACAAAAACGTCGTTCCTAACATTTGCACTGACTGTGTAATTGCCGTAGACAGCGGACAGGCTGGTTTCTTTGATGACGATTACTACAAAGAAAATCAAGGTGGAAATTTTGGTGACATCACGACCCTTTTCGGCTTGGCTTGCTCTCTCACTCTGTCCAAGAATCGTGGCGGGATTATGCTGGATAAGGGCGTTGTGGCTGAGACTGGCTTCGGTGACGGTTCTTACAGCCTTTACATTGGCAAAAACGAAAAGGGTAAAATTGTCTCCGCCTCTATCATCTTCATTGCTGACGACGAATTGGAGGATTTCTAAATGCAAAAGATTGCCAAAAAATTCGTCGAAGTCATGCGCGAATGTTCCCACGTCGCTAAGAATGGTACTAATTCTTTTCATCAATACAAGTACGCCACTGCTACTGACGTACTTGAAAAAGTCAACACTTCGCTAACAAAACATGGGCTCGCTTCCGTCGTTACTCCCACTCTTTTGAGTATGCAACAGGTCACCACTGCCAAAGGAAACGTCGAACAGCTTGCCACCGTTGAAGTTTCTGTCACTCTCATCGACGCCGAATCGGGCGAAACTCTCACTGTCAAAGGTCTCGGTTCCGGGCAAGACTCTTCCGATAAAGCAGTTGCCAAAGCGCAGACCATGGCTTTAAAGTATACGTATATGGCAAGCCTCGCTATCGCCACAGGTGACGACCCTGAAGCTGACCTGCACACCGATGAAGTCATGCAACCTAAATCCGCTCCGCAAAAAAATAATTTTGCCAACAGTTTTACTTGCCACGACTGCGGTTCCGTCATTTCTCAAAAGGTTGCCGACTATTCTAAAAACAAGTTTGGCAGATTCCTTTGTCTTGAATGCCAACGTGCTCAAAAATCCGTCGCTTAAAAGTAAACCAGCCCTGAGCTTCACGGCTCAGGGCTTTTACTATTTTTGGAGGTCTTTACCATGGATAAACTTAAAAAAACAACTGCGCAATAACATCTGGACGGCTCTGGACGATTATTTCCGCCATGCCGATTCCGACGACGTTTACGAGAACATTTCGGAAGAATTCGTAAACCGTCTCGCTTCCGATTCTATCAACAGCAAACGCGCTCTTCGCGAACTCTTCAGCAAGTCGCAGGGTTGGAACGAAAACCTGCAAGCTATCGTCATTAACGGCACCAAGACTCACAACCCCGATTACAGCCTCGTTCACGACCTCGCAAACTCCATTCTCCACCCCGCCAAATTGGACGCCGACTGCGACAAAATCACTTTGATTGAATGCGCCGTCTGCTTTTTCTCCCGCCCCAACGACAAAGCCGATTACTATATCGACGCTATCAATCAACTCGCTCCTCACGCCTATGCTCCTCGCAAAAAGCGTAGCAGAATTTTCAAGGCGATTTGCGATTCTTTAGGTGTCACGGATTTGAGCGCGGGCAGTTCATTTCAACATCTCTTTGCGCAGTTCGCCGACGAGCTTTCCGGCAAGAAAATAGACTTCAAGCTGTTTGTGTCGATTAACCCTTGTCACTTTCTCACAATGTCGAATCCGAAAAGAGATGATCGCGGTTCGACTATGGTTTCTTGTCATTCCTTCAACGTCATGAATTGCGATTACAACTGCGGGTGTGCCGGCTACGCTCGCGACGACGTGACTTTTATCGTCTTCACTGCTTCTAATCCTGAAAATCCCGAAACTCTCAACAATCGTAAAACTACGCGCCAGTTATTTATGTATAAACCCTACAACGGGCTTTTGCTTCAAAGTCGGCTCTACAACACTCACGGCGGAACTTGCGGGGCTCAAGCCGAATCAAAGCTTTATCGCGATTTGATTCAACGTGAACTTTCCGAGCTTGAAGGCGTGCCCAATCTCTGGAAGACTGAAAAATATTGCGGTAATAAACATGGTATTCATATCCCCTGCGGTAACGGCTTTGGCGGATATGCGGACTGGGGTCACCCCGACTTCGACGCTAAAATTTCCATTCGCCGAGACCATGAGCAAGACTACGAGATTTTCGAGGTCGGAACATACGGACTGTGTATTTCCTGCGCTAATGAAATTTCTTCCAAACTTCTCTGTGACGATTGCGACCACGACGGTTGCGAGTTCTGCCAAGAATGTGAAAATTATTGTTCCGAAACTTGGGAAGTCATTAATCGCCACGGCGAGCGCATTCACGTCTGCGAAAGTTGTCTCGACGAATATTACCGCCTCTGCGAGCATTGTCAAGAATATCACGACAGAAACCGGATGACTCTTATCAACGACGGTTCCTATGTCTGTTCTCGTTGCCTTGCTGACGAATATTTGCTTTGCGCAGAGTGCGACGAATATTTCCTCGCCGATGAAGTTTCCCTGGCTGTTGACGCCCACGGCAATAGCGTCTACGTTTGCGACGACTGCCGCGATAAGCACTACACTCAGTGTTCTGAGTGCGAAAAGTTCTTCCACAACGATTCCATTGTCGGCGACCTTTGCCACCACTGCCGCGCAGAGGAGGTGCCTGCATGAAGAATCTGGAAGATTTCCTGCGTCCCACTCAAAAGCAACTCTTTAAGCGGCTCTGCAAAAAATTCAAGGGCAAAACGCAAATCAGCAAGGGCAATTTTATTCTCGTTCACGGGCAAGCTCCCGTCATGCTAGTTGCCCACTTGGACACCGTTCACGATGAACCCGTTCGCGACATCTGCACTTCCGCTGACGGCAATATCATCATGTCCCCGCAAGGCATTGGCGGCGACGACCGTTGCGGCGTCTTTGCTCTCGTCAAAGCTTATCGCCTTTCCAAAATCAAGCCGTGGCTTTTGTTCTGTTGCGACGAAGAAATCGGCGGACTCGGTGCTAAAAAATTCTGCCTCGCTCATCAGCAACACCAACTGCCTAAAGAAATCGACGATCTCAAGTTTCTTGTCGAGCTTGACCGCAAGAGCTCATGCGACGCCGTTTATTACCACTGTGACAATCCCGACTTCGAGGCTTATATAACCGACAAGGGCTTCAAAACCGCGCAGGGGTCTTTCTCCGACATATCCGTTATTGCGCCGGAACTGGGTATCGCCGCCGTCAATCTTTCCAGTGGCTATTATTCGCCTCATACGCTTCACGAGTATATTGTTCGCTCTGAACTTGAAAGCACAATCGAAAAAGTTAGCGAAATGGTTTCCGACGCCGCCAAGCCTGATTTCCCTAAGTTCGTTTACGTTGAAATTTCATTAAACCGTATCACCCCAAAAAAATTCGGTACTACGACGATCTGGCAACTTTCTACACCGAACAAGATAATCTTCCGCAAAAAATTCCTTCAGAATACCAAGACATCTACGAGGCTTTACTGGACGTTTACTCTTTGAAAGAACTTGAGTCTTTTCGCGCCGAGTACGGCGACCAAATTCTTTGGCAAATTTATTCCGACGAAATCGCGCCTTACTATTAAGGACAAAAACCTATACTAAAAAAATATTTGACAGGACTATTTTAAATACAAGCCCTGTCTTTTTTTGTTCAGACTCTTTGTAGAAATTATTTCAAAGCAGACAGATATTGTTTAAGTTTCTTTAAAAGTTCGTGCTGTTTCTTCGGAAGTTTCTCCAATTTCTTTTCCAAATTTCGATGTTCAAGCTTCAGCTTTTCAATTTTCTTATCTGCCTCATCGAGGTCAAAGGCTTCGTTACGTTTCAATTTTGCCCGTTCAAATGTTTCACGTGCTTGTTGAATTTTTTCCGGAGTAGGAATTGCGCGATAGTCAAAGGCGGGGTGGTTGAGCAAGTTTACACAGATTGCCATTAACGCAATCAGATTATCTTGCAATAGATTTTCTGCTTCTCGCATATTTGTTGAATCATTTTCACCGGCACATTGAAATTTTCTCGTTGATTTTGGAATTCATTCAAAAATAACCGCTTCTCTTGAATAGCGTTCATTAGAATTTGAACTTTTTCCGATAGATTTTTGGTACGTTCTTCATTTAAGGAAAATTTACTTTTGGAAATATCGGGATTAGCTTTTATTTTCTTCCGATAGTCCGTCAAAACGTCAATGTAATTCAAGAACATTTCGGCATACGCCATAACCGAAACGGGCAAAACAGTATACCTTGCTGAATCGGAATTCATTTTACCGTAAAAAGGAATGGTCGTTTCACCGAGGACGTAGGTGTAAGTAAATCCTGTTGCGGCTTGCCAAAACCAATCGTAATTTTCAATTAAAGTTCCTTTCGCCTTTTCGCGTGTCACATTGTGATTGCCGATACCCAATATTTTAGCCAAGTCAGATTGATTCAGTCCGAAAAGATTCATTATGTACGACGGTAAATCGCTCCACATAGGTGCGTAATGAAATTCAGTAAATCGCGTCTCAACGAGAATATTTTTATAGACGTTCATGGCAGCCCTTACGCACTTCAACGGAGAAATTTTTTGCGCCTTACAATAAAACTCGTAAAGATTAATCAATTTTTTGAGCTTGAAAAGGATTGCACGCGGCTCGTCGAGCGGAGAAAATTCAGGTAATGGATGATAGTACTTGCTCGTGACAGCTCTCGGACAAATATTGGTGCCAATATCAAGCAAAGCGTCGGTATGGGGATAAAAAGCCTTGAGTTCGTTGTATATGCTGAGGAAAAATTTTTCATGCCGTTCCACTACAAATTTTAGATACTTTCCTGCTTTTGACCAATCAACCTTTCCAAAGAGGAAGACCAAAATTATCTCATGGTTGAACGAGCCGTCAATCAGGTAGTAAAGCAATGTCAAATATTTTTTCAAACAGTTTGAAAGCTCGCCGTTCCTATCTGTCCGCTCATCACAGGATTTTATCGCCGCGTTAAATTCGGATTCGTTGCAGTTCAGCGTCAACGCTTTAATTTGAGCTTGCAAGCGAATGGTTCTATCTGAAATGGTTTGTATCCAGTTTAATTTAGCGTCAGTCAACGAAACTTTCAACTTTTTTATACCGGAGAGCGACAAAACAGGTTTATTAATTTGAAGTGCCTGACCGTGTTTGCTTTGAAAGTCTTCAACGGCTTTGACTAAACTTTTAATTTCGCCTGCAAGCGCAACAATCTTTGACAAGAGCTCAGGAGGAAGTGAGCTTTCCGCGTCCACATTTGACAAGTCAGGTAGCTTTTCAAAAATTTTGTTTCTGTCAAAGAAAATGTCGCTGTAAATTCCATCTAGAAAATTCTCCGTGTAATTTTGAAAGTCCGTTTCAAATAATTTGGAATAGTGCTCAATAATCTTGGCTTTAATGGCGGCAATGTCTTCACGGAATGCGGAAGCGTTTCTTTTTTTATCGGTAGGAGTCGGTCGAAGGTGATTCATGAAATGCTCAAAGTCGAGGTGCATAAGCCAAAAGGCGTCGATAAGGTTTACATGAAATCCTTCGTTACCGACATTCTTCCACTCGTCTAACTTTTTGAAAATAATTTCGCTGAATTCATCGTGCAGTTTCTTTTTCATGTTTACTTCGCCCTCAAAAATTTAATACTTTTCCAGATTCTACCACGCGGTAAAAATTTTTCAAAAAATTTTTTGTATTGTGTAGTAGTTATGTCCCGTATTGACGCCTTCTTTCCGATTTTTGCAGATTTTTGCATTGCTCGGTAAGGGATTAAGGTTGCCGACAAAAAGCTTTACAATTCACATTGTCGAAGTCAGACCACTCGAAAATATACTATCGACGGAGGGAGGTAAAAATCTGCGCGGGCGACTTAACAAAAATTTTGCAGAAAGGAGCATTCAAATGCGAAAACAACGCATATCGGTATCACTACCGTCTGACATGCTGGCGCATTACAAACTTCTCGCAGAAGAGTCGGGCATTTCGATAAGCCGTTTAATTTACTTGCGCCTCAAGAGCAAGAAAAAATCCATCGTCATCGTCGGACGAGAGCAGTTAAGAGAAGTCCAAGAACTTAAAGCTCTTGTCCAATCATTGATTCAGGGAAAGACGCTCAATGAAGATTTAGCGGATTTGCTCATAAGGTACGTAGACTTTCTCGAAAAATTTGTCGCACTCGATAATGCGAACGAGGAAATTGTTTTGGGAGGTGGTCGGCGTGGCAATTAAATTTGGCGAAGCAGAGTTCGGCAACTTGAAAAGACAAGAGGGCACGCCAGTTGAAAAACCGTTGCCCGACGTTTTACCGCCATTGAATCCGAACCCACCGCGTATCGTCCCGGAAAATGGACGAGCAAATTATTTTGGACAAATGGTGCCGAGATACGCGAGCTTCAATCGAAATTCGCACACATGGGAGGCGGCCGCAAACTTACCTTCTACGCACGCGCCAACAATAATGCTCGCGGGGGAAAATTTTGTCGTCACCGAAAAAGGGCTTTATCAATCCAAAGACGGCGAGACCACCGGTAAAAAAATTTCAAGCGTCACACTTGAGATCACCAAGATTGAGCGGCGTTGGTCCGGCAAGAAAATCAAAGAAATTCTTCACGTCGAAGTCAGCTGTGCAAATGAACAAAGGACGGTTGCAAAAACAATTAAAGTTCTGGCAAGCGATTTCAAGAAAATATTCGAGGTAATTCGGCGGGAACTTCCTGCGGCATACACCTCATTGGGAGATTTCGACGCGAAGGAAGAATATTTGACGAAAATTTATCACCGCGATGCAGAAAAAGCAGAAGTTGAATATCATTCCGACCTTGGCGGTTGGGTGGAATTTGAAGGAATTACGCCACAATTTTACGTTGGCGAGGATAGATTTTATGCCGAAATGAAAATTGCCCTTCCGAATGTTGCTTATGCAAACCGTCACGAAATTTTCATCGATGGTTTCAGCTTCCGGAAAATCGGGCACGAGAATGACGTAATTGAAATTTTATGGATCGTCGCGCACATCGCGTTGTCGCTGTTTTGGTTTAGGAAATTTGGAGTCGATTTTAGAAGCGTCATATTTTTGAAAGGCAAAAGTAATTTATTCAAGACGACGGTGGGGTCATTTCTGGCGAACATTTTTGCCAAAAATCGCCGAAAAGCAAGCATCCGCCTGTTGTCTACTAAAGCCTACACGCAGGAATTTGTCACTAAAATGCGCGACAATATTGCTCTCCTCGACGATTTTTCTAACACCGCTGGAGCAAATAACGCCTTAGCTCGCGAAAATGCCGAAACCGCAATTCGGGCTGTCGGCGACGGGATGTTTTCCGGCAAGATGAACATCAGCGATTTATCAGAAGGTCGCGTAGATGATGTACAAAGTGTAGTTGTTATCACAGGTGAAGACGAGCTCAGCTTGAGCGAATCTAGTCTCTACCGGTTGATTGTCTTGCCAATAGTCGAGGGAACTTTTGACAAAAAGATTCTGGCGAGGTATCGAGAGAATCAAGATATTTTTCAGCGTTATTTCGCCCTTTTCGTGCAATTCTTGACAGAATGCGGTTTTGGCGCAGTCAGCGAGTGTGCCTCACATTTTATTCAGTATCGCGAAATTTATTCTGAGAAATTATCCGTTCCGCGATTTATTGATGCCGCCGCCGCGCTGGCTGTTGAGATTGATTTAATCGTCGCGTTCGGCAGGTATTGCGGCATGAATGAGGCAGAAATGGCAAATTATCGTCAACACGCCCTAAATTCCGTCGAGGAAGTCATGCGGCAAAATTTCAAATCATCCAAAGAATCATTGCCCGATTTGCGATTCCTTCACGCGCTCTTGCAAAGTATCGGCACGGGAAAATATAACGGTCTTGCAGCGAGCGAGGCGGAGTACGTTGCCGATTCTGCGAACTTTATCGGTTTCCGCGAAGATTCAACCGGTACGATGTGGCTCCGTTTCGATGACGCTTATAACCTCGTCGAAAAATTTTATCAACGCCAAAACGAACAATTTCTTACGACGGCGAAAACTATTAAAGAAATTTTGCTTCGCAAGGGGCTTTCTGACGGTAAACTTATGCCTGAGGGGCAAGGCGGCAGCGAATACTTGCGAAAATCCAAGAAGCCGCCTCGCAAATGGTTTCTCGTTCTCAAAATGGACGCTGTAGAAAAATTTTTGGACGAAAACAAGGAGGATATTTAAATGGATATTCAGCCAAATCTCATGCAACAAATACCGACGCGATCTTTTTGCGTAAATCATCTCGGCGGGTTCACTTTGTTGGGCAATACCGAGTCATTGAATTGGACAATCGCAAATAACAGCAACGTTCAGGTTGTCGAAGAGCCAAGTTTAGACCGTGCTTACGTACGAGGATGTGACCAATACGTCCGAGATGAATGGGCACGAAATTCCTACCAACAACCGCTTCTGCCGCGTTTTGAAGATGTACTCCGTGCACCTTATTACGCTCCCGGATTCGTCGCTCAGATTCCTTGAGCAGGTTTTTCGCGACCGTTCATAGTGACTACGTTGGAATTTACGACAATGCGCAAGGTGCCGTCGAATTTATCGATTATTTCGCGCCAAGCGGTCTCAAAGAATTTTCTACAGTAGAATTCGCGGCGAAGACAAAGCGTGAGGCAATGCAAAAAGGCAAAGATTTTATCGAAGCTCTCAATCAAAAGACGAGCGATGAGAAATTGACCGTCGGAAACTGGATTGTGAATTGGCTGCAAAATTATGCCAAACCGAACGTCAGACCGCGAACTTACGAAAAATATTCCAGTACATTGAAGGCTTATATTCTGCCACGCTATGAAAATGTTCTGCTCGGTGATTTGAAGGCCGCAGATTTACAAAAACACTTCAATCATCTGTTAGAATCCGGACGATCGGACGGCACAGGTTTATCAACTTCGACGGTCAGAGGAACTCGACGCTATCTGAGCATGTGCATTGATGACGCCGTTAAATCGGGATTCGTGTCGTCAAATGTTGTTCGTCTTACGAAGGCTCCGAAGCTGGCAAAAAAAGAAATTGCGATCTTATCGAAATCGGAAATTTCTCGCTTTATTGAGACGGCTAAAGAAATCGACCATGCTTTCATGAGCGTTGTCATGCCGGAAATTATTTCCTTAACCGTACACACGGGCATGAGGCAAGGAGAAGTATTCGGGCTTAAGTGGGAAGATGTTGACTTTGAAAAATCCTGTTTGTTTATTCGTCGTTCATTGGCTCACATCATAGGCAAAGGCGCGGTCTTCCAAGCTCCCAAGACAAAGAACAGTATCAGGCGGGTATTGCTCATGCCGGAAGACGTTGAAAATTTGCGCGCGTATAAAGAATGGCAGAAAAATTATTCATATGACTTAGGCGATTTATTCGCGGGGCATAATCTCGTTTTCACCAGTCCATTTGGCGAGCCGATAAGTCCAACGAATTTTAGTCGAAGATATTTCAAGCCGCTGTTAAAGAAATGCAACATCAGTTCGGACTTTACATTTCACGGTTTGCGACATACCCACGCGACGCTTCTCCTTCGGCAGGGCGTCAATCCCAAAATTGTTCAGGAGCGTCTCGGTCACAGCTCAATCAAAGTCACGATGGACACCTATAGCCACGTTTTACCCGATATGCAAAGGCAAGCGGTAGAGGCTTTGCAAGGAATTTTTCAATGATTGATTGATTTTAAGTGGTCGGGGCATTTGCTCGACCGCTTTTATTTTTGTCGAAATGTGAATCACTCTTGGCTGAATGACAAAAACAAAGTGATTCACTTTTAGATTCGTGGCTCGTCCGCCAGTCCGTTTCGTCCGCTGAATATAAGGATACAGGCAATTCTTAACGAGCAAAGAGTTTTTCCACGGACGGACAGACATCGGACGAAATCAGCCGATTTGTAAGGCACGGATTACTGCAAAATTTCAAGCTTTATATGCAGATTTATGAGTCGCTTTTAATTTATCAGTGAAGCAGTAGTCGCGAAAAAATCATCTAAGTCACCGTACCGTTTTTGATATGACAAGCTATGTTGTGTTCATTGCAAAAGTCAATGACCTGCGCGGCACAGTCGTTATAAAAATTTTTATGTCCAACGTAGCTACTGACTTTTTTACTGTAATTTGTGCGTCCGAAAATTATCTTGTCGACGAAGGCTATAGCTTCCAATATCGTTGCCAAATTTTGTTCAATTTGATTAGGTGCGGGATATGGTTCCATACTAACCCATGTCTTGTAGCCGGCATCGTGCAACGCCTTCAACGCCGCAATTCGTTTGCCGTAAGACGCCGCGCCGGGTTCTATTCGCTCCCGATATTTCTCGTCGAGTGATATTAATGATATGCCGTATTCGTTTGCCCGTGACAGTTCGGAAAGATCAGCGGGTAATATCCCCTTCGTCAACACGATACATCTTATATCCGCGTCATTAAGCTTTTTTATTGCTGCCATACTCAAATCAACAACTTCTCCGAATCCGTACATGAAAGGGTCGGTAGCAAAACACAGTTGCACCGACTTTATTTTTTTCTTTAGACGGAGAATTTCTTTGTCCAAAAGCTCCAGAGTATTCGCGACAATTTTAGGTTCACACCATTCTTCATAGGAATGGACTTGCCCGAAGCGTTTCTTAATCAAAAAAGCGTAACAGGGATATTTACAGCCGTGCGAACAACCCAGCACATGATTCATCGTGTAATCACCATACTCGACGCCCGTCTTGTAGAGCATAGTTTTTCTCGTTATGTATTCCAAAAAATTCACCTCTACGCGAAGTCTATTGTACGTTCTTCTTTTTTGCGACCGTGTATTTTGCAATTATATCTGTGTTTCAAAGCTGCTTCAATGTCCTTTTGATAACCTGCCGTTGGAAAAACAGGATGTCTGTCAACAAAGCTCCAAATTTCTTTAAGCAGAACGGTTTTTCGTTCATTGAAATTATCGAAAATATAATCCACAATGTCGCTGACGTTATAACATTGCTTATCCTCAGGCGGCGTTGCAAAGAGTGATAACTGATTTTCTCTGCCGCGTGTATTTTGATTGGAGGATTTGCCGCCAAAAGTTTTCCAAGCAGTCTTCTTGAAGAGCTTAAATCCCTCATCATTTTTAGTGAAGAAAATGATACTGTAAATCTGCGCGTTGGTTCTTATAAAAAATGGAAACGCCGCCAAATAATACTCGCGTTTAGTGAGGTTGCCAAGCCGCTCGATTATATTCTTGATGAGCTTATCGTAAGCGTTTTTATCGCCGCGCAGGTCTACAAGCTCTTTGATGGAAGTCAGATATGTTTGCTCGTACTTGTCGATTGTTTCGGGTCGTTTGACAGACGTAATTGCCCTCAACGTATCAGAAACCATGTGATTTATTATGACTTCGCCCCAGCCGAAAAAATACGGTGCAAGAGCTTCCCAGTTTATTGTCGCTGTGTAAGGGTCGTAAAAAAAAAGATAATGCAATCCAGAGCGTTTTAAAAGCCTCGGCTGCAATTCCTTAAGTAGTTGATTGCCATCTTCACAACTCAATACAATGTGGAAGTTTTTAGTGTCGGGGGGCAGGTAGTCTTGCAGTTTCGCAATTTTTTCGGGAGCACTGTCGTTGAAGTAAAGCATAGTCGTTTTGTCGGTATATCGCGGCATTGCGTCTGCAATAACTCTTGCGACACGAATCGGCGTTCCTTCTATTCGCTCGCCGTCATTGTCTTTGTAAATTCCACTATTACACATGCAATCGATGAATACAACTTCCTTGCAATTGGGGTTATTCATCAATTTATGTATCCACGATTTAACATAGCCTTCGACCAGCTCAAATTTTTTTATGGTGTGAGGGTGTGCGTTGTTTTCTTTACCCAATTTAGTATCCTCCGTTGACTCTCTCAATAAACTTCCTCAGGGAATATGGCATAAACAGATGAAAAAACTATTCCGTCGAATTAATTGCTCGTCTGCCGGAAATTTTTTGCCAAAATATGATTCACTTTTTGACAGGCGTTGCAAGTAAAGTGATTCACTTTTAGATTCGTGGCTCGTCCGCCAGTCCGTTTCGTCCGCTGAATATAAGGATATAAGCAATTCTTGACAAGCAAAGATTTTTTCCTCGGACGGACAGACAGCGGACTAAATTTGCCGATTTATGAGGTCGTAAAGATTCCATAAATTCAAGTCTCAAGACAAATTTTATGCCGCACCTATAAATTTATTATGAATCGGTAGTCACCGAATTTTTTTTGTGATAAAATGCCACAAACAACGATTGAAAGAAGGTGAACACGATGATTATTTTGCGAGTGGCTTGCGATAATTTTTACATGTTCAAAAATTTTGAAGTGGACTTTACTTACGAGCGTAAAAACAATCACTATCTCTCGGAAAATGACAAATTGTTCGCCGACTCAAATATAAAGGTCAGAAAAAATCTCATAGTTATGGGGTCAAATGCTTCGGGCAAAACGACTTTCGGCAAATTACTTTGCTTAATTCTTAATTTCATTTAAGGCAAAGATTTAAGCGATGGTTCCTTTAACATACCTTCGGCACGATATGATAAGTCTAAGGATTCAAGTTTTGAGGTAGAGTTTGTCATTGACGAAACGGCTTATTTGTTGAAAGCGTGCTTCCGCAATGACACTTTGTATACAGAGGAAATTTTCAGACAAAAAATTTATAATTCTTACAACATACAAACTTTGAGAAAAAAATTATCAGAGAGTAAACCAATAAAACCTTATGACGCTGTTAAAGATTTGTTCGATATTGGCTGTAAATAGTATGCTTTTGTTTCATTGAAAGAATTCGTAGACCTGCGTAAAAAAATCGGGTTCCGGTTCAGCTTCTCTGAGCTCCCGCTAAACTCTTCAACTTATCTTGGCGAAACAAATATTGAATTTTTGAACAATGTGCTTCCTAAAATTGATAATTCCGTTATAAGTATGAAACGTTTAACCGTCGAAGGCGAAGACGGCGAATCTGCCAAGACAAAATCATATCAAATTACTTTCAAGAATAATGAGGTCTTGACTGTCCCCGATGGTGATCTTCGTCGATGTGGAGACAGGCTTTCTCACGGAACCTTTGAGGCAATAGATTTTCTTTCTGCGTTCGATGAATTGAGCAAAAAAATCTAATTTCTTTTATATCGACGAACGTCTTTCCCATATGCACTCCGAGCTTGAAGCCTATCTCATATACCAAGCCTTTTCAAAAAAATCCTTTGACAGCCAAGTTTTCTTTACGACACACAACGCGGAACTTTTGGAATTGAATGCACCGATAATTTCATTTCTGTTTTTTAGACGTAGCGGAAAAGGTTTTAACTAGGTAATTTATCCTTCCGAAGTTCTCCGAAAAAATATAAGGAGCCTCAGAATGCATTACGAA
Organism: Selenomonadaceae bacterium; assembly: GCA_017527075.1. Taxonomy (GTDB): domain Bacteria; phylum Bacillota; class Negativicutes; order Selenomonadales; family Selenomonadaceae; genus Quinella. Next base: position 36,179 of record JAFXQM010000001.1, read on the forward strand.
AACGATTATTTTGGCGTTTTACCGGACTACAGCGTCTTAGACAAGTTTTTCGAGGAAAAAAGCAATGAGTAGAATTTTATACATCGCCGACGGTGAAATTGAAGAAAGATTTTTTGATTTTTTAAAAGTAAGCGATTTTATCTGCTCTGGTCGCTTTAGAAAATTCAACTTAATGCAAGAAAAACTTTCGGGAGCAAGTGACATTTTGAAAAAGATTATGGATAAGGTCTATTGCGTCTTGGATACAGATTGCATAGAAAAGGTTAATTTTGATACTCTGGTTTACAACATAGGACTTCTGAAACGTATTTGCCCAAGAAATATTTTACTGCTGATTCAAAACAAAAATTTTGAGGATGAATTGTCGTACGTGCTGGAGTGTAAAAATTTGTGTGAAAGATTTAAACTGAAGCACAGTACTCAAAGTGATTTGAAAAGACATCTCGCTCAATCTGTCAGCTATGTCGGAATCATTTCAAGAGAAAATTTGGTACTCTATTGTCGACGACCTGAAGAATTTAAAGACGAGTTGAAAAATCAAAAGCAAAAATTAGACGATAAGAAGATTGTTTTGTTCGAGTCGTCTTGTATGAAGAGATGATCTTGGAGGTGAGCAAATTGCAAATCAGGGAATTGAAGTTGAAGAATTTTCGTTGCTTCGAGGAGTTGACGATAAATTTTTCGACGCCCTACACGGTTTTAATTGGTATCAACGGTTCTGGCAAGTCTTCTATCCTAGACGCTCTTAGAATGATTTTAGATACCTTTGTCAACGCAACCGGAAATGATTTGCGTAAAAATTACCTGTATGTGACTAAAGTTAAACTTCAGGATAGTGACGCAAAAATCAAGACCGTCATTGCCGGTAGCACAATAAATAAGGAGTCTCAGTATCCTGTTGTTGTAAATGCAACAGTACAAATTGATGATACTAAAGATATATCTTGGACTCATGAATTATTTTCCCATTCTTCGATGAGAAGCATTGATATTAAGGAAATTATAGATTATGCAAGAAAATTACAAAATCAGATAATTATTGGTAAGGGTGGAATGTGTCCTGTTATTGCTTACTATGGAACGAAGCGGCAATGGGATAAATTGAGTGAAGCTGAACCTAATAAAATTTCTTTCTTGTAGCAAATGAACAGCTACGTTAATTGCCTCAGTGCAAAACTTTTTAATATCGGAGTTATGAGAAATTGGTTTGCTCGCATGCTTCTAATTGAGCGTAAAAAACCCGTTCCCGAATTCCAAGCCGTAAAGACTGCCATTGCAAATTGCTACAAAAATATTAACGATAGCCAAAAACTCCAAGATGTAACGATCGACTACGACGCTGAAGCTGAAGATATTGAGATACAACAAAATTTTGTCGACGGAAAGGTTGATATTCTTCCTCTGCATTACTTGAGCGACGGAGCAAAGAGCATATTGGCTATAGCCTCCGACATTGCGTATCGTATGGCGGTCTTGAATCCTCAACTTCTCGGCAAAGTCACAGAAGAAACCGACGGCATAGTTTTGATTGACGAAATTGATATGCACCTGCACCCGTCATGGCAACGGAAGGTAATCGACAGCTTGCATAAGACTTTTCCGAAAGTGCAATTCATTTTAACGACTCACTCGCCGACCGTGCTGACCAATGTACCAAAAGAAAATATCAGAATTCTCAATAACGGCGAAATCTATACGCCCGATGTCAACACGAGAGGACGCGATGTAAATTCCATTCTTCGCGAGATTATGCACACGGCAATACGACCTTCCGACGTGACTGAAAAATTGAATGCTTTCTCGAAGGCTATCGAAGATGAAAATTTAGACACGGCTCAAAAAATTTTGGACGAATTGCGAGTTCAGCTTGGCGACAATGATTCGGAAGTCGTCGGGGCACAAGTTACACTTGATTTAGAAAAGATTTGAGGTCTGCAATGATTCACATTTGCTTCGGGCTTTACGACAAAACAGAGCGTTACTCAAAATTCACGGGCACGACCATGCTTTCCGTCTTTGAAAATTCAACCCCCCCCCCCGGTCAACCACCGTGCACATCTTGCATGACAATACGTTGACGAATGACAACCGCGAAAAATTTTTGCAACTCGCCGCCCGTTACGGTCAAGCCGTGAATTTTTACAACGTCGATGAGCTTTGCCGGAACGAACTCGAAAAATTTTCTCGGCGGATTCCTTTCATGAGGAACGCGCGGACGACGATTGGAACTTTCTACAAATTTTTAATCATGTACGTTTTGCCGAAAGAAATTGAAAAAGTCATTTATCTTGACGCGGACATCGTCGTCAATCTCGATATCGCGGAGCTGTGGCAGGTTGAACTCGGCGCGCGGCCTATCGGAGCGGTGCCCGTGTATCTTCAGGATAAAAACGAAGTTGACGGGCTCAAGCGGATGAAAAGAGGTTTTGATTTGCCGGGTCTCGGTCTCGTAAAATCCGAAGATTATTTCAACGCCGGCGTCCTCGTCATGAACTTGAAACGGCTGCGCGGCGAAAAGGAAAAAATTTTGGACGGCATGAAGTTTCGCGGCGAGCACCCTGAGTTTTGGATGTTCGACCAGTGCATTTGGAATTATTGCTTCTCGACGGAATATCTGAAGTTGCCGCTCAAGTTTAACCGCTCGGTCGTAAAAGTGCGGACGGAAGACGGCGGGCGCGTGGAGAAAAAAATTTATCACTTCACGGCAAACAATTCCTTTTGGAGCTTCGGGCTGGACACGCGCGACAATCTCAACCGCCTGTGGCTGGATTATTTTATCAAGACGCCGTGGTTTGATTCGGAAACGTTCGGGCGGATTCATGACGTCATTCAAAATCTCCACGCGAGTTTGAAAAATTATATGCGCGGCCTTTCGGCGGCACTGACGGGCAAGGAGCGCGCGTTTATCATTCACGAGCTGAGCCTGAATTCGTTTAACGTACTCGCCAAAGTTTTTTCAATCCGCGCTGACGAGGAGATAATTGTTGTCTCGGAAGGAATGCCGCTGCAAAAATTATTGGACGCCATGAACGCTTCGCGCGGCAAAAAAATTTTCTTCGCGGTGATTCCAAATTTCCCGTTCAAAGTTTTGGAAGGGGCGGGCTTCTTTCTCGGCAAAGATATTTTTAACGGCTACGATTTTATTTCGGGCTGTGACTTTTACAAATTCGTTGAGGCAATGTAAGGAGTGATTTAATGATTCATGTCAGCTTCGGGCTTTACGATAAGACGGGGCGTTACTCAAAATTCGTCGGCACGACCATGCTTTCCATCTTTGAGAACACTACCGCCGCCGTCACGGTTCACATTCTCCACGACAAAACTTTGACTGATGAAAACCGCGAAAAAATTTTTTCCGTCGCCGCGCGCTTTGGTCAAACCGTAAACTTTTACAACGTCGAAAATTTTTCGGACGAGCTCGAAGAATTCACCCGATATGTGCCCGGCGTGAGAAACCTGCGAGTCAGCATCGGGACAATGTATCGATTCTTGTTGCCGAAGATTCTTGCGCCCGACATAAAAAAAATTATTTACCTCGACGCAGATATCATCGTTAATCTCGACTTGAACGAGCTGTGGCAGATTGACCTCGGCGGAAAAATTTTGGCGGGCGTCCCCGAAATTTTGGCTTACGAAAGTGCCGACAAAATGATTGATACTTTTCCGTTGTGCGCTCAAGGTGTTGTCAGGTGCGAAGATTATTTTAACAGCGGCGTCCTTTTGATTGACTTGAATCTTTTGCGCGCCGCCGATAAGACAATCATCGACGGATTAAATTTTTTGACGCAAAATTCTCAGTGCGTCGGTTATCCCGGGCAAGACATTTGGAATTACTGCTTCGCCTCCCGCGCTTTGAAGTTGCCGACGAAGTTCAATCGATTCACGCTTTACGCCCGCCGCGACAAAGAACAGCCGTTGAAAAAAATTTATCATTACGCGGGCGGCAGTTTCGGTTACGGTCTGACGCTCGACATGAACGACGCGCTTAATCGACTGTGGCTTAAATATTTCGCCAAGACTCCCTGGTTCAACGAAGAGACAATCGCCCGCCTTTACGAGGGCTTCACGCAAGCGCGCGCCGAGCTGAAAGAATCCGCGCTGAATCTCTCGGCGCAGGTGAGCGGCAAGACCCGCGCGTTTTTCGTCACAGAAAAATATCTCGACACGCTGGTGGAAAATTTTTTCGTGAAAAAGGACGAAGAAATTTTTATCGTCAAAGGCAACGTCGGCATTGACAAAATGGCTGACCAAATGAGTGCTTCACGCGGCAAAAGAATTTTTTTCTTCCTGCTCCCGAATTTTCCGTTCAAAAATCTGGAGGCGGCGGGTTTCGTTCGCGGCGAAGATTTTCTCGACGGCTTTGAATTTTTGCCCACGAATTATGAATATCGTTTTGCAAAAGGCTTTGAATTTTTGGCGGAGACTTACAACTCTTATCCGTTCGTCGCGGCACTTTGAACGACTTTTATCGTCGACAAAGTTTCGTCGGCGGCTCCGACCACGCGCGAAAATTTTTCCCGCGCCAAAAGCTCGACGACCTCGGCGGAAATTTTTTCACCCGGCATGAGCAGCGGAATGCCCGGCGGATAAAACGTCACCTCCTCCGCGCTGATTCTCCCGACTGATTTTTTCAGCGCGACGACCTCGACGGGCGAATAAAAAGTTTCTCGCGGACTCAACTCTGCCACGGAAAAATTTTTCGGCGGCGGCGTTGAGTAAATTTTTTTTGGCGGGCGGCGCGGCAAAAGTTTCAAAGCCTCGATGAGTTTGGAAACGGTTTGGGCATCGTCCGCGAAAGTTATCAGGAACAAAATATTCGCCGCGTCCGACAGCTCGCACTGAATTTTTAAATCGCGGCGCAAAATTTCTTCCGCCTCCTGCCCCGTCAATCCCAAACCCTGCACATTCACGGTGACCTTCGTCGCGTCCAACGAAAAATTTTTCACGGCGTCGAAAGTTTTCAGCCCGTGAATTTTTTTTATCTCGCCGCGAAGATTTTTTGCCAGCGCGACCGCCGCCGAAATTTTTTCCCGCCCGCTTTCCGCCATCTGCAGCCGCGCGATGTCCAAAGACGCCAGCAGCAATTGATTCGGGCTCGTGGTCTGCAAAAGGCTCGCCGCCCGCCGAACAGATTCGGAAAAATTTTTTCGCAGCATTAGCATGGAAGTTTGCGTGAGTGAGCCCAAAATTTTGTGCGTCGACTGCGCCGCCAAGTCCGCGCCCGCTTCCATCGCCGACGACGGAAGTTCGTCGCAAAAAGTCAAATGCGCGCCGTGCGCTTCATCGACCAAAAGAATCATGCCCGTCGCGTGCACCAGCCGCGAAATTTTTTTTACGTCCGCCGCCACGCCGTAATAATTCGGCGACACGAGCAAAACCGCCCGCGCCTGCGGGAATTTTTTTATCGCGCACGCAATCGTCTCGACGCTCACGTTCAACGGCAAATTGAATTCCGAATCGAACTCCACGGGCAAAAAAATCGGAACGGCTCCCGACAAAATTAATCCCGCAATCACCGAGCGGTGAGCGTTGCGCGGAATGAAAATCAAATCGCCCGACTTGAGCGTGCCGAGCATCATCGCCTGCACCGCCGCGGTCGTTCCGTTCACGAAAAAAATTGTCTCGTCCGCGTGCCAGAGTTTCGCCGCCAGCTCCTGTGCCTCGCGTATGCAAGTGTGCGGCGCGTGCAAATCGTCGAGCTCCTCCATGAGTGAAACTTCTTGCCGCAGACCTTCCGCCGTCAAAAGTTCGCGCAAAAGTTTGTGCGCCCCGCGACCTTGCTTGTGCCCGGGCGTGTGGAAGGGTATCGCTCCGTCCGCCGAATATTTTTTCATTGCCGCCGCGATTGGCGCGTAAAAATTTTTTGCCACTTCAATTTTCTCCTCCGAATGATTTTTTTGACGCAAAGTTTCCGCCGCCGCGCCGTCCGCCGAAAAATTTTCCGAGCCGCTGAGATTACCGCGTAAAAATTTTTTGCCACTTCAAATTTCTCCTCCGAATGATTTTTTTGACGCAAAGTTTCCGCCGTCACTCCGTCCGCCGAAAAATTTTCCGAAGCCGCCGCGATTGGCGCGTAAAAATTTTTTGCCACTTCAAATTTCTCCTCCGCATGATATAATTCTGCCGAACACAAAAGTTTCGGGAGGATTATAACTGTGATTGACAACTCGAACAACGGCGAAGAGCAACGTGACGTTGCATCCAATGTGGGCAGCCCGTCGATAAAAATTTTTACGGAGGACTTTTAACGTGATTGACAACTCGAACAACGGCGAAGAATATATCGGGCGTCTCAAGCCGCTGGCAATCATGGCGACGCTCATCATCGCGATTTTAATTGCGCGCGTCGGTTATCTGCAGATTTTCGACGGAGAATATTACGCGCACCTGGCCGACGGCAATCGAATCCGAATCATTCCGTCCATGGCACCGCGCGGAACTTTTTACGACAGAAACGGTCAGCTCCTCGTGAGCAATCGCCCGGGCTTCAGCGTCTCGCTCTTGCCGCTCACCGCGCCCATCAAGCCCGAAGTTGTCGACCGCATTGCAAAACTTTTGAACGTGCCCAAGGAAGAGATTGAACAAAAAATTTCCGTGCACTCCGGCTTCGACCCGATACGAATCAGCCCCGACGTCACACCCGACATCGTCACGATTATCGAGGAGCAAAAAGATTTGTACCCCGGCGTGGTCATCGAAGTGCAGCCGCTGAGAAATTACGCGCTCAAGCAGGAGGGCGCGCACACCTTCGGATACGTCAGCGAAATTTCCGACGCCGAACTTGAAACCAAAAAGGACGAAGGTTACAAGTCGGGAGATATCGTCGGCAAGTTTGGCTTGGAGCGCGTTTACGATAAAGAAATTCGCGGCGAGAACGGTGGCGAACAAGTTGAAGTGGACGTGGCGGGCAAGCCCGTACAAATTCTCGGCAAGAAGGAGCCCAAGCCCGGTTACGATTTGATTCTGACGATTGACCGCGATTTGCAGATGGCGGCGGAAAAAGCTGTCGACGATATGCTCGCGCAACTGAGCTGTCACGCGGCGGCGGCCGTCGTCTTGAATCCGCAGACGGGTGAAGTCCTCGCCATGGTCTCGCGCCCCGCCTTCGACCCGAATCTTTTCGCGCACGGAATTTCCACGCGCGACTGGAACGCGATTAACAACAACCCGTATCACCCCATGGACAACAAAGCGATAACCGGCGAATATCCGCCCGGCTCCACGTTCAAAATCGTCACGGGCACTGCGGCGTTGGCGACGGGAAAGGTTGCGCCCGACGAAATGATTTTCGACAGCGGCACGCACTGGCTCGTGCCCAAGGGCAACGCGGGCGGCGAGGCTCTCGGCTGGCTGGATTTTCACGCCGCGCTCAGTCACTCCGACAACGTTTACTTTTATGAGATGGGCAATCGTCTCGGCGTCGACTTGCTGGAAAAATACGCGCGCATGTTCGGGCTCGGCTCGACGACGGGAATCGATTTGCCTTACGAATCGCCGGGGCTGGCCGACTGGAAAGAATACAAATGGAAAGTTTACGAAGATGAATTTTATTTGTCTGAAGTTATGGACGCGGCAATCGGTCAGGGCTTCAATCTCGTGACGCCCTTGCAGGCGGCCATGGTCATGGGAGAAATCGCGGCGAACGGAAAAAGATTTAAGCCGCACCTCGTCCGGCAAATCATCACGCAGGACAAAGAGGTCGTGAAAGATTTTCAGCCCGAATTGCTCAGCGAACTGCAGGTCGAGCCGTGGGTCATCCAACTGGTTCAATCGGGTTTGCACGACGTCACGGTCAACGGAACTGCCGCGCGAAACTTCGAGGGCTTCCCGTATGACATTGCGGGCAAGACCGGCACGGCGGAAAATTCTCAGGGCACGGACCACGGCTGGTTCGTCGGTTACGGTCCGTTTGACAATCCGACAATCAGCGTGGCGGTCATCGTCGAGCAGGGCGGCTTCGGCGCGAGCTCAGCTGTCCCGATTGGTCGACAGATTATGGAGACGGCGTTCAATCTCATGGTTCAGCGCGGAGAAATGCCTGCGCCTGCGGCAAAATAAAATGCGGCAAGAAATTTTGCAGATGTTCGACGAGCCGCCACAAACTTTCGACGCGGAAAAAATTTTTAACGGAGCAAGCACACAATGCGGCAAGAAATTTCAATCGGGCTCAGTCAGCGGCTGGTCGTGACGCCCGAACTTCGTCAGTCGATAGAAATTTTGCAGATGTCGGCGGTCGAGCTCAAGGCGGCAATCGAGCGCGAGCACTTGGAGAATCCGACGCTGGAGCTGGAATATTTCAACGAGTCGCCGCAAACTTTTGACGCGGAAAAATTTTTCGAGCCGCCCGACACTTCGACGACGGCGGAAAGATTTTTAATGGAGCAAGCGGTCTTCGCGTTCGCGGCGGAGGAATTATCTGCGGCGAAATTTTTAATCGGCGCGTTGGACGCGAGCGGTTACCTGACGATTTCACTCGCCGAGGCCGCGCAGATTTTGCACGTCGAAGAAAATTTTCTGGCGGAGATTTTGCGGCGCGTTCAAAGTTTGGAGCCGGCGGGAGTCGCCGCGAGAAATTTATCGGAGTGCCTGCGCCTGCAAGCCGAGCGGAAAGAAATTTATTCGGGATTGGTCGCCGCGATAATCGACGAGCACCTGGAGGAGGTCGCCGCGCACAAAATAAAAAATATCGCCCGCGCAGAAAATTCTTCGGCAGAGGAAGTTCGGCGGGCGATTGAAATTATTCGCGGGCTGAATCCGAGACCGCTCAGCTCTTACGGCGGCGAAGTCACGAAATTTATCGTGCCCGACGTTCGAGTGACGGAGGACGGAGAAATTTTTTTGAACGGCGCAACTTTTCCGCGCGTGAAAATTTCCGAGGCATATTCCGACTTGAAAGACTTCGACGCGGAGACAAAAAATTATTTGAATCGTCACTTGAATTCGGCGCGGCAACTTTTGCGGAGCATTCGTCAGCGCGAGAAAACTTTGCGGCGCGTGGTCGAGGCGATTGTTCGTCGGCAAAAAGATTTTCTGCGCGGCGGGCTAAAATTTTTAAAGCCGATGACGATGCGCGAGCTTGCCGAGGAGCTTGAGCTTCACGAGTCGACGGTCAGTCGAGCGGTCGCGAACAAATTTTTGGAGCTGCCCTTCGGCGTGGTGGAGTTGCGGAAAATTTTTTCGGCGGGCGTGGCGAGCGAGGAAATCACCGCAGAAAAAATCAAAGCGTTGCTGGTCGAGCTGATAAAATCCGAGGACTCGCTCAGCCCGCTGTCGGATAAGGCACTCGCGGAAATTTTATCGGCGCGCGGAATTTCAATCGCCCGACGCACAGTCATGAAATATCGAGAGCAGCTGAAAATTTTATCTTCAGCCAAGCGGAGGAAATAATGGACAAGAAAAAATTCCTAATTCCTCATTCCTAATTCTTAATTAAAAAAAACGCCCGTGAACTTTTTCAAGCTCGCGGGCAAAAATTTTTCTACAAGAGGGATTCGTGTTCAATATGGATTTGAAGTAACTTCTTCGATGACGGGCGCGGAGCCCAAAATTTTTTGGAAGGCAATCAGCGATTCAATCACGCGCCGAGGGTCGAGACCTTTCATGATAAAAACGATTTGCGAATTGCGCTCCTCGCCGTTCCAATCTTCCAAGTGATGTGGCGGGTGAATGATGTGCTGGACGCCGTTAATGACAATCGGTCCGTCGTCGCCGACGTCAACCATGCCTTTGATTCGGAGCATCTTCTCGCCGTGCGCGTAAAGCAACATACTCATCCACAGCCCGAACGATATCCAGTCGAGCGCGTCGTAAAATTTTATCGACAGCGAGTGAATATCGTCGGCGTGTTTCATCTCGGAAAAATTTTCTCGGCGATAAATTTTCTCCATGCGATTTTGTCCGTCGCCGAAAATAATTTCGGGATTGATTTTGCCGTTCGCGGCTTGAAAAATTTTCGCCGCAGGATTCAAACGGTTAAGTCGTTCGCGCATGCGAGTGACGATTTCCTTTTCGACGAGGTCGGTCTTGGTGATGATAATCGTGTCGGCCGCGGCGATTTGCTTGAGCGATTCGGGATTGTTTTTAAGGTGGAGCTCGCCGTTTGCGGCGTCGAGGCAGCAGACGATGTTGGCGACGAAGTATCGGTTGGTGAGCAACGGGTCCATCAGAATCGAGAAGAGAATCGGAGCGGGGTCAGCCAAGCCGGTCGTCTCAATGACAACTCGGTCGAGAGCAAATTCGCCGCGCTCGTATCCGTTCAAAATTTCTTTGAGCGCGTTAATCAAATCGTCGCGCATGTTGCAACAGATACAGCCGCCGCTTAAAAGACGCGTGCGCTCCTCAATGCGTCGAATCAATCTGTGGTCGAGACCCGCCTCGCCGAACTCGTTGATAATCGCCGCAGTGTTTTTGAATCGTTCGTCGCCGAGCACGCGAGCCAGCACGGTCGTTTTGCCGCTGCCGAGGAAGCCCGTGACGATTGTAATTGCTTTTCGATTATCCATGGGCTTTACCGAGTGCCTGCAGGAAATTTTCGTCGAGCGGGTCGAGTGTTCGGCGGCACATGTCCGAAGCAATCTTCCACATGTCGCCGAGGCTATTGACCACGCCGCTCACGCCCTTTTTGTCCGAGAGAATGTATTTGCTCCCGTTCCAATCCTGCAACTTGAGTCCGTAATAAGAAAGAATTTTATTGGCGACGGCGACGCGTTTAATCCTCATGCGCCGACGAGTCCTTTGCCCCTCGCCCGCGACGATTCGCGTCTTGCGCCGATATTCAGAGTCGTGGAGCGGTTGATCTGTCCAGTGGACGTTCATGACCAGCTCGCCGCAAAGAACGCACATGAGCGCGCACCTCCTCCAAAATTATTTTTTGCGCGGGAAGCGTTTGATGAATTCGTCGGCCATTTCGTTAAGCGTGCACCAGCGAACGCCTTCAAATTTGTTGATGTGGTCGATGAGGTGTTGGTGGCAGCCGAGCGATTTGATTCTGCCGGAAACGTCGGGGTGAATCGTCATGGGGAAGACGGCGAAATCGTAATTCTCGTAAACGTAATCGAACGAATCCTCCCACATGCCGAAGATGTCGCGCGGGTTATGGAAGCCGAAGCTGTTCGGAGATTTTTTGATGAACATGAGCGGTGGAATGTCGTCGAGGTCCCAGTTCGCGGGAATTTCCACGAGGTCGGTTTCTTCGCCGCGAACGAGCGGTTTCATCCAAGTGGAGGCGGGCTGCGAGTAATCAATCTTGCTCCAGCTGTCGCCGATTCGGACGTAATAAGGCATGCAGTCGTGGTGCATGAGCGAGTGGTCGTACTTGATGCCGTATTTCTTGAGGAGCTTGTCGGTGACGTTGGAGAATTCCCACCAAGGCGCAACGTAACCGGTCGGACCCTTGCCCGTCAGTTCGGTGATAAGTTCAATGCTCTTGACGAGGATGTCTTCCTCTTGCTGCGGGCTCAGCGCGATTGGATTTTCGTGCGAGTATCCGTGCGCGCCGATTTCGTGACCGTCCGCGACGATCATTTTCATCTGTTCGGGGAAAGTTTCAATCGAGTGCCCCGGCGCGAACCACGTGACTTTGATGTTGTTCTTCTTGAAGAGTTTGAGCAAGCGGGGGATGCCGACTTCGCCGGCGAACAATCCGCGCGAGATGTCGTCGGGCGAGTCCTCTCCGCCGTAAGAGCCGAGCCAACCCGCCACAGCGTCGATATCAACGCCGTAACCGACCAGGATAGTTTTCTCTGCCATGTTGATGACCTCCTTAAAAATTTTGGTTGAAAAGCTTTTGATTCAAGCCGTGAAAAATTTTTCGAGCAGTGAGCCGCCCTTGAGCCGTCGAAAATTTTTTCAGCCGCGAGCCGCCCTTGAGCCGCTGAAAATTTTCCGAGCCGTGAGCCGCCCTTGAGTCGCGAAAATTTTTCGAGCCGCGAGCCGTTCGCCGAGACCTGAACCCTCCTTAAAAATTTTGGTTGAAAAGCTTCTGATTCAAGTCGCGAAGGTAGGGCAGGGTGCGCCGCATTTTTTTCGTCGCGTCCAAATCAATTTCCGCGCAAACAACTCGCTCCTCTTCGACGCCCGCCCCGGCCAAGATTGTCGCGTCGGGTGCAACGATTCTGCTCAAACCGCCGAACACCGAGTCCGAATCTTGACCGCAGCGATTGCACGCCACGACGAACGCTCCGTTTTCCAACGCCCGACTCTTCGAAGCGATTTCCCAAGCGTAATAGCGTGCCTTGCCGAACGCCGAAGGGTAAATCAAAATGTCCGCGCCCTTCCGAACTTGAATCCGCGACAGTTCGGGGAAACCGATTTCATAACAAATCAGCAGTCCGACCGTCGCCGAAGGCAATTTGATAACGTCGAGTGCCGCCCCCTTTTGAAAACGTTTAACCTCGTCGCCCCAAAGATGCATTTTGCGGTGAATGCCGAGCAAACCCTGCGCGCCCACGATTATCGCCGTGTCGAAGACCATGTCGCCCGCGCCGCGTTCGAGAATCGCGCCCGCGATGTATGCGTCGAATTTTTTTGCGAGCACTTGCAGGCGAGTCGTCGTCGCGCCCGTCAGCTCCTCGGACAACTCTCTGTCCTTGAGCTCCACGCGGTAGCCGGTGCTGAACAGTTCGGGCAAGACGATGAGCTTCGCGCCGCGCGCCGCTGCCTCGGCAATCAATTCTTCGGCATGAGCGAGATTTTTTTCTTTCTCGTAAGGCGCGCAGTCCATTTGCACCGACGCCACGATAATTTTGCTTGCCACTTTCAAAATCTCCTCTCCTTTTGCCTTCAACCTTTTAAAAAGCAATTTCCGTGCCAAGAAATTTTTCGCCGCAGAGTAAACCTCCGAAAATTTTTTGAGCGAAATTTTTTTGCACCGCGTCATATCGATTATGCGCAGGCGAATTATTTTTTTGCCGCCCAAAATTTTCTCCGCCGCGCCCAAAAAATTTTTCCGAGCCGAAATTTTCTCCGCCGCACCTCAAAAATTTTTTCGAGCCCGAAATTTCCTCTGACACGTTCAAAAAATTTTTCAGAGCCCGAAATTTTCTTTGACGAGCCCAAAAATTTTTCCGAGCCGAAATTTTCTCCGCCGCGTCCAAAAATCTTTCACGCCCGAAATTTTCTCCGCCGCGCCCAAAAAATTTTTCCGAGCCGTCATATCGATTATGCGCCGCCAAATTATTTTTTGCTGAGCTTGCGGCTGACGGTGCTTTGATTGATTCCGAGAGCCTCGCCGATTGCCGTCGTCGTCTTGAATTTTTTCCGAGCCATCGCCAAAAGTTTTTCCTCCAAAATTTTTTGCGCCGCCTTGAGCGGAATGATTTCCTTGACGTGAATGACTTCGCCCGCGTCGGCGTTGATGAGTGCTTCGGGCAAACTTTCCGCGCCGATTAATGACTGCGGCGACAAAACGACCATGCGTTCGACCGCGTGCTGAAGTTCGCGGACATTTCCGTCCCAAGAGTAACGGAAGAAGGCGTCCATCACTTCGGGCGAAAATTTGCAGTCCACGTTGTACTTGCGATTGTATTTCTCCAGGAAGGCCAACGACAGCGGCAAAATATCGTCGCGCCTCTCGGTCAGCGGCGGAATGTGAATCTGCACGACGTTCAGCCGATAATACAAATCTTTGCGGAAGTGCCCGCGCTCAATTTCCTCCAGAAGATTTTTATTCGTCGCGGCGATTATCCTCACGTCGAGCGATTTGACTTTCGTGCCGCCCACGCGCATGAATTCTTTTTCCTGAAGCACGCGCAAAAATTTTGCCTGCATGTTGATTGGAATTTCGCTTATCTCGTCGAGGAAAAGCGTGCCGTGATTCGCCAGCTCAAAAAGTCCGGGCTTGCCGTTGCGTTCGGCACCCGTGAATGCTCCGCGCTCATAACCGAAAAGCTCCGACTCAAAAAGCGTGGCGGGTATCGCGCTGCAATTTATTTTTATGTACGGCTTATCGGCGCGGCGGCTCTTGGTCGCGATTAAGTTCGCCAAAATTTCTTTGCCGACGCCCGACTCGCCCGTAATCAAAACTGCCACGTCGGTTTCGCTGACTTTCATTGCGCGCGCCAAAACTTTTTTCATTTCGGGACTCTCCGCGATGAACGAATCGTTTCCCTTCTCTTGCAGGCGGCTCAAGGAAAGTTCGCGCTTGTAACCTTCGAGCAGCTGGCGCGTCGCCTCCAATTCCTTCGACAGGTCGCTTTCGTTCGGAATAATCCGCGAAGTGTTTATCACGCGAATGATCTTGCCCGACTCATTTTGAATCGGCGTGCCCATGACCAAAAGTTTTTTGCCGGTCGCCGTCGTTTGAATCGCCTGCACCCGCCGCTTGCTCTCCAAGACCATGCGCGTTATCGACGGGTAATAAATTTTTTCGCGCTCCAAATCGTAAACGCTTTTGCCGACGAGAAATTTTGCGTCGACGCCCCAAATTGAATTCGCCGCCGAGCTGACTTCCAAAGTGATGCCGTCGCCGTCACTGGCGTAAATTACGTCCCAGTTCGTTTCAAAAAGTTTGTGAATGTCTTCGGCCAGGTTGCTGTAATTGAGTTCCATGAAGCCGACCGAGCCCGCGCCGTGATTGTGGAAGCGCATCTCCAACGCGCCGCGAAGTTCCGTGCCCGAAAAAATATTGCTCAGGACAATCAAGTCATCATTCTCGCGGAAAATTAATTTCGTCTCCGTCGGATATTCGAGCGCGTTGACGATTTGCTGCGAGCCCGAAAATTTTCTGATGTCCTTGCCCAAAATTTTTTCGGGCGGAAAATTTTTTGCCTTGCAGTAGTCGCGGTTCGCCTTGATGATTTTGCCCGCCGCGTCCGTTACGACGATTTCGCAGGGCAGCGCGTCGAGGAAGATTTGCTCCGTGATTCCGTTCTTAATCATTTTCCGTCAACTCCTTTTTAGGGATTAGGATTTAGGAGTTAGGATTTAGGGAAAAACTCTTGTCCCTCACTCCGTGTCCCTTGAAAAAAATTTTTGTCGTGCGGCAGAATTCTTGCCTTGCAGCAGTCGCAGTTCGCCTTGATGATTTTGCCCGCCCTGTCCGTGACGATTGTTTCGCAGGGTAGCGCGCCGATAAAAATTTTCTCCGCGATTCCGTTCTTAATCATTCCAATCACCTCACTCGGTCGAAAAAATTTTATTGCTCCGTCTTCGTCAGCAGCCGCGCCGATTTATCCGAGATGAGTCCGAGGAAAATTCCGCACACGAGTCCGACGACGATGATTATCGGGTTGCCGCCAAGAGCCGTCGCCGCGTAATAAGTCGCGTTGCCGATAAAAGTTCCCGGGATGAAACTCAGCAGCTGAACGTGCGCCTGCCAGCACATAATCGCCGCAAAAATTATCGTGAAAAAATAATACGGCACGTCGGGAAAAATTCCGCAAAGCGCGGTGGTCGCCAGCCCCCAGATAACTCCGCTCAAGTTTGAACACAGACCGAGCTTAACGCCTTTGACGCCCGCGCCCGCCGCGAAGTAAGTCGCCCAGCCCAAGAAGCCCGCGAAAATTATCAGCCCGAAGTTGTCCGCCGCCAAGCACCACACGCCCGCCAAAATCCCGACCGTCACTCCGACGGAAATTAAGTAAGTCATCGTTATCGCCTCCTCTGCCAAAATAAAAAGCAAGTCACGTGCCAAAAATTTTTTCGGCACACGCGGCGACGATTTTGTTGCAGAATTCATTGTCAAAGGGGGCGATTTATGATTTAATAAACCAACCAAAATTTTCAAAGACAGGAAGTGATTTCATGGACGCACTGATTTTATCCCGCCTGCAGTTCGCAATAACCACCGTGTATCATTTTTTATTTGTGCCCGTGACTTTGGGCTTATCGATTTTCGTCGCGCTGCTTGAGATGTGGTATATCAACAGCGGCAGTTACGAGGAACGAATCAAGCTCAAAAAGCTCGTGAAATTTTTCGGGACAATCTTCCTGATAAATTTCGCGATGGGTGTCGTGACCGGTATCGTGCAGGAATTTCACTTCGGCATGAACTGGTCGGAGTACGCGCGCTTCATGGGCGACATTTTCGGCGCGCCGCTCGCGTTGGAGGCTCTGACTGCTTTCTTCATTGAGTCGACGTTCATCGGGCTGTGGATTTTCGGCTGGGACAAACTCAACGAAAAACTTCACTGCCTTTGCATTTGGATTGTCGCCTTCGGCAGCAACCTGTCCGCCTTTTGGATTTTGGTTGCCAACTCTTTCATGCAACACCCCGTCGGTTACGCGATTGAAGACGGGCGTGCGGTCATGACGGACTTTGGCGCACTCGTCACCAATCCATATCTCTTCGGCGAATACTCTCACACGTTCTTCGCGGGCATAACGACGGGCGGTTTCTTGGTCATCGTCGTGAGCGCGTGGAAAGTTGCCACCGACGAAGACTCGCGCGAAATTTTTTTGCGGACGATGCGCCGCGCAGTCCTTTACACGCTCGTCGGAGTGTTGGGCGTCATGGGCTCCGGTCACATGCACGCGCAATATCTGGCCGAGGGCAACCCGATGAAACTTGCATCGTTCGAGGCGTTGTGGGAGACGGAAAATCCTGCGCCGTTCGCGGTCGTCGCCGACATCAATCAAGAGGCGGGGAAAAATGATTTTGAAATTTTAATCCCGAACATGTTCACATTCATGGTTCATAATTCTTTCGAAGGCGAAGTCAAAGGCATTAACGATTTGCAACGCGAGGCTGTCGAAAAATACGGCAGCGGTTATTACATTCCCAACGACGTGCGCGGCATGTTCTGGAGCTTTCGCGCGATGGTCGGCGCGGGCGGCGCGTTGTTGCTTATCGTCTTGGGCACGGGTTGCTTCGTTTTCTTCTGCCGCGAAAAAATCCGCGAGCACCTTTGCTGTCTGAAATTAATGCCGTTGCTTCTGCCGATTCCGTTCATTGCAAACTCGGCTGGCTGGTACATTGCGGAGGCGGGTCGTCAGCCGTGGATTGTCGTCGGCCTGCAGAAAACGGCGGTCGCGGTCAGCCCGAATCTTTCGGCGGGCGAGGTCTGGGTAACTTTAATCGGCTTCACGGCGATTTATCTGTTCTTGGCGGTCTTGGCAGTCTTCACGGCGGTCATGTTCATTCGCCGCACTCACGTCACGGAAGAGGAGTGATTGCCATGACAGAGCAGGAAAAACAGATTGTCGAAGTCGAAAAACGCGTTGACACCTTGGAAGCGGTTTTCAAATCATTCATGCAAGAAATGCGTGACCGCGACAAACAACGTGCAGATGACATTCGCGAGATTCGGCAAGACATGAAGAATATGCAGACCAGGCACGACGCCGACATGAAAGGTCTGCAAAAAGATTTTTATACTAAGATGGACAACATGGACAAGAAAATGGACGGAGTGGTTAAACACGTTCAAAATTTGACTGTCGCCGCGATTGTTGGAATTGGTGCGGCGGTGGCGGGTATCGGAGCAATTGCTGTTACCGTCGTTTATTCGGTCTTGACGCGCTGAAAAATTTTTCGTAAGGGAGTGAGGACTGTGGATTTAAATATCGTTTGGTTCATCTTGATAACGGTGCTCTTCACGGGATTTTTTATCCTTGAGGGCTTCGATTACGGCGTGGGCATGATGTTACTCGGTCGCCCGAAAAATGAACGCTCGCAATTCGTTCGCGCGATTGGTCCGGTCTGGGACGGCAACGAAGTCTGGATGATAACGGCGGGCGGCGCGACGTTCGCTGCCTTCCCGCACGTTTACGCCACGATGTTCAGCACATTTTATCTCGCGCTGTTCCTGATGTTGCTCGCGTTGATTATGCGCGGCGTGGCGTTCGAACTGCGCGGCAAATTTCAATTCGCGGACTGGACAAATTTCTGGGACTGCTCAATCTTTTTCGGGAGCTTCGTGCCGGCACTGCTGTGGGGCGTGGCGGTCACCAATCTGCTGCGCGGCGTGCCGATAGATTTCCAAATGCATTACGTCGGAACTTTTCTTGACCTGCTGAGCCCGTGCGCTCTGCTCGGCGGAATTTTCTTCGTGCTGCTGTTCGCGTTCCACGGCTCGAACTTTTTGCTGATAAGAATCGCGGACAAAGGTTTGCTCGAAGAACTGCGGAAAAAAAGTTTGTGCCTCGGTCTGCTGACGCTGGCGGCTTACGCGGTGTTCGCGGGCGTCGCGTTTGCCGACACCGATATCCTCGCCAAGCTGAGCACGGTAATTTTCCTCGGACTGTCAATCGCCGCGTTGATTGCAAGTTGCGCGGGCGCGAATGCCGGCTGCGGTTGCAAGGCGTTCATCTCGTCGACGCTCGCCATCGCCTTCCTGACGATTGGATTTTTCACCGCGCTCTTCCCGCGAATCATGGTTTCAAGTCTCTCGCCCGATTGGAGCCTCAACATTTACAACGCCGCCTCCACCCCGCACACGCTCATGCTCATGACGATTGCCGCCGTGATTTTCGTGCCGATTGTCTTGATTTACCAGGCGTGGACTTACAGAGTTTTCAAGGAGCGCGTGACGCCCGCAGATGTCCATTATCATTGAGATTTTAAAGTCGAATAAAAAAATCCTCGGCAAGGTTGCGTTGTGCAAACTCGTCGAAGGATTTTTTATTTTGCTCGCCGCGATTTTTTTTGTGAAGTTCATCGACGCGCCGACGGAAAAATTTTTGTTGGCGGCGTTCGGATTCTTCGCGGGGAGATTTTTTTTGTCGGGCGCGGCTGAAAAATTTTTCGCGCGGCTCTCGGTCGACGTCCAAACTTTTTTCCGAAAAAAAATTCACGCGCAAATCTTCGGGCAGGAAATTTCAAGCGGCGAACTTTTGACGCTCCTCTTCGACACGGTTCAATCGCTCGACGAATTTTTCTTGAAGGTCGCGCCGCAAATTTCCTCCGCGATAATTTTCCTGCCGATATTTTTAATCGCCGCGGCGTTCACGGATTTGCTGACGGCCGCGATTTTGCTCGCGACGCTGCCGATTGCTCCGCTGCTTTTGTGGCTTATCGGCAGGGCGACGGCTGAAAAAAATTCGCGCGCGTGGCACGAACTGCAAAAACTCAACGGCGACTTCCGCGAACTTTTGTCGGCGATTACAACTTTGAAAATTTTCGGGCGGCTCGACGCGGGCGCAGAAAAAATTCGCGCGGCCTCGGAAAAATCTTCGGCGGCGACGCTCGACGTGCTCAAGCTGGCGTTCGTGTCTTCGTTCGCGCTGGAGTTGATGACCACGCTTTCCATCGCGCTGGTCGCCGTGACTTTGGGCTTGCGATTGGTCGCGGGCTCCGTTGAGTTTCAAGCCGCGTTGTTCTTGCTCTTGCTCGCGCCTGAATTTTTTTTGCCCGTCAGAAAATTCGGCGTGGCGTTTCACGTGATGATTGCGGCGCGCGCCTCGCTCGAACGGCTGAAAAATTTTTTGCGGGCGTCGGAAGAAGTCAGCGGCTCGACGGAAAAAATTTTAATGCCGCCGACGATTTCACTCGACGACGTGAGCTTCACCTACCCGAAAAAATTTTCGCCCGTGCTGCGCGGCGTGAGCTTAAAATTTTCCGCGGGGAAAGTCACGGCACTCGTCGGCGATTCGGGCGCGGGCAAGTCCACGCTCTTGAAACTTTTGGCGGGGATTTTGAAACCGACGGCGGGCGAAATTTTTTGGAACGAGTTGCCAACCTCGCGCATGGAAAACTTTTCGCGGCTGTCAAAAATTTCTTACGCGCCGCAAGCCCCGCACCTGTTCGACGCGCCGCTCGGAAAAAATTTTACGATGTTCGACACGCTCGACGACGCTCGCCTGAAAAAATTTTTATCCGCGCTGAACATGTCGACGCTCGATTTGAACTCGACGCAAAAACTCAGCCGCGGACAACTTCAACGCCTCGGAGTAATTCGCGCCCTGCTCAAAGACGCGCCGATAATTTTGCTCGACGAACCGACGGCGGGGCTCGACGCACTCACCGAACAAAAAGTCCTCGCGCTGATTAAAAATTTTTCCGCGCGCAAGACGATTGTAATCGCCACGCACCGCCTGGCAGTCATCGAAGCCGCCGACGAAATTGTCAGCCTTTAAGCTTGCCGCGAACGACCGCCGCCCCCGCGAGGTGCCCTTTCTTTGCTTACTTTCTTTGGGCACGCAAAGAAAGTAAGAACAACCTCCACTCTTGAGAAATAGGGGACGAGCCGCGCATGATATTTCTTGCGGCGGCTTTTTTTTTCGTTAAAATTCGCGCGGGAGGTTGAGCAATGAAAATCGTTTGGAACATGCGCTTCAAAATGTTTTTGGCGGCACTGGTCATCAACGTCCTCGGAATAATTTTCGCCATGCTCCTCTTCTACCATTACGCCGCCGAACATTTTTATTCGGAATACGCCGCCTCGCTCCAAGAAAGAGTTTTTATCGGCGCGAAAAATGCCGACGCCGCTTTCCAAAAAATTTATCGCGCGACCTTGGACATTTCCTTCGACGCGCAAGTCAGCGAGCTGATAAATCGCGGCGACTTTGCAACTCTGGCGACGCGCCTCAGAAATTATCGCGAGAGAAATTCTTTGGCGGATGACATTTACATCTTCCTGCCCGACAAAAAAATTTTGATTCGCTCCGAAGAATATAATTCTGTTCAGACGCTCGATTGGAAGACTGCCGCCGCCTGGAAAAAAATTATCGACGGGCAGAGCGGCATGCGTCCGATTTTTGCCGAAAATATCTTGAGCCCCGCCGCGAAAAAAATTTTCCTGTACAAAGCAAAAGTTCAGGGCTCCGACGCGTTCGTGACGACGCAAATCAGCGAGCGCGGCTTTTATTACAACTTCATCGACGACTTGGGCGCGGGCGACTCGAACATTGCATTGATGAGCGACGCCGCCGGCAATATCGTTTCGCAGAGCCGCGCTTACTCAAATCTGAACGGAAACGATTTCATCCGCGCCGAAGTCGAAATGCCGCTGTCGCACTACTCGATTCAACTTTTGGTCAGCAAGAAAAAAATTCACGGCAAAATTACTTTCATGCAAATCTTGAGCGTCTTGGGCGTCATTTTTATTTTGCTCCTGTCGACGTTCCTTTTGTACATGCTTGCCGCCAAACTCAACGAGCCCGTGGAAAATCTCGCGCAAGTCATGCAGGACGTCGGCCACGGAAATTTTTCATTGCGCGCGACGGTCGACGGCAACGACGAAATTACTTACCTCGCCGAAAGATTCAATCATATGCTGGACAATTTGGAGAACGAAAAATTTTTGAAGCGGCGCGCCGAACTTCACGCGCTGCAATATCAAATCCGCCCGCATTTTATTTACAACACGCTGAATTCAATCCGATTCGCGGCGATGATTCAAGGCGCAAAAAATATCGGCGAGCTGCTGGCGAACTTTATCGAACTGCTGCAGGTCAGCACGAACCGCGAGGGCGAATTCGGGACACTGGCGGAAGAAATTTCCACGCTGAAAAAATATATCGCCCTGCAGGAATTTCGGCTGATGAATTCGTTCGCGGTCGATTTCAATTTGGCGGAAGAAACTTTGTCGTGCCGAGTGCCGCGTTTGATTCTTCAGCCGTTCGTGGAGAACAGCATCCTGCACACGCCGAGCCCCGAAAAAACTTTTTGCCGAATCGTGATTGCCTCGGAGCTGCGCGGCGACGAATTGATTATCACCGTGACCGACGACGGCAAAGGCATGTCGCCCGAAGTGCTGGAAAATTTGTCAGCCAAGCCGAGCGACGAGAAAACTCACGGCGGCTTTTCGGGCATCGGCGTTTCAAACATTCGGGAGCGGCTCAGACTTTATTACGGCGACGCGGGCAAAGTTATCTGCGAGAGCGACGGCCGAAGCTTTACGAAAATTTCTATCGTCCTGCCCGCCGAGGTGATTCCATGACAAAATTTTTGGCACTGTTTTACACGCTGCTGGTCATGATGTTGGTCGCGGTCGTGTCTTACACCATGCAGAAGTCGGAAGAAATTTCCCCGCCGCAACGAACAATCGGCGTGGTCTTGAAGGCAATGGATTCGGAGCACTGGCTTTCTGTTCGTTCGGGCATGACGGAGGCGGCTCAGCGAAATAACATGCGCCTCATCGTCATCACCGCCGAGAACGAAACCGCCTTCGCCGAGCAAAACAAAATCATCAGCGACTTGCTTGCCAACGACATTGACGCGTTAATCGTTTCGCCGACGAATATCAATCACACCCGCGAGTTCGTCGACGCCGCCCGCGAAAAAAATATTCCCGTCTTCTCGATTGACGAGGAAATTGACGGGATAATTTATATCGGCTCAAATAATTATTTGGTCGGGGAGATGGCGGCGGCGTTCATGGAAAAAAATTTGCCGGCGGGCGCGGAGGTCAGCGTCATATCCGGCAGCGCGAATCAGAACGCGCACATTCAGCGGACGGCGGGTTTCGTCGAACACGTGGAAAAAAATTCCGCGCTGATAATCGGCACGACGATGGCGGCGGAGACTCAATATCGGCAGGCGATGACTCAAGCCGAAAAACTTTTCCGCGAACGCCCGAACACGCGCGGGATTTTCGTGACGAGCGCGATTATGACTTTGGGCGTGATTGAGGCGACGGAAAAAAATTTTCGCGCGGTGACGATTGTGGGCGTGGACACTCAGAACGACGCGATTATGGCGGTCAAGAGCGGGAGTATCGACGCGCTCATTTCCCAGGACGGTCACGAGTCGGGCAGGCTGGCGATTGAAGTCGTCGCGGCTTACTTGAACGGGCAGCCGACGGAGAAATACAATTTCATTGCCAACGAACTCATCACCGCCGACAACGCCGAGCATTTTCTTTTGCAGGAGGATTTTTAGGAGTTGGGAGTTAGGAGGTAGGAGTTAGGAGTGAAAAGAGTTTTGATTGTCGACGACGACTTTCTCGTCCGCACATACCTGAAGCAAATGATTCCGTGGGAGGAGCAGGGCTTTTACATCATCGGCGACGCAAAGAACGGGCGCGAGGCTTTGGAGATTCTTCAACGCGACGGCGCGGACATTTTAATCGCCGACGTGTCCATGCCGATAATGGACGGCATTGAGCTGACGCGCCACGCAAAAAAATTATCGCCGCGCACGCACATTTTGATTTTGAGTTGCCACGACGATTTTGTTTACGTCAAAGAGGCGATGAAGCTCGGCATTGACGATTATCTTTTGAAAAATGATTTGTCGGAGGAAACACTCCTCGACGCGCTGAAAAAAATTTCGTTCGACGCGGAAGAAAATTCGGAGATGGAGCGGCTGGCACTCATCGGGCGGAAAAAGTTGCGCGAAGATTTTTTCCGAGCCTTCGACGCGGGCGAACCCGATAAGCTGGAAAGATTGGCGGCGGACGCGGAAATTTCTGCGGCGTTCGGAGCGGCGGCGGCGTTCATGATAATTCCGCAGCGTTGGCAAGAGCGCGAGCAAATTTTGTCGGAGAACGAGCGCGAAAATTTTTTGGCGGCGTTCGCGGAGATGACTTCAAACACGTGCCGAAATTTGTTGGGCGAAAAAATTCAGCCGATGATATTCGATTCGACGCGCGGAGGATTTTTTCATTGGGGTTTGCTGGTCGAGGGCGGCACGCGAGAAATTGCCGAGCGGCTTCGGAATTTTTCAAAGCTTTACTTCAACCTTGAGCTGAAAATTTTTTTTGTCGCCGCCGAAAAAAAATCTCGCCGCACTGTCGGAGCAGTGGCTGAAAATTTTCGACGCCCGCGCAGATTCATTTTACTCGGACGAAAAAATTTTTTCGGTGGAGAATTTGCCGCCGCTGTCGATAAAAATTTCCGACGCGCTGAAAAATTCGGGGCGCGAGGTCGTCGAGGCTTTGAGCTTCATCGACGAGGACTTTGCGGGCGTACTGAAAAATTTCCGCGAAAAACTTTTGCACGCCGAACTTCATCCGGAAATTTTGTCGACGTTCGTCGCGGGGCTCTTCGCCGAGGCGGAACGGAATTTGTTGCCGAGCCCGCTGCAGGCGGAAAATTTTTCGGAGTGGTTCACGCGCTTGGAAAAATTTTTGAACGAGCTGCGCGGACGCCAAGGTAAAGATTATCTGCACCCCGCGATTCGTTTGGCACTCAAGTACATTGAAGCTCACTGCCGCGAGGAAATTTCTCAGCCGGACATCGCCGACGCCGTTCACCTGAACAATTCCTATTTCTCCACGCTGTTCAAAAAATCTGTCGGCAAAGGGTTCATCGATTATCTAAACGAGCTGCGCATTGCTCACGTCAAAGAGCGGCTGGCGACGAGCTCAGAAAAAGCAAAAGCCATCGCGACTTCCGAGGGCTTCAATGATTATCAATATTTCGTGAAAGTTTTCAAGCGGCTGACGGGACTGACGCCGAGTGAATACCGCCGAAAATTTTTGCGTTGAGTCACATTGACGAAGAAAGCTCCGGGTGCTAAGATTGGAATCGTTCAGAAACCAACAAGCACGGCGGAGCCTTCTTGCTTTTTGAGATTCTAACACGCCCCCGCCGCGCTGTCAAACAGAAAGGCGGATTGATATTATGATTGTCGGCGTTATCTACCTCATTACAAATTTGCTCAACGGCATGAAGTATGTCGGGCAAACGACGCAGCCGCTGGGAGCGCGTATCGCTCAGCACAAATGCTCTGACCTCTACATCGACAGAGCCATTCGCAAATACGGCCGGGAAAATTTCAAAGTCGAAGTCCTCGAAGAGTGTTACACCGTCGAACAGCTCAACGAGCGCGAAATTTTTTGGATTGCCGCGCTCAACACCAAAGTGCCGAACGGTTACAACATCACAGACGGCGGCGAAGGAAATCTCGGCTTGAGTCACACAAAAGAAACGCGCGACCAAATGTCGGTAGACCGGAGCGGCGAAAAAAATGCTTTCTTCGGAAAGAATCACACGGATGACACGTGCTTCACGCTCTCGGTGTCGCACCGTAAAGAAACACCATACGAAAACTTGCGCAACGAGATGGACGCTGTACAGATGACAATTGCTTCGCTCGCTAAGCTCTTGGAATTGACGCCGGCGACCCTTTCCGGCAAAATGCGTGGCAAGTACAATTTTACGGCGAAAGACAAAGCCAAGCTCGAAAAAATTTTTAACAAACCGATAGACTACCTTCTCAAGCGAAACGATGGTCTGCCGACGATAATTATTGAATCGACAGCTGGCGAAAACAATCCATTCTTTGGAAAACATCATACAGGAGAAAATCTTACAAAATTGTCAGAAATGAATCGCGGCGACTCTCCGTACAAAAATCTGCTGAAAGAAATGGATGCCATACATCTGACGTACATTGCGCTTGCTAAACTTCTGGGTTTGACACAACCAACTCTTTCCGAAAAAATGCACGGCAAAATCAACTTCACGGCTAAGGACAGAGCCAAGCTCGAAAAAATTTTTGGTAAGCCCGCCGAATATCTTCTTTATTCTGATGAACCCATTGCGCCATTGCAAAAAAAATATAATCGAATTCTCTATAAAAACTTGTTTCGCGAAATGGAAGCTCGACAGATGACCCAAACCAACCTCGGAAAAATTTTGGGGTTGGCTAAGACCACCATCTCTGCAAAAATGTTGGGCAAACTCAACTTCACGGCGAAGGACAAACTCAAGCTCGAAGAAATTTTCCAAAAACCAATCAGCTACCTCCTCCGGCGCGCAGACGGCTGAAAATCTCTGCGGCAACAAAAAATTTTACACGCCCGACCATGGGCTTTTTTTTTTCCAAAGAAAGACAGCGTCTTCAAGAAAAGATTCGTCTATGATTCTTCCGCTCAATCGATTATCATTCAGCCAACGTAAAAATTTTCTTCAACTTGAAAGGAGAGTTTCTAAATGGCTATCAAATTGGGGCTTATTGGCGTTGGGCGAATCGGAAAGACTCATCTGCGTAACATCAGCTTGTTCGTTCCCGAACTCGAAATCAAAACTGTGGCGGACCCCTTCGCCAACGAACAGACCGTCGCTTACGCCGCGCAGTTCGGCATCAAGAACGTCACGAAGAACGCCGACGACATCTTCAACGACCCGGAGATTGAGGCAGTGGCGATTTGCTCCTCCACCGACACGCACGCCGAATACATCGTCAAGGCGGCAAGAGCCGGCAAGCATTGCTTCTGCGAAAAACCGATTGCCACGGACATCGCGGTCATCAAAAATGCTCTTGCCGAAGTCAAAAAAGCGGGGATTAAGCTCCAAGTTGGGTTCGTACGTAGGGCAGACCACAATCACAAAGCAGTGTATGACATGGTTAAATCGGGCAAAGTCGGCAAGCCGCACATCATCAAAATTACTTCGCGCGACCCCGAGCCGCCGCCCATTGCTTACGTCAAAGTTTCCGGCGGAATTTTCTACGACATGGCCATCCACGATTTTGACATGGCCAGATTTTTGGCGGGCGATGAAGTCGAGGAAGTTTTCGCGGCGGGCGCAGTGCTCGTTGACCCGGCGATTGGTGAGGCGGGCGACGTTGATACCGCAGTCGTCACGTTGAAGTTCAAGGGCGGCACGATTGCCGTTATCGACAACAGCCGCCGCGCGGTTTACGGTTACGACCAGCGCGTCGAAGTCTTCGGCGACAAGGGCGTGGCGATGAACAGCAACGACATTCCGAACACGGCGACCTTCGCGGACGCAAACGGCACAGTCGGCGGCACGGCTTACCAGGTGATGTGGACGCGTTATGAACAGGCATTTGTCTCCGAGATGAAAGCGTTCGCCAAGGCAATCGTCAACGACGAGGAACCGCCCGTCACCGGCGAGGACGGACTTTATCCCGTGCTCATGGCGGCGGCTGCCACAAAGTCTTGCAAAGAAGGACGCCCCGTGAAAATTTCCGAAGTCGACGTGTAAGGAGGCAACTCAAATGCTCAAACGTTGCGCATGTATCGACACGCTTTACACCGAGAAAGATTTTTACGAGAGATTCGCGGCCGCCAAAGCTGACGGCTTCGACGCGGTTGAGTTTTGGGATTGGAGAATCCGCGACCTGGATAAAGTTCGTGACGCGGCTCAGGCGGCGGGCATAACAATCAGCGGCTTCAACGGCGACAATGATTTCTCTCTCGTCGACCCCACGCACAAGGAACGTTACCTCGAAAACCTCAAGGCTTCTCTCGACGCGGCAAAAAAAGTCGGCGCACAAACCGTTACGATTCACTCGAACGCGCTCGGCGACGGCGGCATTGTTGTCAATCATTACGACGAACTCTCCGACACGGTCAAGCTCTGCTCCATGTACGATACGTTGCTCGCTTCCGTCAAACTCGCTGAAGAATATCAAATCCGCATGAACCTGGAAGGCTTGAACATCAAAGTTGACCACGTCGGAAACTTTTTGCAGACGACGCAGATGGCGGCGGAAGTCACGCGGCTTATCGGCTCGCCGTGGCTGATGATTCTCTTCGACGCTTACCACATGCAGTACAACGAGGGCGCGCTCTGTTACAACATTGAAAAATATTTCGACCAAATCGGACACATCCACATTGCCGACTGCCCCGGCCGCCACGAGCCAGGCACCGGCGAGATTAACTACCACGCCGTCTACGAAACTCTCAAGCGTCTCGGCTACAAGTATCGCGTCGGTTACGAGCTCTTCCCGCTGACCGATACCGCCACGGCAGTCAAAGCAATTTTCAAAGACTAAAAACTTAACCCTCACATTTTTTAAAAGTTCGGGCGGGCTGCGTTTCGTTCGCGGCTCGCCTTGAACATATCTTGAACAAAATTTTTTTCGGGAGGGAAAATAAATGAGCACAGCTGCTCCGAATGTTTCACCCGCCATGGACGAGAAACTCTCGTGGTTTACTCGAATCTGTTACGGCTTCGGCGACACGGCTTGCAACGTCGTTGCCGGCGCGATGACAATCCTGACATTTTTCTACACCGATTACGCGGGCGTCGAACCCACGACGGTCGGTCTGGTCATGCTCTTATCCCGCTGCTTCGACGGCGTCTCCGACGTCATCATGGGTTTCATCGTTGAGCGCACGAATTCCAAATGGGGCAAGTCGCGTCCGTGGGTTTTGTGGTCGAGCATTCCTTTCTGCGTGTCAATCGTTTTGATTTATTGCGTGCCGCAGGGTGTCTCGGACTTCACTCAGTTCGTTTATCTGTTCATCACTTACAACTTCTGCAACACCGTCTGTTACACCGCGCTGAATTTTCCTTACGGCTCGCTGTCGGCAATGATGACTCGTTCCTCTCATGAGCGCGACATGCTCTCGGTCACTCGTATGGCACTGTCGCCCGTCGGCAAAATCATTTCCATTTCCGCGACGCTCCCGCTGATTAAAGTTTTCGGCGACGACCAGCGCGCATGGATTATCGTCATGAGTATCTGGGCGGTGCTCGCGCTCTTCCTCCTGCTGTTGTGCTTCAAGCAGTGCGAAGAAAAAGTTGTCATTGAGGCGCGCAAGAAAGAAAATAAAATTCCTGCGGGCAGAGCGATTAAGTGCTTGCTCATGAACAAATATTTCTTGATGGCGGCGTTCATTTGGATGATGCAATGTATAATTCAGATGGTCACCGGCACCGTCCTGCCCTACTACTGCAAATACATTTTCTTCGACGATTCACTCTTCAGTTACCTGTTGCTGTTGGAAGTCGTCACGACGATTGTCACCACAGTTCTTTTCTGCCCGTTCCTCCTGAAAAAATTTGGTAAGCGCAACATGTCGATGATTGGCTGCGCGCTTGCTCTCGTCGGTCACCTGATTTACGCCACGCACCCGACGGATTTTAACTGGGTCGTCTTCAGCTGCTTTATCCGCGGCGTGGGCTTTGCTCCGTTGAACTCGGTTATCTTCGGCTTCCTCGGCGACTGCGTTGAGTACGGTCAATACAAATTCCACATTCGCACAGAGGGTCTCATCTTCTCCGGCGGCTCGATTGGTTACAAGCTCGGCACGGGCATAACCGGCGCGTTCATCACTTGGCTGATGTCCATGAGCGGTTACGTTGCCTCCACGACCGCCAACGCCGTTTAACCTCAGAGCGCGATTGATATGATCGTCAACATTTATATCTTCGGCATGATAATCATTTGGGTATCGCTGCTGCTCGTGCTGTCAATGTACAAGCTCGACAAAGAATATCCCGCGATTATGGAAGAACTCTCCAAGCGCGAGGCTCGCGGCGAAATGTGATTTTTCTCTTACTTTCTTTGCTTGCCCAAAGAAAGTAAGCAAAGAAAGGGCACCTCGCGGGGGCGGCTCCTCGTTCATAACTTGAACGTTTCAGCTTACCCGCAGCCCGGTGTTGCCCGCTGAGAAGACATCACGTCTTCTGCGCGGGCGAGGCCGTCATCCTTGACGGCCTCAAGTTCGTCAATTCCGAATCCAAAAAAAAGAGGCTGTCTCCAAAAATCGGAGCAGTCTCTTTTTGCTTGCCGTTTGAAGTTCAGTCGGAGGAGATGCGCAGCTGATGGACGGCACTGCGCTCGACGTCGATATCACTCTCGGTGCGCAGGAAAGTTTCAAAGGTTTCGTCGGTCTTGGTGTTGACCGCCTCGACGTGCACGCCCGACGCGTCGACTTTGAACGTGACTTTAATCGGCGTGTCGCGGCTCGTGTTCGGCGGCAGGTTGACGATGAGCTCGCCCAAAAGTTTTACCTTGTGCGCGGGGTCGGTCGCCTGAGGGTTGCCGTCCTCGTCCACGCTCGGAATCAACGTGTCGTCCGTCGAAATATTTTCAAAGGCGCGCAGGCGAACCAGTTCCTGATTGTCTTCCAGCGGGTAATAAGTCTTCGTGAAGACTGCGGGCATCTTCTCTCCAATCTTGATGAAATTTTCCAAAACGTATTTGTGCTTCGCGCCGTTCATGTCGACGACGCCCGGCCCGAACGAACGCGGCGTCTGATCCTCGACGGTGAACTTGCTCGTGAGCTGCTCGGCGTGAGGAGCGTCGCCCGAAGTCTCTTCGCCCTGCGCGGACAACGAATCAACTTCCTCAACCAACATGCTCGCGTAAATCGCCGCGCCCTTGGCAACTGCCTGGTCGGGGTCGTGCTGCTGAACTTTGCCGGGGAATTTTTCTTCGACGGCGTTTATAATCATCGGCATGTAAGTGGAGCCGCCGACGAGCAGAACCGTGTCGATTGCTTCGGCGGGAACTTTTTCCAGCGTGGCGTCGACGAAATTCATCGTGCGCGCCACGAGGTCGGACGTCATCTGCTCAAAGTCCGCGCGCTTGATTGCAATTTCCGTGCGCGAGCCGTTCACGTCGATTCGAACCTTTGCCGTCTGCTTCTTGCTGAGCTTGCGCTTGGCCTCCTCCACCTTGGAGCGAATATCTTGGCGAGTCTCCGCCTCTACCTCTTCGGGCGTCAAGCCGTTGTCGTCGCAGCACGCGCGCAAGATGTGATTGTAAAGTTTGTCGTCCCAATCTTTGCCGCCGAGTCTGTCGTCGCCGTCGGTCGCCAGCACCGTTATCTTTTGAACGTCGCGCCCCGAATTATTTTGCGTCATGGACATTTTCAAAACCGTCACGTCGAAAGTTCCGCCGCCCAAGTCGTAAACCAAAATCGTTCTGTCCTCTTGGAATTGTCGCGCGCAATAACTCAAGGCCGCCGCCGTCGGTTCATTAATCAAACTCAGCACATGGAGCCCCGCCAGTTCGCCCGCCTGCTTTGTCGCCGAGCGTTCCTCCAGCCCGAAGTAAGCCGGCACCGTGATGACCACGTCTTCAATCGTGCCGCCCTGATCCTCCACCAAATTTTTCAGCCGAGTGAGAATCAGCGCGCTGATTTCCACGGGCGTGTAAGTTTTGCCGTCGAATTCATACGTGCGCGCCTCGCGCTTGCCGATTTCCCGCTTGACGAATTGAACCACGCGGTCGCCGTCGGTCTCCACATTTTCTTTGGCCGCCTGCCCGACGATGACGTTGCTTTCGTTCTCAAAAAAAACCACGCTTGCCACGGTGTTCGAGTCGTCCTCGTTGTTGCGGATGACTTCGGGGTTGCCGTTCGAGTCCAAGCGCGCAATGCATGAGTAAGTCGTGCCCAAATCGATTCCGTATGTGCTCATAAATTTTTCTCCTTTACTTTGAGCTTTGAGCTTTGAGCTTTAAGCTTTAAGGGGCGACGAAAATTTTTCCTTAAAGCTCAAAGCTTACAGCTTAAAGCTTTTACTCCGTTCTTGCCGCTTCCGATTTCTTGCCGCCCGCGTTCCCGTCATAAACATAAACGTCGACGAACTCGCGGTAAAGTGTCCGCCCGTTCCGAATCACGCCCGGCCGTCGGCTCTTGGCGATTGTGTTGTGCAAATTTTTATTGCTCGTCGCGACCGTGTTGATTATTTTCGTCAGCAACGGTCTGCGCGGCTCGCCGACCGCCGACGAAAAAATTTCCGCGTCATACTCCGACAAAATTTCTTCCAGCTCGTCGAACAAAAGCTTGAGCGTTCGTCGCGTCCGCTTCGAGATGTATTCGTCCGTCAAAAGTTTCCTGTATTCAACGCAGACCGCCGCGATTGATTTTAAAATCGGTGTGAACTGCTCGCCGCGCTGTTGCTCCTTCAAATCCTCAAGCTCGCGCTGCATGCCTTGGCGCACTTGGTTTTGAAAGTTCACGTTCTCGCGCAAGCTCTGCTCCAGCCGCCGCGAATTTTTTTCTTGCAGCTCCAAAATTTTTTCCAGCGTCGCCGCGAATGACTCCGCCGATTCTTCTTCCAAAATTTCCGTTTGCGTTTCCAAGCTCTCGACCTCCTTTCGCACGCAAAATATTATCATGGATTCTTCAGATTAACAAGACGGTTTTTAGGATTTAGATTTTTCCCAGGGTGTGTTGAAAAAGTAAAACCATGAGAAATCTGATAAGATATGTTTGCTAAAAAACTCTAAGGAGATTCTCATGGCAAACAAATCTTATCACGAATTAACTGACAAAGAATGGAAAATGGTAGAAAAAATATTGCCGGCAGAGCAAAAAACAGGACGCCCGCAGATAAACCCTCGCGCCGCTTTCAATGGTATTCTGTGGATATTAAAAAGCGGAGTTCCGTGGCGATTATTGCCTTCCAAATACGGCAAATGGAACAGCGTTTACAAGAAATTTCGACAATGGGCAAGTGTGGGTATTTTTGAGAATCTCATGCCACGGCACAAAGATTACGGAGAAATTCTTGCCATGGATTCGAC
>JAFXQM010000017.1 GCA_017527075.1 Selenomonadaceae bacterium
CAAATCGCCGACAAAAATTCCTGCGTCGTCGATTCCAACCGTCATGGAGCCCGCCGTGGTAGTGATTACATTTTCGCCAATCGTTATCGGAATTTCATTCGTGGCGAGCAAAGTCCCCGCGGTGAGCGTGATTGAATCAACGTCGGAAATATTTACCGTGTCCGTCGCGTTAATCGTAAATGCTTTGCTTGCCGTGATGGAGAATGCGGTTTCGTTCGCTGAAAGGACGGAGCCCTGGCACTCAGCCGGCAATGTGACTTTCACGCCGTCGACGTGGACATTCGCGGGAATTTCATCGCCGAGCGTCAGCGTGAAGTCGTCGCCCGTCTTGGTCAGCGCGCCGTAAAGTTTGCAGTCCTTTTTATCTTCCGTGATGTCCACGACGAGCGATTCGGGCGTCTCGGAATTAATCGTGAGTTTTCCGCCGTCCGCTTGGGTGGTCGCCTGCCACTTCTCGCCCGTCAAATCCGCAACGTCAACTTCTTTTTCCACTTCGACGTTAAGCAATTTATCGTCGGGCGAATACAAACCGATTGCTGTCTTAACGTAATTTTTCCCGAAGGTGAACGCGTCATTGTTGCCGAGCGCGGAAATGTTCGTGAATTTTCCGTCGGCGGCAATCGCACGGATTGCCCCGTTCGTCACTTCGAGCGGATTATCGTCAGCGGTTGCCTGAGCCGTCGGATTGGTCGCGTTCAAAGTGATTGTGCCGCTCTGGAGCGTCGAGCTGTCAGCGGTTGCGTCAATCACCAAGTCAATTCCTTTGAAGTAAGTCGCGCCGTTTACTGTCGTCGTGCCGCTGGCATTAATCGTGGCGGGGAAATCCAAAGTCAAAGTACGATTCGCGCCGAGAGTGATTGAATTTATTCCGCCGTTGACCGTCTTCAAATCGAGTGCGTCGCCGTCAAAAGTCAGCGTGGCCATATGAGTGGTCGGAGCCGTCACACTGTCGAAAACCAAAGCGTCCGTCGTTTCATCCGTGAGGTCGAGGCTTGAGCCGTCAGCCGCAATGATTCGCTGGAAAGTCTCGCCGAGGTAATAAATCGGGGTGGTCGAGGGGCGCAGCCGGTTATTGGTCGTGTCAAGTAAACCGACGCCCGTCATCTTGTACGTCGTGCCGTCAACCGTAAATTCTTCGCCCGTATTCAAATCGCCGACAAAAATTCCCGCGTCGTCGATTCCAACTGTCATCGTGCCGCTGGTCGTCGTGATTACATTTTCGCCAATCGTGACGGGAATGCCGTTGGTGGCGTTGAATGTGCCCTCGGTCAGGGTAACCGCAGTGACGTTGGTCATGGCGTGGGTCGTCGAATCAATCGTGAACGCCGAGCGCGCCGTGACGGAGAAGGTCGCGTCGCCCGCCGTGATACTCGTGCCCGCGCATGTCGTCGGAAGCTGAACCGTCACGTTGTCCAAAATTATTCCGTTCAAGGCGGTGTCGGTGGTCGCCTGCGTCAAAGTGTAAACTTCATCCGCCAAGCTGATTGTGCCGTACTTAACCGCCGCAGTCGGGGTGCCGATGTTGGCGACAAAGGCGTCCGCGGGGGTCGAATCATCAATCGTCAAAATGCCGCTCGGTGCCGAAATAACTTCCTTCCAATCACCTGCAGTCAAATCGGCGGTGGTGATGGTGCCGCCGGCCGCGTCGCAGTTCAGTTGCGCGCCATTGCTCAAGCCGACGGAAGTCATCGTGTATTCGGCGGAATTGACGGAGAAAACGTCGCCCGCGTCCATGGCACTGATTGTAACCGCAGAGCTCGCCACGTTTACATTAACCGTGCCCGCAGTCGCTTCAATTTCCTCGTCGGTGGTGCCGTAGCGCGTCTTGACCGTCGAACCGTTCAGCGAGACCGTGCCGTCCGTTAAAATCGCCTCGCCCGCCTCCGTGATTATCGTCAAATCATCTTGCGCGGCAAACGGGCTGTCGTTTATCGTAAAGGTCGCCGTGCCCGTGGTTTTTACCGTCGTGTCCAGGTCGGTGCTCAGGATTTTTACCGTGTCGAGCAAAATCTCCGTCATGATTTCGGGCTGACCGCCGCTCGTGGAGTTCAGCGTGTATTTATTGGCGGTGGAGTCGAAGGTAAACCGGGCAATGCGCGTGGTCGGATTAATTTCGCCGCTCTTTAAATCAACCACAATCGCCGAATCTACCGCAGGTTTCTCCCTCAAATCCAGTTGGTTATCCGCATTGAGCGCGATGATGTCGTCGTAGTTTGTGCTTGTGATGTTTGTGTAAGAAATTCTGCCGCCGCTGAGCGTGGGGATGTAAAGCTTGACGGGATTGCCGCTCGAATTGAGTTGCACGAGGGTGGACGCGCCGTAAACTTTGTAGGACGTGTCGCCCACGGAGAAAACGTCGCTGTCGGACAGGCCGCCCAAGTTGTCCCAGTCGCCCGCCGTCGCCGTAGCCGTGATTGTGCCGCTCGTCGCGCCGATTGCCACTCGGTCGTTCGTGGAGGTAACCGCCTGCGCCCCCGCATTCAATGTTACCGTGCCGTCGTTTAGCGTGGAGCTCGTCGCCGTCGCGTCTATCTCCAAGCCGCTGCCCGTGTACGCCTTCTCGTTTATCGTGTAGGTGCCGTTGCCCGTCGTAAATATCGTCGCAAAATTAACCTTGAACGTCGCAGTCCCGTCCGCCGTCTGTATGTTGGGAATTAATCTGCCGGCGTCCAGATATTTTATGTCGTGTACGCCGTCCGTGTAGTCCAGCGTCGCCCGGCGGGTTTCCGCCTCGCTGTCCACTATGATATTTGCTCCGCTCGCCGCACTCACGCTCGTGAAGTCCAGACTGTTGTCATCCGTCAGCCTTATCATATTCGCCCAGCTGCTCTCGTCGGGCAAGACGTAATTGGTTACCCCCGCACTCGTCCACAGCATGGTGGTTGACGTGTCGATTACTTTCGTCAAGCCCGCTTCCGTCATCACGTAGCGACCCGTCGTCCCGCTGATTGTGAACTCGTCGTCGCTCGCAGGCGTAAACGTCATGCTTTCGGGCACGAATTTTTCTATCGTCCCGCCTATCGTGTAGCTGTCCGTGCCCTTGTATACCGTGATTGCCTCGGCGTCGCTCGCTTTCACGGGTTTATCGGAGTAGTCCGCGCTGATTGTCGCCCTCACGTTGTCGGTTATCGTGATTGACGCGGGTGCCTCGTATGATTCGCCGACGTCGCCGCTGTATTTGCTCAGCTCCATGCCCCCGCTACCGTCGCGCTCGACTTGTCCGTAGGTTTTTGTCGGATTCGTCGTGTCATCAACGAGTATGACCGAGGATTCAATTTCCGTCGTCAGCTCGACCACGCCGTCCTTAACCTGCCACACACCCAGCCAAATATCCTCGCTCGTCGACTGCAAGGAACTCAGTGCCAGCTTGCCGTCCGCGGGATTGATTGACTTGAGCAGGTAGGAAATTTTGTCGGAGCCGGTTGCGGTCTTTGCCAAGCCCGCCTTTGTGTAGGTGTATGTCACGCCGTCAATTTTGAATTTGTCGCCCGTCGTGAGGTCTTCAACCGTCGTGGTGCCGTCCAATATGTGCACCGTGAAGCCGTCGCCTTCAACCAAGGAGTAAGCGTTCGCGTTGACGCTGACGCTTTCATTTGCCGTGGTGATTCCGCTGACGATAACTTCCGAGGAGCCGTAGCTGACGTTGACGCTTTCGGTCGCCGCGCTCACCGACTGCCCGTTCGCCATGATTGTCTGCGATTTATTGCTCGCCCCGTCGAATACCAGCGCGCCGCTTTGCAGGCTGACTACTTGCGCCGTGTCCACGCTCAAAGCCTTGCCGTCGTAGTTGACGGTGTAACCGCTCGTCGCTCGCGTCGCCATGAATTCATTGGAGCCCGCCTTGAGTGACACGTTTGCCAAATCACTCGACAGGCTGACGGGTTGGGCGTCCGCCGTAAAGGTAATTGTATTGAAGGTCGCCGCCGCGGGAGTCCTGCCGGTCGTGCCAAGAGTAAAGGTCGTGCCGCTCTTGCTTGCCGTGCCATAGATACTCGCCGCGTTGGAACCGTTGACGACGTAAGCCGACGTGATGGAGTTGAGAACCGTCGCCGCGCCCTCGTCAATCGTCAAGTTGCCCGTCGAATCAGTTTGAATTATGCCGTTCCATTTCGTCGCGTCCGTCAGATTCGCCACGTTGATTGCGCCGTCCGTCGTGGAGACGGTGTCGCCGTTCCAAAGAGCATCATTGTCTTGGCGTTGGAACCTGCCGTTCGCCAGCAATTCATACGTCGTGCCGTTGACCTTGAAATTTTCACCTGTTTGCAAGCCGCCGACGGAAACGCTCGTGCCGCTCACTGCCACATTGACGCTGTCGCCCGCCCCGCTCATGGTGTAGCCGCCCGCCGTTATCGTTTGACGGTTATCGCTCAGCGCAATGGTGCCCGCCGTCTGACTGATGTTGCGCGCGTTGCCGATTATTGCGCCGTCCGCACTGTCGACCACCGAATAGCTCGCCGTGTCGCTGACCGTGAATTGTGCCCCGCTGCTTTGCACGCTGATATTTGCGCCGCAGAAGTTGCCCGCCTCCACGTTCAGTGTGTTGTTGGTCGTCACTGCTATGGCCGTATAGCCGCTGTCCGTCCAGTCGTTTGTATCCTTGACAATCGAGTAGGTGCCGTCGGTTTTTGTCACTTGCGCACATCGACGGTTCTTGCCCTCGTCCAAGATAATCCAGCGGTCAACGTCTTCATCCGTGGGCGGGATAGTCAAGATGTTGTCCTTGCCCGTGGCGATGTACAGCCAGTTGCTTTCGTCGACGACCTCGCTGAGTTTTGCTTCCTTGGTTGTGACGGCCGAATTGTTGATGAAGATTT
This sequence comes from Selenomonadaceae bacterium, assembly GCA_017527075.1. GTDB lineage: Bacteria > Bacillota > Negativicutes > Selenomonadales > Selenomonadaceae > Quinella. The sequence continues at coordinate 4,815 of JAFXQM010000017.1, forward strand.
GGTTGTCGGTCATCAATCCGAGCTCCGCTTTGACGGAATACTCTTTGCCGGCGATGAAGAAAGATTCGTCCTCGTCCAAAGAGCTGAGGGTTGCGTCGCCGCTGAGGACTGAGACGTCCAGTTCCAAGCCGCCCGCTTTGTAGACAGTATTTTCGCCGACGGTTATGCTTTCGATCCCCGACTCTGCCGCTGCCACAAGTCCCGCCGTCTGCGTGATGGCATTTGTTCCGCCGATGATTGCGCCGCCCGAACTTTTATCCGTGATGGTGAAAACGCTGTCGTCGGTGTCGAGGACAAACTCTGCGCCCGACCTGATGCCTTTAAAGTTCGAGCTCTTGAACGCCGCGTCTATGCTGATTGTCGAGTCGTTTACGTTAATCGTGTAGCCGTTTTCCCAAGCGTCGCCGTTTTCCACAGTGGTAAGCACAAAGCCCGCCAGGCTGGAGCCGGTGACTTCGCCGTAAAGTTTCGAGGGTTGAGTTGTGTCGCTGAAGGTGTCGACGAGGTAGCCATTGAATGGATAGCTGCCGTTAATGGAAACGCCGCTGACTGACGCCGTGCCAATCATGTCAACCATCTCGGCGTGAGCAGCACTGACGACGGACAAAGCCATCGAGGTTGCGTCGTGAGCGGGTTTGGAGCCGCGCAAGAGCTGAACGCCGTTACGAAGTCCGGCATTGGTGAATGTGTAGTCATTGCCCCCGACTTTGAATTCATGACCGACTTCGAGCCCCGCGATAGAGCCGTCGCCACTTGCACCGCCCGTCATGAGGGTAACTTTTTCGGAAGAAGTGACGAGTTGGCCGCCGACATTAACACCGCCGCTGATGTTGGAGTCGGCAGTGAGGGAGCCGTTAATGAGCGTGGCGGCTTTTGCACCGACAAGACCCGTTTCACCGGTGGAGCCGTTGATAGTGACTTGGAAAGTGTCGCTTGAGGCATCGGTGACCATGAGAGTGGAGCGAGCGGAGGTAAGGGAGACGTTCAAGAAATTTTTATCGGCGGAAAGAGTGGTACGGGAGGAGCCGCTGTTAATGGAAACTTGGTCGAGGGTGCCGAGGTCGTTAGAGTTGGCGGAGAGTTGGTAGTGATTGTTGCCGGGTTTAGTGACTTTGCCGAAGGTGTTGGAGAAATCATCGTTCATGAGTACGCCTGTGACGGATTCGGAAGGGGTGACGGTGATTTTGTTGTCATGAACGAGAATGAGACCGCCCCAATTAGAATCGGTATCGAGGTCGGCGACGGAGACGGAATTGCCGCTGAGGGAATAGTTATCGGATTCTTTAATCCAAATACTTTGCGGGTTATTGCGCATGAAGCCTGCGGGAGTGACGGAATGCTGAGAGGAATCGTAAGAGAAGATGTCGCCGGTATTGAGGCCGCTGACGGTGACGGCGGAGTCGTTGATAGAAAAAGTCATGCCGTTGCCCGCGTCGACAGAAAAAGATTTGCCGTTGAAAGAAAATTTTGCGGTATCGGAGGCGACGACGGAGAAGGTGGAGCCGCTGAGTGAAACGGTCAAAGAATTGGAAGAGGAGTCGAGAGCGAGGACGGAGCCGCTTGCGCCGAGGCGGATATTTTGGCCGCGCGTGGCAGTGATGGAGCCGCTGATGAGAGTGATATTGGTCGCGCCCGAGACGGTGGGATTGGCGTCGGAGTTTACGGTGAAATTGCCCGAAGTGGTGTCGGTGACGCGGAAGGTAGCGTAGCGAGTGATGAAGTCAACGGTGTCATTGACGAGGGATTTATTAACGGAGAGGGAGCCGCTCGTTAGTGAAACGCTGTCGACGGCAGAGGCAAAGGAGCCCGCGCCGCGAACGGTATCGAGAGTGAAGTTGGAGCTGTCGACATTGACGGAAGCCAGCGCGGCGGAAGGATTGGTGACGTTATCGAAAACGACCGCGCCGACGGAAGGGAGAGAGGAGCCGATAGCGAGGACTTTGGAAGAATTGGGAGCGATGACGACGGAACCTGAGCCGAGTGCGCCGAGAGTGGCACTTACGCCGGTGGAGCCCGAAGGAATTCCCAAATCATAAACTTTGGCAGATGAGCCGCTTAATTCGTAGAGGAGGGAGGAGCCGCCCAGGAGCGTGTAATTTTTTGTGCCGGCGGAGGTTTGAACGTTAAAAGATTCGCCGGTGTCGATATCTTGGACGATGACATTGGAGCCCGAAGAAATTAAGTCAATGCCGTCGGAGCCCGAATAAGAGGAAACGGAATAAATGGACGCAGAATCGGAGGCGGCAAGGGTTTGAGCGGAATTATCGGTGTGAATGGTGCCGCTGACCAAGCTGACGGCAGAAGAATCGACAGAAATTCCGCCGCCGCTTACGGTTTGAAAAGTGAAGTCGGAAGTTGAATCGCGGGAAATAAAAGTGGTGGAGGCGTTTTCGATTGTAATTTCCACATCGGCGAGATATTGATTGAATTGGACGCTGAGCCCGTCTTGGACGACGACGGAAGTAAGTTTGTCGTTGCCTTCGGTGGCAGGGTCGTATCCAACCAAAGAAACGGAAGTGGACGAGGTGCGCGAAATTTTTCCGTAGTTGTGTTCGGGATATTCGTCTTTGTCTATGTCAAAGGGATTGACGAAATAATATTCGGGGGCAGATTCGGACAAAGTGGCGGCATTGGAGCCGCTGACCACGTTGATATTGTCGCCCGATTTGGAGATGGTGATGGTGCCGTCGGTTTGACAAATTTCTCTTAAGAAAGTGGAAGAGGAAATGTTCAAATCGGCAATGGAAATTTCGTCGTCCGATGTCGCCGCACCAACCTTGGTGTGAGTTTTGCCGTCGGAATCGGCATATTGGGCAACGAGAAGCGAGCCGCCCATGATGTAAGTGACGCCGTCTGATGTTGTGACTTTATCGCCTTTTGTCCAGCCGGAAATGTAAAAATTGGAGCCGTCGTTTTCGTTTACCAAAGTGATTGAGGTGCCTGAGCTGATGGTATAAGTCACGCCGTTGTAGGTGATGGTGTCGTTTACGTTGGAGGTGGTGATGTAAGTTTTGCCGTCTTTTATGGTTGCGTTAATGGTTGAGATGTAAGGGGAGACGGTTCCCGCGGCGGCCGTGAAAGTAAAATTGCCGATAGTAAAATTGCCGAGCCTGTTTTCGGGGGTAGGCGCGCCTCTCAAATAAGTGGCAAGGGCAACTGCCGTCTCGGTTTCGCCGGGGGTGATGGTATAAGAAATACCGCAGTTATTGCTGGCATAACCTGTCAAATTGACAGTGGAACCGTCCGCGCCCAATTTGATAGGATGACTTGAATTGCCCGTGTTACGAAAAGTACCGCTTAAAACAATAACCGCGTCGCCTGCGGGATACAAGAATTCGGTGTAGGCACCACTTGGAACGGTAAAAATTGGCACGCCGTCGGAGTTTGTGGAAACGGTCGCGCCGCCCGGTGTGTCCAGCGTGTAATCTTTGTAAGAGCCGTCGCTCGCCACCACGCGGAAAAGTTCCTTTCCGCTTGCGTTCAAGGTGAGCGGACTGTCGGCTGTGACATTGCGCGCAACCAAAGTGCCGCCGGTTGTGCTTGTGGCTTTATAAAGCGTGTTGTTGTAAACAAATCTGTAGTCGCCCACGTCAACTTGGCTGTTGCCACTCATCGAGACCGTTGCGCCGCTTGGGTTTCTTGCGGCAGTCAAATAGACTGAGGCTCTTTCCGGCGAGGGGTCGCCCGTCACACTCGTGAGCGCAACCGAGGATGTAACGGTGTAAGTCGTGCCGTTCTTAGTATAAGACCACGTGCCGCCGCTCCCACTCCAAGCACCTTCGGCAAATCTTTGCAGGTCGAAGCTGAATCCTTCCATAATCTATCGAAGCTCCTTTCCGAGTTCTTGTTTTCTTAAGAGATAAATCGAAGAAATGACGTTACCGCTTAATCGTTGAGCCAATTATATCAATCGAGGCTTTGAAATTTATTAGGGCTTTGTTAAAAATAGGAACTAGGAACCGGAAAAAACTTCCCAATTCCTAATTCCTCATTCCTAATTCCTAATTATTTAAGCATGGCAAGCATGGTGCCCGCAGCCACCGCAGTGCCGATAACGCCTGCGACATTGGGACCCATGGCGTGCATGAGCAGATAATTGCCCGGCTTTGACTTCATGCCGACGAGCTGAGAGACGCGCGCCGCCATCGGGACAGCACTCACGCCCGCCGAGCCGATTAGCGGATTAATTTCTCCGCCCGTGAATTTGCACATGATTTTTCCGAAAATCAAACCGCCCGCAGTGCCGCCCATGAATGCGACGAGACCGAGCGCGATAATCAGCAGGGTGTCTGTGCGCAAGAAAGATTCCGCGCTCATTGTCATGCCCGTGCCCGTGCCGAGGAAAATCGTGACGATATTAATCAAAGCATTTTGCGCGGTGTCGGAAAGTCTGTCCGTCACGCCCGATTCTCTGAACAGATTTCCCAGCATGAGGCAGCCGAGCAACGCGGCGATTGGCGGCAAGAGCAGGCTGATAAAAATCGTCGACACAATCGGGAAAACGACGCGCTCAAATTTCGTGACTGGCCGCAATTCCTTCATGACGATTTCGCGTTCCTTCTGCGTGGTCATGAGTTTCATAATCGGCGGTTGAATCAGCGGGACGAGCGACATATAAGAATAAGCCGCCACCGCGATTGCGCCGAGCAAATGAGGAGCGAGTTTCGTCGACAGATAAATGGACGTGGGACCGTCCGCGCCGCCGATGATTCCGATAGCCGCCGCCTCGTGCACATCAAAGCCGACGAGCATTGCGCCGCCGAGTGCGACGAATACGCCAATCTGCGCGGCCGCACCGAGGAGCAAAGTCGACGGGCGGGCGAGCAACGGGCTGAAGTCGGTCATTGCCCCGATACCCAAAAAGATAAGCGGCGGGAAAATTTCGTAGGTGATGCCGTAGTTAATCGCTTTCATGACGTTCATTTCCTCGCCGAAAAAGCCCGTGTTCGGGAAGTTGGCAAGGATACAGCCGAAAGCAATTGGTCCCAAGAGGAGCGGTTCAAACTCTTTGACGAACGCCATGTACAAGAGGAGCAAGCCGACGAGAATCATAATGCCGTTGCCCGGGGTGAAGGCGGAAAAGCCGCTGTCATTCCACACAGCCTGGAGCGACACGCTGAATGCATTTAAAGCTTCCAAAAAATATCACTCCTTACTTGCGCTGCAGATTATTGAACTTGGCGGAGGCTTTCCACGGGGTTGATTCGTGATTGAGGATGTGCACGGCTTTGACCGTCCCCGCGAAACCGTAAGCCGCGATTGCCGCCGAGATTGCCGCGATGATTTCGGGATTGATTCCCTCCTCGACGACGGGCGGCGCGCTCACTGCCGGTGCCGATTTGACTGCCACGAGCGGTTCTTCCTCTTCGACTTCGGGCTTGGGTTTTTCCTTAGTCGGGTCGACGAAGTGAATCAGCTTGATTAAGTAAATCAACGCCACCAGCACGATGAAAACGACCGTCATATTTATCAGCATGATAATCAATGGGTTGGTCGTTACCGGAGAATGTTCCATGAAAAAAATCACCTCGATTGATATTTGCAAAGCTTACCAAATTATAAATCCTTGCGGCAAAAAAATAAAGACTTATTCTGCTAAAAAAAATTGCCCGCCGAAGCGAGCAGAACGGAAGATATTTTCACTCAGAAATGTAAACGTTTAGCCGAGAACTTCCAGCAGGTCGTCGGAGCCCGCTTTGACGTCGCCGGTTTTGAGCGGACGAACGGTGCCGTAAGCGGAAGAATTGGTGACGATGAGCGGAGTGGTGACGGGGTAGCCCGCCTTGTGAATCGCGTCGATATCGAACGTGACGAGCAAATCGCCGCGTTTGACGTCCTGACCGTCGGTGACGTGAACTTCAAAGTTCTCGCCGTTGAGTTTGACGGTATCGATACCAATGTGCATGAGAAGTTCCGCGCCGCCCGGCGTGACCATGCCGATAGCGTGTTTGGTCGGGAAGATGAGAGTGATTTTGCCGTCGCACGGAGCCACGAGTTTTCCTTCGGTCGGCTCGACAGCCACGCCGTCACCCATGGCGCGCGAAGCAAATCCGTCGTCGGGCACTTCGTTCATCAACATCATGCGACCGGTGAGGTGTGCGCCGAAAGTTTCATCGGGCATTTTGGGTTTCTCTTCCTCAGCCGCCGCAGAACCGCCGCCGCCGCTTGCGCCCTCCAGAATCGAACGGTCAATCTTGCCCGCGCGAATGTCTTCGACGAATTCTTCAAAGTTTGCTTTGACGATTGTGACGGACGGTCCGTAGATGACTTGAATCGCGTTGCCCTTGATGACGACGCCGCCCGCGCCCGTTGACTTGAGGATTGCTTCATTGACTTTGGAGCCGTCGACCAACGTCAAGCGCAGACGCGTGGCGCAGCAGTCAATTTCGGTGACGTTATCCACGCCGCCGACGCCCGTGAGAATCGTCGCGGATTTTTGCTGGTCAGGTGTCAGGTTGGAGATTGCCGCACTTGCGCCGCCGCCTGCCACGCCGACACCCGTTGCCTTGCGGTATTCGTCCTTGGAAACCATCTTCATTTCTTCATCGTCAGCCTCGCGCCCCGGCGTCTTCAAATCCCATTTCATGATGAAGAATTTGAACGTGACGAAGTAGAGCACGGCGTAGACCGCGAAGACCGGCAACATCATCATCCAGTTGGTTTTTGCTTGACCGGGCAGGACGCCGTAGAGGATAAAGTCAATCAAGCCGTCGGAGAAGGTGGTGCCCATTGCGATTCCGAGAATGTGGCACGTCGCGAAGGAAAGACCCGCGTAGAAGACGTGAATCATGAAAAGTTCTTTCGCGAGGAAAAGGAATGTGAATTCGATAGGCTCAGTGATACCGGTGAGGAATGAAGTTAAGCCGACCGAGAACAGCAGGGAGCCTGCCGCTTTTTTCTTTTCGGGACGGGCGCAGGTGTACATGGCGAACGCCGCCGCAGGAAGACCCGCCATCATGAACGGGAACTTGCCCATGAGGAAGCGTGCCGCGTCAACCGAGAAATGCTCAGTGTTGGGCGAGGCAAGTTCAGCGAAGAAAATATTTTGCGCGCCCATGACGGTTTGCCCGTCGATGACAGCCGTGCCGCCCAGACCCGTCTGCCAGAAGGGAAGATAGAAAATGTGGTGCAAGCCGAACGGAATCAGCGCGCGCTCGCAGCAGCCGAAGAAGAATGTGCCGAAGTAGCCCGAAGCTTGGACGACGCCGCCGAGTGCAAAAATTCCCGTCTGAATGAACGGCCACACGAAATACATGATGACGCCCGTGACGATACCGAAAATCATGCAGGAAATCGGAACGAAACGAGTGCCGCCGAAGAATGAAAACGCGGGCGGGAGTTGGGTTTTATAAAAACGGTTGCAAAGTTCTGCGCCGACAAGACCCGTAACGATACCCGCGAACACACCCATCTGCAAAGTTGTGATACCGAGGACTGTGGTTATCGCGCCTTCCTTAACGCTGGGGTCAATCGAGCCGTCAGCGTGAATCGAGCCGTCGAGCCCCAAGAAGACGTGAATTGTTGTGAGCATAACCAGATAAAAAATTGCTGCGCCAAGGACTGCGATACCTTTTTCCTTCTTTGCCATGCCCAAGGCAACCGCCAGCGCGAAAATCAACGGCAAGTTGCCGAAAATTGCTCCGCCGACGTTCGAAAGAATCAACATGAAACTGAACAGCGCACTGCCGGGGTGAAGAGCACTCTCCAAGCCGTAAGCCGCGATTGTCGTCGGGTTCGAGAACGAGGCACCGATACCCAACAACACGCCCGCGAACGGCAACACGGCAATCGGCAGGAACAATGACTTACCGATTTGTTGCGCCACGGCAAATGCCGAACCGCCTCCGTCACTCATGCAAAAAACCTCCTTACCTCTCTACAAAAAATTTCCTCCGAGTGAAAATTTTCCTCCTCCCAAATTTATTTCTCTCTTTGGAGACTTTCTTCCCTTGGCAAAAGAAAAAGCCCTTTGACCGAGCCTCCCCCTTTTACAAGATATTTTGGAAATTATACACGCCGCCCCGCTTTTTGTCTACCGATTATTCAAAATTTTGTGGCGAGCGGATATAAAATCCGTTCCGTGATTGAAAAAATATTTTGACAATGCGTTCAAAAAATTTCCCCATGTGTTATAATCGGCGCGTGGGATTTTTTTTTGAGTGTTAAGGGGGAAAATCTTATGGCGTTTAACGAAGAGCAATTCAAAGAAATCATGGCGGAGTTTACAATCGGCGGTGAACGGCTCCACGAAATTGCGGCGAGCTTCCGTCAAGATTTGCAGCTGGGTTTGCGCGACGTCGAGCTTTCGTCAATGCGCATGCTCAAATCTTACGTCGGACTGCCGAGCGGCAAAGAGACGGGCGAATATCTCGCGCTGGACTTCGGCGGCACAAACATTCGCGTCTTCAGGATTCGTCTGGACGGCGGCGGCAAGTACGAAATTATCAAACGCGTGGGGCGTCCGCTGATTGTCCCCGGCGAATACGATTACATTTGCAAGGACGCGACCGCCGAGCAGATGTTCGACTTCATTGCCGAGCTCATCGACGAGGCGATTGACGGCGACCACCAAACAAAATATTATCTCGGCCACACTTTCTCTTTCCCGTCGACGCAAGACAATCTTTACAACGCGCGGCTCATCATCTGGACGAAAGAATTTGCGACGCAGGGCGTGGAGGGCGAAGTTGCCAACGATTTACTCGTGGCGGCTCTCAAACGTCGCGGCGCGGATAACGTCGTGCCCGTCGCCGTCCTCAATGACACCGTCGCCGTCCTGCTCAGCGCGGCTTACAAGACGCCCGACATTTTCATCGGCTCCATTTACGCCACGGGTCACAACACTTGTTACCTTGAACCGAGCATTCATGACCCGAACGGCGTCGGACTCGGCGGCATGATTTTGAATCTGGAGTGCGGCAACTTCATGAAGCTCATGCCGAATCGTTTTGACCGCGAATACGACGAACGCTCCGAGAAACCCGGCGAGCAGCGTTTTGAGAAAATGGTTTCGGGGCGTTACATGGGCGAGCTCTTGGGCATGGCGATTGCCGAGCTCCTCGGCGAGAAGGGCAAAAATTACGGGCTGACTTCAATCGATATGTCAATGATGATTCTCGACGAGTCGGAGAAGCTCACGAAGGCGTCGGATATCATCATGGCGAAGGTCGGGCGCGAGCTTGACTTTGACGACGTTAAAAAAGTTCGCGAGCTTGCCTCGGCGATTGTCATTCGTTCGGCGCGATTGGTTGCGGCGTCGTTCGTCGCGATAATCTGGCAGCGTGCCGGCAAGGGAGAAATTGTTCACCAGCACGTGGCAGTCGACGGTTCGGTTTACGAGAAGATGCCGCTTGCCAAGGAAAATATCACCAAGGCTCTCATTGAACTCCTCGGCGAAGACGCGGGGAAGGTCGACACGATTCTCGACAACGGCGGCTCAGGTCTCGGCGCGGCAATCGCGGCGGCCATGGCAGTGCAAGGAAATTGACGCGGAGGGCGTCCCCTCTTTCTCAAGAGTGGGCGCGCAGAACCCGTCCTCATTGATTGGGCGCGTCGTGCTCGTCGGGCTGAATGAATGACTTTTGTTTTTTGAATCAACTTTCTCTTTGCTTGTCCAAAGAGAAAGTTGCAAAGAGAAAGGACACCTCGCGGGGGCGGCTCCTCGTACACAGCTCGGAGGTTGAGGTTACCCGCGGCTCGGTGTTGCCCGCTGAATTCGCGTCACGCTCATTACGCGGGCGGAGCCGCCGTCCATGGCGGCCTCATTAATTCCTTAAGCAAAAAAATCGGGAACCAATTTCGGCTCCCGATTTTTTGTTTCACAAGTTTTAATCTCGGCGCGTCGCTTTCATCGCCAATTTATTTTTGTACATATCTTTGTCCGCGCGCTTGAAAACATCTTCCGCCGTCTCGTCGAAGCGTTCGTCGAAGTAAGCGACACCGACCGCCGCCGAAACTTTTTCCCACGGCTGAAGATTTTCGTCGGCTTGAAGTTTTTCAATCAGTCCTCTGAGCTCGGCGACAAGTTTTTCGCAGCCGGCGAGTTCTTTTCCGCTGAGAGCCACGACAAATTCGTCGCCGCCGATTCGATAAACTTTGTCCGCGCCGAAGACCGAAGCCGCAAGTTTGCCCGCGTTAATCAGATAAGTGTTGCCGTATTCGTGGCCGTAAGTGTCGTTGACGCGCTTGAGGAAGTTCACGTCAATCATGATGATTGCAAATTCGGCGCGCTCCTTGAAAATGTCCGCGTCGAGCTTGGCGGTGTATTCGGCGTAAGCGGTTTTGTTTTTCAGACCCGTCAACGCGTCTTTGTGCGCCAGCTCGTCCATGACCGCCAGCTGAATCTTCGACCGCTTGAGATTTTCAAAGTAATGCATGCTGTCGGAAGTCGTCTTCAAGAAAGCTGAGTAAAGATTTTCAATTTCGTCGTGCGTCCTTATGTCCAAGCTCTTCATGAGTTGGATATTTTTCTCGCGCGCCGCCTCGCTGTCGTAAGCAAAGTTTCGTGCGCAATATGCCATGGTGTTGACGGGCAAGATGATGTTGTTCTCGATTAAAGCCAAGACGAGCACGAAAATCAAAATGACCGCGCCGGAGAAAAGAGCGATGACTTTGGCGATAAACATTCTGCCGTAATCGTGAAGAATCTCCATGGAAAAATCGATGCCCGCGTAACAGACGCAATGCCCCATGCTGTCATAAACGGGCTTGTAAATCGTCAGCAGGTTGCCGTACTTGTCGTTGTTGATAATCGGCTTAATCGGTTTGCCGGCGAGCAGGTCGGGCAAGAGAGGTATAAAAGTTTCGTCGAAGTCTTCAATCGAACCCGGCTCCGACGCTTCGACTGCGGGCGTGTCCAAATCGAAGACGACGTGGCAGCCGTCCTCCATGATTTTGTAAACGTAAATGAATTTTATGTCGGAGTTGCTGGCGCGGATTTTGTAAAGCTCGCGCTCAACTTCTTTGTAACCTTCCGCCTGATATCCCTTCTCCAAAAATTCGTCAACGCGCTTCGGATTAATTTCGTTGACGACCATGGAAACTATTCCGTCGGCGATTCGCTGGCGGTCTTCAATGATTGATTCTTGGTAAGTAAAATAACTTATGGCGGAGATGAAGACTGCGACGACCAAAGTAATTAACATCAAACTGAAAACCAGCTTCGTGCGCAACGAGAAAATGAATTTGTTGTCGGCATTAATCGCGCGGCGCATTTCGTCAGAGACGGGTGCCTGCATTTTGCCCATCCATTTAAAGTTCTCTTTGATGTCGGGCGGGACAAATTTCAGCCCGATGAAAGCGATTGCGATTGCCAAAGTTTTGTCGGGCAGCTCGGTGGAAAAATGATTCAGGAAGTGCTCCCAAATTTTTGGCAAGTTATTCAGAGACTCAAACGAACTGGCGAGACTCAACATGTCTTCGATAATCGTTCCGTTGACGCTCGTAAGCAGAACCGTCGCGGGAATCACCCAAAGAACTTTTGGAAATTTTTCGTAGTAGCCTCTGATGGCCAAAAAAGCCGTGAGCACCGCCAGCAGCACGCTGACCATGCCGTAATAAAGTTCTTCGGCGTCAAAAAAATATCCGATTAAATTCGTGAAGAAACCGACGGCAATGCCCGGCACATATCCGCCGAGTGCCGAAATAAAAATTGTGCCGATTGAGTCGAGGTAAACGGGCAGATAAAATTCCTTCGCGATAACGACTCCGATAATGTTTAAAATTATTCCCGCCGCGCAAATCGTCGCGAGCTCCAGGAGAAGGTTGTCAAACTTAGTCATTCTTTTGTCCTCAAAAATTTTTGCGCCGATTATATCATGAAAAATTTTTATCAACAACTTTGCGGCGTTGCAAAAAATTTTTCTCGGTGATATATTCGACGCGAAAAAATTTTCGGAAGCGGGGAATGTTCGGTGAAAAAAATAATTGCGGTGGACGGACCGGCGGGCGCGGGCAAGAGCACCGTTTCAAAAATCGTGGCGGCGCGGCTCGGTTACACTTACATCGACACCGGCGCAATGTATCGGGCGGTCGCGCTGAAAGTTTTGCTCACGAAAAAATCCGTCGAGGAAGTCACGCGCGACATTGAAATTAAATTGGACGCGGCGGGAAAAATTTTTTTGGACGGGCGCGAGGTCACGAAAGAAATTCGCACGCCCGAAGTCAGCCGCGGAGCCTCGGACGTTGCAAAGTTCGGAGTCGTTCGCGAAAAGCTCACGCAACTGCAGCGGGCAATGGCAACGCACGGCTCGGTGATAATGGACGGGCGCGATATCGGCACGCAGGTTTTGCCGAACGCGGACTTGAAAATTTTTTTGACGGCTTCGGTAGAGGAGCGGGCGCGGCGGCGTTTCGAGGAGCTCAAGGAAAAAAATTTCGCGGCGGACTTCGAACAGATAAAGAAAGAAATTTCCTTGCGCGACAAACAGGATTCGGAGCGGGAGATTGCGCCGCTGGCTCAGGCCGAGGACGCCGTGCTTTTGGATTCGACGCGGCTGACGATTGAACAGGTCGTCGAAGAAATTTTGCGGCTTGCATTCAATTAGGAATTAGGAATTAGGAATTAAAATACAAAACCCAACTCCTACTTAACAGAAGGACAGATAATGATTCAGCTTGATAACGTCACAAAATTTTACGGCGAACGATTAATTTTCCGCGACGTGAGTTTCAAGGTCGTCGAAGGCGAGAAAGTCGGAATCGTCGGCAAGAACGGCGCGGGCAAATCCACGCTGGTAAAAATCATGACGGGCGCGGAGGCTTTCGACGCGGGGACAATCGGCGGGCTGCGCGCGGAGGATATCGGCTTCGTCGAACAAACGCCCAAGTTCACCGCCGCCACTCTCCTCGACGAAATGCTCACCGTCGGTTGCGAAAAATTTCAGGCGCGAAAAATTTTGTACGGGCTGGGCTTCAGCGAATCGGAGCTCGAAAAAAATCCGAACAACTTCAGCGGCGGCGAATCGGCAAAAATTTCTCTGGCGAAGGCTCTGCTCAACGAACCGCGCATTTTGATTCTCGACGAGCCGACGAATCATCTTGACATCTACTCGATTGAGTTCCTTGAGGACTTCGTAAAAAATTATCGCGGCACGGTCATCGCCGTCACTCACGACCGCCATTTCCTGCAAAATTGCGTCGAAAAAATTTTGGACATGGAGAACGGGCGCGCGACCCTCTACCCCGGCAACTACGAAAAATTTGTGCGGCTCAAGAGCGAACGGCGCGAAGCTGAACTTAAAGCTTACGAGAAGCAGCAGGAGGAAATTGCCAAGCTGGAAGATTTCGTGCGGCGCAACAAAGTCCGCGCGTCGACGGCAAAACGCGCGCGCAGTCGTCAGATTATGCTCGACCGCATGGAGCGATTGGAGCGGCCGCCGTCGATTGAAACTTCGTCAATCAGATTGGGCGACGCCGCCGAGTCCGCCAACCGCGTTTTGATTCTGGAGAAAATTTTTTTCAAGAAAATCATCCGAGACTTCAGCGCGGAAATTTTCAAGGGCGAGAAAGTCGGGCTCATCGGGCGCAACGGCGTGGGCAAGTCAACGCTGCTGAAAATTATCGTCGGCGAACTCAAAGCTGATTCGGGCGAAATAAAAATCGGCAACCGCGTCAAGGTCGGTTACCTTTCTCAGGGTCACGAAGAGCTCAACGAAAATCGGACGCCGCTGGAAGAACTCAACGACGAATTCGGCTTGACGGAGGGGCAGGCGCGCGCGGAGCTGGCACGATTGAATCTCTTCGCGCAGGTGGTGGAGAAACCAATCGCCGATTTGTCGGGCGGCGAGAAAACTCGTGTCGCGCTGACGAAATTAATTTTGACGGGCGCAAACTTTTTAATCCTCGACGAGCCGACGAATCATTTGGATTTGCCGGCGCGCGAGGCAATCGAAGCGGCTTTGAACGAATTCGACGGGACAATCTTAATCGTCACGCACGACCGTTATCTTCTTGACAAAGTGGCGACGCGAACAATAGAATTCGCCGAAAGGGAAAAGGATTCGGCGGCAAAGGATAAGCCGTCGACGAAACCCAAAGCCGCGCAACCCGAAAAAAAATCTTCGCCGAAGCTGAACGAGCAGGCGTTGGACAAAGTCGAAGCGCAAATAAAAATGGCGGAGATGGAATTGAAAATGATTGAGCACGAGATAAACGGCGCGGTCGCCCCCGAAAAGCTGACGGAGTTGGCGGCGGCGCACGCGTCGAAGCTCACGGAGATTGACGAACTTTATCTGCGCTGGGAGGAGTTGCAATGCTGAGAGTTGTGCCGATTGCTTTGGCGATTGTCCTTTGCTTTTCCAACCTCGGCTTCATCGATTTGGGCGGACGCGTTGCCGAAGAAAATTCCGTGAAGGTTGCCGACGCTCAAGCCCCGCGCAATCATCTCACGACGGATAAAAATGTTCAGGCCGCCGCGATTGAAGAGGTTTACGAATTCGAAGACGCAACCGACGAGCCCGCGCCCGGCGCGCCCGAAGAAATTGTTCAGCGCGAGGAAAATATTTTGCGGCTCTTCTGGGATATCGTCCCCGGTGCCGTCAAATACGAAGTGCTCATCGAAGGCGCGACCTTTTACGCTTACACGAACGGAATCGAAATTCCCGTCGACAACGTGAACGCAAAGTTTCAAGTCAACGCCCTTTCGCTGGAGGGCACGACGCTCCAAAATAAATTGCCGATTGTAATCCTCGACACGAACCCGACCGCGCCTCTGACGACGACCGAATTTGACAAGATGAATTATCCGCCGATTTATCCCGTGTACTCTTGGGTGCCGACCCGCGGCGCGAGTCATTATGAAATTGAACTCATAAAGGACGGAAAAATTATCCGCCGATATTTTACAAACTCGCAGACCCATGACGACAATTTTGATTTGTACGATAAGCAGCCCGTGCTCGACGAGGGCGAATATTTTTGGCGGGTGCGCGCGTTCACTTCAGACGGGCGACCGCTCACTCGCTGGTCAGAAAAAAATTCTTCCAACAGTTTTGAAGTCAAACATCAGATTCGCTTCTGCGCGCTGGGCGACAGCATAACTCACGGCGGCGGCTCAATTTCCGTGCCGCCTTCGACCGTCATGTACAACTGGGAAACTTACTGCGCAATCCCCGTGAAAAATCTGGGCAGGAGCGGCGACACCACCGCGGAAATTCTCGCGCGCTTCGACAACGACGTTTTGCCTTTCCGCCCCGAAGTGCTTTTCATCATGGCGGGCGTCAACGATTATCGCGCGAACATTCTCGGCTGGGAGTCCGTGGAAAATTTACAGGCTCTTGAGGTCAAGTGCGAGCAAAACGGAATCAAGCCCGTTTTCCTCACGCCGACTCCTCTCAACCCCGCGCAGATTCAGAAATTAAATTTCATCGACCCGCCGCCCGTCGATTGGCAGGAGCACCAACAATTTATCTGTGCGTGGATTCGTGACCAAAAATATTTTATCGACGTGAACGAGAAGCTGACCGACGCCGACGGCAACTTGATTGACAGCCTGTCGGTGGACGGCCTGCACCCCGACGCCGACGGCAAAAGATTTATCGGCGAAGCGGTTGCCGCGTGGCTCGACAGATATTTGAACTTAAAATGATTCGGCGCAAACGAAAAGAGCCGCTCGACTTGAGCAGCTCTTTTTTTGACGAAATCAGAGGCGCGCATGGACGCGCGCCCCGCCCGCGTAATGAGCGTGACGCGAATTCAGCGGGCACACTGAGCCGCGGGTAATCTCAACCTCCGAACCATGAACGAGGAGCCGCCCCTGCGAGGTGCCCTTTCTCTTTGCTTCTTTCTCTTTGGGCAAGCAAAGAGAAAGAAGATTCAAAAACTCAAAAGAATTTTCTCAGCCCGAAGAGCACGACGACCCGCAGCAATGAGGACAGGTTCTGCGAATCCACTCTTGAGTGAAGAGGGGATTTAATTTTTCCAGAGGACGACGCCCGTGCGCGCGGGAATGTAAAGCTTGAGCCAGTCTTTGTCTTGCCGGTCGTAAACGGGGTCGTAATTCGTGTAATGCGGGACGGTGTCGTCGGTCAAGCCGAAGCCGCCGAAAGCTTTGTCGTCGGTGTTGAGCATGACGTCGTAATCGCCCTTGGGCACGAGGAAGCCGTAATCGACGAAAGATTTGGTCGGCGAGAAGTTGAACACGAACAGCAGACGCCCGCGCATGTAAGCCAGCACTTGGTCGGCATCGTCGTGCCAAATTTCTCTGACGGGCAGGCTCGCGAAGTTCGGCTCGGCTTTTATGACTGCAATCATCGCGCGGTCGAAGTCGCCCAGCTCGTGGTAACAAAGGCTCTTGTCGTCGAGGAGGTGCCACTGCCTGCGCGCGTACTTGTAACTCCAGCCGTTTCCTTCGCGCGGGAAGTCAATCCATTCGGGGTGACCGAATTCGTTGCCCATGAAGTTCAGATATCCGCCGTTCATCGTCGACAGTGTCACGAGCCGAATCATCTTGTGCAGAGCAATGCCGCGATTGGCAACGTCGTTTTCGTCGCCCTTGCGGAAGTGCCAATACATGTCGGCGTCAATCAGGCGGAAGATAATCGTTTTGTCGCCGACGAGTGCCTGGTCGTGGCTTTCGGCGTAGGAAACTGTCTTTTCGTCTGCGCGGCGGTTTGTCATCTCCCAGAAGATTGAAGAGGGTTTCCAATCCTCGTCGCGCTTCTCTTTGATAAGTTTAATCCAGTAATCGGGGACGTTCATTGCCAGGCGGTAATTGAAACCGAAGCCGCCGTCCTCAAATTTGCTGGCGAGCCCGGGCATACCGCTGACGTCCTCGGCAATCGTGACGGCGTCGGGTTTGACCTCGTGAATCAACTTGTTGGCAATCATCAGGTAGCAAATCGCGTTGTCGTCCTGGTGTCCGTTGAAGTAATCGCCGTAGCTGCAGAACGCCTCGCCGAGTCCGTGGCTGTAGTAGAGCATGGAAGTTATCCCGTCGAAGCGGAACCCGTCGAAGTGATATTCCTCCAGCCAATACTTGCAGTTGCTCAGCAGGAAGTGGAGCACGTCGTCTTTGCCGTAATCGAAGCAGAGGCTGTCCCAGGCGGGGTGCTCGTGTCGGTCGCCCGCGTAGAAAAATTGATTCGGGTCGCCCGCCAAGTTGCCCAAGCCTTCGACTTCATTTTTGACGGCGTGGCTGTGAACGATATCCATGATGACTGCCAAGCCCATTTGGTGTGCGGCGTCAATCATGTCCTTGAGCTCGTCGGGCGTGCCGCATCTACTGCTCGGCGCGAAGAAACTCGACACGTGATAACCGAAGCTGCCGTAGTAGGGGTGCTCCTGAATCGCCATGATTTGCACGGCGTTGTAGCCCGCCTGCTTGATTCGCGGCAAAATATTTTCCTTGAACTCGGTGTAAGTGCCGACCTTCTCTGCGTCCTGCGCCATGCCCACGTGGCTCTCGTAAATCAGCAGCGGGTTCGTGTCAATCTTGAAACCTTCGTCGTGCCACACATGCGGTTGCGGCGGATTCCAAACTTGCGCGGAGAAAATTTTCGTCTGCTCATCTTGAACGACGCGCTGACACCACGCGGGAATGCGTTCGCCCTCGCCGCCGTCCCAGCGCACGCTCATCTTGTAAAGGTCGCCGTGCTTGAGTTGCCCTTCGGAAAGTTTCAATTCCCAGTTGCCGTTTTCCAATCTCTTGCAACGATATTCCTCGGTTTTTTGCCAGCCGTTAAAGTCGCCGATTAAATAAATTGCGGTCGCGTTCGGAGCCCACTCGCGGAAGACCCAGCCGTAACCCGTCTTGTGCAGCCCGAAGTAAAGATGACCCGTCGCGAAGTCCGACAGCGTGCGCTTGCCGTTTTGCGTCAGCTGAGAAATTTTCCACAGCGCGTGTTCGTGGCGTCCGCGAATTGCGTCTTCATATGGAGCGAGCCACCCGTCCTTCTCCACCAATCCGATATGTTCCATAAAGTTTCCTCCTTTAAATCGTTTTCAGAATCTTCCGTGCCGATTGTAACAAAAGATTTTTTTTTAAGCAAGGAATTTAAGAGCGTGAGGCGAATTCATTTGAAAATTTTTTTGACAAGGGACAAGGAGAAATTTTTATGGCCGAAAAAAAATCAAGAAACAGCAACTCAACAACATCAAGACCGATGCCGATGCTGTTACCCAAGCAGACGTTACCAATGGCATGAACTACGTCTGGCAGAATGGCGATCCGTTCAGCAAGAGCACGTCCACTGCAGGTGCTTACGTCTCCTTCTCGGAATACAGAGAGACAACAAACAGCAAAGGTATCACTTACAGGGCAGTCAGACTCAACGCGGTTGAAGGTATTTCGTTCACGAAGTCTATCACCACAGGCAACGGCTTTGTTGTTGACAGCACCAATGTCGGTATGCAAGCAACTGCCGGCGTCAATGTCAGCATGAACAGCGGACACGTCACGGGCGGCAAGTTCGGTCTCGGCACCGGCAGATTCAGAATCGGCACCCTGGGCGCAGATCTCACCGACGCGACTGTCATCAAAACCGAAGGCTTTGCAGACGGCGCGGTCTCCTTCGTTGCTGACGACGAGAACCTCCAGAGCGTGACTACAAGCGGCGACCTCGAAGGCATCGTCACCGTCACGGGCGACTACGACTTCTCTTATAACGGCGCGCAAGTTAAGATCACGGGCGCGGCTGACGACCAGTCTTATCAGATTTACTACGACGATGACGGACGCCTTGCTCTCGACCTGAGCACAGTTACTGCAGCGGAAGATGACATTCCTATCCGTGTTGTCAGCGCGGGCGGCGCAGAAGCTATCGTTCCTCCGATGGGCGAAACCGAACTGAGAATCGGCACGACCACTTACGAATATGCCAATACTAACGGCAATGCTGAATTCTTGGTCAGCGGCACGGATGTTACCGGCTTCGTCCTGAGCGATATCGGCGATTCTGTCACGATTAGCAAGGACGCTCTGTCAATCTACGACGCTGAAGACACGACCGAAGCTATCGCGACCGTCAGCGGCAGCGATTACACCGTCACCAAGTTGCGCAACGGCTATCAAGCAACAATCAATAAAACCTCCACGATCACCATTGGCGAAACCACTTTGGACTTCACAATCAGCAAGGCTACCAGAGATTCGGCAGGATTCGCGGACGGCGTGACTATCCTCTTCAACGAAGGCGGCGAAATCACCGGCGTTGCCGGCCTCAGCGACTTCACCGGCTCCAAAGACACCTTGACCGTCAAAGGCGCGCCCGTCACCGACGAAGAAGGCGGTCTGCCCGTTTTCGGCTCCGACGGCACTTTGGGTCATATCTCCGTTTCGACCGGCGACTTCACTTACACTGCCGGCAATAAAATTAAAGTTGCCGACGGCGTAAAAATTTTTTCTGTTGACGGCTCGGCTCAGATTTATGTCGGCACGAACGGCGGCAAGGTCACGGACAATTGGGGCGGGACGTACAACTTCGACGGCAAGGGTTACCTGCGCGGCAAGGACGATGAAATTGTCGGCTTTGTCTTCGAGTTGGAGGGCACAAGCATTGTCTTGCCCGTGAGCGATGCAATTCCCGTTTATTACAACGGAAAAGTCGTCACCATTCCAGCCGTCAACGATTCTGACGGCGCGTTCAAAGTCACGCTGACCAAGGCGGGCAAGTTCCTTCTCAGCGACCTCGGAGCAGGCGCAACCGTCAAAGACCTCACCTTCAAAGAAGCGGGCGGCTCGGTTACCTTCGACCCCGACGGAGATATTGAGAGTGTGAAGTATCCTTCGCTGCCCGTTTACTTCAGCATGACCCTCACGGATTCAAATAAATCTGTCGTGAAAGCAGGAGCCGGCTTCGGACGCGTCGACGCCTCCGCGCGCACGAAGGAAATCAAAATCACGGGCAACGCGTTGGACAATTTCATCCTCGGCGGCTCGAATAAAAATTCGATTTACGGCGGCGCAGGAAACGACACACTGCGCGGCGGGGATGGCAACGACAAACTCGTGGGCGGCACGGGCAATGATTCACTCTTAGGCGAGAACGGCGACGATAAACTTCTCGGCGAAAGCGGCGCGGATTCACTCTTCGGCGGCAAAGGAAACGATTACCTGAACGGCGGAGACAACGACGATAAACTCTTCGGCGGCATGGGCAACGACAAACTCGTGGGCGAAAACGGCGCGGACGTTCTCAGCGGCGGCAGCGGTGACGATTCACTCTACGGAGGCGCGGACAATGATTCGTTGCTCGGCGAGGCGGGCAAGGATTATCTGCGCGGAGGTAAAGGCAACGATTATCTCGACGGCGGCAAGGGCAATGACTCACTGCTCGGCGAGGCGGGCGATGATATTCTCGGCGGCGGCAAGGGCAATGACACACTCACGGGCGGCGCGGGTGCCGACACGTTCCTTTATGCGTTCGGCGACGGCAAAGATGTTATCGTCGATTTTTCCGCGGAGGACACAATCAAATTGATTGACGGCTCATGGTCTGATGTGACGGCGAGCGTAAATAAAAAAGATGTCACGCTCAAAATCGGTTCCGGCTCAATCAAAATTAAAAACGCCAAGGATACGACGATTACAATCGTTGACGGCGACGGGCGCGTCGGTGACCTCGATTCGCTGATGAGAGAGTTGCCGAGTGCCTCGGCTGCGCTGCCCTTTGACGACGCCGACACAGCGAATAAATTTTTGAACGGCGTCGCCTTTGCGCAACCGTCAAGCAAAAAATAATTTCGTTGACACTTCCGCAGGTCTTCGGGCTTGCGGGATTTTTTTTGCGCGCAGAAGGTTGAGAAAGATTTTGCGCTTCGATATAATTGCGTCGAAAAATTTTTTGAGGGGATGAGCCGTGAAACTTTACCGGTACAGGACAATCGAAAGCGCGTTGCTTGAGCGGATAACGGTATTCTTTACTTCGCGGCACCCGACGAACTCAACGACCGATTGAAGGTTACGTAAAAATTTTTTGGCGGGGCGATGTGCCGGCGTGGGAGGGCTTGCTGAAAAATTTCGTCTGTAGCCTCTTTTACGGTCTGCAAACTTATCTGCTCACGTCGGGACGCTTTCAAGTTGCCGCGCATGAAAAATTCTTGAGCGACATGCCGAACAAAACTTTGCTGAGCGACCTCCACCGGTTTGACCACTCGCCGCTGAGTAAAATCTTCATAAGAGCTCGCCGAAAAATTTTTGACGGAAGAAATTGTTCGTGAAGTTGTCGACTTTTACGGCAACGACACAATCAAAAGTTACGGGCGCGAATTGGAATTCATCTTCCGCACAGTCATTGACGCCGCGCTTATAATTTGCGTAAGGAAGTGCAAAGCTTTCGGTCTGATTCGCGACGACTTCAACGAAAAATTTTTCGACGTGGAATATGAAATTTCTTTCGCCGAACTCAAGGACATCAGCGACGCCGCCCGCAAGCAGGAGATTGACGCGCCGGAAAATCTCAACTGCGACATGATGGAATCGAGCTTGCTCGCGCTGAAGATGAATCGCCGCTCGCCCGACATGCCCTACCTTTTCAAGCAACACTTGCTTTGGCTCCGATTTATTTTCCCGCGCACTTACGTCGAACAGCTCAAGGAAATCATGTATCCGAAAGGTTACGTCATTTGCTTCAGCGACACGCCGACGAACTCGGCAATGTGGAGCAATTACGCTGACAATCACCGCGGCGTTTGCTTAGTTTACGAGACGGAAAATTTTGGCGGACGCGAAGTCTTTGGAGGTAAGGGCGGTAAAATACAGCGAGCATGTCATTGAACGAAATTTTTTTGAGGCACTGAGGCATTTGAATTTCACGCACGCGGAGGATTGGCTGACGGGTAGCGGCGGCGTGAAAAGTTCAAAGCTCTCGGAGTGCGCGGCGGTTGATAATTACCGCGACGATTATCGGGAAAAATTTTTTCGGAAGATGACGGATTGGAATCACGAGCGCGAGTACAGAATTTTTTTGCCGGACGAGTTTCATCGATATGCCGAAAAATTTTCGCGACACTTGCGTTATGATTTGAGCTTGCTGAAAGGAATAATTTTCGGGCTTAGGACGACGCTCGACGACAAACTTAATCTTCTGCAGAAACTTTCGCGGCTCGGAAAATCAATCCGCGACTTTGAATTTTTTCAAGCCGAGTACGACGACGAGACCCAATTAATTTCCGTCCGCGAAAAAAATTTGCTGACGAGAATCACTTGAGAGGTGTTGACCATGGAACTCGCGACAATCTTTTTAATCTGGCTGGCAATCACAATCATCGACAACATGGCGAAGCGCAAAAAGAGACGGCTCCCGCCGCCGAACGGTTCGCCCGACTTCGACATACCGACTTTGCCGAACGACCCGAATTTTCCCGGCGAAGAGGTTCCGATTTTCATCGACAGCCCGCAGCAGGCTGAAGTTCGCCCGAAAAAAATTCCGTCGCCGTCGCGCCCGAAAAAAATTTCCCCGCGCGAAGTTCACGAGGCGCAAGAAAATTCGGAGCTCGATTTGAACTTAACGCCGTCGAAAGTTTTAAACGCGTTCGTCCTCAATGAAATTTTGGACAAGCCCAAAGCTCTGCGTCGGAGAAAAATGTTGAGGTGAAAAATTTTATGGCGATTTTGAAACTTAAGCCCGCGTGCAAAGATTATCTGTGGGGCGGGCGTCGGCTTGCCGAGGAGTTCGGCATTGACTGCGATAAAAAAATTTTGGCGGAGGCGTGGATGTTGTCTTGCCACCCCGACGGCCCCTCGACGATTGGCGGCGAAACTCTGACCGAGTACATTGCCCGCTGCGGCGAAAAAATTTTGGGCACGAATTGCCGACGCTTCCGAGATTTCCCGATTCTCATAAAGTTCATCGACGCGCGCGAAAATCTTTCCGTGCAAGTCCACCCGCCCGACGAGTACGCGCTGGCTCACGAAGGGCAGCTCGGCAAAAGCGAAATGTGGTACGTCCTCGACGCCGAAGAAAATTCCGTCCTCTACTGCGGCTTCAAAGAAAAAATTTCCCGCGAAGAATTTGTCGCCCGCATAAAAAATAATTCGCTCGTCGAAGTCCTCAACGCTGTGCCTGTCCGACGCGGCGACGTGATTTTCATTCCCGCCGGCACGATTCACGCGGTGTGCAAAGGCGTGTTGCTCGCCGAGATTCAACAGAACTCGAACGTCAGCTACCGCATTTACGATTACGGCAGAGGACGCCCGCTCCACATTGCTCAGACCCTCGACGTGATAAATTTTGACACGGTCAAGGAACGCAATGCATATCCGCAGGATGCAACGTCACGTTGCCACCTTGCCGCCTGCGATTATTTTGTCGTCGATAAGCTCGTGCTCGACGGAAAAATTTTGTCGGAGGCTCGCGGCTTCGTCGACGAGAAAACTTTTTTGAGCGTGCTGATTCTCGGCGGCGAAGGAAAAATTTTTTGCAGCGGGGAGGAAATTTTTTATCGGAAGGGCGATTCGTTCATGCTGACGGCGGGCGCGGGCGCGTGGAAAATTTTCGGCAGTTGCGACGCGCTCCTGACGACGGTGCCCGACCATGAGGAAAATTTCTGACGCGTATCAAATTGTCGGACGCCTCTCAAAATTTTTCGACCGAATGATGACCGCTGCCGATTTGCCGTCGCGGCTTGCGTTGAAAATTTTTTGGAGCTTGGACGCGGCGGCTCATCAAAAATTTTTGGCGCAGGCGTTCGCGGGCATCCCGAAAGATTTCAGCGGGCGATTGCTTGAAGTCCCCGTCGGCACGGGCGTGCTGTCCCTGCCCGTCTATCAAAAACTCGGCGGCGCGGAAATTTTTTGCGTCGACTACTCGGACAAAATGCTCGACGTCGCCAAGGCACGCGCGGCTCAGATGAATTTGCGCGGCGTGAAATTTTTTCAGGCCGACGTGGCGCACTTGCCCTTCGCGGAAAATTTTTTCGACGCGGTCTTATCGGTCAACGGCTTCCATGCTTTCGGCGACAAAGACGCGGCGTGGGCGGAGACTTATCGCGTGCTCGGCGGCGGCGGAATTTTTTGCGGCTGCATGTACGTCAAGGGTGAGAATCGTCGGACGGATTTTTTCGTCGAAAAATTTTGTGAGCCGCGCGGATTTTTTTCTCCGCCGTATGAATCACTTACATCTTTGCAAAAAAAATTGCGCGAACGATTTGCCCGCGCCGAAGTTACTCGCGTCGAATCTTTTGCCGGCTTCGTCTGCACGAAATGAAAGGTTCTCATGAAAATTTTTTACGGCTTAATCGGTTTGATTCGCGACATCATTGCCAACCGAAAACTTTTGTGGCAGATGACCCGCCGCGATTTCCGCCAACGATACCTCGGCTCTTATCTCGGAATTTTATGGGCGTTCATTCAGCCGTCCATCACGGTTTTGATTTTCTGGTTCGTCTTCCAAATCGGTTTCAAATCCGTGCCCGTCAACAACTTCCCGTTTATCCTGTGGCTGGTGTGCGGAATGTTCCCGTGGTTTTTCCTGAACGAGAGCATTCAAAGCGCGGCGAACTCAGTCATCGAAAGTTCGTTCCTCGTGAAAAAAATTGTCTTCCGCGTAGAGCTCCTGCCGATTGTAAAAATTATCTCGGCACTGGTCGTGCATATTTTTTTTGTCGCCGTGCTGTTCGCCATGTTCGCGGCTTACGGTTACCCGCCGACGATTTACAACCTGCAAATAATTTATTACTTCTTCGCGATGATTTGTCTGTCGCTGGGATTGAGCTGGCTGACCAGTTCGCTGACGGTTTTCATGCGCGACATCCGACAGCTCGTCGCCATGCTCTTGCAGTTCGGATTTTGGGGCACGCCGATTTTTTGGAACTTAAAAATGATTCCCGAACAGTTTCACTTCATCTTGAAACTGAATCCCGCGTATTACCTCGTCGAAGGTTATCGGCAGAGTTTCATCTATCACGAATGGTTTTGGGAGCACATTTACCTGACGACTTACTTTTGGTTGCTGACGGCGGCGGTGATGTTCCTCGGCGCATGGTGTTTCAAAAAGTTGCGTCCTCATTTTGCCGACGTGCTTTGATAGTTAGGAATTATTTTTTTCATTCCTCATTCCTAATTCCTCATTCCTAATTGACTTGAGCATGTCATGATAATTCGGCGCGTCCTCCAGCTCGATGTATTCGTTCGTGTCCAAGTAAAACCAAAAGGCTTCGTCGACGTTGGTCAGCAGGCAATAAGTGCAGCCGAGTTTCTCCGCGTAATCGAAAGTTTCATTGAACGCCGCCTCGTCCAGAGGAGTCTCCAGAGCTTTGCACTCGACGACAGCCAGCGGCCGCAAAATATTTTCTGCGGCGTCGAAGTGCTCGACGACGATGTCGGCGCGGTGACGAAAATTTAATCCGTAATACGAGAGCTTCTCGCCGATACGAATCATCTTCTGCGGTACGTCCAGTTCCTGAATCAAATACGGCACGACTCTTTGGCGAACGGTTTCGCGCGGCGTGACCGGCACATATTTTTTTCGCACAGGGTCGAAATACGCACTCTGCCCTTCGATTCGGAAAATGTGCGGCGGCAAAAAATCTTTCAGCAAATTCATCATTCCTTTCTTAGAACCGGTGTTCATAAAGATTGAAAAGTGATACAGTAAATGTATTATGAGAAAAGAGTACGAAACAGACTTAGAGCGTGTTGGTAAATTCAAAATCATTATGTGACGAGGAATTTTTTCGGCTGACGAGGCGCAAGCGCGACGGCGGATTCGTCGTTCAAAAATTCCAAGCTGACGTTGGCACTCGGCGGCGGCGGGCACGTCATCTTCAGCGGCGTGAGCAAAAACGATTCGTTCAACATCAATGGCACGAGTTATCACATCAAAGGCTCCAAGTTCAAGTAAAAAATTTTTTCAGCAAAAGATTTGCGGACAATGTCAACGCGACCGTCGCCGCGTAAAAAATCAGTGCGTTCGGGGCAGTCATCACCAAGCCGAGCTTGCCCAAGCCCAACGCCAAATAAGTTATCACGAACGGATGCGCCAGGTACACGAAGTAAGAATTCTTTCCGAGCACACTCAAAAATTTTTTCAACGATTCGGGCAGCCGTCCGAACTGAAAGAGCGTGAACAAAAAAATCGACGCGGCAATCGTGTAAAAAATTCCCGCCGGCGAAAGTTGATGAGCAGTGTTGACCGCCGCCTCCGCCGAAAAATTTTTCACGCCGATTAAAAAATAATAATGACTCAGCAAAATTATCAGCGAGAGCAAAAACGTTCCGCTGATAAATTTTTTTTGCGCCGCGCACCACGCGAAAAATTTCTGCGAGTGAACCGCCAGCACTCCGCCCAACACGAACACGAACACGTAATGCAGCACCAGCCAATTTAATCGCCACTTCCAAAAAAGATTTTCCGACGCGCCCGCACAATAACTCGACCAATAATCGAACGCGACCTGCGCGGCCAGCAGAAAAATCATTCGCGCGGGCGTCATGCGCTTGACCAAAAAAATCCACAGCGGCATGAGCAGATAAAACCAAATCAAAATCACGAGGAAGTAAAGATGATATTTCGCCAGCCCGAAGAAATAAATCTCCGCCGCGTAATCCAAGTCGGGGAAAAGTTGCCAGCCGTAAAAATGATTGTCGTGCACCAGATAAAACGTCGACCACAGCAAGTACGGCACGAGCACAGCTTTGAATCGCCGCCGCAAAAATTTTCCGTAACTGAACGGCTCCGACAAATCCATCCGATAAAAAAGTCCGAACGCCGAAATAAAAAAGAAAATCGGCACGCTGAAGCGCGAGACGATTTCAAAGAGCGCGACCAGATGAATGTTGGGTGTGGGGTTGAGCAAATACTGCGAGCCCGTGTGAATCGCCACGACCCCCGCCATCGACACGCCGCGAATGTATTCGATTGAGTTGAGCCACGGTTTCAAAGTTTTTCTCCTCGGCAAAAATTTTTTGTGCAAAGCATCTTAATCTTATTGCGATTCGCGCGCTTGTCAAGTGTCCGCCGCCGTCCGTGAGATTATAACCGTTCGACCCTTTGGTATTTTTCAGCAAGCAGAGCTTTTCTAGTCAATCGCAAAAAAAAAATCCCCCGCCGCTTTGGCAGGGGAAAATTTTTTCGTCACGGAAAATTTTTAGAGGAGAGCCTCAATGTCTTTGGCAATGGCAGCGGGCGTGGTCGTCGGCTCGAAGCGTGCAACAACTTCGCCGTCGCGATTAACGAGGAACTTGGTGAAGTTCCACTTAATGCCGTCGCCTTCAAGGTATTCGGGGAAATTTTTCTGCAGGGCGTCAAGCAGAGGTTTCGCCACGGGGTGATTCATGTCGAAGCCTTCAAATTTTTTCTGCGCCGTCAGATATTTGAACAACGGCTGAGCATTTTCGCCGCGCACGTCGCCCTTGGCAAAAATCGGGAAAGTCACGCCGTAGTTGAGCTTGCAGAACTGCTGAACTTCGTCGTTGGTGCCGGGTTCCTGCCCCGCGAACTGGTTGCACGGGAAGCCGAGAACTTCGAAGCCTTTGTCCTTATAATCGTCGTAAAGTTTCTGCAGCTCCTCGAACTGAGGAGTGAAGCCGCACTTGCTCGCAGTGTTGACGATGAGCAGAACTTTGCCCTTGTAATCCGCCAGCGATTTGTCCTCGCCGCGTTTGGTCTTGACCGTGAAGTCGTAAACGCTCATTGAAAATCCTCCTTAAGCACTTGCCAGCAGCTCGTCAATCTTGCGCTTATCGAAGCCCACGACGTAATTCACGCCGTCGATGGTCGTGACCGGCACCGCCAAGTCGCCCGAAATTCTCTGACACTCTTTGGCAGCCTCTTCGCTCTCTTCGATGTCGCAAGTTTCGTATTCCACGCCGCGTGCCTGAAGATATTTTTTAACCTTATCGCACCACGGGCAGCCTTGGAACGAATAAACTTTGACCATAAAACTTTCCTCCTCACAAACAAAGCAACTTATCAATCTCCGGCTTGTCGAAGTCAATAACGAAATTTTCGCCGTCAATCGTCGTGACCGGCACAGCCCACTCGATACCCGTCATCTTCTTGCAAACCTCGCGGGCGGCAGGGTCTTTCTCAATGTCGAACTCCTCGAACTCCACGTCCTTGCTCTTGAGGTAACGTTTCAATTTTGCGCAATAAGGACATGACTCCATCGTATAAATTTTTACCATGTCAATCAGCCTCTCAGCTTTGCCAAAAATTTTTCCGCGAGCAGAGCCGCAGTCGTGCCGTCGGAAGCCGCAGTCGTCAGCTGGCGGATTTCTTTTTCGCGAACGTCGCCCGCCGCGAACACCCCGTCGATTTCCGTCCGACAATCTTCGCCCGCAGGAATTCTTCCGCTCGCGCTCAACTTCAGCTCGTCCTTGAACAGCTGCGTATTCGGCTCAACCCCGATGTTCACGAAGATTCCGTCGACCGCCAAAATTTTTTTCTCGCCAGATTTTTTGTCGAAGACTTCAACTTCCTCAAGCCGACGCTCGCCGCGCAGAGATTTTATTTCCGTCTGCAACATGATGGTGACTTTTTCATTGGCGCGAAGTTTTTTCTGCGAAACTTCATCGGCGCGGAATTCGGAGCGGTGAATCAGATAAAGTTTTTTGGCGTACTTGGTCAGGAAATTTGCCGCGTCGACAGCCGCATTGCCGCCGCCCATGACCGCGATAATTTTTCCGTTGTAACCGGCACCGTCGCACAGCTCGCAGTAGTGGACGCCGCGCCCCGCGAATTTTTTCTCTTCGGGCAACGGAAGCTTGCGCCTGTTCATGCCCGACGCGATTATCACGACGTCCGCCTCGTAAATTTTTTCTTGCGTCTCGATTATCTTCGGCGAAGACTTGAGCGTGACTTTTTCAATCTCGTCAAACTCGTCGACGACCGCGCCGAAGTTTTCTGCCTGCGTCTGAACTGTGGAAATTAAATCGCCGCCCTTGACGCTCACGAAACCGGGATAATTTTCAATGTCCGTGGCGTTTGCGATTTGCCCGCCGATAATTCCGTTCTCCAAAACAAGCGTGTCCAAGTTCATGCGCCCGCAGTAAAGAGCCGCCGTCAGCCCCGCCATGCCCGCGCCGATTATCACCACGTCCTTGTGAATGCGTTCCTTCATGCCATCACCTCCGCAAAGATTTTACAGGTTGCCGAAAATTTTTTCAAGGGACACTCCGAATGAATCGCGCGCAAAGTTTATACTCCGCGGGAAATGACAAAACGAGCGGGCGAAAAAATTTTTTACGGCGGTTTCGAGCTCCGAGCGGACGAAAAAATTTTCCGCAGCGTTTTCGAGCTCCGAGCGGACGAAAAAATTTTCTGCGGCGATTTCGAGCTCCGAGCGGGTGAAAAAATTTTTCACGGCGTTTTCGAGCTCCGAGCGAACGAAAAAATTTTTCAACGGCAGTTTCGAGCTCCGAGCGGGCTCAAAAATTTTCTGCGGCGTTTTCGAGCTCCGTGCGGGCGAAAAAATTTTCTGCGCGGGCGAAAAATTTTTTTGTACAAAATTGACAAGCTGTGTTATTATTGCGGGGAAAATTTTTTTCGGCTGATTGCAGGGGGACATTATGGGCAAAACAACTTTCTTGGGCAAGAAGTATCTGTATGAAGTCTTGCCCATGCTCAAATGGGTCGCCGAACAAGTTCCGGGCGGATTCTTCGTTTATTCCGCCAAGGAGCCTTACGAACTCTTTTATGCCAACAGCGCGGTCTTGGACATCTACGGCTGCGAAAATCTCGACGAGTTCAAAGAGCTGACCGGTTACACTTTCCAAGGCATGGTTTATCCCGAAGATTTCGACGCGATTCAAGAATCAATCGAAGAACAGATTGCTGACCCCGAAAACGACCGCCTTGACCACGTGGAGTATCGAATCACGCGCAAGGACGGACAGATTCGTTGGATTGACGATTACGGACACTTTGCGACCTTCCCCGAACACGGCGACGCGTTTTACGTTTTCATCAGCGACATTACCGAGAGGCGGCAGATTCAGGAGGAGAAGCTGCGCATGGAAATGGAATTGGACAAAGAACGACAGGCGAGCGAAATTAAAGCGGCGTTCCTGTTTAACATCTCACACGACATTTTGACGCCGCTCAACTCAATCATGGGCTTCACGGACTTGGCGCGCCGACACATAAACGAACCCGAACTTTTGAAAAATTATCTGGAGAAGGTCGACGAGAGCAGTCGGCAAATGCTTACGCTCGTCAATGACCTGCTCGACATGAGCAAGATAACTTACGGCAAGACGCAAGTGCGCAATGAAATTTGTGACTTGGAAGAGCAGGTGCTGGTCGTCGTCCATGCGTTCAAGCAGCGGGCGGAGGCAAAAAATATTTCTCTCGAATGCGTGACGAACTTGCCGCGCGAATTGGTTTACACCGACGACGTGAACTTCAGGAAAATTCTTTCGGGTCTCGTCGACAACGCGATTAAGTTCACGCAGCCGGGCGGCCACGTCAAACTCTCCGCCAAAAAGAAAAAAGTTTCCGACGCGGGATATCTCCGCTGTGAATTTATAATTTCGGATGACGGCGTGGGTATGACGCCCGATTTCATGAAACGCATGTATGAAACTTTTGAACGCGAAGAAACCTCCACGAAGACGGGACACATCAGCGCGGGGCTCGGTCTTGCCATAACAAAAAAACTTCTCGACGCGATGGGCGGCTCAATCGAAGCCGTCAGCGAAAAGGGCAAGGGCACGACTTTCACCGTCGGGCTGCCGTTCAAAATTTATCGCGAGGGAGATGAGAATAAAGAGGACGCGCCGATTGAAAAAATTTCCGCCGAAGAAAATTTCGGGCACAGGATTCTTTTGGTCGACGATATCGAACTCAATCGCTTGCTCGCCGAGACGATTCTGGAGGAGTCGGGCTTTTCGGTCGAAACCGTCGCCGACGGTGTGGAGGCTGTCGAAGCTTTCACAAAGCACCCGCCGGGTTATTACGACTTGGTGTTGATGGATATTCAAATGCCGATAATGAACGGGTATGAGGCGACGCGCGCGATTCGTGCGCTCGACAGACCCGACGCAAAAGTTTTGCCGATTATCGCGCTCAGTGCAAACAGCCGTGACGAGGACAAGCGCATGAGCATGGAGAGCGGCATGAACTATCACATTGCCAAACCATTTGACGTCGTGCAACTCATTGCCGCCGTCAACAAATATATTGCCGCAAGGAAAGAACTTTAAAGGAGATTGAAAAATGGAAATCAAAAAGGAACAAAACGGAAGCGCATTGACGATTAAGGTTATCGGACGGCTCGACGCGGGCAGTGCGCCCGAACTTTCCAAGGAACTGACGACCGCGCTCGACGGCGTGACGGATTTGACGTTTGACTTCGCTCAGCTGCAGTACATTGCCTCGGCGGGGCTCAGAGTTTTGCTCGTCGCGCAGAAACGCATGAACAAGCAGGGCTCGATGAAACTCATCAACGTCAGCGAACCCGTTTTGGAGGTTTTGGACATGACCGGCTTTGCCAGTTTGATGACGATTGCTTGATGAGGAATTGTTATGGAAAAAATTACGGTTGAGGCAACGCTCGAAAATCTTCAAACAGTTATCGATTTCGCGACGGAAAGACTCGAAGCGCGCGACTGCTCAATGAAGGTCGTCATGCAAACGGAGCTCGTCATCGAAGAAATTTTCGTCAACATTGCCAGCTACGCCTATAAGCCCGAAATCGGTCCCGCGACTTTTTGCCTTGAGTTTGAGGAAAATCCTGACGCCGCGTTGATGACTTTCATTGACGAGGGCAGACCTTACAATCCGCTCGAACAGGAAGCACCCGACACGACTCTTGCGATTGAAGAGCGCAACATCGGCGGCTTGGGAATTTTTCTGGTCAAAAAAAATGTCGACGAAATTTCTTACGAATACTCGGACGGGAAAAATATTCTGCGCATGAAAAAATTTTTCTGAGGTTGCCCGATGAAATGGAACATACAAAAAAGGCTGCTCGTCCTCGTCATGGCGGCGGGGATATTGTCATTCCTGGCAATGAGCGGTCTTTCTTTTTACGGTTTGTCAATCGTGCGCAACGAGATGAGAGACATGGGCGACGAATTGGGCAAGGCCGGCGCGAATTTCACTCAGAATTTGGTAATGCATCATTTGAAAAAAACTTTGGGGGAACTGGCGAGGGCGCGCGCGGAATTCATTGACCATGAAACTAATTTAATGCTCGCCGACGTAAAAGTTTTGGCGGACATGATGACAAAGATTGCGTCAAACCCGAACGATTATAAGCCCGTCAAACTTCTCAATCCGCAATTTGAGCCGGTCTTGAACACGCAGGCTTATCTGACTTACGGACCCGAAGTCAAACGCGACGGCTTAACCGCCGAAATTGATTACGAGACAAAAATCGCGGGGAACATTCAAACTTTGCTCATGCCGCTTGCCAAATCCTTCGACGACTTCAAATCCTCGTGTTACGTCGGCTCAAGGCACGGCTGGTTCATTTGCTGCAGCGTCTTTCCTGACATGGAAGGAAAGCCTTTGCCGTTCGAGGAGAGCGAGTTTTTCGATTACGACCCGCGCGAGCGTCCTTGGTACAAAGCGGCGATTGCGGCGAAGAAACCCGTTTTCACCGACCTTTATGCGCACGCCAACATCAGCAAGTATCAGCTTATCGGTTGCTCCGCGCCTTATTATGACGCGTCGGGAGAAATTGCCGGCGTCGTCGGCATTGACGTGTCGAACACCGACATTTACAGAGTGATTGAGGAAACGACTGTCGGCGACAACGGTTTCAGCTTTGTCTTGAATAACCAAGGCGAAGTGATTTTTTCGTCGCGCACGGAAGGACGATTGGTTGCGGCGGCGGGGCACGGCGATTTGCGCAAGACAAAGGGCGAAAGCCTCGCTTACGCCGCCGAGCAAATGGTTAAGGGCAAGAGCGGAATTTTGCCCGTCACCGTAGACGGCGAAGAATATTTTTTGGCATTCGCGCCCATGGAAAGTATCGGCTGGAGTTTCGCAACGCTGACTTTGCGCAAGGACATCACTGCCACGGCGGAGAGAAGTCGGAATTATTTTCTGGAGCAAGTTGAAAACTTCCGCGCGCGCCTGCAGGAAGAATATTTGTTAATGACTTTCGTCGCGGCACTTTTGTTGGCGGGCATGCTTTATCTTTTGTTCGCGGCGAGCAAAAAACTTTCCGCGCGCTTGGTCAGA
Organism: Selenomonadaceae bacterium; assembly: GCA_017527075.1. GTDB lineage: Bacteria > Bacillota > Negativicutes > Selenomonadales > Selenomonadaceae > Quinella. Next base: position 37,883 of record JAFXQM010000017.1, read on the forward strand.
CCGATTAACGAGCTGAGCGACGGCGTCCGAGAAATTTCAAGCGGAAACCTCGACAAGCGACTCGACATTCAAACCGGCGACGAGATTGAACACCTTGCCATTTGCTTCAACGAGATGACTCACGAGCTTAAAGCTTACATGGAGAACCTGACGAAGGTCACAGCCGAGAAGGAACGCATTGCCACGGAGCTCGACGTTGCGACGGAAATTCAAAGCGGCATGTTGCCGAAAGATTTTCCCGCGCGAAAGGATTTTGAACTGCTCGCCACGATGACACCCGCCAAGGAAGTCGGCGGTGATTTTTACGATTTTTATTTCCTCGACGAGAAACATTTGGCGATAACCGTCGCGGACGTGTCGGGCAAGGGCATTCCCGCCGCACTCTTCATGGTCATCAGCAAAACCGTCCTGAAAAATTTTGCGGTCTCCACTCACAACCGCAAAGGGCTCGCCGAGGTCGTCGCCGCCGCCAATGACAAACTTTGCGCGAACAACGAGGCGATGATGTTCGTCACTGCTTTCGTCGGCGTGCTCGATTTGGACACGGGCGAATTCACTTTCGTAAACGCCGGACACAATCCGCCCGTAATTTATCGCGCGGAAGAAAATCACTGCGACTTCCTGGACGTGAGGAAAAATTTTGTTCTCGGACCGATGGATGAGATTCCCTTCGTCGAACAAAAAATTTTCCTCAAGCGCGGCGATTTGCTCTTCCTTTACACCGACGGCGTGACCGAAGCTTTGAACGAGGCGGAGGAAGAATATTTGCCCGACAGATTGATTTCGTTCATGAATTCGACGGACTGCGCGGCTGACTTGCAAACGCTGCTGAAAAATATTCGCGCTGACGTGGCGGCTCACGTGGGCGCGGCGGAGCAGTCGGACGATATCACGATGTTTGCCCTGAGGTTTAAAAATGAAACGACTTAATATCCACAAAAAAGTTTTGTTGCTGGTCTTGGGCGCGGGGCTGACGACTTTTATCGTGCTGTCCGTCTTCTCTTTCATCGGGAAAAGTTTCGTGCAACGGGACAAAGAATCCATGAGCGTCGAACTCGGCGAGAAGAGTGCCAGTTACACCGACGCCCTTCTGGTTAATCAACTCAAGCGGACACTCGGCGAGCTTGCCATGGCCAAGGCGCAGTTCATTGACAGGGAAATGTCCGTGGCACGCGAGGACGCAACGATTTTGGCTGACGCGGTGACCCGGATAATGTCGCACCCCGAAAATTATTCGCCGAGGCATTTGCCCGACCCGCGCACCGACCAAATTCGCAACGGCGAGATCTATCGGATTTACGCGCCCGACATTCGCGAAAACGTCACGCCCGAAATTCAGCGCGAGCAGGATTTGGTTGCCAACGTCAAAGATTTTCTGCCCGAAGTTTTGGAGGGCTTCAGCGGCTTCAACGCGACGGCTTTTGTCGGCGGCGAGAAGGGCTGGTACATATGCGCGCGACTCGTCGTCGACGAGAACGGCGAAACCGATTTCAACGCTCCGATTTCTTTTTCTCACGAACGAATTTATGAATTCGACCCGCGCAAACGTCCTTGGTATATCGCTGCCAAAAAAGCGGGGCAACCCGTTATTTCCGACCTTTACTCCACGATTGAGGCAAACGGTTATCAGCAAATCGGCGCGTCCGCTCCGTTTTATGACGCGGCGGGCAACATGATTGGCGTCGCGGGCATCGACTCATCCAACACCGACCTTTACAACTGGATTAACTCTTTCAGCGTGAGCAAGGGCACCATAAACTTTGTGCTTAACGAGCGCGGCGAAATTATTTTCTCCACGCAAGACGAAGGAATTTTTGCCGTGAACAAATCTGAAGCCGACGAGCGCAAGCACGACCTGAGGAACATTGCCGAAGAAAGTTTGGCGGATGCCGTCGACAGCATGCTTGACGGCGAAGATGATGTCGTCCCCGTCAAAGTGAACGGCGAAAGTTTTTATCTGGCGTTCGCGCCCATGCCTGAGACCGGCTGGAGCTTTGGCATGTTGGTTCCGGCGGATGAAGTCTTGAAGACGACCGAAGAGACTCACGAATATTTTCTTGAACAAATCACCAAGCTTCAAGTTCAAATGCGCCAAGACGATTCCAATGTAAATGATATCGCTGTGGCAGTTCCGATTGTCCTGTTGATAATTTTGTTCTTGATGAGCACGAGACTTTCGGAGCGATTCGTCAGACCGATTCACGAGCTCAGCGACGGCGTCCGAGAAATTGCAAGCGGCAACTTGGACAAGAAACTCGACATTCAAACCGGCGACGAGATTGAACACCTCGCCACGTGCTTCAACGCCATGACCGACGAACTTAAAACTTACATGGCGAACCTGACGAAGGAAACCGCCGAGAAGGAACGACTCGCCACGGAGCTCGACGTTGCCAAAGAAATTCAGAGCGGCATGTTGCCCAAAGATTTTCCCGCGCGAAAAGATTTTGAACTCTTCGCGACGATGACGCCTGCCAAAGAAGTCGGCGGAGACTTTTACGATTTCTACTTCCTCGACGAAAAACATTTGGCGATAACCGTCGCGGACGTGTCGGGCAAGGGAATTCCCGCCGCGCTCTTCATGGTCATCAGCAAAACGATTCTGAACAACTTCGCCGCGAGTTTTTACAAGCAAAACGGCTTGGCACCCGTTGTGGCCGCCGCCAACGAGCAGCTCTGCGCGAACAATGAGGCGATGATGTTCGTCACGGCTTTCGTCGGCGTGCTCGATTTGGAAACGGGCGAATTCACTTTCGTCAACGCGGGACATAATCCGCCCGTAATTTATCACGCGGAAGAAAATCATTGCGACTTCCTCGACGTAAAGAAAAATTTTGTTCTCGGACCGATGGACGGCATTCCCTTCGTTGAACAAAAAATTTTCCTCAAGCGCGGCGATTTGCTTTTCCTTTACACCGACGGCGTGACCGAAGCTTTGAACGAGGCGGAGGAAGAATATCTGCCCGACAGATTGATTGCGTTCATGAACAGGACGGATTGCGCGGTTGATTTGCAAACGCTGCTGAAAAATATCCGCGCCGATGTGGCGGCTCACGTGGGCGCGGCGGAGCAGTCGGACGATATCACGATGTTCGCGCTCAGATTCAACGGCAGGTAAGGATTTAGGATTTAGGATTTAGGAGTTAGGAGTTGGAAGTTGGGGACGCCTTCCCCGATTCCCAACTCCTATTTGACTTTCAAGCGGGCGCAGTTTATTATTGCAAATAATTTCACACATGGAGGCGCAAACTTTGAGCAACATACCGAAGACTTACGAGCCGCAGAAAATTGAAAAAGAAATTTACGCGGCGTGGGAGCGAGATAAAAATTTTCACACGACACCGGAGGCGCAGGGCGAGCCGTATTGTATCGTAATCCCGCCGCCGAACGTGACGGGGCAATTGCACATGGGTCACGCGTTGGATGAAACCCTGCAGGATATTTTGATTCGTTATCACCGCATGAAGGGCGACAACACTCTTTGGATGCCGGGCACGGATCACGCGGGCATTGCGACTCAGGCACGAGTGGAGGAGCAATTGCGCGGCGAAGGAACGAATCGTTACGAACTCGGGCGCGAAAAATTTTTGGAGCGCGTGTGGCAGTGGAAAGAAAAATTCGGCAACCGAATCAGTTATCAGTTGCGCACACTCGGCTCAAGCTGCGACTGGGAACGCGAACGCTTCACCATGGACGCGGGCTGCTCGGCGGCCGTCAGAAAAGTTTTCGTTCAGCTTTACAACGAGGGACTCATTTATCGCGGGACGCGGATAACGAACTGGTGCCCGAATTGCAACACGGCGTTGAGCGACATTGAAGTTGAGCACGAGGACGAGCAAGGTCACCTGTGGCATTTGCGTTATCCGTTCGCCGACGGCTCAGGTTATGTGGAAGTGGCGACGACCCGCCCCGAAACCATGCTCGGCGACACGGGCGTTGCAGTTCACCCCGACGACGACCGTTATAAAAATCTCGTCGGCAAAACTTTAATCCTGCCGCTGGTCAATCGCGAGATTCCTCTGTTCGCCGATTCTTACGTCGACAAAGAATTCGGCACGGGCGCAGTCAAAGTCACGCCCGCCCACGACCCCAACGATTTTGAAATGGGCTTGCGCCACAATCTTGCGCAAATCAAAGTCATAAACAACGACGGCACGATGACTGACGATGTTGGAAAATATTCTGGGCTCGACCGATACAAATGCCGCGAAGAAATTGTAAAGGACTTGGAGGCGGGCGGCTTCCTGGTCAAGGTTGAAAATCACGCGCACGCCGTCGGTCACTGCCAACGCTGCCACACGACGATTGAGCCGCTGATAAGTGAGCAGTGGTTCGTAAAAATGGAAACGCTGGCGGCTCCCGCGATTGAGGCTGTCAAAAGCGGCGCGCTGAAGTTTGTGCCCGAACGCTTCACGAAAATTTACATCAACTGGCTGGAAAATATCCGCGACTGGTGCATAAGCCGGCAGCTGTGGTGGGGACACCAAATCCCCGCGTGGTATTGCGAGGACTGCGGCGAGATGACTGTCTCCGAAGTTGACGTTCACGAGTGCCCGCATTGCCACGGAAAAAATCTTCGCCGCGATGAAGACGTTTTGGACACGTGGTTCAGCTCCGCGCTGTGGCCGTTCAGCACCATGGGCTGGCCGAATGAAACGCCCGAACTGAAAAAATTTTATCCGACGAGCGTCTTGGTCACCGGTTACGACATAATTTTCTTCTGGGTCTCGCGCATGGTAATGATGGGTTTGAAATTCCGCGGCGAGGTTCCTTTCCGTTACGTTTTCATTCACGGCTTGGTTCGCGACAAATTCGGGCGCAAGATGAGCAAGTCACTGGGCAACGGCGTCGACCCCGTGGAGATTATCAACAAGTACGGCGCGGACAGTTTGCGCTTCATGCTCGTTACGGGCAACACTCCCGGCAACGATTTGAGATTTTTTGATGAGCGCGTCGAATCCGCGAGGAACTTCGCGAACAAAATTTGGAACGCGTCAAGATTTTTGCTGATGAACTTGGAAGGCTTCGACCCGACGTTCAAACCGACGCCCGACGACTTGGAGCTTGCCGACAAATGGATTTTGCAGAAGCTGGCTTATCAGATTGAAACCGTCACGGAAAATCTCGAACGATTTGAGCTGGGCGAGGCGGCGCGGCAGTTGTACGAATTAATTTGGTTTAACTTCTGCGATTATTACATTGAGCTGGCGAAGGCGCGGCTTTACGGCGACGACCCGCGCGCGAAGGCAACGGCTCTGTTCGTGCTGACAAAAGTTTTGGAAACCACGCTCAGACTGCTCCACCCGTTCATGCCGTTCCTGACGGAAGTCATTCGCCAAAAACTCCCGAACGCCGAAGGTTCAATCATGCTGGCACAGTGGCCGACGCGCGACGAGTTCAAAGATTTTATCAACGCAAACGCCGGCACGAAAGAGGCGTCAATTTTAATTTTCAACACGGTCAAAACGATTCGCAACTTGAAATCGGAGCTGGGAATTGATTCGCGCAAAAAAGCTGCAGTCGTATTGAAAGTCACGAACGCGGCGGACAAAAAAATCTTGGCGGAGAATTTGCGTTACTTGACGGACTTGACCTTCGCCGAGCCGATAACCTTCGCCGAGGAAAAACCCGCGCACGCGATGAGCGGCGTGATTGACGGCGTGGAAATTTATTTGCCGCTGGCGGGATTAATCGACACGGAAAAAGAAATCGCGCGGCTGACCAAGGAGCTGGAAAAAATTCGGAAGGGCGCGGCGGCGACGGCGGGCAAGCTGAACAACGAACGCTTCGTGAGCAAAGCACCCGCCGAGGTCGTTCAAGCGGAGCGCGACAAACTTTCGGCGGCGGAAGAAAAAATTTCGTCGCTGGAGCAGAGGATAAAGCAACTTGAAAACTTATGACGAGGCACTGAAATATCTGGAGCAGCTTTGCATCTTCGGGATAAAGGACGGATTGGAACGGACGCAACGACTTGCCGAGGCTCTGGGCAACCCGCAAAATTTTTATCGGACGATTCACGTGACGGGCACCAACGGCAAGGGCTCGGTGTGCGCCATGCTCGCCGAAATGCTCAAGGCGCAGGGGCTGAGGGTCGGGCTGTTCACGTCGCCGCACCTGGAAAGTTATTGCGAACGGATTCGCGTCGACGGAAAAAATATTCCCGAAGAAGATTTTGCCGAAATGATTTTCCGCGTGAGGGACTGCGGCGTCGAGGCCACGCACTTTGAAACGCTGACGCTGGCCGCCTTCCTCTACTTCAAAGCGCGCGCGGTGGACGTGGCGGTCGTGGAGGTCGGCTTGGGCGGCACGTTCGATTCGACGAACATCATCTCGCCCGAACTTTGTATCATCACGACGGTCGCCCTTGACCACGAAAATATTTTGGGCGATTTGAATTCAATCGCGCGCAACAAGGCGGGAATCATTCGCGCGAATGTGCCGACGGTCACGGGTGTGACGGGCGCGCAGTTGGAAATCATCCGCGCCGTCGCCAAAGAAAAAAATTCTCCGCTGTATGAAGTTTCGTCGCCTGCTGAAGTCAAACTCAATCTGCGCGGCGAGTATCAAAAGTTCAACGCGGCGGTCGCGATAAAGGCGGCTGAAGTTTTGGGCTTGGACTCTTCGGCGATTGAAACCGGCTTGGCGCGCGTGGAGTGGGCGGGGCGTTTCGAGGTCGTGGAAAATTCTTCGGGCGTGTTCGTGATTGACGGCGCGCACAATCCTCACGGCGCGTCGGCTCTGCGCAAGAGTTTGGATAAAAATTTTCCGTCGGGCAAAAGGGTTTGGCTGTTCGGAGTGCTGGCGGACAAACGCTTCGACGAGATGATTAAAATTTTGTTCCGCGCGGATGATTTTGTAATCGTGACGAAAGTCGATTCGGAGCGCGCGGCTCAACCCGAAATGCTCTGCGAAATTTTGCGCGGACGGGGCGTCGAGTGCGCGGCGGAGGAAAATAATTTCGCGGCGGTCGCGCGGCTGAAAAAATCTGCGGGTGACGTGAAAATAATCGCGGGCTCGCTGTACTTAATCGGCGCGGTGAGGAAGGCAATCAGAAGTTGAAGATAAATTATTTTGAAGAGGTAAAGCGGCTCACCTTGCTCGACGACGTGTTCATGACGGTCGTTTTCCAAGAAGAGCCGGAGCTGGTCGAATTCAGCTTGAAAATTATTTTGAACTTGGATTTGAAAGTTAAGAGCGTCCGCGTCCAAGACACGCTCGTAAATCTCAAAGGGCGCGGCGTTCGCTTTGATATTCACGCGGTGTCGGCTGACGGCAAGCACTTCGACATTGAAATTCAGCGGCAAGACAGCGGCGCAAACGTCAAGCGCGCCCGATACAACAGCAGCATGCTCGACGCGAACATTCTCTTGGCGGGCGAAGACACGAACGCCTTGCCCGAAACTTATGTCATCTTCATCACGGAGCACGACGTTTTGAAGATGAATGAGCCGATTTATTTTATCGAACGAGTGATTGTCGGCAAGGAAAAATTTTTCGACGACGGAGCGCATATCGTTTACGTCAACAATTCGATTCGGGATGACACGCCGCTCGGAAAGTTGATGCACGATTTTGCCTGCGCTGACCCCGACGAGATGATTTACCCGATTTTTTTCGACAAAGCCGGCTCGCACAAAAAGGATAAAGAGAAGGTGATGAAATTGGTTGGCGTTATGGAAAAAATTCTGAACGAAAAAATGCTCGATTTGGCGAAAAAAATGCTGAGAAAAGGCAAAGTGTCTTTCGAGGAAATTGCCGAGTATTGCGAATTGCCGCTCGAAAAAGTTCAAGAGCTGGCGGCGAGTATTTCCCCGCAGATTAAGGAGCAAACTTAAATGGCAGGCGTCATGGAAGAAATCGCCGAACGTGTACGGCAGGATACAACTGAGCGCGTGCGGCGAGAAACTGCCAAGCGCGTGCGGCGAGAAACAACTCTGAAAAATACGATTGACATGGCGAAAAAAATGCTTGCCGAGAGCGATTTGTCGATTGAAAAAATTTCGTCGCTTTGCAGTTTGCCGCTCGAAAAAGTTCAAGAGCTTGCGGCGGAAAAAGTTGTCAGTGATTAGTGGTTAGGAGTTAAGAATTGGACAGGATAAGCGTCTTTGCTCGTCGGCGACGGATAAAAAATTTGGAAGACTGGACGTTGTACGCCATCTTGACCGAAGCATTTTTTCTCGCGCTGTCGCCGGCTGTGGCGTCGACGGCGGTGGTCTTCGGCGTGATAACATGGTTCCTGCGCAGCCGAATCGATTCGCATTACAAAATGCGGAGCCTGCCCTTTGACGTGCCCGTCACAATTTTTTTGTTAATCGGAGCGTTGAGCGTCTTCCTGTCGTCGGCGCGCAGCCTCGGACTGATTTACAATTACTGCCTGCTGGTCGGCACTTACGCGCTGACATATTTAATCGTCGGGCAAACGATTCGCACACCCGCGCAAGTCAAAAAGGTCGCGCAAGCTTTGGGAGCGTCGGCGGTCTTGGTGGTGCTGTGGGGATTTTTTCAATTCGTCTTCGGCGTGGACGCGGCGGACGTGAAATGGACTGACCCCGAAGCCTTTCCCGAATTGCGCAAAAGAATTTTCTCCACGCTGGAAAATCCGAACGTGCTGGCCGGTTACTTGGACGTGATGATTTGCTTGGCGTTGGGTCTGCTGACAAAGGCGGAGCGTCGCGCGCAAAAAATAATTTTAATCGTGGCAATCGTTTTGCTCGCGGCGTGCCTGGCGATGACTTACTCGCGCGGCGCGTTTATTGCAATCGCGGTGGTCTTCGCGGTTTACGGCGTGCTGAAAGATTGGCGCGTGATAATTTTGTTCGCGGCAGTCACGGCTCTCATTTCTTACAGCGACACGAATTTCATCAACAGAATTTTGTCGGCGTTCACGATGAGCGATTCGTCGGAGGGCGTGCGCGTCGGCATATGGGTCAGCACGAGCGCGATGATAAGTGACCATCCGTTCGCGGGAATCGGCTGGGGGGCTTATCAATACGTTTACCCGCAATACAATTATTACGTCGCCGACCCGAACATTGTCATTTACCACGCGCACAACATTTATCTGAATTACGCGGCGGAAGTCGGAATCGTCGGGGCTCTGGCTTTCTTTTGGTATTTTTTTGGGACAATGTTCGTTTCGTTCGGCGTGAGTGAGCGCGGCGCGCAAATGTGGTTCAACGAACACATTGGGAAAATTATTTCGTCGAGTGAATTTCTTCAGGAGCTGACGGCTTTGATTAACGAGAAGCTCGCCAACTTTTCCGAAATATTTTTGGACTTGTTCGGCAAGAAGAAATCGCCCACGGGGAAAAAAGTTCGCCGCGCCGATGTGATTCATCACGAGGACATGAACTTCAGCGAACACACCCGCGAAAAATTTTCTGAGGAGGGCTCCGTTGCGTCCGTGGAAAATATTTCTGTCGGCGGCGAAAATATTTCCGCGAAAATTATCAAGCTGCCGGACGCGCCCGAAGAAAAATCGTCGTCGCCGGTCGAGTGGAGTGACGTGACCAAGATTGACGACGAAAAATTTTTGGAGGGCATGAGGCTCGGAATCGGGTTGGCGTTCCTGTCCATGGCATTGAACGGTTTCACGGACGATTTACTCTTCAACATTCCAAGTTCAATGCTCATGTGGCTGCTCGGAGCGTTGGCTGCCGCGATAAATTTAATGAGGAATCGGGAGTGAGATTTGAATGAAGAAAATAATTTCGCAAGCAACGATTGACCGCCTGCCGCTTTATTTCAGAACGCTGCGGCTCGTCGAGGATGAGGACATGCAAATAATTTCTTCGGACGAGTTGGGACGGCGGCTCGACATCACGCCCGAACAAATCCGCAAGGACTTGGCGACGTTCGGACAATTCGGCAGGAAGGGCATCGGTTACGACGTGCACGAACTCAAAATCAAAATCGAAAACATTCTCGGCTTGCAAAACAATTGGCGGCTGGCAATCGTCGGCGTGGGTCACTTGGGCGGCGCGCTCGCCAATTACGTGAACTTCGCGCCCATGGGTTTTTCGGTCGTCGCGCTCTTCGACAGTAACGCGTCAATCGTCGGCAGTGAAGTCAACGGAATAAAAATCAACGCGGTCTCGCAGCTGAAACGAATCGTCGTGCAAAAGGCGGTCGACATTGGAGTAATCACTGTGCCGGCGGTCGAGGCTCAAGCCGTGGCAGATAAACTGGTCGCGGCGGGCGTCAAAGGCATTTGGAATTTCGCGCCGATAAAATTGACGGTGCCCGCGTCGGTTCCGCTCGTCAACGAAGATTTATCCGTGGGCTTGAGCGCGCTGAGTTATCACATGTCAGTTAGGAGTTAGGAGTTAGGAGTTAAGAAAAAATGATGACGGTTTTAATGGTTTTGGACGCGATAATTTCAATCGCGCTGATTCTGGTGATTTTGGGTCAAGAGGCAAAGTCGGGCGGCATGGGCGGCATGGACGGCGGCTCGGACGCGGTTTTCTCCGGCAAAGCTCGCGGTATGGACGCATTGCTCGCGCGCCTCACGATTATCCTCGGCGTGCTCTTCGGGATAATCACTCTGATAATCGCCAAGCTCTCGATGTAGGAGGAATTTATTTTGATTGAAGGCGGAAACCCTTTCTTCATGGGCGGCGGCTCAAGCGGCGTGTTGCTCGTTCACGGCTTCACGGGCTTGCCCGCCGAACTTTTTTTGCTCGGCGAATTTCTTAATCGCCAAAACTTCACGGTGCTGTGTCCGCGGCTGGCAGGTCACGGCACGGACGAAAATGATTTAATGCGCACGACCAAGGACGATTGGTTTAACTCGGTGCTCGACGGCTTCCACATTCTGCGCGGCGTTTGCGAAAAAATTTTCGTCGTCGGACACTCGATGGGCGGGCTGCTCACCCTCAAGCTCGCCGCCGAAAAAAATCTTTCCAAAATCGTCACGCTCGCCGCTCCGATTTTTATCGACGACGGGCTCGGCCTCAAAAATTTGCCGCCCAAAGAATTTTGCGGGAACGCTTGCATAATTCAGCCGCGCAGAAAATTGAATGACGTGCCTCAGGCCGCCAATGAAGTTTACAAAAAAACGCCGCTCATCAGCGTCCACGAACTTGTCGGCTTGATTGACGACGCGAAAAATTTTTTGCCGAAGGTCACCGCGCCGATTCTCATCATGCACGGCGAGGACGACCACACCGCTCAGCCGCGCTCCGCTCGTTTCATCATGGACAACGTCGGCTCGCCCGATAAAAAAATTATCACCGTCCCGAACAGCGGACACCTCCTCCCGCTCGACGAAAACCGCGACTTTGTCTTCGAAAGCCTTTTAAATTTTTTGAGGAGCTGAAGGCAAAATGGATTTGTGCGAAAAGCTCGACGCCCTCGTAAAAAAAGCTGAGGAACTCGACGCGGTCGGCGATAAATTTGTCGCGCTCGACGACGAAAAAAATCCCGCGCAGTCTTATTGCATGGAGCAGGCATTGCTTGAGCTTGTCGACGAACTCGAAGACATTGCCGACACTTTCACGGACGAGGAGCGCGAAGAAATTCTCAACGCCTTGGATTATGAAGAATTTGCGGAGCTGCAAAAGCTGATTGATGAATCTTCGCACGAGGAATAAAATTTTTTGAGGAGCTGATTCATATGACGCCCGAAATTTTCTGCGAAGTGAATGACGATTACGAAACTATTGGAGGCGAAAAATTTATGGCACCGAGTCCCGGTTGGGGTCATGTTAATGTCACCACAAATTTAATTGCAACGATAGGAGTTTACGCCAAGATAAACAAGCTCGGAGTCGTTGCCCCGGATAATTTTGACGTTCACTTTCCCGACGGCAGCCTTTTCAAACCCGATTTTATTTTTGTCAGCTCGGCGAACGAAAAACTTTACGTTGACCAAAAAAGAAATACACTTCACGGTGTGCCCGACATGGTTGCCGAAATTTTTTCCCGCTCGACAATGAAACGCGACATCGGAATCAAAAAAGATATTTACGAACGAAACGGCGTGCGCGAATATTGGATGATTGACCCGTGGCGCGAGACCGTTGAAGTTTATCTTTTGCGCGACGGGAAATTTGAGTTCGGCGGGCTTTATCAAAATTGGTCGGAAGACGAACTTTTGCGCCTGCCCGAAGAGGAACGCGCCGAAATTAAATTTGAAATCCCCGTGGCGGTCTTGGACGGCTTCAAAGTCAAAATCAAAAATATTTTCGGCTGGTATATCGAACCTTAAGGAGTTGATTGAATGAGTGACGCTTACTGTTTTGCTTGCGGAGAAAAAAATCCGATTGGCCTGCACCTGAAGTTTGACTTCGACGGCGAAAAAATTTGGACGAAAAAAATTTTGCCGCGCGAGTTCCAAGGATATGAGGGCACGGCGCACGGCGGAATCCTCTCGACAATGCTCGACGAAACCATGTGCAAATTTATCGACGCAAAATATCACGAACGGGCTTTGACGGGGCGGCTCGAAGTTCGTTACAAATTCCCGACGCCCGTCGCTCAGGAGCTGAAAATTTCTGCGTGGGAAGAATCGCAGCGAAAAAATATCATCACGATGAAATCGACGGTGGAAACGGCGGACGGAATCATCACGGCGGAGGCGACGGCAAAATTTGCGGTCGTGGCGTTGTCATGAAGGCGGTCGTCGGCAAGCTCGGCGTGAACGTCAAAGGCTTCGGGTTCGTCGCGCCCGAAGACGGCGGCGCGGATATTTTCATCGCGCCCGAAAATTTGCGCGAGGCTCTCAACGGCGACGTGGTCAAAGTAAAAATTTTTTTTAACGGAGGACGCCGCGAAGGTTCCGTCGTCGAAGTCCTTGAGCACGCGAATAAAATTATCGTCGGCAGCGTGAGCAGAATCGGGAAAAATTTTTTCGTCACGCCCGACGACAGACGAATCACGCAGAAAATTCTCCTGACAAAAGTCCGCGAAAAAATTCCGTCGCACACAAAGGTCGTCGTCGAACTCATTGCGTGGAATCCTCTGCGCGGTCATGTCATCGAAGTCTTGGGCAAAGAAAATGCGCCGGGCGTCGAGGTTCGCGGGATTTTGGTGAGCCACGGCGTCGAAGAAAATTTTCCGCCTGAAGTCCAAGCCGAGGCCGCGCGTGTGGAGCTTGAGCCGAGTGCCGAAGAAATTTCCAAACGCGTCGACCGCCGCGCCTTGAAAATCGTCACGATTGACGGCGAGGACGCAAAAGATTTGGACGACGGAGTTTTCGCCGAGGAACGCGACGGCGAATTTTTTTTGGGCGTTTACATTGCCGACGTGAGCCATTACGTTCGCCCGCACACCGCCCTTGACCGCGAGGCCTTCGAGCGCGGCACGAGCATTTATCCCGTCGACCGCGTGGTGCCCATGTTGCCGCCCGAACTTTCCAACGGCATTTGCAGCTTAAACGCAGGTGTCGACCGACTGGCGATGGCTTGCGAGATGAAACTCAATTCGGCGGGGCGCGTCGTCGACTACAAAATTTTTCCGACGGTGATTCACGTCCACCGCCGACTCAGTTACACGCAAGTCAATAAATTTCTCGGCGGCGAAAAAATTCTCGCGGACTGCGCGGACAATCTCAACGCGCTGAAAAAAATTCACGGCCTGCGGAAAAAAATTCGTGAGGCGCGCGGCGCGATTGACTTCAACCTGCCCGAAATGAAAATTATTTTGGACGCGGCGGGCAAGCCGATTGAAATCACCAAGCGGATTCAGAGCGTCGGCGAATCGATAATCGAGGAGTGCATGCTCCTGGCAAATGAAACTGTCGCCGAGCACACGCTCAAGAAAAAAATTCCGAGCGTCTACCGCGTGCACGAGCTGCCCAATCCCGAAAAAGTTTTGACGCTGAATAATTTGCTGGCACACTTCAGCCTGCACATATCGAAAGCATCGGAGCCGCGCGACTTCCAAAAAATTTTGGCGAAGGTCAAAGGCATGCCGGCGGAGAAAGTCATCACGGGTTACGCCCTGCGGACGATGCAACAGGCGCGCTACTCGCCGGAGAATTTGGGGCACTTCGGGCTGGCGGCGGAGTTTTACACGCACTTCACGTCGCCGATTCGCCGCTACCCCGATTTAATCGTTCACCGAATGTTGCGCGCGAGTTTCGACGGGAAAAAAATTTCGGACAAAAATCTGGAGGAAATTTCGCGGCAAAGTTCTGAGCGCGAGCGTCGGGCGATTGAAATCGAGCGCGAGACTTTGGACTTGAAGGCGACCGAGTTCATGCAACCGTTCGTCGGGAAAAAATTTGACGGCGTGATTGAGAGCGTCACGAGCTTCGGATTTTTCGTGGAGCTGGAAAACGGCGTCGACGGTTTGGTTCGGGCGGCGGACATTCGGAATGATTATTATGAGTTTGTGGAGCGGGAGTTCGCGCTCATCGGTCAGTCGACGGGAAAAAGTTTTCATATCGGCGACCGCGTGCGCGTGAAATTAATTTCGGCGGACACGAAGCTGAGGCAGTTGACGTTTGAATTGGTCAGCGGCGTGACGGACGACGACTTGATTGCGAAAATATAAAATGAACCTCTCAGGCGAGTGCTTGAGAGGTTTTTTAATCAACGTATAAGCTGCGCGCGGTAACGAACTCAATCGCCGTTCGTATAAGGGGCAGAAAGGAAAAAAATCACAAACAAAAAAATTTTTAAAGGAGATTGATTAACAATGACAAACGAAATTCTTAAGGACGAAGTCCTCAGCGCGGAGCAACTCGACATGGTGGCGGGCGGCTCTCACACTCAAACCACATTGGACAGCGGATTTTTCAAGCAGCTGGGATACAACATGGACAAGGTAAGCGTTGAAAATGCTTTCGCCGACAACGGAGTTAAGTTTGAGGACAATCACGGCAACAACGGCTACACATTCTACGTGGGCGGCGAGTGGAAAAGGCACCCGCACTTTGCGGCTCTGGGTTATGTTCTTTCCAAAAGGCACTACCCCGGCTTTAACGGCAGCTGGACGGATTCCAAATATGTCGGCTCGTTCATGAAAGAGCATTTCAACATCAGCGATTTCGGTTAATTGAAATGACAACAAAGGAGGATGATTAAAATGACAAACGAATTTTTGAAAGACGAAATGCTCGGCGCAGAGCAACTCGACATGGTCGTCGGCGGGAATAATAAAGAAACCTTCATGGACGCTGCATTTTTCCAGCGGTTGGGATATAACGTGGCGGGTACGGATAAACTTAAAGATGCATATTCTGCCAATGGAGTCAAGTATTTTTACGATGACTTCGTCAAAAATTCTTACGACCTTAAAGTAGACGGTGAGTGGACATTGCACCCGCAGTGGGCGGTCATGGGTTATGTTCTCGCGAAGAGAAACTACCCCGGCTTTAACGGCAAATGGACTGATTCCAAGTACGTGCATTCGTTCCTCAAAGAAAATTTCAACGTTACCGACGTTTAAGTAAATCCTTCATTACGGCAGAAGAAAATCCCTTCGGCACTCGGTCGGAGGGATTTTTCAATTGGGCGTTGTTGGTAAATTCAAGTAAAGAAAAAACACAAGCAATGATAAAATGAATTTGAAAGTAGGTCATTACTTATGTCAAATTCATTTTACCACAAAGATTTAACCGACGCTCAATGGAACAGAATAAAATTTTTGTTTGAAGAAAAGCCAAAGGTCGGACGCCCGCCGCTTAATTCTCGCACAGTTTTCAACACCCTCAAGTGTTACGGAGTTGAACTCGGCGGTAAAAAAATTCTTGCGGATAAAGCATGCGCGCGCTACGACAAATTGGCTCTTTGCTTTGAGAATTTCGTTTTACTTGCTACTTGTGTTATTCACTTTTAATTTACCAACAACCCCTAATCCCTAATCCCTAATCCCTAATTTTTTTTTGCAACAGTTGATTTTGGCTTATCGACGTGTTAAACTTCAAATAAATTGATTCAAGCAAAATTATAATCGCTGATTATGCAAAGGAGGATTTCAATGATTGATATCACCGACAGAGTGCGCAACAAAGATTTGTTGAGCAAGATTGTCAGCGCGGAGGAAGTGGCGAATTGGATTCAGCCCGGCTGGACGATTGGTTGCAGCGGGTTCACGGCTTCCGCTTACCCGAAGGCAGTGCCGCTCGCGCTGGCCGAACGCATGAAGAAAGACCCTTTCCAAGTCAACATTTGGACGGGCGCGTCGACGGGTCCCGAACTCGACGGAGCACTTGCCGAAGTCAAAGGCATCAAGCAGCGTCTGCCATATCAGACCGACAGCAAGCTCCGCCCGCTCATCAACGACGGCACGGTTGATTATCTCGACCTGCACCTGTCCGAGAGCGCGCAACTGACTCGCACGGGCTTCATCAAAAAGAAACCCGACTTCGCGTTGGTTGAGGCCTGCGCCATCACCGAGGAAGGAAATCTTATCCCGACGACTTCATTGGGCAATGCGGCCAGTTACGTTCAGAGCGCGGACACCGTCGTCGTCGAAGTGAACACCACGCAGCCTTTGGAACTCGAAGGTATGCACGACGTTTACGTTCCGCTCGACCCGCCCAACCGTCTGCCCATTCCGATTGTTCACGCCGACGACAGAATCGGCACGACTTACATCCCCTGCACGCCCGACAAGATTAAGTACATCGTGCCCTGCGACATCAAAGACCACACGCGCGACCTCTCCCCGATTGACGAAAACTCCAAAAAGATGGCGGCGTTCACGCTCGAATTGCTCAAGGCTGAGATTAAAGCCGGACGCATGCCCAAAGGTTTGCTGCCGCTCCAATCCGGCGTGGGCAATGTGGCGAACGCGGTCTTGGAAGGTTTCGTCGAAGGCGACATGACTGACCTGGTCGTTTACACCGAAGTCATTCAAGACGCAATGCTTGACCTCATCGACGCCGGCAAACTCAAATTCGCGAGCGGCACGGCATTCAGCCCGTCGCCCGCCGGCATGGACAGATTTTACAAGGAAATCGACAAATATCGCAAGTACATTTTGTTGCGCCCCGAAGAAATTTCCAACTCGCCCGAAGTCGTTCACCGCCTCGGAGTCATTGCCATGAACACCGCGCTTGAAGTTGACATTTACGGCAACATCAATTCGACGCACGTCACCGGCACAAAGATGATGAACGGTATCGGCGGCAGCGGAGACTTCGCGCGCAATGCTTACCTGACAATTTTCTACACGCCGTCGACTGCAAAGGGCGGAAAAATTTCTTCAATCGTTCCGTTCTGCTCGCACATCGACCACACCGAACACGACGTCGACATCATCATCAGCGAATACGGTATCGCCGACCTGCGCGGCCTGGAGCCAAGGACTCGCGCCTTGGAAGTCATCAACAAATGCGCGCACCCCGATTATCGCCCGCTGTTGCTCGACTATTACGAACGCGCTCTCGCCGCCACGAAGAAGGCAGCCACGCCGCACCTTCTGCACGAGGCACTGAGTTTCCACACGCGCTTCCTTGAAACGGGCGACATGCGCAAGTAAATCCAATCGGCAGTCACTCAAGGAGGAGTTTCTATGTTGATGGTCAGGGACGTAAGCGATTTCATTCGACAAATGCAGGGCGAATCGGTGAAGAGCAAAGCCGGCGTAAAAAAATTGCAGGACGCAGGAATAGACACGACCGGCAAAGCTTACAAAGTCGTTATCTCTTCCATGGAGCAAGCGGCGGGCAACGGCATTGCTTACACCAATCCGCAGGCGATAAAAAATCGGATGATGAGTTACGATTCAAACGGAAATTGGATTAATCCCGCAATCGCCATGGGCGCGAAGTCCAACGGAAAAGTTTTTACCGAATAGAAAAAATTTTTTTGGTTAGTGGTAAGGAGAAGTTAAAATGAAAAGCTTCCAAGAGGCGGTCAAAGCCCGCCGTTCCATCTACAAGCTTGGCAGAAATATTCCCGTGCTCCAATCGGAGATAATCGCGGTGGTCGAGCGCATGACCAAAGACACTCCGTCGGCTTTCCACATGCAGTCGGCGCGCGTCGTCATCACCATGCTTGACCACCACGAAAACGTCTGGCACTGCGCCAACAACGTGCTCAAGGCTGTCATCCCCGCGAGCAAATTCGCCGAGACGCAAGCAAAACTTGACAGCTTCGAGGCGGCTTACGGCACGATTCTCTTCTTCGAGTCGAGCAACATGATTAAGGCAATGCAGGATCAGTTCCCCGAATACAAACACAATTTCCCCGGCTGGGCAATGCAGGCCAACGGCATGTTGCAGTTCTCGGTGTGGACGGCACTGGAGGAGATGGGTCTGGGCGCAAACCTTCAGCATTACAACCCGCTGATTGACGAGCCGATTAAACAAATCTTCGACCTGCCCGAAAGCTGGGATTTGACGGCGCAGTTGGTCTTCGGCGAAAAGCTGGAGGATCCGGAGCCGCTCGACAAAGTTCCGACGGGCACCCGCGTAAAAATTTTCAGAGAGGTTTAAAAAGGAGCTGTCAGGGGTCAGCTTTCAGCTGTCAGGAAAATTTCTTCTGAAAGCTGAAAGCTAAAAGCTGACAGCTAAATTTAGGAGGTTCTAACGAAATGTTCAAAGTTCTTGGCGTAGATCACATCGGCATTGCCGCGAAAGATTTGCAGGAAGTCGGCGCGTTCTGGGAACTGCTCGGCTTGAAAGCCACGGGCGCAGAGACCGTCGCCGAACAGAAAGTCACCACCGGCTTTTATCCCACGCCCAACGGCAGCGAGATTGAGCTCCTCGTCGCCACCGACGAGACCAGCCCCATTGCAAAGTTCATGGAGAAAAACGGCGGCCGCGGCGGCATTCAGCACATCGCGCTCCTCGTCGACGACCTGGAAGCGGCACTCGCCGAGCTCAAGGAAAAGGGCGTTAAGCTTATCGACGAGAAACCTCGCAAGGGCGCAGGCGGCAAGATGATTGCGTTCATTCACCCGAAAGCAACCCACGGCGTCCTCCTCGAGCTCTGCCAACCGATTTGAAAATCAATTAGGAATGTGGAATGAGGAATTAGGGGCTGTTGGTAAAATCAGACAGTGACGGTTCTTTTTCCGCCTGACTTTGTTGCCGCGCGCTCGATGTACCTCAGTACACCTTCGCGCTTGCGCCTCGTCAGCCGAAAAAATTCCTCGTCACATAATGATTTTGAATTTACCAACACGCTCTAGGAATTGTGACTCACTTTTTTAATTCCTCATTCCTAACTCCTAATTCCTAATTGATAGAAGGGAGATTTTTGAATGGCGACAGTTCAAGAGAAAATCGCCTTGATGCAGTCCAAGAAGGAACACATCCTTCAAGGCGGCGGCAAGGCAAGAATCGATAAACAACACGAGAAAGGTAAGATGACGGCGCGCGAGCGTATCGAAATGTTCTTTGACGAGGGCACCTTCGTGGAACTCGACATGTTCGTCAAACACCGCTGCACAAATTTCGGTCAGGACAAAAAAGAATTGCCCGGCGAAGGCGTCGTCACCGGTTACGGCACAGTGGACGGACGCTTGGTTTATGCCTTCGCGCAAGACTTCACCGTTGAGGGCGGCTCACTCGGCGAAAAGCACGCGCACAAAATCTGGAAGGTCATGGATTTGGCAATGAAGATGGGCGCACCGCTCATCGGCATTAACGATTCGGGCGGCGCGCGCATTCAGGAGGCCGTCGACGCGCTCAGCGGTTACGCGGGCATTTTCTTCCGCAACACGGCTGCCAGCGGCGTCATCCCCCAAATCTCCGTCATCATGGGTCCGTGCGCGGGCGGCGCGGTTTACTCGCCCGCAATCACCGACTTCATTTACATGGTCAAAAACACCAGCCAAATGTTCATCACGGGTCCCGCGGTCATCAAATCCGTCACGGCTGAGGAAGTCACGGCGGAAGAACTCGGCGGCGCAATGACTCACAATACTCGTTCGGGCGTGGCGCACTTCGCGGCCGAGGACGAAAAAGATTGCATTGAACAGATTCGTTACCTGCTGTCCTTCCTGCCCAGCAACAACTTGGAAGACGCGCCGCTCGTTTACAACGACGACGACCCCGACCGTCAGGACGAAGACCTCAACACGATTATCCCCGACAATCCGAACGCGCCTTACGACATGAAAGACGTTATCCGAATGATTGTCGACAACGGCGAGTTTTATGAAGTTCATCAACACTTCGCCACGAACATCATCACGTGCTTTGCGCGCTTCGGCGGACGCAGCGTGGGAATCATCGCCAATCAGCCGGCGGTCATGGCGGGTTGCTTGGACGTGGACGCTTCCGACAAATCCGCGCGCTTCATCCGTTTCTGCGACGCCTTCAACCTTCCGCTCGTGAATTTGGTTGACGTGCCCGGCTTCCTGCCCGGCGTCGACCAAGAGTACAACGGAATCATTCGTCACGGCGCAAAGATGCTTTACGCTTACTCCGAGGCGACAGTCCCGAAAGTCACGGTCATCACCCGCAAAGCTTACGGCGGCTCTTACATTGCCATGTGCTGCCGCGAGTTGGGAGCCGACCAAGTCATGGCGTGGCCGTCTGCAGAAATCGCCGTCATGGGTCCTGCGGGCGCGGCGAACATCATCTTCCGCAAAGACCCCGAAAAGGACAAGAAGACCGCCGAATACGTCGAAGAGTTTGCCACGCCTTACAAGGCTGCCGAGCGCGGTTATGCCGACATGGTCATCGAGCCCAAGGAAACTCGCCCGCTCATCATCACCGCCCTCAATGCCCTGGCAAGCAAGCGCGAAGTCGGTCCCGCCAAAAAGCACGGCAACATTCCGCTTTGAGGAGGAGTTACTGTGGCTGAAAAAATTAAACCGGAAATCATCGCGGCAATCACGGCGGCGGTTCAGTCCATGTGCGGCGGCGGCAAAGTCGTCGCAGTCAAAATTAAACGCAACGACAACTGGGCTCTCGCGAGCAAAATCAATCGCTGATGTATCGGAGGTAAAATTTCAATGGCAACAAAAAAATTCAACGTCACTGTGAACGGCACGACTTACGAAGTTGAGGTCGAGGAAGTCAAAGCGGCGGGCGGCGCACCGAAGGCTGCTCCCGCTGCGAAGGCGGCTCCTGCTCCCGCACCGGCACCCAAGGCTGCGGCACCTGCGGCTGCTGCTCCCAAAGTTGCGGCGGGCGCGGGCGAGCACTCGGTTGACGCCCCCATGCCCGGCAAAGTCATCAAACTCGTCGCGGCTGAAGGCGCGGCAGTCAAAGCGGGCGACGTCCTCCTCATCCTCGAAGCAATGAAGATGCAGAACGAAATCACCGCCGACGCCGACGGCACTGTCAAGAAATTCAACGTCGCGGCGGGTCAGTCCGTCAAGGCTCACGAATCGCTCGTCATCCTCGGATAAATTCAATTAGGAGTTAGAAGTTAGGGAAAAATTTTTCAACTCCTCACTCCTAACTCCACACTCCTAACTAAAAAAGGGCACGCCTCCAATTTCGGAGACGCGCTCTTTTTTTTTATGAATCATTTTTTCAAGTTGACTTTGAGTTCGACGGTAAATTTCGTGCCCTCGCCGAGCTTCGACGCCACAGAAATTTTTCCCTCGTGAAGTTTGACAATCTCCGCCGCAATCGCCAAGCCGAGACCGTTGCCGCCCATTTCCCGTGAGCGCGCTTTGTCCACGCGATAGAACCGTTCGAAAACTTTATCCAAATCCTCAGCCGCAATTCCAATCCCGCTGTCCATGACGGCGAACACCGCGCGGGTTGCGTCGACCTTCTCCAGCCGCACGAGCACCGCGCCGCCTTCGGGCGTGTACTTAATCGCGTTGTCGACGAGGATTATCGCCAGCTGCTTAATCTTCTGTTCATCGGCATTAATCATCGCCTTGCGGAAATCTTCGCCGCCGAGCCGAATATCTTTTTTCTCGGCAATGGGCGTCATCGTTCGGATAACCTGCTTGAGAATTTCCGTTAAATCCAGCCGCTGAATTTTAAACTTGAGCGCGTTGTTGTCACTGCGCGCGACCATGAGCAAATCGCTGACGAGGTTCGTCATCTTTTTTACTTCGCTCTTCAAATCTTCGAGCACCTGTCGCAGGAACGGATTTTTTATCGACGGGTCAGCGAGGAGCAAATCCGCCGACGCCATGACAACCGAAAGCGGCGTCCTCAGTTCGTGCGAGGCGTCCGCCGCGAATTGCTTTTGCTTTTCGTAAGCTTCCTTGAGCGGAACGAGCGCGCGCCCCGCCATGTAATAACCGATTGCCGAGGCGATTAGAAGTGCCACGCCGCCCAAGACGATTTGCGCGTAAGTTGCCTTCTGCAGACCCGAATAAAGCGCGGTGACATCTTTGCCGACGTAAAGAGTTTGCGTGACGTTGTCCGAGACGATTTTTTTTGACATCATCATCACGGTGTTAAGTTGCCCGGTTTCGTTCGAGTGGCGGAAGACTTCGACTTCGCCCTCATCAATGCTCCAGCCTTCGATAACGTCGAGCACGAACTGCTCAATGCGGAAGGACGCGCGCTCAAATCGAACGAGCTGTTTGTCTTGGCTGAAGATGTAAAAAAATAATCTGTCGTTGGCGGTCTTGAAGTAACGGGTTTCGTCGACAGAATCGTTTGGGTTTTTCAAATAAAAAAGTTGCACCTCAGCGACACCGTTGGCCGCGTCCGAGAGCTCCTGCGCCTGCTCGGAGAACAGCGACCAATTTATCGCCATGTGCACGACAAAAATTATTACCGCCATGAAAAAGCTCATGACGAGTGCATAAGCAAAGGCGAGCTGCCGTCGGCTCCGCCCAAAAATTTCCATTATGCCTCCAGGCGATAACCGATGCCGCGGACAGTTTTAATCGCGATGTTCCCGTCGACTTCCGTGAGTTTCTTGCGCAAAATTTTCATGTACGAATCGATGTTGTTGGAGGTGATGTCGCGCTCCAGTCCCCAGATTCTGTCGAGGATGATGTCGCGCGGCACGACGACTCCGAGGTTTTGCGCGAGCAGGTCAAAGATTTGGAATTCGCGCGGCGACAGCTGAATGACTTGGTCGCGCTTCTTCAAAACTTTCGTCGTGCGGTTGAGCGTGAACTCTCCGATTTCAATGACTTCCTGCTGAATTTTTTGCGTGGAGCGTCGTCCGAGTGCACGCAGCCGAGCGAGCAGTTCATCGAATTCAAACGGCTTGACCAGATAATCGTCCGCGCCCGCGTCGAGCCCCATGACTCTGTCTTCGACCGTGTCCTTGGCGGTGAGCATGATAATCGCCCGTTCGTAACCCGCCTCGCGCAGTTGCCGGCACGCCTCAAGGCCGGAGACGTTGGGCATCATCCAATCCAAAATCAAAATGTCGTATTCCGAGTACATTGCGTATTCAAAAATGTCCGCGCCGTTCGTTATCCACTCGACGTTAAATTTATTTTGCACGAGCATGTACTCAATCAGTTTGCCGAGGCGGCTGTCGTCTTCGGCGAGCAGAATTCTCATCATCCGTCAATCACTCCCGAAAATTTTTCATGATTATAACAGGTATCTTTGAAAAGCACAATTTTTTTCAAGAAGTCTTCAGCCGCCGTGAGCCGTGAAAAATTTTTCCAAAAAATCTTCGGCCGCCGCGAACTCCACGAAATTTTTTCCGCGCAAATTTTTCGGGGCAAAGGCAACGTCGGCGAGCGCAAGCATCGGCAAATCAATTTCACTGTCGCCCGCCGCGAAAATTTTTTCGGGCGAAAATTTTTTTGCCAGCAACTTCAAAGCTTCGCCCTTGTTCAAAGCCGGAGGGAAGAGATAAATTTTTTTCCCCGTGCGCCGAACGTCCAAACTCGTGTCGAAGAAAATTTTCTCGGCGTCGAATTCCTCGCGGCACTTCAAAAATAAAAAGCTCTCGTCGACGACGCGGGCAATCGAAAAAATTTTTTCGTCCGCCGCCGCCAGCTGAGCCGCCAATTCTTTTTCGTAAGGCGCGACGACTCCTCGCAGGAAATTTTCTTGGCGCGCGCCCTCCAAAAAAAATGCGCCGTTCGCGACGACCGCACACCGCGGCTGAAAATCTTCCGCCCAAAAAATTCTTCTGTACTGAGCAATCGAACGCGTTGTCACCGGCACAAAAAAAATCCGCGTGGCAATTTCCTTGAGCAACTCAAGAGCCCGCGGCGATATGAAACTTTGTTCGCGCCCGTCGTAAAGTTCAACGCAAATGTCGTCGGGGCGGCGGTGCTTGTAAGAATGAATCAGCGTGTTGTCCAGGTCGCAGGCGAATAAAATTTTTTCCATGTCAGTTGTCGGCGAGCCGTCGAATCAATCCGCAGGCTTTGTAATTTTTCAGCGGATAAATTTCGAGCGGCGCGCCCTTCTCCTTTGCCAGCTGATAAAGATGTCCCAAGTGCTCCTCGTCGCGCAGGCTGTGCACCAAAATTTTCCACGGCAGCCGTCGGAGCAAAACGCGCGTCGCCTCCCCGATACCGGGCTTAATCAAATTCACGTCAGCGATTTGAAAATCTTCGGCGATTTTTTTTACCTCGGCGAGCCCGCTGTCATGAGCGACGGTCGGAAATTTTATCGCGGGCGGGTCGTCAAAATTTTTCTCCACGGCGTTGATGAATTGGTAAGTCAAATCTTTGTCGGCGAGTTCGGGATAAAATGCCGCGCCGTGAAAATCTTCCGCGCCGATGATGTCCGCGCGCAAAAAAGTTCTGCTCAACAGCCCCGAAACCGTCGCGTTCAGGCACGAGCTTGCGATTAAAAAATCTTCGTGAGTGCCGCACTTTTCGGCGACGCCCGCGGGGTCACTCAAGACAGCCAGCCCCGCGCTCACGAGCGGGAAATTTTTCATGGCGCGGGTCAGTTCCCGTTGAATTGCACCTTTGCCCGTCCAGCCGTCCACGAACTGAATCTCTTCGGGCGCGTGCCGAGCCAAAATAAATTTCATGGCGTTCTCGTCGATTCCGACGCCGCGAATGATTGAGATTGTGTAATGAGCCGCCGCGCAGGAAAATTTTCGTTCGAGGCAGTGCTTAATCAAAATTCCAATCGGAGTGCCGGCGCGTGCCAGCGAAACCAGAGCGACCTTGCCGCGCTTGTCACGGAAAATTTTTTCGGCGACACCGGTGACCGCCGCCGCCGTGAGCTTCGAGTAACGCTTGAGCGCGTCGAAGTATGCCTGCAAATATTTTTCCGACGGCGCGTACTCCAGAGGCAACATTTCCGAGTAATGTCGCCCTGCTTGGATTAATTTTTCCCGTTCGCGCGTGCCGAGCGGTTCGACCAGTCCGCTGATGTCCTTGAGCAAAATCGTCACGTCTTCAGGCTTATACGTCCCGAACATTTTTTACCTCCGCGAAAAAAATTTTCCCGACGCCGTAAACTTTCAGCGCGTCTTGTCGACTGACTTTTCAAAGCGGAAAAAATAATCGCCGCCGGGGAAGTCGTCGTCCTCGCCGTGATTCGGGTCGCGGTGATGAGGATTGTAAAATTCGACGGCGTGGAAGCCGCACTTGTTAATGTAAAAATGCAAGTTGCGTTTCTCGAAGTAAGGCGTCACCGTCTCCCAAACTTTTGTCTGAGGATAACGCGCCTCAATCGCACGCCACGCCGCAGAGCCGACGCCTTTGCCGTGGCAGTCGACGTTCACGAAGAGCAGCGACAGTTCATTGCGATTGCTCGGACGAATCACGACGACCGCGCCGCCGACAATTTTTCCGTCGCTTACGATGTCAAAAACTTGCGCGCCCTTCTCCGCAAAAGATTTCTCAACGTCCGCGCGCGGGATAACCTCTTCGCCGTCGTCGCCAAATTCTTCGACCACAGCCTTTTTGAAAGCCGCTTGAATGTTCACGATAAAATTTTCTCTGTCGCGCATCGGAACAAGTTCAACCGTCATCAAATCACCTCATGACACAAAAAATTTTTTCGACGCCGTGAACTTTCAGCGCGGTAACCAAATCACTCAACCCCGCGGAAAAATTTTCGGCGTCGCTGACGATGACCGCCGCGGAATAATTTTTCAGATTGTAAATGTAAGTCGTGCGCGCCGCGTCATAAAAACTGCGCAGCTTGAAGCCGGAACGAATCGGATAATTTTTTTCGGCGCAGATGCCAATCGGACTGCGCGTCGTCGAGTGAGTGACCACGGAAAAATTTTCTTCGAGCCGCCGCCCGACGAGGAGCGCGGGCAACATAAATTCTTCCGTGCCGAGAACTAAAACTTCGCCCGAAATTTTTTCCCGCGTGAGAGTTTCGCTGACAAAATTTCCGAGCCGTTCGCATTGAGCAAAATACTCGCCAATCACCACGCCGCGCCGTGCGTCGAGCGGAAAATTTATTTCGAGCGGCTGAAAAATTTTTTCGGACGGAAGAACTTCGGCGGCCTCCGTGACGGAAAATTTTTCCGTGTCGAAAATTTCTTCGAGCTTGAGAAGGTACGCGCAGGAAATTTTTTCCTCAGCCAAAGCCGCGACGTTTTCAGCCGACAGCCGATTGATTATCGACGCCGCACAAATTTTTTTCTCGGCGAGCGCGGGGAAAAATTTTTTCAGGCGGCGGACGATGTTGAGCAGAGTTTTGCCCGTCGACAGTTCGTCGTCCACGAAGACCACTTCCGCCGTTCGATTGAGCCGCTCCGAAAAATTTTCCGCGAAAAGTTTTTGTTCGGGCGCGTGGCTGTGCTCCTCCAAAAATTCCACGAATCGCCCCGAAAAATTTTCTCGCGTCGTCTGCAGATAAAAACACTCGTCCGACAAATTTTTCGCCACGACCGCGCCGATTGCCGTGGCCGTCTCCGCGAAGCCGATGACCAATCGCGCCAACGGAAATTTTTCCGCGACCGTCGCGCCGAGCGCGTTCATCATGTCCAGCGCGGCTGAAGGTTTTGTCGGCAAATGTTTGCCCTGCAGCGGATTGACCAGCAAATAATTTCGTCGCGCGTTGTTGAATCTTTTGGCAACTCTTAACACGTCGTTGACCGCGTAAGCTTTCATAACTCCTAACTCCTAACTCCTAGGATCTGTTGAAAAACTCTATTGGTGAATATGCTGAGAAAGAAGAAAAATAGCAAGAGAAACAAAACCACTGAAGCTTGAAGATAATTTATCCAAACGAATGCCAATTCGCAGATAATCTTTTATCCGACAGAAAAATCTCTCAACGACTTGCGTTTTTTGTATAGCTCTCTGTCGAAATCGTGTTTCACCTTGGCATTTGCTTTATCGGGAATGAATACGTGGATTTTGGTAGTTTTACCGCCGCGAGAGGAATCAATATCTTGTTTTGTCTCGTGTCCGGGAGCATTCTTA
>JAFXQM010000018.1 GCA_017527075.1 Selenomonadaceae bacterium
CATGTCCTCCTCAACGAGAGAATGCAACTTTTGAAAGTGATATTGACCGGCGGGCAAATTCACGACTCAGAACCGGCTATCGAGCTTCTTAAAAGCGTTGCACTCAAGGGTAAAAAAATTCTCGCGGATATACAGTAGCGAGCAAATTCGCGTTTTCATCGTCGAGCATGGAGCCTTTGCTTGTATCCCCGATAAAGCCAATTTCAGGATTAAGCATGACTTTGATTCTCAACAGTACAAACAACGCAATATCGTCGAGCGTTTTTTCAGCGAATCAAAAATTACCGCCACGTCTCCACTCGTTACGACAAATTGGCTCTTTGCTTTTTCAATTTCGTTTTACTTGCTGCTTGTGTTATTCACTTTTAATTTACCAACAACCCCTAAACATAGTGGCATGAACGAAAAAAGTATTGAAAAAGTTTTTGAGCATGTTTTTATAAAAGAGCATTACTTGAGAACAGGCTTGGGACGCTTCCCGCCAGATTATGAAATGGCGGAATCTTTTAAACGCCTTGAAGATGGTACAGACATTCAATTACACGACCGCCTTCTGCCGAAACATGAATGGTTGGAATTAGGGTTGATGAGACGCTATAATTACGATTATAATAAAGCTCATAGAATAACTGAGCGTAAGTACAACTACAGTGTCGCTTTGACTAAATGGCTTAAAGAAAGAGGTGATTGGTGATGGAGTGGGTGGAAGTCGTCGAAAGAACAGCCAGCTACATAAAATTACGATATTACCCTGAACAAAATGCGGCAATAGGCGAATATGGTGAACTTACTTATTTTTTTTCGTCTGGCAAATGGGTATTTGATAAAATTCACGGTGGTTATCCTCGGAATTATGCAATGCACGCTTGCAATTTTGCTCGTTTACGTTATGAAAAAGGCGAAGAAATTCCACGGGCAGGTTTTGTGGGTTGGTATTGAGACTTAGAGAAAAAAGCCGCACGAGGCGGCAAAGGAGCGATTTAACTTTTTACGAGAATAAAGCAATGATTAGTGCCGTAACGGAACAAATGAATGCGGCGTGATTCAAAAAATTTTGCATATTTAGGATTATGTTGAAGATTGAACCGCCTAAGGCTGTGGGAGGCGTTGAACCTCCCTGAGTGCTGTTACTGAAGTGCCTTAAACAGCATTATCAGCGCGGCGGTCAAGTTAATGACTGATGTTGCGAACGGCTCGTGACGTTTAAATGCAACGGACGCTTTGCTGAGCACCTTGCCAAATTTCTTCAACATAACTTATAGCACCTCCAGTCTTTTTTTTGATTGACAAGGCGTAAGGCATTTGATGCAATGTAAAAGAATTGAATGTGCCTCGCGTCTTGCGTGGAAAAGTTTGCGTAATTAATGGTAACATACGCGGGCAGGGGCTGTCGATAGAGAGCTCTTGCCCTTGGAAACAAGGGTTTTTGAATTTTATAGGCGTTGAAAAAATTCCACGTCGATAAACCGCTGACCTGATATCATTTTAAATGATGTCAGATATTTGCTCACTTCGGTGGGCTTTTTTATTGGAGTGATTGAAGTGTTGGGTTATGCATTTACTTGGTTGACAAATTCAGAGGAGGAAAAAATTATGTTTGGGAAATTGAACTTGGAAGAATTCACGGGGCTCACGAGCATGCCGCAGAGGGCAGCTTCCGCGTGGTCGGGCGCGTGTGAGGGATTGGTCGGCGCGACTCAGCCGGTCAAAGGCGTGAACTACTACTTCATCGCCGAGCAGACGCTCACAACACATCCGATTATCCGTCGCGTGGTTAAACTCGTCATTAACGAATTCGAGGGCAAGTATGAACTCGTCGACGTCACGGAGATTTAAATCATGAAACTCACGGCAAGATAGCCAAGCGTGACGACGAAAAATTTCTGGTGTTCGGCTGGGCGTCGATGACGGACGTGACCGACAGCCAAGGCGACGTAATTTCAATCGGCACGCCGGAGAAAGCCGCGTATGATTTTGTGCTGCATGGTCGTACTTCGGCTTGGCTGAAGACGCGCTTGACATCAAAAAAACCTCCACTTGGGAGGTTTTTTCGGTCTGACAAGCCTGAAAAATTTTTTATCACGAGTCCCGCAATTTATTTCTGAATGGGAAGATTTTTTCTGCCCTTGCCGACTTCGCTGACGGCCTTGCGCATTTCCGTGTCGGATTGAACGTTCATCATGTTGTAATAATCCATGACGCCCAAGTTGCCGGCTTTGAAGGCCTCCGCCATGGCGTGAGGAACTTCCGCCTGAGCCTCGACGACCTTTGCCTCCATTTCCTGCGTGTAAGCTTTCATCTCCTGCTCTTTGGCGACTGCCATCGCGCGACGCTCTTCCGCCTTTGCCTGCGCGATTCGTTTATCCGCCTCGGCCTGATCCGTTTGAAGTTGCGCGCCGATATTCCGTCCGACATCCACGTCTGCAATGTCAATCGACAAAATTTCAAAGGCAGTGCCCGCGTCGAGACCTTTGCCCAAAACTGTTTTGGAAATGTCGTCGGGGCTCTCCAAAACGTCTGTGTGTTTCTCGGAGCTGCCGACCGTGGTGACGATGCCTTCGCCGACACGCGCGATAATCGTCGGCTCGCCCGCACCGCCGACCAAGCGGTCAATGTTCGCCCGAACCGTGACGCGCGCTTTGATTTTTAATTCGATACCGTTCTTGGCAACGGCGGAGACCACGGGCGTTTCGATGACTTTCGGGTTGACGCTCATTTGAACCGCTTCCAAAACATCACGACCCGCCAAGTCAATCGCCGCCGACCGCTCGAACGGCAAAACGATTTGCGCGCGCTGCGAGGCAATCAACGCGTCAACAACTTTGTCGACGTTGCCGCCGGCAAGGTAGTGAGCCTCCAGCTGATTGACGTTGACGTCGAGCCCCGCCTTGTTCGCTTTTATCAGCGGCATGACAATTTTTGCGGGAGGCACGCGGCGCATTCTCATTCCAATCAGCGTGAAAATCCCGACGTGAACATCAGCCGCCAACGCAGAAATCCACAGCCCGATTGGCACGAAGTGCAAGAAGACCCCCGCGATTATCAAACCCATCAGCACAAAAAATCCTGAGCCGATTAAAACATCCATAATTCAAAACCTCCTTTGTAAGGGACAAGTCAATTCATCGTCGCCGTCAGCGTGTTCAAGTTTCCTTCCTCGGAAATGGAAAACTTCACGCCGTCGGTTACGACCGTGCCCGAAGAATTTTCCGCAGTCAATTCGTTCATCAAAGTTTGCGGATTGACTTCGGGCGCAATGCTCTTGACGAACGCCGTCATCAACCAAATTGTAAAAATCGATTCGTCTCTCTCTTCGGGCGTCGTGTAGTAGAAGCTGAGCACTTCAAATTTTCCGTCCGCCGCCAGCCGCCCGACGACCGCCACGCGATAATCGCCGAAAATGTTCGTGAACGTGTCGCCGATAATTTGATAATTCTTGACCAGGAACAGGTGCTCCATGGCGGAAACGTCGTCGGTGCCCATGGCCTCTTTGAGAATCGGAATGACCCGCGCGTTGAATTTTTCTTTGAAGCCCGCGGCGTCGAGCGCGAACGTCGATTGAGTTTGAACTTGCCCGACGTCGAAAAACATTTTGTCGAGTTGCGTGCCGCTGAACGGAACCGCCTCCGCCTGCGCGGACAAAAGCAGGAAGGCAATCGCCGCCACGAAAAATTTTTTCAAGCTGAAACCTCCTCATGTGCTCCGGCCGTCACGAAAGTTATGTTGTCCTCCGCCGAGATTGAAAAGTTCACGCCGCCCGAAAATTTTTTGCCCGAAGCCGACAGCTCCCGTAAAAATTTTTCGGCGTCAACGGCGGGCAACAAAACTTTCACGAAGCCGACGAGAATCATCGACGACAAAATATTTTCCTCATTGGTTTCGGGCTGCGTGTAAGCGCAAACCAAAATTTTGAATCGGTCGTCGCCCGTGCCGCCCGCGCCGAGAATCGCCGTCCTCTCTCCGAAAAGGTTGAAGAAAAATTTTCCGCTCGGCAACTCGAAGACTTGAAGGAAGTCACCAATCAAAAAAAGTTTTTCCATGACCTCGGCTTCTTCCGCGTCGTCGAAGGGACATTGACTCAGGAAAGTTTTCATCTCGGCGTTAAAATTTTTTTGCAGGGCGTCGAAGTCAATCGGGAGCGACGCAGCGTTTGCGGGAAAATTTTCGTCGACAAACTTCATCAGCGTGTCAATCTGCCCGCTCGTGAACTTCATCGCGAATCATCCCTTCGCCGCCAAGTAATCCTCCAAAATTTTTCTCTTGGCAATCTTGCCCGTCGAAGTGCGCGGAATTTCTTCAAGGCAATGGAACTCGCGCGGCACTTTGTACAGCGCAAGATTTTTCTGCAAAAATTTTTTCAGCTCGCGCGTGTCGACCTTCGCGCCGTCCTGAACTTCAAAGAAGCACGCGCCGACCTGTCCGCGCAATTTGTCGTCGACGCCGATAACCGCCGCGTCCTTTATGCCGGGGAATTGGTAGACGACCTCTTCGACCTCGCGCGGGTAAATGTTCTCGCCCATGCTGATAATCAATTCTTTGATTCGGTTGACGATGTAATAGTAGCCGTCCTCGTCGACCTTGCCGACGTCGCCTGTGTGCAGCCAGCCGTGCTCGTCGAGAGTCTCGGCCGTCGCCTGCGGATTTTTCCAGTAGCCGAGCATGACCTGTCCGCCGCGCACCCAAACTTCACCGACCTCGCCCTGCGCCACGTCGTTGCCGTCCTCGTCGACCAAACGAACTTCCGTGCCCGCGAGAAGTTTTCCGCAGGAGCCCTGCCGCTCTTCGCCGTGAGGAGTGAGGAAGACTGCGGGCGACGCCTCCGACAAGCCGTAACCTTCGGCAATCGGCTGACCGAATTTCTTTTTGAACTCGTCGACGATTTTATCGGGCAGAGTCGTGCCGCCGCTCATGAAGAATCGAACGCTTTTAAAGTCTTCGGGCTTGGCAAGACCCGTGACCAATTTGAAAATCGACGGCACCGCGATTATGTCGGTTATCTGCTGTTCGCGAACCATGTCGACCATGTCCTTGGGTTTGAAGACGCGCATGACGTGAGCCGCCGCCCCGCGATAGAAAGTGTTGAGCACGGCGCACGTCCACTCGAAGCAATGATACATGGGCAGCACGCACAGGACGCGGCAGTCGCGGCGGCATTTGAAGACTTCGCACTGGCGAGTGTTGCAGACAAGATTGTTGTGAGAGAGAATCGCGCCTTTGGGGTTGCCGGTCGTGCCCGAAGTGTAAATGATGACGCACGGACTGTCCGCGGAGAAATCGGCGGGCAAGGCGGGAGCGTCGGGCGAATCCGCGTCACCGAAGGTCGCGATATCATGTTGAACGACGTTAAGCTCCTCCTCGAACGTCAGCGGCTCGTAAGTGAGCAAATGTTTGACGCCGGCGTTTTGGATGATGTAAGCGGTTTCGCGTGAGCTGAGCTGGAAATTTATCGGGACGTTGATTGCGCCCAGCGAAGTCGTCGCGAAGTACGCGTAAATGAATTCCAAGCTGTTGCGAGAAAAAATTCCGACGCGGTCGCTTTGACGGATGCCCAGTTCGTAAAGGCGGTTGCGATATTTTTTTATGCCCTGCTTGAGTTGCGCGTAAGTTATCCGCCGCCCCTCGTCGACGACGGCGATATCCTCCTCGCGCCCGTTGTTTATAATTTCATGAACCAACAAATCAGTTGCTCTCCTTTCCATCAATCAGACAGCTCACTTCGGTGCCAATGACTTTCTGTACCTGACGTACTCAAAAAATTTTTCGGGATTGGAATTAACGACAAGCTCTTCGGGGAAATTATTTTCCGCCAAAACTTTTTGACTGAGTTCGTGATTGCCGACGTCCTGCTCCACGTGCGCGTCCGAGCCCATGATAATTTCCGCGCCGTATTTCTTGCACAGCGTCAGCATTTCCCGCGCCGCCTTATCAGAGCCGCGGCGGTGGCTGCCCGCGTAATACGAGCTGTTGTTTATCTCCAGCAGGACGTGATTATCTTTTGCGGCACGAACGACGGCTTCGAAGTCAATCGGGTAATTCGGATTGTCGGGGTGCCCGATTATCACGACGTAAGGGTTGCGCATTGCTCCGATTATCGCCGCCGTGTTTTCCGCCAAGCTGCCCGGGTCAATGCACGGGTTGTGCAAGCTGGCAATCGCGTAGTCGATTCGTTTCAAAATTTGCGCGGGGAGGTCGGTGCTGCCCGAAAAGTCGATTATGTTCAGCTCCGCGCCCATGGCAATTTTTATTCCGTCGAGTTCGCGGCGAATCACTTTGAAGTTCAAAAAAGAAAAATCGTGCGTCGCGCCCGGCATCTTCGGCGCGTGGTCGGCGAAACCAATCAGCTCCAAATTTTTTTTCCGAGCGGCGGCAATGCATTCGCCAATCGTGCTGTAGGCGTGACCGCTGGCCGTCGTGTGAACGTGAACATCAAGGACATCTCTCATAAAAAGTTTTCCGCTCCTTTCGCCGCGATTATATCATAAATCCTTGCCCATGCAAAAATTTTCGCTTACAATGCCGCCAGAAAATTTTTTTAGCGATTGGAGATGAGCTGGATGAACGCAATACCGCACATGGAAGAAATTTGTCGGCGGGTTGTTGCTGCCTATCGCAAAGCATACGGCGACGACATCGAAGCGATTTATCTTTACGGTTCATACGCGCGCGGAGACTTCGACGAGGATTCGGACATCGACTTCGCCGCGATAGTCAAAGGCGACCCGCGCGAGCTGAGCAAAAAGCGCAACGAAATATTGAGCAGCACACTTAGGATGGATTTGGAGCTGGACGTTATAACTTCGCCGATGGTCATCAGCTCGGAGATTTTCAACACGTACAAGAACGAGGGCGGCTACTACGGAAATATTTTTAAGGAGGGAAAACGGCTTGCGTGACCTGACGAAATACAGATTGGAGACGGCACAAGAGCATTTGGAACTGTCGAAGATTGCTTTGGAAAACGGTTATTTCAAAGGTTCAATCAACCGTTCGTATTATTCCATTTTTTCGGCGGCTCGTGCGCTGTTGTCTGAGGATTATGTTGACTTCAAGAAACACTCGGCGGTCATCAGTTATTTTCGTCGTGAATATGTCAAGGCGGGTGTCTTCGACGCAAAATTTTCCGATTACATTGGCGACGCTTTTGATTTCAGAAACGCTTGTGATTACGCTGATTTTTTTATTGCCTCGCGACAACAGGCGCAGGAGCAATATGAACACGCGTCGGAGTTTTGCGCGGCGGTGAAAAAATTTTTGGAGGAAGAGAAATGAAACTCAGCATTAGGACGACGGAAGAAATTACGCCGAAGATTTACGCGTACACGACGCCGGACGTGACGAGCAACATCGGCTGGACGAAAATCGGTTACACGACGCGCGACGTGCTCACTCGAATAAAAGAGCAACTCGGCACGGCACGAATTCATTTTAACTTGGAGTGGACGGGCGAGGCGGTCTTCAACGGCGCGCCGCTCAAAAATTTTTTCGACAAAGATTTTCACGCGTACTTGCGCAAGCGCGGCATCGTCGGCGACCAAGAATGGTTTCAAGTCACGGGCGCGGCTTCCGAAAAATATTTTCACGAGTTCAAAGACAATCGCGGCGTGCTGAAAAATTCTTCCGCGATGCCTTACACACTTCGCGAGGAGCAGGCGCGTGCCGTCGACGCGACGCAAAAATATTTTCGCGGACACGCGAGCGCAGAATTTCTCTGGAACGCAAAGCCGCGCTTCGGAAAAACTCTGACGACTTACGACCTGTGCAAACGAATGGACGCGGAAAAAATTTTAATCGTGACCAACCGCCCCGCCATCTCCCACGCCTGGTACGACGATTACGTAAAATTTTTGGGCGAGGAGTGGCTCTTCGTCAGCGAAGTCGACGCGCTCCGAGGAAAACCTTACGTCCTCAGCCGCGAAGATTTTCAAAATGAAATTCTCAAGCACGACGACGCCCGCTGCGTTGAATTCGTCAGCCTGCAGGACATGAAGGGCTCAAAATATTTTGGCGGCGAGCATGACAAGCTGGAGGAAGTCGCCAACGCAATTTGGGATCTGTTGGTCGTCGACGAGGCGCACGAGGGCGTGGACACCTTCAAGACCGACGTTGCCTTTGACCAAATTCATCGGCACTTCACGTTGCACCTGTCCGGCACGCCCTTCAAAGCTCTCGCCAACAATAAATTTCCCGCCGAAGCGATTTTCAATTGGACTTACGCCGAGGAGCAGGAGAAAAAATTTTCCTTCGGCGACGACGAAGAAAATCCTTACGCCGAGCTGCCGCGCCTCAATCTTTACACTTATCAAATGTCCGAGATTGTTCGCGGCGTTGTCGAGCGCGGCGTCGAGCTGGAGGGCGGCTCTGACGAATACGCCTTCGACCTCAACGAATTTTTTAAAACGGATGACGCGGGCAAATTTTTTTACGAACAATCCGTCGACAAATTTTTGGACGCGCTGACCGTTCAGAAAAAATTTCCGTTCTCCACTCCCGAACTGCGCGACGAACTCCGCCACACCTTCTGGCTGCTCAATCGTGTGGACAGTGCCCGCGCTCTCGCCGCGAAGCTCCAAGCTCACCCGACCTTCCAAGATTACGAAATTATTTTGGCGGCGGGCGACGGAAAAATTGATGACGACGACGCGATAAAAAAATCTTACGACAAAGTTGTCGAGGCGATTAAAAAATTTCCGCGGACGATTACTCTTTCCGTCGGGCAGCTGACGACCGGCGTGACAATCCCCGAATGGACGGGCGTACTCATGCTCGCCAACATGCACAGCCCCGCGCTTTACGTTCAAGCCGCCTTCCGCGCGCAAAACCCCTGCCTCTTCGCCCGCGACGGAAAATTTCTTCGCAAAGAAAATTCTTACGTCTTTGACTTCGACCCCGCACGCACGCTGACGATTTTTGAATCGTTCGCGAATGATTTGGCGAGCGACACGAGCGGCGGGCGCGGAGACTTGGAGGCGCGGCAAAAAAATATTCGCACGCTCTTAAATTTTTTCCCCGTCATCGGCGAGGACGAAGGCGGCGAGCTCATCGAATTGGACGCGGAAAAAGTTTTGTCCCTGCCGCGAAGAATTCGTTGCGTCGAAGTCGTTCGCCGCGGCTTCATGAGCGATTTCCTTTTCCAAAATATTTCGCGCGTCTTCAACGCTTCGGCGGACGTTGTGGAAATTATTTCGCGCTTGCCCGCCGTCGAGGAGGACGAAATTAATTTACCCGCCAAAATCAGCGACGCAAACGAAAATCTTTTCCTGGACGACGACGGAGAAATTTCTATCCCGAAAGAAGTTGTCATCGGCACGGCGGTTGATGTCTTCGGCGAAAAAAAATATGCGCCCGTCGAGCCGAACGAACGCGCCGCAAAAAAATTTTTCAAGGAAGAAATTAAATCCACGCTGGACACCGCCCAAGAAATTTACGGAAAAGATTTATCCAAGGGCGAGCGCAAAAAGTTGGAACGGCAACTCAACGACGCGGCGGATTATCTCGTCAAGAAAACTTTCAAGAGTCACGAGCTGGAAAAGACCAACCTTGAACGCGAACGCAAAACCGCGCTGAAAAATTCCGACGAAAAATCCGCCGAAGAAATTAACGCCGAATTCGACCGCCGCCTGCAGGAGTCCGAAGAAAATTTCCGCGCCGAGCTCCCCGAAAAAATTAACGACTTCATGAAGGCCGCCGAGGAAAATACCGTCGCGCACGTCGAAACAAAAATTCAGGAGGCTGAGAAAAAATCCGTCGAAGATGACATCCGCGACCACCTGCGCGGCTTCTCGCGGACGATTCCTTCCTTCCTCATGGCTTACGGCGACGAATCGGTCACGCTTGCCAACTTCGACAAAATTATCCCCGACGAAGTTTTCAAAGAGCTCACGAGCATTTCCATTGACGACTTCCGTTATCTGCGCGACGTCGGGAAACTTTTCGACGAAATTACTTTCAACGATTCAGTCAAAGAATTTCTTCGCCTGCGCCGCGAACTTGCCGATTACTTCGACGAGGACCACGACAAAGATATTTTCGATTACATTCCGCCGCAAAAGACCAATCAGATTTTCACGCCGCGCGAGACCGTCCAAAAAATTCTCGCGCTCGTCGAAAAGCAATACCCCGGCTGCTTCGATGACCCCGACAGCACTTTCATCGACCCGTACATGAAGAGCGGAACTTTCGCCGTCGAAGTTGTCAGGCGGCTTTATCGCAGTCCGCGCCTCAAAGAAATTTTCCCCGACAAAGTTGACCGCCTCCGCCACATCTTCGCGCACCAAGTCTTCGGGCTCGCGCCAACCGAAATTATTTTCCGCATTGCCAAAAATTATGTCCTCGGCTTCGGAATGGAAATGCCCAAAGAAAATTTCCGCCTGGCAGACGCTCTGCCCGCCGCCAAGGATGATAAGCTCGACGAGTTCCTGGAGGAAATTTATGATTGACTTCAACGCCCCGCCGCTCGTCGACGTGATGAAAATTCTTCTGCGCGGGCTGGACATCAAAGATTTATCCGCCGTCAAGCCGCGCGCTCTGAAAAATGCCGCCGAGAAAAATTTTCGCACGCGCTCGCTGGCTGAAGTCTGCTCGCCGAGTCATCTGGTCAAGTTCATGGTCGACGCCCTCGACAACAACGAAAAAATTTTCTGGCAAGTTCGCGTCGAAGCCCGCTGCCTGGAACCCGCTTGCGGCGAAGCTCCATTCATCACCAACAGATACGACGCCGAATCGGGCGAAGAAATTCCCTTCGACAAACGCGCCGGCATTTTGGACAAAAAGTTCCGCGCCATCCCCAAAGACGCTGACAAAATTTTTTGGGCTTATCGTGCCGTTCAGAGCGTTTACGGCTTTGAGCTCCAAGACGACAGCCTGCTCCTCGCCCGCGCCAATGTCCTCCTCTCCTTCGCCGAGTTCGTCGGTGATTTTTCCCTCGACGAGCTGAAAGACGCCGCAAACATCATCGCGTGGAATTTTTTTAAGTTCGACGGAATGAGCGAGCCCGATTCGTTCTTCGCCCCGACGATTATCGATTGGCGCGACGGAGAAAATTTTTCTTTCGGAGGTATCAACATGGCAAAATTTACTTTCGTCATCTGCAACCCGCCGTATCAAGACGATACTTCGGGCGACAACAAAACTTTCGCCCCGCCCGTTTACAATCACTTCATGAAGTCCTCGCAGAAAGTTGGAGAAAAAGTTGTGCTCATCACGCCCGCAAGATTTCTCTTCGACGCGGGAGCAACGCCCAAAGATTTTAATCGCCAAATGCTCAACGACCCGCACTTCAAAGTTTTGGATTACGCGCCCGACGCAAAAATATATTTTAAGGGCGTCGAAATTAAAGGCGGCGTCGCTGTCACCGTTTATGACTCGACAGAAAATTTTGGAGCGATTGGAACTTTCACGCCGTATCCTGAACTCAACGCCATTCACAAAAAAATTTGCGTCGAAGATAAAAATTTCCGCTCGCTCAGAGAAATTATTTTCTCGCGAAAAATTTTTAAGCTCACGGAAAAATTTTATGAAGAAAATCCCAACGCGCCGACTTACTTGAAAGACAAGAACAGTTACACGATTGGCACGAACGCTTTCACAGAGATGCCCGAATATTTTTCTGTCGACAAACCCGACGACGAAAACGATTACGTTCAAGTTCTCGGCTTGGCGAAAATGAGGCGCACATACAGATGGATTCGCTGCGATTATGTCAACGCGCCCGCGCCGCTGGAAAAATTTAAAGTCTTCGTGCCCGCGTCGAGCAGTTCGGGAGCCTTCGGCGAAATTCTGAGCACACCACTCGTTGAGTCGCCGCATGTTTGTTGCTCGGAAACTTTCATTACGGTCGGAGCCTTCGACACGCGCGCGGAGGCAGAGGCTTGCTTGAAATATATCAAGAGCAAATTCGCGCGGGCAATGCTCGGCATTTTGAAAGTGACTCAACACAATACGCGGGAGACGTGGGCAAAAGTTCCGCTGGAAGATTTTTCTTCGGGCAGTGACATCGATTGGCGCGCTTCGGTCGACGCGCAACTTTATCGCAAATACAACTTGACGGCGGAAGAAATTTCATTCATCGAGACGCACGTGAAGGAGATGAGTTGAAATGCTGACGATAGAAGAAATAAAAGCGGCGGTGACTCCGATTTGCGAACGATACGGCGTGGACAAGGTGACTTTGTTCGGCTCTTACGCGCGCGGCGAGGCAGACGACAAAAGCGACGTGGATTTGATGGTCGACGGCGGCAAACTTGTGGGCTTTGAGTGGGGCGGCTTTTACGCTGACGTTCAAGAGGCGTTGGGCGTGGAGCTCGACGTGCTCAGCAGACGCGGCACGCGTCCAAAATTTTTAAACGCAATTTCAAAAGACGAGGTGTTGCTTTATGAAGGGTAATCCCCTCTTCACTCAAGAGTGGATTCGCAGAATCTTTCCTCATTGGCGCGAGTCATCCCTTCGATTTGGCGTGAAAAAATTTTTTGTGTGTTGAACCTTACTTTTCTTTTGCGTGCCCAAAAGAAAAGTAAGCAAAAGAAAAGGGCACCTCGCGGGGGCGTTGGTCATCCTTGACGGCCTCTGATTCGCGGCGCAAAAAAATTTTTTGGAGTGAGAGAATGAAAATCGCTGAGGTGTGCGTGAACGTCGAGACGAACAGCGTGCAAAAAAATTTTACGTATCGAGTGCCGGAGCTGATGAAATTTTTGACGGCGGGCTGGCGCGTGACGGTTCCTTTCGGGGCGCAGACACTGGAAGGATTCGTGATGAGTGTGCGCGAGGTCGACGAGGCGACGGACTTTGGATTTGTGCTGAAGGAAATAAAGAGCGTGTTCGACGACGAGGCGTGGTTCACGGCGGAGATGGTCGGCATGGCGCGTTGGCTGTCGGAATTTTATTTGTGCCCGCTGTCGACGGCGATGGGATTGTTCATGCCGGGGCGGCGCGGGAAAAAAATTTCCGGGCGCTTCGAAAAAGTTTTGCGGCTCGCGAAAAGTTTTGAGGCGAAAAATTTTTCAAGGAAGCCCGCGCAACTGAGAGTGCTGAAACTTTTGGAGGAGCGCGGGGAACTTTCCTTGAGCGCGGAAAAAATTTCGGCGGCGACAGTGAATGCGTTGGCGGCGGCGGGTTACGTGGAAGTGGAGCGGCGGAGAATTTTGCGCGACAGTTATTCGGAAATGAAATCGGCGGCGCGGAGCTTCGAGCTGACGGCTGAGCAGGCGGCGGCGATTGAGTCTGTAGAAAAATTTTTGGCGGCGCGCAGGTTCCAAGGATTTTTGTTGCACGGGGTGACGGGTTCGGGCAAGACGCAAGTTTATATCGAGCTGGCGAAAATCACTCGGCGGCTGGGGCGGCGCGTGATAATTTTGGTTCCGGAAATTGCGTTGACGAGCCAAATCGTTTCGAACTTCAAGGCGCACTTCGCGGACGTGGCGGTGATTCACAGTCGGCTGAGCGTGGCGGAGCGCAGTGACACGTTCCACAAAATCCGCGGCGGCGAGGTCGGAATCGTAATCGGAGCGCGGTCGGCATTGTTCACGCCGATAGAAAACGTCGGGCTGATTGTCGTCGACGAGGAGCAGGATTCGTCGTACAAGCAAAATAATTTTTTCCCGCGGTATCACGGAGTGGTGGTCGCCGAGGAGTTTGCAAAGTTTCATGAAGCGGCGGTGGTGTTCGGGTCAGCGACGCCGAGCGTGGAAAATTTTTATCGGGCGAAATGCGGCGAGCTGATTCTTTTGAAAATGCCGCGGCGAGTTTTGAACAACCCGCTGCCCGAAGTGAAATGCGTGGACATGCGCGGCGAGCTTGCGGCGAAAAATTTTTCCGTCTTGAGCCGCGCGATGGTCGCGCTGCTTGAAAAAACTTTGGCGGAAAAAAATCAGGCGATACTGCTTTTGAATCGGCGGGGCTGGTCGACGGTGGTGATGTGCCGAGCATGCGGCGAGGTGGCGCGTTGCCCGGACTGCGGGCTGCCGATGACTTATCACGCGGACGGAAGATTGCTCTGCCATCATTGCGAGGTGGAAGCGGAGCCGCCTGAAGTTTGTCCGAACTGCGGCAGTCGACGGATAA
Source organism: Selenomonadaceae bacterium (assembly GCA_017527075.1). Taxonomy (GTDB): domain Bacteria; phylum Bacillota; class Negativicutes; order Selenomonadales; family Selenomonadaceae; genus Quinella. Next base: position 14,057 of record JAFXQM010000018.1, read on the forward strand.
AATTTTTGGGAACGGGCACGGAGAAATTGGAGCGGGCGTTGAAAATTTTGTTGCCGACGGCGCGGGTCTTGCGCATGGACAGAGATTCGACGGGCGGCAAGTTCGGTCACCAAAAAATTTTGGACGCGTTCGCGGCGCACGAGTTTGATATTTTGTTCGGCACGCAGATGGTCGCCAAAGGTCATGACATCAGCGGCGTGACGGCGGTCGGAGTGTTGAGCGCGGACGCGGCTTTGAGCTTTGCAAACTTTCGGGCGGCGGAGCAGTGTTTCGCGCTGATAACGCAGGCGGCGGGGCGGGCGGGTCGCGCGGATTTGCCGGGCAAAGTCATCGTTCAGGCTTACGACGTGAGCTCGGCGGCGATTCGATTCGGTTGCGCGCAGGATTACGAAAAATTTTTCGCGAGCGAGTTGCCTCAGCGCGAGTCAGCTTTTTTTCCGCCGTTCTGTCGGCTGGTCAAGCTGACGTTCATGCACACGGACGAAACGAAGGCCAAAGACTTTGCAAAAAAAATTCGCGCGGCTTTCCTTTCCGAGTTGCCGAAAAATTTTTCCGCGCGCCAAAAAATTTTCGGACCGATACCCGCCGCCATTTCAAACTTGCGCGGGGTTTATCGATTCGTGCTGTTGATTAAGACGGAAGATTTATTGAGCGTGAGAAATTTTTTGCGGGCGCACGATTTGCACAAGCGCGACGACGTTTTGATTGACATCGACCCGCTGACGACCGATTGAACGCGTAAAAAAATTATCGCCCTCGTGTCCACGAACACGGGAGCGATTTTTTTTTGCTCAGAGATGATTGCTCAAGCCTTTGTTGATTTCCTTCAGGCATTTTTGGAAAGCACCGCGGCGGGCGCGAAGGTTGCTCGTCTTTGAAAGCTCCTCGTCACTCGCGCCGAAGACATCGACGACATCCAGCGGCGTGCACAGGTATGCGTCGACCTGAATCGACACGCGGTCCTTCTCGCGGCTCTTGGGGTTGTTGTGCCTGTCGACGACCGAATCCGACACGATGAGGCAAACGATTTTTTTGTAACCGCTCGCGCGCGTGAACTCAATCAAATCATTTTTGCTCGGAGTCTGCTCGCCGATAAAACCTTTCCGCAGCCAAAATTTTTTGTACAGCGTTTGCATTTCGTTGCCGACGAAAATTTTTGCGCCGCTCTTCGCCTTGAGCTCGTTCTTCACGACCTTGTAAAAATCTTCCGTCTTGAACTCGACGCCGCCGACAATCACCACGCCCACGCTTTGAGTGTCGCGCGCCGCAAATGCCGTGCCGCTCACCGCCAAGCAAATCATCAACGCGAGTAAAAAAATTTTTTTCAAATCAATCACTCCTCCGCGTCCATATCGTCGAATAATTTTTTCAGCTCCGATAAAGTTTCGTACAGCCTCAGCAGCGTGACTTGCAGCTCGTGCTCGGTCATGCGCGGCGAAAAGTCGTAAGCCTCCATGACGGCGCGGTCGTTCGCCTCGTGCGCGCGCCGCAATTCCTTCGGCATGGTCAGCGGGTCGTAAAGGTCGGCGAAGCTCGCCTCGGGAAATTTTCTCCGCGCCAAAAGAATTTCGCCCGCCGTCCGCTCCACCTTCCGCCAAAACGGCGGCCAAGGGAATCCGTTGTACACAATCGTCCCCGAATATCGGTATCGATTTTCCAGACGCCCGCAAGTCATTCGCATCCAAGTCATGTGCACGGAACTGGTCAGCACTCCGAAGTGCCACCACTTTGCATTCGGAATGGAGAACGCCAAGTTGCTCACGATTGTGTTTGCGTCCATGAATCCAATCGGAATGTAATCGCGGCGTTCAGAGCTGACGCCGGGCACGAGAAGATAATCTGTCTTCGGCTGAGCAATCTGACAGAAGAGCCACGGCGTCTTGGCAAAATTTCTCGTTGAAGGAGCTTTGCTTGCCAAGCGAAAATTTTTTACGGCTTGCACTCGCTCGTAAACCAATTTCATCTTGCGCAATTCATTCGGCGGACAGTCGACGAGCCAGAGACAATAACGCGGAAGTTTGCGGATAAATTCTCTCGAACCGACGTATGGACGAATCCATTTCTTTGCGGCGGGCTCGCGCCTGATGAAGTCTTCGTACTCGTCAGCCTCGATGATTAAGTTGCCGCCGTCCCTCGGCATGCTCCCGAAAAAAATTTTTGGAATGGAATAAACGGGCGCGGAAAAATTTCTGACGTAAGAATTTTTGTCGATCTTGGCGAAGTAAACGGGCAAATCGTTGCAGTAAAAATCTTTGACCTCGGCTTCGACGTAACCCGAAAAATTTTCGTCGTAAAGTTTAATCATGATTGACCCTCGTGTCGCGAATCAAAAAATCTCCTGACAAAGCGTCGGGAGATTTTTTTTGCGGAAAAAATTTTTCAGCCGACAAACTTTTTGAACGCGAGGCAAGCGTTGTGTCCGCCGAAGCCGAATGAATTTGAAATTGCGGCGTTGACCGTGCGAGCCTGCGCGACGTTCGGCACGTAATTCAAATCCAAACCGTCGTCTTGCGTTTCGTAATTGATTGTCGGGTGAACGAGGTCGTGTTCGATGGAAAGAACGGTGGCGATTGCCTCAATGCCGCCGGCCGCGCCGAGCATGTGACCCGTCATGGATTTGGTGGAGGACACCGCCAGCTTGTACGCGTGTTCGCCGAAAAGAATTTTAATCGCTTCGGTCTCGCCGCGGTCGTTGAATTGCGTGGACGTTCCGTGCGCGTTTATGTAATCAATTTCTTCGGGCTTGAGTCCTGCGTCGTCGAGCGCGAGCTTCATGCACTTGGCCTGAGTGATACCGCCGGGCGCGGGCGTGGTGATGTGGTAAGCGTCGTCGTTTCTGCCGTAACCGACAACCTCGGCATAAATGTGTGCGCCGCGAGCCAGAGCGTGTTCCAATTTTTCCAAGACGATAATGCCTGCGCCCTCACCCATGACAAAGCCGCTGCGATTTTTGTCGAAGGGACGAGAGGCATGCGCGGGGTCGTCGTTGTGGTCGGCGCACAGAGCTTTCATGGAGCCGAAGCCCGCCACGCCCGCAGGAGAAATTGCCGCCTCGGAGCCGCCCGCGAACATTAAGTCAGCCTCGCCGCGTTGAATCGCGCGGTAAGCGTCGCCGATTGAGTTCGTGCCCGACGCGCAAGCCGTGACGATACATTCGCAAGGACCTTGGAGCTTGAAGGCAATGGCAATGTTACCCGCCGCCATGTTGGCAATCATCATGGGGATAAAGAACGGACTGATTCGCGAGGGACCTTTGGTGAAAAGTTTTTCGTATTGATTGTGGAGAGTTTCCATGCCGCCGATGCCCGCGCCCACGAAAACTCCCGCGCGTTCGCTGTCGAAGTCTTCGAGCTTGAGCTTTGCGTCGTCGAAGGCAAGCCGCGTGGCAGCCAGAGCAAATTGCGTGTAACGATCCATGCGTTTGATTTCTTTTTTCTCAACGAAAAGCGCGGGGTCGAAGTCTTGAACTTCGCCGGCGATTTGCGAGGCGTAACCCGTCGGGTCGAAGCGCGTAATCCTTTCGACGCCGTTGGTGCCTGCGGTGGCCGCCGCCCAAAATTTTTCTTTGCCGATACCAATCGGCGAGACGGCTCCGAGCCCCGTGACCACAACTCTATTTTCTTGAATCAAAATTAATCAGCCTCCTTTGCCGCGATTATATCAAGTCAAAAGATAAGGGGCAAGTTTTTCGACGGTTCAGCGAAAGTCGGCGGAAGAAATTATCGGCTCGAAGTCGGCGGGATTAAAATCATCGGGAGAATTTATCGGCGCAAAGTCGGCGGGATTGAAATCGTCGGGCGCGGAGAAATTTTTTTCGGCGAAAAATTTTTTCCCGTCGAAGTCGGGCTTGCCGTTCAAATCTTGAAAAGTCGTTCGACACTTCGGATAAGCGACGCAGCCCCAGAAGTCTCCGTCCTTGCCTTTGCGTTTGACGAGAGCCGAGCCGCACTTCGGACAGCGCGGAGCACCGGCTTTAATCAATCGCGCCGCGCGCGCTTTGCCGTCGAAGTCGGGCTTGCCGTCCGCGTCTTCAAAAGTCGTTCGGCAATCGGGATAAGCAGAGCAGCCCCAGAAAAATCCGTTCTTGCCTTGGCGTTTGAAAAGAGGCGCGCCGCATTTCGGACACGTCGGAGAGCCGGCTTTAATCCATTGCTCCTCACGAAATTTTCCGTCGATGTCGGGCTTGCCGTTCGCGTCCTCAAAAACCGTTCGGCAATCGGGATAAGCGGAGCAGCCCCAAAAAAATCCGTGCTTGCCTTGGCGTTTGACGAGAGCCGCGCCGCACTTCGGACACTTGAAAACATTTTCCGCCTCGGCAAAATTTGCGTGAGTCGCAGCCTCGCACAGCTCGCCGGTGAATTTGACTTGCCCCGCCAAAAAATCTTCCAACGTGCCGTCGCCTTCGCTCATGGAGTGCAACTTGTCCTCCCAAATCGCGGTGGCGTCGGGGTAAGTCATCTCGTCGGGCAACGCGTCGACCAAGAGGTAAGCTTTGTCCGTCGGGTAAAGAATTTTCTTGACGAGCTTGAGGAAGCCGCGCTTGGTCAGGTCTTCGATAATCGCGGCGCGCGTCGCCTCCGTTCCGATTCCGTAAACGTCTTTGAGTTGTTTTTTCGCCTCAGGATTTTTCACGTACTTGTGAATGTCTTTCATACCCTGCACGAGGCTCGACGAAGTGAAACGTTTCGGCGGAGTCGTCACGCACTCTTTAAGCTTGCTTTCTCTGTGAAAAATGATGTCGCCGATTTTGATTGGCGACGGAAGATTTTCAATCTCGTCTTCGGCTTTGGTCTTCGGTGCCCTGTAAAATTCTCGCCAGCCGATTTGTTTGACGGCTTTGCCGCGCGCGGTGAAAATTTCATTTCGATAATTGACTTCGACGTAAGTTTCATCGTAAATGTGCGGCGGATAAAATTGCACGGCGTAATTCGCGGCAATGAGATTGTAAACGTTGAGTTCGATTGATGAAGCAAAACCGCTCGGAGGTTTGCGCGTGGGAATGATTGCGTGGTGCGCGGAAATTTTTTTGTCGTTCCATGCGCGGCTCTTAATCGTCGGGTCAGCGTGCGCCGCCAAATTTTTTAATCGCTCGTTGCTCACGCCCGACAAATTTTTCAAAATCAGCGGCGCGTCTTTGATTTGAACGACGGGCAAGTATTCGCAATCGGAGCGCGGGTAACTCGTCAATTTTTTTTCGTAAAGGCTTTGCGCGGCGTCGAGCACTTGCTGAGGCGTGTACCCGAAGGCTTTGCCCGCCATAACCTGCAACCGCGACAGAGAGAACGGCAGCGGCTGAGATTCACTGCGCTCGGTCTGCTTGCACTCGGAAATTTTTCCGTCGCGCTTTTCGGGTTTTTCATTGAACTTTTTCAGATAATCCTCGGCGAATTCTTTGTCGATGAGTCGTCCCTCGCTGTCGAAGGCGGGAAAAGATAAAATTCTTTTCGGCGGTCTGAATTGCGCGAAGAACAATCCGTTGTGGTGAGAAAAGAGCGTAATGATTTTGTAAAACTCCACGGGCTTGAAATTTTTTATCTCGCGTTCGCGACGAACGACCAAGGCAAGCGTCGGAGTTTTCACGCGGCCAATCGGCAAAACCAAATCGCCGTGACCGTGACGCTTCGCCGCCAAGGTGTACGCGCGCGAAAGATTCATTCCGATTAACCAATCTGCGCGGCTGCGAGCGAGAGCCGATTGTTTGAGGTTGAAGAACTCGGAGTTGTCGCGGAGATTTTCGTTGGCGCGGCGGATGCTGGTCTCGTCGAGCGCGTTGAGCAAAATTCTTTTGACGGGCTTCGTGTTCCCGACGAAGTCCAAAACTTCATCGACGAGCAGCTGACCTTCGCGGTCGGGGTCTCCCGCGTGGATTATTTCATCCGCCTTGCTTATCAAAGTCTTGACGATTTGAAATTGTTGCGCGGTCGACGGATTTATTTCCAGCTTCCAAACTTTCGGGACAATCGGCAAATCTTCCGCGCGCCACGATTTATATTTCGGGTCGTAAGCTTCGGGCTCCGCCTGCTCCAGCACGTGACCGACAAGCCACGTCACGATTCCGCCTGCGGTTTCAATGAACCCGTTGCCCCGCTGAGGATTTTTCAGGCAAGCGGCGAGCTCTCGTGCCATCGACGGCTTTTCCGCAATGTAAAGTTTCATCCAACTCACCTCGCGCCGATTATAAAATTTTTCCGTCCGAAACGCAAAAAAATCCCGCCGAGTTTTTCGACGGGAAAAATTTTTTCAGAACAGATTTATTTCTTGAAAAGTTCCTTTGCTTTATCGTATTTGTCTTTTGCTTTGTCGTATCGGTCTTTCATCTCAACAGCCTTGTCGAAAGAATTTTTTTCGCGCGGGGCGTTTGCGTTGTCGTCGGAATTTTTATCGGGCGGAGGCATGGGGTTACCGTTTTCATCCGTGGGCGGCGCGGGAGGATTCGAGCCGTCAGAATTTTTATCGGGCGGAGGCATGGGGTTACCGTTTTCATCCGTGGGCGGCGCGGGGCGATTCGCGTCGTCGGAATTTTTATCGGGCGGAGGCATGGGGTTACCGTTTTCATCCGTCGGAGGCGCGGGGCGATTCGCGTCGTCGGAATTTTTTTTGCCGAACATTTCGCGGGCTTGGTCGTACTTTTCCTTTGCGTCCTTGAACTTATCGTATTTCTCTTTTGCCTCTTTGGCCTTGTCGAGGGCGTCCGCGCTGACGGGCTGAACATTTGCGACGCCGACTCCGAAGACGAACGCGCCGGCAATCAGGCCGCTCAGAATTTTTTTCTTCATGAAACTCCCTCCAAAAACTTTTTGCCGATTATATCACGCGGAAAATTTTTGTCATGGAAATTCGATTAAAGATTGCTGAACTGAATGTTATAAAGGTTGCTGTAAACGCCGCCGAGCGCGAGCAATTCTTTGTGCGTGCCCTGTTCGCAGATGTGTCCGTGTTCAATGACGAAAATTTTATCCGCTGCGAAAATTGTGCTGAGCCTGTGCGCGATAACAAAACTCGTGCGCCCGACCATCAAATCGTCGAGAGCCGACTGAACAATTTTTTCGCTTTCCGTGTCGAGCGCGCTGGTTGCCTCGTCGAGAATCAAAATCTGCGGATTCTTCAGCATGGCGCGCGCGATTGCCATGCGCTGACGTTGCCCGCCGCTCAAATTCAGTCCGCGCTCCCCGATTTTCGTCTGATAACCGTCGGGCAGGTCGAGAATAAATTTATCGGCGTTGGCAGCCTTCGCCGCCGCGATAACTTCCTCGTCCGTGGCGTCCAATCTCCCGTAACGAATATTTTCCATGACCGTCGTGGAGAAGAGCAAAGTTTCCTGCGGCACGATACCGATTTGTTCGCGCAGGGAATGAACCGTCACATCTCGCAGGTCGTGCCCGTCGATTTTAATTGAGCCGGCGTTCACGTCGTAAAAGCGCGGAATTAAATTTGCAATCGTGGACTTGCCCGCGCCGCTCGGTCCGACGAACGCAATCATCTGCCCGGGCTTGACTTCAAAGCTGACATTTTCCAGCGCGTTGTGCACTCCGTCGTAACTGAACGTGACGCCCTCGACTTTAACGCTGCCTTGAACCTTCGGCAAATCAATCGCGCCGCTTTTGTCGTTGACGGTCTCCGGCAAATCCAGCACGCCGAAAATTCTGTCGATGGCCGCCATTGCCTTTTGAAGTCGTCCGTAAATTCGCGAGAGCCGCTTGACGGGATTGGCAAGGTTGACGGCGTAAGTGAGGAAGGCGACCAAAGCTCCGGCAGAAATTATTCCGTTGACGACTTCATAACCGCCGAACCACACGATAAAAGTCACCGCGACCGCCGCCAAAAATTCAACCGTCGGCGTCAACAGGCTCGTAATTTTTACGTTGTCAATCGTCGCTTTGAAGTTCAACTCATTTTCCACTTTGAAACGATTAATCTCGTAATCTTCGCGCACGAACGACTTAACGACGCGCACAGAAGAAATACTTTCCTGCAGGAGCGACGTTATGTCCGCCAGCTTCTCTTGAATTATTCGGCTCGTCGATTTTATTTTCTTGCCGAAGATTCTCATTGAAACTCCGACGAGCGGCACGGTGATTAAAGTCAGCAGCGTCAGCTTCCAATCCAGATAGAACATCATCACGATTGAGCCGATTAAAATTGCGCCCTCGGTGAACATTTCGATTAAGTTGTCGACGAGCGCAGATTGAATCGCGCCGACGTCATTGGTCAGATAACTCATCGTTTCGCCGGTCTGGTGCTTGTCGAAGTAAGCCATGGGCATGCGCTGAAATTTCCTGAACATGACCTCGCGCACGTCCACCACGACCCTTTGACCGATATACGACACCAGATATGATTGCCCGTAATAAAAAACTCCGCGAATCGCGAAGACCACGACGATACTCACCGAAATGAAATTGAGCATCGCCATGTCGCGTTCGGCGAGCACTTTGTCAATCATGTCTTTGATTATCCACGGCAAGTAGAGGTTCGCGCCCGACGCGCAGATTATGCAGATTATCGCCAGGGCGAATCGTCCGAGGTACGGCTTGATGTAAGCCAGCAGTCGCTTATAATTTTTCATTTCGTAAAAAAGGGTTTCTCCCAATCATCAGAGTAGCCGAAGTCTTTCGGGTCTTGTTCGCAAATAATCAAACGATTAAAAATTGTGTCCAAAACTTCCCAATAAGCCAACGAACGCCCTTTATTAAGGTCGGTCGGCTTAGCTTTTTCCTCGTCAATTGATTCGTAGGCGTATTTCATGACGCTGCCGATTATGTACTTAACATCGTCCAAATCCATCTGCTCAATCATGGTGTTTCTCCTCTCTTCTCCAGTTCGTCGACGCGGTTTTGAATTGATTCATTAAAATTTTTTATTTCATGCAACCAATGACCGATTCTTCCTTCTTGCTTATCCGGTTCATCATAAAAATCAGGATAACTCGCCGACGGATTGTTGATTTTTGCCCAATGCTCTTCGATTCGTTTTTGAAAAGTGCGAATGCCTTTGCGAAGTTGATTCGACGTTTGGTTTTCTAAATTTTTCTCCGCAAATAATTGTAAATCAAATATCATGAGTTGTCACCTGCCGCCGCCTCCAAAATTTTTTTTGCGACGCGAGCCGCCGCGCCGTGGTCTCCGAGCTTTGCGCAAGCCGATTTTAATTTTTCTGTGACGAGCGCGCGCGTGTCGAGGATTTTTAAAACTTCGGCTGAAATTTTTTCGGGCGTGACTTCATCTTGCAGGAGTTCGGGCAAAATTTTTTCGTCAGCCAAAATGTTCGGCAGGCTGAAAAATTTTATGTCGACCAAAAGTTTCCCGATTAAAAAATTCAGCGGAGCCATTTTGTAGAGGACGACGCACGGCAAATTTAAAAGAGCCGCCTCCAGCACGACCGTGCCCGAAGTCGCGATTGCTGCGTCCGCGATTTGCATGAGGTCATATCGCCGCGCCGATTCGACGAGTGTCACGTCGAGCCCCGCCGTGTCGATTAATCTTTCGACGCCGTCCGCCACGGGCAGGAAAAATTTTTTGTCGGGCAAAAGTTTGGCGGCTTGGAGCATGGGCGGCAAGAGCAATTTTATTTCTTGCTTGCGCGAGCCCGGCATGAGCAAAATTATTTTGTCCGAATCGTTCACGCCGAAAAATTTTCGCGCCTCAAGTTTCGACATGGACGGCTTGACCGAATCGACGAGCGGATTGCCGAGGAAAAAAATTTTCGCGCCCGCCGCCCGGTAAACCGGCAACTCAAACGGAAAGATGGCGATGAAGATGTCCGCGACCGCCGCGCAGTCCTTTGCCCGCCCCTTGCGCCACGCCCAAGCACTCGGCGGCACGTAAGACAAAATTTTCACGCCGAATTTTTTTACGCGCTTTGCCAGCCGCCAATTAAAGTCGGGATAATCAATCAGCACGAGCAAGTCGGGTTTCTCCGCGCGAATAATTTCCGTCAGGTCATCGAGCAGCCGAAAAATTTTGCGGAGATTTTTTATGACTTCGACGACGCCCATGACGTTGTACTCTTTGTAATTGCGCACGAGCCTGACGCCCGCCGCCTCCATTAAATTTCCTCCGAGACCGAGCAGCTCCGTCGACGGGGAAATTTTTTTTATCTCGCGAGCCAAATTTGCTCCGTGGACATCGCCCGAAGCCTCGCCCGCCGAAAAAAATATTTTCAAAGCGAACAACTCCTTTGCCGCGAAATTATATTTTGCCGCCGAAATTTTTTCAACAAAAAAGACCCCCGACCGAAGCCGAGAATCTTTTTACGAATCGAAATTGATATGGAAACTTGAGGCCGTCCCGGATGACCAACGCCCCCGCGAGGTGTCCTTTCTTTTGCATACTTTTCTTTGGACAAGCAAAGAAAAGTATGTTTCAAAAACTCAAAAGAAATTTTTCAGCCCGCGGCAATGAGGACGGGTTATGCGTGCCCACTCTTGAAAAAGAGGGGGCAACTCTCACACGTTGACGCCGTAATTTTTTCCGAGCGCAGCCAAGCCGCCGCTCCAGCCCGCGCCGATTGCATTGAACTTCCACTCGCCGCGGTTGCGATAAATCTCTCCGACGACGACGGCCGTCTCCACGGAAAAATCTTCGCCGAGGTCGTAACGGATGAGCTCCTTGCCGGTCACGTCGTCGACCACACGAATGTAAGCGTTGGACACTTGCCCGAAAGTTTGGCGGCGCGCGTCGGCGTCGTAAATCGTGACGGTGAAGTCAATCTTCTCGACGTTGCTCGGCACCAGCGACAAATCGATTTTAATTTCCTCATCGTCGCCCTCGCCCTCGCCGGTGAGGTTGTCGCCCATGTGCTCAACCGCGCCGCTCTTGTGCTTGAGGTTGTTGTAGAAAACAAAGTCATCGTCCGAGTTGACCTTGCCGTTGGCACCGAGCAAGAAAGCCGCCGCGTCCAGGTCGAAGTCGAAGCCGCCGTCGTACTTGTTGACGTCCCAGCCGAGCCCGATTAAAAGTTTTTTCAAACTCGGATTGCCCTTCGTCAAGTCAACTTTCTGACCCTTTTGCAAACTGACTGCCATAAAAAATTCCTCCTCAAATTTATTAATCCTTGCGTCCGACGGTCCAGCGAAGCCCCCAGTCGAACGCGCGGTCCATTTGCTCCGAGTCGTCGAAGAATTCGACAACTTTTTCCACGCTGAAAGTTCCGCCGACGTTTTCGAGCAGAGCGATGGCGCAGGTTCGTTTGCGCGAGCCGTACTCGTCCATGCGCACGATAAGTTCGGGGCTGCCGGGGCAGTTCACGGTGACAACGCCCTTTGCCTCCTCCCAATTCGCCGCGCCCTCGTAAATGAACGTGTAAATCAAAATCCGACGAATTTTTTCTGCAAATTTTCCGTTCACGCGAATGGTCTCGCCCGCCGCCACTGCACCTGTCCTGTCGTCGCCGTCGAGAGAAATTTAAGGCGCGCGGTCGAGACTGCCGAAGTGATTGCCCAAAGCCTGAACTGCTCCGAGGCTGCCGTCCTTGAGCTCGAAGAGGCACGCCAAATCCAAATCGATTCCCTTGTTCATGAATCGACTGAAGAAACCCGTTTTCTGCGGCGGCTGGCTCCAGTTCAGATTGATGACGATTTCGCCGAGCACGGCTCCCTTCTTTACCAAGCTGACTTTCTGTCCCTTGCGCAGCTCAACTTTTTTCGGCGGTGGATTTTCTTCGCGCGGCGGGCTTGAAGTCGGCGGCGGAGGGATTTTTATTTTCTCTCGGCGCGAAGAAGATTTTTCTCGGCGCGTGTCAATCTTCGGGCGTTCAGGTTCGGGCGGAGGAGGTGGCGGCGGCGAAGAGGAAACGTCGCTGACTTCGATGCCGAAATTTTTGCAGAGGGCGGCGAGTCCTCCGCTGAAGCCCGCGCCCGTCGCGTTGAATTTCCACGCGCCCTTGTAACGATAAATTTCGCCGAGGACGATTGCGGTCTCCACGGAAAAATTTTCGAGCGGGAACGTCGCAATTTCTCCGCGCGTGCCGAAAATTTTCAGAGCCGCGCCGCGAATCATGCTGAAGTTTTGTCTGCGCTTGTCGGCGTCATAAATCGTGGCGGTCAGAGAAATTTTTTCGACGTGCCGCGGAACTCGCGAAAGGTCCAGGTCAATCGAATCGTCGCTGTTGTGCGTGGCGGCTCCGGAATTGTGTTGGGCGTTGCCGTAAAAGACAAAATCCTCGTCGCCGGCAACTTTCCCGTTCGATTGAGTCAGGAAAGCCGCCGTGTCAATCTCAAGCGCGCTGTCGGGGCGTTGAAATTTAATCGTCAAAAAATTTTCGTTGAGCGGAATCTTTTGCCCCTTGCCAAGCTCCATCATCTCACCTCCAAAGATTTTTCGCGGTAAAAGTTCAGGAAGACAAACAGGTTTGCGATAAGCGCGGCGTGCCTGCCGTTGAATTGGTCGTGAACAATTTCGTAAAGTTCTTCGGGCTCCAGCTTCTTGAACGCGCCGAGCATCCTCGCAATCTGCATTTTAACAAAAAAATTCGTAACTTCAAAGCGGCAATGAGGATTTTGAGTAAAAAAAATAATTCCGTCCATGAAGCCGTCAAGAAAGTCCAAACCGTTGACGAGCGGGTCGAGCCAAAATTTTATTTCATCTTCGGGCGAGCGATTCACCCGCGACCAAGAATTTTTCACCGAGCGATAAACGTAAAGACGATTGGGCACGCGCAGAAGATTTTTCGCGAGGCAAATGACTTGAATCGTCCACAAAACGTCTTCGGAAATTTTTACGCGCGGGAAAATTATTTCGTTGGCGAGGAGAAAATCGCGGCGCAAAAATTTTATCCAAGGAGTCACGCCGTAACCCTTGCTCAAAAAAATTTTCAGGCGTTCGCCAATGTCGGCACTCTCCATGACGAGTTCATCGCGAACGAATTCCGGCGGTGTCCAAGAAACCGGCGTCAAATTTTGCGGCGCATTTTCTTCGTCGCAAATGAAACCTTGCTCCGCGTAAACAACATCCGCCGAAAATTTTTCTGCCGCGTTGTAAAAAGTTTCGAGAGCTGCGGGCATGAGCAAGTCGTCGTTGTCCATGAAGAAAACGTATTCGCCGCGAGAAAATTTCAGCCCGACGTTGCGCGGGAGGGATGCGTTGCCCGAATTTTTTTCCGTGCGCAAAATTTTGAGCCGCCCGCCGAATCGTTCCAAAAATTTTTCGGCGACTTCGACGCTTGAATCGGTGGAGCAATCGTCGACGACGAGCACTTCAAAATCTTTCAGCGTTTGAATCGCGAGACTCTCCAAACACGCGCCCAAAAATTTTTCGGCGTTGAAGACGGGAACAATCACGGAGATTTTCATTTGCTCAACTCATTTCGGAAAATGTTGTTCATGACGAGAAGCAAAGCAATCAGCGCGGGCTGATAACTTCCCGCCGAGGAAAATTCGCGCAAAAAAATTTCGTAGACCTGCGCCGGCGTCAGAGCCGACAAAGAATTTTGCATTTCCTCCAGCTGCACGTCAGTGAAAAAAATCAGCACGCGCAATCGCAAGTCGGGGTTCCGTCTGAAAAATTCAAAGCGGCTCATGAATTCTTCCAAGCAGTCCGCGCCGCGCAAAATTGTTTTCGCGCGGAAAATTATTTCTTGCTCCGGCGATTTTTTCAGGCGCGTCACCGAGTTGTCGTTCAGCCGCTGAACGTAAAGCGGCGGCGGCACGAACAAAAAATTTTTCGCCAGGCAAATCAGTTGGAAGGAAAAAATTCCGTCCTCCGCCGTTCGCATGTCGGGAAATTTTATTTCGTTGTCGAGCAAAAATTTTCGCCGCGAAAATTTCCAACAGGGCGGCCACTTATATTGGCGCGTCAAAAATTTTTCCACGCGCTCAAAAATATTTTCCGTCTCAAGCGCGGGCTCCGAGTCAGTCGGATTTTGTCGCCACTTGCCGTAATTAAAATTTTGCGGGACGGGCGGCAAAGCGTCGCAAGTTAAGCCGCGGTCCATGTAAATCACATCCGCCCGATAATTTTCCGCGAAGCCGTAAAGAGTTTCGAGCGCGTCATCGAGAAGCAAATCGTCGGCGTCGAGGAAGCAAATATATTTTCCGCGCGCATGTTCGAGCCCGACGTTTCTCGGAACTGCTCCGCCGCCGCTGTTCTCTTCGAGCAAAAAAATTTTCAGCCGCCCGCCGAATCGTTCCAAAAAATTTTCGGCGACGGCGACGGAATCATCTGTCGAGCAATCGTCCACCACGAGCACTTCAAAATCTTTCAGCGTTTGAATCATCAAACTCTCCAAACACACGCCCAAAAATTTTTCGGCGTTGAAGACGGGAACAATCACGGAAACTTTCATTTGCTCAACTCCTTTCGACGTTTGCGAATGTAAATCTAACACGCGCTCTCTTCGCTGTCAACGAAACCTTTCCGCCCGAAAAAGGCGTTGACAGATATTTTCCTTTCTGATAATTTTTCAACGCTTGAGGAAAAGATTTTCACGTGAGGAGGATGAATCATGAAAGAAACTCCGACGCTCCAACAGATGTTGAACTCGGCGAGCATCAAGCGTCGCTTTGAAGAAATTTTGGACACCTCCGCGCCGTCGTTCGTCTCATCGATTTTGACAATCGTCAGAGGCAGTTCAAAGCTTCAAGAGTGTTCGGCGAACTCGGTTGTGGCTGCTGCAGGCATGGCGGCGGCGTTAAAGTTGCCGCTCAATCCGTCGCTCGGCTTCGCGCACATCGTTCCGTACAAAGGGCAGGCGCAGTTCCAAATTGGTGCAAAGGGATTCGTTCAGCTGGCAATGAGGAGCGGGCAATATCGAACGCTGCATTCGGGACCCGTGCGCGAAGGTCAGATAAAGGAAATTGATTTCCTCACGGGCGAAATAATTCGCGGCGAAAAAATTTCCGAAGACATTGTCGGTTACGTGGCGTACATGGAGCTGCTCAACGGCTTCAAAAAATCTTTGTACATGACGAACGAAGAGCTTCATGCTCACGCGGAAAAATATTCGCAGAGTTACGGTTACGATCTTCGCTCGGGCAGAAAGTCTTCCGTTTGGTCGACGAACTTTGACGCCATGGCGAAGAAAACCGTGCTCAAACATTTGCTCAGCCGGTACGGAATCATCAGCCTTGACCAGCAGGGTTACGCAATGATGAAGGCGTTGCAAGCTGACCAATCAGTCATCACCGACGAGGGCTTCCGTTACATTGACAACGAACACGGCGAGGAAGAAAAAATTGTCCCGTTCAGCGAAGTGACGGACGTGACCAAGGTCGACGTCGAGCCCGAGGAAAATGATTCGGAGGAGCAAAAGGAAGAAACTTCGGAGGAGAAAAATGATTAACGAAAAATTTTTCAGCGCGAGCGACAGAGCTTCGATTCTCGTCGAGGCCTTGCCTTACATCCAAGAATTTCACGGCAAGACGGTCGTGATTAAATACGGCGGCAATGCCATGGTCAACGACGAGCTCAAGGCGAGCGTCATGCAGGACGTGGCGTTGATGAAGTTCGTCGGGATTAACGTGGTGATTGTTCACGGCGGCGGACCGGAGATAACCGGCTTCTTAAAAAAAATCGGCAAGGAAAGTTCTTTCGTCAGCGGCTTGCGCGTCACCGACGAAGAAACCGTCGAAGTCGCCGAGATGGTTTTGGACGGGAAAATTAATTCGGAGATTGTCACGCTCTTAAATCGTCGCGGGCTGCGGGCGGTCGGCTTGAGCGGCAAGGACGCAGATTTGATTCGCGCGGAAAAAAAATTGGCGACGGTTTATGACGGCGGCGAGAAAACCAAAGTCGATATCGGTTACGTCGGCAAGGCCAAGCAAGTCAACATTCAAATCGTCGAAGACTTAATCGCCAAGGGTTACGTACCGGTCATCGCGCCGATTGGCGTGGGCGAGGACGGAGAGAGTTACAACATCAACGCCGATTATGTGGCGGCGGATATCGCGGGCGCACTCAAGGCGGAAAAACTTTTGCTGCTCACCGACACCGAAGGCGTTTACAAAAGTTTCGAGGACAAGAGCAGTTTTATTTCCACGCTCAAGGCTCACGAGGCGCGCGAGTTCATAAAGGGCGGAATAATTTCGGGCGGCATGATTCCCAAGGTCGAGGCGTGCTTGCGGGCGATTGACGCGGGCACAAAAAAAGCTCACATAATCGACGGGCGGCTGGCGCATTCAATCATCTTGGAGCTGTTCACGGATTCGGGTATCGGCACGGAGGTCGAGTGAAATGGAGCAAACTTTAATTGATAATTGTGAAGTTGAAAACAAACAGTTCATCGAAAATATTTTTCAAAAGGTCTATGGCGTCAGCACGGAGGCTTTGAACACCGACGAGGCTCTGCGGTCAAAAATCAGGACAGCTGTCAATAAACTCAGAGAAGTTCATAAAAATACGGCGACGGAAGATTTTATCAAGGCAGTTTACGGCGACCCCGATTGTCGCGCAGCGTACATGTTCGTTTATTACCCTTATCACGTCGAGCCGGCTTATCGCGTCGTTTCTGAACACGTTGTCCCGCGCATGCAACCCAAACCCATAATCAAAATTGAGTGTTTTGCGGGCGGTCCTTGCCCCGAAATTTTGGGCACAGCTAAAGCCCTTTTCGAAAATAATCTTTGCGAAAAGTTGAGTATCAACGTTTACGATTACGAAAACGGCTGGTTTGACCAACAGCGTATAACAGCAAAAATTTGTAACGAACAAAAAATTTTCTTTAAAGAATTTCATTCCTGTCAAGATTACGACATACGCACGGCGACGGCTGAAGAAAAATATTTGAACGTGAAAATGTACGCCGACACCGATATTTTTCTCGTGCAAAATTATTTGAGCCACTCCGACAACGACGAAAATTTTTTCAGGTGGCTTTCCATGCTCGCCGGCAAAGCAAAACAAAACGCGTTCTTCGTGTTTATTGACTTCAAAAACACTTGGTCAACCTTTCAAAAAATGTGCGATGATGATTTTCTGAGCAAAAACGGACTGAGCGTTGTTTCAAGTCACGTCAGCGGTTATGCGCTTAAAATTAAGTTCGGATTCATTCCCGTTGCACTTTTCAAAAATATTTTCACCGGCGAAGGCAATTTCGTGCGAAAATACAAAACGGAATATTATTTCGTCGTCTTGAAAAAATCATTACGTGTAAGCGTCTTTAAAGAATTCTCATGTTTAAGCGACGACGACTTAGAGGGATGTTGGTGATGAAGGAGGTGATTAAATGATTATCAGCGCGAGCCGCCGCACGGACATTCCCGCGCTTTACGGCGAATGGTTTTTCAATCGAATCAAAGAAGGCTTCGTCGACGTGGTCAATCCCTTCAATCTCAAACAAGTCAGCCGAATCTCTCTCAGCCCCAAAGTCGTCGACTGCATTGTCTTTTGGACGAAAAATGCCGCGCCGATTATCGACCGCCTCGACGCGCTCAAGGATTATAAATTTTATTTCCAGTTCACGATAACGCCCTACGATGAAGACGTGGAGCCGGGGCTTTTGCATAACCAAAGCAAGGACGACATCATCCGCACGTTTCAACGCCTTTCAAAAAAAATCGGGCGCGACAAAGTCATCTGGCGATACGACCCGATTCTTTTGAGCCGAACGCATTCAATCGATTGGCACTTCGACCAGTTCGCTTACTTCCTTAAAAACCTTGCGCCGTACACAAATCGCTGCGTGATAAGTTTCCTCGATCTGTACACCAAGACGAAGCACAATACTCAGCCGCTCGGCATACGCGATATTTCCGTCGACGAGATGAAGGAGCTGGCTTTGGGCATTTCGCAAATCGCGGACGGGAAAATCGAAGTTCAATCCTGCTCGGAGAAAATCGACCTCGAAGAGTTTGGGATAAGACACGGCGCGTGTATCGACAAAGAAATTATCGAACACGTCCTCGGCGCGGAGATTGACATCGACAAGGATAAAACTCAGCGGCAAGAGTGCGGCTGCATGACGAGTATCGATATCGGGCAATACGACACATGCACTCACCTTTGCGCTTACTGTTACGCAAATTTCCGCCCGCAGATTGCCGTGACAAATTTTCGCCGGCACGACCCCGAAGCAACCTCTCTGCTCGGCGAGATTCGCCCCGACGCAAAAATTACCGAACGCAAAGTTAAGTCGCTGAAACTTATCAGGCAGCAAAGTTTATTTTGAAGAAAGAATTGATTGGAGAGTGAGTTCATGGTCGACAAAAAATTATTTCTTCATGACTTGGCGGTCGTCGCCATTCTCAAGGACGAGGGACGTTATCTGAAAGAGTGGCTCGATTATCATCTGCTGGCTGGCGTCGAACATTTTTATCTTTACAACAACGACAGCTCCGACGATTACGAAAAAATTGTCGCGCCGTATGTTCAAGCCGGCCTGGTGACGAGCACGAACATTGCCGGCAAGCTCTCGCTGTTTCCGGCTTACAACGACGCCATAAAAAGATTTAAATTCTTCAACAGGTACATGGCGTTCATCGACTTGGACGAATTCATCTTCCCAAAAAGCAAATTGGGGGGGGGTATTGTCGAAGTCGTCGACGAAATTTTGTCGCGCAATCCGAACGCGGCGGGCTTGTCGATTCACTGGCAGGAGTTCGGCTCGAACGGTCACGAGAAGGCGGATTACTCTCGCGGCGTGCTGGAAAGATTCACTCGGCGTGCGCGAAAAGATTTTTACGGACGGTTCACGGACAGCAGGGGAATAACTCATACCTTGGGCAATGTTCATCTCAAAATCGTCGCCAACCCGCGCCTCATAAAAAAATCGAGCGTACATTATGCGATTTACTTTGAAAACTTTCACGCCGTCGACGAAAACTGTACGCCGCTTATTCCGAATCATTACGCCTTGCCAATCGTCGCGGACAAAATTGCGATTAATCATTATCGGTGCAAAAGCAAGGAAGAGTTCGAGAAGAAATGGAGGCGCGGCAACGCGACGAGTTACACGATTAACGCCGAGCTCTTCCCACACTTCGACAACAACGACGAATTCGACGACGGCATTTTAAAATACCGTGTCACCCGCTCAGAAAATTTTTCTCTCGAAAGCGACGGGCAACGATTCGGCCGCGTGACGAAAGCTCTGATTGAAAATTTGTCGGGCGCGGAAATTTCTTTGGAGGCGGCTCTGACTTGTCGGGCGTTGAGTTCTTATCTTCGCGAAAAATTTCCGAACGACGCCGAGTACTGGAAAATTTGCGAAGCAAAATCTCTCGAAGCAATTTTAAAATCGCTCGGCAAACTCACTCCCGCCGAAGCTCAAATTTTCATCCGCGAGCTGCCGAATCTTTTGAGCTTACCTTATCCCGCCGTAAAAAATTTGCGCGACGCGGCACTGCAAATCATTCCGCAGTTAAGACACTTCGCGCGAATGAAAAATGACAATTTAGGTTACATGGAGCTGGATTATCTGCATGACTTGCTGAGAAATTTTAAGGAGTGATTCGTTTGACTGAAGAAAAAATTTTTGAACGGGACGAAAAAAATTATCTGCCCGTGTTCAAGCGTTATCGAATCGTCTTGGAGCGCGGCGAGGGCGTTTACCTTTACGACGTCAACGGGAAAAAATATTTGGACTTCCTGGCGGGCATCGCCGTCAATGTCCTCGGACACAATTATCAGCCGCTGGTCAAAGCAATCTCGGAGCAGGCGGCAAAAGTCATTCACGTGAGCAATTTGTATTACACGCAGCCGCAAGCCGACGCCGCCGCAAAACTCGTGGCACTCAGCGGGCTGGACAGAGTTTTCTTCGCGAACTCGGGCGCGGAGGCAAACGAAGGCGCACTCAAAATCGCGCGCAAGTTTGCAAAAAAATTTTCCGCAGACAAAACTCAAATCATCACGGCCTGGAACAGCTTCCACGGGCGGACGCTGGCGACTTTGACGGCGACGGGTCAGCCGCATTATCAGGAAGGATTGGAGCCTTTGCCCGCCGGCTTCGAGTACGTTCACTTCAACGACGCCGCCGAACTCGCCGAAAAAATTTCCGACAAAACTTGCGCGGTGATGTTGGAACCGATTCAGGGCGAGGGCGGCGTTTATCCTCCGAAGGACGAGTACCTTAAAAAAGTTCGCGCGCTTTGCGACAAACACGGCGCGCTCCTCATCTTCGACGAGATTCAATCGGGCATCGGGCGCAGCGGAAAATTTTTCGCTTACCAAAAGTACGGCGTCAAACCCGATATCGTCACGCTGGCGAAGGGCTTGGCGGGCGGCGTGCCGATTGGCGCGTTCTGTGTCACCGAGGAGGTTGCGCAAGCCTTCAAGCCCGGCGACCACGGCACGACTTTCGGCGGAAATCCTCTGGCGTGTGCGGCGGCAAATGTTGTGCTCGACACCGTGCCCGACGAAAAATTTTTGGCGCACGTCGAAGAGGTCGGAAAATATTTCAAGAGCCGACTCATCGACTTGCAAAAAAAATATCCCGCTCAGATTGGCGAGATTCGCGGCGAAGGATTGATTCTCGGCGCGCAATTGACAAATCCGAAACGTTCGGGCGTGGAGATTGTCAACGAGTGCATGAAACGCGGCGCGATTATAAATTGCACGGTCGGCACGGTGCTCCGATTCATTCCGCCGCTCATCATCACCGAGGCGCACGTCGACGAGCTCATAAAAATTTTGGACGGCGTGCTTGGAGAGTAAATCCATGGTCGACAAAAATTTATTCCTGCACGATTTGTCGGTCGTGTCGATTCTCAAGAACGAGGCTCCATATCTCAAGGAGTGGATTGAGTATCATCTGCTGGCAGGCGTCGAACATTTTTATCTTTACGATAACGACAGCCCCGACAATCAAGCCGAAGTCGCCCGCCCTTACGTCGAAGCGGGGCTCGTCGATTATTTTCACGCGCCGGGCAAATTCATGCAAATGCAAACCTACAACGATGCTTTCAAACGATTCAAATTCTTCAGCCGTTACATGGCGTTCATTGACGGCGACGAATTCATTTTCCCGAAAAGCAAATTGGGGGGGGGTATCTCTGAAGTCGTCGACGAAATTTTGGCAGACAAACCGAATGCGGGCGGCTTGGCAGTCAATCTTCACGCATTCGGTTCGGCGGGGCAGGAGAAGGCAGATTATTCTCGCGGCGTGCTGGAAAGATTCACGCGGCGCGCTCCGAACGATTGGGTACCGAACGGCATGGGCAACGCGCACGTCAGCACCATTGCCAACCCGCGCATGATAAGTTACATGTCCATTCCGCATTTCGCGTTTTACTTTGAGGGAGTCTTTGCCGTCAACGAGAACGGCGGCATTGTGCAGGGAGCCTTCAACAAACCCGTGACGGCTGAAAAAATCGTCATGAATCATTACAGCGTGAAGAGCCGCGAGGAGTACGCCAAAAAAGTTTCGCGCGGCGCGGCTGACCACAATACTTATCACATGGAGGCTTTCGACTTCAACGACCGCAACGAGGAATTCGACGACGAGATTTTGCGTTACCGCTTCGAGCGCGCGAAGAAGTTCAAGCCGCCCGACATGGTTCACGCCAACGAGCGATTGCTCAATGCGCTGATGAAAAATCTTGCGCCGACGCTGCTGCCGAACACTCCGCCGCAATTTTATTCGGGCAAGCTTGAAACGTTCTTGACGTGCCGCGCAGTCGCCGCTTATCTCAAGACACGGCTGACCGACGACGCGCCCGCAAAGTTTTTCGAGAAGGCGTCGCTTATCGGGATTCTGCGGTCGCTTATCGGCATGAGCTTCGCGGACGCACGGCTTTTCGTTCGCGAGCTGCCAAATCTTTTGAACCTGCCTTATCCCGAAGCAAAAGATTTGCGAATCGTTGCCGCGCAGATTGTTCCGCAAATGATGAACACCATGCGAATTAACAGCATGTGGCGCGAGTTTGTCGAGACGGATTACATTAACGACTTATTGAAAATTGGAGGTTGATATTTTGTTAAAGGGAAAAGATTTGCTTTCGATTCACGACTTGAGCACCGACGAGGTCGCAGAAATTTTGGACTGCGCCGCACGTCTCAAGGTCATGCAAAAGGCGGGCGTCGAGCACAAAATTTTGGCGGGCAAGACACTCGGAATGATTTTTGAAAAATCTTCGACGCGCACGCGAGTTTCATTCGAGGTCGGAATCTTTCAGCTGGGCGGCACGGGTTTGTTCCTGTCGAGCAAAGATTTGCAACTCGGACGCGGCGAGCCGATTAAAGACACCGCACGAGTCTTGGCGCGTTATCTGGACGGAATCATGATTCGCACGTTCGAGCAGGCCAAGGTCGAGGAGCTGGCAAAGTTCGCGGACATCCCCGTAATCAACGGGCTGACGGATTTGCTTCACCCGTGCCAGGTGCTCACCGATTTGCTGACGATTCGCGAGCACAAAGGAAAAAATTTCCGCGCGCTCAAGATGGCTTACGTCGGCGACGGAAACAACATGACGAATTCTTATCTTTACGGCGCGGCGAAGGTCGGAATGACTTTGGCGGTCGCCACGCCCGAAAATTACAAGCCGAATCAAAAAGTTTTCGAGAACGCGTTGGCTGACGCAGAGGAGACCGGCGCGAAACTTTCTTGGACGCAAGACCCGGCGGAGGCCGTCGCGGACGCCGACATCATCGCCACGGACACTTGGGCGAGCATGGGGCAGGAAGCCGAACACGACGCCCGCAAAAAAATTTTCGCGCCGTATCAGGTCAACAAAAATCTTCTGCGCGGCGCGAGCAAAAATGTAATCGTCCTGCACTGCCTGCCCGCTTATCGCGGCGAAGAAATCACCGACGAAGTTTTCGAGGACAACGCGCACGTCATCTTCGACGAGGCGGAAAATCGTCTGCACACTCAGAAGGCAATCATGGCTTTGACCATGGGCTGAACCTTCGCAAAAAATTTTAACTCCCCGTCAATCGGCGAGGAGTTTTTTTTGTGAAAAAATTTTCAGCGGCGTTTCGATTCGGAGGCGGGCGTAAAAAATTTTTCAGCGGCGGCTCAGCTCGGCGAGGGCTTTCATGCTCAAATCCATGTCGAACAGGTCGACGAAAAAAATTTGGACGCTGAAATCTTCCGCGCGATAAATTTTTTCTCCATCAGCATTCGGCGGGCACAGCAGGAAAATTTTCTCCGCGCCGTATCTTTTGGCGTATGCGAACATCTGATACATGTCGCCCTCGGAAATTTTCAGCTTCCATTTCGTGTCCATGATGATTTTTCCGTCGTCGAGAATTATGTCGGGCTTGAGTCCGAATTCTCTCGGCGCGTCGAACAAAAATTTTTCCTGCGCCTGAATCTTCACGTTGCGGTCGGCGAAAAATTTTTTGACGTGCGCGGCGACGTAAGCCTCAAATAATTTTTCCATCGGGAAGAGCAAAGCCGCAGCCCGCGCCCTCCCCGCGAACGCCGTGAAACTTTTTTCCGCCAAGAAAATTTTCGTCCACGCCATGACGATTTCGTAATCGCGATTCAATCTGTCATTCGAGGCCGCCGCAAAATCTGCCGCAAAGTTGAACGACTGCTCCACCGAATCAAAATCGGCAAGCAGTCGGTTCGCCTGGCGGAAATTTTTTGGGTCGCGCGTCGTGTGCAAGAGTTTGTCGAGCGTCGACTTAATCAAGCGGTGTTCGGGGCGGTCGAGGCTGTACTCATCGAACGCGGCGAAAAATTTTTCTCGGTGCGCGAAATTTTTTCGGACGTGCTGCCCGACGAGGAGCTTGCCCTTGAAAAAATTCAAATTCTCTTCGCGCGAGATGTACGACGACTTCAGCCCGCGCTTGACCAATGCCGAAACCATTTCCAAATAATTTCGGATGAAAATTTCGTAGAGCGGCAGGTGCGCCGTGTCGAGGTCGGCGGCGAGAAAATCTTTGCCCGCGAAATTTTTCAGCGCGCGAATCATTTCCACGACGAGTTCGCGCAAATTTTTTTCGGGCGCGTCGAGTTTCGGGAGAATTTCAATTTGAAAACCGCTCGGCAGATGAATCACGCCGACAAAATTTTTCGCCTGCACAAACGCGCCTCTGCCCCTCTGCCAGCCCAAGCTCAGGTACTCGCCCGCTTCCACGAATTTGCTCAGCTCGTCGAAGCAGTCGCACTCGTCGGCAAAAATTTTTTCAAACTCGCGGACGATTTTCATTGCGGATAACTCTCCGGATTTTTCAAAGCGTCGACGTTGATTCGGTACGGCTTGAGGCTGACAATTTTTTCGCCGAGCACGTCACGAATTTTTTCGTAATCGTCGAAGAAATATTCTTGCAGGAGCGGAATGATTTTGTTTTGGAAAACTTCGGCGACGTCCTCAATCTTCTCGCACTTGATTAAATACGCGTGCCCGATTGTGTGGTCGCGGTCGAGGAGCGTTTCGATTTGCTCGTTGATTTTTTCCAGCACCTTGCGCAGATTTATTCCGTCGAGGTTTTCGTTCAAGAGTTCGGGACGCGGCATCATCTCCACGAAATTAAATCGGCGGCGCAGAGCCGTGTCGAGCAGCGCGATTGAGCGGTCGGCGGTGTTCATCGTGCCCAGGAGGTAAACATTTTTCGGGACGGTGAATTCGTCCTGCGAGTAGGGCAGCGTCGCGTGAAGTTCGCCGCGTTTGTCGTCCTCAATCAAAGTTATCAGCTCGCCGAAAATTTTTGAGATGTTCCCGCGATTTATCTCGTCGATGATGAAAACAAAATTCGCCGTCGGAAATTTTTTTGCCTCGTCACAAAATTTTTTGAAGACGCCCGCCTCAACTTTGTAAGAAATATTTCCGCGCTCGTCGACGGTCGGCTTAATGCCCTCGATGAAATCTTCGTAACCGTAACTCTGATGAAACGTCACGAATTTTATTCTGCCGTCCGCGCGGAGTTGGTCGAATCTTTTTTTGTCGGGCGGCGCGCCGAGTTTTTGGTTATCGCAAATTGCCACGGCGTAAGCGGTCGTGGAAAAAGTTTTTCCTGTGCCGGGTGGTCCGCAGAGAATTTGATTGAGCGGAAAAAAATTCTCTAAAGGTTGCGGAATTTTATTAGATGGACTTGACGTTGGAATAATTGTTTCAGAAGACCATAAATCTGGCAAATCTTCTATTCCAATGCCGAAAAATGGACGTAGAATATTTTTTTCAAAGTCGCTTGCATCATCTTGACTAATTTCAACCACGTGTGGTCGTTTTTGATTGTTTAAGCTACCTGAAAAATTTGGAGTATAGTATTTTTCTTCGCTACGATAAAATTTTTTGATTAAAGGTACGCCATCGACTGGAAAAATCATTTCGTAATGACGTTGATACCCATCATGAAAATAATTCTTTTTGTAAGATTTTTCTGGTTCATCGTCAATGATTCGTCCGATTAATTTTACTCTTACTGCCTCGCAAAGATAAAAATAATCTCCATTACGCATTGCAGAAAGTCTATCGATGTTTTTTTTACCAAATGTAATAATAATTCCTTCGTTTAATAAAAATTCCAAATCATCACTAGAAAATGAGGTTGGACGATGAATTACTTCCCAAAATGTTATTCTATCGCCTGCTTTTCTTTGATAAGCCACGCGCTCGCCTCCTCACAGCTCGACGAAATTTTTCAGGACACGCAAGCCGACGTCGCCGCTCTTTTCGGGGTGAAACTGAGTGGCGAAAATATTTTCAAACTCGATGGCCGCCGTGACCTGCTCGCCGTAAGTGGTCGTCGCCGCGATAATTTTTTTGTCGTCGGGGACGGCGTGGAAGCTGTGGACGAAATAAAAATACGGCGCGCCGCTCAAGCCCGCGAAAAGTTTTGAGTCGCCGAAACTGACCGAGTTCCAGCCCATGTGCGGAATTTTTAAATCGCCCGCGCGAATCCGTCTGACTTGCCCGCCGAAAATTTTCAGGCCGTCGACGCCCGCCGATTCCTCGCTGCCCGCGAACAAAATCTGAAGCCCGACGCAAATGCCCAAAATTTTTTTCCCGCCGGCAACTTCGCGCTCAATCGTCGGGATGAGACCCGTCGCCGAAAGATTTTTCATGCAGTCGCCGAAAGCTCCGACGCCCGGCAAAATAATTTTCTCCGCGCGTTTGAGGTCGTCCGCCGCGCTCGAAATTTTTACGTCGCCGCCGACACTCGCCACCGCCTTCGCCACGCTGTACAAATTCCCCACGCCGTAATCAATCAAAATTATCATCGCTGCACCTCGCAAAAATTTTTCCAGATTATACAACAAAATCTCCGCCGCGAAAAATTTTTGTTGACTTGAAGTCAACTTCGCGTGTTAAAATTTTTTTGGGTGAGGTAATGAATCGACGAGAATTTTTGAAAATGAGTTTGGCACTGACGATTGGAGGCTTGGCAATGAACGCGGACGCGGCAGAAATTTTCTCGGCAGGACGAATCGACTTCCACGCGCACGCAATCCTTCCGAGTTACGTCGACGCGCTGAAGAAATTGAAAATCGACGCGGCGGCCGAGGAAGGTTTCCCGCTGCCGAAATGGAATGTGGAAAGTCATCTGCAGTTCATGGAGGACGCGGGCATCGACTTCACGGTTTTGTCCATGGCGACGCCGCACATATCCGACAAATCGGCGGCGCGCGCGATTAACGAGGAGTTCGCCGAGCTTTGTCGACGCTTCCCAAAAAAATTCGGATTCGTGGCGACGCTGCCCCTGCCGCACGTCGAAGGCTCAATCGAAGAATTTAATTACGCGACAAAAAAATTGGGAGCACTGGGCGTGAAGGTCGCGAGCAACTCCGACGGCGTTTACTTGGGCGACGAACGACTTGACCCGATTTTCTCCGCGCTCAACGAAAAAAATTCACTCGTGATAATCCATCCGAGTCCTGCGCGGCAGTTGCCGAGGGCGGGTGTCGTCACGGGCAAAGTCATGGCGTTGTTTGAATATCCCGTCGACACCACGCGCGCCGTCCTGAACATGCCGGCGAACGGCACGCTTGAAAAATTTCCGCGGCTGAAAATCGTCGTCCCGCACTGCGGCTCCTTCCTGCCTTACATGAAGCAAAGAGCCGGCGCGATGTTCCAAATGCTGGCGTCGATGAATTTAATGCCGCCGACGGATTTCGCGGCGAGCTTCGGGAAATTATTCTTCGACACGGCGGGCGACCCCATGCCCGAACAATTCGACATGCTGCTGAAAGTCGCGAGCCTCGACAAAATAATTTTCGGCACGGATTATCCTTACGTGCCCGCGCAAATTCTTCTGCGCAAGAAAAAATCATTCGACGAAGAACTTTCGCGGAGAGGTTGGACAGAAAAAATTTACGTCGACAACGCGCGAGCTCTGTTGGGAGGTTGAGCGATGAAAAAAATTTTTTTGCTGTTAATGGGAGTGATGTTGATGATGACAGCGACGGCGGACGCAAAATCCGTTCGCACGCCCGAAGGAAATTTTCCGCGCGTGCAGTGGGCGGTCGTCGAATCAACCGACGGAACGATGCCGCAGATGATTGAAATGGGCGCGAGGATTTTGGCGGCGACGAGCGCGAAGGAGAAGGGCACTTACGCGCTTTACGGCGTGATTGAGAAAGACAACCCGAACTTGATGAGGCTGCTGGAAATTTACGAGAGCGACGAGGCTTATCGCATTCACAGCACGAGCCCCGCCTTCCAACAGTATCGCGCCGAACGTTTGCCGATTCTCGCCGGCCTGAAAATTTTGCCCGTCAACGGAATTGTCCTTGAGCAAAAAAATCGCGGCGTCGGAACTGTCGTTCAAACTCGCCGCTTTGAAATTTCGCCCGCGAATCTCGCCGCCTTCCAAAAAATTATTTCCGATGAAGCTGTCCGAGCCGTCCGAGAGGAAGTCGGAGTCATGGGCGCGTTCGTCACAGCCGAGCAGCCCCGCCCGAATTTTTTGCACACGATGATTATCTTCAGCGACGCGGCCGCCGCGCAAAAATATTTTTCTTCGGGCGCGTACAAAAATTTCCGCGGGCAAGTTGATTCGCTGATTCAAACCGAGAAAGTGATTGATTACCAACCGACCAAGATTGTGTTGTCGGAGAAATTTTAAAACGCGGCAGTTACTTTGCAAGTGCCGAGCGATTTGGCGCGTCCATTGGATGCAACGTCACGTTGCTCGGAAAAGTTTTAACAGGAGATGTTGCACATGAAAAAAATTTTGTGCGTCGTGACGAGTAACAACGTCAAGGGCGCGACGGGAATTCCGACGGGCTTTTGGCTCAGCGAACTGACTCACCCGCTGGAAAAATTTTCGGCGGCGGGCTTCGACTTCGCGCTGGCGTCGATTAAGGGCGGCAAGCCTCCGATTGACGGCGACAGCCTCGACTTCACCGACCCAATTAACAAAAAATTTTGGGACGACGAAAATTTTCAAGCCAAGCTCGCGAACACGATTAAACTCGACGACGCGAACGCCGCCGACTTCGACGCGATATTTTTTGCGGGCGGTCACGGCGTCATGTGGGATTTCGCGGACAGCGCGGCGATTGATAAAGTCACCCGCGAAATTTACGAGCGCGGCGGAATTGTCGCGGCGGTCTGCCACGGTCCCGCGGCGTTAGTCAACGTCAAGCTCAGCGACGGAAAATTTCTCGTCGACGGAAAAAATCTGACGGCGTTCACCAACGGCGAGGAAGCGGCGGTTCAGGCGACGGACATCGTGCCGTTCCTTTTGGAGACCGCGCTCAAAAATCACGGCGCGATTCATCACGCGGCGGCGAACTGGAGCAATCACGTCGTGGAGGACGGGCGGCTCGTCACCGGACAGAATCCCGCGTCGGCGGCGGGCGTCGGCGAAGCTGTTGTCAAACTTTTGAGTTGAGGAGGAATTTTTATGCCGTTAATTTCAATCGATGCGGTTCATCCGACAAAAGAGCAGAAGGAAAAACTTATCGCGGGGCTGACGAAGACCGCCAGCGAAATCCTCGGCGTCGACGAAAAATTTTTTTACGTCCTCGTCAAGGAAAATGATTTGGATAACTGGGGCGTCGGCGGAAAAACTTTGACGCAATTCCTCGCCGAGCAGAAGAAGTAAAAAAATTTTTGTCCCCTTGCAAACGCGAGGGGATTTTTTTGTTACAATGAACGCCGCAAAAAATTTCTCCGCGCTCAAAAAATTTTTCTGAAGGATTGAATTGAATGGAAAAAATCTCTCCGCTGCTCGCCAACAAAAATTTTCTTTACGCCACGGAATTTTTTTCTGGCATGTCGATAATGGCCGTCGAACTGGGAGCGGCTCGGCTGCTCGCGCCGTACTTCAGCTCGTCGCAAATCGTCTGGACGATAATCATCGGCACGATAATGATTGCGCTCGCGCTCGGAAATGTTTGGGGCGGGCGGCGCGCTGACCTCGACGCGAACCCCGCAAAACTTTATCGGCGGCTGATAATCGCCGCGCTGTGGATTGGAGCAATTCCCGTCCTCGGAAAATATTTAATCCTCGCGCTCGCCGGCGTGTTAATCGTCGCCATCGACACGAACCTTTTAATTTGGGCGGCGTTCCTCTCGTGCATGGCGATTTTCGTTTTGCCGCTGTTCTTGCTCGGAACCGTGACGCCTTCGCTCGTTAAGTACGCGACGGACAATCTCGAACACAACGGACGAATCGTCGGCAACCTCAACGCCTTCAACACGGTCGGAAGCATAATCGGAACTTTCCTTCCGACGTTCGTGACGATTCCCGCCGCAGGCACCGCCGTAACTTTTTTTATCTTCTCCGGCGTCCTTTTGCTCATCGGGATAATTTATTTCGTGAGTGTCGGCGCGCGGAAAATTTTCTGCGCGGCAGCCGTGATGATTTTTATTTTGTGCGGCGTCGTCGGCAGCGCGAACAGTTTCGCCTTCTGGGAAAAAAATCTTTTGTACGAGGGCGAATCGATTTACAATTACCTGCAAGTCAAAGAGACGCCCGACAAAATTATTTTCTCGACGAATGTTTTGTTCGGCGTGCAGTCGCTCAAGGTCAAGGGCGGCGGGCTCACGGGCATGTATTACGATTACGCGCTGGCGGCTCCGCTCCTCACCGACGGCAAAAAAATTTTGATTCTTGGAATGGGCACGGGCACCTTCGCCGAGCAATGCCGAAAATATTTTCCGTCCGCGCAAATCACGGGCGTGGAGATTGACGAGAAAATCACCGCGCTGGCAAAAAAATATTTCGCCCTGCCCGAAGAAGTCGCGGTCGCCACTTACGACGGGCGCGCCTTCCTTCAGGCGGACGAAAATTTTTACGACGTGATTTTGGTCGACGCCTTCCAAGATATTTCTCCGCCGTTCCAGATGAGCTCGACGGAATTTTTTTCGCTGGTGAAAAATCATTTGGCTCCCGACGGCGTGATGGTCGTCAACATGAACATGCGGGCTTCGGGCGCGGGCAACATCAACGAGTACCTGACCGACACGATTGGAAAAAATTTTCCCGCCGTGAAGACGGTCGACGCGCGCTCCGCCACGAACAGAATTTTATTCGCGGCGGCGGACGAAAAAATTTTGGACAGTCTTCGCCCCCGCGCAGAAAATCTTTCCGACGAAAATTTATCGCGGCTGATGATTCACATCGCCGACACTTGGACGACGCCCGCCCGCGGAGAAAAAATTTTGACGGACGACCGCGCGCCCGTCGAGTTGCTCAGCATGAGAGCCTTGGATAATTTGATTCAGCAAAATCTTCAACGTTACAAAGAAATTTATCGGCGCGAGGGTTTGGACGGCGTGCTTAAAAATTTTTGAAAAAAGTGCCCGGCAACCAAGAGGCCGCCATGGACGGCGGCCGCGGCGCGTCTGACGCCGTGATGGCGTCATCCGCCGCACTGACGGCTGCGGGTAACCTCAACCTCCAAATCACGAACGAAGAGCCGCCCCCGCGAGGTGTCCTTTTCTTTTGCATACTTTTCTTTTGGACAAGCAAAAGAAAAGTATGATTCAAAAACTCAAAAGAAATTTATCCGCCGAATGAACACGACGAGCCCAAGCAGTGAGGACAGGTTCTGCGAATCCACTCTTGAGAAAGAGGGGATAACACGTCAATATTTTTTCATGACTGAGTGCCGCGCGCGTTCAATGTTGGCGGCCAGCTCCTCCTGCGAGTGCGACTTCAGAATCGGTGTCATGTTGAAAAATTTTTCGTCGCTGTCGACCTTGACCCAGCCGAAGCCCGCCGCCTCCACGATGAACAGGAACGCGCGCTCAATCGCGTGGGCAATCGTCCCGTCAATCTGCCCGCGTTCTTCGGGGAAGTCGTCGAACGTCAGCCCGCTGTCGAAGAGCGGCGCGAGGGCTTTCGGCTTGAACCAAAACATCGAGCCGGCCGGGAACTCAATCAAATTTCTGTTGTCGACTTCAATGCCGAGCCTGTGCAAAAAATTTTTCGTGACGAGATAATTTCTGCCCCAGTTCACGGAGATTCGAATCGGCGTGAAGTATTGCGGGAAGACCAAACCGACTCGCGCGTCCGACAAAATTTCCAGAATGCCGCCGACAATTTCGGGACTGCCCAAAAGATTTCTGTAAAGATGATTTCTCCAGCCCGACAGCCGATTTTTCGCGTGCAAAGATTTTTTCGAGTGAATGTGCACGCACGCGTCGTATCGGTCATAAATTTCCCTGAAGCCGACGAAAGCCGCCGCGATATCCCGCCCGCGATTCTCAAAAATTTTTATCGTGACGGAGCCCTTGTCGAAGTCGCCGAAGACATTTTCAATCGCGGATTTTTTTTCGGGCGCAGTCGTGGAGATGAACACGTCGACCTTGCACGGAATGTTCAGCAGAAGATTTTTCAGCTCGTCGGCGAGTTCGGGATAAAAAATGTGAACGACCGCCGCGACCCGCAACTTCGTCGGCGGCGCGGAAAAATCCGGCGGGACTTTCAAGGCAAAATCTTTTCTGTTTTTCAGGCGGATGTGCTCGGTCAACTCTTTGGAACGAACGGCAACCGTCTCGCCCAAATCTTCCAGATGAATGCCGTGGCGGAAGCGGTAAACCGATTCGTAAGCGGCGGGAAAATTTATGGCGCAGAAATCTTTCAGGCGGTTGAAAAAACTCATGGGGATTTATCCTCAAAGACAGCGACGTATTTTTCTGCAACGCGCTCAATGAAAAATTTTTCGGCAACGACGGCGACGCGGTTCCTAAATTTTTCGTAAAGCTCTGAGTCATCGGCGAGTGTCCGCAAAATTTTCGCAAGCTCGGCGACGGGAACTTTTCCGCCAACCAAATCAAAGACGACGCCCGCGTCCTCGACCATCGCCGGGACTTCACCGAGATTGGAGCTGACGACGGGGCGTCCCGCGAAGAAGCTGTCGATTATCAGCAGCGGAAAACTTTCGCCCGCGTATTCGCTCGGCAGCAGCCCGACATCAGCCGCCGCCAGATAATCGCGCACGTTGCTCTTGAAGCCGACCGGGTGCACGAATTCCGGCACGCGCCCGAAAAGTTTGTCATACATTTCGCCCGCGCCGACCAAAATCAAATCGATTCGACGCCAGCCCGAAGAGTTTGCAAGCTTAACCGCGTCGACTGCCGCCTGCCAACCTTTCTGCGAGATGGCTCGGCTCACGACGCACGCGACGAAAGATTCTTCGGGGATATTCAGTTCCGCGCGGGGCACGGGATTAATCGGCGCGCGCTCCAGCCCGTTGCCAATCTTTTGAAAAATTTTTTCGCGCCCGAAATCTTTGAACGGAATCAAATTTTTGTCGGCGATATAAACGAACGCGTCGACAGATTTTTTTACGCGGGCGAGAATTTTTTTGAGGTAATCGGGGTCGGCGGCCTCGTACATGCCGTGAAGTGTGACGACGTGGCGCAGGCGCGGATTGTTTTCGGCGACGAAACTCGCGGCAACGTCGACGGCTCCGTGGTGCGTGTGAATCACGTCGATTTTAAATTGCTCGACGACCTCGGCAAGCCCGCCCGTGTTGTTCAGATAAACCAGCGGGACGTCGGGATTAAGTTTCTTTCGGATGTCGGGCAAGTCGTCGGCCATTTGGAAATTCAAAACGGTGACGGGAAAATTTCTGCGGCTGAGTTCGTTGGCGAGTGTCAGAGGAAAAGTTTCTCCGCCGCCGATGCTGAACGCGAACACTCCGATTAAAACGTTCGGCCTGCGAGTGGCGCGCAGAATTTTTTTCACGTCGAAAAGTTTTTCAAGCTCGGCGATGTCCTTGCCGCCGTAATAACCGAAGAAATGCTCCTCCAAATTTTTTCTGTGCGCCTCGTGGACTTCTGCGGGCACAAAAAAATTTTCGGCGACGTGCGCGGCGATTCGTTCGTGCTCAATAAAATAGCGCGGCTCCCTCTGAATCTTGAGGGACGTGCTTTTTTTGTGGACGCGATAAAAATTCGTGGCGCGCGGCGAGTAATAAACGCAGCCGCCCAAAATTTCGCTGAGGTAGAAGAGCCAATCGCCGCAAAGTTTCATGTCGAGGCACGCGTCGGGGAAAAATTTTTTCTTGCGGAAGAGGACGCCGCTGACGTTCGGGATAATATTTTTCACGCCGAAACCTTGGGCGACGAATTCGGCGGCGGTCATCGCAAAAATTTTTTTCCAGTCGAAGTTCGGCAGGTCGGCGAGGTATTGTTCGCTCGTAAAAATTTTTTGGTCGTCTTGAATGAAATCCGTGCGGCAGAAGGCGAGTTGAATCGCGTCGTCGGAGAAGGCGGGCACGAGTTCGGCGAGAAAATTTTCCGCGCTGAAATCGTCGCTCTCGGCAATCCAAATTAAATCGCCGCGCGCCGCGTCAATTCCCTTGCGCCACTGATTGAAGACGCCGCCGGAATTTTTTTCGTTGAGGATGAGGCGCGTGTTGTCCGAGTGGCAAGCTTGGAAATTTTTTAAGATGTCGCGGCTGTCGTCGGTCGAGCAGTCGTCGAGGAGAATCACTTCAAAATTTTTGTAAGTTTGATTGTAAATCGTGTCGAGGCGTTGGGGCAGGAAGGGCGCGTGATTGAAGTTGGGAACGATGACACTCACGCGCGGCGAAAAATTTTCGCGGAAGGAAACTTTCCACACGCTTGCCGCCCGCGCAGATTTTTTCCCGCGCGCCATGGAAAATTTCAACAGCGCGGACTTGGCGGCGGCTTTGGTCGGCAAAAAAATTTTTCGGTGAGCGGTCGGCAAATTGAGCGCAAAAAAATCTTCGGCGCGGCGGACAAAATTTCTGACCGTCGCTCCCGTCAACGCGCGGTAAATTTTCATCTTCAAGCCCAAAAAATTTCACCTCATGCAAAAGGATAATCAAAGCGGCGCGTAAAGTCAACCTGAAAAGATTTTTGTCCGCGCGAATGATATTTACATTTGCCGCGCGATTGAGTATCATACGGGCATTGATTTACAGAGGAGGAAGTTTTTCGTGGTTATCATCATGAATCCGGAGGCGACGTCGCAAAACATCGACGAGGTAATCAGAGCGATAAAGAGCGTCGGCTTGGACGCGAAGATAATGGAAGGCGCGCAGCAAAAAATCGTCGGGGTCATCGGCGACAAGACGAAGCTGGCGAGCGTGGCGATTGACGCGTTGCCGGGCGTGGAGAGTTCCGTCGCGATTTCAAAGAGTTACAAACTTGCGAGCCGTGAGTTTCATCCGCAGGCGAGTGTCGTCGACGTGAGCGGCGTGAAAATCGGCGGAGGCGAACCCGTCGTCATGGCGGGGCCGTGTGCAGTCGAGAGCCGCGAGCAACTCTTGAAGGCGGCACGAATCGTCAAGGAGGGCGGCGCACAATTTTTGCGCGGCGGAGCATTCAAGCCGAGGACTTCGCCGTATTCGTTCCAAGGGCTGGAGGTCGAGGGCTTAAAATATTTGGCGGAGGCGCGAGAGGTCACGGGCTTGAAAATCGTCACGGAAGTCACGACGGTCGAAGGCATTGCACCCGTCGCCGAATACGCGGACATGTTACAAATCGGCGCGCGCAACATGCAAAACTTCGGGCTGCTCAAAGAGGTCGGCAAGTGCAAGCGTCCCGTCCTGCTCAAGCGCGGGCTGGCCGCCACGATTGACGAATGGTTGAACGCAGCGGAATACATCATGAACGCGGGCAATCCTGACGTCGTGCTTTGCGAGCGCGGAATCCGAACTTACGAAACTTACACGCGCAACACTCTGGACTTGTCGGCGGTGGCGGCCGTCAAACATCTGTCGCACCTGCCAATCGTCGTTGATCCTTCACACGGCACGGGCAAGTGGCGCATGGTCAAACCGATGGCTTTGGCGGCAATCGCAGCGGGCGCGGACGGCTTGATGATGGAAGTGCACCCGAATCCCGCGCGGGCACTCTCGGACGGCTCGCAGTCGCTGACGCCCGAACATTATCGCGCGGTCATGGGCGGCATAAAAAAATTGGCGGCTTTCATGCGCGAAGAAAATTTAATCGGGCTCGACGAGTGAAACCCGTCACACGGCATGGGCGATGGAGAATACAGAAAAATTTTTACGGGAGCTGAGATAAATGGAATTTCATTCAACGACAATCGTGGCAGTCAAACGCGGCGGCAAGGTCGCAATCGCGGGCGACGGGCAAGTAACTTTCGGAAACAGCACGGTCATGAAGTCGACGGCGCGCAAAGTTCGCCGCCTCTATCACGACAAAATTTTGGCGGGCTTCGCGGGCTCGGTCGCCGACGCCTTCACGCTTTTTGAAAAATTTGAAGAGAAACTCGAATCGACGCACGGGCACCTCATGCGGGCGGCGGTCGCGCTCGCCAAGGACTGGCGCACAGATAAAATTTTGCGGCGGCTGGAGGCTTTGCTGCTCGTGGCGGACAAAGACAAACTGCTGCTGCTTTCGGGCAACGGAGAAGTGATTGAGCCCGACGGAGACATCGCGGCGATTGGGTCGGGCGGCTTTTACGCGCTGGCGGCGGGCAGAGCACTCGTGGCGCACACGGAGATGACCGCCGCAGAAATCGCCAAGGAGTCGCTGTCAATCGCGGCGGAAATTTGCGTCTTCACGAATCAAAATATCGTCGTCGAAGAGCTCGGATGAGTTAGGAGTTAGGAGTTGGAAAAAATTTTTCTCCCGTCAATGCGGCGGGATTTTTTTTGCTGAAAAATTTTTTGCGGGCTGAGAATTTTTTGTGCGGAAAATTTTTCTTTCCTTCGCCGCGCAAAACATTTATAATGATTTAAAAAATTTCGGCTGAAAATTTTTCGGACGGTGAGGTTTTGGCAATGAAAAAAATTTTAATCGTCGACGATATGCTGGTTCCGTTGATGATGACTGAAAACATGCTCGCGGGGCAATACGAAACTTTTTGCGCGCAGTCTCCGCAAGAGGCAATGGAAATTTATCGCAACGAAAAACCCGACATGGTTCTTTCCGATTTCCGAATGCCGGGCATGACGGGTTACGAAATGCAAATCGAATTGCAAAACGAGTTCCATAAAAAAATTCCGTTCATGTTCATGACGGCGGACAGCTCCGAGGAAGTTGAGAGCAAAGGATTCGACAACGGCGCGATGGATTTTATCCGCAAACCGTTCCGCCCCGACGTGTTGCTGCGGCGCGTGGCGAATATCCTTCAAACCGTCGGCGAGATTCAAGATTTGAAAAAAACTTCGTCGACCGACAAACTCACCGGACTTTTCAACAAAGGTTCGTCGGAAGAGGAGCTCACGAAAGTTTGCAAGAAGTCGCACGGCTCGCTGATGATGATTGACCTGGACAGCTTTAAGCTCGTCAACGACATTCACGGGCACGCCATGGGCGATAAAATTCTGATTGCGTTCGCGGACATCTTGCGGGCGGCGATGCGTTCGACGGATTTAATCGGGCGCATGGGCGGCGACGAATTTGTTGCCTTCTGCCACGGCGTCAGCGACGAAGGCTCCATTGCCTCCAAAAGTCAGTTCATCAACGAAAAAATCGTCGAGGCCGCAAAAAAATTGATGGGCGAGGACATGAACATTCCGCTCGGCGCGAGTATCGGCTGCGTGCTCGTTCCTCAGGCGGGCACAGATTTTGTTGAGCTTTACAAAAAGGCGGACAAGGCTCTTTACATCGTCAAGCAGAACGGCAAGCATGGTTACAACATTTTCAGCGAGGACGCCCCCGAAGAAAACGTCGAGACGGTCGTCACGCTCGCGCAAATCGAAATGATTCTCGCCGAACGCAACAAAGAACCCGGCGCGTACATTTTGCCGTTCGAGAGCTTCAGAAATATTTATCGCTTCCTCAAGCGCACGCGCGCAGGTTACGCCAAGACGATTTGCATTGTGCTGCTCGCGCTTAAGCGCACGGGCGACGGCGAAAAAATTCCGCTCAAAGCTGCGGGAGAAAAATTTATCGAATGCTTACACAAAACTTTACGGCGCGGCGATATCGTTTCGCAGAACGGCTCCAATCAATTTCTCCTCCTGCTGACCAACACCGACGGGCACCACGACGTTACCCGCGCGATTGCCCGCGTCGTCGAAAATTGGGGCAAGCTCCCCGAAAGCAAAAGTTTTTACTTCACGCAAGAATGGTCAGTGCTTGACGCCTGAATTCAGTTAGGAGTTTGGAGTTAAGAGTTAAGGAAGTCACCCCTAAATCCTAAATCCCAAATCCTAAATCCTAAAACGGAGTTGATAAATCCATGACGAAAAACTCTGAGCATCGAAAATTTCTGGACAACATCTTCAACGCCTTCACGATAATCGGGCGCGGCAATTACGTCGCGGTCTACGACGTGAAAGGCGGCATCACCCGCTTCAGCCCCGCCGCCGTCGAGCTGTTCGGGCTGCCCGACGAATACATTGCCGGTCACGACGCCTGGAAAGCTTACATTCACCCCGAAGATAAATTTCAATACACGCGGACGATGAACGCGCTGCTGGAGGGCAAGACCCGCGGTTACGACCTGACTTATCGCACGCGACTCAAGGACGGCTCTTACGCGCTTGTTCGTCATATCGGCGCGACGATTTTTGACGCGGACGGCTTGCCCGCGATTATCGGCGGCACAATGATTAACGAGGGCGTGACTGCCGTGACCGACCCCGTTACTTTGTTGCGCAATCAATACGGCTTCTTCCGCGACCTTGTTGCCGCCACCGAGCTCAAAAGAAATTGCGTCGTCGTGCTGTGCGGAATCAATCGCATGAACAACATTAACGAGGAGCACGGTTACGCATTTGGCAATTCGGTTTTGCAACAGACCGCCTGGCTCCTCCAAGAAGTCATCGGGCAGGAAGGAACGGTTTATCGAATGGAGGGCGCGAAGTTTGCGTTCCTCACCGAAAGTCTTTCGCCCGAAGAAGTTGCCGTCAAGTACGAAAAAATTCGGCGCGCGACGCTGGCGGGTTTGCCCGTCGAAAATGTTCGCCAAGTCCTCACGATTAACGGCGGCATGATTCATTTCGGCGGCGGCACTTACGACGAACGCACGATTCACGCCGCGCTCAATTTCGTCTACAACGAATCGAAGTTTTATCACAACGGCAAGCTGGTCAATTACAACGGCGCAATCGGAATGAACACGCACGAATCGCTGGAGTTAATCGCCGAGGTTCGCGACGACATTTTGATGGACTGCAAAAATTTTTCTCTGCGTTATCAGCCGGTGTTCAATGCCGCGACAGAGAAATTGACTTCGATTGAAGCTCTGCTTTGCTGGCACAGCGAACGATTCGGGGACGTGCCGCCGTCAGCTTACGTGCCGGTCTTGGAGCGCGACTTCCTCTTCGAGGAGCTGGGTTATTGGATTCTTCGCCGCGCCATGGAGGACGGCCTGAAACTTTTGGCGCGCAAGCCCGACCTGATGTTGAACGTCAACATTTCCCCCGCGCAAATCGTCGACGACTTCCTGTTCGAGGAGATTGATAAAATTTCAAACTTCGTGGGCTTCCCGCCGAAAAATCTTTGCTTCGAGCTGACGCAGAGCTGCCGACTGATTGAGCCCGAAATTTTGCGGCGAATCGTCCGCGCACTCAAGCGCAAAGGTATCCTCTGCCTGATTGACGACTTCGGCTCAGGCGTCGCGTCGATTGACTTCCTGCGCGACCTTGCCCCGAACTTCATCAAGCTGGAGCGCGATTACATCACGCACATAAACGACCCCGGCAATTTGCAAATCGTCAAGCACCTGTCGGAGCTGGCGTCGGAGCTCGGCACAAAAGTTTGTATCAAGGGCGTGGAGGACGCCGCGATTCGCGAGAAGATTAAAACCTTCCCCGTGACCAACGTCCAAGGAAATTTTTACTCCGAAGCGATAAGTCTCGACGAGATTGCCGAAAAATATTTGTGAAAAAATTTTCCCGCCTCGCGCGGGATTTTTTTTGCAAAGGTCTTGACAAAGGGGCGGTGGGGGGGGGGATAATGAACGGGCAAAAATTTTCTCTGTTTCAAGGAAGGA
Organism: Selenomonadaceae bacterium; assembly: GCA_017527075.1. Lineage (GTDB taxonomy): Bacteria > Bacillota > Negativicutes > Selenomonadales > Selenomonadaceae > Quinella. The sequence continues at coordinate 53,215 of JAFXQM010000018.1, forward strand.
GATGGTTTTTATGACTCAACAAGAAGTCATCAAGAAATTTATGAAGTCACTCGACAAGACGACCAAGAAAGGCGAGGCGGCTCTCAACGCGGCGATTAAATCTGCCACGGGCTCGACCTTCACCACTTTCAAAAAAATCAAAGCCGCCATGATAAAAGACGCAAAGAACGCAAAGAGCAACGGCGAAGATTTTTTGAAAGTCTACTGCGGCATCGATTACGACACGGAGGATTCGGGCGCGATAACCGGCTCGGACGCGGGCGGCTCGACCACCAAGACCGAAGAGAGCGTTGTACCAGAAAGCGGCTCGCTCAAAACTTACAAGAAAACTTCCTTCACAAAAAAAGGTTTGACCATTAAACTCGGCGACGGAAAAACTTACGAAGACCTCAACGACACTCAAAAATTTATCTGGAACGGTCTTTACACCTGGTGGATTGGAGGCGCGCTCGACCTCATCGAAGAATCTTACGGCACAAACTTCGGTTACGGAAAAAAATCTTCCGCCACGGTCAAAGAAATGTCCGTCACGTTTAATGAAGATGAATTTCCTGCCGCCACCTATTCCACGTATTATCTTGATACAGGAAAAACGGCGATGCTCAATCTGAACATCAACATGAATTATTGGGACACTTTGAAAAATAATTTTGGAAAAACTGTTGCCCATGAAATGACTCATGCCGCCATGAAAGCGAATATTCTTTTGGAACCAACTTATTACAGCTTGCCGGGTTTCGTCAGAGAAGGTTTGGCGGAGCTGACGATCGGCGTAAAAAATTCTCGCGCTGACCTTATCAAAAATTTGACCGCCGCAGATTTTGAAAGCGGGCTCGACGTGAACAACACGGGCACGAACGAATCATTTATGTATGAAGGCGGCTTCACATTTTTCAGATACCTCGCGCGGCAGACGGGCGACTTGACGATTGAGAACACCAAAGATTCGTCCGTCAAAACTTTTTACGGCAACGACAGCGTCAAGAATTTTGTCAGCAAAGCAAAAATCGACACGGGCGCGGGCGATGATTACGTGGCAGTCGGCAGCGCGGCAAAGCAGGTGACGATTGAAAGCGGCGCAGGCGACGACTTCATAAACAACTGGGGAAGCTCAACGCGTATCGTGACGGCGAGCGGCGACGACACCATCCACAATTCAAGCTTGTCCGGCGGCGTTTACATTTTGAGCGGCTCAGGCGACGATTCGATTAACAGCAGCGGTGACAATGCGACGATTTACGGCGGCAACGGTGACGATTCAATTTGGAGTTACGGCTTGAAGGCGACGATAAAGGGCGACAGCGGCGACGATTACATTGTCGGCGGCGAGTCCGTGGATAAAATTTACGGCGGCGCGGACGATGACAGCCTGTGGGGCGAAGGCGGCAACGATGTCCTTTACGGCGACGCGGGCAACGACCAGTTGGTTGGCGGCGAAGGCAAGGATAAACTTTACGGCGGCTCAGGCTCCGACAGTCTCTGGGGTGGCGCGGGAAATGATTCGCTCTTCGGCGGCGCGGGCGACGATACGTTCGCTTACACGGTCAACCAAGGCACCGACAGAATTTATGATTGGGAATCGGGCGACATGCTCAAGATTTTCACGGCGGACGGCTCCCGCGGCTCGTTCAAGAGTTCCAAGTACAGTGACGGAGATTTGACGCTGACAATTTCGGGCGGCGGCAAAATTATCTTCAGCGATGTAAGTTCAAGCGACAGATTTAATATCAACGGCACGACTTATAGAATCAGCGATTCCAAACTCAAATAAAAATCCGCGACAAAAAAATTTGGCGATGAGCTCTTCGGAGTTCACCGCCAATTTTATTTTGCGTGAGATAGAGTTGAGGCCGTCATGGATGAGGAGCCGCCCCTGCGAGGTGCCCTTTTCTTTTGCTTACTTTTCTTTTGGGCACGCAAAAGAAAAGTAAGGCTCAACAAACGAAAAATATTTCTCAGCCCAATGAGCGCGACGAGCCAAAACATTGAGGACGGGTTCTGCGGGGCCACTCTTGAAAAAGAGGGGACAACCTCACACGTCGATTGCAGGGACCTTCGCGCGAATGACAACCATGACGAGCGCAAGGCACGCGAGCGCGACGCCCAGACCGAGCCAGCCGCTTTGCGTGAAGCCGCCGACAAGATACCCGACGACGCAGCAACCGGAAACAGTCAGCACGTAAGGCACCTGCGTGGAAACGTGGTCAATGTGATGACATTGCGCGCCCGCCGAAGCAAGAATCGTGGTATCGGAAATGGGCGAGGCATGGTCGCCGCCCACTGAGCCGGCAAGAATCGCCGCAATGCAGATGACAAGCAAGTTAGACGCGTCCGCCGCAGGAAGATTGACCAGCACGGAAATTGCAATCGGAATCAAAATGCCGAACGTGCCCCAGCTCGTGCCGGTGGCGAACGCCAAGCCCATGGACACGAGGAAGAAAATCACGGGCAAGAACATGGCAAGCGAGGCATGCTCTTGAACGACGCCGCCGACGTATCCGCCCAAGTTCAGATAATTGTCAGAGCAAATGCCAGACAAAGTCCACGCCAGGCACAGAATGAAAATCGCGGGCACCATTGCCTTGAAGCCTTGAGAGTAGCACTCGCAGTATTCGCTGAAGTTGACGACCTTGCGGGGCAGATAGAGCAGGGAAATAAAAATCAGCGCGATGAACGAGCCGAGAGCCAGAGCTTTGGAGGCGTCGCAGTCCGCGAAGGCGTCGGAAATCGATTTGCCCTCGTGAATGCCGCCCGTGTAAAGCATGGCGTAAATGCAGACGGAAATCAGAACGACCAGCGGCAAAATCAAGTCGACAATCTTTCCTTGCCCGCCCGTGCTTTGCTCCTCGCTGACGGCGTCTTTGTATTCGTCGGGAATTTCAAAGTGCTCATTGTTCTTGCGAACGACCGCGCCCATCGTGGCGAAGTCTCTGCCGGTGATGACGATAAACGCCATGAAAATCATCGTGAGAATCGCGTAAAGGTTGAAAGGAATCGTCTGCAGGAAAAGCAAAAAACCGTCGACGAGCGAACCTTCGGGGAGGGACGAGCCCACCGCCGCCGCCCAACTTGAAACGGGCGCGATAATGCAAACGGGTGCCGCCGTCGAGTCAATGACGTAAGCGAGCTTCGCGCGACATATTTTAAATTTGTCGGTGACGGGGCGCATAATCGTGCCGACCGTCAGGCAGTTGAAGTAGTCGTCGATAAAAATCAGCACGCCGAGGAAAGCGGTCAGTCCGAGAGCCGAACGCTTGCCGGAGATGACAGAGCGCGCCCAGTTCCCGTAAGCCCGCGTCGCACCCGATTTGCTGATTATCGCGACCAAAATTCCGAGGATGACCAGGAAGACCAAAATGTTTACGTTGCCGCCCACTTTGCCTTCCATAATTTCAAAGAAGGTGACGATTGATTCCAGAAAGTTGCCGCCCGTGAAGAGCATTGCGCCCGCAAAAATTCCGATTATCAGCGACGTGTAAACTTCCTTCGTCCACAGCGCGAGGATTATCGTGATAATCGGCGGCAGCATTGACAACGCAGAATTCTCCATCAACAAAAACCTCCCATAAGCTGTAAGTGAAACTTCAAAACGCGAAGATTATAACAAAAAAATTTCCCGCTGTACAATCACTTTTGGATTCATGCGGCGTATGATTTGAGCGAGAGGATTTGTTTAGAAAAAAAACGCCGCAGTCGGCGTTATCTTTTCGTCTGTGTTTTGACTTGTTAATCTTAAAAGTTTTATGTAAAATAACTTGGGTATATTTTTTTGCGGTCGTGCGGCAAATGCCGATTCGACCAAATTTTTTTGTCAGTGAATATTGAAAGCCTTGCAAGCCTCGTCGCCGTATTTTTCCATGAGCTCTTGGCGCACGCCCTGAACTTTGTCTTGGAAAGGTTTGAGCTGTTCGGGAGTGAGAACAATGACTTCCATGCCGCCTTGCTCGAATTTTTTTGCGAAGTGTTTCCTCATCGTTTTCGACCAAGTCGCGTCCCCATTCGCAAGCTTCAACAGCTTTTTCGCGGAGGAGTTGCTGAGTTTTGGGTTCCAAGCTGTAAAATATTTTGGAATTGGCGACGAAGATATAATTTTCGTAGATGTAATTCCAGACGGTCATGTACTGCTGAATCTCGTTGACTTTGGCAGAGTTTGTGACGGAGAAACCGTTTTCCTGCCCGTCGATTGTGCCTTGCTGAATCGCGGTGAAAGCCTTGCCCCAACTCATTGCCACGGGGTCTGCGCCGAAAGCATGCCAGAATTTGAAATAAACTTCGCCGCCCGGCACACGAACCTTTAATCCGGCAACGTCATCAGGAGTTCTGACCGGGCGTTTGCCGTTTGTGATTTGTCTGAAGCCGTTATGAACGGAAGCCAAGTAAGTCAGCCCTTTGTCGCCCAATCTGCTTGCGTAATATTTACCGCCGGTGTCGTCGATAATGCGTCGCGCCTCTTGATAGTTGTTAAAAGTCCAGGGCACGGTGCAGATTAACAATTTTTCATCCAATACAGCCAGAACTCCCGAAGCATAAGCCGCCAAGTAAACGGCACCGTCAGCAATCATTTCAACGCCTTTGCTCATGTTGCCGCCGGCAAGTTGGTCGTTGGCGAATACATCGATGGTGACATTGCCGCCGGACGCTTCGGAAACCAAATCCGCAAATTTCTGGCAGGTCTTAGAGTCTGTGGCGATATTTGTTCCGTTGCAAGTCATGACGAGTTTTATCTTCTGATATTCGCCCTCTTTGCGTTCGACTTGTTCTTCTGTACCGCAACCGGTCATCAGCACCAGCGAGCAAATCATCAGCAGGGCAAAAATTTTCTTGCACAAGTTCTTCACCGCCTCAAGCTTGGGCACGGACTTCAACGCCGGAAATGTTTTCGTAGAATTGAACGATGCCACTGTGGTCGTCAGTCAAATGCCCCGAAGCCTTTAAGCTCAACATGATTTGCTGAAGGGTACCGGTCATGACGAGCGGCACGTCGAGAGCTTTGGCGGTGTCCATGACGTTGGTAATGTCCTTGAGATTTATGGCAATGGTTCCGCCCGGCTTAAAGTTGCGACTGTACATCATGGGAGCTTTTTCGTCCAAAACTCTGCTGCCGGCAAACCCGTCGCGAACGGCTTCATAAACTTTTTTGGGGTCGGCACCGGCTTTTTGAGCAAGCACGAGAGCTTCCGACACCGCTGCGATATTCAAGTTGACCATAATTTGATTGGCAAGTTTCGTGACGGAGCCTGAACCATTCGGACCTGTGACTGTCACGCTTTTGCCCATCGCCGCGTACACGTCGCGCATTTTTTCAACGACGGTTTCGGAGCCGCCAATCATGAAAGCAAGCGTGCCGTTAACAGCTCCTGATTCGCTGCCGCTCACGGGTGAATCGAGGAACGGACAATTTTTTTGCGCCGCAAGCTCAGCGAAATGTTTGGATTGCGCGGGAGTGACCGAGCTCATGTCGGCAATAATCGTTCCTTCGTCAATGCCCGCCAATATTCCGTCATCGCCGCTCAAAACACTTTCAACAATTTTGCCGTTGGGCACCATCGTAATAACAACGTCTTGACCTTTGGCAGTCTCTTTGGGGGTCGCGGCAGATTTTGCGCCTGCTTGCCTCATTTCGTTGACGGCGACGGGGTTAATGTCGTGGACGGTAACTTCAAAACCCGTTTTGAGCAAATTGCGAACCATGGGTTTTCCCATAATCCCAAGCCCGATGAATCCTACCTTCCTCATAATACATACCTCCAAATAATTTTTTGTTCTGCGATATGCAGTATACATCTTGAAAAGTTTAAAAAAAATTAGCTGATTACACAGCCAAGACAAATCAAAACTCAGTCATCCATTTTTTCCTTCAAAATAAACTCCGTCATTCTCATGTGGTCTGCGAGTGCGCTTATTGCGCCGTCAGTATCGCGACGACTGACTGCCAAATAAATCTTCTCGTGTTCGCCTATTGCGTCTCTGGGGCGTTTCTGCTTGTCCAGTGCCTTGAACATTGCTTGTTCCAAGCGCGTCTGCATCATGTTCATTATTTGTATAAAAAATTCGTTACCCGTAAAAGAAATGCTCAGCATATGAAATGACTTGTCCAGTTGCATGAAACTGTAATTGTTCTCGTCCGAGAGTTTAGCGGGCATATCTTGCTTTACGCATTTCTCCATTTGTTGCAACGTTTCTTGACCTTTCGGAGTATCCAAGCCGATTATCAATGCTCGAAGCCCCGCGCCTTCAATCGCCGTTCGCGCTTGAATTATTTGCTGTACATCGAAAAAATGTATCGGTCTGACGCTAAAACCTCTTCCGCTGAATACGTCAATCAAATTTTCGAAGCGTAATTGCAAAACCGCCTCACGGACAGGAGTACGCGACACTTTGAGCTTGTCGGCTATCATCTGCTCGGAATAAATTTCGCTCGTTTTCATTTCGCCCATAATTATCGCTTGCTTTAAGTAATCGTAGACTTGATCCTTGTATGAAATTTTCTTTATCATTTGCCTCACCTGTACGTAGTATACAGATTTAATGATTCGCTGTCAATAAATTTTCAAAAAATTTTTTCACGCATATTGTCGGAATGGAAAACTCATTTTTTTCTGCTAAAATATTCTAAGCAGGAAACAAGCCTTAAGTCCCGCTGATTTCCTGCGGCAAAAAAATTTTCAACGGAAGGATTTTCCATGAGCGAATTTTTAATCGGGTTGCAGTTCCTCACGCGGATTTTTGTCGTCAAGCAAAGCGTGTGGACGGAAAAAAGTTTCGGCGAATCGGTGAAATATTTTCCTGCGGTGGGCGCGGTGCTCGGAATGATTTGCGCGTTCATCGTCGGTGCCGTGAATTTTTTTGAGTTGCCGCTGCTCACGGGCGCGGTCGGCTTTGCCTCGCTGATAATTTTGACGGGCGGCATTCATTGCGACGGGCTGATGGATTCGGCGGACGGATTGTTTTCGGGGCGCGAGCGCGAAAAAATTTTGGCGATAATGAAAGACTCTCGGGCGGGCGCGTTCGGCGTGACCGGCATGATTTTGGTCGCGGCACTCGAAGTCTCGACGCTGGCAGAACTGGCGCGGCTGTCGACGTGCTGGCTGTGCGCGGCGATTTTTTCTGCGCCGATAATTGCCCGGCTGATGATGGTCGTGACAATCGGCGGCTTCCCTTACGCGCGCTCTTCGGGCATGGGCAAAGCCTTCGCGGACTTCACGACGCGGCGCACGATAATTTTTGCGGCGGGCGAAACGTTTTTGCTTTTGCTCCCGCTCAATTTCCTCGACGAAAAATTTTTCCTCTGCGCGGCCTTGGCGAGTGTGGTCGCATTAGTTGTGGCGTGGAGGTTTGCGACGTTTGCGACGAAAAAAATCGGAGGAGTGACGGGCGACATTTACGGGGCGGTGACGACACTGACGGAAATGTTCGCGCTGATAATTTTTCTGCTGACGGCGGCGGCAACGTGACGTTGCATCCTGCGGGTCTGCTTTCAAGCGTTTAAAAATCTTCCGACAGCTCAACGCTTTTGGAGGTTGTGAAAAAATTTGCGATGAAGTTCACGGTAAAAATGCGCGGGACGTGCGGCGAACTTGCGCAAGGATTTTTCCGCGGCGAACCGATTCTGATAACCTGCCCGATTGAAATTTTTTCGACGGCGGTGGTGAGCGATGAATTTGCGGGCGTCGAAGGGCTCGGCGCGAAATCGCGGGCAATGCTCGGCAACGTGTTGAAAATTTTTGGCGCGGAGGATTTTAAATTCGGCGTGCGGCTGACTTCTCAACTTCCGCGCGGCAAGGGCATGGCGTCATCCTCGGCGGACATGGCAGCGGTCGCGCAGGCGGTCGCGCACTCGCTCGGAAAAAATTTTTCGCCCGAAGAACTCGGCAAGCTTTGCACGCAGATTGAACCGACGGACGGAATTTTTTTTGACGGAGTGGTCGCCATGAATCCGCTGACGGGGCGGCTCGTGAAAAAAATTCGCGCGCAGGAGAAATTTCAAATCGCGCTCTTCGATTACGGCGGGCAGGTCGACACGCTCAAACTCAACCGCCGCAGCGATTTTGTCTTCCCGACGCTCGACGATGAAATTAATTTTGCCCTCGTGAAAAATTCTGCGCTCGCCAATCAAAAAATCCTCCCGAAGCAAAATCTTGAGGAGCTGATGACTTTCGCGGAGGAGCTGGGCGCGGTCGCCGTCAACGTGGCGCATTCGGGGACGGTCGCGGGAATTTTTTTCCACGAGGACGATTCGCGCGTCGACGAGAAAATTTCAGCCGTCAGAAAAAATTTTGACACGCCGCAGTTCATGACGCTGACCAAGCTCGCCGTTTAAATTTTTCCCGCAAACGCCGCGGGATTTTTTTTGTCATTGACGAAGCTCGCTGTGTAAAATTATAATGACGAAAAATTTTCGGGCGGTGATTATAATCAAGAAAAAATTTTGCTCGGCGATTCTCGCGGCAAGTTTGTTGCTCGTCGGCTGTGGTGATGAAAAAATTTCCGTTCCCAAGCCGCCGCTCGTCAAAGTCCAAAAAATTTCTCTCGCCAATGCCGCGTCGGAGGAAAATTATTCGGGCGTCGTGCGCGGGCGATACGAAACCAATCTTTCCTTCCAAGTCGGCGGGAAAATTATTTCGCGCGAAGTTCAGGCGGGCTCGCGCGTTCGTGCCGGCGAAGTGCTCATGACGCTCGACCCGAAAGATATCGTCGAACAGGCGCGCAGTGCCGAAGCTCAAGTCGCCTCGACGCGCGCGCAACTCAAACTCGCCAAGACGAACTTCGCCCGTTATTCCGAACTGTTCAAAGCCGACGCGATTGCCGCCGCCGTCCTCGACCAATACAAAACTCAGCTCGACGCCGCGCAGGCCGCATACGACGCCGCAGTTGCTCGGGCGCGCCAAAGTCAAAACGCGCTCGAATACACGACGCTGACCGCCAACGCCGACGGAGTTATCTCGCTCGTGGCGGCTGAAGTCGGGCAGGTGGTTGCGGCGGGGCAAAACGTTTTGACGCTCGTGCAGACCGATGAACTCGAAGTCGTCGTCGCCGTGCCCGAAAATAAAATTTCCTCCGTGCAAATCGGGCAACGCGTCACGATAAATTTTTGGGCGACGGGGGAAATCGTCAGCGGCACTGTCCGCGAAATTTCTCCGATGGCTGATTCGGCGTCCAGAACTTTTACCGTGAAAATTTCCCTGCCCGAAAGCTCCAACGTTCAGCTCGGCATGACCGCCAACGTTTCCACGCGCGAAATTTCTTCGGGCGCGATTATCCTGCCGCTCAGCGCGATTTATCAGACGGGCGACGCCGCTCAGGTTTGGCTCGTCGACGGCGGGAAAGTTTCGCTGAAAAAAATCGAAGTCACTTCCTTCGACGAAAACTCCGTTCAAGTTCACGGGCTCAAGGCGGGCGATACGGTCGTGGTGGCGGGCGTCAACAAATTGCATGACGGGCAGGAAGTCAGGACGGGTGACGCGCGTTGAAAAATTTAACCGAACTTTCTTTGAATCACCGACCGCTCGTCTGGTACTTCATCGTCGCGGCGTTCGTCGGCGGAATTTTTTCTTACTTCGGCCTCGGCAGAATGGAAGACCCGAAATTCGTCGTGCGCCAGATGATTGTCGCGGCTTATTGGCCGGGCGCGACCGCTGACGAAATGCAAACGCAAGTGACCGACAAGCTCGAAAAAAAATTGCAGGACATCCCGAACCTCGACAACTTGTGCAGTGAAACTCGCCCGAATTCGACGGTGATTTACGTTGAGCTCGACGATGAACTTTCGACCGATGAGATTCGCCCGACGTGGCGCGACGTTCGCAACTACTGCGCGGACATCAAAAGCGATTTGCCTGAAGGAGTTATGGGGCCTTTCTTCAACGACACTTACGACGAAGTTTTCGGCTCGATTTACGCGCTGACGGGCGACGGATTTTCTTATGAGGAGCTGCGGCAAAACGCGGAGGAAATTCGCCGCCTCATGCTCGGCGTCAAGGACGTAAAAAAAATTGAACTCGTCGGCGTGCAAAAAGAAATCGTTTACGTGGAGATGGAGCAGGCAAAACTTTCCGCGCTCGGCATCAGCCCGCAGACAATTTCCGACACGCTCGCCGCGCAAAATTCAATGACGCCCGCGGGCATGGTTGAAACTTCAAGTGACAACGTTTACCTGCGCGTGACGGGAATTTTCGACGACGTGGACGCGATTAAAAATCTGCCGATAAATGCCGGCGGAAAAATTTTCAGGCTCGCGGACATCGCAAAGGTTGAGCGGCGATTCGTCGACCCGCCCGAACCGAAAATGTTTTTTGACGGCGCGCCCGCGATTGGAATTGCCGTGGCCATGGAGAGCGGCGGAAATATTTTGGAGCTCGGAAAAAATCTCGACAGCATGGCGGAGCAAATTCAATCGGAACTGCCGCTGGGCTTGGAGCTTCATGAAGTTTCAGACCAACCGCAAGTTGTCAAAGAATCAATCGGCGAGTTCGTGGAAACGCTCGTCCTGGCAATCGTCATCGTGCTGGCGGTGAGCTTCGCGAGTTTGGGATTAAGGACGGGCTTGGTCGTGGCGGGCTGCATTCCTCTGGTGCTCGCGGGGACGTTCTGCTTTATGTTCGTGCTCGGAATCGACTTGCACAAAGTTTCGCTCGGCTCGCTGATAATCGCGCTGGGTTTGCTCGTCGACGACGCGATAATCGCCGTGGAAATGATGAGCGTGCAACTGGAGCGCGGGCTGAGCAGATTCGACGCCGCCTGCCACGCCTTCAACGTCACGGCAAAACCGATGTTGACCGGCACGCTGATAACTTGCGCGGGCTTCATTCCGGTTGCGTTCGCCAAAGGAATCGCCAGTGAATTTTGCCGCGACATGTTTTGGGTCGTGAGTATCGCGCTGATTTTGAGCTGGATTGTTTCAGTCATGGTCGCGCCGTTGTTTGGCACGTACATTATCCGCGTCGAGAAAAAATCGGAGGCGGAGCTTTACAACAGCCGCTTCTACAAAATTTTCCGTCGCGTGCTGGAAATTTTTTTGCGGCACAAAGTTTTTGTCTTGGGCGGGACGCTCGGAATCTTCGCGGCGACAATTTTTTCCGCGCAGTTCGTTCAGCAAGAATTTTTCCCGCCGTCGATTCGCCCCGAAATTTTGATTGAGCTGCGCCTGCCCGAAGGTTCCTCACTCGCCGCGACGCAGGCCGAGGCCGACCGCTTTGCAAAATTTTTGGACGGCGAACGCGACGCGCTGAAAAATTTCGCGTATTACGTCGGGCAGGATACGCCGTGCTTTGTGCTGACGATTGCGCCGAAGACCGACGCCGACAATCTTGCGAAGTTCGTGGTCACCGCCGCCGAGGACACTCGCGACGATTTGATTAAAAATATTCGCCGGGAGCTGGAAGAAAATTTTCCGCTCGTGCGCAGTAACATTCAGCTGATTCAGACGGGGCCGCCCGCCGATTATCCGATTATGTTGCGCGTGTCGGGCACAGACGTTGAAAAAGTTCAGCGGCTCGCCGAAGAAGTTGCCGACCGCGTTGCGCAAGATTCAAATGCCGCGGACGTTCACCTCAGCTGGAATGAAAAATCCAAGGTCGTGCGCGTTGAGCTTGACCAAGATAAACTTCGCGCGCTCGGAGTCTCAAGTCAAACGGTTAAGTCCATGCTTTACACGGAAGTCACGGGCGCGAAGGCCGCAGAATTTTACACGGGCGACAGGACGATTGACATTGTTTTGAGGCTCGACGCCGCCGACAGAAATAATCTCGCCGCGCTGAAAAATTTGCCGATATATCTGGGCGCGGCAGGTTACGTCCCGCTCGAACAGCTAGCGAAAATTTTTTACGACGCGGAGTACGGCTTGATTGAGCGAAGAAATCTTCAGCCGACAGTCACGGTGCAGGCGAACATTCTTTCGGGCACGGCCAACGACGCGACGATTAAAGCACTTGCGGCGACGGAAGACTTACAAAAAAATTTACCGCTCGGCTACTCAATCGAGGCGGAAGGCGACCTGGAAGAGAGCGACAAATCGACGGGGCATCTCGTCAAAATGCTGCCGCTGGTGGTGTTCATCATCATGACGCTGCTGATGTTCCAACTCAACGACGCCAAGGCAATGATTTTAACTTTGCTGACCGCGCCGCTCGGATTAATCGGAGTAATCTTCGCGCTGATAATTTTGTCGAAACCGCTGGGATTCGTGGCGGAGCTGGGAGTAATCGCGCTGAGCGGAATGATAATTCGCAACTCGGTGATTTTGATTGACCAGATTCAACAGCACATGCGCGCGGGCGAAAATTTCCACGACGCGATAATCGACTCGGCGGTTTTGCGTTTCCGCCCGATAATGCTGACGGCGGCGGCGGCGATACTCGGAATGTTGCCGCTGATGGTCAGTGCCTTCTGGGGACCGATGGCGGTGGCAATCGCGGGCGGGCTCTTGGTCGCCACGGTTTTAACTTTGCTCGTCTTGCCCGTCATGTACGCGGCGGCTTATCAAAAAATTTTAACCAAGGTATAATCCGCTCGCGGTAATGAATTCAATCTCCGTTCGTATAAGGGACAAAGAAAAAAATTACAACCAAAACAAAAGGAGATTGATGAAAAATGTTGGGAGCAAAAGAATTTAATGCGAAATTTGGGAGTGACGTGGCATTCAGTAATAATTACGACCTGCTCAGCGAAAATGATTTGGAAAATGTCGTCGGCGGGTTGGCGGTTGCGTATATTTTTCCTTACGTTAACCCGTTGTGAGAGTTAAAAAATCCTTCGGCAAATGTCGGAGGATTTTTTCATTGGCAGGAGGAAAATTTTTTGCTAAAATCAATTCAGATTTTCGACGTGCGTTAAAGGAGATGGTTCTATTGGAAAATTTCAGCGTGGCGATAAGTTTCAAAGGCAGTCTCGGCTGGGTTGAGTATGATGAGGCGGATAAAAAAGTTTTGGTGAATTTGGGCGACGACGAGGGCAGGACGCTTGCCGAAAAATTTTTGACGACGCCGCACGAGATTAAAATTCCGCACGAAACTCTTTTGGACTTCACGACGGAGAAGCTCGACCCGAACGAGAGCGCGGAGAATTTGAAAATCGTTTTGACGCGGCTGTGGGAGGCGACGGGCGTTCACGTCGATTGGAGCCGCCCCGTCGATTACGTCAAAGCTCACCCGCACTATTAGGAGTTAGGGGTTAGGAGTTAGGAGTTTTCTAACAGCTAACAGCTAATCTCTTGTCCCTTAAGAGGAGGTTTTCATCATGGCGACCTACGACAGCTGTCCGCGCTGCGGGCGCACCGACTTCGGAGAGATTCTCGAATGCAAACGCTGCAGTCTGATTTTCTGCGCCAAGTGCACGGGCAAACGCTCGCTGCCCGACGGCACTCGCTACGAATGCTGCCCACGTTGCGGCGCGGAGATTGACGAGGACGAAGACACCGTTCACGTCATCGCCAAACAAAAACGTTGAGGAAAAATTTTTTGGCGACGGGCGACGGCTGCTCTCTGCGGCGCGGAGATTGATGAGGACGAAGACACCGTTCACGTCATCACCAAACAAAAACGTTGAGGAGGAATTTTCATGGCAAATAAGATTTACGCGTTCCTCGGTCCGCACACTTCCGGCAAATCGACGATGGTCACTCAGCTCATGTCCATGGGCATTCATTACATTCCGACCGTCACCACTCGCGTCTTCGACGACCGTTACGCCTACAAGCGCAAAATTTATCAGACGGTCAAGGGCGACAAGTACAAGCAGGAGAAAGAACGATTCATCGTCGACAACAGCTATCAGGCTCACTCCTACGGCTTGCGCAAATCCGAAGTGCTCGACGCTTACAAAAATCACAAAGTCAGCGTCACGATTATGCACGACGTTGCCGGCATCAAACAGCTGCAGAAATTTATCAACCAAGACCTCGTGACGATTTTCCTGATGATTGACGACGAAGTTTTTGTCGACAGGATGTTGCGCGCGGGCTGCTCGAATGACGAGATAAGATATTACGTGGAGACCGCCGACGAAACGGGCGAGTTTGAACATTGGCGCGACGTTGATTTTGTCGTGAAGAACACTTCGACGGCGCGCGTTGCCCTCGAACAGATTTTGGCGATAATGGGGCTGGTCACGCTCGTGCCGCAAGCAGACTTCGATAACCTCGTCAAATAAATTTCGCCTGCCCTTGAACTGCGCCGCCGCTCAAAATTAACTTGCTTGAACAAAAGTTTTCGTTTAGAATAAGCGCGCAGTTTCAAATTGGGAGGTTGATAAAATGATTCCTGCTTTACTTGCATTGGGAGTTGTCGGTTATCTGGCTTATACGAAATGGGACGAGATTGAAGGCTGGCTGAAAGATTTCTTGCCGAAACTCCAAGACGCCCTTAAAGAGGCGGGCATTGTCGATTATGCGGCGAAACTTTTTGCCAGTGTCGAAGGCAATGTCATGCGTCTCGTTCACCGCCTCTATTACAAAGAAAACGGCAAATGGGTCGAAAAGACCACCGTCCGCGAGATTGACGAATCCGAGGTGCCTGCCTGGGCGAAGGAAGGCTTGTCTGCCAAGGAAAGCGACGTTGGTGCCCGTTACGAGAAAGAACTTGAGCTGACTGTTTGAGCGAGGTGAATTGAAATGGCTTTGGAAAATAAAATTGAGAAGGTCGCCGAGTTTGTCGAAGCGGCAAAAAATTTCTTTGTTGACTTGTTCCGCCCCGACATGACGCTCGAAAAAATTTCCGACGTCGTCTCGCCGCGCCTCGATGACACGATAAAAAAATATGAGGCTCGCGGGCTCAAATACAGCGCGGGCAAGTTCAGCATAAAGTACGCCGACGAAAAACATTTCCAGCTCGAATTCGAAATGTATTTCCAAGACGAAGAGGGCAAGTGGCACAAGTGCGCAAACGAAAGCGAACCGCGCGATTACACTCTCTTGGAGGCCGGAGCATGGAAGACGATTCAAGCTTTGAAGGTCATCACGTTCCCGATTGAAAAGCCCAAGGCAGAAGGCGGCGAAGTCCTCCAAAAGGATACCAAGCTCGAAGAGTACCGCGAAGCCCTGGCCGCCCCCGCCGACACGATTGACTTGGGGAAACCCGCTCAGCCTGCGACGGAATCCGTAACCGCCGCCGAGCCTGAAAAAAAATAATTCACCATTCCAAAAGCAAATCATCTGAGGTGTTGAGTTTTTCTCAGCACCTTTGTTGTTCAAAAAGGGAGGCACCGCATGACCCGCTACGACAAATTTAATTTCGTTTTCTTCTTGAATCCCGCTTGCGATTACTACAAGTTCATGTTCTACAACGCCTTCGCCCTGAGCAACGTCCGATTCATTGATTTGGGAACTGCGGACGCGGACGGCGGGACATCTCTTGCCTTCAGACCCTATCGCCCCGTGAACAACCCCGCCGCTTTTATCCGAGGTTTCGACGTGAACGCGCCGCAAGCTTTTGCTCAAGATTTCCCGACGGATGACCCAATTGTATTTTTCTTTTGGGCGAACGAATATAATCTCTTCCGCTCCTTCGATTTTTTCAATTTCCTGAGGAGCAATTATCCCGAATGCAAAATGGTTTGCTGGCTCACCAATCCGATTCAATATTACAAGTAGCTCGGAATGTTCCGCGACAAAGCCGACACGTATGAAATTCTTTCCGCGTTCGACTGTGTGCTCACTTACAATCAAGTTGACGCCATGGATTACGGAATGAATCATTTTGACATGCCTTATTCCGTTCTGCCGTTCGAGCAGCCCGAACAAAGCGTCGATATTTTTTTCGTCGGTCGCCCGAAAGACAGATTGGAAAAAATTTTGCGAGCGTATGAAACTTTCAAGGCGCGAGGTTTCGTCTGCGAATTTTTTATCAACGATTTGCCCGCGCCGCCCTCGATTAAAGCTGACGCTTTGCACTTTAATGAATACCTGCCTTACGCTGAAGTCTTGGAGCACGTTTTGCGTTCGCGAGCGGTCTTGGACATCGCGCAACGAGGAACTTACGGTTTGACTCCGCGTTATTTTGAGTCGCTGGCTTACGACAAAATTTTTATCACGGACTGTCCCTTCTATCGGCAGGAGCGATTTACTTCGCCGAAACTTTTTTTAATCGACAGAAGCCTTGAGCTTGACAGAAAAAAATTTATGGCGGCGTCGAAGCTGACGAATAACTAACGCAACGAATATTCGCCGCTGCGCCTGATAACTTTTTTGGAGTCTGTTCTTAACGCGTAAATTTTTTTTTGGAAGGAGCTTTGCTGATGAGCATACAAATTTTTAAGCCGAAGTTCGCGGTCGACGAATGCCTCGCCGAAATCCGCGAGTGTTTGGAGAAAGGGTGGACGGGGCTCGGCTTCAAGACCGTGCAGTTTGAAAACGCTTGGAAGAATTACACCGATTTGCCCTTCGCCTATTACGTGAACTCCGCGACGGCCGGCTTGAACTTGGCGGTTGAAATTTTGAAAGAAAAATACGGCTGGCACGACGGCGACGAAATTATTTCCACACCGATAACTTTTGTCTCGACGAACCACGCGATTTTGAAGGCGGGCATGAAGGCGGTCTTCGCTGACGTTGATGACACCATGTGCTTGAGCCCCGCTTCCGTCCGCGAAAAAATTTCCGAGAAGACGCGCGCGGTGATGTTCGTCGGCATCGGCGGGAATATCGGTCATTATTATGAAATCGTCGACATTTGCCGCGAACACAATTTGAAACTCATCCTCGACGCCGCGCACATGGCGGGCACCAGAGTTTTCCGCGACGGAGTGGAAATGCCCGGCAAAGAGGCGGAGGCGGTCATTTACTCTTTCCAGGCCGTGAAAAATCTTCCGACGGCAGACAGCGGCATGCTCTGCTTCAAAGACGGCGCACTCGACACAATCGCGCGCAAACGCGGCTGGCTCGGCATTAACAAGGACACTTACTCGCGCTCGGTCGACAGCGGCAATTACAAGTGGAGATATCACGTCGATTACGTCGGCGAAAAATATCACGGCAACTCAATCATGGCGGCGATTGCTTTGGTTCAGCTCAAATACTTGGACAGGGACAACGCTTATCGCGCGCAGATGGTTCGCTGGTATCGTGAAAGATTTTCGCCGCACGCGGAATACATCAAGCTGATAACCGTGCCCAAGGAATGTCAATCGTCCAATCACCTGTTCCAAATCATCGTGAACGATCGCGACGAGCTCATCATGCGCCTGAACAAATGCGGCGTCGCGCCCGGCGTTCATTACGTCGACAACACGAATTATCCCATGTACAGTTACGCGGCGGGCACGTGTCCCTTTGCGGCCTTCGTCAGCGAGCACGTCTTGTCTCTGCCGCTGCACATGGAGCTGACCTTCGACGACGTGCAATTCATTTGCGACGAGATTATTAAATTCGTCAGGCAGCACGGAAAAATTTCTCTGCCCGCGCAGGAGGCGGCCGAATGATTACGGAAAATATTTTCGGCAGATACGTGACGCTCAGTTCGGCGACGGTGGAGGACGCGGAATTTTCTTTGGCGATTCGTCAAGAGCCGGCAATGACAAAATTTTTGCCGCGCCTGGAAATTTCCGTCGCTCAGCAGGTGGAGTGGATAAGTCGTCAGCGCGAGGCGGCGGGCGATTATTTTTTCATCGTCCGCAACAAAAAAGCCGAACGCGTCGGAGTGCTCGGCTTATATGATTTTCACGGGGACACGGCGGGTATCGGGCGCATTGCCATGAAGGGCGGCTTCCGCGGCAACCGCGAGGCCTTCCTGCTGACCATGCGCTTCGGATTCAAAACTCTCGGCTTGAAGAAACTTTCCGATTGGGTTTACGCCGAGAACGAACGCGCCATAAAATTTTTCAACTTCTTCGGCGCGCACATGGCCGAGCCCGACTTCGACGCCCGACGGAAAATTTTTTCGCGAAAATTTTTTTACACGGCTGAAGAGTTCGCCGAGACGGAAGAGCGCGTGTCGAAAATTATTTACGCCGACTCGCCCCGATAATTTTTCCTTGCAATTTAAACGGGGCTGTGATAAACTTCCACAGCTGTAAAAAATTTTCAAGGAGGTGTTTCACTTGCCGAACATCAAAGCTTCGATTAAAAGTATGAAAGTCGACGCGAAACGCCGTGCGCGCAATGTCTTCGAGAAAACGCGCATGAAGAAGGCGCAAAAGCTCGTGCTGGCAGCGGTGGCGGCGGGCGATGCGGCGGAGGCAAAAAAACTTCTGCCCGCAGCGCACAAGGCAATCGACCAGGCGGCGGCCAACAACACGATTCACAAGAACGCGGCCGCCCGCAAAAAGTCCAAGCTCGCGCTGAAGGTCAACGCAATTCCGGCTTAAAAATCTCAGAGGGTTCGTCAAAGGACGGGCTCTATTTTTTTGCTGAATCAGCGGCTCATCCTTTCGTTCGTTAAGCAAAAGGATTCAAAGTCAACTGAGGCTTTGGCGGGCGCGTCGTGCTCGTCGGGCTGATAAATTTTTTGAGTTGTTGAACCTTCTTTCTCTTTGCGCGTCCAAAGAGAAAGAAGCAAAGAGAAAAGACGCCTCGCGGGGGCGGCTGCTCGTACACGGCTCGGAGGTTGAAGTTACCCGCGGCTCGGTGTTGCCCGCTGAGAAGACATCACGTCTTCTGCGCGGGCGGGGCCGTCATCCATGACGGCCTCAAATTTCTCGACGCGCTCAAAAAATTTTTCACTGGCTGAATCGGCGGCGAGGAGGCTCAAAAATAAAAAATGGTCGACAAACTCCGAGGAGTCTGCCGACCAAAATTTTTTCTTACAAGTAACGGAAGTAAACGTAAATCGTCGAAATGATAATCGAGAGAATCATCAGCGGGAAGGCAACCTTCATGAAGCCGATGAATGAAATGGCACGCCCGCGCTGAGCCGCCATGGAAGCGACGACGACGTTTGCGCTCGCGCCGATAAGAGTTCCGTTGCCGCCGAGGCACGCGCCCAACGCCAGGCTCCACCACAGCGGGTCAAGATTCGTCAGACCCATCGCGCCCATGTCTTTAATCAGCGGAATCATCGTCGCGACGAACGGAATGTTATCAATGAACGCCGAAGCCAGCGCGCTCATCCAAATGATAACAATCGCGGTGAAGGTCAGGTCGCCGTGAGTAACTTCCATTGCCTCTTGCGCCAGCATTTTTATAACGCCCGTCTCAACCAGCGCGCCGACGAGGATAAACAGCCCGCCGAAGAAGAATATTGCAAGCCACTCAACCTTGCTGAGCATCTTGGCAATCATTTCTTCGTTGTGCGAGAAAGTTATCAAGAGCAACAAACTCGCGCCCGTCAGAGCCGCCGTCGCCGATTCGAGACCGAGCATGCCGTGGAACGCGAACAGAGAAATCGTTATCGCCAAAACGAACAGGCATTTCTTCAGGAGCAAGTGGTCGGTGATTTGTTCGTGTTCGTTGAGGCGCATGACTTTGTCTTGGAGTTCGGGTTTCGTGTGCAAATCGTTTTTGTAAATCACCATCAGAATCGCGACGGTCACGACGAAAATTAAAACCGAAACGCCCGTCATGTTCATGACGAAGTCGCCGAAGCTCAAGCCGACGGCCGAGCCAATCATGATGTTGGGCGGGTCGCCGATAAGCGTGGCGGTGCCGCCGATGTTCGAACTGATAATCTGCGCCATGAGGAACGGTTTGACGTCGACTTTCAGCTGCGCGGCGATGTTAAAAGTAATCGGCACGGTCAAAAGGACGGTCGTCACGTTGTCGAGGAGCGCGGAGCACAAGGCAGTCAAAGCACTCAGCGCGACGAGCAACTTGACGGGCTGAGCCTTAACTTTTTTCGCCGACCAAATCGCCAGGAAGTTGAACAGCCCCGTTTCGCTGGTGATGTTGACGACAATCATCATGCCCATGAGCAATCCGATTGTGTTGAAGTCAATGTGGTGCACGGCAGTTTCCTGGTCGATAATTCCGAGCAAAATCATCAGCATCGCGCCGAAAAGTCCGACAACCGTTCGGTGAACTTTTTCGGAAATTATCAGCGCGTAGGCGGTCACGAAAATCACAATCGCCACAATCGTCATTGTTTCCATTAGAAGACCTTCCTCTCGAAAAAATTTTCGGTCAAAAAATTTTTGTCTACAAGTGCAATCAGTAAAGTCTTTTGTCCGTGACGGTCAGAGTAATTTTCTCGCCGTCGCGTTTTATTTTGAAGTTGTAACTTTTGACGCCGGCGTTGGACAGCTCAATCCTCAGCGCGAGGAGTTCTCTGCCGAGTTTATCGGTCAGTTCGGGAGTGAAGCCTGCCTTTGCCAACGGCGCGGGAGGAGCCTCAGCCTCTTCCAGCGCGCGAAGTTTTTCGGCTTTCTTGGCAGCGGTGAGGAGCTGCTGTTCAATCGTTTCCTCCTCGACGTAATTTTTTACCATGTCCTTGTCGGTCAGGCCGCGCGGAATTTTCGGCATGATTAATCACCTCGCTTTGACTTTTGCCCACGTGTCCTTCAAGCCGACGACGCGATTGAAAACCAACTTATCGGCGGTGGTGTCCGGGTCGACGACGAAGTAACCCATGCGCAAAAATTGATAATGAGTGCCCGCGCCCGTCCAGCGAACGCTCGGTTCAATCAACGCCTGCTTGACGACGAGTGAATTCGGATTGAGCGCGGCGATAAAATCTTCGGGCAAATTTCCCTGCGCGTCGGTCGTGAGCAGGTAATCGTAAAGACGAACCTCGGCGGGCAGAGCAAACTTCGCGCTGACCCAATGAATCGTGCCTTTGATTTTTCTGCCGGCAGTCGCGCCGCCCGATTTGCTCGTCGGGTCGATTGTGCAGCGCAGCTCGACGACTTCGCCCGCAGAATTTTTTATGACTTCCTCGCACTTGATGATGTACGCATGCTTGAGTCGAACTTCGCCGCCGGGCTTCAGGCGGAAAAATTTTTTCGGGGCGTCCTCCATGAAGTCTTCGCGCTCAATAAAAATTTCTCGCGTGAACGGAACGAAACGACTGCCGCCGCGCGTCGGATGATTCTCCGCCGTCAGATACTCCACGGAATTTTCGTCGACGTTGGTCAAGACAACTTTCAGCGGGTCAAGGACGGCCATCACTCGGTCGGCGTTTGCGTTCAGGTCTTCGCGGACGCAGTGCTCCAGCATGGCGATGTCGACGATGCTGTTTGACTTGGCGACACCGATTCGCTCGCAAAAATCTTTTATCGCCGCGGGAGTAAAGCCGCGCCTCCTCAGCCCGCAAAGAGTCGGCATGCGCGGGTCGTCCCAGCCGCGAACGTGTCCTTCCTCAACCAACTGCCGAAGCTTGCGCTTGCTCGTGATTGTGTTGGTTAAGTCGAGTCGGGCGAATTCAATTTGCCGCGGGCGCGTGTTCGCGTCGAAGCCGAGAGCGTCAAGCAGCCAGTCGTAAAACGGGCGGTGGTCTTCAAACTCCAGCGTGCAAACCGAGTGCGTGATATTTTCAATCGCGTCCTCCAGCGGGTGCGCGAAGTCGTACATGGGATAAATCAGCCAAGCGTCGCCGGTGTGATGATGAGTCGTGCGCGTGATTCGATAAATGACGGGGTCGCGCATGTTGATGTTCGGGCTGGCCATGTCGATTTTCGCGCGCAAAACTTTTGAGCCGTCGGGGAACTCGCCGTCCTTCATGCGCGTGAACAAATCCAAATTCTCTTCGACGCTCCGATTTCGCCAGGGACTTTCCTTGCCCGCCTCCGTCAGCGTCCCGCGATAAGCGCGAATCTCTTCGGCACTCAAATCGTCGACGTAAGCCAGCCCGCGCTTGATGAGCTCGACAGCAAAATCGTAAAGCTTGCCGAAATAATCCGACGCGAAAAATTTTCTGTCGCCCCAATCAAAGCCGAGCCACTTGATGTCCTCTTGAATCGAGTCGACGAACTCTACGTCTTCCTTGGTCGGGTTCGTGTCGTCGAAGCGCAAATTGCACAGGCCGCCGTTGTGCAGCGCAAGCCCGAAGTTCAAGCAAACGCTCTTGGCGTGCCCGATGTGCAAGTAACCATTCGGCTCCGGCGGAAAGCGCGTGTGAATTCCTTCCGTGTACTTGCCCGCCTTCAAATCGTTTTCAATCTCCTGCTGAACAAAATTTACCATTGAGCTGCTCCTTTGGTTTTATATTTTGAATCTCAAAATCAAATTCACTTTGAAGCTGTGAAAACCAATCCGCCGACTGCCGCGACGATTGCTCCGAAGCCGACGACTGCCGCGATTGTCATCGTGTGAATCTGGTCGCTGAGTTTATCGAACTTGTCATCAATTTTTTTGTTCATCTCGCGCATATCTTCTTCGTGCTTGGCACTTGCCGCATCCTGTCTGCTTTGCAATTGACGCATATCCGCTCGTATTTCGTGAACCGCTTGCATCATCATATCAATTTTGGTCAGCGTGTTATCGATTCGTGCGTTCTGCGCGTCGATTTGCCGCTGAAGATTTTCGTTGATTCGTTCTTGGTCTGTCATGATAATCGCCTCCTCATTCGGAGAGTTTTTCCTCGACGTGAAGTTTCAGGCGGCGAACACCCTCGGCGACGCGCTCGTCCATTGGCAGGTTGCTAACGATTTTTTCAATGTAACCGCGCTCGACAATCTTTTGCATCGTCCACGAAAAATTTATATCGTAAATCCACATGAGCCGAACAATTTTTCTGTCGCCGTTCGTGCGGATTTTTCTGTAATCGGCTTGCTCGCCCGTCACGAAATTTTCCACGAAGTCGGGGCTGATATCGGGGCGCGCCTTGCCCTTGATGAACTTGGGCATTTTGTCCGCGTTCTCCTGCGCCAGGAAAGGTTCCAGCACGCGATAAATGTCCAGCTTATCTGCGTCACGAATTATTTTGGCGAAAAAATTTTTCCGCGCGTCATCGGTCGGCGCGACGGTTTTTTTGTTGTGATTTTGAATCGCGAACTTCACGAGCTCATAATCGTCCGCGGAAAGTTCTTTGAAGAATTCCAACTCGCCGATGACTTTTATTCCGAGGTCGGCGTGGTCTTCGCTGTCGGCGTCGTTGAAAGTTTTGTAAAGGCTGTATTGGCGGAAGCGACCCACGTCGTGGAAGAGCCCGATAATTTCGGCGAGCTGAACGTCATGCGTCGACAACTTCAAAAATTTGGAGAGCTCCACGCAATTACTCGTGACGTAACCCGTGTGCTTTTCCTTAATCAAAATTCCCTGTTGAACTTCGGCGTCGTCCGAGTAAAAACTTTTCATGTAAGCGGTCATCCACTCGTGCATTCGGCTCAGCAATTCGCGCACTCAAATTCACTCCCGAATTAAAATTTTCTTAACGCGATTATACAACCCTTTATCGCTTTGCGCAATTTGTATCGGCAAATTTATTGACGGGGTGCGGCGGCTGTGTTAATATGTGCGCGCTTAAGTAAAATTTTTTGGAGGCGATTGTTGATGAGTAAAATCGCGGTCGTGTTTTGGAGCGGCACCGGCAACACCGAGGCAATGGCTGAGGCCGTGGCCGAGGGCGCGAAGGCTGCCGGCGCGGACGTCGAAGTTTTTCAAGTCGACGACTTCAACGCAACTGACATGGCGGATTATAACGGCTTCCTGTTCGGCTGCCCGGCCATGGGCGACGAAGTTTTGGAAGAAGATTCCTTTGAGCCGTTCTTCACCGACGCGGAAGCAAAACTCAACGGAGTGCCCGTCGGTCTGTTCGGCAGCTACGGCTGGGGCGGCGGCGTCTGGATGGAAAATTGGAGCGAGCGCACCAAAGAGGCGGGCGCAAAATTTGTCGGCAGCGTTATCGCTGAAAATGCCCCCGACGACACCGCGCTTGACGAGTGCCGCAAACTCGGCGAGGATTTGGCTAAAGCCGTGTAAATATTTTTTGACGAGATAAAAAAATCCCTCGCACGAAGCGGGGGATAATTTTTTCCGATAAAATTTTTTCAGTGCACCACGAATCCGAGGCGCGCATGGACGCGCGCCCCGCCCGCGCTTTTCACGTGATGTGAAAACAGCGGGCACTAAACGCACGGGTGGTTTCAACCTTCGAATCACGAACGAGCACCCGCCCCTGCGAGGCGTCCTTTCTCTTTGCAACTTTCTCTTTGGACACGCAAAGAGAAAGTTGATTCAGAAAGACAAAAATATTTCTCGACCCGAGGAGCACGACGACTTTCAGCAACGAGTCACTCACCTATTCCAAAATATTCGCTGTCGAGAATGCCGAGCACGACCAAGTTTTCATACACGCCGTCGGTCAAAATATATTCGCGCAAAAATCCTTCGCGGACGAAGCCCAAGCTTTCATAAAGGTGCAACGCGACCTTGTTGTAGTCTTTGCAGTCAATCCACACGCGGTGAAAGTCTTTGAACTCAAACGACCACTTCATCAAAAGTTTCATGGCCTCGCGCCCGTAACCGAGTCTCTTGCGCCCGATGATGACGTGCGTCCACTCAATGCACGGCGAATCCATTTTGCGGAGCATGAAGTAGCCGACGGCCTGTCCCGTCTCTTTCTCCTCGACAATCACGTCCATCATCTGCGCGCCGTCCGAATTTATAATCGCGCGGTGATAGTTCTCGTCGAACGGCACGATGAACTTTACATTCTCCGGCACAAACTGCAACGTCATGATATAATTCAAATCCGCCGCCGTCGCTCGACGCAAACGCAACCTTTCTCCCTCGATTAAAACTTCATTCATGTGAATCAACTCCTTCGCGGATAATATATCAGCGTCAAAAAATTTTTCAAGAGGAGGAACCTTGTTTGGATTATTTTAAAAATATTGATTGGCTGGCGTTGAGCCACAAGCTCATCGTGCCGGCGTGTATCATTGTGGTCGCCTTCTGCGTCGGCGTCATAATCAATCGATTGCTGGTGCAAAAACTGGCGGGGCGCGTGAAGGCCAGCGAATCGGAGCTCATGGAAATTTTTTTCAGAGCACTGCGCGGCGTCCCGATTTATCTTTGCGTGGTGACCGGTCTTTATTGGAGCGTCACGACGTCGGACTTGCCGGCGGGTCTGGAAAAAATTTTTTCGTACATTCTGTTCGCAATGATTGTCTTTTCAATCACGCGCGTGTGTGAGAGGACGCTGTCGGGTTTCATTCGCCTGAAATTTTCTGAAACGAGTGACCTGACTCAATCGACGCTGCTCGACACGATTGTCCGCGCGGCGATTTACTCATCGGGTGCACTGGTTGTCTTGGACTACTTCGGCATTTCGATCGCGCCGATTATGGCGGCAATGGGTTTCGGCAGCTTTGCTTTTGGCTTGGCCGTAAAAGAACCGCTGGAAAATGTTGCCACGGGACTTTTGCTCATGGTCTCCAAGCAAATTCGCGTCAACGATTACATCAGACTTTCCACGGGCGACGAAGGACGCGTCACCGACATAAACTGGCGATTTATCACGGTCATGCCGCCCAATGAAGGCAGCGTCGTCGTCATTCCGAATAAAGTCATTGCAAACGCCGTCTCGACGAATTATTCTCAGCCGCGCGACGATATCATTCTCATCGTGCCAATCGGCGTCGGTTATGAGAGCGACCTTGAACACGTCGAAAAAGTTACGGTTGAAGTCGCCCGCGAACTCCAAATCAAAATCGACGGTTACGAGCCGAAGTTTGACTCCGAGGGCGTGGACAGAAATCCTCTCGCGCCCGCCGTCCGTTTCCAAAAGTTCAACGATTCGTCGATTGACTTCAACACGGTTTTGCACGTCCAGACGTTCACCAACCAATATCTTTTGAAACACGAATTCATCAAGGCAATCACAAAACGTTATCGCGAGGAGGGAATTAACATTCCGTTCCCGATTCGCACGCTTGATTTGCCCGATGATAAAAAAATTGAATTGAGGAAGTGATTTTATGATTGTCGACGGAGTGAATGTTAAATTCGTCGGGATTGACGACGGCACGCGCGAGGAGGCGGCAAATTACGTCGCTTACGTTCGCGGGCGGGTCAGCGAGCCCGTCAAAACCATCACGGTCAAACTCTGCGACGACGGCATGGTCGATGTCAGTTACACGGCGCGCGGAGAAAAGTTTGAACGCATCCGCAGAATAACGGGTGCCGACTAAAGGATAGCCCCAAAAGTAGCACTGTGGCAGAAATGCCGCTTTACATGACGGACTTCAGGAGAGGTCGGAGGTAAAAAAATGACATGTAAGGTTTCGGGGGAGGTCACTACCGTGACTAATCGCGAGTTTCGTAAGATACCGTCATTGGAATTTTTGTACGAGGTGAGTGAAGACGGTCGCATTTTCCGCAACGTCAAGTCGAAAAAACAGAATAAAATTATTGTCGATTATCATCACTCGCCTAAAGGGTATTGTTTCACGTTCATTTGCCGCAATAAAAAAGTTCAGCGGATTCCTATCGCGCGCGTAGTTGCCGAGTGTTGGTTGGGCGCAAAGCCGGAAGGTTACGAAATTGACCATATCGACCGCAACAGTTTGAATAATCATTACACGAATTTGCGATACGCTACGAAGAGCGAACAAATGAAGAATCGTGACCACAGCAGAATTAGTAAAACGGGCTCTGTTAATTTGGCTGAAGCTCGCTTGTTGCGGATGAAGCCTGTAACGTTAATTAAAGATGGCACTGAAAAATTTTTTGAATCACAGACTGCCGCCGCTCGTTGGCTTGCTGATATAATTGGAAAGAACGTTGAACACGTCCGTAGCAAATTCAAAAAACGCAGGAAATTTATCTATGGCTATGACGTTATCTATCGAAAAGTAGAGACTGCATGTGCTCGCTCTACGGAGCAAGGAACAGTCCAATGAAGTATCTGGTCGGGACAACGGACAGATGGAACGACGCAAAAAAATCTGAGGAACATGACCGCGTCAAACACGAAGTCTTCAGCTGAATCGAAGATTGTAAAAAAAATCGAGCCGCTCAAGTTCGGGCGGCTCTTTTTTTATTTTCTTCGGCTGTCAAAAAGTTATCCAAACGAGTTCGGCTTTGTCGACGAGCGCGGGCATCAACTCATCCAAATTTTCTATCGCGTCGAAGTGCCGGCGATTTTTTTCGTCGCGGCGGAAGGCGAGCACGTCAGAAAGTTATCCAGACGATTTCGGCTTTGTCGACGAGCGCGGGCGTCAACTCATCCAAATTTTCTATCGCGTAGAAGTGCCAACGATTTTTTTCGTCGCGGCGGAAGGCGAGCTCAAAAGTCATTTGCCCGATGAATTGTCCGCGCAGAGAGCTGTCGCCCTGCACGTCGAGGATAACCGTGGCGCGGTCGTCATCGATTCGTGTCTCCTTAATCGTGGCGTCGGTCGCCTGCCGAATCTTTTCAAACTCGTTGGCGACGTAAGCCGTCGGATTTTCTTCGGGCGTGGCGGGTTCGGGCAGCTTCGCGAAGAACGCCGCCTTAACTCCGTCCAAAAATTTTAAATGCAAATCTTTGTGCTCGGCGTTGTAAGTCTGCAAAAATTCCGCGCTGTGTTGGAAGTAAGGGTCGTCGGGATATTTTGCGCTGTATTCGTCGTAATTCGCGGCGAGCGCAACGGTCGAGGCGTCGTAGGTCGCGGAAAAAAATTTATCCAAGTTCACGCGCTCCGAAAGTTTTTTCGAGTCCCTCTCGGCGAGCGCGATTTTTATTTCGTTGAGCGCGGCTTCGGGCGTGTCCTCCTGTCCGCAGCCCGTCAAAAAAACCACCGCCGACAAAATCAGCGGCGCGAAAAATTTCAAACTCATCCAATCCCTCCGAAAAATTTTTGTAATTTGAGGCCGTCACAGACGCGTGCCGCCCCCGTGAGGCGTATTTTCTCTTTTTGCACGAATAGTCAAGTCAAAACGCGCTTGAGCTTTGCTTAATTCGTCACGCGCGAATCATTTCACGACGACGTTAATCCATTTGTTCGGCACGGCGATTAAATCGCTTTGGCGTCAAAAAATTTGCTCCACAGCTCGGAGGCAATGTGCGTTTAAGCGAGCCGCGTCTTTTAATTGTGACGGTTCCGCTTAAAAAAAACCTGCAACAAATTTTGTCGCAGGGAAAAAATTTTTTTCGGCGCGTCGAATCATTTCACGACGACGTTAATCAATTTGTTCGGCACGGCGATGACCTTGAGAATTTTTTTGCCCGCCGTCAGCTCCTCGAAGCGCGGCAAGGTCGGCGCGAGTTTCTCCAAATCATTTTTGCTCAGTCCGACGGGAATTTTTACGTGGTCGCGAACTTTGCCGTTAATCTGCAGGACGATTTCAATTTCCTCCTCGACAATCGCTTCGGCGTCGAAGGTCGGCCAGCTCTGCTTGTGCACGTCGCCTTCGAAAAATTTGCTCCACAGCTCGGCGGCAATGTGCGGCACGAACGGCGCAAGCATCAACAGCAAATCGCGGGCGAGTTCGCGGGCAAGGCTCGGATTAATTTTTTTGTCTTGGAAGGCGTGCATGGCGTTGACCAGCTCCATGAGCGCGCTTATCGCCGTGTTGAATGCAAAACGGTCGCGAACATCTTCCGTGACTTTTTTTATCGTCTTGTGCAGCGTGCGGCGCAAAATTTTTTCTTCGGCCGTCAAGTCCCGGGCGGCGTCGGAAGATTTAATCGCGTCGGAGAAAATGTTGAGAATCCTCCACACGCGATTCAAAAAGCGGAACGAACCTTGGACGCCCTCGTCGCTCCAATCCAAATCACGCTCGACGGGCGCGGCGAACAGGATAAACAGCCTGGCAGTATCCGCTCCGTATTTTGAAATAATTTCTTCGGGGCTCACGACGTTGCCCAGGGACTTGGACATCTTCGCGCCGTCTTTGATTACCATGCCCTGCGTCAAAAGATTTGCGAACGGCTCGTCATAATCCAGCAGCTCGGCGTCGCGCAAAACTTTCGTGAAAAATCTTGAGTAAAGCAAATGCAAAATCGCGTGCTCGATTCCGCCGATGTATTGGTCGACGGGGCTCCAGTAGTTCACCTTATCGCGGTCGAAAGGACGGCGCGTGTTGTGCGGGTCGGTGTAACGCATGTAATACCAGCTCGAACAGATGAACGTGTCCATGGTGTCGGTCTCGCGGTGAGCATGGCCGCCGCACTTCGGGCAAGTGCACTCGTTAAATTTTTTGCTCGTGGACAGCGGACTCAATGCGCCCTGCTTGAACTCAACGTCGTCGGGCAGGAGCACGGGCAAATCTTCTTCGGGCACGAGAACTTCGCCGCACTTGTCGCAGTAGATGACGGGAATGGGCGCGCCCCAATATCTCTGACGACTTATCAGCCAGTCGCGCAGACGATAATTGACTTTGCGTTTGCCGAAGCCTTGAGCCTCCGCCTCGTCCATAATCGCCTTGAAGCCCGCGTCGAAGTCCATGCCCGTGAACTTTCCGGAATTGACCAGCACTCCTTCGTGCTCGACGTAAGCCGAGTCCATTTCCTCCAGCTTGAGCTCTTTATCTTTCGGCTGAAGTGTCAGGATAATTTCCAGCCCGTATTTCTTCGCAAACATCCAGTCGCGTTGGTCGCCCGAAGGCACGCCCATGACCGCGCCCGTGCCGTACTCGAACACGACGTAATTCGTCACCCAAATTTGAACGTCGCGCCCGTTAAACGGATTGACGCAAGTCACGCCCGTGAAGATGCCTTCCTTCTCCGATTCACTCGACGTGCGCTCAATGTCGCTCTGTGCGCGGGCGTGTTCGCAGAATTTTTTTATCTCGGCGGACTTGGGAGAGATTGCGCAAATTTTTTCGACGAGCGGGTGTTCAGGCGCGAGCGCAAGGAAAGTTATGCCGAAGGAAGTGTCGGGGCGCGTGGTGTACACGGAAATTTTTTCGCCGAGCGCGGGCACGTCCAAGAAAAGTTCCAAGCCTTCGCTGCGTCCAATCCAATTTTCCTGCATGACCTTGACGCGATTGGGCCAGCCCGTCAGCTTATCCAAGTCAGCCAAAAGTTCGTCGGCGTAATCGGTTATCTTGAAGAACCACTGCGCCAAATTTTTTTTGTGAACCTCAGAGTCGCAACGCCAGCATTTGCCCTCGATGACTTGTTCGTTGGCGAGCACCGTGCCGCAGGTGTCGCACCAGTTGACCGACGCCTCTTTCTTGTAAGCCAGCCCGCGCTTGTAAAAAAGTTCGAACAGCCACTGCGTCCAGCGATAATAATCCTCGCGGCAAGTTTCGACCTCGCGCTCCCAATCGTAAGCCAAGCCCATTGCCTTTTGCTGCGCCGTCATGTTCTTAATGTTTGCGAACGTCCAATCGCCCGGCTTGACCCCGTGAGCAATTGCGGCGTTCTCGGCGGGCATGCCGAACGCGTCGAAGCCCATCGGGTGCAACACGTTGTAACCCGCCATCATTCGATAACGCGCAACCACGTCGCCGATTGAATAATTTCTGACGTGACCCATGTGCAAGTTGCCCGAAGGATACGGAAACATTTCCAGCGCGTAATATTTCGGGCGCGCGCTGTCTTCCGTCGTGCGATAATAATCGGGCGCGTCCCAAACTTTTTGCCACTTCTTTTCGATTTCTTGAGGATTGTATTTTTCCATTTAATCAGCCTCCTGTTAGACGCGCAACATTATATCAGCCCGCGCGCAAAAAAAAAAGACGCCGCTCAAGCGTCCTTGATGAAATTTTCTCCGAAGTCGGCGGCGAAGGCGAGCACGAAAATTTTTTCTGCGCCGAGTGACTTCAAAACTTTTGCGCACTCGCGGCAGGTCGTGCCCGTGGTGAAGATGTCGTCGACGATTAAAATTTTTTTCCCGCGAAGATTTATCTGCTCGCGTGCCGCGAAAGCTCCGCTCAAAATTTTTTCGCGCTCAGCCTTTCCGAGTTTGAAAAGCTTTGGAGTTTCTTTCGTGCGCGTCAAAATATTTTTCAGCGGAAGATTTTTTTTCGCGAGCCACTCGCCGAAAATTTTTTCCGTCTGATTGAAGCCGCGCTCTTTGAATCGTCCTTCGTGAAGCGGAACGGGCATGGCGAAGTCGACGCCGCGCAAGAGTTTCAAAATATCTTCGCGGTCGGAAACTTCGTCGAGGATTTTTTTCAGGGCGGGCACGACGTTCAAGTTGTTGTCGAACTTCAGCTTGTGGAGGAGCTCACGCGAGCCGCCGCGATATTTTGTCACGCGCAAAACTTTGTCGAGGGGCGCAAGCGTTCTGTCGTAAAAATCCACGCGCAAAATTTTTTTCTCGCACTCCGCGCAAAGTTGATAACGTTCGTCGACAATCTCGCGGCAATTCGGACAGCGCGGCGGGAATAGAAAATAAATCGCCGCCTCCCACAGCTCGCGAAAAAAATTCATGAACTTCCTCCCGAAAAAGAATCACGCCGACGAAATCAGAGGCCGTCAAGGATGACGGCCGCGCCGCGTCTGACGCCGTGATGGCGTCATCCGGCGCACACCAGGCACGGGTAACTTGCGACTCCGAATCACGAACGCCCGACGCCCCCGCGAGGTGCCCTTTTCTTTTGCTTACTTTTCTTTTGGGCACGCAAAAGAAAAGTAAGATTCAAAAACTCAAAAGAAATTTTCACGCCCAATCGAAGGAACGACACGCGGCAGCCTCAGTTGACTTTGTGCCCTTTTGCTTAACGAACGAAAGGGTTCCCGCCGTCATTTGCCGGTGACCATTCTGTTAATCGCGCTGATGAGAGCCTGAATCGAAGCCGTGATGATGTCGGTGTCCATGCCCGCGCCCCACGTAACTTTGCCGTCCGCGCCCGTGATTGAAATGTACGCGATTGCCCGCGCCGATTGACCGATTTCCAGCGCGTGTTCGTTGTAAGTCAGATTTGAATAATTGATTCCCAAATTTTTCTGCAAAGCGTTGGAGACCGCGTCGAGGCGACCGTTGCCGCGCGCCGAGTACGTGACGCGCTCGCCGTTGACTTCCAAATCGACAGTGCCGACGCGTGAGCCGCCGGGTTGTTTGCGCAGATGAAATTCAATCAGCTTATACGGCTTGTCGACGTTGACGTATTGCTCGCTGAAGATTTGATAAATTTCGTCGGGCAAAAGTTCTTTGTGCTTGCGGTCGCTGACGGCCTTGACGCAGTAACCGAAGTCCTCGCGCATCTTCTTGGGCATCTCCACGCCGTACTTTTGCTCCATGATGAAACCGACGCCGCCCTTGCCGCTCTGCGAATTGATTCGGATAACGTCGCCGTCGTATTCGCGCCCGACATCGTGCGGGTCGATTGGCAGGTAAGGAACAGTCCAGCGGTCGGGATTTTTTTCGTCGCGCCAATGCATTCCCTTGGCGATTGCGTCCTGGTGGCTGCCGCTGAACGCCGTGAACACCAACGCGCCCGCATAAGGCTGACGGTCGTGGACGTGCATTCGAGTGACGCGCTCATACATTTCGACGAGGGCGGGCATGTTCGTGAAGTCCAATTCGGGGTCGACGCCGAGCGCGAACATATTCATGGCCAGCGTGACGATATCGACGTTGCCTGTGCGTTCGCCGTTGCCGAAGAGCGTGCCTTCAATCCTGTCCGCGCCCGCCAACAGTCCGAGCTCACAATCTGCCACGCCGCAGCCGCGGTCGTTGTGCGGGTGCAGGCTGAGGACAACTTTGTCGCGGAACTTGAGATACTTGTTAATGTAAGCGACTTGCGCGGCGTAAACGTGAGGCAAACTCATTTCGACGGTCACGGGGATGTTTATAATCGGGCGGCGGTCGATGACGGGCTCCCACACGTCGAGGACGGCGTTGCAAACTTCCAGCGCGTATTCGGGCTCGGTGCCGGTGAAACTTTCCGGCGAGTATTCGAAGCGATAATTCGCGCCAGCTTTCTCCGTCAGCTCCAGCAAAAGTTTCGCGCCGTCGACGGCAATGTTTTTAATCTCATCCTTGCTCATGCGGAAGACTTGCTCGCGTTGCGCCACGGAGGTGGAGTTGTACACGTGAACGATTGCATTCTTCGCGCCGTCGAGTGCCTCAAAAGTTTTCTTTATGATATGCTCGCGCGCCTGAGTGAGGACTTGAACCGTCACGTCGTCGGGGATGAGATTTTCTTCGATGAGTTTTCGAAGGAGCGCGTACTCGGTGTCGCTGGCGGCGGGGAAGCCGACTTCAATTTCTTTGAAGCCAACCTTGACGAGCGTCTTGTAAAATTCAATCTTCTCGTCGAGGCTCATGGGGATAATCAGCGACTGATTTCCGTCGCGCAGGTCGACGCTGCACCACACGGGCGCCTTCGTCGGATATTCTTTGCGCGCCCAATCCAAAATCATTTCGGGCGGCAGGAAGTAGCCTTTGCTGTACTTTGTGTGATTCTTCAAACTTAACACCTCATTGAAACTGAAAAAATTTTTTACCGCGCAAATTATATTCGCAACGCGGGGCAATGTAAAGCTTTGCAAAAGTTTCGGATTCGGTTATAATGCGCGTCATACAAATCAAAAGGAGCTGGAAAATTTTGCTGACAATATTGGAAGGATTAATCGTCGCGGCGTTGGCAGTCGTGTTGGTCGTGTGGCTTTACTTAAAAAATCGCGGGCAAGAAAAAGTTGTCCCGAAGCTCGAAAGCCGCACGCCGTTCAAAATCGAATCGCGCGACGAAAAATCCGTGACGCTCTCCACGACGATTGAGTTTCGCAACGAGGGCACGCAGTCCGCGATGATTGTCGACGCCATTTGCCACCCGCTGCTGCCCTTTGAACAATACGACGGCATGAACGTTCGCGGCAGGGCTGAGCGCGAGGGTGTCCCGCGCGAGGACGATTACTTCGAGGCGTTGGTCATTGAACATCAGCAGAGCGTGAATCTCGTCGCGAAGGTGACTTTGACGGCGCGGAAAAATCTTTCGCTGGAGGAAGCCGTCAGCCACATGGTAGATTTCCCCGTCGAGTTCATTTATCGCGAGGTCGGCCGCACGCCCATGCATTGGTCAATCGCGCGCGTGATTCTGCCCGCCGAGGAGCTGGCAAAACTTGTGGGCGTGGAGTTGGTTAAGGAGTGAGCGGCTCGTTCCTTCGATTGAGCGTAAAAATTTCTTTTGAGTTTTGAAACATACTTTTCTTTGCGCGTCCAAAGAAAAGTATGCAAAAGAAAGGACGCCTCGCAGGGGCGGCTGCTCGTAAACAGCTCGGAGGTTGAGGTTACCCGCAGCGTTGAGTGCCCGCTGAATTCGCGTCACGCTCATTACGCGGGCGGGGCGCGCGTCCATGCGCGCCTCTGATTCGTCAGCGCATTAATTCAAAAAATCTCGGAGGTTTTTTTATGAACGTGGAAATTATTCCGATAACAACCAGAATCTTGACGCCGAAGGATGATATCGTCGACGTGATTGAAAAATACACTCGCGACATAATCGGTCCCGACGACGTGGTCACCGTCGCCGAAAGCGTCGTCGCCATCACTCAGGGCAACATCATTCGCCCGGACGAAATGCACATCAGCGACTTGGCTCGGCTGTGCTGCAGATTTATTCCCGATTACGGAAGTCTCGCCACGCCGCACGGCATGCAGGCACTCATGGAGAAGGAGGGCGAGTGGCGCGTCGCGTTTGCGCTGTTCGCCGGCTTCCTCGGCAAGGTCGTCGGTCTGCGCGGACTGTTTTATAAGTGGGGCGGACGGCAGGCGGCACTTATCGATGACGTGACGGGAACAATGCCGCCCTTCGACAAATGCGTGGTCTACGGTCCCGAAAATCCCGAAGACGTTGTCGCCAATCTCAAATCGCGGCTGAAATGTTTCGGCGCGATGATTGCCGACGTCAACGACTTGAAACGCTCGCGAATCGTCGGCGCGACGGAGGGCATGGACGCGCAGCTCGCTTCCGATTTGCTCATCGACAATCCTTTCGGCAACGCCTCGCAGAAACGCCCCATTTGCCTTCTGAAAAACTTCCGCCAATATCAGGAGGAGCAAAGGAGGTTTTAAAAATGTCCGACGCTCAACCACAAGAAAATACTTCGCGGATTATTCCTCTGACGGCTGACGATTACATCATCTTGCAGCTGAGAGATTTGAAGGAAGAGTTTCGCGACTCGCGCAAAGAGCTCAACGCCCGCATGGACAGAATCGAAGTTCGCCAAGACAAAATCGAAGCAAAGATTGACACCGTCCGCAAAGAGTTAAACTCGCGCATGGACAAGCAAGACGCGAGGATTGACAAACTCGACGAGCGAATTGACAAGCTCGCTGACAAAGTTGACAAGCTCACGGAGAAAATTGATTCGTCGACCAAGCACGGAAATATCATGACGGCGAGCGTCGTCGGCATTGCGTTGGGTGTGCTTTACGTGATTTTCTTCAAATAAATTTCTGACGGAGGAGGAGCACTTCACATGAAAAAATTTTTTTGCCGCCTGATTGTTTTTGCATTGGCGACGATTTTCATCGGCGGCGCGGCAAGTGCGGCACCCATTCCCCTGCGCGGAGTGGTTGAGGGTTTTTACGGCACGCCGTGGACTTTCGACGACCGCAGCGACATTTTAGAATTCTGCCGCCAAAATAATTTGAACGCGTACATTTACGCGCCCAAGGACGACCCGTATCACCGCGACAAGTGGCGCACGCCTTATCCCTCAGAGAAGCTCGCAGAGATGAGCAGGCTGGTTTCCGTCGCGCGTGAAAATAAAATTCGATTCATCTTCGCGGTGTCGCCGGGGCTCGACCTCAATTACAGCGGCACGAAGGGCGAGGAAGATTTCCGCGCGCTGATTCGCAAGCTCGACGCAATGTATCGAATCGGCGTTCGGGACTTCGCGATTTTCTTCGACGACCTCAAGGACGAACAAGGCAACCACCACGAGAGCGGGAAGAATCAGGCGGAGTTCCTCAACCGCGTGCAAAAAAATCTTCGCGGCAGGTACAAGGACGTTGCGCCGATTATCACCGTGCCGACGGAATATTTTTACGAGGACATGGTTAAGGGCGACAAGGTTAAGCCGTACACGCGCGACCTGGCCGAAAATCTCGACCCGCGAATCGTCGTGCTCTACAGCGGGCGCGGCGTGGTGTGCGACGGCATAACCGACAAGGAGCTCGCCGAGGTCAACAAAATTTTCGGGCGCGAAGTCGGAGTCTGGTGGAATTATCCCGTGAACGATTACTCGCTGACGCCCGACGGCAACCGCAACGTCAAGCTGGCACTCGGCGCGATTGAAAAACTTCCGACGGAAAAAATGACTGCGATTTTCTTCAACCCGATGGAGCAGGTGCAGCTGTCGAAGATTGCTTTGGCGACCGGCGCGATTTACGCGAATAACCCCGCCGCTTACGACGCGGAACAAGCTTGGGATAAAGTTTTGCAAGAACAATTCGGCTCGCTCGCCCCCGCCATGAAAATTTTCGCCGAACACTCCCGCCACATGGAAAATTCTTGGGCAAAGGTCGGTCCGCCCGACGCGATTGAATTTGCCACCGAAGCTGACAATCTGCTTTACGACATGGGCAAGAAAACTTTCGTGGACTTCGCGCCCATGGAGAAGAGAATCGCCGAGATGGATCGCGCCGCCGATATCCTGCTGACTTATCTGCCGCAAACTTATCTGGCGGAGTGCAAGCCGCAACTCGAACAGCTCAAGCGTCTCGCCCGCGCCGATAAAGTTGCTCTCGAATCGCTCAAGGCGGGACGGCTCGACCCCACGCTGAAAATTTTGCGCGAAGAAATTTCCGCAAACGAAAAGCAGGCAATCCTCTCCGAAGAGGCCGCCCGCAAATTTATCGACGACGTTATAAAATTTTTCGACGAGCAAGACGGCAGCTCAAGCAAGAAAAAATAACGGGAGCTTTCAATGATTTATATTTATCCCGCCGTGTTTCATCAAGTTGGCGAAGTCGTCAATGTTCATTACCCCGATTTGGCTTGCGTGTCTCAAGGCAAAGATTATTTGCAAGCTTATCAAAATGCAAGCGAGTGTTTGTCATTGCACATTTACGGTATGACTGAAGACGGAGAAGATTTGCCGACACCTTCGCGCCTCGAAGATATAAAGCTCGGAGAAAACGAAGCCCTCGCGCTGATTAAAGTTGACCTTGAAAATTTTGAGCCCGACTGGGAGCTGGAAGAATAACGCGGCGCGCGAAAAAAAATAACCGCTCGGCTTTCGTCGGGCGGATTTTTTTTATGTTTTCTCTTCAGGCGGAAGGATGCCCGCCATGCGCAAAAGATATTTGGCGTTGGTCGTGTGCGTGCGTCCCTTGCGCAACTTGAAATCGAATTTAATTTCGTCGCCCACGTAATACTCCTCGAAGTGCGCGTTGGAAATTTTCGTGTTCTCGGAGACCATGTCGCACAGCTGGAAATCGTGAGTGGTGACGAGCGTAATGCTCCTGTCGTTGGTCAGGCGGCGAATCGCTTCCTTCGCGCCGATAACTCGGTCGTTGACGTTCGTGCCCTTGAAAATTTCGTCGATACACGCGAGCATGGGCAAATTTTTTTCCGTGTACTCAATCATCGATTTGATTCGCAAAAGTTCGGCGTAAAAGGTGGAGACGCCTTGGCTTATGTCGTCGTTGACGCGGATGGACGTGAGGACCGCCAGTCGGCTGACGGAAAAATTTTTCGCGCAAACGGGAGCACCGGAGTAAGCGACGATGACTGCCGCCGCCAGCGTCCGAATCCAAGTTGTTTTGCCGCTCATGTTCGCGCCGGTGATTATCGTCGTGCCCGCCCGAAGCTCAACGTCATTGGGCACGCCCTTCGCGTCGGCGACGAGCAAACTCGTCAAGCCCTCAACTTTTAAGTGCGGCTCCTCCTCCTCGTAAAAGGTCGGGAAGCAGTAAGTCGTGCGCGTCTGACCGATTGACGCCAGCGAAATTAAAACTTCAACCTCGGCGAAGGCGTCGAGCCACGTGCGCAAATGATTTGCCGCGTCGACCCTCCACTTCATGAACGCCGCGACCAAGAAGAAGTCCGCCAAAAAAATTCCGTTGCCCAAGATGAAGAACAGCGGGTTGTGCCGAGCGTTCGCCGCGTCCACCAAAAGCCTGAGCGTTTTCAATTTTTCCGCCGCCGAAACTTCGTCGGTCAAAATATCTCTGACGGCTGACAATCTCTTCGAGCTGAAGTTCGTCGATTCGAGTCGCTCAAAAATTGCGTGGTAAAGTCGCAACTCCTTGGAAATGATTCTGAACGGCGAGAGCAATTCGTTGACGGCGGGGATGGCGGCGATTGCGACGACCAGCGAGAAAATCATCACGAACAGCGGCGCGAATTTATCCACGAGCCCGTGCCACGCCAAGACGCATGACGCGATTAAAATTATCGGCATGACGAATCGCAGCAGATAAATTTTTCTGAGCGGCGGCAATTCTTCCTCCACGCTGACGATTAATTCACTCGTGTCGTGGTTGTTCGGCATGAGGCGCGCGTAAGCCTCAAGGTCGAGTGAAAGCCGCGGTCGCTGTAAAAGTTCCGCGACGCCCCGCTGACGATTCCTCACCTCGTTGAAGTCGGGCGGCTCAGGATTGAAGGCGGCGGCAAGCAAATCTCTGCCGCGTTTCGTGCGCGCCGCGCAAATGTATTGGAAGATGGAGCCTTCGCCGAAAATGTGCAGGTCAACGTCTTGCGGGCGATTGTTCTTCAGATAAATGCTGCCGTCGTTGGAACGTTTGCGCCACGTGCCGCGCGCCCGTGCAATGTAAGAATTCAAAACGGTCATGCGGCTCTTCAAAAATCTTTTGCGCCGCTTGAGCTCGTCGTGATAATTCATCAGCCGAATGAAAATCATCGCGAAGAGAGCCGAGACAATGTACAGCGGGTGAATGTGATTGTCCCAGGCGAAGGCGAAGCTGCCGACAGCCGCCAAAAAAATTATCGTGCGGGCGGCGACGATTTTTTTCTCGCGCTTGTGCAAAGTTTTTTGTTCGGCGAGGTCAATCTCGCGTTCGTTGTCATAAAATTGTCGATTCATCCGTTTGCCCCTTCAAGTGATTGAGAAAATTATAAGCAAAAGTTCGGGCTTTGTAAAGGCAAGCGTCGGCGGCGGTTGTCGAAGTTTGCCGCGCCGCAGTGATTGTGTTAAGATAGAAAAAAATTTTTGGGAGGCGAGCACATGAAAGCAATTTGCGTGATACCCGCGCGTTATTCGTCGACGCGACTGCCGGGCAAACCGCTCAAAGACATTTGCGGGAAGCCGATGATTTGTCGGGTGTGGGAGCGGGCGAGCCGCGCAAAATCCGTGGCGGAAGTTATCGTGGCGACAGACGACGAAAGAATCCTTCAGGCCGTCGAAAAAAATTTCGGGCGCGCGATGATGACTCGCGCCGACCACAAGACCGGCACCGACCGCCTCGCCGAAGTCGCCGAAAAATTTTCCGACGCGGAAGTTATCGTCAACGTTCAGGGCGACGAGCCGCTTATCGAGCCGAGTTTGATTGATGACCTCATCGCCGAGTTCGTTAAGGATAAAAATCTGCAGATGGCAACCGTCGCGACCGAGCTCACCGACGCCGACGAGATGAAAAATCCAAACAACGTCAAAGTCGTCCTCGACAAGAACAACGACGCGCTTTACTTCTCGCGCTCATTGATTCCCTTCCCGCGCAACGCCGGCAAGTCAAAAACTTTTAAGCACATCGGCATTTACGCTTACCGCCGAAATTTTTTGCTGGCTTACGCGAAGATGGAGCCGACGCCGCTGGAGCAAAGCGAATCGCTCGAACAGCTGCGCGCCCTGGAGAACGGATTTAAAATTCGCGTGATAAAAAGTTCGTGCCGCTTCGTGGGCGTCGACACCGAGGAGGATTTGAAACTCGTCAACGAAATTTATCGCAGGGAGGAATTTTGATGCTTGAGAAATTTTACGTCGCTTGAACGCGGAAAATTCCTGGACATTAACCGACCGCGCGCGTGCCGACGATAAAATTATTTTCCTCAAAGACGAGTACGAAAAGTTTTGGCAGAAAATCTTGCGCGGCGAAAATTTTGCTCTCTCTCGTTCCGCTGACGGCGAATTCGGTTTAATGCTCGGCAAAGAAATGCATGGCACCGACGGCCGGAACGCTTCGGGGGGAGAGATTACATCTCTTGGTAAGGCATTCCTCGATTCGCTGAAAATTTCTGCGCCGAATTTTTACTACGGCATCTCCTGTCCGTGCTGCGATTCGGCGGCTTACTATTGGTATCTTCAAAACATAAAAAATTCGAACATAACCTTTTCCAATATTTGGCTCAACGAAAATTTCAATGCGTTCCAAAAAAATTTTGCAGAGTTGGAGCGCGACGCTGTCTTGATAACCAACTGGCGTGGCAAGGGAAAAACTTACGGGCGGCTCAACGTAAAGAAACATTACGTTGTCAGCGATGACTGCGTGAAGTTTTATGAAGACGAATGCGCAAAACTGATTCGGCAGATAATCGCCGACTTCGGCTACGAAAAAAATTTACTCTACGTCGTGTCGGCGGGGTCGCTGTCCTGCGTGATTATCGCCGCGCTGTTCAAAAACAATCCCGACAACTGTTATGTCGACTTTGGCTCGGCGACCGACCTCATGACGCACGAAAGAGTCACGCGCCCTTACATGATTGACGGCACGGCTTACGCGCAACAAAGTTGTTGGATGTTCGACAGGAAAAAAATCGACCTCGACATTGACGTTGTGCTGACCTGTTACAAGCGTCCGCAAGTTTTGGCTCAGCAAATCGCAGCGATACAAAATCAAACGCTCAAGCCGCGCAGAATTTTTCTTTATCAAGACGGCATTGACGGTTACTACAAAGTTGAACTGAATAAAAAAATTTTGGGCGTGTTCGACAACTACAAAATTTCTGCGACGAACGGCGGCGTATGGAAGCGATTTGAATTCGCCGGTAAAGTTGCCAAGTCTCCTTACGTTTGCCTGTTCGACGACGACACAATTCCCGGTCAACGCTGGTTTGAAAATTGCCACATGGACATTATGCAACAGCGCGGAGTTTACGTGACAAATGCCTGCTTGATAAAAGATATTCCAAAATATCCTGCGGGCTCACTCTGGGGCGGTTGGCACACCGGCAACGAAAAAACTTGTGCGGTTGATTTCGGCGGCCACGCGTGGTTCTTTGAGCGCGAATATTTAACTTGGATGCTTGACAAGCCTTATCGCAAAAAATATAAATTGGTGGCAGAAGATATAACAATATCTTTCGCGGCAAGCGAGCATGGCTTTGGCTCTTACGTTCCTCAGCACCCGAAAAATATTCTGTCGCTTTGGGGCTCCATTCCCGAATTCGGTTTGAAATACGGAACAAGCGAAGTCGCAATAAGCCTGAACGTAAACAACTTGCAACTTATGGTTTATGCGTTGAACGAACTGCACGACGACGGCTGGAAGTTGTTGTTGGAAGAAAATCCCGCTTATCTTGAAGAATTCGTCAGCGTCTGCAAGCAATCATCTCCCGGTAAAGATTTGCATGCGCGGCTGTTCAAACTTACTTCAAAACTTTTGATGCCGCTCTTCGATAAAAAAGCTCCGGTCTTCTTGGGCGAGAAAAATTATCTTGACCCGCTTGCAAGCTCTTTGAATTGCCTCATGACGATTACAAAATTTTGGAGGACGCGGACAACAACATTAACGCCGACAGATTGTTTTCGTTTGCGCGGCGATATGCGATTCACATTTTCTTCACCGACATTTACAACGAACTGAAGCCGTTCCTTGAAAAAAATGGCTGGCAGGAGTGCATTGACTTTATCGACGGCAGAGGATTGCTCTTTGCCGTCAGCGATTAAATTTGAGGTGACAAAATGAACACAGTTAAAGTTGGGAAGATTGAAATCGGCGGCGGCAAATTGGTTTTGCTCGCGGGACCGTGCGTGCTTGAAGGTTTTGAGCGCAGTTTGAAAATCGGGCGGCGCGCAAAGGAAATCGCGGACGGGCTCGGCATGCCGTACATATTCAAGGCGTCTTTCGATAAGGCAAATCGTTCGTCGATAAAAAGTTATCGCGGACCGGGGCTCGTCGAGGGCTTGAAGATTTTGGCGCAGATTAAGCGCGAACTCCACGTCCCGATTGTCACGGACATCCACGAAACTTATCAGGCCGCGCAGGCCGCCGAGGTCGCCGACATTTTGCAAATCCCCGCGTTCCTCTGCCGACAGACGGATTTACTCGTCGCCGCCGCCAAGACCGGCAAAGTCGTCAACGTCAAGAAGGCGCAGTTCCTCTCGGCGCGCGACATGATTAACGTCGTCGAAAAGTTGCGGGCGAGCGGCACGGAAAAAATTTTGCTCACCGAGCGCGGCACGTCATTCGGATACAACAATTTGGTCGTCGACATGCGCGGCTTGCCGATTATGCGCGGCTTCGGCTGCCCCGTGATTTTCGACGGCACTCACAGCGTGCAACTGCCGGGCGGCGCGGGCTCCTCTTCGGGCGGGCAACGTGAGTTCGTCGAATACTTGGTCAGAGCGGCGGTCGCGGTCGGCGTCGACGGTTTGTTCCTTGAAGTTCACGACAATCCCGCCGAAGGTCTCTCAGACGGCGCAAATATGATTGCCCTCGACAACTTGGAAAAAATTTTGGCGGGCGCATTAAAAATTCACGAGGCGATGAAATGATAAAAGAAAAAGCGATTGAAACTTTGCAGATTGAGGCGGCGGCGATTGAAAATTTAATCCCGCGCGTCGACGAAGAATTTATTTCGGCGGTGAAAAAAATTATGAGTTGCCGCGGACGAGTGGTCGTGACGGGCATGGGCAAGTCGGGTCACGTCGGCAGAAAAATCGCGGCGACTCTGGCGTCCACCGGCACGCCCGCATTTTTCATGCACCCCGCCGAAGCTTATCACGGGGATTTGGGAATGCTCACCGACCACGACGTGCTCATTGCCATTTCAAACAGCGGCGAATCCTCGGAGATTGTCAACATCTTGCCCGTCGTCAGGAGAATCGGCGCGGAGGTCATTGCCATGTGCGGCAACAGAAACTCCACGCTCGGCAAGAACTGCGATTACTTTATCGATATCGGCGTCGCGCGCGAGGCGTGTCCTCTGGGCTTGGCTCCCACCGCCTCCACGACCGCCACGCTTGCCATGGGCGACGCGCTTGCCATGGCTCTCATGGACGAGAAAAATTTTACGTCGAACGACTTCGCACTGTTCCACCCGGGCGGTGCACTCGGCAGGAAACTTTTGCTCACCGTCGGCGACGTCATGCACAGCGGCAACGACAATCCGATTGTCAAAGTCGGCGCAACGGTCAAGGACGCGCTCTTCGAGATGACTGCCAAAGGTTTGGGCGCGGTCTCCGTCGTCGACGAGAAAAATAAATTCGTCGGGCTGGTCACGGACGGAATCATCCGCCGCGCGCTGGAAAAAAATCGCAGCTTCATCGACGAGCCCGTCGAGCACATCATGTTCGAGCAGCCGCTGATAATCAGCGCGGACAAATTGGCGACGGCGGCACTGTCCGTCATGGAGAAACACAAGCCGCGCCCCGTCACGGTCTTGCCGGTCATCGACGCGGAAAATTTCCCCGTGGGCATGATTCATCTGACGGATTTGCTTCGGCAGGGCGTGGTGTAAAAATTTTTCGGACGACTTCGGTCGTCTTTTTTATTTTCCCCTGAAGAAATTTTCGACGCGTGAAAGTTGCGGCGTCTTTTTATTGCTGAAAAAATTTTTAACTGATAAAATGCCTCCGCAGATTTAAAAAGTTGAAGTGAGATTCATGAACAAGAGAATCGTGGCGGGCTTGCTCGGTTACCTGACATTGTTTTGCGGCGCGGCGATGGTGCCACCGTTCATCTTGGCGGCGACGGCCGAAGAGTTCAACGGGGCGGCGGCGTTCCTGCTGTCAATCTTCCTGTGCTTGGCGGCGACGTTTGAGCTGGAGCGTTTCGGCGGACTGCATGGCAA
The DNA here is from genome assembly GCA_017527075.1 of Selenomonadaceae bacterium. Lineage (GTDB taxonomy): Bacteria > Bacillota > Negativicutes > Selenomonadales > Selenomonadaceae > Quinella. The sequence continues at coordinate 96,872 of JAFXQM010000018.1, forward strand.
GGACAACATCGGCGCGCGCGAAGGAATTGCGGTAACCGTCTTGGGCTGGTTTTTAATTTCATTCCTCGGACTCGTGCCGTACTTCGCGGGCGGATATTTAAATTTCCTCGACAGCCTGACGGAATCTTTTTCGGGCTTCAGCGGCACGGGCGCGACTGTCATTGAGGACGTGGAGATTTTGCCGCGGAGCATTCTCCTGTGGCGGAGCATGTCGAATTGGTTCGGCGGCTTGGGTATCGTCGTGATTTTCATGGCGATTATGTCGCAATTCGGGCGCGGCGCAATGTTCATCCTCAAAGCCGAAACGACAGGCCCGACCAAGGACAGACAGATGCCGCGCATTCGCGACAACGCCAAGGCTCTCTTCTCCATTTACGTCGCGCTGACTTCTCTTTGCGCGGGCGGATATTTTCTCTGCGGGCTCACTCCCTTCGCGGCGATTAATCACGCCATGACCACGATTGCCACGGGCGGTTACGGAATTTACAACGGCACGGTCAGCGAGTACGGAAATATTTATTTGGAATATTGCATGGCGTTTTTTATGGTCGTGTCGAGCGGCAGCTTCGCGATGTACGTCGTCGCCTTCCGCAAAGGTCCGAGCGTGATTTTCCGCAACACCGAGTTCAAAATTTATCTGATGATAATTTCTGTGGCGGCGGTGGTCGTGGCGTGCGATTTGATGGTCGAGATGTTTGCTCCGCCGGAGGTGGCGATACGCGCGGCGATTTTCCACGTGGCGAGTTTGTCTTCGACGACGGGCTTCGTGGCTCACGACTTCGACGCCTATCCGCCGCTGAGCAAAGCTTTCCTGATGTTGACGATGTTCCTGGGCGGGTGCGCGGGTTCGACGGCGGGCGGCTTGAAGGTCGCGCGAATCATTTTGCTTTTCAAATTCGTCGGGCTTATCGTCCGCCAAAAACTTCACCCGAACGTGATGACTCAAGTTAAGCTGAGCGGGCGCGCGATTGACGAGGACGTTGTTTACGGCGCGGCAAAGTTTTTCTTTGCGGTCGTGGTGCTGGATATTTTGTTCGCGGCGGTGATGATGTTCGACGGGATTGACTTCGTGAATGCAATCAGCGTGAGCGTGTCGACCATGGCGAGCGTCGGGCCGGGCTTCGGCATTGAGGGCGCGACGAGCACTTACGCCCTGCTGCCGAGCTTCAGCAAATTTTGCGCGTGCGGCTTCATGTTCCTGAGTCGTTTGGAAATTTTTACGGTGCTTGCGCTTTGCAGTCCGAGTTTCTGGAACAGTTCAAAAAATTGGTGAGCAAATTAAACAGCCCCGACGAATTCGCCGAGACCGTTTTTATTTCAAACTTCCGACCGTGCGCCGGAAATTTTTCATGACGGGATTCAACGATTAGATGTAGTTGTTGATGTTGACCTTTTTGCCGACCGCGATCATTACCTTGTTCAGTGCATCGCCGCGGGTGATTTGCTGACCTTTACTGTCGTAGTACTCGTTGGCGAGATCTTTGCCCTCGTTGAACACGACGGTGATTCCCTTCTGCGCAAAAACTCTTTCCAACGTGACGACATCATTTTCGCCGGGGCGCATGAGCCCGACTGCCTTCATGAAGTCAACGTCTTTGCCGGTTTCGCGATCGGTGCCGCCGGCGACGCCTTCGAGTTGTTCCTCTTTGAGGACTTCGTCTTTAAGAATTTCTTTTGCCATATTTTCAATCTCCTTTTGTATTTTGAATTTTGGGATTAGACGTAGTTGTTGATGTTGACTTGGGTGCCCGTCTTCTTCATGGCGATTTTCATTGCCTTGTCGCGGGTGATTTGCTCGCCGCCGCGATAGTACTCGTTGGAGAGATTGTTGCCGCCGTGCATGACGACGGTGATTCCCTCTTGCGCCCACGCTCTCCTGAGCGCGTCCTTGTCGGTTTCATTCTGCCGCAACAGACCGATTGCCTGCAGGAAGTCAGTGTCCTTTTGGATTTCGCGACTCGTGCCGCCTGCCACGGCGTCGAGCTGCTCATCCTTGAGGACTTCGTCTTTCAGGATTTCCTTTGCCATTGTATAAATCTCCTTTCATTCAATCAGATGAAGTGGTTGATGTTCAAAACAGAACCGGTTTTTTTCATGACCGATTTGAGCGCGGCTTCGCGGGTGATTTGCTTGCCGTTCCTGTAATACTCGTTGGCATTTTCTTTTCCGCCGTGCATAACGATTGTGACACCGCCTTGCGCCCAAGCTCTCCTCAGGTCGTCCTTCTCGGTTTCGTCTTGGCGCAACAGACCGATTGCCTGCATGAAGTCCGTGTCCTTTTGGATTTCGCGACTCGTGCCGCCCGCGACGCCTTCGAGCTGATCCTCGCTGAGGAGTTCCTCTTTGAGAATTTCGTTTGCCATTTTATCAATCTCCTTTTCTTTTGTTTGGAAATTTTTTCTGAACCTTTTTACGTTGCTCACCAAGTTTTGTTATACGCTCTGAAAAAATTTTTCAGCTCGGTGTCCGCCTTTGAAGTCCTTCAAGATTTCATTCTTCAAAATCTTGTTTGCTTTGACTTCAATCTTTTTTTGTTCCGTGAAATTTTCTTTCTGCCTCTTATACGCCGCCCGATGAATTTTGTTATACGCTCCGAAAAATTTTTCAGCAGGGTTTCCGCATTTGCAGTTATAATTGCCAAAAGCAAAGGAGATGATTTCATGGCGAACGATTACGATTTCGCGGCGAGCTTGATGCGCATTCTCTCGGAAAAATATCCGACGAAAGAATCCATTTACGAGAAGCTGATTTATTTGCAGTCGCGCCTGCACCTGCCGAAGGGCACCGAACATTTCATGAGCGACTTGCACGGCGAGTACGACCTGTTCCTGCACATCATCAACAACTGCTCCGGCGTCATTCGCGAGAAAGTCGATTACTTCTTCGGCGATTTGCTCGGCGAGGAGGAGCTTGCCGAATTCTGCACGCTGATTTATTACCCGAAAGAAAAAATCGCCCAGATAAAATCTCAGCGGCGCGACACGCCCTCTTGGTATCGGAAAAATTTGGCGCGGCTCGTGCGGCTGGCGAAGTTCATGAGTTACAAATATCCGTCATTCAAAATGCGCGACCTCATTCCGAAAAATTATGAAACCGTCATCTTGGAACTGCTCAACACTCACCCGACCGCCGACGCCGCGCAGAAAATTTATTACGAAAAACTTTTGAACTCAATCGTTGAGATTCAAAGCGGCGAAGATTTTATTCACGCGTTGAGTGCTCTGATTAAACGGCTGGCGATTCACCGCTTGCACCTCGTCGGAGATTTTTTTGACCGCGGCGACAGACCCGACGCGATTTTAAATCTGCTGATGAATTATCCCGAAGAAGTCGACATTCAGTGGGGCAACCACGACGTGCTGTGGATGGGCGCGGCTCTCGGCAGCGAAGTTTGTATCGCGGCGGTCGTGAGGAATTCTTTGCATTACGAAAACACAGACGTTTTGGAGCGCGGATACGGAATAAGTCTTCGCCCGCTGACGATTTTTGCCGCCAACCTTTACCCCGACGAAAATCCGATTCGCGCCGCCGAACTCGCAAGCCTGATGATGATGTTCAAGCTTGAGGGGCAACTCATTCGCCGCAACCCCGATTTCAAAATGGACGCGCGCCTCCTCCTGGAAAAAATTAATTTCGACGACGGAACGATTTCACTCGGCGGACAGCTTCACAAACTCAACGCAACTTTCCCGACGATTAATCGCGACGACCCGTGCGCGCTGACCGACGCCGAGCAGAAAATTATTTCCGACCTGCGGCAAAATTTTTTGGAGAGCGCGAACCTCCAAGCTCACGTCGATTATCTTTACAAGAAGGGCGGCGTTTACACTCGGCACAACGGAAACCTCCTCTTCCACGCCAACGTCCCGCTCAACGACGACGGCTCCTTCAAAAAAATTTCGTTCGAGGGCAAAACTTTCTTCGGCAAAAATTATTTCGATTACGTGGACGCGCGGGCGAGGCGTGCTTACTTCGAGCGGCGGCAGGAGGATTTGGACTTCATGTATTTCCTGTGGTGCGGATTGCTTTCGCCGACCGCCGGCAGAGAGTTCCGAACTTTTGAACGCGCGTTCGTCGACGACAAAGAACTTCAACGCGAACCCGCCGACCCTTATTACACTCTGATTGACGACGAAAAAATCTGCGACAAAATTTTGGCGGAGTTCGGGCTGGATTCGAGCGGGCACATCATCAACGGCCACGTCCCCGTTCGCGTGCGCAAAGGCGAGACTCCGATTAAGGCGGGCGGCAAAGCTCTGGTCATCGACGGCGGATTCAGCACGCCTTACCACGAGAAGACCGGCATTTCCGGTTACACTCTCGTTTCAAATTCGCGCGGGCTCAGACTTCTGCGCCACCAGAAAATCGCCGACGTGAAACTCGCGCTCGCCGAAAATCAAGACATCGAATCGACGGCGGAGACAGTGGAGATTTTGTCGCGGCGTTCGACGATTGGCGACACGGATCACGGACAGGGCATTCGCGAAGAAATTGTCGGCTTGCACAAACTTTTGCAGGCTTATCAGAGCGGAAAGATTCAGCCGAAAGGTTAGCTGGCAGCTGTTAGCTGATAGAAAAAATCCCCGTCACAGAAAAAATCTGTGCGGGGAAAATTTTATTTGAGCTTGTCTTTCATCTTGGAAATAATTTCGTCGCGCTTGAGGTCGGGCGGTTTCAAAGTTTCGTCGGTCGCGCGGTCGAAGGTGCACAGCGCGGAGTAAAGGCAGTACTTGCAGGCGTCGTAGTCGGCAGAAAATTTCGCGGGCTTGACGTCAATGCAGCCGCCCAAAATTTTTTCCGCCGTCTCCTCCAAAAAATTTTCGGCGTAAGCGACAATCGTTTGGAATTCGTCTTGGCTCATGAGGTTGGATTTTTTCCGCTCGTCGAAGTAAACGAAGTCGCCGGTTTTGTCGACGGCCTTTTTAATTTCGTCGTCGACGCGAACCATGCCGGGCATCAGCAATTCTTTGTCGGCTTCCTTCGCCGCCTCGTCATCAGTCCTGCCGCGCTTGTTTGAAATTTTCAGCAGGCAGTAAAGCATCGCGCCTGCCTCGCGCCCGCCGACCTCCGAAAGATTTTTCGCCGCGCCGAGATAAATCGCCAACTGCAGACTGAGTCCGTAAAAAATTTTTTCCAAGCTGAGGCTCGCCTTGCCGGTCTTGTAATCGATAATCAGAAAATATTTTCCGTCGCCGCTGAGGTCGATTCGGTCAATCTGCCCGCTCAAGTCCACTTCCACGTCGCTCAAAATTTTTTCGTCGTGAAATCTTTGCTCAAAAATCTGCGGATGAAATTCGCTGGCGGCGTCGAGTTCAATCAATCGGTGCAGAGATTCGACGGCGACTTTTTTTATGCGCTCGCGGCGGTGCTCCAGAGTCTTCGTGCTGTGGAGAATTTTGTTGTGAAGTTTTGGCGTGAGTGTGTCCAAAATTTTTTCGACGCGCCCGACAAGCTCCGTGTCGCCGACGGATTTCCACGCGCGATTTTCTTCCTTCAGCTCGCGCCCGAAGCGGCTCATGACCGCGTGAAGAATGTTTCCGATGTCGGGCGACAGAACTTTGTATTCGGCGCGCTCCTGAAGATTCAATCCGTAAGTGGCAAAATATTTGAACGGGCACTCGTTGAAATTTTCAAAGCGCGTGACACTCGCCGCCATTTTTTTCTTCGGCGCGTAAAGTTTCTTGGCGGTCTCCTCGGACAGATTTTTTTCGCCCGCCGCAAAAATTTCTCCGCCCAAACTCTGCAAAACGTCCAGCTCAACTTTTTCCGTCGGCAACGAGAAAATTTTTTGGATTCGATTCAGCAGCGACGATGCGGAAATTTTTTCGCCCTCCGCGCCCGCCAGCGGGTAACTCAAATACAAAAGTTCGCGCGTCTCCGTCAGCCCGCGGTAAATCAAAAATTTTTCCGCCAGCGATTGTTCCCTGCCGCCCTTGGAAATTTCAAAGCCCGATTCGTTGAGCCGCAGTCTGTCCGCGTCGCTGAGTAAATTTTTCTCGGCCACCTTGCGCGGGAAATTTTCGTCGTCGAAGCCCAAGACGAATATCGCCCGCGAATTTTGCAGCGAATTTTGTTCGAACTGCGCGACCGTCACTTCGTCGAGCCCCGGCGGGATGAGCGACATTTCCAGCGCGTCGAGTCCCTCGCCGATTATCGATTCGAATTCCGCGCGAGAAATTTTTTCGCCGCCCAAAGCCTCCGCGACTTCCTCAAACAAATTTATCACGTCGTCCCAGATTTTCAGGTGCTCCCGCGACAGTGCCAAATTTCCGCGCGCCTCTTCCGCCTGCGCCCACTCCGAAAGTTTTTCGGGGACGTTGAGTTCCTCCAGCAATTTGAAAAGTGCCGTCGTCAGCTCCGTGACCTCGTTGCCCGAAGCTTTGACGCGCTCCGAAAAATTTATCAGCGGGGCGGCGCAGATTTTTCTTATCGCGTTGATTCGGTCGAGCTGCTCCAATTCGTCGGGCGTCGGCATTTTTATCGGCGCGTCCAAAAATTTCACTCGCCGCAAGTCCCAATCCCTTTGCCACGCCGCCGCGCCTTTCAGCCCGAACTCCACGACGTAATTTTCCAGCAGGTCGATATCCGTTTGCGCCGCCGAGAAAAATCCCGTCCGCAGGCAACGGAAGACCGATTCTTTTCGCCAGCCGCGCAGCACCTCCAAAGCCGAGCGAATTAATTCTGCCAGCGGATGATTCGCCGCCGCCCGTTTCATGTCGACGAAGTGCGGGATTGCGTGCAGTTCGAAAATCGGTTTGATGAGCGAAAAATATTTTTCGTCGCGCGCGAGCACTCCGATTTCTCTCAGCCGATAATTTTTTTTAACGAGCCGCAAAATTTCTTGCGCAACCGATTCGACTTCCGCCCGACGATTGACCGCCTCCACGATTTTTAATCCGTCCGCGCCGTCGAAAGTTTTCGGCTTGTACTCAAAAAGTCTTTGCTCCAAAATTTTCAGCGGCGCGCGCGTGAATCTTCGCGGGGAGTTCAGGCGCGTGATTTTGAATTCGACTTTGACATCTTCCGCCAAATTTTTCAGCGTGTGGAAAGTTTCGGAGGCGCGCTTAAAAATTCCAACCTCGGAAAGATTTTCGCGGCTGTTGAGGTTCGTGTCCATCGGCAAAGTTATGTGGACGTTGCGGGCGCAGGCAAAAAGTTTCTGCAAAAATTTTCTCTGCTGCGGGTCGAAGAAGATGAAGCCGTCGACAAAAATTTCTGTGTCGGCAATCGTCGGGGACTGCTCCAAAAATTCCGTGGCGCGCTCCAAAAGATTTTCGTCGTCGGTGAGTTTGTCGGCCATCGCCGCCTTAAAATCTTCCGCGAAAATTTTCAGGTCGTGCAATTTATCTTTGAGCTCGTCGTCGGAAACTTTATCGGCGGCCTCGTCGAGTTTGTCCGCGTCGATTGAATAAATCCTCAGCTCCTTGAGCTCCTCGGATAAAATTTCCGCGAAGCCGTGTTGCTTGGCGGCGCGCACGAAATATTTTAAGTCGCCGGCTTTGTCGCGCTTGAGCAAAATTTTTCTCAGCAGAAGCCGCCGCCCGATTTCCGAAAGGCGCGGAGTGAGATTGCCGCCGATTTCGTCGAGGAGTTGCCGCGCGAAACGATTGAAGCTGTTCATGCGCGTGTTGACCGCGCCGCCCGTGAGAGCCGCCAGCTCCAGTTCCGCGCGATACGTTTGGTAGGCGGGCAGCAGAAAAATTATTTCTGTCTTGAGCGGTTCGGTCTCAAGAATTTTTTTTGCGCGTTCGAGGCAGGCGAAAGTTTTCCCGACGCCCGCGCGCCCGATAATCATCTCAACCATAATTTCCTCCAAAAATTTTTTCTGATGAAGTTGAGGCCGTCATGGATGACGGCCGCGCCGCGTCTGACGCCGTGATGGCGTCATCCGGCGCACACCACGCACGGGTAACCCGAAACTCCGAATCACGAACGAGCAACCGCCCCCGCGAGGCGTCTTTTCTCTTTGCTTCTTTCTCTTTGGACGCGCAAAGAGAAAGAAGGTTCAATAACTCAAAAAATATTTTTCAGCCCAATCGAAGCGACGAGCCGCGGCAACGAGGACTGGTTCTGCGTGCCCGCTCTTACAAAAAGAGGGAGCAACGAAATTTTATCACGCGCGAAAATTTTTGAAAACACTTGTCCTTTCCCACGTCCCGAAAATTTTGTAGACGCGCCGCTTGGATTTATGATAAGATAGGCGGCGTTTAGGAGGGGTAATATGGCCGGGACAGATTTGGAGCGCGACGACAATCCTCAGCCGAGCGCGCCGAAGAAAAAGTCTTCAACGTTCCTGAAAGTTTTCATCGGACTGATAATTTTTATAATCGTGATGGCGGTCGGAGTTGGTATCGGATTCGTGACCGCAAATCTCAACGTCAAAGCAGATTTGTCGAAAGATATTTTGCCGCCCGCCTCCAGTCACATTTACGATTCGGCGGGCAACGAAATTGCAATCATTCACGCGACGGAAAATCGTGTGCCCGTCAAGATTGAGCAGATACCCGTCAACCTGCAAAACGCGTTCGTCGCAATCGAGGACAATCGTTTCTACGAGCACAAAGGTGTCGACCCGCGCGGACTTTTGCGCGCCTTTTACACGAACATCGTCCGCCAAGAAATTGCGGAAGGCGGCTCCACGATAACTCAGCAGCTGGCGAAGAACGCTTACCTCACGCAGGACAGAACGATTAAGCGCAAGATTCAAGAAATTTTCCTCGCGCTGCAACTGGAGAAGCAATACACCAAGCAAGAAATCCTTGAGCTTTATCTTAACCAAATTTATTTCGGGCAGGGTGCTTACGGAGTGCAGGCGGCGGCGAAAACTTATTTCGGCAAGAACGTGGAGGATTTGAATTTGGCGGAGTGCGCCATGCTCGCCGGCATCCCCAAGAGCCCGAATTATTATTCGCCGTTCAACAATCTCAACGCCGCAATCGCTCGGCGCGACACCGTCCTTGACCAGATGATAACTTACGGATACATCAGCCACAACGAAGCCTCCGCCGCGCGCCAGACTGAAATGGTTCTCGCGCCGCAAAACGTCCCCGAAAAACATAAGGACGCAATGTATTTTATCGAGTACGTCACGCAACTCCTCGTCGACAGATACGGCGCGGACGCTGTTTACAAGGAAGGCTTGCGCGTTTACACGACGATTGATTTGGATATGCAACGCCAAGCCGAATCTGCTCTGCTCACTTACCTGCCGCAATATTACACGGACGCAAACGGAATCGTTCAGCCGCAGGGAGCAATCGTCGCCGTGGAGCCCAAGACGGGTTACATCAAGGCGATGGTCGGCGGACGCGGCACTGACCAATTTAATCGCGCGACAATGGCCGAGCGTCAGCCCGGCTCCGCGTTCAAACCGTTTGTGTTCGTCGCGGGGCTTGAAAACGGTTACACGCCCGACACGGTGATTGAAGACAGCCCGATAACGATTGGCGATTGGTCTCCGCAAAATTACAGCCGACGCTTCAGCGGCAACGTCACTCTCCGCACCGTCGCGATTTTTTCCATGAACGTGCCGACAGTCAAAATCGCGCAGGCTCTCGGAATCGACAAGGCGATTTTTTACGCGCAGGAGATGGGCATTTCAACTTTTGTCCTGCAGGGCGACCCGAACGACGCAAACCTTGCCGTCTCTCTCGGCGGCCTCACTCGCGGCGTCATTCCCCTTGAAATCGCCAGCGCGTATGGAACGTTCGCGAACAGCGGCGTTTACATTCCGCACACGGCAATCACCAAAGTCCTCGACCGAAACGGAAATATAATTTACGAAGCGAGCTTGGAAGGGCGACAGGTCATCACGCCCGAAAGTGCCGCAGACTTGACGAGCATGCTTGAGGACGTCATCACCAAGGGCACGGGCAAGGGCGCGGCGATTGGACGACCCGCCGCCGGCAAGACGGGCACGACCAGCGATTATCACGACGCGTGGTTCGTCGGTTACACGCCCGACTTGGTTGCCTCCGTGTGGATTGGCTGCGACGACAACAGCGAGCTTGAGGGCATCACGGGCGGCGACTTGCCCGCGACGATTTGGAGTCACTTCATGCAAAACGCGCTGCTCAACGTCCCCGCGCATGACTTCGACGATTTGGTTGTCGACAGACGCCCAAGCAAAAACGTCGTCACCGAAGTCCGTGACAACAGCGGCCGCTCCCGCCGAGATTATTCTGAGGAAGAATCGCCGCGCAGAGATTATTATGAGCCCGAACCTTCTTATCATGAATCCGCGCCGACTTATCGTGAGCCCGAGCCCGATCATACTCAAAAGCCCGAAGGTGTGCCCGATTACTCCGAGCCCGCCGCTCCCGCTCCTGTTCATGAGCCTGAACCCGTTCGCGAGCCCGAACCCGTTTACAATGAACCTGCGCCCGTTTATCACGAGCCCGAGCCGGTTTATAATGAGCCGCCGCCCGCCGTCGATAACGCGCCCTCGTTCGACGACGAATTGTCCAAAGGAAGAAATTGAGGCGAAGCTCGTCGCTTTGATTCAGCCGAGAAATTTCTTTTGAGTTTTTGATTTACTTTCTCTTTGCTTGCCCAAAGAGAAAGTAACAAAGAGAAAGGGCACCTCGCGGGGCGGTTGCTCTCTCGTGGCTTGAACGTTGCGCCCGCCCGTGCCGCTCGTGCCCGCTGAATTCGCGTCACGCTCATTACGCGGGCGGGGCCGTCCATCCGGGACGGCCTCAAAGTTCGTGATTCGTCGATTATCAAGGAGAAGTCAATGCTTGAAAAAATTTTATCGGAAGCGGTGCGCCTCGACGCCTCGGATGTTCATCTGACCGTCGGGCAACCGCCCTTTTTTCGTGTCGCGGGAGAACTTTTCCAAGCGGGCGAAATTTTATCTGCGCGGGCTGTCGAAAGTTTTTTGGACGAAATTTTATCGCCGCGCCTGAAAGATGAACTCGAAAAAAATTTGGCGATTGATTTCTCTCACGTCGACGAAAAAATTTCCCGACGCTTCCGAGTCAACGTTTACCGCCAGAGAAATTTTCCCGCGCTTGCCTTCCGACTCATCGCGAAAAAAATTCCGACGCTCGACGAACTCGGAGCACCCGCCGCGCTCAAAAAATTTTTTCCCGCCGCGCAAGGTTTAATCCTCGTGACGGGCAGGACGGGTTCGGGCAAATCGACGACACTCGCCGCCTTCCTCGACGCGCTGATAAAAATGCGCCCGTGCCATTTATTGACGCTCGAAGACCCGATTGAGTTTGAGTACTCGGCGGAAAAATCTTTCGTCAGCCAGCGCGAACTCGGTCAGGATTTTTTGAACTTCGCGGCGGCGGTTCGGACGGCAATGCGCGAAATGCCCGACGTGCTTTTAATCGGCGAGATTCGCGACGCGGAAACGATGCACGCGGCGTTGGAAGCGTCGGCGGCGGGCGTGTTGGTCTTGGCGACACTGCACACGCGCTCGGCGGCGGAAACTGCCATGCGTGTCGAAACGATGTTTCCGCTCGTTCAGCGCGACGCAATCCGCGACCTGTTCGCCGACGAATTCAGCGCGATAATCTCTCAGCAGCTCGTGAAGACTTCGGGCGGGCGACGGTGTGCGGCTGAAGTTTTGCTCGCCAATCCCGCGGCGCGTTCATTGATTCGCCAGGGAAAATATTTGCAGCTCCCGAACGTGATGATGAGCGGGCGCGCGCAGGGCATGCAGACGATGGATTTTGCTTTGAAGGAATTGGGAGTGAAAAGTCAGCCATGAAGATGACACGCGAGGACAAATATCGAATCAAGGTGCTGAAGAAAAAAATTTCCGCCAGCGACTTGGATGCCATGATGGAATACGCCCAAAGATATCAGAATGAATTTCCCGAAGAGGTGACGCCCGCCGTCGCGAAAAGAATGGTGCGCTGCTACAAAACCTGCATGAAGGCCGGCAACTTGACTGCGGCGTTGAATTTGGGTGCCATGTACTACGGCGGAGAATTTATCCCGCGCGACTTCCGAAAAGCCGTCCGCTGCTACAAAAAGGCGACGCGCTCCGATGATTTGGAAACTTGGCTGTGGGCGTGGACGAATCTCGGCTACTGCTACTATTACGGGCGCGACATTCCCGTCGACGACGAAAAGGCTTTCAACTGTTACATGCGCGCGGCACTCCGTGGCGGAGCCAATGCCCTCTACAAAATCGGTGCGCGCTTTACGGAATCGGCATGAAAAAAAATATTTACAAGGCGTTGAACATGCTCGCGAAGGCTGAGATAAAAACTTACGACAAAATAAAAGAGCGCGACCCGTTCGCGGCGTCCCTCTTGCCGAAGATAAAACGAATGCTTGCCGAGGCGCGGGCGCAAGTCGAACAGGATTTGGGGCTGAATGAAAAAATTTAAGTACAGAGGATACGACGCGCAGGCGAGCGAAATGGTCGGCACGCTGGAGGCGGAAAGTTACTCGGAGGCTTACGCCGCGCTGAACTTTCAGGGCGTGACGGTCGTCAAACTCGAACAGGCGGGCACAAACTTTTCGCAGGTCGCAGAAAATTTTTTCCTCAAGCTGAAACTCGGCGGGCAGTGGAAGGCAATTTTCTTCCGCGAACTGAGCGTCATGCTCGGCGTGATGACTTTGCACGATTCGTTGAGGACTTTGGCGGGCGCGGCGAAGAATCACCCGTCGGAAAAAATTTTGACGGAGCTGACGGCGGCTGTCGCGGAGGGCGAAAATTTTTCGGCGGCACTGGCGCGTTACGAAATAATTTTCGGCGGCGACGCAATTCAATCGGTGGACATCGGCGAGAGAAGCGGAAACCTCAAAGACGTGACGGCAAGCTTGGCGGTTCAACTCGAACGAAATTATTCGACGGAGAAAAAAGTTCGCGGCGCAATGTATTACCCGACGTTCGTGCTGCTGGCGGCGTTCGCGGCGGCGATAATCCTCGTCAACGTAACCTTGCCCGTCTTTGAAAATTTTTTTGAATCTCAAGGCGGAGAACTTCCGCTCGTGACTTTAATTCTTCTGCGCGGCGGAAAATTTTTCTCGGAGCACTGGCTGTCGGTCATGTTAATGTTGGCGGCGAGTGCGGCGGCGTGCGCGTGGATTGTTCACGAGGTCGCGACGGTAAAATTTTTTTTGGACAAGCTGAAATTGAACGTAAAACTTTTGCGCGAGGTTGAGCTGCGAAATTTTTTCGGGCGGCTGAGTTTTCTTTTGGAGAGCGGCGTGACTTTGGACGAGGCGTTGAAACTTTGCGCGGCGGCGAGTAAAAATCTTGTCACGAAAAAAATTTTGGGCGAGATAAAATTTTCGGTGGAGCGCGGCGCGAGTCTGAGTTCGCAGGTCGCCAAAGAAAAATTCCCGCCGCTGTACGTGGGCTTAATCACCACGGGCGAGGCGGGCGGCGAGCTGGTCAACATGCTCCGTCAGTGCGAATCGATGGCGGATTTTGAAGTCGAAGAAATTTTGCGGACGCTGCCGGCCAAGGCGGAAATTTTCGGGACGCTGCTTGCCGGCTTAATCGTGGCGACGTTGGTCTTCGCGGTCATGCTCCCGATTTTGGACACGACGACTTTGCTGTGAAAGAGAGGCCGTCAAGGATGACGGCCGCGCCGCGTCTGACGCCGTGATGGCGTCATCCGGCGCACACCAAGCACGGGTAATTCGTTACTCCGAATCACGAACGACCGACGCCCCTGCGAGGTGCCCTTTCTCTTTGCTTCTTTCTCTTTGGGCACGCAAAGAGAAAGAAGATTTCAAAACTCAAAAGAAATTGACGGTTCAATCGAAGGAGGAAAAATGATTCATCTGAAAGACGTGACGAAAATTTATAAGGAGAATAACGTCCTTGCCCTCGACAAAGTCAGCCTCGACATTGAACGCGGCGAATTCGTTTTTATCGTCGGCACATCGGGCAGCGGCAAATCCACGCTCATGAAACTTTTAATGCACGAGGAAGTCGCAACGTCCGGCAGCATCGTCGTCAACGGCAAAGACGTCACGAAACTCAAGCCAAAGGAAGTTCCTTACCTGCGCCGCTCGCTCGGCGTCATCTTCCAAGATTATCGCCTGCTGGAGGACAAGACCGTTTATGAGAACGTCGCCTTCGCCATGCAGGTCATCGAAGCCCCGCGCCGAATCATGCAGCGCAGCGTCAACACCGTGCTCGATATCGTCGGACTGCGCGATAAGTTCAAAAGTTTTCCGTCGCAACTTTCGGGCGGCGAACAGCAGCGAGTCGCCATTGCCCGCGCGATTGTCAACGACCCGCGAATCGTCATAGCCGACGAGCCCACGGGCAACCTCGACCCCGAAACGAGCTGGGACATCATGGACATCTTTCAGCGAATCAACGCGGCGGGCACGACGATTGTCATGGCGACGCACGATAAAACTATCGTCGACCAAATGCAGCGGCGGGTCATTGCGATTGCCGGCGGAAAAATCATTCGTGACGAGGCGCGCGGCGTTTACTCCGAAAATCCTCCTCAGCCGCAAACGACCTTCGACAAATTTTTTTACAGGTGAAGTCATGCAAAAAGGTTTCGCGACACTTGAAATAATTTTCGCCGTGATGATTTTCGCTCTGCTGGCGGGCGCGGCTCTGCCCAACGCCACTCGCGTCCTGGAAATATCTTCACTCGATTACGAGACCAAAAGACTTTACAGCGAACTGCGATTCGCTCAAGCCCTCAGCCGCGATTCAAAAGTTGAGACAGCTCCCATGGGCGGAAAATTTGAGTTTGAGTCTAAGCCCGGCGTGACCGTGATGATAAATTCTTTGAACTCATCAATCCGCCCGGACAACTGGAAAATTTTCCGCGACAAAGATTTTGATGACAAAATTCTCCGCGAGCAACATTATCTTCGCAACGGCGAAAAATTTTCGTTCAAGGGCAACCTGCAAAAAATTTCTTTCGACAGCGCGGGCAAGCCGAAAGGCATGAACGACGCTGCCGCCGACGGAACTTTGACTTTGACGACGAGGAGCGGGCGAGACAAATCGATTATCGTCTTCAACAGCGTCGGACGGATTCTCGTCGGGCGCGACCATGATTAAGGCACTCAGAAACGAGCGCGGCTTCCTGCTCTTGGACGTCGTCCTCTTGACGCTGATAACTTCCTTCGCGGCGGTGGTTTTGCTCAACGCTCATCCGCAGGCGAAAAATCCTCACTCGACGCTCAAACTCACCGCGCTCCACTTGGCGGACGAGCAGCTGGCTTACTTGGAAAGTTTCGGGGATTCGGGCGAGCTTCAAGCGGACAGTTATCCTTTTCTGGGCGAGAGCGAAGATTTGGTCACGGAAAATTTTTCCGATGAAATTCCGATTGAATTCTCCGTCACCACGCGCGTCGACGAGCTTGGAGGAAATTTGTATCGCGCGGTCGTCACGGTCGGCTGGCAGGCGGAAGGAAAAGATTTTGAGATTGAATCGGAAAGGACGATTCGTTTTGTTCCAAAATAAATTTCACAGCGGCGGGTTCGTGTTTGCGGAGTTCGCGATTGCCCTGCCGCTTTTAATTTTGCTCATGGGCGGGCTGGCTTTGGTCGGCACAAAAATTTTTCACGCAAGCCGAGAGCAAATGACAAATTATATTTTGGAGTCGGAAGCGCAATATCTCATGGAGCGCGTCACTCAGGAGGCACGGGTCGCCAAGTCAGTTAAGGTCACGCCGCTCACGAAAGATACAGACAAACTTGAAATTCACTACCACACGGGCGGCGCGGACGACAAAAACGAAATTACCGTGGCGGACATCTGGGAGACGAGATTTTTTATTCCGCACGGTCGGCAGGATAAAGACGGGCAATTTTATTTCGCGAACATAAACGCCAAGCGACAGGACGACGGCAAATACGGTCATCCGATAACCGGTTCGATACCCTCCGAGAAACCAAACTTTGCTCCGTTCGGCGATACGAAAATCACTCGCTTCAAATTCAAAAGGCACGGAAAAATTTTGCACGTGTCGCTGGAAATGCAAAGCATGGAGGTCGTCGACGAGGACAAAGAGCCAAAAAAAATAAGACTCAACACTGCGGTCTTCATGCCCGCCTGCGAGGATTAAGGAGGCAGTGATGAGTCAGAAAGGTTTCGCGACAATTTTCGGGCTGATTTTGATTTTGGCGGTCGCGTTGTGCGCCAAGAGCATTCAAGAATCGGAAATGAATTATTCATACGCGGCGGCGGATTATCAAATGGAATTTGAACTTCAGAACGCGGCAATCAGCGGCATTTACATTGCGGCGGAGAATTTAAATGACGACTCACAACCCGAACCGTTGAGTTGGACGATTGAGCACGCGGACGACAAACATCGGCTGAAAAAAATTTACGTGACGGTTTGGGGCAAGCGGCTGGACGGTGACGACCGGAAGATAATACGTTACAAGGTGACACAATATTCTCCCACCAAAAAATACACGGAAATTGACAGGAAGTCCGGATACATTTTGTTCAGCGTGGCGAAGAGTTCAAACGAGCGCATGGACGGAGAAATTTTTCGGAGCGCGTTCGCTTACGTGCTGTCGGATGAAGATGACAAGAAAATTTATTTCATGGGACCGAAGGAAAAAGATAATGATTGATTCATTCGTAACGCAAAGCTTCAATCGGGTCGAGGCGCGCTGCCTTCCGCGCGGGCAGCAGTCCGAAAAAAATTCCGACGAAGAGCGCAAAGCCGAAACTCGCGGCGATACTCAACGAGCTGATGACGGTCGTGAAGCCGCCGAATTTTGAAATTAATTGCGCGGCGACGACACCGACGCCGATTCCGATAATCCCGCCGATTACGCTTATCATCGTCGATTCGATTAAAAATTGGAGCATGATGTTGCTGTAAGTCGCGCCGATTGCTTTGCGGATTCCAATCTCGCGCGTGCGCTCTGTGACGGAGGCAAGCGTGATGTTCATGATTCCGACACCGCCGACGATTAACGAAATGCCCGCGATTGCGCCGAGCAGCAGAGTTATCATCGTCGCGGAAGAATTCATCATCTCCATGAGGCTGGTCAGGTTTCGGACGTTGAAGTCGTCCTCGGCACCCGCGCGGATTCTGTGGCGTTGGCGGAGAAGTTTTTCAATGTTGCTTTGAACCTCGTCCATCTTGTCCGCGTCGGAGACTTGCACGTTGATTGAGCGGACGTAAGTGACGCCGACCAATCTTTCCTGCGCGGTGGTCAGCGGAATTAAAACTGTGTCGTCTTGGTCTTGCCCGCCGCTCGATTGCCCTTTGCTCTCCAGCACGCCGATAATCGTGTAAGGCGCGTTGCCGATACGAATTTTTTTTCCGACGGGATTGACGCTCTCGAAAAGATTCGCGGCGACGGTCGGACCGATTACCGCGACGCGATTGCGAACGTCGACATCGTGCGCGCTGAAAAATAAGCCGCTCTTGAGCTCCAGCGATTGAATCGCGACGTATTCGGGGACGACGCCGGTTACGGTCGTGTTCCAGTTCTCGTGCCCGTAAACAACTTGATAACTGCCCTGCACCGTCGGCGAAACGTACTCCACGTTTTTAATTTTTTTCTTGATGGCTTCGGCGTCGTCGTAAGTCAAAGTGATGACGGAACCCGCCGCGCCTCTCATGCCGCCGCGATTCGCGCTGCCCGGCATGATAATCAGCATGTTTGAACCGAGCCTCGAAATGTTGTCGAGGATATTTTTTTTGACGCCCATGCCCACGCTCACCAGCGCGATGACACTCGTCACGCCGATAATCACGCCGAGCATTGTAAGGAACGTTCGCAACTTGTTCGCGCCCAGACTCCTCCACGCCATCTTCAAAAGTTCGGTGAAAAGCATTTGAACCTCCAAAAAATTTTTTTCAAGCGGCGTTGACTGTCAACCACTCACGGATGACTGGGGGGGGGGATTAAGAACGCCCGCTCGAAGCTCGGAATGTACGGATAAAAATTTATCAAATGGAAAAGGAAAATCGGATAAGCGGCGTGCACTCCGAAATATCTTTTGAAAACTTTTTCGACGACCGCGCGAACATTTTCGGGGACGCGCCCGTCACGATAATAAGCTTTGCCTTTAACGTAAGCAAGTGTCATGACGTTGAAGACCCGCGCCGCCACCAGATACTTGAATTCGGGGTGCGCGCGGAAAATTTCGTAACGTTCGTCAAGCCGCTCGAAGTCCGCGCCGTCTTCAATCAATTTGCTCAGCGATTCTTCCAGACGTTCCAAGGAATACATTTGCGCGCGGTTTTGGTTGGTGCTCCTGCTTTTGGAGTCGGGGGCGTCGCGGTAAATGTAATAAATTTCGGGCGTCTTGACATAAACCTTTGCCAAGAAAAGCCAGTGCAAATAATTGCCGCGCGTGTCCACCAAAATTTTGTTGTCCATGACGAATTCGCGGCGGAAAAAAGTGTACGGAATATCGCCGAAGTAATTTGAGGAGTAAAAGAATTCTTTGAAGCGGGAAAGTTGGTCGTCGGGCATGACGGTGACCTCGTCGACTTTTTGAGTTTCGGGGGACATTACTTGGAGAGGAGTGCCATGCTTGATGACGCCGCCGGGCGGTGATTTTAAAAATCGGATGGTGTGGACGATATCGGCGGAAAATTTTTCGGCGGTCTCGTAAAGATATTGCAGGGCGTGCGGCAGATACATATCGTCGCTGTGCAGGACGGCAAAATATTTTCCTGCGGCGTCGAGGAAAAGTCGGATGACCGTCGGGTTCTCGCCCAAATTTTTTCCGTTGCGTTTGAGGCGAATTTTCCCCGCAGAAATTTCGGCGGCATAATTTTCTTCGACGAATTCCGCCGAGCCGTCGGTCGAGCCGTCGTCGCGGACAACGATTTCAAAATCTTGAAAGGTTTGAATGAGCACGCTGTCAATGCACTGTTCAATGTAATGCTTGCGGTTGTACATTGGAATGAGGATTGAAATTTTCGGCGCGTCCATAATTTTCTCCTTAAACAATGTCGATGACTTCGCTTGAGCCCTTGGAAATGTCCATGGTGATTTGCCCGTCCTTGACGAGGATTTGGCGGTCGGCGGCCTGCGCGATATCGGGCTCGTGCGTGACCAAAATTATCGTTGAGCCGGTCTTGTGCAGGTCGCGGAAAATTTCCATAATCTCGCCCGTGGATTTTGTGTCGAGGTTGCCCGTGGGTTCGTCCGCCATGAGGATTGCCGGCTTCATTGCGATTGCCCGCGCGATTGCCACTCTCTGTCGCTGGCCGCCCGAAAGTTCGCCGGGCAAATGTTGTGCGCGGTCTTCGAGGGAAACTTTTTTCAGCGCGTCCATCGCCCAAGCCAGCCGTTCCTTCGAGCCGACGCCCGCATAAACCGCAGGCAACGCGACGTTTTCCAAACTCGTCAGTTTCGGCAGCAGATTAAAATTTTGGAAAACGAAACCGATTGTCTTGTTCCTGATTCGTGCCAGGTCGTCGTCGGAGAGTCCGCTGACTTCCTGCCCGAGCAATTTGTATGAGCCGACGGTCGGGCGGTCGAGGCAGCCGAGGATATTCATCAGCGTTGACTTGCCCGAGCCCGAAGGACCCATCAGCGCGACGAATTCTCCTTCGTCGATTACCAAGTCCACGCCGTTGAGTGCCGCCACCGTCTCCGAGCCCATCTTGTAAAGTTTTTTCACGCCCGTTATCGTCACGACGTTTGACATAATTCCAAACTCCTAACTCCAAACTCCTAACTGAATTCAGCTCCACATTTTGCCCTTGAGGACGTCGTAATAATTTTTGTCGTCGAACTTGACGATGTGCGCGGATTCTTTTGCCTTGCGGACAACAACTTCGTCGCCGGGCTGAATCTTGTGGCTTACTTGACCGTCGAGCGTGACCATTACGTCTTGGGTCGCGGAAATTTTAATCAGCACTTCGTCGTCCTCGTTGACGATAAGCGGCCGCATTTGGAAAGTGTGCGCGCAAATCGGCGTAAGGAGCAAGGCGCGAATGGTCGGATTTAAAATGGGACCGCCCGCGCTCAGCGAGTAAGCAGTCGAACCCGTGGGGCTGGACACGATGATTCCGTCCGCCTGATAATCCATGAGATGCGTTTGGTTTATGTGCAGTCCGAGGCGCAACATGCGCGCGACGCCGCCTTTGGTTATGACCACGTCGTTGATTGCGTTGCCGAGAAATTTTTCGCCCAGTTCGTTGCGAATGTATCCGCTCAAGAGCAAACGGTTTTCGACGCGATATTGTCCCGCCAAAATTTTTGCAAGACGGCTTTCAAGTTCGCGCGGCTCGATGTCCGCCAAAAATCCCAGCGTGCCCAAATTGATTCCGCAGACGGGAACATTTTGCCCGCTGAATCTCCTGCACACGCCCAGCAAAGTTCCGTCGCCGCCGATTGACAGAGCCATATCGACGTGAACGCGCTCGACGCAGGGCAAGCCGTATTCGTCCTTGCGAAATTGTCGCGCCTCGGTCGCGGGCATGACTAGCCGCACGTTTTTGTTTTGATAGAAATTAAAAATGCGGTCGACGATTTCGCCCGCGCGCCGCTTGCTTATGTTCGGGCAAACCGCCAACTGCATCATGCCGGCGTCCACACCGAACACCGTCCCGAAAATATTTTGTCTGGCCATCGTCAGTCCCCTCTTCAACCAAGAGTGGTCTCGCAGAACATTGTCGTCACTGCCGCAGCTCGTTCCTTCGATTGGACATGAAAATCTTTTTTGAGTTATGAACTTCCTTTCTTTGCGTGCCCAAAGAAAGGAAGCGAAAGAAAGGGCACCTCGCAGGGGCGTTGGTCGCTCAAAGTTCGAATTATCGAATTACCCGTGCCTGGTGTGCGCCGGATGACGCCATCACGGCGTCAGACGCGGCGCGGCGCGCGTCCATGCGCGCCTCTGATTCGTCGTCAATCCAAAGCCGCGTGCGCCGATTCAACCGCCGATAAAATTTCAACATCAATCGCCGATGAATTTTTCGCCAAATGTGCAAGGTATTCGATGTTTCCTTCGGGTCCTTTAACGGGCGAAAAGTCCAAGCCCCTGACCGCGAAGCCGACGCCCGCCGCGAAGTTCAAAACTTTTTCGATAACTGCCGCGTGAATTTTTTTATCGCGGACGACGCCCTTCTTGCCGACGTGCTCGCGCCCCGCCTCAAACTGCGGCTTAATCAACGCGACGACCTCGCCCGAATCCGTCAGCACGTCGAACACCACCGGCAAAACTTTTTCCAGCGAGATAAACGCCACGTCGATTGACGCGAAGTCCGGCACCTCGTAAAAAAAATCTTTGCGGGTGACGTTGCGAATGTTCGTGCGCTCCATGTTCACGACGCGCAAATCGCTGCGCAGTTTCCACGCCAGCTGCCCGTAACCGACGTCAATCGCGTAAACTCTTTTCGCGCCGCGCTGAAGCATGCAGTCGGTGAAGCCGCCCGTCGACGCCCCGACATCCGCCGCGATTCGCCCGTTCAGGTTGATTTTGAACACGTCGAGAGCCTTTTGGAGTTTCAAGCCGCCGCGACTGACGAAGGGCATTTCCTCGCCGAGAATTCTAATCTCCGCGTCGTCGGAAATCAACGCGCCCGCCTTGTCGACCTTTTGCCCGTTGACCAAAATTTTTCCCGCCATAATCATCGCCTGCGCGCGCGTGCGGCTGTCGAAAAATTTTTTCTCCGTCAAAAAAATATCGAGCCGTTGTTTCATGTCGTCACCGTCAAGAAGCCGAAAATTATTTCGTTGAGCCGTTCGAGAATTCGTTGGGAAATTTTTTCCGCCGTCAGCCCGCACAAGTTCAGCAGCTCCGAATGCGCGCCCTGCTCCACGAATTTATCTTTTATGCCGAGGCGCAACAGCGGTGTGGAAATTTTTTCGTCCGCCAAAAACTCTGCGACCGCCGAACCGAATCCGCCCGCCAGCGTTCCTTCCTCGCATGTCACCAAAAGTTTTGCTCGCCGCGCGGATTTTTTTATCAGCTCCGTGTCGAGCGGCTTGACGAAGCGCGCGTTGATTACGTCAACGAAAATTTTTTTCTCGCGCAAGATTTTCGCCGCCGCCACGCAAGAATTTACCATCGCGCCGACCGCGAAGACCGCCGCCTCCGCCGAAGAATTTTCCACGACGACTTCCGACTTGCCCCAAGGAATTTCTTCGGGCACCTCCGAGACTTCCACGCCGAATCCTGCACCGCGCGGATATCGAATCGCCGCGGGGAAATTTTTTTGCAACGCCGTGAAAATCATTTGCCGCAATTCGTTTTCGTCCTTGGGCGCGAGGATGTTCATGTTCGGAATCGTCCGCAGATACGCCAGGTCGAACGCCCCGTGATGAGTTGCGCCGTCCTCTCCGACGAGCCCCGCCCTGTCCAGGCACAAAAGCACCGGCAAATTTTGCAGGCAGATGTCGTGGAGGATTTGGTCGTAAGCGCGCTGCATGAACGTGGAGTAAATCGCGACGACGGGTTTGAGCCCGCCCGCCGCCATGCCCGCCGCCAATGTCACCGCGTGCTCCTCGGCGATGCCCACGTCGAAAAATCTTTGCGGGAATTTTTCCGCGAACTTTTTCAAGCCCGTGCCCGAAGGCATTGCCGCGGTTATCGCGACGATTTTTTCATCACGCGCCGCGCAGTCGATGACCGCCTGAGCAAAAATTTCCGTGTAACTCGGCGGGGATTTTTTCTTGAGCACCTGACCGGTCGCCTTGTCGAACTTGCCGACGCCGTGAAATTTTTCGGGCGCGGTTTCGGCGGGCGGATAACCCTTGCCCTTGGTCGTGTTCACGTGAATCAGCACGGGCGCGTTAATCACTCCGACGCGGCTGAAAACGTCTTTCATGCCGCCGATGTCGTGGCCGTCCAGCGGACCGAGATAAGTGAAGCCCAAAGCCTCGAACATTGCGCCGGGGAAGACCGCCGCCGACACGCCCGCACGAACGGAATTCGCCGCCAGCAAAATTTTCTCGCTGATGTCGCGGAAGGGAATGTTCTTTACGAAGTCCTCGAACTCGCGCTTGGCTTTATGGAACTGCGGCTTGAGACGAATCTTTGACAGGTACTCAGAAAGCGCGCCGACGTTTTTGTCAATCGACATTTCGTTATCGTTGAGGACGACGAGTAAATTTTTTTTAAGTTGCCCCGCGTGATTGAGAGCCTCGAACGCCATGCCGCCCGTCAGAGCTCCGTCGCCGATGACCGCGATAACTTTGCGCTCCACTTTTTCAATCTCGGCGGCGATTAAAAATCCCAGCGCGGCACTGATTGACGTTGAGGCGTGACCGACGCCGAACGAATCAAAAGGCGACTCGGCACGCTTCGGGAAACCCGTGAGTCCTCCCAAAGTCCGCAGCGTGTGGAATGTGTCGCGTCGCCCTGTTAAAATTTTGTGCGTGTAAGCCTGGTGTCCGACGTCCCAAATCAGTCTGTCGCGGCTGAAATCGAACACCGAGTAAAGTGCCAGCGTCAACTCGACCGTGCCCAAGCTCGGCGCGAGATGTCCGCCGTTTTTCGCGACCGTCGTCAAGATTAGCTCGCGAATCTCGCCCGCCATTTGCTCCAGCTCAGCCAAGCTCATCGTGTGAAGTTCTGCGGGCGAATTTAATCTTTCCAACAGCCCCGTGATAATCGCTCCTTTTCAATTAGGAATTAGGAGTTAGGAATTAGTAATTTGTTTTTTTCATTCCTAATTCCTCATTCCTCATTCCTAATTAAAGATATGCCGCGTCTTTTCTCTTGTAAAGTTTGCCGTCGACAATCAGCTTTGCCTCGTTGTATTCAACGTCGACAACCGAAGCCACAGGAATTTTTTGCCAGTTGGGCTCGGGGCTCGTGTAGTGCATGCCCGCGATTTGCGAGCCGTCCGCGCGATAGCAAACGCGTTCGGAGATGTGATAATATCTGTCGTTGCCTTCGGTCTTGAACTGAATCGTCGTGATGTCGTAGGACAGGTTCTCGATACCCGCCGGCACGATTGAGTAGTCGCGATACCAATCGATGAGAGCTTGACGACCTTTGTCGCTGTAGCGCATGCAGAACTGCGCGTTGAACGTTTCATCTGCTCTTTCCGCCGTCATTTGGCTGACGGTTACCGAGTCCGTGTCGAACAAAATTTCGTTGTCGTTGTCGTCGGTGTAAATCTGCACCCAGCTCGCCGCCAACGCCGTCGCCGCGCTCATCATGATAACGAGCAACGTCGTCAAAAAAATCTTCCTCATTACAAAACACTCCTTAAAAAATTTTTTGGGATTGAACGCCGCCTTTATTCGGCGCGCGCATGTGAATTTCCTTTCAAACAAAAAAAAATTTCCACGCCGGCAACGTGACGTTGCATCCGGCGGGTTTGCTTTTGGGCGTTGAAAATTTCTAACAGCTAACAGCTTACTTCGGCGAGTGTTTCATCAAAATATTTTTTCCCTCGTCGTAAATGGGAATTTGTTCGCGCCGCCGCTGTTGTAAATAGAATCGTTGCCGTCGCCCGAATCGATTGTAACCTTGTTGCCGCCCACGAGCGTGTTGCTCTTGATGTTGTAAATGTCCGCCATAAAATCATCTCCTTATCAATAACCCCAGCTGAAAATAAAATCCAGCGGAACGTTCAGCCCGCCGAGAATGGAAACGGGCACCTCGTGCTTGACGTCAGCCAACTCGTCCTCGTCGAGCAATTTCAAATCGTCCTCACTCATCAGAGTATAAACTTCGTCCAAAAAATATTTTCCGTCTTGCAAAAGATAAACCATTACGCTCTTGGCGCGCGGGTCAACAATCCAATACTCTTTGACGCCCTGCGCCTCGTAAATGTCTTTCTTTATCGTGAGGTCTTTTTTGCGCGTCGAATGGGAAAGAACTTCGACGACCATGTCGGGAGCACCGTAAATTGCTTTGCGTCCGGCGAGAATTTTTTCGTTGGACTTCAAGACGACAACCAAATCGGGCTTGAAAAAGCTGCCGTCGGAAAAATGCACGTCGACGTTGTCAGGGTAAATGTAGCCGCTTTTGTTTGCCATCAAGTGATTGCCGATGAACAAATACAATCGCCCGATAATATCGCTGTGAGTAAGGTTCGCTGCAGGTGACATAATTTTTTCCCCTCCGATAATTTCGTAAGACGGATAAAGCAGGCGTTCGTCGAGAATTTCAGCCGCCATGAAAATCGCCTCCCCATAAAATTTTTGTGAATCGTTTTATGCATTATCAGTGATTTTTTTCTCGTTGTCAACTAAGCGGCGCATAAAAAAAGTGATTAGTGATTAGTGATTAGCTTTAAGCTTTAAGGAAAAATCTAACCACTAACCACTAACCACTAACCACTAAATTAATTTTATCAGAGGGCGAGAGATTTAATCCAATCGCTCAAAGTATTTTTGTCGGTGCGTCCGCGGAAGACTTGCCCTTGAATCCAACGAACGCCGGCCGCGCAGGAAGGCTTGAGCTGCGCGAGCGTCTGCCCGAAGCCTGAGCCGCCCGACGTCGCGAACAGGACAATCGTCTTGCCGGCGAAGTCGTAACTTTCCAAAAAGCTGTTGATGATGTGCGGCGCGACGTACCACCAGATGGGAAAGCCGAGGAAAATCGTGTCGTATGCGGCGGCGTCGAAATTTTTGTCGGCGAGGGCGGGACGTGAATTGATGTCCGCCATTTCGACCGAGCTGCGCGATTGCGAGTTGTTCCAGTTCAAATCCTTGCCCGTGTAAGGCGTCGCGGGTTTAATCTCGTAAGTGTCCGCGCCGATGACTTCCGCCAAGGTGCCGGCAAGCTTGCGCGTGGTGCCGCTCGCCGAAAAGTATGCGACAATTTTTTTGCTCATAAAAGTCCCTCCGAATTTCTTGCAAAGTCAAATTTGATGTTCGTCTCGCCGACAGTCGGTCTTTGCGAATCGTAACGAATTCCCGTGTCGGAAATGCGATAATTTTTTTTGTCGTTGTCGTCGTCGTCCAAAGTCGGCTTCTTCAAAGCATTCAGGATATCGTCAATCCTCGCGCCGTCTTCAAACATTTTACTCGCCTCCTCAGTAGCCGAAAAATTTTTCACGCCCGCGCAGAGCCGAATCGTCGACGAAAATTTTTTCACGCCGCGCAGAGCCGAATCGTCGACGAAAATTTTTTCACGCCGCACCGAGCCGAATCCTCGCCGGAAAATTTTTGCCGTCACGATTTTTCCTCAGTAGCCGAAAACTTTTGCCGCCCTCAACATGTTCTCGCGAATCTTCACGCCGAAGGGGCAACGCGTCTCGCACACGCCGCACTGAATGCATTCGCCCGCGTGATGAGTCAACGCCGCGTAATGTTCGCGGACGGTTTCGGGAATTTCCGCTTGCGTCTCCGCCAAGTGCAAAAACTTCGTGACGTAAGCGATGTCGATTTTCTTGACGCACGGCGCGCAGTGACTGCAGTAAACGCAATGCCCCTGCCAAGAAATTTTCGGGAAGGTCGCGAACGTCAGCGCGTAATCTTTTTCCTCGGCCGTCGCCTCCTCGTAAGAAATGCTCTGCTTGAGTTGCTCAACCGAGTGCGCGCCCGCCAACACAACCGCCACCGCCGGTCTGCTCAGCGCGTAATGGATGCACTGGTTCGGTGTCAACGCCACGCCCGCCGGCGACAGTTCCGCGTTCAACAAATCGCCGCCGCCGAAGCATTTCATGACGGTTATTCCCACGCCCAGCTGCTGACAAGTTTCGTAAAGCCGCTGACGGTCGCTGTCCATGTTCGTCAAATGTCCCGCGTAATTTTTTTCATTCCACAGCTGCTCCACGTCCTCGGAGGCGGGCAACAAATCGTAACACGGATTGACGCTGAACATGAGCACTTCAATCGCGCCGCTCTGAACCGCCGCCAACGCCACCTGCGGATTGTGACTGCTCAGCCCGATGTGCCGGATTTTGCCCGCAGATTTTAATTCGCGCGCGTAATCCAGAATTCCGCCCGAAACTATTTTCTGCCAGTCGTCCAACGCGTCGCAGTAGTGAATCGTGCCCACGTCAATGTAATTCGTCTGCAGTTGCTCCAAAGATTCCTCGAAGCCCGCCACAACTTCCTTGAGCTTGCGCGTCCGCTTATACTGCCCGTTCTGCCACACGGAGCAGATGTGCGACTGCGCGATAAATTTTTCTCGCCGCCCGCGCAGAGCCTCGCCGACAGCTTTGCGCACGTCGGGGTTTGAGGTGTACAGGTCGAAGTAATTCACGCCCGCCGCCTCAGCCGCGTCGAAAAGTTTTTTGGTCATCGCGCAATTTTCTTCGCCGAAGCCTTCGCAGCCCATGCCGATTTCGCTCACCTTCAAGCCGGTGTTGCCCAGCTCGCGATAAATCATGCCGCTCACTCTCCTTTACGCGCAAAAAAATTAGACAGGAAAAAATTTTTTCCTGCCTGCAGTCCTCTCCAGACTCGGTCAAAGATTTTTCAAAAGGGGCGGCGTCAAATTTCTGTCGACAATCAAACGTTCAATCGCATCAATTACCATAATCGGCGAGATTTCCTTTTGACACTCGGCCTCGCGCGGCGTTCCTCTGTGAAACTTACAAGGATTGGACGGATAATTAACAACGGGGTTATTGAAGCAGCCGTTGCACACGTTGCGGTTCGCCACACGATACGGCGTGTAAAATTCACACCAGTCTTGGCTGAAGCCGGCAATCATCACCACAGGACAATCGACGGCGTCTGCCAGCCATGACAGCCCGCTGCCCAAGCCGATAAAAAATTCCGCGTGATAAAGCATGTTCGCCCGCTCAATAATAGGTCGGTCGCCCGTGAAATCCTCGGCACCCTCAGGCATGCACACCGTGTAGCCTTCGTGGGTTTCTTCTTTGTTTTTGTCAATGCAAAAGACGCGGTAGCCCAGCTGCTTCAAGTACTCGATGACGATGTCCCAGCCGCCCGGCCACAGCCAAGTTTTAAATGGGGTGGTGGCTTGCACGGCAATGCAAACGTAGGGCTCGTCGGTGACAGGCGGGGCAGTCGGTTCAAAAATTGCTTTCGGCGGAATGTAACTTATCCCCAAAAGCGCGCCGCCTGTCCGAGTCATTGAAACATAACGGTAGTCGCAAGGCGTAATCGGAAACGGCGACATCACCATGACAAGATAGTAGGTCGCGTAAGTGTCAAAATCTTTTTGGTCAAAAAAAATGATGTCGGGATAAAGATGAGCCGCGAATTGGCGCAACTTCTCCGGCACGCGAACGAACAATTTGCAGCGATGAACTCTTTGGAATTCTCGGAGATAGGTCAGAAAAGATATTGAGTCACCCAAAACAAATCTTTCCCCTTCAATAAGTGCGACGGGCTGACCTTCGAGATTGAGCGTGTGTGAAAAAATATTTTTGCCGTCCAAGAAGACGTCGACATGATATCGAACGAAATAATTTTCCACTGAAAGCAATCGTACACCCGAAAGATTTTTCTCAAAGAAAATTTTTTCTGTGTCGGCGTCTTTTACCCTGACGTAAAAATTTCCTTTGGGAACGTCGAGCCGCAAGCCGAAATTAAAATCCAGCCGCAGACCGTCAATGCCCGTCTCGCCATAGATTTTCGACTCAAAAGTTTCTTCCGAGAAACGGTACAGTTTTCTTATAAGCCATTTGAGAAATACTTGGTCGAAATCTTTTGGAGCTCTTCCCTTAAAAGTTTTTTTGAAGTCTTTAACATCTTGTGCGTGCGGATAAATAATTCGATAGTCTTCAATGTCGTTTACGGTGAAGAAATGGAGCTTCATAAACAGTCCTCCAATTTAGTTAGGAGTTAGGGGTTAGTCTCAGTGCGGGCGGCGTCAAATTTTTGTCGACAATCAATCGTTCAATCGCGTCTATGACCATGCGCGGAGAAATTTCCTTTTGGCACTCCAGCGCGCGCGGCGTGTTTTTGTGATAAGGGCATTTGTCAATGAAGTGAAAGACACTCACATCATTTGTGCAACCGTTACAAACTTTTCTGTTCGCCACCCGATACGGCGTGTAAAATTCGTGCCACTCCCTTGAAAAACCGCAAATCATCACGACGGGGCAATTAACCGCCTCCGCCAGCCATGACAGCCCGCTGCTCAGCCCGATAAAAAATTCCGCGTGATAAAGCATGTTGGCACGCTCCATAAGCGGTCGGTTGCCCGTGAAGTCTTCCGCGCCTGCGGGCTTGCAAATCGTTAAACCGCCGTTGGATTCTTTGGCGTTCATGTCAATGCAAAAGACGCGGTAGCCGAGGCGTTTAAGATAATCGACGACGATATCCCAGCCGTGCGGATAATGCCAACCTTTGTAAGTGTCCCGCGCTTGCACGGCAATGCAAACGTAAGGCGCGTCGGCGGGGGGCGGGGCAGTCGGGCGGAATTCAATCTTCGGCGGCAGATAATCTATTCCCAGAAGCATGCCGCCCATACGAGTCATTGACATTTGGCGAATATCGACGGGGACGAGCGGCATGAACGGAATAGCTCCAAACATTTTCGGACGGTAAGTCGCGTAGGTTTAAAAATCTGCCTCGTCAACAAGAGAAAGGGCGGGGTAAAGTCGGGAAATAAATTCACGCAAATATTTTGACACAACCACCGACAGTTTGCAGCGATGAATCTTCCTGAACTAGTCGAAATAGGGAACCAGGCAGAGCGTGTCGCCCAGCGCAGGATTTTTAAAAATTATCGTGACGGGCTGACCTTCCAAATTCAGCGTGTGCTCAAAAATTTTTTCGTCATCCAAAAAAACTTCGACGTGCCAGCGGATAAAATAATTTTCCACGGAAATTATTCGCCCGCCCGAAATGTATTTGTCCAAGCAAACGTGCCCCGTGTCGAAGTCAGATATCCTCACGCGAAAATTTCCCTCGGGCACATCCAGCCGCAAGCCGCAGTTAAAATCCAAACGCAAGCCGTCGATGCCCGTCTCCCCGTAAATTTCCGATTCCAAATCTTCGTCGGATACATTAAAGGCGGATTTCATGGTGAGAGAAAAAAATATTTGGTCAAAATCTTCTATCGCCTGCAGGTGCTGTTCTTGAAAAATTTTTTTCGCCTGCGAGTGGATACTGTAATGCTTGCGGTAATCGTCTATTTTGTTTACGGTGAAAAAATGCAGTCTCATAAAATCCTCCAATCAACGGAGCGCGGGCGGCGTCAAGTTTTTGTCGACAATCAGCCGTTCAATCGCGTTGATGACCATGCGCGGAGAAATTTTTTTCTGACACTCCAGCTCGCGCGGCGTGCCCTCATGATAAGGACATTTTTTCATCAAGTAAGAAACGCAACGGTCATTTAAACAGCCGTTGCACACGAGGCGATTCGCCACACGGTACGGCGTATAAAATTCAAACCAATCTTGAGAGAAGCCGCAAATCATCACCACGGGGCAATCGACAGCGTTCGCCAGCCACGACAGCCCGCTGCTCAGCCCGACAAAAAATTCCGCGTGATAAAGCATGTTGGCGCGCTCAAGAAGCGGTCGGTCGCCCGTAAAATCTTGGGCACCTGCGGGTTTGCGAATAGTGAGCCCGTCGCCCGTTTGCTCCGCATTTTTATCAATGCAAAAGACGCGGTAGCCGAGCCGCTTGAGGTAATCGACGACGATATCCCAGCCGTTCGGATAAAGCCAACATTTGCGCGCCATGCCCGACTGCACGGCAATGCAAACGTAAGGCGCGTCGGTCACGGGCGGAGCTGTCGGTTTGAATTTTGCCTTTGTCGGCAGATAATTCACGCCCAAAAACTCGCCGCCCATTCGAATCATCGACACACTGCGAATATCGCCGGCAGACAGCGGCAACGACGACAGCAACATTATCGGATAATACGTCGCATATTTTTTGAAGTCCATGTGGTCGAGCAGCGGGATATCGGGGTAAAGGTGCGCAACCAATTCGCGCATATGTTTGAACGCGTAAAAGGACAGGTCGCAACGATGAACTTCCTTGAAGGCGCGCAGATAGGGCAGCAGGGCAATCGTGTCGCCCAATAAACCGGTTTTGAACATGACAGCGACGGGGCGGCCTTCCAAGGAAAGCGTGTGCGTGAAAATTTTTTTCCCGCTCAAAAAAACTTCGACGTGCCAACGGATAAAATAATTTTCCACGGAGAGCAATCGCCCGCCCGAAATATTTTTGTCGAAAAAAATCTGCCCGCTGTCGAAGTCGCTTACTCGGATGTGAAAATCTCCTTCGGGAACATCCAGCCGCAGACCGAAATTAAAATCCAAGCGCAAGCCGGGGTAGCCCGTCTCGCCGTAAATTTTCGATGAAAAGACGTCGTTGGGCACGGAGTAAACTTTTTTCAGGATGGTGAGGAAAAATTCTTGGTCGAAGTCGTCCCTGTTCTTCAAGGCGGATTTTTCGGCGAGAGCAGTTGCTTCGGCGGAGAATTGATAATTGTTGCGGTAATCGTCGATGGCGTTGGCGGTGAAAAAATGCAGTCTCATAAAATCCTCCTTTTAGGGATTAGTCTCAGTGCGGGGGGCGTCAAATTTTTGTCGACAATCAATCGTTCAATGGCGTTGATGACCATGCGCGGAGAAATTTTTTTCTGACACTCCAACTCGCGAGGCGTGTTCTTGTGGTGCGGGCAAGATTCTTTGCTCAAAAAAACAACGCGCGGGTCGGTGAAGCAGCCATGGCAAACTTTGCGATTCATCACGCGATACGGCGTGTAAAATTCACACCACTCTTGAGAAAAGCCGCAAATCATCACCACGGGGCAATTAACCGCCTCTGCCAGCCACGACAGACCGCTGCCCAGCCCGATAAAAAATTCCGCGTGATAAAGCATGTTCGCCCGCTCAAGAATGGGGCGGTCGCCCGTGAAGTCTTCGGCAAGAGCGGGCTTGCAAATCGTAAAGCCGTCATTTTTCTCCTCGGCGTTTTTATCAATGCAAAAGACGCGGTAGCCTAGGCGTTTCAAATAATCGACGACGATATCCCAGCCGCGCGGGTAGAGCCAAGACTTGCGGGCATTGCGCGCTTGAATGCCAATGCAAACGTAAGGTTCGTCGGTGACGGGTGATTCAGTCGGTTTAAATTTTGCTTTTGGCGGCAGATAATCTATCCCGAAAAATATTCCGCCGACACGGGTCATTGACATGCAACGGAAATCGTCGGGGAAATCGGGATAAGGTGCCGCCACCATGAACACATAATACGTCGCGTAGGTTTGGAAATTTATTTCGTCAATCATCTCGACGGCGGGGCAAAGGCGGGCAATCAGTTCGCGCAAAACTTCAGGCACGCAAACCGACAGCTTGCAGCGATGAATCCGCTGAAACTCATTGAAATAATCGACAAAAGAAAGCGTGTCGCCCAATGTGTCGAATTTGGACATCACCGCCACGGGCTGACCTTCCAAGGAAAGCGTGTGCTCAAAAATTTTTTCGTCGTCCAAAAAAACTTCGACGTGCCAGCGAATAAAATATTTTTCCACGGAGAGCAGTCGCCCGCCCGAAACGTATTCATCAAAAATCACTTGCTCCGTGTCGAAGTCAGATATCCTCACGCGGAAATTTCCTTCAGGCACATCCAGCCGCAGACCGAAATTAAAATCCAAACGCAAGCCGGGATAACCTGTCTCGCCAAAAATTTTCGATTCAAAAATTCCGTCGGGCACATTGAGCGGACCTTTTACAATGCGATAAAAAAAAGCTTGGTCGAGTTCTTCGAGCGTGCGCGGGTGTGCCTCCTCGATTGCCCGCTTAACAACGGAACTTCGCGGATAAATCTTGCGGTAGTCTTCGATATCCTTGAGCGTAAAGAAATGTAATTTCATTAGCGTCCCTCCAGCGCAGGCGGAATTAAATTTTTGTCGATAATCAATCGTTCAATGGCGTCTATGACCATGCGCGGAGAAATTTTCTTTTGGCACTCCAACTCGCGCGGCGTGCCTATGTGATACGGGCACCGCTCTGCCAAAAACGAAACCCGCATGTCGTTGAAACAGCCGTGGCAAACTTTGTAATTTATCACGCGATACGGCGTATAAAATTCACACCACTCTTGGCTGAAGCCGCAAATCATCACCACGGGGCAATCGACGGTGTCTGCCAGCCACGACAGCCCGCTGCCTATTCCGATAAAAAATTGAGCGTGATAAAGCATATTCGCCCGCTCAATAATAGGTCGGTCGCCCGTGAAATCCTCCGCGCCTTCGGGTTTGCAAATCGTAAAGCCGTCATTTTTCTCCTCGGCGTTTTTATCAATGCAAAAGACGCGGTAGCCTAGGCGTTTCAAATAATCGACGACGATATCCCAGCCGCGCGGGTAAAGCCAGCCCTTGCGGGCATTGCGCGCTTGAATGCCAATGCAAACGTAAGGTTCGTCGGTGACGGGTGATTCAGTCGGTCTGAACTTTGCTTTCGGCGGAATGTAATTTATCCCCAAAAGCATGCCGCCTATCCTCAACATTGACATTTGGCGCATGTCGGCGGGCACAGTCGGCACGAACGGCAGCCCCTGATACATCATCGGGAAGTACGTCGCGAACGGCGCAAATTTTTCGTCAAGCGGCAACAGGTCGGGGTAAAGGTGCGCGACGAGCTCCTGCAGATAATCGGGCACGCGAAGAGCCACCGCGCAGCCGTGAATCCTTTTGAACTCCCTGACGCAGGGAAGCATTGCCAGCGTGTCGCCCAGCGCGTCGGAGATGAATTTGAACGCCACGGGTTTGCCTTTAAAGTCCGGCGTGTAAACGAAAATTTTCTCGTCGTCCAAAAAAATTTCCACGTGCCAGCGAATAAAATATTTCTCCACGGAAATTATTCGCCCGCCCGAAATGTATTTGTCCAAGCAAATTTTCTCCGTGTCGAAGTCAGATATCCTCACGCGGAAATTTCCTTCGGGCACGTCCAAGCGCAATCCGAAATTAAAATCCAAACGCAAGCCGGGATAACCCGTCTCTCCAAAAATTTCCGATTCAAAAGTTTCTTCGTCTTCGTCGGGTCCTTGCGCCTGCCGATAAAAATATGCCTGGTCGAGCTCCTCTATCGTCTGCGGGTGCGCCGCGTTATAAATGTCTTTGACTGCCGCGTCGTGGGAATAATGCTTGCGATATTCGTCGATTTCATTCACCGTGAAGAAATGCAACTTCATAAGAACCTCCAAAAAATAACATCCTCCCGGAAGGGAGGGTGGGTGGACGGCGGCAGGGCGGGGTTCTTTCACCACAGCCCCCTGCGGTGATTCTACTTTTTTTTATCAAATTCCTGCTTGACAACTTAAAAAAATTAGGAGTGAGGGATTAAGTCCCTAAAGTAAATTCATGAACTTGTGCGTCTGCGGGATTATGCGGACGTCTTTTAATTTGTTCAGCGCGCGGGCTTGAAACTCAAGCAACTGCCGAGCCGTCGCCGCCCGAATATTTTTTATCGGCGTCACCGGCTGAACGATTAATAAAATCGTCGGGTCGACGCGCGCCACCAACTCCACGCCCGACAAAAATTCTTCCGCCGTCGTCGTGCTCGTCACCACCATTTTTACATATAAATCCTTCCCGTGCGCCGCCCGCAAAAATTTTTCGTGCTCCTCGAATAAATCGGGCGTCTTGATGTCCATGCTCACGATGTCCACCGCGTCCGAAATTTTTTCATACTCCGCCGCCAATGTCCCGTTCGTCTCCAAAAAAATTTTCAGCCCGAATTTTTTTATCGCACGCGCCGCCTCGCCCACGAATTCCCACTGCAACAGAGGCTCGCCGCCCGTGAAACTCACCGCCTGCGTCGGAATCGCCGCCAATTTTTTTATCAGCGCGACTGCCCGCTCCACACTCAGCGGATTTTTTTCCAAGTCAAACTCCGCCGCGCCCGCCGCGCTCTCCACGCGACAAAAATCTGCTCGCGCAAAATTTGTATCGCAGTATTCGCAGCGCAAATTGCAACCCGCCAAGCGCAAAAAAATTTGTCGGCAGCCGAGATATTTTCCTTCGCCCTGCGCCGACGAAAAAATTTCCAAGACGTTTGCTTCACTCATGATACGTCACACTCGACCCCGGCGTCTCGCACACCTTGACCGCCTTGAGCTTCGCCGCGCCCGCGAATATCTCCGAACTTTTCAGCCGCTCGTAAATCTGCCGCGCCAAATTCTCCGCCGTCGGATTCTCGCTCGCGAACTGAGGCAACTCGTTCAAAAATCTGTGGTCGTATTCTTCCAAAACTTTTTTCAACTCCGCCTTCAAGATTCTGAAGTCCATGAGCATGCCCAGCCCGTCCAAATTTTCTCCGGCCACCACCGCCTTAACTTCCCAGTTGTGCCCGTGCAGCCTGGCGCACTTGCCCGCGTATCCGTCGATAAAATGTGCCGCCTCAAACGCCGCCTTTACCTCTATCTCGTACATGGTCTTTCCTCCTCGCAAAGAAAAAGGAGTTAGGATTCAGAATTCCCTAAATCCTAACTCCCAAATCCTAAATCCTAATCACTTACTTTTGATTCCATTCGCCCGTCGCGCGGTTAATCGTGTAAGTTGAGCCGTCCGCCAGGCGATAATCCAGATTCGCTGTGGACTGAATCTCCAGCGTGGAGCCGTCCGCCATCTCCAGATACGCGCCGCCCTCCGTGATGTCCGCGCGGATGACGTCGTCGTAGAAGATGTCCTCCAAGCTGACCAGGTCTCCGTCGTGCGCGCCTTGGATGACGTCGTGTCCTTCGCCCGCGCCGAAGAAGAATGTATTTTGACCCGCGCCGCCGACCAGCGTGTCGTTCGAGCCGGTGTAGCCGCCCCAAATGCTGTTGGAGCCCGTGCCGCCGATTATCAGGTTGTCGTTCTCGCCGCCTGCCAAAATATTTCGTCCGTCGGCTGCCGAGGCGTCCAGCACTCCGAATTCGCCGTCGTACATCGTGCCGTGATATTCCAGCTTGTCGTCGCTCATCCAGATTTCCACGTCGCCGAAGCCCGCGCCCACTTGCATTGTCGATTTGTTCGCCGCGCCCACGTAGCAATTAGTGAACCCGTCGTATTGCACAACGTCGTCGACCTTGGCAATCAAATCGTTGTTCAGGCGGAAACTCTGCCCCTTTGCATTTGCCAGCGTCAAATAATCGTCCGCGCTGTTGTTTATGCCGATGAGCACGTCGTTGCCGCGCAGATATGTACTCGTCACGCCGCTGTTGTCGTCAATCATAACTCTGTCCGCGTTGACGTCGGAAGTGCCCGCCATGAAGTCAAAGTTGGTTATCGTGTCGCGTCCGTCGCCAGGCTCGTAGTAGAAAGTCGTCGCGCCTTGCTTGTCCGCGCTCGTGTTGCCGCGCAGCAGGTCGTGACCCGCGTTGCCCCAAATGCTCGCCGAACCCGTGCCTGCCTCCAGAGTGTCCGCGCCCGTCGACCCGATGAGTGTCGTTAAGCCTGCGCCGCCCGTCACCTTGTTGATTCCGTTCAGCTGAACCGCGCGTCCGTCCAGAGTGCCGCCCGATTCGTTCAAGTTCATTTCGACCGCGCCCGTGTACTCGCTGAAGCTCAGCCCCTGCGCATTGCCGTAGAAGATGTCCGCGTTGTTGCCGTTGCTCACTTCGATAAGCTCGTTCTCTTTGGCGACCGCCGCGTTGTAGGTTGCCGTGCCGTCCGTGAGTTTGAGTTCGTGCGCGTAGACGTCTTCGGGCAGATTTTCAAACGTCACTCGACCGTTCGTGCCGCTGAGTACCAAGCCGTCCGTGCCGTAGCCGAACGTCGCGTCCGTCAGGTTGCGAATCAAAATGTTGTCGTCCGAGCCCGCGAAGCCCTCCGAGAAATTGTGCACCACGTTGGAGCCGCCGCCGTTTAGGACAATCGTCGCGCCCGTCGGTGAGGTTCTGCGCAACGTTTCGTCGGTCAGGTAAATCTGATTCGTGCCGGTGCCGCCGTCGATATAATCTCCGCCGCCGCCGAGAATCGTATCGTCGCCGCTGCCGCCCGTGATGGATGAACCGCCGCTCTTTTGAGTGTCGTCGCTGCTCTCGGCGTAATTGCCCTTGAGCAACCAGTTGTCATTCGAGTCGCTCTTATCGAGCGTGCCGCCCGCCGTGTGCGTGAAGCCGACCGCCTGCCGCTGCCCGTGCGCGTTGTACAGGTTGCCGCTCGTCTCGCCCACTCTGTCAGCCGCCGCGTCGTAGGTTACAATCGCGTCGCCCAAAGTCATCGTGCCGTCGCCGAACTTGATGTCATTCGATTTGACCGCGCCGATTATGTCGCTGTAATCGTAAGTGCGAACCGCCGCGTTGTCGCCGTTGTAATTTTCCAGAGTGACTCTGCCCGCCGTGGGAATGATGAGCGTGGAGCCGGTGTCGCTGAGTTCAACATCAGCCGAGGCACCGTGCCTGACGACGACCGAATCGCCGCCCGCGCCCGTCTGAACTTTTGCGTTAACGTTCGGGCTGTCGATAACCGCCAAATCATTTTCGCCGCTCAAATCGACATCAACACTGCCGCCGGCCGTCGAGGGAATGTAAACGGGATTTTCTCCGCGCGCCAGAACTTTTTCGGCGTCGGTCTTCTCGGTTATCGGCGGGTCGGACGGGTCAATCTTATACGCGCCGTCGTAATTGGCAGTGACGGAATCGCCGCCCTGCAAAGTGATTTGCTTGCCGTTGACGTCGTAAACGCCGCCCTTGCCGACAGCCAGCGTTGCGTCCTTGTCCACGCCGCTGATGATTGAACCGTTGCCGCTGACGTATGCGCCGTCCTCGTCGCCTTCGAGCGTGTAAGCAATGCCGTTGATTGTCGAGTTGCCTTCGGGGATTCTGAGCGTGGCGTTTCCGAAGTCGCCATTAACCTCGGAGCCGTCTTCCATGCCCGTGATGTCCGTAATCTTGTCGCCGTCGGTGTAAATAACCAAATCGTCGCCAATCGCGTTGACTGTGTCGCCGTTGAGAGTTTTGCCCGAAGCGTCGCCGCCGCTGATTGAGCCCGAATAATTGTCGAAGCCTTTGACGTGGGATTGACTGTTGGTGAGGAAGTCGAATGTCGCGTCGAGTGTGTCGTTGAGAGTGTAGGCTTTGTCGGGGAAGGTAAAGGTTCCGTTCTCGGCGGTGGTGATTCGCATGTCGGGCGCGCTGTTGACGGTCGCGCCGTCCGTGAGCCCGATAAGATTGGTCGTCACCTTGTCCGTGACAATCGCGTCGAGAGTGTCGGAGCCGCTGACGTTGATTGGCTTGTTGTTGATTGTCGCGTTGGTTATGCCGTAGACTGTCGCATTGCCCAGCCCGTTAATCGAGCCGTCCGCGCCGCTTACCGATTCGATATGGCTGTCGACGATGCCGAGGCTGACGGGTTCGCTGTTGCCGCTGAGGGTAATCTTGTCGTCGCTGACGGTGAAGCCGCTCTCGTCCTGATTGACAACCAGCGAGCCGTTCTCCAAGCTTTCCACGCCCGCGACAACTCCTCCGCTGTAACGGAAGGCATAATCGTCGTCGTCGGATATGGTGTAAGTCTTGCCGTTGACGGTGTAGGTGCCTTCGCGGTCCATGAGGATTTTGGAAACGCCGTTGTGAGTGCCGACCACGCTGACTTGTTCGTCGCCGATGAGCTGCACGTCGTCGCCGTTGACTTTGACGTTGGAAGTGAAGTCGCCGACGATGAGTTTCGCGCCGTCAATCGAGGCAATCGCGCCGTCGTTGTAGCCGAACGTGACGGAGGATTTGTCGTAGGAGAAAGTTTTGTCGTCGGTGGTGAGTGAGCCGACCTTATCCGTCTGGACAGTCGCGTCGTAGAGTCCGTTGACAGTGACGCCGTCGGGCGAGCCGACAGAATCGAGATTGGTTACGTCGTCATTGGCGAGGCTGACCGCGTAAAGGTCATCGTCGCCGAGGACGCGGACATTGCGTTCGCCCACGTCGAAGCCGTTGGGTTTAATGGTGACGGTGGAGGCGTCGGCAGAATAGAAGGGTCTGTCGTCGAAGAGGACGTCGCCTTCGAGAGTGAACGCCCTGTCGTTGGTGTTGGTGACGACCGCGCCGCTCGTGACGGAGACGCCGCCCGAATTATCCATGGCAGCGGTGCCGTCCGTGCTGAAGGTCATGTCGTCGTAATTAATCGTGTCGCTCTGAGCCAAATCGAATTTCACGCCGTCGGTTATCGTCGTCGCCGAGGTCGAGCCGTTGGTTACGAAATTGACTTCGTTGACGGAATAATCGCCTGCGTTGAGCGTCAAGGAAATACCGGCGGGCGCAGAGATTTGCGCGGGCTTGTCGACGGAAAGGGAAGTGCCCTTGTCGCCCACGCCGACTTCGCAATTATTTTCGGTGGCAGTGACTTTGGTATCGCCCGCCGTGAGTGATTGAGTATTTTGGAGATTGAAAGACACACCCGCGACGTTCGTCAAAGCGTCAGCCGAAATTCCGTCGCCGCTGAACTTGGCGGTGGAACCCTGCGAGAAATTTTCCGTCCAAGTGTAATCGTCGGCGTCGGTGACGGTGAGCGCGGATTTATTCTGATTGATGACGGTGACGGGCGTGTTGTTGATGTTCGCGGCGAAATTAATCTTGCCGTCGTCGGAAAGAGTTCTGCCGCTTGCGATGACTTTGCTGAAGCGCACGCCGGGCATAACAAGCACGTTGCCCTTTGCGTCGACGGTGACTTGGTATTCGGGGTAATCGTAATCGTGGAAGTACCATTCGTTGTCGGTCGCGTCGAAGCGGAGGATGGCATTGTCTTCGGGCGCGGTGTAGGTCGTGCCGTCGATGGTGGCGGTGGAGTTAAGGGGCATTTCATTGACGGTGGAAACGGAATTGTCCTCAACGCCGAAGGAAACGGTTGAATCGTCGGGGAGGTTGTCGAGGGTGAAAGTTTCGCCGAGGACGTGGAAGGTGCCGTTGCCCGCGCGGATTTGATAATCGGAGGCGTCGTCGGCGAGCGTGACGGTTTGCCCGTCGAGCAGTTGAATCGTGCCGCCGGAAAGTTCAATGGAAGAAACGTCGTCGACGGTGGGATAAGTGCCGGTGGCGTCGGCGAGGAAGTAGGAAGATTTATCGGAGGCAGTGACGACGAGTTGAGTTTGCGCCCCGTCAGGAGTGATTAAGGTTAAGGTGGCGTCGGCGAGGTTGTTATCGACGGAAGCGGAGACGGAATCGAGTGTGATTGAGCTGAGGGAGTTGGCTTTGTCCTTGGTTATGGAGTAAGTGCCGTCGTCGCGTGCGATTGTGCCGAAAACTTTAGTGGGATTGGAGGCGTCGTCGACGATGGCGGCCGAGGAGCCGTCGGCAAGTGTGTCGTCGTCCACGGAAAGTGCGCCGTCCTTGGCAACAACCATGCCCGTCCAATTAGATTCGCGAGTGAGTGCATTGAGTGTGAGCCCGTCGGAATAATCAGCGGTGCCCTTCCAGAGTTTGCCGCGCGTATCGACGAGCCCGCCTTCAGAAATTCTGTAGCGCGTGCCGTCCACGGAGAAGTCGTCGCCGAGATTGAGAGCGTCGAGGCGGATAGATTCGTCGGAGGCAGTGACGGAGAGACCGTCGCCGTCGTGAACGGTGACAGAGTGGTCGGAGGTGGTGTTGACGGTGTCGCCCGGCGCGAGGGTAACGGTGCCCGTGGTGAGTGTGGAGGTTTCGCCGTCGGAGAGGAGCAGGAGGTCGGTGGTGCCGAGGTAAGTTTGACCGTTAGCCGCGACGTAGCCGGCAGGCGCAGTGATTTGCGTGATGAAGTCGACGTCGAGATTGGTATCGGCGGCAATGTCAACGGTGTTAATAACGTCGGAGGCAGTGCCGTTATCGGCGAGCGTGAAGTGATTAACGGGCAGGTCGGCGTCGGTCGGGATGTCAACGGTGAGCGTCGCGAGCTTAATGGTCGGGTCGGTGGTGTTATCGAGGACGAGAGCATTGGCAGTCGCGTCGGTGAGGTCGAGTGTATCGCCGTCGGGCGCGATGAATGCAGACCAATCGTCAGCGGCGCGCAGGTCGGAAATTTCAACGGTGGTGCCCGCGAGGTTTTCGCTGATGAGGTCGTCGTTAATCAAGCCGACAGCAGATTGGGTGTAGGTGGAGCCGTCGAGCGAGAAGGAATCGCGCGCCTGAAGTCTGCCGACAGCCACGAGTACACCGTCGAACGCGGAGGCAGTGATTGAGCCGTTCACAACGCTGAGCGCAGTTGAATCGTCGGTGAAGTTGACGGAGGGGTTGGAAGAATTGAGAGTGACGGAGCCGGTGTAAAGTGTGGCACCTTCGCCGTCGGAGTGGAGTGTGACATCGGAGGCGGCGTTGAAGTTTACGGAATTGACAGTGACGTTGCCGGCGGGCGCAGTGACTTGGGTTTCAAAGTCGACGTTAAGATTTGCACCGCTTGCGACGTTGACGCGTTCGATAGCCGCAGCACCTTCGCCGCCGCGCAGATTGATTCGGTGTTCGCTGACGGTGAGGTCGGCGAGTTTGGTCGTGGGAGCGGTTGCGCTGTCCAAGATGATGGCGTCGGAGATTGAGCCGCTGAGGTCGAGAGTGCCGCCGCTGAGCGCGAAGAAATTTTGCCACTTGGCGGAATCGAGTTTGGAAAGGTCGACGGTGCCGCCCGCCAGTTCCTCGCTGATAGTCGAGCCGTTAATCAACCCGACAGCGGACTGCGTGTAAGTTTGCCCGCCGAAAGTGAACGAATCGCCGTTATTAACCGCCGCAAGGTCGGTGAAGTGCCCGTCAGCCGCCCGCGCCCGAATGGTGCCCGCATTGACAGCCAAAGCGGTGTCGTCGAGGGTAGCTTGAGCAGTCTGGCCGCTGCGGATAGTAATTGTGCCTCTGCGGAGTGTGGCGAGGTCGTCATCGGCGTCGATAACCAAATTGCCGCGCCCGTCGAAGGTGACTTCGTTGACAGTGGTGGTGCCGCTGGCATTGACGGTGGCAGGGAAATCAACGGTCAAAGTGTTTCCTTCGCCGAGGATAACGGTATCAATGCCGCCGTCCTCATTTTGGAGGATGAAGCCGCGGTCGTCGACGGTTAAGTTGGCCATGCGCACGGAGGGGCTGTCGACGCTGTTGCAAACGATGGCGTCTTCGGTTTGGTCGGTCAGGTCGAGGGTGCCGCCGCTTGCCGCGATAATGCGGTCGAAGTCTTCGCCGAGGTGGTAGGTGTCGGTGGTGGCCACGCGCAGCCGGTTGTTGGTCAAGTTGAGCAATCCGACGGAAGTGAGCTTAAAGTTTTCGTCGTCGATAGTGAAAGTGTCGTTCAAGGTGAGCCCGCCGACGAATGCGCCCTGTCTGTCTACGCCGACGGTCAGTTCGCCGCCCGTGGTGGTGATGGTGTTTTCGCCGACGGTAATGGGAATGTAGTTGGTCGCTTTAAGCGTCCCCGCCGTGAGGTTAATTGAATCAACGTCCGTGATATTAACTTCGTCCGTCGCGTCAATCGTAAACGCTTTGCTTGCCGTGACCGAGAATTCAGCGTCGTTAGCGGAGAGGGTGGAATCTTTGCACTCAGCCGGCAATGTAACTTTCACGCCGTCGATATGCACACTTGCAGGAATTTCATCGCCGAGCGTCAACGTGAAGTCGTCGCCCGTCTTGGTCAGCGCGCCGTAGAGCTTGCAATCTTTTTTATCGTCGGTTATGTCCACGATTAACGATTCGGGCGTCTCGGAATTGATTGTCAGTTCGCCGCCCGTCGCCTGAGTGGTCGCCTGCCATTTTTCGCCCGTCAAATCCGCCACGTCAACTTCTTTTTCCACTTCGACGTTAAGCAATTTATCGTCGGGCGAATACAAACCAATTGCGGTCTGGACATAATTTTTCCCGAAAGTGAACGCGTCGTTGTTATTCAAACCTTCGATGTGATTGAACTTTCCGTCGGAGGCAGTCGCACGGATTGCGCCGTTCGTGACGGTGAGCGGATTATCATCAGCGGTTGCTTGAGCCGTCGGGTTCGTCGCGTTCAGCGTAATCATGCCGCTCTGAAGGGTCGAGGAAGTTGCGGTCGCGTCGAGAACAATATCACCCCGTCCCGCGAAAGTTGCGCCGTTGACCGTCGTCGTGCCGCTGGCGTTAATCGTGGCGGGGAAGTCCAATGTCAAAGTCCTGCCCGAACCGAGAGTGATTGAATTTATTCCGCCGTTGACCGTCTTCAAATCGAGTGCGTCGCCCGTAAATGTCAGCGTCGCCATGTGAGTGGTCGGAGCCGTCACGCTGTCGAATACAAGCGCGTCCGTCGTCTCGTCCGTCAAATTCAAACTTGAGCCGTCCGCTTGAATGATTCTCTGGAATTCTTCGCCCAAATAATAAATCGGAGTGGTGGAGGGGCGCAGCCGGTTATTGGTCGTGTCGAGCAAACCAACGCCCGTCATCTTGTAAGTCGTGCCGTTGACGGTGAATTCTTCGCCCGTATTCAAATCGCCGACGAAAATTCCTGCGTCGTCGATACCGACTGTCATCGTGCCGCTGGTCGTCGTGATTACATTTTCGCCAATCGTGACGGGAATATCATTTGTCGCCGCCAAAGTCCCCGCCGTCAGATTAATTGAATCGACGTCGGAAATATTTACCGTGTCCGTCGCGTCGATTGTGAAGTTTTTGCTGGTTTCGACGGAAAATTCGGTTTCGTTCGCGGAGAGGGTGGAGCCCTGGCACTCAGCCGGCAATGTAACTTTCACGCCGTCGAGGTGTACACTCGCGGGAATTTCGTCACCGAGCGTCAGCGTGAAGTCGTCGCCAGATTTTGTCAGCGCGCCGTAAAGTTTGCAGTCCTTTTTATCTTCCGTGATGTCCACAACGAGTGATTCGGGCGTTTCAGAATTAATCTTGAGTTTGCCGCCGTCCGCTTGGGTGGTCGCCTGCCACTTCTCGCCCGTCAAATCTGCCACGTCAACTTCTTTTTCCACTTCGACGTTGAGCAGCTTATCGGAGGTCGAGAAGAGCCCGATTGAAGTTTTTACATAATCCTTGCCGAAGGTGAACGCGTCGTTGTTATTCAGCGCGGAAATGTTCGTAAACTTGCCCGCCGAAGCCGTCGCCCGAATTCCGTTGCCACTCACGAAGTTCAGCGCGTTATCATCGTTTGTCGCTTGTGCAGAAGAGTTGGTCGAATTCAAAGTGATTGTGCCGCTCTGCAAAGTTGAGCTGTCCGCCGTGGCGTCGAGGACAATTTCACCTCGTCCCGCGAAGGTCGCGCCGTTGACCGTGGTCGTGCCGCTGGCGTTAATCATGGCGGGGAAGTCGAGCGTCAGCGTCCGATTCGCGCCGAGCGTGATTGAATTTATTCCGCCGTTGACCGTCTTCAAATCGAGTGCGTCGCCGTCGAAAGTGAGCGTCGCCATATGAGTGGTCGGAGCCGTCACGCTGTCGAAAACCAATGCGTCCGTCGTCTCGTCGGTGAGGTCGAGGCTTGAGCCGTCCGCCTGAATAATCCGCTGGAAAGTTTCGCCCAAATAATAAATCGGAGTGGTCGAGGCGCGGAGCCGATTGTTCGTCGTGTCGAGGAGTCCGACGCCCGTCATCTTGTAAGTCGTGCCGTTGACGGTGAATTCTTCGCCGGTATTCAAATCGCCGACGAAAATTCCCGAATCATCAATGCCAACTGTCATGGAGCCTGAAGTGGTGGTTATGACATTTTCGCCGACGGTGATTGGGATTTCATTTGTGGCGAGCAAAGTCCCCGCGGTGAGATTAATTGAATCGACGTTATTAATGTTCACGGTATCGGTCGCGTCGATTGTAAACGCTTTGCTGGTTTCAACCGAAAATTCGGTTTCGTTCGCGGAGAGGGTGGAGCCTTGGCACTCAGCCGGCAGAGTAACTTTCACGCCGTCAATATGAACACTCGCGGGAATTTCTTCGCCGAGCGTCAGCGTGAAGTCGTCGCCAGATTTTGTCAGCGCGCCATAAAGCTTGCAGTCCTTTTTATCTTCCGTGATGTCCACAATCAACGATTCGGGCGTTTCAGAATTAATCGTGAGTTTTCCGCCGTCCGCTTGGGTGGTAGACTGCCATTTTTCCCCCGTCAAATCTGCCACGTCAACTTCTTTTTCCACTTCGACGTTGAGCAGGTTATCGGAAGTGGAGAAGAGCCCGATTGAAGTTTTTACATAATCCTTGCCGAAGGTGAACGCGTCGTTATTATTCAAACCTTCGATGTGGTTGAACTTTCCATCGGCGGCCGTCGCACGGATTGCCCCGTTCGTCACCGTGAGCGGATTATCATCACTGGTCGCTTGAGCCGTCGGGTTCGTCGCGTTCAAAGTGATTGTGCCGC
This sequence comes from Selenomonadaceae bacterium, assembly GCA_017527075.1. GTDB lineage: Bacteria > Bacillota > Negativicutes > Selenomonadales > Selenomonadaceae > Quinella. Next base: position 141,817 of record JAFXQM010000018.1, read on the forward strand.
TCTGCAAGGTGGAAGAAGTCGCCGTGGCGTCGAGGACAATATCACCCCGTCCCGCGAAGGTCGCGCCATTAACCGTGGTCGTGCCGCTGGCGTTTATCGTCGCTTCAAAATCCAAAGTCAAAGTCCTGCCCGAACCGAGCGTGATTGAATTTATTCCGCCGTTGACCGTCTTCAAATCGAGTGCGTCGCCGTCGAAAGTCAGCGTCGCCATGTGAGTGGTCGGAGCCGTCACACTATCGAAAACCAAGGCGTCGGTGGTTTCATCCGTGAGGTCGAGGCTTGAGCCGTCCGCCTGAATAATCCGCTGGAAAGTTTCACCCAAATAATAAATCGGAGTGGTCGAAGCGCGCAGCCGGTTATTGGTCGTGTCGAGGAGTCCGACGCCCGTCATTTTATAAGTCGTGCCGTTGACGGTGAATTCTTCGCCCGTATTCAAATCGCCGACAAAAATTCCTGCGTCGTCGATACCAACCGTCATCGTGCCCGAAGTGGTGGTTATGACATTTTCGCCGACGGTTATCGGGATTTCATTCGTGGCGAGCAAAGTCCCCGCGGTGAGGTTAATTGAATTAACGTTATTAATGTTCACGGTATCGGTCGCGTCAATCGTGAACGCTTTGCTTGCCGTGACCGAGAATTCAGCGTCGTTAGCGGAGAGGGTGGAAGATTGGCACTCAGCCGGCAATGTAACTTTCACGCCGTCGAGGTGTACACTCGCGGGAATTTCTTCGCCGAGCGTCAGCGTGAAGTCGTCGCCCGTCTTGGTCAGCGCGCCGTAAAGTTTGCAGTCCTTTTTATCTTCCGTGATATCGACAACCAACGATTCGGGCGTTTCAGAATTAATCGTGAGTTTTCCGCCGTCCGCTTGGGTGGTAGACTGCCACTTCTCGCCCGTCAAATCTGCCACGTCAACTTCTTTTTCCACTTCCACGTTGAGCAATTTATCGGAGGTCGAGAAGAGCCCGATTGAAGTTTTTACATAATCCTTGCCGAAGGTAAAGGCGTCATTATTATTCAAACCTTCGATGTGATTGAACTTTCCGTCGGAGGCAGTCGCGCGAATTGCGCCGTTCGTCACGGTCAGCGGATTATCATCAGCGGTTGCTTGCGCGGAAGAGTTGGTTGCGTTCAAAGTGATTGTGCCGCTCTGCAAAGTGGAAGAATCAGCCGTTGCGTCGAGGACAATATCACCCCGTCCCGCGAAGGTTGCGCCGTTGACTGTCGTCGTGCCGCTGGCGTTGACGGTCGCGGGGAAATCCAAAGTCAAAGTCCTGCCCGAACCGAGAGTGATTGAATTTATTCCGCCATTGACCGTCTTCAAATCGAGTGCGTCGCCGTCGAAAGTCAGCGTCGCCATGTGCGTGGTCGGAGCCGTCACGCTGTCGAATACAAGCGCGTCCGTCGTCTCGTCCGTCAAATTCAAACTTGAGCCGTCAGCCGCAATGATTCGCTGGAAAGTCTCGCCGAGGTAATAAATCGGGGTGGTGGAGGCGCGGAGCCGATTGTTCGTCGTGTCGAGCAAGCCGACGCCCGTCATCTTGTAAGTCGTGCCATTGACGGTGAATTCCTCATCAACGCCCAAATCGCCGACAAAAATTCCTGCGTCGTCGATTCCAACCGTCATGGAGCCCGCCGTGGTAGTGATTACATTTTCGCCAATCGTTATCGGAATTTCATTCGTGGCGAGCAAAGTCCCCGCGGTGAGCGTGATTGAATCAAC
>JAFXQM010000019.1 GCA_017527075.1 Selenomonadaceae bacterium
CTGAACAACTTAAACAGATTTAGAATCTCCAACTTTTTTATTATTACTATAAGACTCTAATTCCATAGATCTATTTAAATTGCTCATTCTTCCTTTTTTATAATAATATACATAAGAATATTTTGAAACATTTTCTGAAGTATTTTCTATATATCTTAAATTATTTTCCTTTGTTTCATTCAATTTTTCTAAGCATTGTTTTTCAACCGATTCAAGTTCATCACATTTTTTTTTCATTGTTTTTTCTTTTTCTCTTAATTTTTTTATGAGTTCAAAAGCAATGGCGGCTCTGGTTGAGTCGCTCACAAAGTTGCCGGGCGTCGGGAACAAAACCGCCGCTCGGCTCGCTTATCATATCGCGGCGATGAAAGCTGACGACGTGGAAAATTTGGCGGCGGCGATTCGCTCCGTCAAACTCAACACTCACGCCTGCGAAATTTGTTTCAACACGATTGACGCGGACAAAAATATCTGCGACATCTGCGCCAGCGACAAGCGCGACGGAAAAATTATTTGCGTGGTCAAGGACGCAAAAGATTTGGACGCAATAGAACGGGCGGGCACCTTCGGCGGAAAATATCACGTGACGGGCGGATTAATTTCTCCTCTGGCGGGCGTCTCGCAGGAGGACATTCGTTTGCGCGAACTGATTAAGCGCGTGGGCGAGGACAAAGTTGAGGAAGTCATCATTGCGTTCGAGCCGACGGTCGAGGGAGATGCAACGTCGCTGTTCATTTCCCGCCTGCTCAATCCTGCGGGCGTCAAGGTCACCAAACTTGCGCGCGGCTTGGCGGTCGGCGCGGACTTCGCGGGCACCGACAGCTTGACGATTGCCAAGGCGATAGAAAATCGCGTGCCCGTATAAAATTTTCTGCTCGGCGACGGGCAGATTTTTTTTTGCGCGGACGAAATTTTTTTGCGTGAATGAAGTTTATCTGGTATGATTGAAAAAAATTTTGCCAAGGGAGTGGTTCACAATGAAAGTCAGGAAAGCAGTTATCCCCGCCGCAGGTTTGGGCACAAGATTTTTGCCCGCGACAAAATCTCAGCCGAAAGAAATGTTGCCGATTGTCGACAAGCCGACGATTCAATACATAATCGAAGAGGCGGCGTCTGCGGGCGTCGAAGATATAATCGTCGTGACGGGGCGCAACAAACGCTCGATTGAAGACCACTTCGACCGCTCGATTGAACTTGAGCTGGAGCTGGAGCGCAAGGGCAAGGAAGAACTTTTGCAGATGGTCAGAGCCATTCCGGCAATCGCGAACATTCATTTCATTCGGCAGAAGCAACCGCTCGGCTTGGGGCACGCCGTCTTGACTGCAAGCCACTTCATCGGCGACGAACCCTTTGCCGTGCTGCTCGGAGATGATGTCGTCGTCGCGCGCAAACCCGTCCTTCAGCAGATGGTTGAGGTCTTCAACAAGTACAAAACTTCGATTCTCGGCGTGCAGGAAGTTTCAGCGGACGTCGTTCACAAGTACGGAATCGTTGACTGCAACCACGTCGACGAAAATATTTACAAGGTCAAAGATTTGGTGGAGAAGCCCAAGCGCGAGGAGGCACCGAGCCGCATTGCGATTTTGGGGCGATACATTTTGACGCCGACGATTTTTTCTTACTTGGAGACGCAGACGCCCGGCGCGGGTGGAGAAATTCAGTTGACCGACGGGCTCAAGCGGCTGGCGCAGAACGAGGCAATGTACGCTTACATTTTCAAAGGACACCGTTACGACGTGGGCACCAAGATGGGTTTCCTGCAGGCGAACATCGAATTTGCTTTGCGAAGCCCCGAAGTCGCCGACGATTTGAAAAAATATTTGGACGCCCTTCACGAGAACATGGAGTCAATGCTCGATTATGATTAAGCTCATGGCAAATAAAAATCGCGGCGCGGAGGTCGACACGTCAGCTTATTCATTCGCCGCGACGGAAAAAATTCGCGGGCTTCACGAATCACTCGACGCTTACTCAGAAACGCCGCTGCTTGAGTTGAAAAATTTCGCCGCAGAAAAAAATATCCGCGCGCTTTACGTCAAGGACGAATCGAAACGCTTCGGGCTCAAGGCGTTCAAAGGGCTCGGCGGGGTGTGGGCGATTTACAAAGTCATCAGCCGCGCCCTCGGCTTGGACAATCCGACGCTCGAAGAAATTTTCACTCACCGCGCTGAACTCGACGCAATGACTTTCATCACGACGACCGACGGCAATCACGGCAAAGGCGTTTCGTGGGCGGCGGGGCTCTTCGGCTGCAAATCGTTCGTGTACATGCCGCGCGGCACCGTGGAGATTCGGGCGCAGGCAATTCGCGACGCGGGCTCGGCTCAAGTTCAAATAACCGACATGACCTACGATGACTGCGTGAAATTCACGGCTCGGCTCGCGCAAGAAAATCATTGGCACTTGATTCAAGACACGTCGTGGGACGGTTACGAGGAAATTCCCGCGCAGATTATGTTGGGCTACTCGACGCTGGCTTACGAGGCTTTGCGGCAGATGAATTATCTTCGTCCGACGCACATTTTCCTGCAGGCGGGCGTGGGCTCGATGGCGGGCGCGATTGCCGCAGTGTTCGCTGAAGTGTTCAAAGAAAATCCGCCGCGCGTGACAATCGTGGAGCCGACGGAGGTCGCCTGCTTCTACGAGACGATGAGAATCGGCGACGGGAAAATTTATTCGGCGACGGGCAACGGGCGCACGATGATGGCGGGTTTGAATTGCGCGACGCCCTGTGAACTCGCGTGGAAAATTTTGCGACGCTACTCAGCAGACACCGCCACGATTTCCGACGACGTTGCCGCCGAGGGCATGAGAGTTTTGGCGGCGAACAAAATTATTTCGGGCGAATCGGGTTGCGCGGGTTTTGCCTTGGCGAATGCGGCGTTGAACTCGGAGGAATTGCGCGGCGCACTTGAGCTTGACGAAAACTCGATAATTTTTGTCGTGAACACGGAGGGCGACACCGACCCCGCTAACTACGCGCGAGTGATTAACGGTTAAAAAAAATTCCTAATTCCTAATTGAAAAGGGGGCTTTACCATGAAGGCATTGAAACTTTTGCTGCTCTTGCCGATAATCGCGCTGTGCTTCGGCTGCGGCGGAGAAAATTCCGCAAGCAATGCAATACGCTTCGGCACGGGCGGCACCGGCGGCATGTATTACGCTTACGGCACCGCGCTGGCAAAAATGATTGACGCCGAGAGCAAAGGAGGGCACGCGCTGGACGTAAAAATGACTGCGGGCTCGGCGGCGAATCTCAGACTTTTGCGCGAAAAATTTTTGGACATTGCAATCGTTCAGAGCGACACACTCTCCAACGCGATTAACGGGCGCGGAGTATTCGCGGCGGCGGGACCCGGCGTCGGTTATGCGGCTGTGGCGGGGCTTTATACTGAAGCGTACCAAATTGTCGTTTCGAAAAATTCAGGCATAACGAACGTCAGCGAACTGGTCGGCAAAAGAGTTTCCGTCGGCGAGCGCGAATCGGGCGTCCTGCAAAATGCCGAGCAAATTTTAATGGCGCACGGGCTGACCTTTGAGATGATTGAGCCGGTTTACATGTCGTTCACGGATTCTGCCTCCGCCATGGAGAAGGGACAAATCGACGCGTTTTTCATCACGGCGGGCGCGCCCACGGCTGCCATTGCCGACTTGGCGACCAAGAAGGAAATTAAAATCCTTTCCATCGAACCCGACGTTCAAAATAACATGATGAAACTTTATAAGGGATACACGCGCTGCACCATTCCCGCCAACACTTACGCGGGACAAACCGAACCCGTTCAGACAATCGGCGTCAAAGCGGTTTTGGTTGCGAGCACGGATTTGAAAGACGATGAAGTTCTTTTCCTCACCGAATTTATTTTCAAGAACGCCGAAAATCTTCCGCACAACACGAGCGACAAACTCACGGTCAATTACGCGATTCAAGACATCCCCGCGAGCTTTCATGCGGGCGCGGCGAAATTTTACGACATGCAGGGCGTGAAGGTCAACATTTACAGCGGCAAGTCAAGCGAATCCGTCAAAGCCAGTCAAGACTGATAGGAGGTCGCCCAAATGTATACGCTTGAATTCAACATGTATCAGACGCTGGCGATTGCGGTCATCATGCTTTACGTCGGCACGCTCCTAAAAAAACGAATTCAATTCCTCGAAACTTTTTGTATCCCGTCGCCCGTCGTCGGCGGGTTGCTCTTCGCCATTATAAGTTGCATTCTTTACACGTCGGGTCTCGTCGGTTTTGCCTTCGACGAAACGCTCAAAACCGTTTGCATGGTCGCGTTCTTTACGTCGGTCGGTTTTCAGGCGAACATAAAAGTTTTAAAAACAGGCGGCGTCAGTCTTATGATTTTCCTCGGCTGCGTCTGCGCACTGATTTTTGCCCAAAACTTTTTGGCGGTCGGCTTGTCGAACCTTCTGAACATCAGCCCGTTCATCGGACTGTGCACGGGCTCAATCTCCATGGTCGGCGGTCACGGCACGGCGGGGGCTTTCGGTCCTGTGCTTGAGGATTTGGGGCTCGTCGGCGCGACGACTCTTTGCACGGCCGCCGCCACGTTCGGATTGGTCGCCGGCTCACTCATGGGCGGTCCCCTCGGCAGAAGATTAATCCTCGGAAAAGATTTGCTAAAGACTGCTGTCAAGGCGGACGAAACTCCGCTGGTCGAAGAGGAGAAAAAGCACAAACGCTCCGTTAGCATGTACGCGCCCGCCGCTTATCAGCTGGCAATCGCCATGGGTTTGGGTACGGTCGTTTCCATGCTGCTTTCCAAGACCGGCATGACCTTCCCGATTTATATCGGCGCAATGATTGTCGCGGCGATTATGCGCAACTGGAGCGAATTCACGGGGGCATTCACGGTGCACATCGGCGAGATAAACGACATCGGCGGAATTTGTCTTTCGCTGTTCCTCGGCATTGCCATGATAACTTTGAAGCTGTGGCAGTTGGCTGAACTCGCGCTGCCGCTCGTCGTGCTGCTCGTCGGACAGACAACGCTCATGTTCCTGTTCGCTTACTTCATAATCTTCAACGTGCTCGGTCGCGATTACGACGCGGCGATTTTATCGGCGGGCTCTTGCGGCTTCGGCATGGGTGCCACGCCCAACGCCATGGCAAATATGCAAGTCCTCACCGCCAAGTTTGCGCCGTCGGTCAAAGCTTACATCCTCGTGCCGATTGTCGGTTCCATGTTCGCCGATTTCATCAACAGCTTGACCATTACTTTCTTTATCAATTTCATTTGAGGTGATTAAATGTTTGACAGTGGTTTGACTAATGAGCAATTCAATTCTCACTTGGAGACGCTCGCGAAACTCATCGAGGCCAAGGCGCAGAACGTAACCGAGGCCGCGCAGATTGTCCGCGACGCAAAAATCCAAGCCGCAGAAAAATCCGAGCCCACGGAAAAAATTTTGAACTTCGCGACGGATAATTTGGCTCTGCCCGAAGTCCACGTCGAAGAAAAACTCAAGGAGCAAATCGAAGTTCGCAAAGACTTCTGACGAAAATTTTTCCACAAAAAATCCCCGACGTTTAATCGGGGAAATTTTTTTTACAACTCCTACCTCCTACCTCCTAAATCCTAATTCCTTTGACGAGTTCGCGGATATTTTTCAAGCCGCAGCCCCGCAAATATTTTTCCAAGTCGTCAGCGATTTTCATCGTGGCGGAAGGTTCGGAGAAATTCGCCGTGCCAATCGCGACAGCCGACGCGCCCGCCAAGAAAAATTCTGCCGCGTCGGAAGCCGAACGAATGCCCCCCATGCCGATTATCGGAAGCTTGACGGCGTTGGCGACCTGCCAGACCATGCGAAGTGCCACGGGTTTAATCGCGCCGCCCGACAGCCCGCCCGTGATATTGCCGAGAGTCGGACGCCACGTGTGAATATTTATTTCCATTCCCATGAGCGTGTTTATCAGCGAAAGGCAATCGGCGCCCGCCGCCTCGCACGCGCGCGCAATTTCCGTGATGTCCGTAACATTCGGGCTGAGTTTAACGATTATCGGTTTGCGAGAATTTTTTTTCGCCGCCTGAGTGACTGCCGCCGCCTGCCGCGCGTCCGTGCCGAAAATTATTCCGCCGTCCTTGACGTTTGGGCAGGAAATGTTGAGTTCAAGAGCCGCCACGCCGTCCGCGTCCAAAAGTTTCGCCAGCCGCCCGTAATCGTCGACGCTTGAGCCGCTGACGTTCACGACGACGTTCATTTTATTTTTGATTCGCGGGAGGATGTCCGCCAAAAATTTTTCGACGCCGGGGTTTTCCAAGCCGATACAATTCAACATGCCCGACGGAGTTTCGGTGATTCGCACGCCGTCATTTCCTCTGCGCGGCTTGAGCGTAATGCATTTGACCATGACGCCGCCGAGCCTCTGAAGGTCGACGAAGTTTTCAAATTCCTCGCCGAAACCGAACGTGCCCGACGCGGCAAAAATCGGCGTGTTGAGTTTGAGCCCGCAAAGTTCCGTCTGCAAAATATTTTCCGTGGCGTCGAAAGTTCTCGGCGAAAAATTTTTTCCGTAACGCGAATCAATCCACTGCACGAAGTCGAAAAGATTTTTCAGGCAAGCGCGCGCCTCATCCGCGGAAAATTCTTTCTCATTGTGAATCGCGGCATTACCGGCTTTGCGGCAGAAGTGGAGCTTGTCCGAAAGATTTTTCCCGACGGCGCGTTCAAAGTTCGCGTTGGCAATCAAATCGTAAAGGTTATCGGTCGCGGGCGAAAAATTTTTGTCGGCGGCGTAAACCCACTTAATCGCCGCGTCGAGAGCAGTCCGCACGAGTTTGACGCACGAATCGTAAGAATTTTGGAAAGCGCGTTCGGCGTCGACGCAATCCTTGGAAAAGGCGCGGTATTCGGGCTTGTCGTTGAGGAAGGAAAAATTATTCACGCCTCTCACCTCCGAAAACTTTTCGCGCGTCGAAAATGGGTCCGTCCTTGCAAACTTTTTTGCGCCCGTCGACGGTGTCAATCGAACAGCTCAGGCACGCGCCGAGCCCGCACGCCATGCGCTTCTCGAAAGAAACTTCGCAGGGAAGATTTTTTTCCGCCGCCAGCCGCGCCACGCCGCGCATCATAATTTCGGGACCGCACGTGAGAATCGCCGAATAATTTTCCGCCGCCAAAATTTCGGGCAGAAAATCCGTGACGAAACCTTTTTTGTGATAACTGCCGTCGTCGGTCGTGATGAAAATTTTTTCGACGTGAGGACGGAACTCCTCCTGCCAAAAGAGAACTTCGCCGCGCGTCCGTCCGCCGATTAAAACGTCCGCAGAAAATTTTTCCGCCGCGCAAAGGAGCGGAGCCATGCCCATGCCGCCGCCCGCCAAAAGAATTTTCCCGCCGAAGTCCGAGTAACCGTTGCCGAGCGCGCCCAAGATGTTCAAAGTCTCGCCCGCCCGCCGCGCTGATAATTTTTCGGTGCCGCGCCCGACAGCCCGATAAAAAATTTTTACTTTGCCGCCGTCGGTGCCCGCGATTCCCAGCGGTCGTCGCAGCGTGAAGTCGTCGGAAATTTTTACTTGAACGAATTGACCCGCGCGAGAATTTTCCGCGAGTTCGGGCGCGTCGACAGTCAGGCGGAAAATTTTTTCGGCAACCTCTTCGTTCGACAAAATCTTCGCGTTGAAAGTTTTAACCACACAATCACCCCCAAAAAAAATCCCTCCGTTTGCAGAGGGATTTTAAATTATTTGCTTGCGAATGGCAAATCATTTCGTCAGCAGGTCTGTGACTTTGTTGGCAAGTTCGGCGGGGTCGTTGGGCATGACGCCTTCCAAAAGCAACGCGACCGAGTAAAGCGTCTTGCACAGCTCTTTGAACTCCGACGAATCTTTTCCGCGCGCGTGAACGTCTTCCAACTTTTTGAACACCGCGTGATTCGGGTTGAGCTCCAAAATTTGCGTCGCCTTCAAGTACGGGTTGTTCATCGCCGCGAAAGTTTTTTCCATTGTCAGCGACGGCGAATTTGCGCCCGTGGCCAGGCACACCGCGCCCGATTTCAGCCGCGAAGTCAGCCGCACCTCGTGAACCGGCTCGCCGATTGCTTCCTTGACGTCCTTGAGTAAATCCTCGCGGCTCTTGGCAATTTCTTCGACTTCGGCTTTGACCTTCTGCGACTCGGCGTCGTCCAGCTCGAAATTCTCGCGCGTTATCGATTGGATTTCTTTGTCGGCGTATGTGCGCAACGCCTCCAGCGTGAATTCGTCGACGGGGTCGGTTAAGTAAATCACCTCAAGCCCGCGCTCGCGGAGGAGTTCCATCTGCGGCAAGCGTTCAATCGCCGCCGCGTCCTTGCCCGCCGCCACGTAAATTTTTTTCTGGAATTCGGGCATGCGTTCGACGTACTCTGCCAGCGTGGAAAATTTTTTCTCGTGCGACGTTTGGAAGAGGAGCAAATCTTTCAGGCTGTCCTTGAGCTTCGTGTCAAAGACGCTGCCATAAACGCCGAGCTTTATCGACTTGCCGAACTGCGCCCAAAATTCCTCGTACTTGTCGCGGTCGTCCTTGAGCATTTTGGCGAGTTGCTTCTGAATATTTTTTTCCAAGGCCTTGCCGATGACTTTGACCTCGCGGCTCTGCTGAAGAATCTCGCGGGAAATATTCAGCGGCAGGTCGGGCGAATCAACCAAGCCTTTGACGAAGCGCAGATAATCCGGCAGAAAATCTTTGCACTTGTCCATGATGAACACGTGCCGCGAATAAAGTTGCAAGCCCGCCTCGTAATCGGCGTAATAAAGATTGGCGGCGGCGTGCTTGGGAATGCAAAGCAGCGCGGTGTACTCGACGGTGCCTTCCGCCTTTACGTGGAAAATTTCAATCGGCTCCTCCCATTCGTGCAGTTGCTGTTTGAAAAATTCGTCGTACTCCTCGCGAGTAATTTCGGACTTGGCGCGCGTCCACAGCGGCTTCATGGAATTGACCGTGCGAATTTCAATCGTCGGCGCGTCCTCTTCCTTGCCCTTTACCTCGAAATTCATTTTAATCGGGTAACGAACGAAGTCGGAATATTTTTTTACCAGCCGCTCAATCTCGTAAACGTCGGTGAAGTTGTATTCGTCCTCGCCGCAAAATTCTTCCTTGAGGTGCAAAATAATCGTCGTGCCGCGCGAATCTTTTTCGCAGTCCTCAAGTTCATATTCGCCCGCGCCGTCGCTCGTCCACTTCACGGCAGAAGTTTCGCCCGCCTTGCGCGTGAGGAGTTCAACTTTGTCGGCGACGATGAACGCGGAATAAAATCCCACGCCGAATTGCCCGATGAGTTCCTGAGCCGCCGCGCCGCTCGCCTCGCGCAGTTTGTCGAGAAAATCTTTCGTGCCGCTCTTGGCTATTGTCCCGATGTTCGCGATGACTTCCTCGCGCGTCATGCCGATTCCGTTGTCGGAAATTGTAACGGTCTTGGTCGCGGCGTCGGGCACGACAAAAATTTCGGGCTCGTCGGAGCCGCCCAGTTCAGCGTTCGTCAGCGATTCGATTCTCAGTTTATCCAAAGCGTCGCTGGCGTTGGAGATGAGCTCGCGCAAAAAAATTTCCTTGTTCGTGTAAATCGAGTTGACGACCAAATCGAGAAGGCGTTTGGTCTCTGCTTGGAACTGCAACTTTTCTACTGACATAAAAATTTCCTCCTGTGATTTTTTTATTTGAGAAGAGAGTATATGACGGCGAGCGCGATTCCGATTGTCGTGATGTTGCTGATTTGCCCGTGGTTCGACGACGAATCGATTTTGTTTGCAAGATTGTCAATGCGCCCGTTAAGTTCGCGGCGAAGTTCATCCAGTTCCTTGCGATTTTCTTTGAGTTCTTGGCGCACGTCTTTGAGCTCCACCTTAAGGTCGCGTTGACTTTCTTTCAAGTCGCGAAGCTGAGCGAGAATCAAATCGTTCACCGAAATATTTACCTGCTGCTGTTGTTCATGAGCTTGTGACATGATAAATCCCTCCCTGTCACTTGAGGATGGAGTATATGACGGCGAGCGCGATTCCGATTGTCGTGATGTTGCTGATTTGCCCGTGGTTCGACGACGAATCGATTTTGTTTGCAAGCCTATCGATTTTTTCCTCTTGTTTGTCCAAACGCATTTCGAGCCTGTCAATGCGAGCGTTTAATTCTTTTCGCGTGTCTTTGAGTTCCGTTTTGAGTTCGCGTTGATTTTCTTTCAAGTCGCGAAGCTGAGCGAGAATCAAATCGTTCACCGAAATATTTACCTGCTGCTGTTGTTCTTGAGCTTGTGGCATATGAATCACTCCTTGCAAAAAAATCGAGCGAGCAACTTGCCCGCCCGCGAGATTTTTTCGTTTGGATTATTTAAAGAGCAAGCTGACCGAACGATGAGCTTGGATGTTCAAAATTACGTCGCCGATTGCCGAAGCCATGCTGAGCACGGTGATTTTCGGAGATTTTTTTTCGGGAGGGAGAGCAATTGTGTCGGTGATGACGAGTTGCTCCATGGCTGAGTTATTGATTTTTTCCACGGCGTTTTTGCTGAGGACGGCGTGGGTGCACGCGGCGATAACTTTCTTTGCGCCGAGTCTCTTGAGAGCCTTCGCGCCCTCGCAGAGGCTGCCGGCGGTGTCAACGATATCGTCGACCATGAGCGCAACTTTATCTTTAACGTCGCCGATAATGTTCATGACTTCAGCTTCGCCGGGGCGCGGCCGCCTCTTTTCGATTATGGCGATTTGAGTTTTGAGATAATCGGCGAGTTCTCTGGCGCGAGTGACGCCGCCCAAGTCGGGCGAGACGACAACCAAATCGTCGCCGAAATTTTGCCGACGGAAATAATCGGCCAGAACGGGAGCCGCCTTGAGGTGGTCAACGGGAATGTCGAAGAAGCCCTGAATTTGTCCCGCGTGCAAATCGACGGTCAAAACTCTGCTCATGCCCGCCGCGACCATGAGATTTGCGACGAGTTTGGCGGAGATTGGTTCGCGCCCGCGTGTCTTGCGGTCTTGGCGCGCGTAAGCGTAATAAGGAACAACGGCGGTGATTGAGTGCGCCGAAGCTCTCTTGCAGGCGTCCGTCATAATCAGCAAATCCATCAGGTTGTCGTTGACGGGTTGGCTCGTCGGCTGAACGATAAAAATATCTTTGCCGCGAATGCTGTCGCTTATCATGACTTGCGACTCGCCGTTATTGAAACGCCCGACGAACGTTTTAAAAATTTCCACGCCGATGTGCTCGGCAACTTTCTGAGCCAGTTCGGGGTTGGCGTTTCCCGTCATCAAACAGAGATTACTAATCGTGTTTCCGTTAATGCTCACTTTGAACAGCTCCCCAAAATTTAATTAGGAATTAGGAGTTAGGAATTAGGAATGATTGCGTTTTAATTCCTCATTCCTAATTTCTCATTCCTAATTGATTGAAGTTTTCTTTCCGTAGAGCAACAAATCCCAGACGTCATAAGCCGCGACTGCTCCCGTGGCAATTCCTTCAGACGCCTGCAAAAGATTTCCGCCGCAAAGTTTCGGGTCAAGATAGAAGCCCGACGCCAGCTCCGTCTCGAAGGGCACGAAGCAAGCTTTCTTTGCATAAGGCAGGCAGTCGAATCTCTCCAAGACGGCGGGGCTCGACGTGTGCATGGTCACCAGGACGTTCGCCCAATTAATTTTTTCCTTGCGCTCGTTCCACAGCTCCAAGGCGTCGGCGTCGTTCGTGTAACCGTTCATGAACCACTGCGTGCCGTCCAGCCAGAAAATCGGATAGTTGATTCCCAAGTCGGGATTGTATTCCGTGCGCTCGAAGTGCAAATCTTTTTTGAGATGCCAGCGCGCCTCAGGCAGGAAGTTTATGAAACTTTCCTCGTTGGTGTACATGCCGATTGTCGGAGACAGTTCGGGCAAGCCGAGTTTGTGATAAGCAATGCCTGCCCACCAGCCCATGGACAAAATCGACAGGTCGGAGTGGCGAAGCTCTTTATATTTCTCAAGAGTGAAGCCGGGGATAAGGACGGTGCGGTCGAGAACAAATTTATCCGCGTCGAGACCGAGAGCCACCGCCTCCGCCAGAATCGGATTGATGTCGACGTCGTGACCCGTGACGAGAACCATATCGTGGTCGACGTTTGCGAGTTCGTGCTTGTCGATTGTGTTGAGCTTGTTGTCAATCGGCATGGGCACCGATTCGACGACGCCGACGATATTAACGCTGCCTTTGGGCTTGTCGAGCGCGGCGAACGCGGCACCCAACAAACTTTTTCCCTTTGCCTTGTCTTGAGTGGCAACCGTATCGTATTGAACCCAAATTACAATGTTCATAAAAAAATTTTTCCTCCTTGCTCAGCCGTCAGCTGATACCTGAAAGCCTCATTTCCTTTTATCGTTCCAAACAGAAATATTCGTCTGACGCGCGCGCGCAACTGCCAGATTATCCTTGGGCACGTCCTTGGTTATCGTGGAGCCCGCGGCAATGTACGCGCCCTCCTCCACGGTGACCGGCGCGACCAAATTCGTGTTGCAGCCGATGAACGCGTTGTCGCCAATCGTCGTGCGGAATTTCTGTTTGCCGTCGTAATTGCAAGTGACCGAGCCGCAACCGACATTCACGCCGCTGCCCATGTCCGTGTCGCCGATATATTGCAAGTGCGGGAGCTTGGAGCCTTCGCCGACGTTTGAATTTTTTATCTCGACGAAGTTGCCGATTTTTACGTTCTCGCCAATCGTCGTGCCGGGGCGAATGTGGACGTAAGGACCGAGCGTCACGCCGTCGCAAATCTCCGCCTCGTGGCAGTAGCTGAATTGCGCCGTAACTTTGTTGCCGACCTTCATATCGGTGAAGCGAATGTTCGGACCAATCGCGCAGTCCTCGCCGATAACCGTATTGCCCTCGATGTAAGTGTTCGGGTAGATAATCGTGTCCTGCCCGATTTGCACGTCGTAATCGATGAAAGTCGTGTTCGGGTCAATTATCGTGACGCCCGAATCCATGAGCTCGTGATTTTTTTTCATGCGGAAGATTCTGTCGGCGGCGGCAAGCTGAACGCGCGAATTTATTCCGAGAGTTTCGTCGGCGTATTCGGCGGTGAACGCCCCGACTTTTTCTCCCGCGTCCTTGAGAATCGTCAGCACGTCAGGCAAGTAGTATTCGCCTTGCGCGTTATCGTTTTTGACTTTCTCCAGCGCGCCGAAAAGTTTCCTCACGTCGAAGCAGTAAGCACCCGCGTTGACCTCGCGGATTTTTCTTTCAAGCTCGTTGGCGTCCTTCTCCTCGACGATTTTTTTAAACGTGCCGTCCTCCTCGCGAATGATTCGTCCGTAGCCCGTGGCGTCGGGCATTTTGGCGGTTAGGACGGTCGCCGCGCAGTTTGAATTTTCGTGCGCGGCTCTGAAGTTTTTCAAAAGTTTGCTCGTCAAAAGCGGGGTATCGCCGCACAGAATTAAAACGGTTCCTTCCGACTCCGCGAAATTTTCCTTCGCCGAAAGAACCGCGTGACCCGTGCCGAGTTGCTCTTCCTGCAGGACGAATTCGACGCCCGCAATTGTCTGCTCCACGAGCTGTGCGCCCGACCCGATTACGACCACTTCGCGCTCCGAGCCCGCCTGCTTTGCCGCGTCGATGACGTGTTGGAGCATTGCTTTGCCGCCGACTTTGTGCAGGACTTTGGGCAACTTACTTCGCATTCTCGTTCCTTTGCCCGCCGCCAATATCAACGTCTCCAGCCTCATAAGCTGACCTCCTTTTTTATTTTTCTGAATCGATTTGCCTTATTGCGTTTCTTCATATCCAAAATCTTCCTCAGCTGCAACAAATCTCCGTAAAGTTCAGTGTCCGCGTAAATGTATTGAGCGAAACTGTTTTTGTCCTCCGGCTTAATGTCTTCAAGCTTGCTTGCCTTGGGAATCGGGTCTCCGCACTTTTCCGCGTCCCACAACATCAAGTTCAAAACGTCGGTCGCGTATTCAATTGCCTCGCTCAAAGAGTAACCGTCGGTGAACCAGTTATCGGCGTCGGGAAAAGTTACGATGTAAATTTCTTCCGGCTCATACCAGGTGAAAACGGCAGGGTAAACATATTTCATCACTGCTCACTCCCCTACTTTATGCCTGCTTGCTTAAGAATTTTGTTGAGTGTCTGTGTCGATACTTCTTTGGCTCCATGACGCGGTACAGAAAATTTTTTTCCGTGAGGATTTACCCAAATGTCGTGTCTGGTAGCATGATGATGAAATGCGCAGCCGTGTTCGAGAAGTATCATTATAAGCTCGGAATATTTCATTTGTCTTTTTTCCTCATTGCTTTTAGGAGCGTTTCTTCCGCCTGCTCCATGTGTCGTTCGGCGGCGTCGCGCGCGGCGTCCTCATCGCCGGCAGCAATTGCCTCGACCATGGCGCGGTGCTCTTTCAAAGTTTCTTGCAGGCGTCCGGGGTAAGACATCGACAGCGTGCGGAAGCGGGCGAGCTGTTCTTTCAGGTTGCTGATTATCGTGACGAGTCTTTCGTTGCGGCTGACTTGATAGAGCAGCCCGTGAAATTCGATATCCGTCGCCACGATTTTATCAATGTCCCGCCGTTCAATGTGTCCTTCGATTTCGACGAGCAGCGCGCGCAACTTTTCCAACTCTTCGGGCTCAATGCGCATCGTCGCCAAGACAATCGACAGCGATTCGAGTGCCGTGCGAATTTCAAAAATTTCTTTGACGTCGTGGACGGACAGACTTGAAACGTAAGTGCCTCGGCGCGGCATCATTATCACGTAACCTTCTTGTTCGAGCTTGCGAATTGCCTCGCGGACGGGCGTGCGGCTGATTCCGAGTTCTTCTGCCAGCTGTACTTCCATGAGCCTTTCGCCCGGCTCCAAGACCCCGCGCTTTATTGCGTCGCGCAAAACTTCGCAAACCGTCTCGCGCAAAGGCCGGTAGCTGTCTATCGTTATCGGTTCCAGTCTGTTGCCCATCGTCATTCATCCTTACTTAAAAAGTCTTCTTGGTCTTCATCTACTTTTCTTTGCTCACCCAAAAGAATTTAGCTTTGAGCTTTAAGCTTTAAAGAAAAATCCTGAAAGCTGAAAGCTAAAAGCTGACAGCTAAATCGTTGAGCAGTCAAACGTTGCAAAAAGTCTTCGTGATAAAAATTTCTGCGTCGACACTCGCGGCGATTTTTTCCGCGTGAGATTCGTCGTCGGTCAATGCAAAAACCGTCGGACCGCTACCGCTCATCAAAGCGACACGTGCACCGGCGGCGAGCATTTTGTTTTTGCATTCGGCAATCGCGGGGATTTTTTTTATCGCGACATCCTCCAAGAGGTTTCCGAAATTTTTGAACGCCGCGTCATATTCTCCGCGCGCCAGTTGCCCGATAATTTCTTGCGTCGGCAGGTGAGTGGTCGCGGGATTTTCGTCGTAGGTTTTGTAAGACCAAGCCGTTGAAATTTCGCCGCGCGGTTTTGCCAAGACGACGCTGAATTTTTTTATCGGAGCGAGCCGCGTCAAAAGTTCGCCGTGACCCGTGGCAAGACACGTGCCGCCGACGATGCAGAAGGGAACGTCCGAGCCGATTTGCGCGCCGATTTTGCAAAGCTCGTCGTCAGTCAGATTAAGTTCGTACAAACGATTCATGCCGCGAATGACAGCCGCCGAGTCCGCCGAGCCGCCGCCCACGCCCGCCGCCGCAGGAATTTTTTTCTCAAGCTCAATCGCCACGCCCAAATCTTTTCCGCAAAACTTTTGGACTTCGACAGCCGCGCGCCACGCCAAATTTTTTTCGTCGTGCGGAACGGTTTCGCCGCCCGAAATTTTTGTCGCGTCCACTTTCAAAGTTATTCCGTGCGGAATTTTTTTCAGCGACACTTCCTCCGAAAGCTCAAGCATTTGAAGTATCGACGACACCTCGTGATAACCGTCCGCCCGCTTGCTCAAAACGTCCAGCGTCAAATTTACTTTCGCTCGTGCATATTCTGTCAGCATTAGCTCACCACGCCTTTAAATTTTCGGCGAAATTCTATCACGCTTTATTTTCTTTGACAAGACGCAAAAAAATTAGGGGTTAGGATTTGGGATTTGGGATTTGGGATTTGTTTTCCCTAACACCTAACACCTTTCTTTAGGGATTAGGATTTAGGATTTAGGATTTAGGGTTTTATTTCCTAACTCCTACCTCCTAACTCCTAACTCTCTTCGGTTTCGCCTGAAGCAATCAGTTCGTCGACCCACTCGGTAATTTCTTCGGGCGTCTTGCCGCACACATAAACCAATTCGCTGATTAAAATCTGTCGGGACAGGTCAAGCAATCGTCGTTCGCCGCTGGAAATTTTCTTTTTGTTATTTTGCCTGGACAAATTTCTGGCGACTGCCGCCGCGTCCAAAATATTTCCCGTCTTGAGCCGTTCAAGGTTCGTTTGAAATCTTTTGTTCCAACTGCCCTGAATCTGTTCGGTTTCGGCGGTCAAAATTTTTATGACTTCCTCGACCTGCGCGGGCGTGATGAGTTCACGCAAGCCGACCTCGTCCACTTTGTCGACGGGCAGCATAAGCTTCAAACTGCCCATCGGGAGACGAAAGACATAATACGAGCTGACGACGCCGCCGACTTCATTTTCCTCCACGCCCGTAATCTCTCCGGCACCGTGCATCGGGTAGACAACCTTATCGCCGATGTTCAACTTATGCCACCTCCTGCAAAAAATTTTTCTACAGTTTATCAAAAGCGGCGCGGAATGTAAAGGAATTAGGAATTAGGAATTTGAAATTCATTCCTCATTCCTAATTCCTAATTAAATTTAAAGCTCCTCCGCCCGAAAGCAGAGGAGCCGTTGAGTGCCGATTGTTCGGCGAAAAATTTCTTAGAAGAACCAGCTCGCGCGACCAAAGAAGGTTCTGTCTTTTTTCTTGGTGTCGAGGGTTTTGCCGGTGAAGTAACCGATTTTGACGTAAGTGTTTTGGAGCGGAGCCCAGTCAACGGAGATGTCGACGCCCTTCTTGTTTGTTCTGAGCGAGAAAGTGTCGAAGGTCGGAGCCATGCTGGTGTTCTGTCCGACGTAGCGATAATCCACGCCGATGCCCCAGCTGCCTGCGACTTTGCGGTCTGCGCCCTTGTAGCCGATACCCGCCGTCCATGAGCGTTTGTACTCGTCAGCCTTGGTGTTGCTGGCGTATGCGCCGCGAATCTTGAAACCGTTGTCAAAGTTGTAGCGCGCGCCGACCGCCCAAACGTTTGCGTTCTTTGCCTTCTTATTGTCCTTCTTGTAACCGGGCAGATATTCAAAGTCGTCACTGCGGAAGTGATGATAACCGACGCCGACGAAGAGTTTATCGTTGTCGTAGGAAATTTCTGCGCCCTGATAGCTCGCCGTCGAGTCGTCGAAAACCAACTCGTTGGGCACATTGAGAATTGCGTTGTCCAAGTTCCAACGACCTGCCATGAGCGCGACTTTGAATTTGTCGCCGTAAATGGCCTGGAAGCCGCTGAAGAAGTCATCGAACACGAGGCCGTCGTCGACGTTGGTGTACAGGGGCATTCTGCCGACGTTGAGCGTGAGTTTGTCGTCGAAGTATTTGCCTTCAGCGTAAGCGTAAGTGAGTTTGAAATTGCTCGTCGTGTCTTCCTTCATGTTGCTGCTTGCCGTCATACGAGCTTTAATTTTCCAGTGGTCGTTGACGGTCGCGGTCGGGAACAAGCGCAGTTGCAACTGGTTGTTGGTGCGTTTAAGCTTGCGGCTGGTGTACGGGAGCGTTTCGCGGTCGTTCCAATAGCGGTAACGCAATTCGCCCGTCCACACAACTTTGTCGGCATATTTTTCGAGTTCGGCAACACGAACGCCGAGAGCGTCCAACTCATCACGGAACTCAGCCGCGAGACGGTCGAGGTCAGCCTTGCTTGCGCCCGTCGGATTTTTCGCCATGGCCTTTGCAATCATCTGCGCCATTTCGTAACGGGTGATGTTGCGGTCGCCGCGATAGGTGCCGTCGCCGTAACCTTCGATGACGCCTTCAGCTGCCAGCTTCGCAACCGACTGATAAGCCCAATGACCCGCAGGCACGTCGCTGAACGGATTGGACGCCGCCAAAGCACTTGAAGTCATGCCCGCGACAAACGCTGCTGTCAATGCTGCTGCTACTGTCTTCTTCATGATAAAAGCCTCCAATAGTTTTAACCTGACAAATTAACTCGGCAGGCTCTCGGTTCCTTTGGAGAAGCTTTCAAATTTGAGTGGCCGTGTTTCCTCAAGCTTTCACACTTCTCCGCTTGTCCCTCAAGCCGCCCAAAATATAGCACAGCCCAAAAACTTTTTCAACAAGAAATTTTTCCCGTTTCTTTTCAATTTTCGTTCGGCTCGCTCCGATTTGCAAGCGATTCAATCTTTCGCGCCGAACACGAGAAAAATTTTTTCGCTTTCTTGCGCATACAAGAAAAATAAGATACAATGATCAAAAAGTTTTATTGCCATGTTTTTTCGGAAGGAGCGGATTCTTATGAGAGAATTCATTTTCGGGTTGCAACGTTTTGCCGAAATTACAAACTCCACTTCAAACAGTTTGGTCAGCGGCACGAGCAACGGAGACTTCATCTACAATTACGACGGAGATTCTTCGACGCTGGTCGGCGGCGCGGGAAAAGATTCGCTTTACAATGATTACAGCTGGAGCGTGTCGATATCGGGCGGAGCAGACGACGATATTATCATCAACTCCAACAGCCGATACGTGACAATGGCGGGCGACGGCGGAAACGATTCGATAATCTTTACCGAGGACGCTCTCGAAAATCTTATCAAATATTCTTCCGGCGACGGCAACGATTTCATCACCGGCTTCAATGACACGAGCACTTTGCAAATCACGGGCGGCACCTACTCCAAACAGACCGACGGCTTTGATGTCATCGTCACGGTCGGCGACGGCAGAATAACGCTCAAAGGCGCGGCAACTTTGTCGGCGGTAAATATTTTTGGCACAGAGAAAACTTCGGGCGGATTGTTCACCGAAAACGCGGACGAATACACGAACAACACCGACGACAGATTGCTGGAAGCACTCGGCGGCGACGACAACATAATCAACCGCGCAAACAACGTGACAGTCGACGGCGGCGCGGGCAACGATACAATTATGAACGGGCTGTGCCAATACTCGTCGATAAACGGCGGGGCGGGCGACGACAGCTTAGTAAACGGCGGACTGTATACGACAATCATCGGCGGCGCGGGCGAAGATACCGTGCTGAATTTGCTGGCGTTGCAATTCGACGACGGGAAGATCAAAAGCTTGGTCTCGGCGGGAAATGACTTCGAGATAGACGCGGGCGACGACGATGACAGGATAGAAAATTTTGGCGGCGCAGGCACGATTCTTGGCGGGGCGGGCGACGATTCCATTTGGAATTACGGAGTCTTTGACGTGGACGGCGACGAATCAATCAGAGCGATTGGCTCCGACGTGGTGATAAACGGCGGCGACGGCAACGATTACATCCGCAACGAAAACGAACTTTCGGCCGTGACGATTCACGGCGGCGCGGGCAATGAATCCGTCTACAGCAACAGCGATTACGCAGAAATTAACGGCGACGCGGGTCACGATTTTTTGGTAAACGACAAAGGCGGCAACGTGACACTCTCAGGCGGCGAGGGCAACGATAATCTCGTCAACAACGGCGGCGATTGGGTGACGCTCTCAGGCGGGGCGGGCGACGATTGGGTTGCTCTCAGCTTGGACTCGGTGAGCAACGTCAACAAGCACGCGCTGATTCTTTACAACAGCGGGGACGGCAACGACACAATCAGATACTTCAACGAAACCTCGACGTTGCGAATCGGCAACGGCAAAGGAACGTATTCGGTCGAACGACTCGGCACGGATATCATCCTCACGGTCGGCGACGGAAAAATTTCTATGGTCGGCGCAGCTTCAGAGGCGTCACTCGACATTGAAGGCACGGAAATATTGAGCCTGACCAACAGCTCCGCCGCCAAGGTGACGTTGGATTCTTCCGTCGATTATGTGAGCGCGGCCAAGAGAACGAAAGCAATTCAAATCACGGGCAACGCGCTGGCAAATTCAATCGTGGGCTCTTCGGGCGGCGATACTCTTTCGGGCGGGGCAGGCTCGGACACGTTGCGCGGCGGCAAAGGCGCAGATGTTTTCGTTTACAGCGCGGGCAACGACCTGATTGCCGATTACAACGAGGAGGACAAAATCAGTATTTCGTCGGGCACGGCGGACAAAGTGGTAACCAACGGCAGCGATGTAATTTTCACGGTGGGCAGCGGCAAACTCACGGTGAAAGGCGGCGCAGGAAAAATTATTTCCTACTCCGACAAAAAAGGCGAGTATTATTATCCCGCCCCCGTCAGCCTCAACGCGGCGGGCACGGCAGTCACGCTCTTGGCAAATTACAACGGCGACGATTTCAACGTCACTGACAATGCTTACGTCGCAGGTTACTCCGACACGCTCAAGACAATCAACGCTTCGAAGGTCGCCAACGATTTGAAAATCATCGCGAACAAACTCGCAAACAAAATCACCGGCACGAGTCAGGACGATTACATCGACGGCGCGGCGGGTGCCGACACGATAAGCGGCGGCAAGGGCAACGATACGCTCGCGGGCGGCAAGGGCAACGACTCACTCAAGGGTGGGGCGGATGCCGACGTCTTCCTTTACTCGGACGGGGACGGCAACGATACCATTGTCGATTATGAGGAAGAGGACACGATTAAAATCACGTCGGGCACGATAGAAAAAATTTCCACGACGAAGGCGGGCTCGGTGGTCTTCACGTTCGGCAGCGGGAAAATCACGCTCAAAGACGCGGGCGATAAAGTTGTTGCTTACGAGGACTCCACGGGCAAACATTATTATCCCGTCGACATAAACACGGCGGGCACGGCGGCCACGCTCCTTGCGGCTTACGGCAAAGACGAATTCAATTTTGCTTCTTACAGCGAATACGCCGACACGCTCAAGACTCTCACTGCCTCGAAGGTTCCTCACGATTTGAAAATCACCGCGAACAAACTCGCAAACAAAATCACCGGCACAAGTCAAGACGATTACATTGACGGCGCGGCGGGTGCCGATACGATAAACGGCGGCAAGGGCAACGATACGCTCGCGGGCGGCAAGGGCAACGACTCACTCAAGGGCGGCGCGGAGGCCGACGTCTTCCTTTACTCGGACGGGGACGGCAACGATACCATTGTTGATTACGCCGAAGAGGACACAATTAAAATTGCCAAGGGCACGATAGAAAAAATTTCCACGACGAAGGCGGGCTCGGTGGTCTTCACGTTCGGCAGCGGGAAAATCACGCTCAAAGACGCGGGCGATAAAGTTGTCGCTTACGAGGACTCCACGGGCAAACATTATTACCCCGTCGACATCAACACGGCGGGCACGAGCGCAACGCTCCTTGCGGCTTACGGCAAAGACGAATTCAATTTTGCTTCTTACAGCGAATACGCCGGCACGCTCAAGAACGTCACCGCCTCCAAGGTTCCTCACGATTTGAAAATCACCGCGAACAAACTCGCCAACAAAATCACCGGCACGAGTCAGGACGATTTAATCGACGGCGCGGCGGGTGCCGATACGATAAGCGGCGGCAAAGGCGCGGATACTCTGTCGGGCGGCACGGGCGATGACAGTTTGAACGGCGGCGCAGGCAACGATTCCCTCTGGGGCGGCAAAGGCAATGATACGCTCTTCGGCGGCGACGGCGCGGACGTTTTCGTTTACAAGAAAGGTGACGGCGAAGACACAATCATGGATTACGAGTCGGGCATTGACACGGTGATGATTCTTTCGGGCAGCGTCAAGAGCCCGTCGACGGATAATTTGGGCAACGTGACATTCGCGGTCGGCGACGGACAAATCATCTTCCCGGGCGGCGCAAGCAAACCTTACATTGAATTGGTCGACAGCAGCGGCAAGATTTTGCAGTCATATATCCGCAAAGGCTGAAAAACTTTTCCTCATTCCCTTCTCGTGTTACAATCGACACGGGAGGGGAATTTTTTTGCTCAACATAAAAATTTTCGGAATCGTGCAAGGCGTCGGGTTCCGTCCGTTCGTCAGCCGAGTGGCGCGCGCAAATAAAATTTTCGGCAGCGTCTCCAATCGCGGCTCTTACGTCGAAATTTTTGCTCAAGGCTCCGACGACGACTTAAAAAATTTTCTCGCGGCACTGCAGACGGAAAATCCTCCGCGCTCGACGATTCTCAAGCTCGACGTAAATCATCTGCCCGACGAAAAATTTTCCGACTTCCAAATCGTCGACAGCGTTCACGAGGCGGGAGATATTTTTGTATCGCCCGACATTGCCGTCTGCGAAAAATGCGCCGCCGAACTCTTCGACCCGAACGACCGACGATACCTGCACCCGTTTATAAATTGCACGGCTTGCGGACCGCGGCTCACGATTTTGAAGAACATGCCTTACGACCGCGAGCGCACGTCCATGGACGAGTTCCCGATGTGCGCCGCCTGCGCCGAAGAATATTTTAATCCGAGCTCTCGCCGCTTCGACGCCCAACCGATTTGTTGCAACGATTGCGGCCCCGAAGTTTATTTAATTAGGAATGAGGAATTAGGAATTAGGAATTGGGAGGCGATTCGTCACGTCAGGAAAATTTTGGCGGGAGGAGGCGTCGCGGCGATTAAAGGCATCGGCGGGTTCCACTTGGCTTGCGACGCGAAAAATTTTTCTGCCGTCCAACGCCTGCGCGATTCAAAGACTCGACCGAGCAAACCGTTCGCCGTCATGTTCAAAAATATTTCTGCCGTGGAGCGCGAGTGCTTTTTATCCGACGCCGAGAAAAATTTTTTGGACAGCCCGCAGAAACCAATCGTCCTCCTGCAAAAAAAAATCGGCGGCTCAATCGCGGTGAACGTCGCGCCGGAAATCAATCGCCTCGGAGTGATGTTGCCGTACACGCCGCTGCACCTTTTAATCTTCGACTTCCCCGACGAGCTGAAAAATTTTCCCGACGCGCTGATTATGACGAGCGGAAATCCTTCGGGCGTGCCGATAACGATTGACGACGCCGAGGCCGAAAAAATTTTTGACTTCTGCGACGCGATTCTCAGCCACGACAGAAAAATTCTTTTGCGCGCGGATGATTCGGTCATGGATTTTATCGACGGGCGTCCTTCGATGATTCGACGCAGCCGCGGATATGCTCCGCTCCCGATTTTTTTTGACGGCGCGAAAAAATTTTCCGTGCTGGCTCTCGGCAGCGAACTCAAGAATACTTTTTGCCTGGCGAAAAATAATTTGCTTTACGCTTCGCCGTACATTGGCGACGTGGGAGATTTGCGCACCGTTGAAGTTTTGGAGGCGTCGATAAAGCGCATGAGCGACCTGCTGGAGATTGTCCCCGAAGTCATTGCCTGCGACCTGCACCCGCGTTATCGGACGACTGCTCTTGCCGAAAAAATTTCTGCCGAGCTTGGCGTTGAGCTTGTGAAGGTTCAACATCATTACGCGCACATTTTGAGTTGCATGGCGGAAAATAATTTCGGCGGCGAAGTTATTGGCGTGGCGTTCGACGGGACGGGCTTCGGCGACGACGGAACGATTTGGGGCGGAGAATTTTTTATCTGCGACACGAAAACTTATGAGCGGGCGGCGGCAATTAAAAGTTTCGTGCAGGCGGGCGGCGATAAATCTTCGCGGGAGGGCTGGAGGATTGCGCTGAGCCTGATGAAAAATTTTGAGCTTGCCCGCGAACTGAATCTTGCCGACGAAAAAAATTTGCGCGGAGTTCAATTCATGCTGGAGAAAAATATTAACTGCGTGCGTTCGACGAGCGTCGGGCGACTTTTTGACGCGGCGGCGGCGATTTTGGGCGTGTGCAAAGTTTCGAGTTACGAGGGCGAGGCGGCCATGAAGTTGCAGGCGTGCGCCGAGCGTTCGACGAAGATTTTCCGCGCGGAGTTCAAAACTTCGGACGAAATTTTCTCGGAGGTTTTGTCGCGTCGATTGGACGGCGAAAATATTTTTGACCTGGCGAAACTTTTTCACGAGCGGCTGGCGGAAATGACGGCGGGCATCGTCGAGGAGCTGAGCGCGCGAACAAAAATAAAAACCGTCGCAATGAGCGGCGGCGTATTTCAAAATTCATTGCTGAGTTCATTGACGGCGGAGAAATTAAATCGGCGCGGGCTGAAAGTTTTGCGCCACGAGTTGATTCCCCCGAACGACGGCGGCATTTGCCTCGGTCAAGCTCTCAACGCTCTGCAAAACTTTTCCACGAGCGGCCGGCGGAATTTTTATTGAAGCGTTTCGGCGGCTGAACTGCTCACGCTGATTCCCGCGACGAAAATTTTTCCCGACAAAGCGTCGGGATTTTTTTACGCGTGAAAAGTTTTTATAAGTTCGTGATTCGGTTGACCAAGCAAAAGGGGCAGTGTATCATTAAACCCGTAAGGACATTCACGGGAGGAGTTAAACGATGGAGAAGAAGCAAAGAAAAAATTTGACCGGCACATTCCTTGAGGCACACAATCTTTTGCGGCAATATGATTCGCTCTGGTATCGGAAAAATTTTGGCGGCCTGGACCCGCAGCAGGGGCAGGGAAGAATTCTCTCGGCACTGAGCCGCGAGCAAAACATCAGCCAAAAGGAACTCGGCTCTGCTTTGGAAATTCGCCCGCAGTCGTTGGGCGAGCACCTGCAGAGGTTGGAAGTCAACGGTTACATTCAGCGATACCGTTCGACGACGGACAGGCGCGCACTCATCGTGGAGCTGACGGACAAGGGCGAGGAATTTCAAACGCAAAAGCCCGATTACGACGAATTGTTCATCAACCTCACCGCGGAGGAAAAACGCGTGCTCAAGAAGGCGATGGAAAAAATTTCCGCGCAGCTCAACGAACTGATTGAGCGCGAGACCGAGGAAAATTTTTTCTGGTAATCGGGGAAAGCGTTTGCGTTCGTTTAAATTTTTTAATTGGGAATTAGGAATTGGGAACGAAGAACAGAAAGGAAATCGCAATGCTTAATTTCAAATTTCCAATCGAACGCAAGGAGGGAGTTTCAATGGTCAAGGACAGGCTGAAATTTTTCGCGGAGAGTTACGTGGCGCACAAGAGGGCGTTCGCGTTCGTGGCGATTGGTTCACTCGTCGGCGCGGGGCTCGGACTGCTCTCGCCCATGCTGATTCGCCACGTCATGGATGAACTTTTGCCGCACGGAATTTCCTCGGAGATGATTTTGACGGCGGGCGCGCTCCTTGCCATTTACGCGGCGAGTTACTTCCTCAATTACAAAATCGAAGTCGTCGGGCGCGGCATGGGTGCCAAAATCGAATTCGCCATGCGCGAAAAACTTTTCCGTCACCTGCTGCGCATGGGTTACTCCTTTTACGACAACGCGCAAAGCGGACAGCTCCTCTCGCGGCTCGTCAATGACATCTCGGAAGTCGGCGGGCTCATGTTCGCAATCCCGCACTTGTTCGTCACCTGCTCGATAACTTTGCTCGGCTCCACCGCCCTGCTCTTTTATCTGAACTGGCAACTGGCACTCGTCGTCACCGTCCTGCTCCTCTCCAAAACTTTCACGACGATTAAACTCAACGCCGACATGAAAAAAATGTTCATGCGCGCGCGAGAAAACACCGGCGACCTCAGCGGACAAATCGCCGAAAGTTTGCAGGGAATTCGCCTCGTAAAAACTTTCAGCTGCGAAGAAAAGGAACTCGACAAAATGCTCCGCGCGGGCGAAAATCTTTTGGCGGTTCAGGAAAAATCTTTCCGCACCGTCGGCAAACTCCACGGCGGCGTCGATTTCTTCTCAAACGTCGTGAACTTGACGATAATCGTCCTCGGCGGCGCGCTGATAAGTTTCGGCGCGATGACCGTCAGCGACTTGGTTGCCTTCCTGCTTTACATGATGCTTTGCATGCGTCCCGTCTTTCAGCTGATGATGCTGACCGAAGTTTATCAGCGGGGCATGGCGGGCGTCGAACGTTATCGCGAGCTGATGAGTTTGCCCGAATCGAATGAACTTTCCTCCGAACGCGTCGACAAACTCGAAGCCGCGCAGGCGATTGAATTTTCTCACGTCGATTTCGGTTACGAGGGCAGCGCGAAAATTTTCAGCGACTTTAACCTGAGCATCGCGGCGGGCGAACACGTCGGAATCGTCGGCATGACCGGCGGCGGCAAGACCACCCTTTGCGAACTTCTTCTCGGCATGTACGAACTCAACGGCGGGAAAATTTCAATCGACGGGCGCGACATCAAAACCGTCACGACCGACAGCCTGCGCCGCGAAGTCGGAATGATTCAGCAGGACACGTTTCTTTTCTCCGCCAGCGTCCGCGACAACATTGCTTACGGCAGGGAGGACGCCACCGACGCGGAAATTGTGGAGGCGGCGCGCCTTGCCGAGGCGCACGAATTTATCAGCGCGCTCCCGAACGGTTACGATACTTTTGTCGGCGAACGCGGCGTCAAACTCAGCGGCGGGCAGAAGCAGCGAATTGCAATCGCCCGAATGTTTTTGCGCAACCCGAAGATTTTAATCTTGGACGAAGCGACCAGTGCCCTCGACAACGAAACCGAACGGCAAATTCAGCGCGCCATGCAAAAACTTTCCGAGAATCGCACGACGATAACCGTCGCCCACCGCCTCGCCACCGTCCGCAACTCAAACAGAATTCTCGTCCTCGAACACGGCAACATCACCGAAGAGGGCACGCACGAAAATCTTATGGCACTGCGCGGCACGTATTACAATCTTTCGACGAACGCCGCCGCGTAAAAATTTTTTCGGAGCTCGTCGCGTGAGTGGCGGGCGATTTTTTTTTTCGCGAAGATTTTTCCGTGAGCCGCGTGAAAAAATTTTTTGAAGCTCGACGCCTCGAACGACGGGCAAATTTTTTTGCGAAGATTTTATCCGTCAGCCGCGTGAAAAATTTTTTCGAAGCTCGTCGCGTGAGTGGCGGACGATTTTTTTTGCGCGAAGATTTTTCCGTGAGCCGCCGCTGTGATATAATCGCAAAAAAATTTTTCAAAGGAGGCGACGCCCCGTGAGTGACTTCGTTCACCTGCATGTGCACACCGAGTACAGCCTCCTCGACGGCGCGGCGCGAATCAACGACCTGCTCGACGCGGCAAAAAATTTCGGCATGAAGTCCTTGGCGATAACCGACCACGGCACCATGTACGGCGTCATCGATTTTTATAAGGCGGCACGCAAGCGCGGAATCAAACCGATTATCGGCTGCGAAGTTTACGTCGCGCCCGGCTCGCGCTTCGACAAAACGGAAATCGACGGCGTAAAATATTTTCACCTGATTCTGCTCGCCGAAAACAACGTCGGTTACAAAAATCTGGTCAAGCTGGCGTCGCGTGCGAGTTGCGAAGGATTTTATTATCGGCCGCGCGTCGACAAGGACAGCTTGCGCGAATTTCACGAGGGACTTATCGCGCTGAGTGCTTGCGTCGCCGGCGAAATTCCCCGCGCGATTCTCCACGACGAAAATTTTCGCGCAAAGGAACTCATCGCCGAGTACGCGGAAATTTTCGGGCGCGAGAATTTTTTTCTGGAGATTCAAAATCACGGGCTCGAAAAAGAAAAAAAAGTTCGTGACGCGCTGAAAAATTTTTCCGCCGAGATGAATATCCCGCTCGTGGCGACCAACGATTTGCATTACGTTCGCCGCGCCGACAGCTCCTTCCACGACGTTTTGCTTTGCATTCAGACCGGCAAGACGATTCACGACGAACGCCGCTTGAAATTTTCTTCCGACGATTATTTTCTGAAGTCCGCCGAGGAGATGCGCGAAATTTTTTCCGACACGCCCGAAGCCTGCGACAACACTTTGAAAATCGCCGAACGCTGCAACGTCAGCTTGGAGTTCGGAAAATTTCAAATGCCTGAGTTCCCGCTGCCCGCAGGAAAAACCGACGCCGAATATTTGCGCGCGCTGTGCGAAAAAAAAATTCACGCGCGTTACGAAGTTGTCACGGAAGAAATTCGCGCACGCCTCGACCGCGAGCTGGAAATTATTCACGGCATGGGTTACGACGGATATTTTCTCATCGTTTACGATTTCATCAACTTTGCGCGGCGCGAAAAAATTCCCGTCGGACCCGGGCGCGGCTCGGCGGCGGGCTCACTCGTCGCTTACGTTTTGGAGATAACCGAACTCGACCCGCTCAAATATAATTTGCTCTTCGAAAGATTTTTGAATCCCGAACGCGTGACGCTGCCCGATATCGACGTCGACCTTTGTTACATTCGCCGCGACGAAGTTATTGATTACGTTCGCAAAAGATACGGCGCGGAAAAAGTTTCGCAAATCGTGACGTTCGGGACGATGGCCGCCAAAGCCGCGATTCGCGACGTCGCCCGCGTGCTCGACGTGCCTTACGAAAAATCTTCGCGCCTCGTCCAAATGATTCCGAACGTCTTGAACATCACGATTGACACCGCGCTGAAAAAATCCAAAGAACTTCGCGAAGCATACGACGGCGACGCTCAATCAAAAAAAATAATCGACCTCGCGCGGAAACTGGAAGGACTCCCGCGGCATTCGTCGGTTCACGCGGCGGGCGTCGTCATCTCCAAAGTCCCGCTCGACGAAATTGTCCCGCTGCAAATTTCAAACGGCGTGCTCGTCACGCAATACGACAAAGACAAAATCGAAGAGCTCGGCTTGCTGAAGATGGACTTCCTCGGCTTGCGCACGCTGACGATTTTGGCGGAGACGTTTAAAAATATCAAAGCCTCGCGCGGCGTGGAGTTGACGGCGGAGAAAATTCCTTTGCGCGACGAAAAAACTGCGGCGATGCTTTCGGCGGGCAAGACGGGCGCGGTCTTCCAAATGGAGTCGGCGGGCATGACGGCTTTGGTAAAAGAGTTGCGCCCCGCAGGTTTCGAAGACTTAATCCCGACGGTCGCGCTTTATCGGCCGGGGCCGCTGGGCTCGGGCATGGTCGAAGATTTTATCGCGGGCAAGCACGGGCGGAAGGTCGCGAAGTATTTGCACCCGAAGCTGGAGCCGATACTCAAAGAAACTTTCGGCGTGATTTTGTATCAGGAACAGGTCATGCAAATCGTTCAGACGCTGGCGGGATTCACGCTCGGTCAGGCGGACATTTTGCGGCGGGCGATGGGCAAGAAGAAGGCGGAGATTTTGCTCGCGCAGAAGGAAAATTTTTTGCGGGGCTGCGAATCGAACGGCGTCGAAAAAAATTTGGCGGAAAAAATTTTTGAGCTGCTGACACACTTCGCGGATTACGGCTTCAACAAATCGCACTCGGCGGCTTACGGTTTGCTGGCGTGGCAGACGGCATACCTCAAGGCGCACTTCCCCGCCGAATACATGGCGGCGATGATGTCCGGCACGCCCGACGCCGACAAGGTCGCTTCTTACATTGAACTTTCTCGGCGCATGGGAATAAAAGTTCTCGCGCCCGATATAAATTTCAGCGAAGGAAATTTCACCGTGGAGCGCGGCGCGATTCGTTTCGGGCTCTCGGCGATAAAAACCGTCGGCGAAATTGCCGTCGTGAATATTTTGAATGAGCGCGCGTTCGGCAAGTTCAAATCGCTGACAGATTTTTGCGGGCGGCTCGACATAAAAAAAGTTCCCCGCAGGAGCTTGGAGAACTTAATCAAATGCGGCGCGTTCGACAGCGTGGACAAGAGGCGCACGGCACTTTTGGCGGCAATGGATTCGGCGATGGCCGCGGGCTTCAAACGTCAGCAGGAACGGGCGGGCGGCGCGATAAATCTTTTCGGCGCGGAAGAACTTCACGAGACGAACGCCGACCTGCCCAACGTCAAGGAGCGTCCGCACAATGAAATCCTCGCGTGGGAGAAGGAGACGCTCGGCTTTTACATTTCCGGTCACCCGCTCGACACTTTCCGCGAAAAAATTTCCGCGCTCAAGAGCAGCAAAGACCTCGAAAAATTTTCGGGCAGGAAAGTTAAAGTCGGCGGGATTATCACGGAGGCGCGGCGGGTCATGACAAAGAAAGGGGACTCGATGGCTTTCGTCAAGCTGGAGGATTTCGACGGCGTGATTGACGTGACGATTTTCCCGAAAATTTTTGACGCGGCGTTCAAGCTCGTGACGGTCGATGAAGTCGTCGTGGTGGAAGGGCGCGTCGAAGTTTCGGGCAACGGCATTCAGATTTTGGCGGACAAAGTTACGGCGGCGGAAAATTACGCGGCGGATTTTTGGCTGACGATTCCCGCGCGACTCGAAGTGCCCGAAACTTTTGCCGGCTTAAAAAAAATATTCTCCAACCACGTTGGTCGGAGCCAAGTTTTTATGAATCGCGGCGGCGTGTGGAAAAAAATTCCGCCAAAAATTTCTGACGCCCCCGCCGTGTGTGACGCCGTGAAAAAATTATTGGGCGCGGAAAACGTCAGGCTTTATTAACGAAAAAATTTTTCAATCGCCGAAGCAACTCCGTCGTGGTCGTTGTCGTCCGTCACGAAGTCGGCGATTTTTTTTATTTCGTCGGAGGCGTTGCCCATTGCCACGCCCAGACCCGCCGTCTGCAAAATTTCTTTGTCGTTGTCGGCGTCGCCAATCGCAACCGCCTCGCTCAAATCCAAATTCAAAAATTCGCAAAGCTCCGCGAGCCCCGAACCCTTTGTGATATTCGCGGGCGACATCTCCAAGTTAAAAGCCTCGGCAAAACTTATCGACAAGTTCAGCTTGCTTATGCGCGCGAAATTTTTGTCTCGGGAAATTTTGTCGCGATGATAAAGATTGACCTTGATGACTTCGCCGGGGTGCGCGCGGACGTATTCGCGGCAGTCGTCGCAGCGTTCGCAGAGTCGATTGAACATGTCCTGATAAATTGCCATGTCGAACGCCGCCATGTTCTGAATATCTTCTTCGCGGGCAACGGAACGACGAATCGTGTGCAGATGAATCATCGCGCGCGTCTCCAGCCCGAAGTCAATCAGTTTAAAAATCGTCGGCTCGTCCACGGCGTGAACTTTAATCGGCGCGTCGCTGAAGAAATCGTAAATCATTCCGCCGCTGATTAAAATCCCGTAACGCATCGCCGCCTTGAGTTCTTCGCGATAATCTGCAAGCTCGGCGAGGTTGCGGCCGCTGCTCACGGCGACGAAAACTCCGCGCGCGGCGAGGGCGTTGAGAGCTTCAATCGTTCGCGGCGAAATTTTTTTTCGGGAGTTGAGGACGGTGCCGTCCATGTCGAACGCAAAAAGTTTGTACTTCATTTCAAAACCTCCTGCGCGGATTTTATCATAAGCTTGACGGCTTGTGTTAAACTTTTTTGCGGTGATTTATCGTGACAGAAATTTTTTTGCTCGGAATATTTTCCGCCGCGCTGATAATTTGCATTTTGTCGGACGTGTCGATTTTGTTCGCGCTGGTCTTCGGGCTGATGATTTTTTCGTTTTACGCCGCGGAGCTCGGACATTCGCCGCGAAAAATTTTTGCCATGTGGAGTGCGGGCGTTCGTCCCGTCAAAACGGTTTTGATAACTCTCCTGCTGATTGGAATCGTCACAGCTTATTGGCGGGCGGCGGGCGTCATCCCCGCGATAATTTTTTACACGGCGGATTTTTTTTCGCCCGCGATAATTTTGCTCATGACGTTCTGGCTTTGCGGACTCATCTCGACTTTGATAGGCACGGCGTTCGGGACGGCGGCGACGATGGGCGTCATCTGCGCGGCAATCGCGGAAAATTTGGGCGTGCCGCTTTGGCTGACGGGCGGCGCGATTTTGTCGGGCGCATACTTGGGCGACAGGTGCTCACCCATGTCAACGAGCGCACTCCTCGTGGCGACGCTGACTCGCACGGACATTTTTAAAAATCTCGTCGGCATGATAAAAACTTCAATCGTCCCGCTGATTTTGGCGAGCGCATTTTATTTTGCGGCGGGAATTTTTTTCGCGGAAGGAGGAGCAGCGACCGTCGACGCCAAAGAAATTTTTGCGCGGACGTTCACAATCACGCCGAGCGTTTTAATACCCGCGGTGTTAATCGTCGTGCTGTCGCTGTTGCGGCTGAGAGTTCAGCTGATGATGCTTGCGAGTATCTTGGCGTGCATGGCAGGGGCGATTCTGATTCAAGGCGCGGAAATTTTTGAGCTGCTGAAGGTCGCGGCGTTCGGTTATTATCCGTCGGACGCACAGCTTGCAAAAATTTTGAGCGGCGGCGGAATAATTTCCATGGCGAGCGTCTCGGCGATTGTCGGGCTGTCGAGCTGTTACGCGGGAATTTTTCAGGCGACGGGATTTTTGAATCGCCTGCAGAGTCTGCTGATTGAACTCGGCAAAAAATTTTCTCCGTTCGCGAGCGTGCTGACGGCGGCGGTCGTCACGAACATGGCGGCTTGCAACCAAACGCTGGCGATAATGCTGACTCATCAGCTGTGCCGAACCGTCGAGCCGCGCGCTGAAATTTTTGCGCTCCATTTGGAAAATTCCGCAGTGGTGGTCGCGCCGCTGATTCCGTGGGCGATTGCCAACGTGGTGCCCTTGACGCTCATCAACGCGCCGCCGAGTTCGCTCTTCGCCGCGTGGTATCTGTGGCTGATTCCGATTTGTCAGCTGCCGAAAAAATTTTCCGCGAGATGATTTGCGCCGCCGCTGAAAAATTTTCGCCGCCGTCACGAGGATTTAATCCGCTGAAAATTTTTTGCCGCACTCACGACGACTTGAGCCGCTGAAAAATTTTTTGCCGCACTCACGACGACTCAAGCCGCTGAAGAAATTTTTTTCCGCACTCACGACGATTTAACCCGCGGAAAAAAAATAATCCCTCGCGAACGGAGAGATTTTTTGAAACGATTCAGAATAAACTGCTGCGTCGACGCTGAGCGGCGAGCCGTCGAGCGGCGGCAATTTGTTCGTGCGACTTGTCCATCTTGTAAACGTAAGCCATGACTTCGGCGATGGCCTTGTAAAGTTCGGGCGGAATCTCTCGGTCAATCTCCAAGGCCATCAACATATTCACGAGCGTTTTGTCCTGATAAACGGGCACGGCATTTTTCTGCGCGGTCTCCAAGATGTGTTCGGCGACATGCCCGCGCCCCTTGGCAATGACTTTCGGAGCAAGGTCGCGTTCGGCCTCGTACTTGAGCGCGACTGCCTTGCGTTGAGGAGCAACACTCGTCGGCTGCGTTCTTTCGTCCATGATTCATCATCCTCGTCCGGGAAACTTTTTCAAATTATATTTGCCGCTTTCGGCCGCGTCAAGCGCAAAACTCCCCGCCGCGTCATGCAGCAGGGAGTTTTTTTCGGAGAGGGGATATTTCTAATGGTTAAGAGGATTTTCAAATTCAACGGCGTGCGAGATTTTTACGTGCGCCGACGACTGTTTGAGTCCGCCGCGCAAATTCTCCGCCGTGTCGAAGGGTATCAGATGAATTTATCGAGAGCGTAGACCAGTGCCAAACCGACTGCCAGCGAGCAAGCGAAAATTCCCGTGCTCACCGCGAGGACACTGTCTTTGAAGTTTTTCTTCATGATGTGCGCCTCCTTTGCTCAAATTTTTTCGAGCGCCGAAGCCTCAAAAGATTTTGTCGAGACCGTAGAGAAGAACCAGTCCGACGACCAGCGATGCGCTGAAAAGTCCTGTGCTGAGCGCGAGCAGAGCCGCGTTCTCTTCAAAATGTTTCTTCATGGTTATTGCCTCCTGTCTTGTGTTCGTCGTTCATTCCGTTGAACAGCGCGAAGTATATCACAGGAAAAATTTTTGGCAATGCGCAATCGTTATTGATTCGTGTCGAATTCGTTATCGTTCATTCCAAATTCATTCGCGTTTGCGGGTTGCGTCCCCTCTTTCTCAAGAGTGGAAACGCAGAAGCTGTTCTCAATGCTTGAGCGCGTCGTGTTCTTCGAACTGAAGAATGACTTTTATTTTTTTTTTATCAACTTTCTCTTTGCTTGTCCAAAGAGAAAGTTGCAAAGAGAAAAGACACCTCGCAGGGGCGTCGAGTCGCTCGTGGTTTGAATGTCCGCACAACCCGTGGTGAGTGTGCGCCGGATGACGCCATCACGGCGTCAGACGCGGCGCGGCCGTCATCCTTGACGGCCTCAAGGTTTTTCAGCGCATAACTTTTTCCAGCGCGAGATAAACGTCCTCTTCGCCGTAAATGGAAAAGGCAACGAAGCCGCACTTGTTCAGATAAAAATGCAAGTTGCGTTTGTCGAGCCACGGCGTCGACGCGTACCAAACTTTTGTGTCGGGGAAAAATTTTTCAATCGCGAGCCACGCCGCCGCGCCCACGCCCAAATTTCTGTAAGCCGCGTCCACGAAGAAGAGCGATAATCGGTTGTGTTGAGTCTCGGCGTTTATGACCAAGACCGCGCCGCCGATAATTTTTTTTTTGACGGCGATGTCCAAGAGAATCGCGCCAGCCCTGTCAAAAAATCTCAGCAGGTCGCCGCGATGAAATTTCTCGGAGCCGTCGTCGCGGCGGAAGGCTGCCTGCAATCTGTCGATGAAAATTTCTCTGTCGCGCGTCGCAGAAAGTTCGACCGTCACAATTTTTCCTCCAGCTTTTTTAAATCGACAGCGAGCCCGGCAACCGTCAAAAAAACTTTTTCCGACTGCGCGGCGAGCATTTGGTTTGCGAGCCCCGCCAAATCTCTGAAGCGTCGCGCCAATTTGTTTTCGGGGACAATGCCGCCTCCGACCTCGTTGCTTACAAAAATCGTCACGGCGTCAGAATTTTTTGCGGCGTCGATTAATTTTTGAATTCGCGCGCGCAACTCGTCGTACAAAAATTTTTCGTCGTCGAGATTCGCCGCGCACAGAAAGTTGCTGACGTAAATCGTCACGCAGTCAAAAAGAATCGCGTCGAAAATTTTTCCCGCCTCAAAAATTTTTTCTTCCGCCGCGAAAGGAGCCTCAAACGTCGTCCAATTTTTTCCGCGCCGCGCTTGGTGGAGCTTCACGCGGAAATTCATCTCGTCATCAAAAATTTGAGCGGTCGCAATGTACGCCGCCCGCCCGTTTCCGATTTTCTCCGCGAGCCTCTCGGCGAATGAACTTTTTCCGCTGCGAGCCCCGCCCGTCACCAAAATTATTTTGCCCACGTCCTCAACCTCCGAAAAAATTTTTTATTCTACCTTCGACGCAATAATCCCTACTTCGCCGCCGAAATAATTTGACTAAAAAAAAGCCGTGGTTTATAATCAGCGCGTAAAATTGGAGGGCGTGACATGAAATCAAACGTTGAAAATGCTTTTGAGACAGAAATCGTCGACGAGTATTCCAAATACGAATCGCTCTCGGATGAGGAGCTCATTGTCGAGATAAAAGAAAAAGACAACTCCGCCGCGCTTGATTATCTGATTCACCGTTACAGGAGCTTCGTGCGAGCCAAAGCGCGTTCATATTTTTTAATCGGCGCGGACAGAGAAGACATCATCCAAGAAGGCATGATTGGTTTTTACAAAGCCGTGCGCGACTTCAAGAGCGACAAGCTGGCGAGCTTCCACGCGTTTGCCGAGCTGTGCGTCACGCGCCAGATTATCACGGCGATAAAAACTGCCACGCGACAAAAACATATCCCGCTGAACTCTTACATCTCTTTGAACAAACCGATTTACGACGAAGACTCGGACAGAACTTTGCTTGACGTAATCAGCGGCGTGAAAGTCGCCGACCCCGAAGAGCTCATAATCAGCCGCGAAGAATTTTTGGCAATCGAAAAGAAAATGTCCGAGATTCTCAGCGAGCTGGAGTGGCAAGTGCTCATGGCTTACTTGGACGGGAAATCTTATCAAGAAATCGCGATAAGTTTGGGGCGGCACGTCAAGTCAATCGACAACGCGCTGCAAAGAGTGAAACGCAAACTCGAACGTTACGTGGCAAGCCGCGGCGAGGCAATCGACATCGGCACAGTCTATCGCGGGCTGTCCACTCTTGACCGCCACATGAAATCTTCCGCCGTCTCCAAGTCACACGGTTAGACATAAAAAGGAAAACACCTTCCGAGGGCGGGAGGTGTTTTTGCTTGCCGAAAATTTGAAACGCATGAAGGAAAATTTAACGGCGGGTGGAAAGTGATTAAGCACGAAAAAATTTTTGGAGGCGACAAGATGGACAAGCGGATTAAAATGGCAGCGGGCGCGGGAGTTGCGGCGTTGGCACTGGTCGTGGCGGGCGGCGGCTACTACCACTTCCACGTGAGCAACGACACGCCCGAGTTCGCGATAAAGACGATTCAGCAGTCGGTCGAGGATCACGACGCGAAAACTTTTTATCGCTTCGTGGACGTGGACAAGGTGCTTGATTCGAGTTACGACGGACTCGTCGAGGGTTTGACTTCCATGGAAACTTTGTCATCACCCGACGCCAAGGAAACCCTCAAAGAGTTCACGCAAGTGCTGCGCGGTCCGCTCCTGCTCACCTTGAAGGCGGCGATTGATTCATACGTGGCGACGGGCGACTTGAAGGCGGAAGAAAATATCGGCGTGGTCGAGCTGCTGGAAAGGACCGGTCTCAACGATGCCGAGGTGCGCGACGTAAAAAATATTCAGATAAACGACGCGAACAAGAACGAGGCCTTCGCCGACGTGATACTCTTTCAGCCGGAGCTCAACAAAGAATTTCCGCTGCAACTCATCTTGGCGCGCGGCGCGGACAAGCAGTGGCAAGTTGTTCGCGTGCAAAATTTCCGTGAGTACGTCGAGGACGTGATGGCGGCGCGGCAGGCGAACATAAACGATTACCTGGCGAAGGCGGGCGAGATAAACGCGCGGCACGAGGCAAAAGTTCGTGAGGCGGAGCAAAAGTACGGAATGATTTTGACGGTCGGCAGCTTGAGCCAGAAAAAAACTCGCGACGAGTTGAAAGCTCTGATTGACGACGAATTCAAAAAGGATTGGGAGGAGCGCAAACAGGAGCTCTTCTCTTTGCCCGTGCCCAAGGACGCGCAGCCTCTGCACAATCTTTACATGCGGATTTGCGACTTGGCGATAGAATCCGCGAACGATTATTCCAAGTGGATGGACGACAACAACGCGGCGACGATTAAATCGGCGGAAGAAAAAATTCATCAGGTGCAGGCACTCATGGAGGACGCTGCCACCCTTGCCAAGCGCATGGCAAGC
The DNA here is from genome assembly GCA_017527075.1 of Selenomonadaceae bacterium. Taxonomy (GTDB): domain Bacteria; phylum Bacillota; class Negativicutes; order Selenomonadales; family Selenomonadaceae; genus Quinella. The sequence continues at coordinate 37,006 of JAFXQM010000019.1, forward strand.
TGAGATTGAGTGGTTGCCTTGGCTCGTTCCTTCGATTGGGCGTGAAAATTTCTTTTGTGTCATGAACTTCTTTTCTTTTGCTCACCCAAAAGACCCGCTTAAAAAGCGGGGGAACAGCAATGGGAATCAACCGACTGCGGTTGTCGTGACGCCCGAAAGCAAACCCACTGGATGCAACGTCACGTTGCCGAGGCCGTCATCCATGACGGCCTCTACTTCATCGTGCGAAACCTTTTTACTTGAGCAGACGAAAAGTTTTGTTGAGGAAAATTTGCGGGAGACCTTGCGCTTCCAAAATTATTTGGAGATGACCGCTGCCTTTCACGGGCGAGGCGAGTTTATTTCCGAGCGGAATATCAAATTCAAACGACTGACCGTTCGCGAGGGCGGGCATGTCGAATTTTTTTTTGTCTTGACCGATGTTGACGGCGAGGCGCGGGTTGATTAAATTTTTTCCGCTGTGATTGTCGACGCGCAGGCGAGCGTGCCACGAGGCGGGGAAAAGCACTTGCCCGTGTTCGTCGCGCGCCCAAGACTGCCAGCCGCTCAGATAAACCGTGTGATCCTTATTCGCGGGCGCGTCGTTCAAAAAAAGTTTCAATTCAACTTCGCCCGAAGATTTTTCCTCCTGCGGCGGCTGCGGACGATTTATTTCCGGCGCGGGCGTCGGCAAATTTATTTCGGGCGGAAAATTTTGCGGGAGCGACGGAATTTTTATCGTCGACGCGTCGAAAGAATTTTCCTTGCGAGGAATTTCTTCGGGCGCGGAAATTTTTTCTTCCAAAATTTTTTCTTCGGCGGGCGCAACAATTTCTTCGGGCGGCGGAGTGAAGTTGGTTCCTCGCGGGAAAAAAAATATCGCAGAACCGATTAATGCGGCGGCGAAAATTTTTCGCGCGTGCCGAAAATTTTTTCCGCGCAAGACGGCGGCGCGAAGTTCGTCGGCTGATTGAAAACGTTGCGCGGGGTCGAGGGCGGTGCATTTGTCCAAAAAATTTTTCAGGCGTCCGTCGTACTCTTCGCCGAGCAAAATTTTCATCGTCACGCCGAGGGCGTAAATGTCACTGCGCGCGTCGGTCTGCCCGAAGTCGAAGAGCCCGAACTGTTCGGGCGGCGCATATCCGCGCGTGCCCAAAAGTTCCGTGTCCGCCGTGCTCTCCGCCTTAAAAATTCGCGCGATGCCGAAGTCAACCAGCTTGACGAAATTTTTCTCGGTGAGCATGATGTTCGCGGGTTTGATGTCGCGGTGAATGATTTTTTTCGCGTGGAGGACGGCAAGGCATTCGCACAGCTGAATCAAAATTTTTTCCGCCAAAGATTCGTCGACGCTCCGATAAATTAAAAACTCCTCCAGCGTTTGTCCGTCGACGTGCTCTTCGATTACAATCAACTTTCCCGCGCGCTCGAACAGCCGATAAATTTTCGGGACGTGTTCATTGTCCAAATCCTTGAGCGTCCGATAAATCGGCAGGCAACTTTGCTCGCGCTGTTTCATCACGCACAGCCGCTTCGCCCGCTTGTCATAAACCACTGCCACAAATCCCTGCTCGGAATTTTTCAGCGTGTCGACGAGTTCATACGTGTCGCCCAAGTATCGCTCAAAAAAATTCATGCCGCGCTCCCTGTAAAAAATTTTCCCGCATTATATCAAAAAAAATCGCCGCAAGAAATTTTTCCTGCGGCTCAATGATTCGTCTCGATTCATTTCAAAATTATTATCATGAAGTTTATGGTGTCGCCGATCCAACCTATCAAATATTCTTTACCGTTGATGGTGATGTCTTTTTGGTATCCGCCGTTGATGTTGTATTCTGTGCCTTTCAAAATTCCAAGAGCCTCGTCCACTTTTCTGTAATCGTCGCCCACGGCCTCTATCGCCGCGTCAATCATTCCGAACACTTCAGCCGGAGAAGCACTTTCGGCGAATTTGAACATGAAAGCCGGTTTCGGTTCATTGTAGCCGTCGAAGGTCGCGTTCACGCCGTTAAAGCCTTTGCCGGATGCGTTTAAGGAACATCTTTTCGCAAAGCGGTCTACGGCTTGTTTGTCAACGTGGCGGGTCATGGCGTCTTTTATCTCGCTGTTGTAGTTTCTGACGAATTGGTTGACCGTCCTGGGCGTCGAAGTGCCGAGAGCCGCCAAAATTATGAACAGGACAACCGCCACGCCGCACGCCTTAAAAATTTTTCTCTTAGCCATATTGCTGACCCTCCGCAAACCAATCATTTGTATATGTATATGCTGAATGTCACAAAGTCTTCGAATCTGGAAAAGTTATACGTTGCTTTACTTACAGCCAAGAACATGTTCGAGCTTTTTTCTGCGGGATTATAGGGCGGCAAATAAAAAATCGGCTCATCGTCGTTGATTAAGTTCAGTTCGCGTTTAATCTCATCGCTTTTGCCGGGTTCCACGGCTGCAATCGCGGCGGTTAATACAATGTCTATAAAGATTCGTTCAAGCCCGTTGTTGTTTACGTCCTCCCATAAATCAATCATGAAAATTATATGCGGCTCGTTGTTTTCGTCGCTGTACAATACTTGCGCATTCGGGAAGTTGATAAGCTTAACGCCATTTTCATTGGTAAGAAATTCTTCAGTCAAACTCAGCGGTATGCCTTGGCGAAGTTCTGATTTTATGCCCTCCGCAATTTTATCACCGGGCTCTGCTGAAGATTTATAGTTGGATATACGGTTATAAATATTTGCCGCTTCGCCGAATTTACTGACGTTGTTATTGTAATTGTACATGAAAGTTTTCTTGTCAAACGAGGTTGCCCCATCCGAGTTCGATTCATCCGGAAGATTCTTTATAATGTACCAGAACACGACAAAAGAAAGACCTCCTACGATTTTGCCGCCGTATTCCCCGAAGAAATTAATTATTGCGTCTAATATACCGCATATAATCATCGAGATGATCGTGGTGATAAAGACAGCCCAAAGTACTTGACTCCACCACGAATTTATAAATCCGCTGAGTCCGTTGTAAGAGACGGTTGTAACGTTTCGCCAAATCGTTCTGAAAACGAAATAGAATACCACGACAAAAATCACTAAGAATAAAGTTTCATTCATGTTATCTCCTCCAATCCTTCTGTTGCCTTTGAACGCCGAATAAATTTTAGCCGAATCGTTTCGGGCTTTGGTGTCCTCAAGGGACAATGAATTTGATTCGGGAAAAGTTTTGTGTTATTGTTAAAAAAATTTTTGGAGGTGAATTGTCTTGTTCAAATTCGGAAAGAGCACGGGCGAGCTGTTCACGGAGCTCAAGGCGGAAAAAAATCTTGAGGACTGGCGCAACCGCAATCGCGAGGAATTTGTTCCGTCGCTTGCCGAATACTTGGAAAAAATTTTGGCGGAAAAAAATTTGTCGAAGCACGAAGTCATCGAGCGTTCGGGTTTGAATCGCGAGTACGCGTATCACATTTTTTCCGGCAAGAAAACAAATCCGTCGCGCCCGAAAGTTTTGGCGTTGGCAATCGCGCTCGGTCTGAACTTGGACGAGGTGCAATATCTGCTTCGATACGCGGGTCAGGGAATTTTATATCCGCGCAACGAATGGGACGCCGTGATAATTTCGGCGGTCGAACAAAAATTATCCGTCATGCAAACGAACGAACTTTTGCACGATTTGGGCGAGACGATTCTTTTGGATTGAGGAGAATTTAAAATGAAACTTGCGATACTCGGCACGGGATTCATCGTGCGCGACGGAGCTTTGCCGGCTCTGCAAGATGTCAGCGAGATTGAAGTCACCGCGATACTTTCACGGCCGCGCAGCAAATCCGTCGCCGAAGCTTTGGCGAAAAATTTTTCCGTCCCGAAAGTTTACACGGACTTCGACGAGCTTTTGGCGAACGACGACGCCGAGTTCGTTTACGTCGGAGTGATTAACAGCGTCCATTACGAGTACGCAAAGCGCGCGCTCCTCGCGGGAAAAAATGTCATCGTGGAAAAACCATTTGCGTCGACGGCGGCGCAGACCCGCGAGCTGTGCGCGTTGGCCGTCGAAAAAAATTTGTACGTCTTCGAGGCGGTCACTCTCCTGCACTGCCCGAACTTCCACGCGATAAAAAAATTTTTGCCGGAGCTTGGGACAATCCGCGCGGTCACCGCCAATTACTCCCAATACTCCAGCCGTTACGATAAATATTTGCGCGGCGAGGTCTTGCCCGCCTTCGACCCGAAACTTTCGGGCGGCGCGCTCTTCGACATCAACATTTACAATTTGAATTTTATAATCGGGCTCTTCGGTGCCCCGCGCGAAATTTTTTACACGGCGAACGTCGGCTTCAACGGCGTGGACACTTCGGGCGTCGCGGTCATGACGTATCCGAATTTTTTTGCGACGGCGACGGGCGCGAAGGATTCGGACAGCCCCGGCTTCATCAGCGTGCAGGGCGAGCGCGGTTGGCTGAAAGTTCTCGGCGCGCCGAACGAGTTAAAGGCGTTTGAAATTTTTCTGCGCGGCACGAGCGCGACGACCCGTTACGAGCTGAATCGTCACTCGAATCGAATGGTTCACGAGTTCAAAGAGTTCGCGCGGATTTTTTCGGAGAAAAATTTCGGCGAGATGAAGTCGGGCTTGGAAATTTCTTTGGCGGTCATGGAGGCGGCCGAGCGTGCGCGAAAATCTGCGGGAATAATTTTCGGCGACGAGTGACTTGCAAAAAAAAATTTCCCTCACCGAGTGGTGGGGGATTTTTCTTTGGAAAAAATTTTATCGGGCGAGCAAATTATTTTTGAGCTCCAAATATTTTTTCGTGAAGTGCCAGCCGTTCTGAGATTCTTGGAACGAACCGTAAGGACAATCTGTGACGGCGAGAATCGGCGGCGATTGAATTCTCTTGGCGACGCCCATGCCCTTGAACGCCTTCCACCAACGCTCCAGGTCGGCGATAAACTCTTCGGCCGTCGGGAAATATTTTTCGACGAGACCTTCAGCACAACCGATATTTTTTTCCAGCTCGCCGCACGCATACCAATTCAAAATTTCTTCGGGCGACAAATTTATCTCGGCGAAGGCGCGGAATAAATAATCGTGGTAATCGTAACGGAGCGGGTCGCCTTTGCCCTCGTCGACATTTTGCGCGGTCGAAAGCTCTGCGCTCGGCACGATATCGATTATGCCCTGCGGAATGACTTCGCGCCCGAAAATTTTTTCGTTCATGTAGCGGGCAAGGTCGTAAACTTGATACTTCCACAGGTCGGCCAGCGCGCTCAAAAATCCTGCCTCGTCTCCGTAAAGCGTGGCGTATCCGACGGTCGATTCGGCCTTGTTCGCGTTGCAAGTAAAAACGCCGCCGACACTCGCCGCAATCGCCGCCAAAATCCTCGCGCTGCGGTCGCGGGCTTGAATATTTTCCTTGACGAAACTCGAAACTTCAAAGCCGACGCTCTCCAGCTGTTTAACCGTCCAATCGACGGACTCTTGAATCGGCACGACAAAATATTTGCAGCCGAGATTTTTTGCAAGTTGTTCGCTGAGATTTTTCGTCGTGGAAGAATTGAATTTGCTCGGCATGTTGACGAGGTAAACGTTTTCCGCGCCGACAACTTTAGTATAAAGCGCGGCGGCAACCGCCGAATCAATTCCGCCGCTCACTCCGACGACGACTTTTTTCATGCCGATTTGCTCAAGAAAATTTTTTACGCCGAAACTTATCGCGCGATAAATTTTTTCCGCCTCAGAAATTTTCGGAAGCTCAAGCGCGGGCATCTTGTCAATCTTCTCAAGGTCGATGAAGTTCAAGCATTCTTTGAAGGGTTCGGCAACCTGAACGACTTCGCCGCGTGAATTAAAGACCGCGCTCCCGCCGTCGAAAGTGTAAACCGTCTTGCCGGTGTTTTGAATGCCGACGCAGCCGACGTGAATCACGGGGCGATTGATCTCTTCATCGAAAAATCTTCTGTCGAAGCTGAACGGCACGGAAATAAATCGCAAACAAAGTCTCCCCTTGCCGCGAAAAACTTCATCGTCGAGTGCAACTTTTATTTTGACCGGAAATTTCCGCTCGTCAATAAATTTTCCGTTCTTTATGATTGCAAATTGCGGCACGTCCGGAAGAAAAGCATATTCAGCAACGAAAATTACAAAAATATCTTGGCTCGCCGAAATTATTTCCGACATCCAATATCTCAAGTCGTTTAAAGCAGATTTTTTGTTCAAATCGTTGTCGCTTATCATTGTTCCGGAAATTGACATGTAAGGAAAGATTATTACGTCCGCGCCTTGAGTTCGTGCCTCGTCAATCAGCCGCAAAATTTTTTCCGTGTTCACGTCGGGGTGCCCCGCCGAAATTTTCATTTGCGCGTAAGCAATCCGCAAGTCAATCGCCTCCTTAATCGTTGAAGTCAGCGTCGCGCAGGTTGAAGCCGTGGTCGAGAGGCCCCGAGCCCGCGCCCAGATTTAAGCCCGTCGACAGCGCGCCCGTCAGATAATTTTTCGCGCGCCCGACGGAAATTTTTAAGCCGTAACCTTTGGCGAGATTGGCGGCAATCGCCGAGCTGAGCGTGCAGCCCGTGCCGTGCGTGTTCGCCGTGTCGATTCGCCGCCCGAAGAACCATTCGCCCGCGCCGTCGAAGAGAAAATCGTTTGCGTCGTTTTGACCGTGCCCGCCCTTCGCCAGGACCGCGCAACCGTATCGCTCAAAAATTTTTTCTGCAGCGTGCTCCATGTCACGCGCCGAAGAAATTTTTTCGTCGGAAATTTTTTCGAGTTCGGGCAAGTTCGGCGTGATGATTTTTGCGAGCGGGAAAAGTTTTTCCTTGAGAGTTTTGACGGCGTCCTCGTCAATCAATCGCGCGCCCGAAGTCGCAACCATCACGGGGTCGACGACGATATTTTTTGCCTGACGGAATTTCAACTTCGCGGCGATGACTTCAATCAGCTCCGCCGAAGAAACCATTCCGATTTTAATCGCGTCGGGGAAAATGTCTTCGAAGATTGCGTCGAGCTGGTCGCACAAAAATTCCGTCGTCGAGTTCATGACGGAACGAACGCCGCAAGTGTTCTGCGCGGTCAAGGCGGTTATCGCGCTCATGCCGTAGACGCCGTTCGCCAAAAAAGTTTTCAAGTCAGCTTGGATGCCCGCGCCACCCGATGAATCCGAGCCGGCAATCGTCAAAGCAGTTTTCATTTTAAAGAGTCTCCAAGAGCTTCAAAATTTTTTCGACGTACTCGCCGCGCGCGAAGTTCAAAAACTCTCCGCTGCGACGAATTTTTATTTCGACGTTGCCGCTGTCCAAAGTCTTGGGGCTGACGGTCACGCGCAACGGATAACCGATAAGGTCGCAGTCTTTGAACTTGACGCCCGCGCGTTCCTTCCTGTCGTCGAGCAAAACGTCGACGCCCGCCGCCATGAGGTCAGCGTGAATTTTTTTTGCGCAGGAAAGTTGGTTTTCGTCCTTGGCGTTGACGGGCACGACGACCACTTCGAACGGCGCGATTGCCCGCGTCCAAATGATTCCGTCCTTATCGTTGTTCTGCTCAATCGCCGCCGCCATCGTCCGCCCGACTCCGATTCCGTAACAGCCCATCTCAAAATTTTTCGTCGAGCCGTCTTCGTCGAGGAAAGTCGCGTGAAGAGCTTCGGAATATTTTTTGCCGAGCGTGAAGACTTGCCCGACTTCAATGCCGCGAGTCATGCTCAGTGGCGCGCCGCAGTGAGGGCACGGGTCGCCGGCCTGCACCATGCGAATGTCCGCGACGATAATTTTCTGCGTGTCAAAATCTCTGCGCGGGGTGACGTTTATAAAGTGCGCGTCGATTTCGTTCGCGCCCGCCACGGCGTTGGACATCAACATCACGCTCTGGTCGACGACGATAATCGCCTTATCGTTCAGACCAATCGGGCTCATGAAGCCGGCAGCTCCACCCGCGTCCTCAATCAATTTGTCGCCCGCCATGTAAAGATGATTCGCGCCCTCGACGGCGTTCATGACTTTAATCTCGTTGACTTCGTGGTCGCCGCGAACGAACGCAAGAATCAATCGCTCCTCGTCATCCATGAACGCGACGGCTTTAATCGTCTTTTCAATCGGCACGTTCAAAAAATTTTTGACAAGTTCAATCGTGTGACATTTGGGCGTGGAAACTTTTTCCAGCGGGCGAAGTTCTTCGGGCGCGGCTTGAATGATTTTAAGTTCGGCCTTCTCGTCGCTCGCCGCGAAGTTGCATTGCTCGCAGTAAGCAATGGACGATTCGCCGCTGGGCGCAAGAACTGTGAACTCGTGGGAGTGCCCGCCGCCGATTGCTCCGTTGTCCGCCTCCACCGCGCGAAACTTCAGCCCGCAGCGCGTGAAAATTCTGCTGTAAGCGTCGTACATTTTTTGATAGGAAATGTTCATGCCGTCGACGTCGCGGTCGAAGGAGTACAAATCTTTCATGACGAATTCGCGGCTCCTCATCAGCCCGAAGCGCGGACGAATTTCATCACGATATTTGTTTTGAATTTGGTAGAGCATGAGCGGCAGCTGTTTGTAAGAGCGAACCTCGTCGCGGATAAGAGTAGTGACCATTTCCTCGTGCGTGGGGCCGAGCGCGAACTCTCTGCCGTGTCTGTCTTTGAGGCGCATCATCTCATCGCCGTAGACCGCCCAACGCCCCGACTCCTTCCACATCTCCGCGGGCTGAACGATTGGCATCATGATTTCCTGTCCGCCCTTCGCGTCCATCTCCTCGCGAATGATTTGCATAATTTTTTTCATCGTGCGCCAACCGAGCGGCAGATACGAATAAAGTCCGCCGGCAGCCTTGCGAATCAGTCCCGCGCGGAACATCAGCTTGTGGCTGACGAGTTCTGCCTCGGCGGGCGATTCTCTCAGCGTCGGCGCGTAAAGTTGTGTTGCTTTCATTAAGTTCACCTCATGTGGGATATGTCCCCTCTTTCTCAAGAGTGGACTCGCAGAATCAGTCCTCATTACTTGAGCGCGTCGTGCTCGTCGGACTGAAAAAATTTTTTTGAGTTATTGAACCTTCTTTCTCTTTGCGCGTCCAAAGAGAAAGAAGCAAAGAGAAAAGACGCCTCGCAGGGGCGTTGCTCGTTCGTGATTCGGAGTAACAAGTAACCCGTGCCTGGTGTGCGCCGGATGACGCCATCACGGCGTCAGACGCGGCGCGGCCGCCGTCCATGGCGGCCTCAAGTTCGTCGTCAACTGCGATTCTCCATCTCAACAAGTTTGTCGGCTCCGTAACGTTTGCGCAAGGCGGGCTTCTCAATTTTTCCCGTGGCGTTGCGCGGCACGTCCGCGAAAATAATTTTCTTCGGGCGTTTGTATCGCGGCAAGTCGAGACAGAAATTATTAACTTCGTCCTCCGTGCATTCGACGTTCGGCTGAAGTTCGATAATCGCCGCAGAAATTTCTCCGAGGCGACGGTCGGGCAAGCCGATAACCGCCACGTCCTTTATCTTGCCGAACTTGTGAAGGAAGTCTTCAATCTGAACGGGATAAATATTTTCGCCGCCGCTGATGATGACATCCTTTTTCCTGTCGACAAGGAAATAAAATCCGTCCTCGTCCTGATACGCCATGTCGCCCGTGAAAAGCCAGCCGTCTTTTGTCAAAACTTCGGCCGTTGCCTTCGGGTCGTTGTAGTAGCAAGTCATGACGCCCGGACCGCGCACGCAAAGCTCGCCGACGGCACCGCAGAAAACTTTTTGCCCGTTTTCGTCGATGATTTTGCACTCCCAGCGATAACCGGGCACGCCAATCGCTCCGACCTTTGAAATATTTTCCAGGCCGAGATGAACGCAGCCGGGCCCCGTCGATTCGCTGAGCCCGTAGTTCGTGTCGTAATCGTGGTTCGGGAAATATTTTTTCCAGCGGGCAATCAAACTGGGCGGCACGGGTTGCGCGCCGATATGCATGAGCCGCCATTGGTCAAGTTTATAATCTTCCAACTTGATGTCGCCTCTGTCGAGCGCGTCGACGATATCCTGCGCCCACGGCACCAGCAGCCAAACGATTGTGCACTGCTCCTTCGACACCGCGTCCAAAATTATTTCGGGCTTCGTGCCCTTGAGCAAAACGGCTTTGCTTCCCGCGACCAAACTTCCCATCCAATGAAACTTCGCGCCCGTGTGATAAAGCGGCGGTATGCACAGGAAATTATCTTCGCGGCTCGTCAGATGATGTTTCTGCTCCATCTGCGCGGCCTGCGTCAGGCTCCTGTGCTTGTGGAGGATTGCCTTCGGAAAACCCGTCGTGCCCGACGAAAAATAAATCGCGCCGAAGTCGTCCTCGGTGATTCCGCCAACCATGGGCGGCAGGCTTGAGCAGTCGTCGACCATGCTGTGATAACTCTCCGCGAAGCTCGGACAGTTGTCGCCGACGTAAATCAGCAGGCGTCCCTTGCTGAGCCGCTCGGCGTTGGTTTCGATTCGCCCGATGAATTCCGGTCCGAAAATTATCACGTCGACTTCCGCCAGCTCCGCGCAATACAAAATTTCTGCGGCGTCGTATCGGAAGTTGAACGGCACGGCAATTGCTCCCGCCTTGAGCACGCCGAAATAAATCGGCAACCACTCCAGGCAGTTGTACATGAGGATTGCAACTTTGTCGCCCTTGCGCACGCCGCGTTCGATTAAAAGATTCGCGCAGCGGTTCGCCTTCTCGTCGAAGACGCGCCAGGTTATCTCCCGACGATACGGCGCGAACGTGTTGGACTCAATCAAGCTGAATTCTTTCCAGCTCATGCGTCGCCCGTCCGCCACCGCCGGATTCAATTCAACGAGCGCAACTTCGTCGCCGTAAAGCCTGGCGTTGCGCTCCAAATATTCCATCACCGGCATAAAAACTTTTACTCCTTTGCCAAAAGATTTCAAACGCGCACATTGTACACCGTTGCGAAAAATTTTTAAAGCGTCCGCAGGAAAATCAGCCGCGCCCGATAAAATAAATCGGAAAAATTTTTGGAGGCAAGGGCATGAAATTTTTTTCGGCAAAAAATTTTCTCCACGAGGAGCACGAACAACTTGAACGGCAAAAAAAATCTTTGGGCTTGAAGATGAATTCCGTCGACCGCGAAAATCTTTCGGGCACGATAAAAAATTATTTCGTCACGCTCGACGGCTGCACTTGCGTTGACTTCCAAAGGCGGCTCAAACCCTGCAAGCACATGTATCGGCTGGCGTTTGAACTCGGTGCCTTCGACTTGGACGCGGAAAAAATCGACGCGCTGCTCGTCGCGACTCCCAAGCCCGTCAACGCCTTTTACACTCCGAAATATTTTTTGCGCGCGCCCGTTCCGAAAAATTTTGTCGTCATCGATTTTGAAACCGCCAACGACTTCAAAGATTCGATTTGCCAGATGGGTATCGCCGTCATCGAGGGCGATTCGATAATCGCGCGGGAAAATTTTTTCATCCGCCCGCCGTACAAAAATTTCACGAACACGAAGATTCACGGCATAACTTTCGACGACGTAAAAAAATCTCCGACGTTCGCAGAGCTGTGGCCGGAGATAAAAATTTTTGTCGCGGGAAAAATCGTTGCGGCTTACAACGTTCCGTTCGACATGAGCTGCCTCGTTTCCACGCTGAAGTTTTATAAGCTGCCCGTCCCGAATTTTTCGGCGTTCGACATCTTGGAAAACGTCCGCGAGTGCCGCGCGCTCTCCCGCCTGGCGAATCGTCGGCTGATTACCGTCGCGCAGGAGCTCGGCTTTGCTCACGACGCACACGACGCTTTGAGTGATGCCGTTGTCGCCGCGCAAGTTCAGTTGTGGATTACGAAAAATTTTCCGCAGACGGAAACGCTCATCCTCAGCGCGCGGAAACCTTCAGCCAATCGAAAATAATTTTTCGGGCGGAAAGAATATCGCTCGAATAAATTTCCAACGGCGCAGAAATTTCGGCGCGTGTAAAATTTTTCAGCGCGTCCAAGCTCTCTCCGAAACCGCCGCCGCCGTGCGTGACAATCGGGAAAATTTTTTTGCCGCGCAAGTCACAACTCCGCAAAAAATTTTCGACGGGCTTGGGCAAGGTGTGCCACCACAGCGGATAAATCAAAATGATTTTGTCGTAAGCGTCGACGGCGGGAAAATTTTTCAGCGCGGGCAGCTCGCCGCCTTCAAATTCCTGCTTGGCGACTTGAACCGTCTGCCCGTAATCGGCGGGATAAATTTTTTCGGTCTGCAGAGGAAAAATTTCTCCGCCCGCCACGCTCTGAACCAACTCGGCAATCATCTGCGCGTTGCCGATTATTTTTTTGTCTTCGACCATGAGCGACGCGCCCGACACGGCGTCGACCTCCGCGGGAAAATTCGTGTTGCCCACGCGGCTGAAGTACACGATTAAAATTTTTCCGCCGAGCTCCAACTGTTCGCCGCGCAAAATTTCCGCGCGATTGACTTCGACCTTGTGGAACCAGCGGTCAAGGTACGGCAGTCCGAAGACCGCTCCGACCGCCAGCACGAACGCAGTCATCGACGCCACGTAAAATTTTTTCCCGCGGACGTAACGGCTCGCGTGAATCAAAATGTGCGCGAACAGCGCGACCGTCGAGGCAATCGCCGCGCCCAAGTGAATCGACCGCCAATTCATTTCGGGCGCGGAAAAATATTCCGCCAAAGCCGCGCCGCTCACCGCCAACGCCAAGACACTCGCCGCGAAAAAAATTATCGTCGCGTGATTGAGTGCTCGCCGCCGATTGAATTTGCCGCGCAGAAAATTTTTGTAAAAGCTCGCGTTCATGAAGTTGTGCGCCACGACTCCGACGACGAAAATTATTCCCGCCGCCTCATGGACACGCGCGGACATGAAGTTACTCGACAGCCCGACGAAAAATAAAATCAGCAGCGCGATGTCCAAAAATTTTTTTCGGCTCATTGAATCATCTCCTCCGAAATATTTTACAAAAAAAATCCTCCGTGCCTCAACACAGAGGAAAAATTTTCAAAAGAATTTTCGCCGCATTGAATTTGCCGCGTAACCTGCCAGAAATTTGTAACGGGCAATCTTCGCCGCCAGCTCCCTTCAAAGACCGTTGCCTTGCGCGAGAGCCTTGCCCAATTCGTAAGCGTCGTTGAGTTCCTTGTGCCCTTTGATGTCTCCGACCTTCATGACGCCGCCCGCCAACACGTGACCGCGCTCCGTCCAGCCGAGATGTTTCATCAGGTTTTGATAATAAGTCAGCGCGTCGTCGAAGCCGTAACCTTCGGCCGCCATGAGGAGAACGGATTCTTTCTTCGGGTTCGCGTAATTCGGATCACACTCGGCGACGGCGAACAATCTGTCGAAGGCCGTGCGAAGTTGCCCGCTGAAGTTCCAGTAGTAAAGAGGCGTCGCCAAGACCACGACGTCAGCGGCGCGATATGCGGGATAAATTTTTTCCATGTCGTCGCGCTGAACGCAGGGGTGCTCCAAATTTTTTCCGCCGCCGAAGCAACCTTTGCAGCCGTGAATATTCATCTTGTCGAGGAAAAAAATTTCGACCTCACAGCCGGCCTCGCGTGCGCCGCGAGAAAATTCTTCGACCAGCGCGGAAGTATTTCCCTTGGCGCGCGGGCTCCCGTTCAACACAACAATCTTTCTGCTCATTCGATTCACTCTCCAAAAATTTTTGCTTGCACACGGTGATATAATAACAGAAAAATTTTTAGCAACAAGTACGGAAATTTTTATTAGAGGGTGCGATTGGTCATGGAAAGATGTATCGGCGACGAAAGTTTCAAAGACACGGGATTGTTTTACACGCTCAAGCTCATCAAGGGCAAATACAAAGTTCGGGTTCTTTACACGCTGATGGAGTTCGGCGTCGTGCGCTTCGGGGAAATGAAACGTTACCTCGGAGAAATTTCCTTCCGAATGCTCAGCAGCACGCTGAAAGAACTTGAGGCTGACGATTTGATAAAAAGAAAAGAGTACGACCAACTTCCGCTGAAGGTGGAGTACTCTTTGACCGAGCGTGGGAAGTCATTGATTCCTCTGCTCGACGGATTGTGCTCTTGGGGCGACGAACACAAATCTTGAAAATCTTTTTATGGATGATGTTCTTCGTGATCTTGATTCTTTAGCTACTGACAAAAATTTATCACGGGAAAAATTTTTTGTCAACGGCTTTAAGCGCGAATCTCTTCGACACCGCCCATGTAAGGCACGAGAGCCTTTGGAATTTTTACGGAGCCGTCCGCCTGCTGATAATTTTCCAAAATCGCGGCGACCGTCCGACCGACGGCGATGCCCGACCCGTTGAGCGTGTGAACGAATTCGGGCTTGGATTTATTGTCGCGGCGGAATTTTATATTCGCGCGGCGCGCCTGATAATCGGTGCAGTTCGAGCAGGAAGAAATTTCGCGGTATTTGCCTTGCGCGGGCATCCAAACTTCAATGTCATAAGTTTTGGCGGAAGTGAAACTCATGTCGCCGGTGCAAAGGAGAACAACGCGATACGGAATCTCCAACACGCGCAAAACGTCTTCGGCGGCGTCGACCATGCTTTCCAGTTCGTTCCAGGAATCTTCGGGCTTGGTGAACTTAATCAGCTCCACTTTATTGAACTGGTGCTGGCGAATCAAGCCGCGCGTGTCACGCCCTGCCGCGCCCGCCTCCGCCCTGAAGCACGCCGTGTAACAGGAATAATATTCGGGCAACGTGTCGGCGGATAAAATTTCGTCGCGGTGAAAATTCGTCATGGGCACTTCGGCCGTCGGCACGAGATAATAATCCAAACCTTCGAGCTTGAACATATCCTCAGCGAACTTGGGCAGCTGACCCGTGCCAATCATGCTGTCGCGGTTGACGATGTACGGCGCGAGCATTTCCGTGTAACCGTGTTTGTTGGCGTGCAAGTCCATCATGAAATTTATGCAAGCCCTCTCCAGGCGAGCACCGAGCCCGCGATAGAAAGTGAAGCGCGCGCCCGTGACTTTGCCGGCTCTGTCGAAGTCGAAAATATTCAGCGCGGTGCCGAGCTCCCAGTGCGCCTTCGCGGTGAAGTCGAACGTCGGTGGCGTGCCCCACTTGCGAACTTCAGGATTTTGCGAATCGTCCAGACCAATCGGGACGTCGGCGGCGGGAATGTTCGGAATGTGCAAGAGCAGGTCGCGAAGATTTTTTTCCACGCCGCGCAGCTCGTTGTCGAGCGCGGAAATTTTTTCGCCGAGCTTGCGAACTTCAGCGGAAATTTCCGTGACGTCCTCACCGGCTTTTTTCAGCGCGCCGATTTTTTTTGACGTCGAGTTGCGCTGACTTTTAAGCTGTTCGGTTTCCGCCAAAATCGCGCGGCGTTTCTGTTCGAGCTCCGTGAAGTCGTCGAGGCTCAGAGGGTTGTTGCGGTTTTTTAACATTGCGCGAATCAAGTCCAAGTTGTCGCGCACGAATTTCATGTCGAGCAAAATGAATTCCTCCCAAAGAAATTTTTACGTTCGAGCGCGAAGATGAGTTGAAGTTGTCGTTGATTGAGGCGCGCTCACAGGATGCAACGTCACGTTGCCCTCCTCAAAATTTTTCCCGCACAGTCTAACAAAAACAACTTTGCAAAGCAAATCTTTTGTGGTAAGCTTGACGAAAAATTTTGAGAGGAGTTGAATTGCTTGGAAAATCTTTGGGAAGTTTTCAATCGCGGTCTCTTCCTCATTCCCGATTATCAGCGCGGCTACGCTTGGCAAAAGGGCAAGCGCGGACAAAAATCTCAGCTCGGCGAATTCTTGGACGACCTTATCAACCTTGACAAAACGAGAGAACATTACACGGGTCTGCTCACGCTGAATCGTTTGGCTTCCGATTCAAACCCTAAAGTTTATGAAGTCGTCGACGGGCAACAGCGGCTGACCACTGCCGTCATCTTAATCAAAGTTCTCTTGGAAAGATTCGCGAAAAACCAAGACTACTTCGAAGGCGAGCTCGGAATTTTTTTGGTTGATATCGAAAAGCATTTCATTCGTAGAGAAAAACCGGGTGGAGATTACATCTACATTTTCGGCTACGACAAGGACGACCCAAGTTACAATTGCCTGCGCTACAAAATTTTCGGCGAAAAGAAAACTCCCGGCATGGGCGAGGCTCCCGACACTTATTACACAAAAAATTTGGAAGCAGCCAAAGAATTTTTCGCGGAGAAAGTAGAAGGGCTCAAAGATGATGACGACGTTGTCACGATTTACAAAAAGCTCGTCAACAAATTGATTTTCAACGTCCACGAAATCGGCAGTAACTTCGACGTGTTCGTTTCCTTTGAGACGATGAACAATCGCGGCAAGCCCCTGTCCAATTTGGAACTGCTGAAAGACCGACTCATTTATCTTTCCGTTCTTTTCGACGACGCGAACTTGAGAAGCGAGATAACCGAGGCTTGGAAGGAAATTTATAAGCGGCTCGCTCAAAATCCGGAAGAACTCATTGACGACGACGAATTCTTGCGGGTGCATTGGATAACTTACTTCCGCCCGCCGCAAAAGAAACAGCGCGAAGATATTTCCTTCCTCATGGAACATTTCTCGCCGCGCAACATCAAAGGTTTCAAAACCGCTCAGCCGTCTGCAAATAAACCAATCACCGCCGCCGATGTCAGAGCATACGTCGAGAGCTTGAAAAATTTTGCCAAGTTTTATGTCTTCACGTACTTCCCGAACCTTCCCGACGGCGCGAACAATCTTTCCGACGAAGAAAAAATTCAAATCTTTTTCCTGAATCAGTTGGGGCTCCGATACTTCCGCCCGCTGTTGATGGTCGCCTGCTCAAAAAATTTTTCCGCCGAGCGTTTGAATTTCTTCAAGGCGGTGGAGCGTTTCATCTTCGTGATGTTCGAGCTGGGCAGCCGCAGGAGCGATAAAAGTCAGACGGTTTATTACAACGCGGCACGCGAACTGAACAGAAGCGAGACGACTTTTGCCGCGCTCACGGCTCAGCTCAATGATGAAGTCGAGGACGCGAAGGAAAGTGCCTGCAAGACTTTTGAAAATGAAATCGACGATAATTTCCGGCGCGACGAAGGCTTTTACTCTTGGGGAGATTCGTTGCGTTACTTCCTCTTGGTTTACGAATACGAGCTGCGCCGCAACACCAACAAAACTGACCAATTGGTTTTCGAATCCATAAAAAAGTTCGCTGAGGATTGTCGGGACATCGAGCACATTTTCCCGCAGACTCAGACCACGTATTGGAATAATGTCTTCACGGGCGTTGACGACAAGCAAAAGCATTGCTTGCTGCACACGTTGGGAAATTTGTTGCGCATGCCGAAACCCGACAACATTTCCATGAGCAACAAAAGTTTTGACGAGAAGAAGGAGCAAGTTTATATCACGGGCTCTCAATCCGAAATCAAAGTCGCAAAAAATTCTCAGTGGACGGCGGCGGAAATTTACGCGCGCTCCCAAAAACTCATCGACTTCATGGACAAGCATTGGGGCTTGGGCTTGAGTGCCGCGCAGAAAAAATCTCTGATTCATCTTTGAAATAAATTTTCCGGCTGACAAAAATGCGGGCGACTTTTCGAAGCGTCCGCAAATTTTTTTGGAGAGTGATAAACATGCCGATTAATCCCAAACACGCCGCCGACGAAGTTAAGCCCGAAAAAAATCAGCCCGCCGAGGAAGTTTTCATTCCCGAAGAGCCGAAATTTTCTTTGGATGAAATTATTTTGCCCGCCGAGGTCAAGAATCAGATTTTGGACGTGGCGACTTACGCGGACAATTCTCACCGCGTATTCGAGCTGTGGGGCTTCAAACGCACGCACAAATTTTCGCGGCGGATAGGAGTGAATCTTTACGGCGCGCCCGGCACCGGCAAAACCATGGCGGCGCACGCCATAGCCCGCGAACTCGGCAGAAAAATTTTAATCGTCAATTACGCGGACATCGAATCGAAATTCGTCGGTGAGACGCCCAAAAATATTCGCAAGGCGTTCGAGGCGGCCAAGAACTCCGACAGCATTTTGTTTTTCGACGAGGCGGATGCAATCCTCAGCAAGCGCGTGACGAACATGACGCAGGCCGTCGACGTCAGCGTAAACCAAACGCGCTCGGTTATGCTCATGCTCATGAACGAGTACCAAGACTTCATCATCTTCGCGACGAATTTTATTTCCAACTTTGACCCCGCCTTCATGAGGAGAATTTCAATTCACATCAAGTTCACGTTGCCCGACGAGGAATGTCGCCGCAAACTTTGGAGAATGTACACGCCGCCCGAAGTTCCGAACAACTTGGACTTCGACGAGCTGGCAAAAAAATTCGACGGCATTTCGGGTTCGGACATTTCCAACGCCATGCTCAACGCCGCGTTCAAGGCCGCGCGCCTCAAGCTGGACGAGCTGGACAAGTCTTTGGTCTTTGAAGCCGTCGAAAATATTTTGGCGAGCAAAAGAGCCAATTTAGCTTTTAGCTTTTAGCTTTTAGCTGTTAGCGATTAGCTGTTAGAAAAAATCCTTAAAGCTCAAAGCTTAAAGCTGTTAGCTGCTCTTCTTGCCGATGTGAGTAATCAGGTCGTGGTAATACGGTTCGCTGACGGCAATGCCCGCGGGCTGGTCGATGTTCGCGGGAATAAGTATGCTGTCCTTGGGCACGCTGACCCAGAAGACAACGTCCGCGCCCTTCGAGGACAGAATCGAGGCACGCGCTGCGCTGTCGACGGTGACGAGCTCAATATTTTTTCCAATGCGCTGAGAAATTTCCGCCAAGACCGCTGTGCTGAATCCCGCCGGCGTTCCGTCAGACAAAACCAAATCGAACGGCGGCAAGTCGCCCGTGACCGCAACCTTAATCGTGTCCGCGCCGTCAATGTGCGTTATCGGAACTGCGGGCGGCTCCTCTCCCTCTTTGAGGTCGGTGATATATTGCTTCGACAATTTGCCCAGCGTCCCGTCCGATATCATCGCTTTAATCGCTTTGTTCAATTCATTTTTCAATTTCGTGTCGCCTTCGCGCAGAGCAAAGCAGAACGAATCCTCCAGAGATCTTTCGCTCGGAAGAATTTCTTTGTCGGAAGATTTTTGGAGCATGTAATCGGCGACGTTTTGATAGGTGCTGAGCACGTCGATTTGCCCCGACTCAAGCGCGAGTTGCATGTCGTTCATCTTGTCGAAGTATTTGTAATCCGCGCTGAGGTTTGCCTTCGACGGACGATAACTCTGCTCCAATTTCTTCATGTACTCGTTGTATTCGGTTTCGCTGACGTTGAGGTGAGTAATGACTCCGATTGTAGTTTTTTCTTTGGGCGCGGGCGCGGAAGATTTTTCACCGCCGCCGCAGCCCGTGAGCAACAGCGCGCACGCACAAATTGCCGCAAAAAATTTTTTCATTTACCTAATCCTCCTTATGTTGTCTCCGTGGATGATTTTGTTTTGCCAATCTCATTATGCTTTTATTTCTTTTTTGACTTGATTATAAATCAGCAAGGTAAAAATCATTGTTCCGCCGATTATATTGCCCACAGCCGTAGGAATCAGAAATTTAAAAAAATATTCAAAGAAACCGGCGTCGTCCTTGATGACTTCATAAGCCATTTCGCAAGAGCCGACTATAACATGAGTAAAATCGCCCAAGGCAATGAAATAAACAAAAAACATTATCATGAGGAACCGAAAGTATTTTGTTTGCGGAGAAGTCCACACAATCGCAGCGATAATTATTCCCGCAGGGATTCCACGCAAAATATTTTCGATTGGTTGCAGTGTCATGACGTTTGAGGCGACAGAATGCATCGCAGATTCAATTTCGGGCGATAAAGTGTATTGGCTCGCAAAAAACATCGCCGCAATTGCCGTTCCGATTATGTTAAACAAAAAAACCGTGCTCCAAAGTCGAATAACTTTAAAAAGTTTTTTCAAAGACCAATCACTCAGGAGCGGAACGATTGTTGTTATGGGATTTTCGGTAAAAAGTTGCATTCGACCAAGAATTACAATGAGAAATCCGACCGTGTAGCCCAGACTTGAAATTAACGGCTCGAATTGCGAATTTGCCATGTGCAAATGAAATACGGAGCGGAATAGGAACGAAAATGAAACGAAAATCCCCGCTGCCAAAGCTGAAAATGCCAGAGCCCGAAAAGAACGCGCCAATTCTTCCTCGCCTTCCTGACGTATGATTTTAAATATTAATTGCGGCGGAAGAGGAGCGTGTTCGCGCAATGTGTCTTGCTCCAATTTGGATAAGTTCAGGACAAAATTTTTTTCCTGCTGATTATCGCTCATAACAGATATTTCTCCCTTAAAAAATGCCTTGCAGATTATACAGGAAAAAAAGCCCCTTGACAATCAAAGGGCAGAACTTTTTGGCAGTATGTAATTGGAAAATTATTTTTCGCGTTTGACGTTGTCGCCGTAAATCGTTTTGAATTCGTCGCGCATGGAAATTGTATTCCAGCCGCGCTTGAGGGCGAACGCCTTGTCACTCTCTGCGCGCTTGAGGTTTCCAAGTTCGCGGACGGTGTCGTCGCACAAAACGTAAAACGCTTCGGTGTGATATTTTTTATTTTGCAAAGTGTATTCGAGCATGCCGCTGTCGCCGCTTGAGTTTCCGAACGCGAGCACCGGAGCTTTGCCGATTTGATTCATGATGGAAAAGATTTTGACGGTCTTGGCGTTATTGTACAGCGGCTTGCCGGAGATGATAATTTTTTCTTTGTGGCGGTCGAAGAAATGGTCGCGCGGGTCGTCCTTGCCCATGCCCGTCGAAGTGTATTGGAAGTCCGTGCCGAGGATTCTGTCGAAGCGCACGGGAATGATATTGCCGACGAGTTCGCGCGTGGTTGAAACGCCGCAAGCCGAATCAATGAAGACTTGGAAGTCGTTGTTCGCCAGGTAAGACATAATTTCAACCATCGGCAGATAAAAAGCTTCGCCGCGTTTGAGATTCGTCAAGCCGATTTCGTTCGTGTCCATGAACTTGCGGACGTAAGCGCGGTACTCTTCGTCAGTCATGCCGGCATAAACCGCAGTCAGCCCTTCAATGTAAAGGTTACTCTCGGCGGGCGTGAGCTTCTGCTTTGCGAGAACTTTGGGCTGAATTTTTTTTGCAAGGTTAAGAAATTTTTTCGGCGCGGTGTAAGAATCGTCTTCGAGCACGCGGTGGAGGAACATCATCTCTTGGAAGTAAAGCGGAGCGGTTTCGCAGTAAAAAGTTCCGTCCATGTCGAAGGTCGCGATTCGGTCTTCGGGCGGAATGTAATTCGCGCTGAACGGATTGACGGCGTCCTCCACGAACTGAACGATTTTTTGTTTGGTCGGCGAGTCATCGTTCCAATATTTAAAATCGTTCGCCGAGACAACATGAATCGCGGCAACTTCTTCGCGAGTGGCGGCGTCGGATACGCCGAACGAGCCGAGGGCAATCAATCCCGCCGCGACGGCTGCCAAAATTTTTTTCTTCAAAGCAATCACTCCCAAAATTTTTTCAAGAACTTAACCGCCGCGAATTATAACACAGCGCGCAAAAAAAATCTGCCCTCCGCGCGAGCGCCGAAAAATTTTTGAGCCGAAATTTCTGCCGCGAATGCCGAAAAATTTTTTGAGCCGTAAGCGCGCAAAAAAAAATCTGCCCTCCGCGCAGGAGAGCAGAAAATTTTTTTCTCAGCCGATGTTGACGGAGTGAATGACTTTGTATCCGCGCTCGTCGAGAATTTTTTTTATGTCGTCGAAACCTTCAGGGCGTTCGTCGAGGCGCACGACCAATTCGTAACGATTATTTTTGTGGCGGCAGGTGATTAAGCTGTCGATGTTAATTCCGTTGTCCGCGAAAATTTTTGTAATATCCGCAATGACTCCGACCTTGTTGTCGACCTCCAAAGTCAGGCGAGTTTTGCCGCCGATGAGTCCCATGACTTTGATGAACGTCTTGAGGATATCCGTGGCGGTGATAATCCCGACGACCGCGCCGACGTCCGAGACCACGGGCAACCCGCCGACTTTGTTTTGGTACATGATGAGTGCCGCCTCTTCAATCGTCGCGCCTTCGTTGACCGTGATAACTTTTTCGTGCATGATGTCGCGCACGGAAATTTTGTCGAGCAACGAGCGAATCTCAAACTTGGAAAGGGTGGTGGCGGGGCTGGGTGCCACGCGCATGATGTCACGGTCGCTGAAGTATCCGACGAGCTTGCCGTCATCCACGACGAGCATCCTGTGGAACTTGTGCTTCTTCATGAGCCGGTCCGCCTGCTGAATCGTCGCGTCGCTTGTCACCGACACGGGGTGCCGCGTCATTCTCGATGCCACAAACATTTATCATTCCTCCCTTTTATCAATTAGGAATTAGGAATTGGGATTTAAAATTCCTCATTGCAAATTTCACTGTTCCGGTTCGTCGGTCACGGTTTTTACGTCGGCGTCAATCTTCAAAAATTTTTTCTTCCGAATGTAAAACTCGATGTCTTCATTGAATTTTCTCGTCGGGATTATTTGCATTTGCTTTCTCCTCCTCAATTTCTTTTTCAATCTCCGCCAAAAATTCTTTTCAAGTTTTTTTCGGCTGTCTGCCCGCTTGCATTTCGCGAATCAGCGGCGCGAATTTTTTTCAAAAATTTTTTGCAGCTCGTCGAATGGCAAAACTCTCAGGTGCGCCAGCTTGTTGCGAACTTCGCGATAAAATTCCAAGTCGTTTGCGTCCGCCTCGCTGATGAGCCAACGCCGCGTGTTGAACTGCGTGTACAACGCGCCAATCTCAACTTCTTCGGGCGGGACATGGTGCGCCGGAAAATTTTTAATTTCCGACTCGTATCGGTGGACAAAATTTCTGCGGAAGGTTTCGACGAGCGGAAAAACCAATTTGATTTGCGTCATCCAAATTGCCTGCTCGATGTCCTCGGTACTCTTGCTTGAATTAAATTCCCACATCAAGTCTTCAAAAACTTTTTCGGGATTTTTAAGGAAGGCATCGCTTTTGGCGATACACGCCGCGCCGAACTCAACGTCGCCCTCGGTGAGCGCGGTTACCAGCTCGGCGAGATATCGTTTCATGAGCTGATTTTCGTTGGCGAAATCCGCTGCCACAAAAATATTGAACGCAAAACTGTCATAATCGCTGATTTTTTTCTTGTAGGACAGAGTCGCGACTTCGGACTTGGGAATCCAATCGTCGCCCGCCTCCACCAGAAAGACGCCGCCCTTCCTGCCCGCGAGAAATTTTTGGTATTCGGCGATAAACGTGAGCCACTGCTCGACTTGCGCGGGCTCGGCCTTGCGAATCCAAAGGCAGCTGTCGTTGAGTTCAATTCCGGTGCTCTCCGCCAAAAATTTTGCGTAAGCCGTCGTCGAGTTGTAAGCGCGGAAGCCGCGCTTATTTGCGCAAAAATTTTTCAGAACGTACTCTTGCGGCGTGTCGAAAATTTTTTCGGCGTTGAGGACTTTAATCGTCTGCGTGCCTTTGAGCAAAAGTTTTTCCAAGACTTCGCGCATAATTTTTAACCAGGGAACTCGTTCGGGCAAACACAGCACGACGCTCTTGCCGCCCGACAAAATGTTCGACGCCTCGACCAAAAATCTGCGCGGACCGTTTAAATCTTCCCACCAAATTTTTCCGAACAATTTGTCGCGATTATCCATTGTCCGCCTCCGCCATCAAGTTCAGGAGGGTTTCGTCGACTTCGGCAAGCGTACCGACGATTCGCAAAATTCTTTGACGGGAGAAAAGATATTTTTCGTCGCCGGTCTTGCGCAAGATATTCAGCTCGCACAGCTCGTCCATGAGCACGCCGACTTGTTTCTCCGAATCGGGAAGGAACGGCTTTTTAACCAGTTCAAAATTTTCTGCGGCGTTCAAAATTTCTCGCGGCGTGTAACCGTCGACGCGGTTTTGTTCGTAATAAAGTCGCGCGAGCAAATTCGCAATGACGTAATAATATTTGTCCTCGCCGAGCCGCAAAGTAATTTCGATTTTGTTTTTGATGTCCTCGGTGAACTCGCGGTCCGCCAAAATTTTTTTGATGTGCTCCTCGCTGATTTGATAGATGGGAGAGCCGGCGTCGTAACCCGCGTAACCGGGCTCGAACAGAGCCTTGATGAGTTTTTCGCAGTAAAGTTGGATGAGGCTCGGAAAATAATTCGTCGTCTCCAAAATCGTCAGAATCAACGAATCTTTATTGTCGTCGGGGAAATACAAGCCCAAATATTTGAGCGGCACTTCCAAAAGTTTTCTCGCGTCCTCGTAATCGAAAGGTTTGACGGGCAACAGCTTGAGCATGGGCAGGATGCTGTTGTTGCTGAAAGTTTTCGCGCGCTCAAAACGAATGATATTCCTCAAGCCCGCGATAACAAATTTGAAGCGGCTGCCGTTGTAATCTTCCTGCTGAGTTTTGGCGAGCGCGACAATCGGCGCGTAATTATTTTCCGCGCAAGATTCAACGAATTTGTCCGCCTCGTCGAGTGTGAGCAGGAAGTAAGGAATTTTCGTCGGCGTGTCGCTTGCCAGACGGTTTCTTATCGCGCGGGTGAGTTCTTCCCAGTCGCCGGTTTCCACGGGTTCGGCGAAGAAATTTTTGTCGCTGAGCTCGCGGCTCGTGATGAGTGCCGCCTCGTGATAATTTTTTTTGTCGATGTCAATAAAAATCGCGCGCTCGCCGTTGTTGCCGTCGACTTTCTTGCACGCCATCTTGAGCAGCGCGGATTTGCCGAGCTGACGACCGCCGCAAACGATGTTCGCTCCGCCGTATGGGTTCATGACCTCGTTGATTTCGTTCTCGCGCCCGATAAACATTTCGGGCGGCAGAGGAACTTTCGGCGACCAAATATACGGCTGGTAACGGGCGAACGGCATGACCAACGACATGAGCGTGGCGGTGATTCTATTATTGCCAAGCTGCATCGCACAATTTTTTAACAGATACATTATCGCGACCCTGTCGATGACCGCAAAAACTTTCGTCAGATTTGTGTCGAGCTTAATCTCTTTGGCAAGGCGGCGGCGCGTCGGAAGGTCAAGC
The DNA here is from genome assembly GCA_017527075.1 of Selenomonadaceae bacterium. Lineage (GTDB taxonomy): Bacteria > Bacillota > Negativicutes > Selenomonadales > Selenomonadaceae > Quinella. The sequence goes on from JAFXQM010000019.1 coordinate 61,868, forward strand.
GCGTAATCCAAAAACACCAGCGTGTGCCGCGCGTTGCCGAGCTCTTTAAATTTTTCCAGAAGATTTTTCTCGTCGAACTTGCCGAAAAGACACATGACGTTGAAGCCGTTGACTTCCGCCTCCGAGCCGAACGCCGCAATCGGGTGATTATGCTTGACCTGCCCGTCACCAAAAATTTTTACGTTGAAGGCAATCATGTTCGTGCTCGGCAGAGAAATTTTTTGCACGCTCTCGACGCTCAAGCCAAGCAACTTCAACAGACTTTTGATTCTGTCTTCGCCGGCGGGATTTGTTATCCAACTTTGTAACAGATTCATCTTGGCTTGGGAGACTTTATCGCGCACCAAAATTTTCTTGCCGATTAAATTTTCCAGCGAACGGCTGCTGTCTTTGACGCGATTGTAGCAATAGTCATATTCGTCCGGGTCCAAAAATCTGACCAGCTCCGTGTCCGCGTCGTCGTCGGTCCTTTTGAAAAGTTCGCCGTTGCTCAGCTTGAAAATCAAACCTTGAGCCGCCGTGCAGTTGCGTGACTCGATTAACTTTTCAATCTCTTCGACGCACTCGTCAATCTCCTCCGCGCTGAGGTCGGGCGCAACTTTTTTGCAATCGGCAACCGCCGCACGCAATTCCTTTTTGAGAATTTTCCCGCGCTCGGCAGCGTTGTCCTCGATGAACTTCTCCCAATATTTTTTCACGCGGAAAAACACGCCGAAATTTTTGCTCTTCTCGGCATAAGCGTAACAGTTATCGGCGAGCTGAAGAATTTTTTCCTTTTCGCCTTCGGGCAACTCGTCGAACTGACCATAACATTGCGCCAGCTCCAGCCCGCCAATGAAATTGTTTTGCTCGCGTTGCGCGTCCTTGCCGGCGTTGGTTATACACTTTTCCAAATCGTATTCTTTTTTCTCGATGAACGAAAAGCCCGCAGTTTCCTTGAGGTAATCGTCAAGCAGCCGCGCGGAGCCGAAATCGTCGCCGCCCGACTCAAAAATTTTTTCAATGCGCTTTTCAAACGTCGGCAATTTCAATTCGGCGTGACGTTTAATCTGTTCAGAAATATTTTCGCGCGAGCCGTCGGAAATGTTCAGCGTGAAGTTCGGCAAATAATTTTCGTCGAGGACAATTTTTTCGCCGAGCAAAAATTCCGCGTAGAAAAATTTTTTCTCCGTCTTGCTGTAAGAGCCGTCGAGCCGCCGAGAAATTTCTTCCAGCGTTTTGTCGAGAACAATCGCGCCCGCGTCGCCCGACAAATTTTTCCGCGCCCGCTGAACTTCGGCGACGAGCCGTGAACGAATTTTTTTGTACTCCAGGCTGCCGCTGTCTTCGCCACTGGCGCAAAGAATTTCTGCGCAACCGACCCATTCGCACATAATTTCGGCACCGCGCTTCAAAGTGTTCGTGATGCTGTTATTCAATTCGCCCGTCAGCTTGCCGGAACTTCTTCTGTTGCAAACTGCGTACCAATTGTCGTCAATGAATTGCTGGAGCTTGCCGGAATCGATGTTCACGATTGTGAATTCGGCGTTGTCCCTGATGAAAATCTTCATGAGAAAATCTTTGACGAATTCGAGCGTGTCAATCGAGTTCACTTCGTTTTTATCGCAAATTGATTTGAGAATCTGAGCCAAGTCTCCGTCGCGTCCGAAGAGAACTTTCTTGAGTTCGATAAAAGCTCTGTTAAGTGCCTTTTCTCTGGAGTGCTCCAAATGCGTGCGATAATCCTCGGCGGCGCGAATGACCTTGGCGAGATTTTTTTCGGCGGCGAGTTTGTCTTGCATGCGGTAATCGGCGTAGAAGTCGACGCCCTTTTCAATTTTGCTTTTGAAAGTTTTCAAGTCGTCGATAAGTTCCGCAAGAGCCGCGTTGGATTTGACCGCCCCGAAACTTTTCATGAGCCCGTGCAAATCCGGCATACCGTAATCGACGCCGAAGTCATTGTAAAAGAGCGCGCGGACAGCGGCGGCAGTTATCAAAGCTTCGTTGAAGTTATCGTCGTCCTCCGTCGCCAAAATCGTAATCGAGAAAGCATTGTAACCTTCGTTGAGGAGCGGGTCGTCGAGCGCGAACGCCAACTGCCGATAAAGCGTCTCCGCCTCTTTGAATTCCAAACTCCGCGCTTTGAGATAAGCCGCTGCGCAGTAAAATTTTTTGCCGCGAATCATTTCCGTGACGTCGTACAAAATTTTTTCTTTGACGGTGGCGTCGAGAGGAGGTGCCGGCAATTTTTGAATCGGCAAATTTTCTTCGAGCTCAAGAATTTTCTCTTCGGGCTCAAGAATTTTTTCTTCGGGCTCGGAATTTTCTTCGGGCTCAAGAATTTTTTCTTCGGACTCAGAATTTTCTTCGGACTCAGAATTTTCTTCGGGCTCAGAATTTTCTTCGGGCTCAGAATTTTTTTCAGTATCCTCGTGGAGGAGCTTTTCGGTTTCTTCGTGGAAATGGCGAAGCTTTTCGATGTCGTCAGTGTTGAGTTTGGAAATTCCGTCGTCATACCAAATGACCGAAGGAGAAATTTCCTCCAACGTTTCCATGACGTAAAATTTGTTCGCGCCAAAATCGTAGAAATAAAATTCATCAGCGGCGGGGAAGTCTTCCGCGAAAATTTCTTTGAGCGCGTCGAACATATTCCGTGCGTGTTCCAGCGTGAGCCCGACGATGAACAGGCGGCTGAAGCTTTTGCCCTGCTTGAAAAAAATTTTCCGCCGGCTCAAAAAACTTTGGACGTCTTCGGACTCATACCGGAAGCAACCGAGCAACAGGTCGCGCTTGCCCTTGCCGACGAACTCGGCTTTGAACAACGTCGGCGAAAACGAAAAGCTTGCCTCATCAAAAATATTTCCGTGGTCGCGCTCAATGTCGTAGAGGAAAAAATAAATCGTGCGAACCAACGCATACCTGAAATTTTCCGAGAGGAAACAAATATTTTCCAAGTCTTTACTGTTGCGCTGAGCTTCGATGAATTTTCTGCCGGCGTCGGTCTTCACAAAGGAAAAAAAATCCCTCGTGATGCCGTAAAAGCTTCTGTATTCTTCGCCGAAAGAATATTTCTGAATGTAACCCTTGTTGAACAGGAGCTGAGCGATTCCTCCGACAAATCCTTCAAGCATTCTGTTCGGACAGAAAACGGGCCAAGAAAGAATTCCGATGTCCGAAACGTAACACAAAAGCAATTTAATCTTATCGAAGTTCCTGAAGTCCTTGAAGTCGCGCTTGAATTGAACGGCGGAAAATTCTTTTTTGCGCTCGATCTTTTCGATAAAAAATTTCGTTTCCCACTCGGCGAAATCGCCTTCGGTCAGCAGCGCGTTATGGTCGTCGAGAATTTTGGAGAAGTCTTCCGACTCGTCTTCCGGCTCGTCAGGAGTTTTCGTCGGGGGCTCTTCGAAGTTTTCTTCGTCGGCTTCATCAGTGCTCGCCAAAGTCAATTCGTTGCCAAAAAGCCCGCGCCCGACGAATTCGTCGCCAAAAAATTCGCTGAGCCCTTTGGCGGCAGAAAATTTTTTGACCGGGTCGGTCTCTTTCGTCGCGTTGAAAAATTTCACGTAAGGTTCGAGGAAGGCTTCTCTTTTCTCGTTTTGCTTTTTCTTCGCGAGTAATTTTTTCAGCTTGCCTTGGTGCTCGTCCAAAATTTTTTTCAAATCGGGCGCAGCCGCAGTGAGGAGCAAAAATTTTTCCGCCTGCGCGAAAAGATTTTCCGCGCGGATTTTTTTCTCTGCCGCGTCCAATTTTTTCTCGGCGTCGGAAAATTTTTCGGGCAACGGCTCTTTGAAAATTTTCAAGTAAAGTTTGGCGAAGTCGAGAGATTTTTTTACCCAGGCCAATAAATCGCTGTCCAAAAATTTTTCCAAGTCTTCGAGAGGCGCAAATTTTTCGCCGTCAATGATGTCTCCGATTTTAATCAAAAATTTTTTGGACGACGCGCCAAGCTCTCTCAACTCGTTCAAAGCGTCTCGCAGCTCGTTAATTTCTTTTAATCGTTCCATGCAATCACCCCCCAAGGTAAGCCTTGCGGATATCCTCACTCGCCGCCAATTCCTTCGCGTCGCCGGAAATTGTGATTCGCCCCGTCTCCAAAACGTAAGCGCGGTTGGCAATCGACAAAGCCATGTTCGCGTTCTGTTCGACGAGTAAAACCGTCGTGCCCGTCTTGTGTATGTCGACGATGATATTAAAGATTTCGCGAATGAGAAGCGGCGCGAGTCCCATACTCGGTTCGTCGAGGAGCAAAAGTCTGGGACGACTCATGAGCGCGCGCCCCATCGCCAGCATCTGTTGTTCGCCGCCCGACAGAGTTCCCGCCAGCTGAGTCCTTCTCTCCTCCAGCCGAGGGAAACGCCCGAAGACCATTTTGAAATCGTTTTGAATTTCGTCCTTATCCGAGCGCGTGAAAGCTCCCAGCTCCAAATTTTCTTGCACGGTCATCTCCGCGAAAATCCGTCGGCCTTCGGGCACATGCGAAATTCCCTCGCGGACAATTTTGTGCGCCGGCATTCCCGCGATGTTTTTGTTGAGGAAATTTATTTCGCCGGTCTTGGGCTTGAGCAATCCCGAAATTGTTCGCAACGTCGTGGATTTGCCCGCGCCGTTCGCGCCAATCAGCGTGACAATTTCGCCCTCCTCGACCGAAAGGCTTATGCCCTTTATCGCGTGAATCGCGCCGTAATAAACGTTGATGTTTTTTACTTCAAGCATTGCCATAAGCAAACCTCCTTTATTTGTCGAACATGGAAACAAATCGTTCCACGTCGTTGAAATACTTAAAGTTGTCATGAAGCTTGTCGATGCCCCAATCCCACCACTTGATTCGCAGCAAAGATTCGATAACGTCCTCCGAGAATCTGAACTTGATAATCTTGGCGGGGTTGCCGCCGACGATTGCATAAGGCGGAATATTTTTGACAACGACGCTGTTCGCGGCGATGACCGCGCCGTCCCCGATAATTAGCGGCTTGAGCGGGTTTGAGCATTTAAAAATTGTGCCTTGCCCGCACCAAACGTCGTTGCCGATTTCAATCTTGCACGTGCCTTGCGGCGGATAAAATTCGCGCGGGATTTTCCAATCCATGCTGCTGGCAGAAAATATTCCGACGTTGCGATAATTGTGGCTGTGATTTTGCCCGAGGCTGAAAAGAATTTTCGTCGCGAAGAGAGAAAATTTTCCAAGGCTCACCGAGCCCGCGCCCAAGAGAGTTCCGCCGGCATTTATGTAACTCTTCGGTCCGAGCGACAAAGTTATCTTGCCGTTTTTGATTGTGTTGACTTGCGGATAAATAGTGGACCACGCAATGAAAATATTTTTTTCAAAGACACCGTGCGCAACGCCCTCTTCCAAGAGGCGCGGGAAATCCAAATTTTGAATTCGGAAAACTCGTCCGTCGATGATTTTGTTGCGCGGGACGCCTTGAGCTTCGAGGAGTTTCCTCTGAGCGTAAAAATCTTGCTTGGGAGAAATTATCGCCAGGTCGAAGTTTGCAAATATTCCTTTTGCTTTTCCACTGACAAAAACGTAACGATTTTTTTTTGGCTCGAATAAAGCTTGCGCGTCAATTTTAAAATCGCCGCGCTTTGTTGCCGTGTCATAGAACGGCTTAAATTTTTCCATTGCTTCCTTCGTGCCGAGGATAACGGCTTTCATCACTGCGGAATCACTCCTTTTCAAATTCAAAAGTCACGGGGAATTGATGCTTGCGCCGGGCGTCGCGGCAGTAGCGTTCGTAAGCGCGGGAAATTTTTTTCTTGTCGACTTTGGAGTAATCGCCGAGAATTTTTACGTGCGCTTCGACGGGAAATTTTTTCATGGTGTCGAGTTCGCCGAGCCGCTCTTCAATGCATTCTTGCGTGGAGAGCGGAAAACTTTTGCCGTGAAAAATTTTGAAGACTTCACGGATGTTTCGGGTCTTCGGATTAAATTCGCAGCTCATGGAAAGGTTGCCCTCGCCCGCCATGTACATGCGCCCGAAGCCGTTCGTGTCGACGCCGCGAGTTAAGAGCGAAGTCCGCGTTCCGTTTTCGTTGACGAGAAAAATTTTTGCCTTGGCAATTTCCGCGCGCCAATCTTTTGCGGGCGTGACGTAAGAATCAAAGTCAACCTCAATCGTTTCGCCCGTCTGAGTGTAAGGAAACTGAGCCGCCTCGCGGTTTGCGTCGCCGAGTCTCAACGCCGCGATGACCACCGCACTCCGCGCCAAAGTCTCACGATTGAATTTATAAACGTCGACGAGTTGCTTGGGATTTTTCTCCGACGGCTTCTGAAAAGTTTCGCCCGTCGTCCACGTCGATTTGTCGAAGTAAATCGGGGCGGCGGGGAATTTTTTATTGTAAAGTTCAACGGCCGCGTCGATTCGGTTAAAGCAATCGGTCCACTGCTCGTGGCTGGTCAGGTCGCGAACGCCCGAACAACTTTTGCTGTGCCCCATGCAGTCGAGAGCAACCGCGTCGACATTGACGCCCATGCCGGCAATCGCCTCGCGGTTCTCCAGGACGTGAATCGCCGAGTTCAGCGAGTGGTCTTTGCGAAGCGCGTTGCCGTCCGTGTAAGTTTTGAATCGCCCGCCGTCCATGCCGGTGTCGTGCATGTACGCCGCAATTTCCAGCTCGCGCCTGTCAATCGACGAGTACCACGGATTATCCAAGGTCGCGCGGTCGAGGGCGTCGGCGGCTTCGAGTGACTTAATCGCCACGAGTGCCGCGTGATGAGTGCCGTGGTCGCTGTAAGTCCTCAGCTCCGCGAAGTGCCGCGCGATTTCTTTTCCGTTGGCGTAATATTTTGCCGAGAGATTTTTAATCGCGTCGAGCTCAGCCGCCGAAACGATTTGCGCAAAAAGAATCGTCGCGACGAGCAACCACGCGGCGAAAATTTTTCTGAACATGAATCAATCCTCCCTGTCGTGCAGAGAAATAAATTTCTCCACGTCGTTGAAGTACTTGAAGTTATCGTGAATTTTGTCGATGTCCCAATCCCACCACTTGATTCGCAGGAGGGCTTCGATGACATGCGGCGGGAAACGATACTTGATGATTTGCGCGGGATTGCCGCCGACGATTGCATAAGGCGGAATATTTTTGACAACGACGCTGTCCGAGGCGATAACCGCGCCGTCCCCAATGACCAGAGGCTTGTCGGGGTTCGTGCATTTAAAATTACAACCGCGACCGACCCAAACATCCGAGCCTATAAGAATTTGCAAAGGTTGTGGAGGAATACTCGGGAAACTATCTTTAGGTATATTCCAATCCAAATGACTGAAGGCATAAATGCCCACGTATTTTTGATGATGCCCATAAGCGGGATTATGACCGCCGTCCGCAAATTCAAATGTTTCTCCCCAAGAGATACAAGAAAAATTTCCAACAATCAGTGAGCCGCGGTTGTCTGTTTCAAAATACGCAGACTCGATATAGCTTTTAAATCCAAGCACTACCTCGGTTCTGTTGTCCTCTGAAAGGTAAATCCGTGGATATATTGTGTAATTGCTGTATCGACTGTCCGTGAGAAAATTTTTATCAAATCTCCCGTAAACGATGTTCTCATTTATCAGGCGCGGGAAATCCAAATCGGGCACTTGGAAAACTCGTCCGTCGATGATTCGTTCTCGCGGGACGCCTTTAGCCTCCAAAAATTTCATGCGGTCATAAAAATTTTTCTTGGAAGAAATTATTATGAGTTCAATGTCACTTAAATTAAACACACCCCCCCGTTTAACCTTTTTGGTAACATAATGAATTCCATCTTTTTCGAAGACGGCGGTGGCGATGATTTTCAAAGTGCCGCGCTTAACTTCACGGTCGTAAAAAGGTTTCAAATCTTTGAACAACTCATCCGTGCCGAAGAGCAGAGTTTTATAAGCCAAAGAATCAATCCTCCTTGTCGTGCAGAGAAATGAATTTTTCCACGTCGTTGAAGTACTTGAAGTTGTCGTGAATTTTGTCGATGTCCCAATCCCACCACTTGATTCGCAGGAGGGCTTCGATAACATGCGGCGGGAAACGATACTTGATGATTTGCGCGGGGTTGCCGCCGACGATTGCATAGGGCGGAATATTTTTGACAACGACGCTGTCCGAGGCGATTATCGCGCCGTCACCGATAATGAGAGGCTTCGCAGGATTTGTGCACTTCAAATTACAGCCGCGCCCAATCCACACGTCCGAGCCGATTTCAATTTTGCACGTGCCCCGCGGATGATAAAATTCGGGAGGAGCTTTCCATTCCAGATAATCAAGAGTTGCGGTAGTCAATAATCGATGATTATGATTGCCATTGAGTCCAAGCTCAAAAACTATGCTCCACGAAATGGAAGTGTATTGTCCTATTGAAACCAAGCCGGTGCCCTCAAAGGTACATCGTGAAACACCTGATTTCTTCCCCATCACCAAACCCAAAGAGTTTCCTGCAAAATTGTAAACGCTTTTGTAAATTGAAGCAGTTAAACGCACAGGATTTGTCATCAATAATCCATAAGCAACTCCTTCGTTCACCAGACGCGGAAAATCTAAGTCAGGTACTTGAAAAACTCGCCCGTCGATAATTCGGCTGCGCGGAATGCCCATGCCCGCCAGTTGCTTCATTCGCTCGTAAAATTTTTTGTGGGAAGAAATTATCGCGAGGTCGATGTCAATGAAATTGGATACCCCCCCGATTAACCTCGTCGGTGACGAAACGAATCCCGCCGTTCTCAAAGACGGCAGAAGCAACAATTTCCAAATTGCCGCGCTCCACTTCTTTCAGGTAAAAAGGTTTGAGAGTTTCAAACAACTCATCCGTGCCGAAGAGCAGAGTTTTGTACGCCATTCAGTTAATCGCCTCCGCTCCGAGATAAGCGCGAATGACTTCGGGGTTGTTCTGAATTTCGGCGGGCGTGCCGTCGGCGATAATCATGCCGTATTCAAGGACGTAAATGCGCTCGCAGATTCCCATGACCAAACTCATGTCGTGTTCGATTAAAAGAACCGTCAGCCCGAATTGCTTTCTTATCCAGCGAATCATTTCCATGAGCTCCTGCGTCTCTTGCGGATTCATGCCGGCGGCGGGCTCGTCGAGGAGTAAAAGTTTCGGCTTGGCGGCCAGCGCACGCGCAATTTCCAACCTGCGCTGTGCACCGTATGGAAGATTTTTCGCGACCTCGTGAGCGTGCTCGTCCAGCTTAAAAATTTTCAGCAGGTTGAGAGCCTCGTCCTCAATATTTTTTTCTTCGCCGAAGTAGCGACCCATGCGCATGACCGTTTCAATCAACCCGTATTTGACGTGGCAGTGATAAGCGATTTTGACGTTGTCGAGGACGCTGAGCTCGCTGAAGAGTCGAATGTTTTGGAAGGTTCGGGCGATTCCGCGCTGAGTAATTTCGTAAGGCTTGAGCCCGACGAGTGACTTGCCGTCGAAAGTTATCTCGCCCGTCGTCGGTTTGTAAACGCCCGTTATCAAATTGAAAGCCGTGGTCTTGCCCGCGCCGTTCGGTCCGATTAATCCGATGAGCTCGCCTTTGTCAATGTAAATGTTAAAATCCGAGACCGCCTTGAGCCCGCCGAAGACTTCCGACACGTCGACGGTTTCCAGCAAATGTTTGTCAGCCATAGAAAAATCCTTTCCGTAAAAATTCTTCAAGCAAATCGGACGAAGAAACGATTCGCGGATATTTAATGCCCGCTTCCAAAAAATCTTTGTCACCCGTCAGTAAAATGTCCAAGCCATGGAAAATTGCGTCGCTCAAAACAGGAATGTCTTTTTCGTCGCGCAACTGCCCTAAAATTTCAGATGTGCTTGAACAGAAAACAAAATCCAATGATTTGTACGCGGAGTAAATTTCTTCGGCTTTGACACTCCACTTTTTATCCAATATGTGTTTGAATTCCTTATCGACATATTCTGAGACATAAAGTTCGCAATCGCTTTCAAACAAGATATCCAAAATTTTTCTTACTCTGCCACGGAAAACGAACGCCGAGATTAAAATGTTAGTGTCGAGCATAATTTTCATGAACGCAATCTTTGCCTCCGCATTTGAGCCAATTCCTTAATCATTTCCTCTTCGTTCGCCCAAGGGATGTCGTCGCCAATCAGATTTTGAATTTTGTCCATAATCGCGATGTTTTTTTCTGCGCGAGAAGTTGAACAGATTCCCAGCACTTCACGAATGCTGTTCCTTATCTTAATCAGAACGTCGGATTTTTCGTCAGGAATTTCAGCGATTAAGTCAATCACTTCTTGCTTGAGTGCAGTCACGTTGAAACCTCCTTTGCGCCCGAAACTTTGTCCAGGAATTTTTTAATCGGACCGACGTTGGTCAGCTCCATGTAACCGAACAAACCTTGCGGGCGATAGAACATCATCAAAATCAAAGCCAGTGCGTAGATAATCATGCGCGCTTCGGGGAAGGACGCCAAAGCCGCCGAGATGAACGTCACGACGAACGCGCCCGCGATTGAGCCGGTGATTGAGCCCATGCCGCCCATGACGACCATGATTAAGTAATTGAACGAGGACAGGAACGTAAACGACGTGGGGCTGATGAGATAAAATTGGTGCGCGAAGAGACCGCCCGCCACGCCCGCGAACGCCGCGCCGATTGTGAACGCCATGACTTTGTATTTGGTTGTGTTGACACCCATGGCCTCCGCCGCGATTTCATTTTCGCGAATCGCAATGCAAGCTCTGCCGTGCGAGGAGTTCACGAAATTTTTTATGAAGAACAAAGTCACGAGCATGACGAAGAAAACCCACGTGAAGTTCGTCAGGTGCGGAATGCCTTTGAAGCCCGCCGCGCCCCCGACGTAATCAATGTTCATGATGACGATTCGGATAATTTCTCCCAGACCGAGCGTCGCGATAGCCAAGTAGTCGCCGCGCAGTCGCAGTGTCGGCAGCCCGATTAAAAATCCCAAACAGCCCGCGGCAATTGCTCCGAGAATCAGCGCGACAATCAGCGGCAGCCCGAACTTGACCGTCGCCACGACTCCGACGTATGCGCCGACCGCCATGAAGCCCGCGTGCCCCAAGGAAAATTGTCCCGTGTATCCGTTGATTAAGTTCAGGCTCACCGACAGGATTATATTCACGCAAATTAAAATGATGTTCAGCTCCCAGAACGAGCCGATAACTTTCGCGCTGATCATCGTCTGCAAGATGCCGTAGAGCACCAGCGCGAAGACCAGCATAACCAAATCTCTTTTTCTCGCTGAGTTCATAGAAAGTCCTTTCCTTGCTGAAAAATTTTTCACAACACGAATTCATGAGGCCGTCATGGATGACGGCCGCGCCGCGTCTGACGCCGTGATGGCGTCATCCGGCGCACACCGGGCACGGGTTATTCGTTACTCCGAATAACGAACGAGGAGCCGCCCCTGCGAGGTGCCCTTTCTTTCGCTTCCTTTCTTTGGGCACGCAAAGAAAGGAAGTTCATAACTCAAAAAAGATTTTCACGCCCAATCGAAGGAACGAGCCGCGGCAATGAGGACAGGTTCTGCGAATCCACTCTTGAGAAAGAGGAGATGAGCCTCACACTTTTTCGTTCGTGTTCTTGCCGAAGAGTCCGCTCGGTTTAATCAGCAAAACCAAAATCAAAATCGCGAAGGCCGCCGCGTCTCTGAACGTCGACGAAATGAAGCCCGCGACCAATGCCTCGACGACGCCCAAAACAATTCCTCCGACGACCGCGCCCGGCAAAATTCCGATGCCGCCGAGCACCGCCGCCACGAATGCCTTCAAGCCCGGCATGATTCCCATGAGCGGGTCAATCGTGTTGTAATAGACGCCGACCAAGACGCCCGCCGCCGCCGCCAAAGCCGAGCCGATACAAAAAGTCATGGAGATGACTCTGTCCGAGTCCACGCCCATGAGCTGCGCCGTCTCTGTGTCGAAACTCGCCGCGCGCATCGACTTGCCCAGTTTCGTCTTCTGCACGATATAAGTCAGCACCGCCATCAAAATTATTGTTATGCTCAGAATCAGGAGCTGTTGTCCGTTGATGATGAAGCCCGCCACGTTGAATGAAATGTTCGGCATAACTTCGGGGAAAGTGCGCGGCGTCGGCGTGACGAAATACATGCTCGTGTACTCAAGGAAAAACGAAACGCCAATCGCCGTTATCAGCAATGAAATTCTCGGCGCGTGTCGCAGAGGCTTGTAAGCGATTCTCTCGACGAGCATTCCGAGCACCGCCGTCAACGCCATAGAAATTAGCAACGCGGGGAAAATCGACAAGTGCCCAAAAGTTATCGCCGCGAAGCCGACATACGCGCCGAACATATAAACATCGCCGTGCGCAAAGTTTATCAACTTTATAATGCCGTAAATCATCGTGTAGCCCAGAGCAATCAGCGCGTAGATACTGCCCAGGCTCACGCCGTTTATCAACTGCTGAACGAGTTGATGCGCAAAGTCCATAAAAAAACCTCCTCGAAAAATTTTCAAGGAGAATTTTAACGTTTTACAGCGATATTGTCACGCGTTATTTTTCAAGTCAAGATGACTAAGATAGTTACAGGTGACTTCGCAGACATGTTGCGGAGTTATGCTCAACATGCAAGGCGGCTCGGTTGCGCCACGCCCGCAAATCCTTGACATACCGTCATACCAAATATCTGCGCAAGGAAAACAGACGTCAGAAACGATATTTATATTCCTATTGTATCCGAAATAGTGAACGTTGTTAAAGCCAAAAAGCACGACACATTTTGTACCGAGAGCCGTCGCCAAATGAATCAAGCCGCCTTCGCAACCGACGTGCAGAAGACTATTCGCCAAAATGTATTTCATCAGCTCCAAGTCCACGTTCAAAAAATGGCGATCTGCGTTTTCGATTTTCATATCCCGCCCACTGCCGCATTGGACAATCGAAATATTCGGGAACCGCTTTTTAATTAAGGCAACGTATTCGACGAGATGACGTATCGGCCAGGTTTTTACTTTCGGCGGAGTAAAATTAAATTCAATGTCCGAGTAAACAGTTATGTAATTGCCGAGGTTAAGGCGTTCAAATTCGGCTTTGTATTCGGGCAAGAGCGGGATATTGACTTTATCGTCGCGAATGGGCAACGCGCCGCCGCACGACAGGAACCAAAAACAATTTTTGCCCAAAATTCGAGAGGCGTTAGAATTCCGCAGAGAAACTGCATTGGGAGAACCTATGCCGTGGAGGTTGTGTTTGTTGTATTCTTCAATTTTAAGGACGCTCTGGAAAAGTGCGGGCGATTTTTCTTGGAGAGTTTGCGGATTTACTCTTTCCAAAATAATACAACGCGCACCAAAAAGACAAAGTGCCAAGTCGTAATTTTGTATATTCTCTTTATAAAGACCGTTGTAATCCAAAATGAGATTCAGATTTTTGCTTTGTCCGAAAAAAGCGGAAGCCATAATTTTGAGGCTTTCATTTATGCAGAAAATATCAATGGCGCAATTCGGCGCAAGCTCTATAATCGCGTCAAAAAATTTTTTCGCAATTACATTGTCGCCTAAGCCGCCGATTAAGGGAAAAGCTATCGACACTTCGCCCGACTCAAAGGCAAAATTTTTCTCCGCCATAAAAAAACCTCCTCGAAAAATTTCAAGGAGATTTTAACGTTTTACAGCGATATTGTCACGTGTTAATTTTTAACCTTCGGGCGCGATTTTTGCACGGAGTTCGCGGACGCCGTCTTTGGTCTCGATAACGACGATACCTTTAATCGGGTTGTGCGTCGCGGGATCCATAGTGATTTTGCCCGTGCCGACCTTCAAATCTTTAATCGACTCGATGTTGTCGCGAATCTTTTTGGAGTCGTCGCCGCCGCGCTCAATGGCGTTGACGAGCATTTTGCCTGCGTCATAACCGAGAGCCGCGAAGACGTTCGGGTCATTGTTGTATTCTTTTTTGTAAGCGTTGATGAAGTCTTGGACTTCGGCGTCGCCTTCAAAGTAGTGCGTGCAGAAGTAAGTATTGTTGAGCGCGTCCTTGCCGGCGATGTCGACAACTTTGGTGTCGTCCCAGCCGTCGGTGCCGAGGATGGCAGCGGTGATTCCGAGTTCGCGCGCCTGCTTGATGATTTTGCCGACTTCTTCATAATAAGCGGGCACGAAGATGACGTCGGCGTTGGCGGTCTGAATTTTGGTCAGCGCGGCTTTGAAGTCTTGGTCTTTGGCAAGGAAAGCCTCTTCCATGACAACTTTGCCGCCGTCGGCCTCAAATTTTTCCTTGAAGATTTTGCCGAGGCTCTTGGAGTAATCGGAGCTCGAATCAAGGTAAAGGACAGCGGTCTTGGCGTTCAAATCTTTCGCGGCGAACTGAGCCATGACTTCGCTCTGCTGCGGGTCAATGAAGCACGCGCGGAAGATGTACGGCTTAACCTGTCCGTTCTCGACAGTGACGTCGGGATTGGTCGCGGCCGGTCCGATAACGGGAATTTCATTGTCCGTGGCAACCTGAGACTCGGCGATAACGTTCGCGGTGACTGCCGGACCGATGAGCGCGATAACTTTGTCGTCGGAAATTAATTTGGTCGCCGCGTTGACGGATTCGGCCGCCTCGGATTTTGCGTCGGCTTCGACGATTTTAATTTTCTTGCCGTTGACGCCGCCCGCGTCGTTGACTTCCTTAATCGCCAGCTTGAGACCGTTGTTTGCGTTCGCGCCGTATTGTGCGTGGTTGCCGGTCAGCTCGAAGTTGGAGCCGATAACAATCTCGTCGCCCGCCGCCTTGGAGCCGCTGTCACTCTTGGCAGGAGCATCTGAGCCACCGCCGCAGCCCGTGAACAGTGCGCTTGCCAAAATCCCGCAAGCAATCATCGACGCCAATTTGAATTTCTTCTTTGCGAAAAACAAAACACTCAACCTCCAAAAAAATTTTGTACATTGAAAACTTCCGCGCAAGTATATTTTAACGGCGTCGAAACGTCAAGATTTTTTCAGTCGCTCGACGAAAATTTTGTCCGCTCAAAAATTTTACAGCCTCACGACGAAATTTTTGTCCGCTCAAAAATTTTTCCAGCCGCTCGACGAAATTTTTGTCCGCGAAAAATTTTTACAGCCTCACGACGAAAATTTTGTCCGCGAAAAATTTTTCAGCCCAACCACAAAAAAAAAGCCCGCCGTTAAGTGCGAGCCCGTTAAAAAATTTTTTCAAGCTTCAAGTGGAATGAAATCGAACGCGGAGTAATCAAAGAGCCCGCGCGGCAACGTGACGTTGCATCCTGCGGGTTTGCTTTCAAGCTCAAAAAATTTTTCAGCCAATGCCACGTTCGACCCTCACGAAAAAATTTTTCAAGCTTCAAGCGGAATGAAATCGAACGCGGAGTAATCAAAGAGCCCGCGCGCCGTCAATTTCAATTCGGGGATGACCGGCAGCGACATGAACGTCAGAGTCATGACGGGTTCGACGCTCGCGCTTATTCCGAGTTCGGCGTGGGCTTTGGCGTGGAGCGCGTCGAGTTTTTCTTTGAGTTCTTCGCCGCTCAAGTCACTCATCAGCCCACCAATCAGCAGCGGTATCACCGAAATAATTTTGCCGCCGTTGACCAAGACCATGCCGCCTTCCATTTTTATCAGAGCTTCGACCGCGCAGAAAATTTCCTCGTTGCTCACGCCCGCCGCGATTATGTTGTGCGAGTCGTGCGCGACGGAAACGGCAATCGCCCCGCGCTGAATTCCGTATCCGCCCAGAAGTCCGAGCCCGACCTTGCCCGTCATGTGGTGCCGCTCAATCACCGCGACTTTGCAAATGTCCCGGGCGGCGTCGAAAATAAAATCGCCCGACTCGTCGCGCTGAACTTCGGCGAGAATTTTTTTTGTGACGACACCGCCGGGCTCAATCCCGATGACGTTTACCTTGCCGCTCTTCAAATTCATTTTCAATCTGTCGACGGAAAAATTTTTCACGCGAACGGAGCCGCGAACTTTTGAAATATCGGCGGGAATAATTTCGGGCAAATATTTTCCGTCATGCGCGACGTGTTCGCCGCCAATCCAAACGTCGGTCACGCGGAAAGTTTTCAGGTCGTCGAGCAAAATCAAATCCGCGTGCGCCCCGATACCGATAAAGCCGCGGTCGTAAATGCCAATCGACTCGGCGGCATTAATCGTCGCCATTTGAATCGCGGTTATCGGGTCAATGCCCTCCTCAACGCACATGCGCACGTTCTTGTCCATGTGCCCGTGTTCCAAAATGGTTTTCGGCTGGCAGTCGTCGGAGCAGAGCAGGACGCGGCGAGAATTTTTTTGATTGACACCTTTAATCAGCGTCTTGAGGTTGTGGCAGGCGGAGCCCTCGCGAATCAAAACGTACATGCCCTTGGCGATTCTCTCGTTCATCTCTTCGACGGTCGTGCACTCGTGGTCGCCGCCCACGCCCGCGCTCAAGTATGCGTTCAAATTTTTTCCGCTCAAGTTCGGCGCGTGTCCGTCGATAAGTTTGCCCATGTTGTGCGCGAGCAAAATTTTGTCCAAAACTTTTTCGTCGCAGTTGATGATGCCCGGGGCGTTCATGAATTCACCGAGCCCGAAAAAATTTTCGTCGCCGAGGAGTTCTTTCATATCCGCCGCCTCAATCACCGCGCCCGCGTCTTCGAAGGGAGTTGCGGGCACGCAGCTGGGCATGGCAAAAACAACGTGGAGCTTCGTGCGCTGGGCGGCGTCGAGCATGTACCGCAAGCCGTCGAGTCCGCAGACGTTTGCAATCTCGTGCGGGTCAGCGATGATTGAAGTCGTCCCGCGCGGCACGATTATCCTGCCGAGCTGTTCGGGGCTGATGTATGATGACTCAATGTGGATGTGTCCGTCGATGAAACCCGGCGCGAGAAATTTTCCGCCCGCGTCAAAAATTTTTTCGCCGTCGTAAGCCGCGTCGCCCATGCCGATAATTTTTCCGTCGGCAATCGCCACTTCGCCCGAATAAATTTCGCCGCTGAGCACGTTGACGATTTTGCAATTTTTTATGACGAGGTCAGCCTTGCGCCTGCCCGCCGCCGCCGCGATTAAATTTTTCAATTCAGCTTTCGTCATGATAAAGTCTCCTCAATAAATGACAACAATGCCGCAAAAATTTGAGGCCGCCATGGACGGCGGCCTCGCCCGCGCAGAAAACGTGATGTTTTCTCAGCGGGCAACTCAACGCTGCGGGTAAGTTGAAACGTCCGAACCGTGTACGAGCAGCCGCCCCCGCGAGGTGTCTTTTCTCTTTGTTACTTTCTCTTTGGACAAGCAAAGAGAAAGTAAATCAAAAACTCAAAAGAAATTGAGTACCTCGGACAAAGAGAACACTCCGCCCGTCCTCTCTCAAAGCAACGCATACTTCAGGATGAACAGCACCGTCAAGATATACATGAGCGGCGTGACGTCCTTGCCCTTGCCCGAAAAGACATGCAGCAGCGTGTAACTGATGACGCCGAAGCAAATGCCTTCCGAGATTGAATACATGAACGCCATGGAAAAAATTGTTATGTAAGCCGGCACGGCCGTGAGCACGTCGTCCGTCCAATGAATCTTCGCGACTTGTTGCATCATGAGGAAGCCGACGATAATCAGCGCGGGTGCCGTCGCGAACGCGGGGATTGCCAGGAACACCGGCGAGAAGAATAATGCCAAGAAAAATAATGCGCCCGCAGTCACGGCAGTCAAACCGGTCTTGCCGCCCTCAGCGATGCCCGCCGACGATTCGACGAACGTGGTTATCGTTGACGTGCCCAAGAGCGAGCCCGCCGTCGTTCCGATTGCGTCCGTCAACAAAACTTGCTTGACCTTGGGGAGGCGTCCGTTTTCGTCGAGGAGGTTTGCCTTCGACGCGCAGCCGATGACAGTTCCAATCGTGTCGAACAAATCGACAAACAGGAACGCCATGAGCACCGAGAAAAATTCAAAAGACATGACCGAGCTGAAGTCCACCTGCATGAGCGTCGGCTCCAAGGACGCGGGCATTGAAATTATTCCCGACGGAAACAAACTGAAGAAACCTTTCTCCGGATTGGGAACGTAAATCCCGACCACCTGACAAATCATGCCCAGCCCCCACGTCGCCACGATTCCGAAGAGCACCGAGCCTTTGACGTTTTTAATCAGCAGGAAGGCGGTTATCAGCAAGCCGGCCAGCGCGAGCAAAACCGTTATGCCCTCCGAATTGAACATGCCGCCTTCGACTGAACCTTTGAACGAATAAAGCGTGACGAGCGTCGGACCCGCCACGACGATGTGCGCGTTCTGCAAGCCGATAAAGCTGATGAAAAGTCCGATGCCGACCGACACCGCGATTTTCAGTGACGGCGGAATTGCATTGAAGATTGCCTCGCGGATGTTGACGAGCGACAGGAAAATAAAAATGACACCTTCAACGAAAATCGCTGCCAGTGCCTGCTGCCAAGTGTACCCCATGCCGATTACAACCGTGTACGCGAAGTAAGCGTTCAGACCCATGCCCGCGCTCAGCACGAACGGCATGTTCGCCAAGAGTGCCATACAAAAAGTTGCGAACGCACTCGCCAGAGCCGTCGCCGTGAAAATCGCGCCCGTGTCCATGCCCGACGCTCCGAGGATAATCGGGTTGACCGCCAAGATGTAAGCCATCGTCATGAACGTCGTGATTCCCGCCATGACCTCCGTCTTGACGTCGGTGCCGCGTTCCTTGAGTTCAAAAAATTTTTCCATAGAGAGCTCCTTTCCGAAGCAAGATATGGAAGGATTTTACACGAAAAAATTTTCTAAGTCAAAAACCTGCCGCCGGTTGTTGGTTTGGTGGAACTTGATACGTTGACTGAGTTTGTGTCGGTTGCGGCGGAGGCTTCATGTTATTCGCCGTTGTCCACATAAAACTGAGTATACCGATTGTTATCGCCAAAATTCCGACGGCTGCCGCTATCATCAAGCCCATGGCGACCAAAGTTATGTTTTGGAATTGTTTTATCGAATGTTGAATCTCGGCTCGTACCTCTTTAATTTCATTGCGGATTTCTTTCATGTCGGCGTCGTGCTTGGTCTGCGCGGTCTTCATGTCATTTTTGAATTCGCGCATTTCCTCGACGAACGCATTGAACTTTGCGTCCTGCAGTGCCAGCTGTCTTTGCGTCGTCACGTTAATTTGTTCTTGCTCAGTCATTTCAATCTCTCCTTTCCACAAAAATTTTTCTCGCGGTCATTATACCACGGAAAGAAATTTTTTGAACTCGTCCGTGCCGAGTCGCTCAAACATTTTGCTCAGCCGCTCGCGGGGCTTTGCGTGCTCGGAAAAATATTTCAAAGCCGCGTCGACAATTTCGTAAAGCTTTTCTTCGTCATGAATCGTCGGGAGCAAATCTTTTCCCGCGAAAAAAATTTTGAAGCCGACCACGCCGCTCAGCGCAGATTTTTTGCACGCCTTGACGCACCGACCGCAAGCGATGCATTTATCGCGGTCAATCGTCCAAAAATTTTTCTCGCGGTCAACTTCAAGCGCACCGACCCGACAGACCCTCGCGCACGCCCCGCAGTAAATGCAATTCTCCTGAAAGAATTTCGGCGCGACCACGCCCTTAACGCCGATGTCATTTGCGTCGACCTTCATGCAGTTGTTCGGGCAGCCGGTCACCGCGCACGTGATTTTATTCGGCAGCTCGCGTCCTCCGTGCCGACGCTCCAACTCGCGCGCGACCTTCGGCGAATCGATTACGCCCGACGGACAAGTTTGCGTTCCTTGGCAAGCCGTCACCTGCTTGAAGATTGTGCCGAGCGGTGAGATTTTTAATTCATGAGCCGCGCAAAATTTTTCCAGCGCGTCGAAGTCTTCCCGCCGCACGAACGGCACGGAAATTTCTTGCCGCGAAGTCAGATTGACGACGCCCGCGCCGAATCGCTCCGCCAGCTCGTGCAGTGCCAAAAGTTGCGCCGCCGTCAGCGTGCCCGCCGCCGATTTGAATCGAATCGAAAAAAATCCGTCCTGCTTTTGTCTCGCCAAAAAATTTTTCATCTGCTCTCCCTCCAAAAAATAAACCGCTCAAGCTTAAGATACCTGAGCGGTTGAATTTTTTCTTGAAAGTTTTCTGAAGCCGTTATATAATTCCTCACGGCAGGCAGTTCGATGTGTCGGCTTCTTCCTCGAAGGAAGGAGGTGACGCGTATGGAGATTCATGACTGGGTGGAGCTCATCTGTTCCGTCGGCAGTTTCATCCTTGCGTTGCTTACGTACTTCGACAATCACAGATAAGTGAAGAGCCGTCCCACCCCGGACGGCTCCCAAATCGTTTTACCACTTAATTAACAACGAGTAACGAAGAAGGGGTCGACGGGTCAACATCGACGCCTGCCTTAAAGTTTATCTTTTTTAAACCACGCAAAGTTTATCACACGGAAAAATTTTTTTCAAGCTTGCGTTCGCGGAAAGTCACGGGCGTTAAGTCCAGCGCGCGAACGAGTTCCAGGGCGCGGGCGAAAAAATTTCCGACGGCTGAAACTCTGTGCGCGTCCGAGCCGAGCGTGACGAATTGTCCGCCGAGCTCACGATACTTTCTGTAAACGGGCACGAGCCCCGCGACCGCGCGAGAATTTTTGAAGCGGCGAGTGTTCAGCTCCAAAACTTTTCCGCGCTCCACGACGATTTTCAAAACTTCATCAATCTCCGCCGCGAACGTTTCGTAATCAAGTTCGGGATTTTCGTAAGGCGCGGTTCGGCAAATGTAATCGATGTGGCCGAGCACGTCGAAGTCAGCGACCGCCGCCTCCTCAGCCATCTGCGCGAAATATTTTTTGTAAGCCGTCGACTTGTCCTTGCCCGCGAAAAATTCGGGGTAATAAATGTCCAAGTCGTCGACGAGATGAATCGAGCCGATGACCAAATCGAAGTCAGCCTGCGCGATAAAATTTTCGTTCGCCGCCCGCGCAAATTTTCTCAAGCCGACCTCCACGCCCAGCCGAACTTTTTCGCCGCGAAAATTTTTGTACTCGCTCATGTAATCCGCCGCGTCGAAGGCAAAAGCTTTTCCGTCCAGCTCCAGTCCGTAATCGAAATGCTCCGTGAAGACCACGCCCAAATTTAAGCTCTGCGCCTTGGCAATCGCCTCGTCTGCCGTCATCTTTGAGTCCGCGGAAAATTTTGTGTGCATGTGTGAATCGAAAATCATTCGTCGTCCTCGTCATCAAAATCGTCGTCGTGGTGGTGGTGAGCAATTTCTTTGCCGCGAATGTCTTTTACGGCTTGCGCGACGTCCGCCGCGCCGTAAATCGCCGAGCCCGCGACCAAAACGTTTGCGCCCATCTCTCTGACCTGCTCCGAAGTTTTCGGATTGATGCCGCCGTCGACTTCGATATCGCATTCGGTTTCCATCTCGTCAATCATGTGGTAAAGCATGTGAATCTTGCCGAGCATGGAATCGATAAATTTTTGTCCGCCGTAACCTGGGTTGACCGTCATAATCAAAATCATGTCGGCGTCCTCGATGAGCTCCTCGACTGCGGAAAGGGACGTGCCCGGGTTGAGCGCGACGCCCGCCTTGCAGCCGAGTTCGTGAATCTTTTGAATCACGCGGTGCGGGTGGCGCGTCGCCTCGACGTGGAAAGTAATTATGTCCGCGCCCGCCGCCGCAAAACTTTCAAGCTGCGTTTCGGGGTGTTCGACCATCAGGTGAACGTCAAGCACCGCGTCCGTGAATTTGCGCAAACTTTTCACGACGCCCGCGCCGATTGTAATTTCGGGGACGAACGTGCCGTCCATCACGTCGACGTGAACATATTCCGCGCCCGCGTCCGTGACCTTTTTAACTTCGTCCGCCAGGTGTGCGAAATCCGCCGACAGAACCGACGGAGCGATTATCGTTGCCATAAAAAATTCCTCCCGTTAATTGCTTTTTTATCTTCATTTGCCCGATAAATTTTTCAGCGCGAATTTTATCAGCTGCTCTGTCGAAAAATTTTCGGGGGCTTTATCGAACGCCGCAGAAATTTCCGCCGCGGTGTAACCCAAAGCCTCCAAGGCTTCGGCGGCGTCTTCGCGTTCCGTCGATTGAATTTGCGCGGGTTGAAAATCTTCTGCGGAAAAATTTTCGGCGAGCGATTGAACTTTGTCCTTGAGCTCCAGCAGAATTCTTTCGGCGGATTTTTTCCCGACGCCCGGCAAACGCGTCAAAGTTTTTATGTCCTGCGCGGCGACGGCACGAGAAAATTCTGCGGCAGAAATTTTTGACACGATGGCGAGCGCGCCCTTGGCACCGACGCCGCTGACCGTCAAGAGCAACTCGAACAGTTCAAACGTCGATTGATTCTTCATGCCGAAAAGATTAATCGCGTCTTCCCTGACCGCCGTGTGGATAAAAAGTTCGGTCGCCTCGCCGAGCTTCAGAGCCTGCCGAGTGTTCGCGTCGACGAAAACTTTATAACCGACGCCGTGAACGTCGACAACGCACGCGTCGTCGAAGAGAAATTTAATCGTGCCGCTGAGATAAGCAATCATGATTCACGTCTCCAAAAAATTTCTTCGCGCCAAAGAGTTCGCCTCATAACCGGCGGCAATCGCAATGGCCAGAGCATCTGCCGCGTCATCGGGCTTGGGCGGCTCGTCGAGTTTCAAAAGTTTCGTCACCATGTAAATGACTTGCTCCTTGTTCGCGCCGCCGTAACCGGTTATCGACTGCTTGACTTCGTTGGGAGAAATTTCAATCACGTCGAGATTATTTTGCGCGGCACACAGCAGGACGATGCCTCGCGCCTGCCCGACGGGAATTGCGGTCGTCGAATTCTTTCCGAAAAATAATTTCTCCACGCCCATGACCTGCGGGCGAAAATTTTTTATCAGCGCGTCGAGCTCCGTGTGAATCTTCAAAAGTCTGTCCTGCATGAGAGCTTTGTGGCTCGTGGTAATCACGCCGAAATTTTTCGCGCGGAGTTGACCGCCGCCTACTTCGACGAAACCGAAGCCGCAAATCGCCGTGCCGGGGTCGATGCCCAATGCCAACATGAAATCACCGTCAAATGAAATTGGAATTTTTGATTCGCCCCGCGCGTTTGTCGTCGAGCAGTTGATTAATCGTCTGGATAACTTGCCGCGCAGAAATTTTTCGTGAGCATTCGTAAGCGCGGTCGGTGCCTCGGTGGTGCGGGCAGTTTTCAAAGTCGCCCCACTTGAGTGAAACATCATTGTGGCAGCCGAAGCACACGAGGCGATTGATGACTCTGTACGGCGTGGAAAATTCAAACCACACGGGAGTGATGCCGCTGATTAAAATGACGGGCACGTCGGTCGCCCACGCCAGCCAAGATAAACCGCTCGGCATGCCGATGAAAAATTCCGCGTAAGCCAAAAGATTGACGCGTTCGCTGAGCGGCAGGTCGCCCGTGAAATCTTCCGCGCCTGCGGGCATTTTAACCGTCATGCCGTGGTCGGTTTGTTCGCGCTCTTTATCAATGCACAGCACGCGATAACCCAGCTGCTTTAAGTAATCGATAACGGCCGGCCAGCCGTCGGGATTGAGCCACGTCTTGAAGGTCGCGGAAGTTTGCACGGCAATGCAAACGTAAGGCTCGGCAATTTGCCGCGGCTTGGTCGGATGATAAATAATTTTTTCCGCGCGCTGCAGACCGAAAATTTGCTGACCCATTTTTTCCATCGGAGTCTTGCGACACTCTTCGGGCGTAAAGAGAGGATTAAAGCCGGGCGACGGAAAGTAAGTCGCGTAAGAAATTTTCGGCGGTTTGATGTCGACGTCGGGGAAATAAATCTTCACGAGCTCCTGCAGGTATGGTTCAACGGCGCAGGAGACTTTGCATTTCCATTTCTTGCGAAATTCTTCCATGTACGGGAACAAAACAATTCTGTCGCCCATGCCAGAATTTTCAAGATAAAAATGAACATTCCAGTCGGTCGGGTCGTAAAGGTGGTGAAAGACGAGTTGACCGTCGAGCCACAGAAAAAATTCCCAGCGCACAAAAAATTTTTCCAACGAAATCAACATCACGTCAGAGGCGTCTTCATCGAAGCAAAGGACTTCGCTGTCGTGGTCGAAGATTTTTACGTGCCAGTTGCCCGCGGGAATTTGCAGACGCATTCCGCAATTGAAATCGAACGCCAAGCCCGGAAAAGTCGTGCGGATGGTCGGAGGATTCAGTTCGCCAAAATTTTTGAATTCTCCTGGCTTGATTTCATTCAAAGCATCATAAACTTTTGGCGCAGAAAAATATTTCGCGTCCATGTCAGAATTCGTAATTGCCGTAAACGTTTTGAACGTCGTCATCTTCGTCGAGGGCGTCGAGGAGCTTTTGCATTTTCTCGGCGTCCTTTTCGGCGAGCGCGACGGTCGTGTCGGGCACCTGAGTTATCTCGGCGGAGGCGGTCTCAATTCCCTTTTCAGCGAGTGCGTCCTCAATCGCGTTGAAGTCTTCGGGGGCGGCGGTTATCTCAAACGAATCGTCATCCGCCGCAAAATCTTCTGCGCCCGCGTCCATTGCAATTTCCATGAGCGCGTCTTCGTCGTCGAAAGTTTCCTTGTCGACAGTGAAGACGGCTTTCTTTTTGAACATCCACGCGACGCATCCGTTTTCGCCGAGGTTTCCGCCGTGCTTGGAAAAAATGTGGCGAATGTTTGCCGCCGTGCGGTTGCGGTTGTCGGTAAGGATATCGAGCATGAGAGCCGCGCCGCCGGGTCCGTAACCTTCGTAAGTTATCTCCTCGTAATTGGAAGTGTCGGACGCGCCGAGCCCCTTTTGAATCGCGCGATTGATATTTTCCTTGGTGACGTTGTTGGCCTTTGCCTTCGAGAGCGCGAGCTTGAGGCGCATGTTGCCCGTGGGGTCCGCGCCGCCCATCTTCACCGCGATTGTAATTTCGCGGCTGATTTTTGTCGTCATGGCTCCGCGAATCGCATCGTTCGCGCCCTTCTTCCTTTTAATCGTCGCCCATTTGGAATGACCTGACATAAACTTTTCTCTCCTCCGTCATAAAAATTTCTTCATGTAAATTACATCGCTCATCGGATTTTCGTAATAAGGTTCGGTCTCGACGAAACCAAATTTTTTGTAAAGGCGAATCGCGCTTTGGAGCGGCGTTATCGTATCCAAAACAATTTCGCTGAAGCCGTCCGCCCGCGCGGATTTTATAATCGCCGCGACGAGTTTTCTGCCCGCGTGAAAATTTCTGAAGCCCTCGCGAACGAAAAGTCGTTTCATCTCGCAACGCGCGCGTGTGCTTGTGATAAGCGACACAGCCGATAATTTCTCCGTCGAGCCGCGCGCAAAGCAATTTTCCTTCGGGCGGCGTGTACTTGGCGGACAAATCGTTTAACTCGTCGTCGAGGTGCTGAAAGGACAAGTCGCGCCCCAAAAATTTTGTGTACTCAATCACGAGCCGTTTAACTTCGTCGAGGTGATTCGCGCCGTCGACAATTTCAATTTCCGACATAACGATAAACCTCCGTCCAGCCGCGCCCGTATGCGTCGTAAAAATCAATCTCGCCGCCTTGGTCGCCCGAAGCCCAATCACCGCCGCGCGGATTGTTCACGCCGCGAGCCTCCACCGTTTTGCCGTCGCCAATGTAAATCGCCACGTGTCTTTGCGGCGTGCAGAGAATATCGCCGCGCTGAAGATTATTTTGGACTTCTTGCCACGAAAATTTTTGCCAGCCGCCGTCGACGCTCAAGTCAGCCCAAATCGTGTCGGCGTCCCCGACGTATTGTCTGCCGTTGTAACGCGCCATGTACGCGGGATTTTTGTGCCAGTTGTCGATTATGTTGAAGCCGGCTTGGTTGAAGGCGTGATAGACCAGCGAAGAGCAATCGTAGTCGGGGCCGTCGCGCGAGCCGGTGTAAAGTCTGTAAGCCGTGGCATTTTCCGCGCCCTGCGAGTAACCGTGGCTTTGGTCGTTGGCAATGGCAATCGCCCACGTGACAGCCGATTCGACGCGCGAATTAGTCGCCTGCGCGGCCGTCGTGAGCATGAGACTCGCCGCGAACACCACCGCCAAAAATTTTTTCATGCACTGACCACCTTTTTAGCTTTCAGATGTCAGCTTTGAGCTTTAAGGATTTTTTCTAACAGCTGACAGCCAACAGCTTAAAAAACTTTTTCTTGCCCTTGCGAATGACGGCGGGCAGGTCGTCGGCTTTCAAAATGTAATCGACGTCAGAAATTTTTTCGTCGTTGAGCGTGAGCCCGCTCTGCGCGATGAGCCTGCGCCCTTCCGATTTTGAATCGATAATCTTCGCGGCGGCCAGCACGTCCAAAAGTTTTTTCCCGACGGCGTCAGTCACTTCGACGGTCGGCATGTTCTCGGAGCTTTGTCCCGCGAAAATTTCTTCGGCGGATTTTCTCGCTTGATTGGCAGCGTCCTCGCCGTGAACAAGTTTCGTGACCTCGTAAGCCAAAACTTTTTTCGCCTCGTTAATCGCGGCGTCTTTCAAGTTCGACAGGCGATTGACCTCGTCCATGGGAATGAACGTCAGCAAACTCAGGCAAGTCTTAACGTCCGCGTCGTCGACGTTGCGCCAGTACTGATAGAAATCGTAAGGCGAAACTTTGTCCGCGTCGAGCCAGAGCGCGCCGCCGGCAGTCTTGCCCATCTTCGAGCCGTCACTCTTGAGCAAAAGTTTGTTCGTCAAGCCGTAAGCCGCGCGTCCGGTCTTGCGCCGAGTGAGTTCGACGCCCGCGATGATGTTTGACCACTGGTCGTCGCCGCCGCACTGAAGAATGCAATCGTAATCGCCGTTGAGCTTGTAAAAATCGTAGGCCTGCATGACCATGTAATTGAACTCCAGGAACGTCAAGCCCTTCTCCCAGCGTTGCTTGTAACATTCGGCGGCGAGCATCCGATTGACCGTGAAGTTTGCGCCGACCTCGCGGAGCAAATCAATGTAACCGAGTTTGCGAAGCCAGTCGCCGTTGTTGACCATCAGAGCTTTGCCGTCGCTGAAGTCGATGAAGCGCGCGATTTGCTTTTTGAACTGTTCGCAGTTGTGATGAATTACTTCGTCCGTCATGACTTTGCGCAAATCCGAACGCCCCGACGGGTCTCCGATTGTTCCGGTGCCGCCGCCCACGAGCGCAATCGGTCTGTGGCCGGCGCGTTGCATGTGCGCCATCACCATCAGCGCGATGAAGTGCCCCGCGTGCAAGCTGTCAGCCGTCGGGTCGAAGCCGATATAAAACGTAACTTTTTTCTCGCCGAGCAATTTCCTTACCTCTTCGGCGTCGGTGCACTGCGCGATGAAGCCGCGTTCAGTCAAAGTGTCGAATACATTTTCTGCCAAAACAATTCCTCCTCTTAATTGCTTAAACTCCAATCGGGAGCAAAATCTTTAAGGTCAACTTCAATCAAAGTCAACGCCTCGTTCTCAGACAATTTTATTGACTCAAGACGACTCGGCGCGGGCAATTTCTCTCCGTCTTCGAGCATTCCGTATATGTGCAAGGACAGCCCCTCGCGAGCATAATGAAAGGCTTGAAGAAAATCTGCGCCTTGAGAAACACAACCGTCGAAGTCAGGGAAAATCACTCCGATTCCGCCGTTGCCTTTGCTGAACACGGCGGGATAAGCATACCTCATGCAAATCACTCCTTACATGAATTTCAATCCCGATTGTCGCTCAATACTTTTCAAAACATTTTTTTCTAAATCTTTGACGGGGTGTTGAACAGTCACTCGCCCTTTCTTGAACGGATGCTTGAATTGGTGATGGTCGCCCCTGCAATTAACTTCATACCAGCCGGCTTTCTTGAGCATGGCGATAACTTCGTTCGATGAATAGCTTTTCATAACACTCCGCTCCTCGCGGCGGATTGTATCAAAAAATATCATCAACTGCAATGCAGGAAAGTTTTTACGCCGCTCAGAAAAATTTTTGCCCGCGCCGAATGAAATTGCCGCTCAGAAATTTTTTACGCCCGCTCAGAAAAATTTTTGTCCGCGCCGAATGAAATTGCCGCAAAAAAAATCCCCCAAGTTTCGGGGGATTTTTTTATTCACATGGCGACGATTGAAATTCCTTGGGCGTCAGCGAACTTTATCATCTGCTCGCGTTCGACCAAAAGAGTTTTGCCCGCCTCGATTGCCAGAGCCGCCGCGCCGACCTGCGCCATCTGTTCAATCGTGCGATAACCGACCGTGGGCACGTCGAAGCGATTGTCTTGCTGCGGCTTTGAAACTTTTGCGACGACAGCTCCGCCGCACGCCAGCCGCCCGCCGCGTTCAATGCAGGCGTCCGTGCCCTCGATTGCCTCCAGAGCCATGACCGCCCGATTCTTCACGACGACCGTCTGCCCGATGTCGAAGCGTCCGAGTTCCTTGGCGATTCGGAAACCGAACTCCATGTCTTGCCGCTCGGCGTCCGTCGGCTCGCGCTTGGTGATTGTCCCTCGGCGCGGCATGAGCTTTCTAATCAGCGCGGTTTGGTCAAAGGCTTGAATGCCCGCCTTTGCCAGCTCGCGAACAAACGCCATCATAATCGTGTCATCTTTTCTGTCCGGCAAACTCATTATCAGCTGCATCATTCGCGCGTCGGGCACCACCGCTCCGTTGAAGAGGAGTTCCTTGGTGACTTTGCCAATCATCGTGACCTTTTGGATTTGATTTGCCTTCAGGTAATTCAAAATCGATTCGAGTTGCGCGACGCTGATGAATTGATAATCTTTGGCGAACTGCGCGATTTGCGTGTCGCTGTTTGGAAGCAATCCGACCGCGTAAACTTCGTAACCGAGCTGCGCGGCGGCGCGTGCACACTCCACGGGCAACTTTCCTGCGCCCGCCAATATTCCGAGCCTCTCCATTTTATGACCTCCGATTTTAGGATTTAGAATTTAGGAGTTAGGATTTAGGGAAAAAATCTTCTCCCTTGTACCTCATTTAAACTTTAATCGCGGGCAAACCCGAAGCAATCTTGCGAGCCTCTTCGTCCCGCGCGCGCTGATTCTCTTCGACGAACGAAGGAAACTTCGCGGCGAGAATCATCAGCGAATTTATGACTTCGCCCTCGGTCTGTGTCTCGTGTCTCCGCCGCTGAAAAATTTCCGTGACGAGCTCCGACAAACTTTTCAAAGAAATTTTTTCGCCGCGCTGCCATTTCGTCAGGGAAGTTTGAACGTATTCGCGGATGATGTCTTCGCCCGCCGCGTCGAGTTCCCTGCCGCTGTCCGTTATCGTGTCTCTAATCGCCCGCGCCGTCCACGCGGCAAGCCTTGCAATTTCTTTGCTGTTCATTTATTTATCCTCAAAGTCTCTGCGCTCACGGCAAATGCCGCGCTCGGCGTTGCGTAAAAATCTCAGGAAGTGTTCGACCTCTTCGCACGAGTCAACTTCCTGTTCGATGACTGCAATTGCTTCGGGCAAGCTTAATCCCGACCGATACAAAATTTTGTACGCCTTTTTAATCAGCCGCCGCGATTCGAGCGGAACACCCGCGCGCGATATGCCGACGTTGTTAAGCCCGACGACTTTTGCGGGGTGGCCGTCGACGATTGTGTAAGGCACGACATCTTGAACGAGTTTGCTCATGCCGCCGACCATTGCGTTGCGCCCGATTTTCACGAACTGGTGGACGCCCGCCATGCCTCCGATAACCACTCTGTCTTCGACGATGGCATGACCCGCGCAGCTCGCCAGGTTGCTCATGATGACGTGATTGCCGAGAGTGCAGTTGTGTGCCACGTGAATGTAAGCCATGAGCAGGCAGTCGTTGCCGATTCGAGTTTCGTTGCCTTCGCCCGTCGCCCGATGAATCGTCGCGCCTTCGCGGATTGTCGTCCTGTCCCCGATGACCGTGTAACTGCGCTCGCCTTTGAATTTTAAATCTTGCGGGGCGGCTCCCACGCTGGCGAACTGATAAACTCTGCACTCTTTGCCAAGGCTCGTCCACTTTTCGATGACGGCATGAGGACCGATGACTGAGCCGTCGCCGATTTCCACCTCGTCGCCAATCACGCAGTACGGTCCGATTGTCACATTCTCTCCGAGGCGCGCGCTGAGCGAAACGATTGCGCTCGGGTGAATGTTCGTTTCCGGTTTTATCATTGCATTTACTCCTGAGGCTTAAAGTTCGTCACGCTGTTTCAGCACGAAAGTAAAATCGGCAACTGCCACGAGTTTGTCGTCGACGTAACCGT
The DNA here is from genome assembly GCA_017527075.1 of Selenomonadaceae bacterium. Lineage (GTDB taxonomy): Bacteria > Bacillota > Negativicutes > Selenomonadales > Selenomonadaceae > Quinella. The sequence goes on from JAFXQM010000019.1 coordinate 91,873, forward strand.
CGGTGTGAAGCACGCCGAAGACTCCGCGCACTTTGACGATTTCCGCCTTGGTTATGAGTGTGTCGCCGGGCACGACAACTTTTTTGAACTTGATGTTGTCCATGGCTCCGAAGAGAGCAATTTTCCCGCGGTGTTCTTCGGGGTAAAGCATTGCCACGCCTCCGACTTGCGCCATGGCCTCCAGCTGAAGCACGCCGGGCATTATCGGGTGACCGGGGAAATGTCCCGCGAACTGCGGCTCGTTCATCGTTATATTTTTTAAACCCGTCGCCGACTTGAACGGGTCGATTTCCAAAATTCTGTCCACCAAGAGCATTGGCGGGCGGTGAGGCAATATCTTCATGATGTCTTCGATTTCCAATACCATTTATATCGCTCCTTTGTCAGGAATTGTTTTCCGAAAAAATTTTCTTCGCGAGCCGAGTGTTGAGCGCGTGACCCGAAGCCGCCGCCACGATGTGACACTTCACAATGCCCGCCAGCCGCATGTCGCCGATTACGTCCAAAATTTTGTGGCGGACAAGTTCGTCGGGATAATTGAGTTCGTTGAGCCAGCCCTCGTCGTTGTAGACGATGACGTTTTCAATCGTGCCGCCCAAGCCCAGCCCCATTGCCCTCAGCGCGTCGATTTCTTTTTCGTAGGCGATTGTCCGCGCGGGCGCAATTTCTCGCTCGTAAATATCTTCGGTTATTTCAAAGTCGGCGTATTGAATTCCAATCAGCGGGTGCGGATTGACCGAGACGAAACTGACGCGGAAGCCGTCGTAGGGCACGGCCATGATGAATCGCTTGCCCTCCGCGCCGTCCACGCGATAAATTTTTTCCACGCGAATAATTTTTCTCTCGGCGTCCTGTTCGACGAGACCCGCCGCGCGAATCATCTTGAAGAAGTCAATCGAGTTGCCGCTGAGCACGGGCGGCTCCTCCGCAGAAATTTCAATCTCGCAGTTGTCCACGCCGCAAACGTTCAGCGCGCTCATCAGGTGTTCGATTGTAAAAACTTTTGCGCCGTCCTCCTCCAAAGTCGTCGCCCGAAGTGTCGCCGTCACGTTGGCAGCCGTCGCATGAATTTTTGGTCGCTCCGGCAAATCCGTCCGCAAAAAAATTATTCCGCTGTCTACTTCGGCGGGCTTGAGCTCCAAGCGCACTTCTTTGCCCGAATGCAGCCCGACGCCGACGCAGGAAATTTTGCTCCGCAGTGTCCGTTGTCTGAGCAAGACTTCGCCTCCCTTCGGAAAAATTCTTGCACATTATATCACCAATGATTTTTAACGTCGATAAATTTTTTGGCGGAAAAATTCTTGAACTGCACGGGGGATTCGTTTTGCCTTGAACATTGACAAAAAAATGAGCGTGTGGTAAATTTCAAACGTGTTAATCGAAAACACCTTCGTAATGGAGCGAAGCATATCTGCCACAAACGAAGAAAAACCCCCGCGCAGAGTGATGAACTGCACGGGGGCTTCGTTTTGCCTAACCGGTTTGATGAGACCGATTATCCTGGGCACTTAGTGGACAACGGGATGCTACTTTTTGAAGAACCGGTCATAAATGTAATTGCCAATGACAATCGACAACACATTCAGAGCCAGAGCCGTAATGGAGCTCAGCATTACTACCACCTCCTCTCATCAAGTGTTCTGCCGAGTGGATTGAGAGGGAAGTAGCATCGGCGGAATTATATCAGAAACTTTTCAGCCGTTCAATCTGTCCAAAGATTTTTGCGCAAGAAAAAAAACCGCTCCTCTGTCGGGGCGGTTAATTTTTATTCGAGCGGGTCAGAGCCGTATTGATTGTCGCCGTGAGTGCCGGGGCAAAGCATGATGTACAGACTGATGAAGCCGCTCACTATGTTGAAAAGATTTTCGAGGTTCGAGGGCTCCGTGACCAAAAAATCTCCGTCGCGGAAAATTATCGGCACGAGCCCGAGCCCAATCGCGACGTAAGCGAGCGTTTCAGTTTTGTTCATGTCGTGCAGACGCCTGACCATAAGACAGAAGAGCGGAATCTGTGCGGCGGCGGAAAAAAGTTTAACCACGTTGTTCCCGAAGCCTGAAAGATGACCGAGCGCGTTGACGTCCAAGATGATGATGACGAGCAAAATCATTATCGAGAGCAGAGCAACTGCGATGTTGCGTTTGAAGTATCGCCAGCGATTGAGTCGCCCGTCGCGGCGGAAAAAATTTTCAAAGATACCCTTGTCCTTAACGTGAGCCAATGCAATCACCTCCGCTTAAGCGAGTCGGAAAGAAATTTTGTTGACGCCGTCCGAGTATTCGTGAGAAAAATCTTTCGAGAGGCTGTGGAGAATCGTCGCGCCCAAATTTTCCACGTCGAAGTCCTCAAAATTTTTGTCGAGCGGATTGTACTCTTTGCCCGCGCAAGAAAATTTTATCTCCAGGCTGTTGTCGACTTCGGCGTAAGTGATGTCGAGCGTAATGTGAAGAATATTTTCGCCCGAGCAGGTGTTCTCAATCATCTCGTAAATCAATTCTTCGCAGCAAAGTTGCAGGCGATTGGTCTTGCGCGAGCTCAGCCCGTATTTCTCCGCGAACATTTGAATTTTGCCCTGCATCTCCATGAGGTCGAAGGCGCGCTCAAAAATTTCGTAGGAAAAATATTTTTGCTTGTGGATGAAGGCAATGGTCTTGGGGCGTTGGGGCGCGTCGAAAATTTCGGCGGGCGTGCCCTGCTCATAAATTTCTCCGTCGGCAAAAAATAAAATCCGCGTGGCGACTTCGCGGGCGAAATTCATCTCGTGCGTGACGATTATCATCGTTAAGCCTTGCTTGGCGAGCATGCGAATGACCGCGAGGACTTCGCCAACCATGGTCGGGTCGAGGGCTGAAGTCGGCTCGTCGAAGAGGATAACTTTCGGATTCATCATCAGGCTGCGGCAAATTGCAATTCGTTGCTGCTGACCGCCCGACAAAAATTCCGGGTAAGCGTCCGCCTTTGAAGTCAAGCCGACGGTCGCCAGCAAGCCCATTGCCTTTTCGCGCGCGGCCTCCTCCGTCATGCCCAAAAGTTTTATCGGGGCGACGGTTAAATTTTCCATGACGTTCATGTGCGTGAAGAGATTAAATCTTTGCCAGACCATGCCGAGCTTGCGGCGGATTTTATCGATGTCGACGTCGGGCGCGGTGAGCTCTTCGCCGTCGATAAAAATTTTTCCCGCGTTGGGAGTTTCGAGCAATTCGACGCAACGCAGGAAAACGCTCTTGCCGCAGCCGGAGCCGCCGATAATTGCAATGCGTTCGCCCGCCTCCACCGTCAAATCAATTCCGCGCAAGACTTCCAAGTCGCCGAAAGATTTTTTCAAGCCGCGAACTTCGATAACACTCATTGAGCGCGCCTCCTGTCCGTCAGGTGGAAAATGCCGTAGACCAGATAACTCAGCGCGAGGTAAATTATCATGCCGCCAATAATTGTAATCATCGGTTGCATGGTGCGCGAGGCGGTGTTGTTAATCACGCGGGTCAAATCGGTAATCGTGACGTAACCGACGACACTCGTCCACTGAATCAGATTGACGACGGTCGATTGGTAAACGGGCTTGGCGATTCGCGCGAGCTGCGGGAGCGTGACGAGTTTGAACGCCTGCCACTTCGAGAAGCCGAGCGTCCGAGCCGCCTCCACTTGTCCCTTGTCCAAAGCCATGAGTGCCGAGCGCAAAAGTTCAGCGACGTGCGCCGCCGTGTGCATTGCGAAAGTTATCACCGCCACGAGAATCGGACTCATGCCCGTGCGCGCGAATATTCCGTAGAAAAAGAGCATGAGCAACATCAGCACCGGCGAGCCGCGGATTATTGAAATGTAAACTTGCGCGGCGATTTTGAGCGGCTTGATATTCCCGACGCGAAAAAAACACAGCAACGAGCCGAGCAAAGTTCCGAGCAGGAGTGACAGCGCGGAAATTTGCACCGTCACCCACAGCCCGTTCAAAATTGTCAGCCAGCTGCCGTCTTTGATGAAAATCTTGTAAAGTAAATCCGTGAATCCCATCAGCTTATTTCTTTTCGCTTTCCTTAAAAATTATGTGAGTAATTTTATCCCGATAGTAGGGGTCAGTCAAAATAATTCCCGAAGGTTTGTCGGTGTCGGCGGGGATAATTTCGCTGACGGGGACAATCGCCCAGAAAACCACGTCCACTTGCTTGGAGGTCAAAGCTGCCGCGCGTGCGCCGCTGTCGATTGTCACGAGTTCGATATTTTTCAACGTGCGGTTACCAATCTCCGCGAGGACAGCCGTGTTGAAACCTGCGGGCTTGCCGTCCGCGCTGACGTAATCAAGGGGAGGCAGGTCGCCGGTGACTGCAACTTTAATCGTGTCCGCGCTGTCGAAGTGCGGCATGTCGATAACGGGCGGTTCGCCCTCCGTGTTGATGTCAGTGATGTATTCCTTCGTCAGGCGGTCAAGCGTGCCGTCGCTCGTCATCTCTTTAATAACTTTGTTCAGCGAGTCTTTGAGCTCGGTTTCGTCGTCGCGCAGGGCGAAGCAGAATGAATCGACGAATTCCAGCGAGTGGTCTTTGAGCACCTGGTAGCGCGGGTCTTTGGCAATCATGTAACGCGCCACGGAACGATAAGTGCTTATCTCGTCGATTTGCTTGGACTGCAAAGCCATCTGCATGGCATTGAGGTTATCGAAGAAAACGGGCGTGTGCGAAGAAATTTTCACGTCGAGAGTGCCTTCGACCTTTTTCATGAACTCGCCGAAATTTTCTTCGCTGGCGTTGAGGCGGGTAATCATTCCGAGTTTAATCTTGCCGGCGTCTTCGGCAGCTTTTTTCTCCTCTCCGCCGCCGCCGCAGCCCGTCATCAAAATCAGCGAGCAAATCATCAGCAAGGCAAAAATTTTTCTCATTCAATCATCTCCTTAGGAGTGAGGAGTTAGGAGTTAAAATCCCTTATCCCTTTATCCTTGTCCCTTTATTTTGACGTGGGCGACTTCGTCCGTGAAGTAGGGCTCCGTGACAATCGCGTCGTCGGGCTTGTCCAAATTTTGCGGGACAATCGTTTCGTCGAGCGGCACCGTCACCCAAAAGATAACGTCGACTTGCTTGGAGGACAGAGCGGCGGTTCGGGCTCCGCCGGCGACCTGCACGAGCTCAAAATTTTTCCCGACGATTTTACTTATCGCGGAAAGCAGAGCCGTGTTGAAGCCCGCAGGTTTTCCGTCGGCGGTGACGTAATCGAGCGGCGGCAGGTCACCCGTCACCGCAACCTTAATCGTGGGTGCTCCGTCGAAGTGCGGCATATCAACGGCGGGCGGCTCCTCGTTCTCGTCAATGATGTAAATTTTCGTGAGGCGAGCAAGCGTGCCGTCGAGTTTGAGTTTCAAAATCGCATCGTCGAATTCTTTTTTGAGTTCAGAATCTTCCGCGCGCACGGCACAGCAGAACTCGTCGGTGATTTTCGGGGCGTAGAGGTCGGTAAGTTCAAAGCTGTCGTTGCGCGTGATTAGATAATCAGCCACGCTTCGATAAGTGCTCATCTCGTCAATCTGTCCGGCGTGGAGTGCGGCAATCATCGAGTTAATGTTGTCGAAGAAAATGTGTTTGTGCACGGGGATATCGGAGTTGGGGTTCGCTTTCGAGTAGACACTCTCAATGTAATCGTCCAGCAATCGTTCGCTGATGTTGAGGCGGGTAATCATGCCGAGCCGAATTTCTTGCCCGTCGGAAATTTTTTCTCCGCCGCAACCCGTCAGCAGAATCAGTGAGCAAATCATCAGCAGAGCAAAAAATTTTTTCATCTTGTCACCTTCGCCGAGCCGTCACTTATTTTTTCCCCTTGCGCAATTTCATCAGGACGAGTTTATCCGCGAAGTAGGGCTTGGTCAGAATCGCGCCCGGGGGTTTGTCAAAATCGGGCGGAAAAATTTCCGAGCCTTCGGGGGTGACCGCCCAAAAGACGACGTCGACTTTGCCCGAAGCCAAAGCCGTCGCGCGTGCACCGCCGTCGATTTGCACGAGGACAAAATTTTTTTCGATACGCTTACTTATCTCGGCGAGCAGAGCGGTATTGAAGCCCGAAGGTTTTCCGTCGGGGCGAATGAAATCGAGCGCGGGCAAGTCGCCCGTCACGCCGATTTTGACCATGGACTTGTTGTAGAATTCGGGCAGTTGAATGACGGGCGGCGCGTGCCTGAAATGAATTTCGGCAATGTATGTTTTCACGAGAGCTGAAAGCGTGCCGTCGGCAGTCATCTCGGAAATTGCGTCGTCGAATTCTTTTTTCAGCGCAACGTCTTCCTCGCGCATGGCACAACAGAAAACGTCGCTCATCGGGGGAGAAACCACTTCGTATTCAAATTCGGGGTTAGTGTCGACGAAATATCTTGCGACGGTCTCGTAAGCACTCACGGAATCGACTCGCCCCGACTGAAGAGCCGCAATCAAGGAATTCACGTTCGGGAAGAAAGTAAATTCGTAAGTCAAATTGTCTTTGCGGCTTTTCGTGAACTCATTGTAGAATTGATTGAAGTCGTCCTCGGTGACATTGGTATATTCAATCACGCCGACTCGATGAACAACTTTATCCGAGCCGCAACCCGTCAGAAAAATTGCCGCGCAGATTATCGCTAAAAAAAACTTCTTCATGCTGTAAACTTACTTTTTGAGTTGGAGATGTTCGACGCTGTCTTTGAAGTAAGGATTGGAGAGTTCGACGCCTTCGGGCTTATCGAGGTCTGCGGGAACTTTTTCCATCGTGGGCACAGTCACCCAGAAGACCACGTCGATTTGTTTGGAGCTGAGAGCCGCCGCGCGCGCGCCGCTGTCGATGTCGACGATTTCAACATTTTTGCCGGAACGCTTTGCAATTTCGGAGAGGAGAGCGGTGTTGAAGCCTGAAGCTTTGCCGTCCGCGCTGACATAATCGAGGGGCGGCAGGTCGCCGGTGACACCGACTTTAATCGTGTCCGCGCCGTCGGTCATGGGGATTTCAACTGCGGGGGGAACTTGACCTTTGTCGACGTTGACGATGTATTCGGCGGCGAGTTTTTCGAGCGAGCCGTCAGCTTTCATTTCGTCGAGGGCTTTATCGAGGTCAGCCTTGAGCGCGGCATCTTCCTTGCGCACGGCGAAGCAGAAATTGTCGCTGAGAGTTTTGAGGGTGAGTTCAGGGACGTTTTCATATTTGTCGTTGTTGGCGATGAGATATTCGGCGACGCTCTTATACAAGCTGATTTGGTCGACGCTGCCCGATTCGATACCCATCTGCATGAGGTTGAGGCTGTCATAATATGTCGGCACGTAATGAGTGACTTTGACGCCCGAATCTTCCTGCACCATTTTCAAAATTTCATCCATGCGCTGTTCGGTGGCGTTGAGGTGTCTTATCATGCCGAGCCTGATGTCGCCCTTTTCACCGGCGGGAGCGGCAGGTTTTTCGGCAGCGGGTTTATCGCCTCCGCCGCCGCAGCCCGTGAACAATGCGCCCGCCATCATGCAGGACAAGAAAACCTTTGCAACCTTTTTGAACTTCATTTTGTAAGACCTCCGTTTTTTTTAGGAGTTAGGAGTGAGGAGTTAGGAGTGAGGAGTTGACTTCCCTAAATCCCAAATCCTAAATCCTAAATCCTAAATCCTAAATCCTATTTATTATCTTTGAGCTTCACGACTGCAACGTCGTCCTTGAAGTAGGGCATGGACAGTTCCAGACCTTCGGGCTTATCGATATCGATTGGCACCTCTTGACCGACGGGCAGAATGACCCAGAACACCACGTCAATCACCTTGGAGGTCAAAGCCGCCGCGCGCGCGCCCGTGTCCACCTGAACGAGTTCGATATTTTTGCCGATTCGTTTTGAAATTTCGGCGAGCAGAGCGGTATTGAATCCTGCGGGGGAGCCGTCGGGCAGAACCAAATCGAGCGGGGGCAAGTCACCCGTCACACCGACTTTAATCGTGTCCGCGCCTTCGACCTTCGCGATTTCAACTTTGGGCGGAGCCTGACCCTTGCTGACGTTGGTGATGTATTCGTTGATGAATTTATCCAGCGTGCCGTCGGATTTCATCTCGTTGATTGCTTTGTCGAGTTCGGCTTTGAGGGCGGTGTCATCTTTGCGCACGGCGAAGCAGAAATAATCGCTGAGCTTGTTGAGTGCCTCGTTCGGGACGATTTCAAATTTGCTGTTGTTGGCGACGAGATATTCGGCGACGCAGTTGTAAGTGCTGATTGCTTGAATTTCGCCCGACTCGATACCCATCTGCATGGCATTGAGGTTGTCGTAGAATTTGGGCAAGTGCTTCTGAGCTTTGAGCCCGAATTTTTCCGCGACGCCGTCGAGTATGCCGCCCATTTTTTCTTCGTCGGTGTTGAGGCGGGTCGCCATGCCGAGCTTGAGTTCATTGGCCGAGAAATTGTCGGCGGGCTTATCGACTGCAGGTTTGTCTTCGCCGCCGGAGCCGCCGGAGCAACCCGTGAACAGCAGAGCCGCCGCGCAGATTGTCGCCAGGAATTTTTTCATACAGACACCCTCTTTCAGTTAGGATTTAAGCTTAAGGTGAATGATTTCGTCGTGGAAGTAGGGCGTGCTGAGTTCGACACCTGCGGGTTGGTCAATGTCAGCGGGCAGGAATTCTCCGACGGGAACGATTGCCCAGAAAACCACGTCGATGTGTCCTTCCGCCAGAGCCGCCGCACGCGCGCCGCTGTCAATTTGAACCGGCTCAATATTTTTCCCGGAACGTTTGGCGATTTCGGCGAGCAGAGCCGTGTTGAATCCTGCGGGGGAATTGTCGGGCAAAATTAAATCGAGTGGGGGCAAATCACCCGTCACGCCGACTTTAATCGTGTCCGCGCCTTCGAAGTGCGGGATTTCGACTTTGGGCGGCGTCTTTTCTTTGTCGCGCACGTTGATGTATTCGTTGATGAGTTTGTCGAGCGTGCCGTCGGATTTCATCTCGTCGATTGCTTTGTCGAGCGCGGCTTTGAGGGCGGTGTCCTCGTCGCGCACGGCGAAGCAGAAATTGTCGGCGAGCCCCTTAATCCAATCGTCGTTGACTTTTTCAAACTCGTCGTTGTTTGCCATAAGATAATCGCCGACGCAGTCATAAGTGCTCATGACGTCGACCTTGCCCGCCTGCAAACCCGACTGCATGAGAGCCAAGTTATCGAAGAAGACCGGCACGTGATTGACGACCTTGGCGCGCGACTTCTCCTGCACTTTGAAAAGATATTCTTCCATTTGCTTTTCGCTTGCGTTGAGGTGACTTATCATGCCGAGCTTGATTATCGTCGCCTGCGAATCTTTTTTCTCCGCGCCGCCGCCGTCCGAGCCGCAACCCGTGAGGAGAAAACTCGCCGCGCAAATTGCCGCAAAAATTTTCTTCATCCGCAAAAGTAAATCACTCCCTTTTTTTAGTTAGGAGTTAGGAGTTAGGAGTTGAAATTCTAACAGCTAACAGCTAACCGCTGATTAAAGTTTTTTGCTGAATTCAATCGCCTTGCCGGTGCCGATTGCCACACAGCTTAGCGGGTCGTCGGCGAGCATGGCGGGGATGTTCGTTTGCTTGCGAATCAAATCAGCCAAGCCGTAAAGCATGGAGCCGCCGCCCGTCAAAATGATTCCGTGATCCATGACGTCGGCGGCAAGTTCGGGCGGAGTCTTTTCCAAAACACTTTTCACGCCCGCCACAATACTTTCCACCGAATCATGCAGTGCTTCGGCAATTTCATCCGAGCTGACGTTTACGGTCTTGGGCAAGCCGCTGACAACGTCGCGTCCGCGAACGGCAAGAGTCTCGCGCCGCGCCCCCGGATAAGCCGCGCCCACTTGGATTTTGATATTCTCCGCCGTGCGCTCCCCTATCATCAGGCTGTATTCTTTCTTGATGTAAAATTCTATGTCGCTGTCGAATTTGTCGCCCGCCACGCGCAAGCTCTCTCCGCAGACGATGCCGCCCAACGATATGACTGCCACGTCGCAGGTGCCCCCGCCAATGTCCACCACCATGGAACCCATCGGCTCGGATATATCTATGCCCGCGCCCAACGCCGCTGCTATCGGCTCTTCAATCAACTCCGTGCGCTTGGCTCCCGCTTGCTCTGCCGCCTCTTGCACCGCGCGCTTTTCCACGTCATTGACGCCCGTCGGCACACATATCATCACCTTCGGGCGGAAAAGAAAACTTCGCCCGATTACTTTTTCCAAAAAGTGGCGAATCATTGCTTCCGTCATTTCGTAATTGGCTATCACTCCGTCGCGCAGAGGACGTATCGCCACGATATTGCCCGGCGTGCGACCTATCATATCTCGCGCCTCTTGCCCTATCGCCAAAATTTTGTCGTTGTCTTTGTCCAGAGCCACCACCGACGGCTCGCGCAACACTATTCCTTTTCCTTTGACGTATACCAATATATTTGCCGTGCCCAAATCTATTCCAACGCTCATCGACATCCCAAACAAATTTCAAAACTCCCTTCCGCCGACGCATAAAAAACTTACAAAGCCGCCAGGATTTTATCATGCTTTATTTTCATTTACAAGCGGCAGTTCGACCAAGACCTGCTCAAGAAATTTTTTCTGCCGCTCTATTTTATTCGCGCGGAAAATATTTTATAATGACGAAAAAATTTTTTGGCATTCGGTAAACGAGGAAAGGAGAGGTTTTCATGGTCAAGGATGAATTTATCTTCAGCTTGCAGCGGTTCGCTTACGTTGAAAACTCCGCGAACAACACCCTGCTCAGCGGCACGAACGGAAAAGATAAAATTTTTAACAGCGGCTCCAACGTGACAATCGACACGAGCGCGGGCGACGATTCCATTTACAGCGGCGGTTCATTCGTTTCTATCGATTCAGGCGACGGCTCCGATACCGTTCGCAACAGCGGCACGGCGACAATCAGCGGCGGCGACGGACACGATTACATTTACAACGTATTGAGTCACGGCGTTTCAATCAATGCGGGCGCGGGCGACGATTCAATTAAAAATGTCGACAGCTTCAAGCTGACAATCGCGGGCGGCGCGGGCAACGACCAAGTCACGCTTAACACGTCGGGCAACTTGATTGAATATGCCGACGGCGACGGCTCAGATACCGTTTACGGCTTCAACGAATCGGACACGCTTTCAATCACGGGCGAATACTCCACGCAAACCAACGGCTCCGATGTCATTGTCAACGTCGGCTCAGGCTCAATCCTCCTCGTGGGCACGGCGGGCAAAGAGCTCAACATTAACAAAACCGTCGCGACCAAACTCATCACCCTCAGCGACGAGCGCGACGTTTTCTCCAATGACATGGCGGACGTGACGCTCAACGCTCTTGCCGGCAACGATGTGATTTCCAACTCAGCCTCTTCCGTGACGGTGGACGGCGGCGACGGCAACGACGACCTCGCCAATTACGCTTCCAACGTTTCACTCTTCGGCGGCGCGGGCAATGACGAATTTTGGAACGAATCCTCCAACGTGACAATCACGGGCGGCGCGGGCAAGGATACAGTTTGGACTAACAGCGGCTCCAACGTCGTGTTCACCTTCGCGGACGGCGACGGCGCAGATGTCATTTACGGCTTCAACGCCACGAGCACTTTGCAAATCGGCGACGGTCTCGGCTCCTACTCCTCCACCGCGAGCGGCGACGATATCGTGGTCACTGTCGGCAAAGGCAGAGTCTCTCTCATGGGCGCGGCCTCTCTTTCTGCCGTCAACATTGCCGGCGAAGAAAGCAACAACGTCTGGCGACTCAGCGGCACCACTGCCACCTACGGCATGCCGAACAAAACTTTAATCACCGTCACGGGCGTAAAAAGTTTGGACGGGATTAAACTCAGCGGCTCGACCGTTATCGTCTCTCAGCCTGCGCTCAACGACATGGACATCACTGTCAGCGACGGTTACGTCCTCAAGTTTGGCGAAGGCGTTGATAAACCCGACACGGAAAAAGTTTGGTCTCACGACGGAATGACGACTGCCACTTACAATCAGGTGACGACGGCGGGTTATTCGCTGGCTGAAGATAAGAAATCCATTTCCTACACGAAGGCGGCGTCGAAAAATTTAATCACGGTCAGCGGAGTAAAATCCTCCGACGGATTGAAAGTCAGCACGAAAAATAAAACCGTCACGGTGTCGGCTTCCTCGCTCAACGATGAAAATATTTCAATCAGCGGCGACGATTATGCGCTCAAGCTCGGCTCCAACGTTGATAAACCTTCGACGGAAAAAATTTGGAGCCACGACGGCACGACTGCCACTTACGATTCGGTGACGACCGCGGGTTACTCCCTCGCCGAAGATAAAAAATCAATTTCGTACACGAAGGCGGCGAGTAAAAATTTAATCACGGTCAGCGGCGTAAAATCTGTCGACGGATTGAAAGTCAGCACGAAAAATAAAACCGTCACGGTGTCGGCCGCCTCACTCAACGATGAAAATATTTCAATCAGCGGCGACGATTATGCGCTCAAGCTTGCCTCCGACGTTTCCAAACCTTCGACGGAAAAATCTTGGAGCCTGAGCAAAAATACGGCGACCTACAAGCAGACGACGACCGAAGGATATACGCTCGAAGATAACGCGATAACCTATTCGGCTGAAGTTGAAACGACTTTGGCTTCGATTACGGGCGTGAAGTCAGTCGACGATTTGAAAGTGAGCGAGAAGAACAAGACGATAACCGTCCCTGCCGCGGCACTCAAGCAGACGCGCGTAACGGTGGGCGGCAATTACGAATTCAAAATGGAGTCGGACAAGGTGACGATAAGCGGCGGCGGCACGAACGACACAATCACGGCGCGCGGCGACAATGTCTCAGTGAGCGCGGGCGCAGGCAATGACTGCGTGGAAATGTCGGGCACGAAGGCGACAGTCACGGGCGGCGACGGCGCGGATGTCTTTGCGTTCAAGCGGCAGAATTTCGGCAACTACCTCATCACCGATTACGCGCAAGAGGACACGATTGAAATTGCGACGGGCACGGTGAGCAGAATCGCGGCGCGCGGCTCGGAAGTCATCTTCACGGTCGGCAACGGAAAAATTTCCGTGACGGGCGGCGCAGACAAAATCATTTACAACGACGAGAGCGGACGCCACACTTTCCGCGCGGGCAGAGAAAATTTGACAATCGAAGACACTTTCGTCACGCTGACGAAAAATTATTCGGAGGGCAGCTTCGACATTGACGATTACGGCGGCGGGCAGCTTCGGACGGTGGACGCCTCAAAAGTTCCCGGGGACATCAACCTGAAGGGCAACGCGCTGATGAACACATTGACGGGCGGCGGCGGCAACGATACGCTCACGGGCGGCAAAGGCAATGACAAACTCACGGGCGGCAAGGGAGCCGATACCTTCGTTTACAAATCGGGCGACGGCAACGACGTGATTGCCGATTATGACGAAGAGGACACGATTAAAATTACGTCGGGCACGCCGAAAATTTCCACGGAAGGCAACGACGTGGTCATCACGGTGGGCAAAGGCAAAGTCACCGTGACGGGCGGAGCAGGCAAGCTCATCAAATACCTCGACGCCAAAGACGTTGAACATTTTTATCCCGCCGACCTCAATTCTGCACGAACGGCAGCGACTCTGGAGGCCGGTTACGCCGAAGACACATTCGACATTTCAAATCTCGGCGGATATGCTCTCAATCTGAAGATAATCGACGCATCGGCGGTTAAGCACAACATGACAATCATCGGCAACGCCAACGCAAACAAAATCATCGGCACCGCGCAAGACGATTACCTGGACGGCGGCGCGGCGGCAGATACTCTTTCGGGCGGCAAGGGAGCCGATACCTTCGTTTACAAATCGGGCGACGGAAATGATTTGATCACCGATTACACCGAAGAGGACACGATAAGAATCACTGAGGGCACCGTCAGCAAGATTGAAACCCGCGACAAGGACGTGGTCTTCACCGTGGGCAACGGAAGCATTTCAATCAAGAACGGCTCGAACAAAACCATCAGATATTACGACGCCGACGAAGTCAATCATTTTTATCCCGTAGAATACAACGCGGCGGGCACCTCGGCGACTCTCCATGCCGGTTATGCCAAAAACACTTTCAGCGCAGATTCTGTCGTCAAAGACGTTGACGCCTCGGCTGTCCTGCACAATCTCAAAATCAACGGCAACGCAAAAGCAAATTTCATCACCGGCTCCGCGCAGGACGATTACATTGACGGCAAGGAAAGCGCGGACACAATTTTGGGCGGCAAAGGAAACGATACGCTCTTGGGGCGCGACGGCAACGACAGCCTTAACGGCGGCGCGGGCAACGACAGCTTGTGGGGCGGCAAGGGTGATGACATACTCTTCGGCGACGACGGCGCGGATATTTTCGTTTATAAATCGGGCGACGGATCCGATACCATCTTGGATTACGAGCCCGACGTCGACACGGTGATGATTCTTTCGGGCTCAGTCAAGAGTCCGTCGACAGACAACTTGGGCAATGTCACGTTCGCGGTCGGCTCAGGGCAAATCGTCTTCCCGAACAGCGCGAGCAAACCTTACATTGAATTGGTCGACAGCAGCGGCAAAATTTTGCAGTCGTATATCCGCAAAGGCTGAAGCGGGCGTGTATCCTCTCGTTGGTTGCGCAAGTCAAAAAAAAACTCTCCGAAAGGAGAGCTCACTTTAAAATTTCTTCGACCGAGGACGCTTCCGACAGCCGCGACAAATTTTTATCCTCCACTCGCAGCGTGAAAATTATTTTTTCCGCTCGATTTTCGTTGAAGGGTATCGGCGTTTTGAAAATCCTCAGCTGAGGATTTTTTTTTGCGTTCAGGTAGGAAACTTCGCTGTCAGTGACGGGCAAGCCGAGCATGTACTTATTTTTGCCACGCGCCGGCAGACGAATTCGAGCCGAAAAATTTTCAGCGTCGGATGAGTTCAGATTCGCTTGGAAATTTTTTGCCACGCGTCAGCCGTCAGGAAACTTTCTTCCGCGAGCAATTCGAGCCGCAAAAATTTTTCGTGCGCCATGCTGAACGCCAAAAGATTCTTGTCCAAAAATTTCCGCGCGGAAGGATCGGTCAGTCCGACGAAGCAAAAATTTTTTTCGCTCAGCGGGTAAAGGATTGTTTGCGCGCAGCCCGCCCCGAATAAAATTTTCACGGCGTCGGCGCGCGGCGATTCGTAATTGGCGAGCGTGACCAGCCCCGAAAGTTGGTCGGCGTTGACCAAAAAAATTATCGCGTCGGGCGATTCGTCTTCCACGCGGCTCAGCGGCTTGAGGAGCAAAAATTTTTTTCGCGGCGGAAGTTTTTCAATCAGCGCGTTCGACACGCCGCAAATAAATTCTCTCGCGACGTCGGGAGATTTTTTGTAACGTTCGCAGCGGTCGACGCCCGCGCCTCCGTCCGACAGAAAATATTCAATCCAACCGAGCGGATACTTTTCGAAGCCGAGCCCCGCGCGTCCGCCGAGGCAAGGCGTCGTCTCTTTGCTGAAGGCGGCGATTTTTCCGTTCGCGGCGGCGGCGAGCATCGCCACGGCACAGCCCCAACGATTTTCTTTGAACTGCAAAACTTTTTCGGGGCACGCGTCCGACTGAATCACCGCGACGGGTTCGTTGCTCAGCTTGAGGAGCTTGGCGATTTTGCTTTCCATTTAATCACTTCCTCGTGAAAAATTTTTTCCATTCTAATCGCTGAGAACTTTCGACGCAATAAAAAAAATCTCCGCGCGCCGCGTGTGTGACAGATAAAATTTCTGATTTTCAAAATCGCCGTCAATCGCTCAAATGTGACAATCACTCGGCGATTTTTAGTTTTTTGCCCCGAAATCGGGTTTGAAGTGCTCATTTTCCTTGCCGCGCCACAAAATTTCTTTTACAATCGTGCCAACGTAAGACGTTGAAAAAAATTTTTCGGGAGGAGGAAATCACATGACACCGGTTGAGCGCAGAATTTTAATCAAAGTCTCGACGATGTATTACCTCGAACACATGAAGCAAACCGAAATCGCCAAACGCCTCGGCGTTGAACGCACGACGATAAGCAAGCACCTCAAGCGGGCTCTCGACCAGGGAATCGTCACCATAACCGTCGCCAACGAAAATTTTGAGGACATTGAATCGGCAATGGAGAAACGCTTCGGGCTCAAGGAATGTTTCATCGTTCCCCGCAGTTACGACCTCCTCGCCGTCAAGCAGGCAATGGGGCGCGCGGGTCTTCAGCTCCTCCGCCGCATCGTCGACAATAAGCAGGTCATCGGTCTGGCGTGGGGCACTTCCATTCGCGAACTGACTCGCCACGCGCAAAACTCCAAAGTCCCGCAGATTGATTCGGATTTCGTTCCGCTCGACGGCGGCCCCGAAAATATCGACAGCGAACTCCACGTCAACACTCTGTGTTACGAACTCGCGCGGGCGTTCGGCGGACGCTGCCATTACATTTACGCGCCGGTCATCACGCGTACGGCCGAGATTCGCAACGCCATTGTCCAAGACGCCAACTACGAAAAAATTTCCGACTTCTGGAAGAAACTCGACATCGGGCTCGTCGGTATCGGTGCTCCCGTCAAGTCGTCCAACCTCGTTTGGATGGGTGAGTTCGGGCGGCAGGCGATTGAGTCGCTCTCGCGCACGGGCACCGTCGGAGAAATTTGCTCGGTCTTCTACGACAAGAACGGGCGCGAAGTCAAAACCGATTTCTCCGACAGGATTATCGGCGTCGACCTCGACACGCTCAGGAATTTGAATTACTCAATCGGCATGGCGGCCTCGCGCGAAAAAGTTCCGGCGATTATGGGCGCGTGCGTGGGGCTAAGCGTCTGTGTTCGTAAAAGCATTGCCGCGAACAAAATTTTTGCGTTCGACAAGCTTGCGCAGAAAATTCTTTGCCACAATGCAGGCACGTGCGCATTTCACGGCGTCTCAAAGCAGCGGCGGCACATTCGGGCGAACAATGCTTGCGGTGTTTGCTGACAACGTCCGAAAAAGTTTTACCGCAGATGGGACACGTCTTGACCTCTTGTCGCTTGAAAAATTCGCCGACACATTTCTTTGAACAAAACCTTGCGGCGTCGCTCGTCGAAAATTCTTTGCCGCAGACTTCGCAATTTTTTATTTCGGCGGCGCGGGTTCGTTCGGCAAATTTTTTACATTCAGGCGAACAATAAGTGTTATTGCCGCGATTGGCGGCTTCGTATTCATGCCCGCAAACTGCGCAAGTGAACGTTGATTTTTTGTCGGGCTTCCGTTTCGCTTTTATCGCCGCGTGAATTTTTTTGTGCTCATCTTTGGTGACAAGCTTAAGATTTGCAATGTCGTTGTTGTCGTGATTTAAGTCGCGGTGATGAACGTCAAAGCCGTCGGGAATTTCGCCGTTGAAATATGTCCAAATGAATCTGTGAATGCTTATTGTGCAACAGAAATTTTTGCCGATGTTTTTGTAAAACTTGAAGCCGGCAAATTTTTTTTGCGTGTCGCTGACATTTTCAATCGACGGCATAATTCTTTCGACCTTGCGAATCATTTCTTCGACGGCGAACAATTCTTGCGGCGTCTCGACAGACTCGCGCAGGAGCTTGAAAAGTTTTTCCTTGTCCTTCACGCTATCGCCTCCAAAATTTTTGACAAACAGCCGCCGAAACGCTACAATGCAAACGGAAACGCCCCGACAGGCTTAGTTAAGTTTACGGAACTATTTTAGCTTATCGGAGCGTTTTCCGCAATATAAGAAATTTTTCAAGTCGATTGTTCACGCAGTCGGCTTTTCGTTTACCTCGGCGTCGCCAACGGCATCACGACGCTCGGACTGAACCACATCGACTTGGCTCTGCGTTATCTGCTTATCGGTATCGTGATTAACTTCCTGCGCGGCTGGGTCACCGACTTCTGCACCGCTTACGTTCAGAAGCAGCAGGGCATTTCGCTCAGCAAAACTTTGAAGACGGCTTGAGCTTGAGGAGGATTTGAAATGGCTGATTACAAAGCAGTTGTCGTTAAGGCGGGCAGCGGCGGCTTCGGCGGACCGTTGACCCTCGTGCCCGACGCGAAGAAAAATAAAGTCGTCAACATCACCGGCGGCGTCATGTCCAAGGTCGCCGAACGGCTGGCGGAGATGACGGGCTGTGAACTCGTCGACGGATTCAAAACGCGCGTGCCCGACGATGAAATCCTCGTCGTCGTCATTGACTGCGGCGGAAGTCTCAGCTTTTTTTATTGTGGTCAGTTGAGCATTTGTGACAACAGAATTTTTGATGACCATACTTGTACGCCGAGAACTCTTTCCCGCATTGAGCACAGACGCGAGTTTCGGCATAAAGGACATTTTTCTTGTACTCTTCAAGACACTTCTTAGAGCAGTACAGATTGTGTCCGTTATCGTCGGCTTCATACTCGCGCCCGCAGTTCACGCAGATAAATTTGCCGCGATTTTTCCGCGTTTTCTTGCCGTTGGCTCTGGCGTGAAGGCTTTGGTGCACGGATTTCGGCAAGGCGACCAGATTCGAAATATCGTTATTGTTTTTGTCCCAGTCGTCGTGGTGAATGTCGTAACCGTCGGGAATTTCGCCGTTGTAGCACGTCCAAACCATGCGGTGAAGGCTGAGCAACTTGAAATACCGTCCTTCCATTCGCGGTGCACGGCTCATGCAGTAAGTTACGCCATTAAACTTTTGATGCGTCTCGTCGACAATTTCAACACGCGGCAAATTGCCTTCAACCTTGCGAATCATTTCTTCGACAGCGAACGATTCTTGCGGCGTCTCGACGGACTCGCGCAACAGCTTGAAAATTTTTTCCTTGTCCTTCATGGTAACGCCTCCAAAATTTTGACAAGCGGCCGCCGAAACGTTAAAATGAAAACGGAAACGCCCCGACGGGCTCTTGGTTACACTTACGAAACCATTGTAACTTGTCGGAGCGTTTTCCGCAATATTCGGCTGTCAATCGGTCGAATTTTTTTTATGGCGTTCGTCTCCATGCTCATCGGCGTCATCCTCGGCACAGGCATCGGCGACGTTATCGCGAACCTGCTCTCGCCTCTCGCCGGTAATATCGTCGGTCTCGTCATCCTCGCGTGTATCTGTTCGTTCCCGCTCCTCTCTCCGTTCCTCGGACCGGGCGCGGTTATCGCTCAGGTTATCGGCGTTCTTATCGGCGTTCAGATTGGCGAAGGCAACATTCCCCCGCACCTGGCACTGCCCGCGCTCTTCGCCATCAACGCCCAATGCGCCTGCGACTTCGTGCCCGTCGGTCTCGGCTTGGCTGAAGCTGACTCGGAAACCGTCGAAGTCGGCGTGCCCTCCGTCCTTTACTCCCGATTCATCACGGGTCCCGTCTCCGTTATCCTCGCGTGGCTCGCAAGCTTCGGTCTTTACGAATCATAAAAAAAAATTGACGGGCGTCTTGTGAACGTCCGCATAAAAAAATAAAAGGCAGGTAATTATACAATGGCGGAAAAGATTTATTCAAGCAAAATCGTCGAACTCGGCGGACAAGTCGGCGACTTCCTCGCGGCGGCAAAAATGATCATCATGTTCGACGAGGCAATGGCTTTGCCCGAACTGCGCGACGCTTGCGTCATGCACACCGGCAACGAGCTGACCGGCATGATTAAGCCCGGCGACGTTTACAAAATCGCGGGCACCGAATTCAAAATCCTCAAGGTCGGCTCCGAAGTCCAAAAGAACTTGATGAACCTCGGACACATCACGATTAAATTTGACGGCGGCGAAGGCGAGCTCCTCGAAGGCTCCATTCACGTCGAAGACAAACCCGTCCCCGAAATCAAAGCCGGCCACATGATTGAAATCTTCAAGGCGGAAGACAAAAAAATTGCTGACGGCAGCTGGCTCGGTCTCAAGGGCAAGACGGCAATCGTCACGGGCGCGGCCAGCGGTATCGGCAAGGCTGTTGCTCAGGCTTTTCTCGACAACGGCGCAAATGTCGTCGTCTGCGATTTGAATCCGAACGAACCCGAATTCAATCTCACCGACAACAGCGGCAAGGTTAAGTACGTCATCACGAACGTCTGCGAATCCGCCAGCGTCAACGCCATGGTCAAGACCGCGCTCGACACCTTCGGGCAAATCGATATCCTCGTCAACAACGCAGGCATCAACATCCCCGCGCTCCTCGTCGACCCGAAAGATCCTCACGGCAAATACGAACTCAACGAAAAAATTTACGATAAAGTCACGGGCGTCAACATCAAGGGCGTTTACCTCGTCGCGCAGGCCGTCGGTCATGAGATGGTCAAGGCGGGCGGCGGCGTCATCATCAACATGAGCAGCGAATCGGGTCTGGAAGGCTCCGAAGGTCAGAGCATTTACGCGGCGACCAAGAACGCAGTCAACAGCTTCACGCGCAGCTGGGCAAAAGAGCTTGGCAGGTACAGCATCCGCGTCGTCGGCATGGCGCCCGGCATCATGGAGGCCACGGGCTTGCGCACGCTCGCTTACGAAGAGGCACTGGCTTACACGCGCGGAATCACCGTCGACGATTTGCGCAAGGGTTATGCCAGCACCAAGACCACTCCGCTCGGACGCAGCGGCAAACTCAGCGAAGTCGCCGACGCGGTCGTCTTCCTCGCCAGCAGCAGAGCCTCTTACGTCGACGGCGTCACCGTGAACGTCGCGGGCGGCAAAACTCGCGGATAATCCCCTCGCACTTTTCCTTACCACAACCCAATTTAAAAACTCTCGGACAAAGCTTTCGGGAGTTTCTTTTTAAGGAGAATGAAAAATGTTTTGGAAAGAAGACAGATCAAAGTTGCGGGTGGCGGCGTCGATTCTCTCGGCGGACTTCGCGCACCTGGCGGACGAGATTAAGCACGTGACCGACGCGGGCATTGAACAAATCCATATCGAAGTCGGCGACGGAGTTTTCTCGCCGAACATCACGGTCGGCGCGCCCGTCATCAAAAGTTTGCGCAAAGTCACCGACGCAATCCTCGAAGCGCACCTTGCGACGATTAAACCCGAAGACAAGATTGAGGAGTTCGCTCAGGCGGGCGCGGACTTAATCACGTTCCACATTGAAGCGACGAATCAGGCGCAGACCGTCATCCACAAAATTAAGGGCGCGGGCTCGAAGGCGGGCGTCGCGCTCAACCCGGGGACACCGCTCGGCGTGCTCGAAGAAATTTTGTACGACGTCGACGTGGTCCTGCTCATGACGGCAATTCCCGGCGCGGCGGGTCAACCGCTGCTGAAAACTTCGCTCGACAAAGTTAAACGCCTCCACGATCTCATCCGCGAGAAAAATTACGGCTGCATGTTGGAAGTCGACGGCGGAGTCACGATTGAAAATGCTCAGGCGTTGCGCGAGGCGGGCGCGAACATTTTGGTCGCGGGCACTGCCATTTACGAATCGACGGACGTTTGGGCTTCGGCTGCTCTGCTCACCGGCGAATAAAATTTTTTCCTTACCACCTCCCTCCAATTTAAAAACTCTCAGGCAAAATGCTTGAGAGTTTTTTTTATCGGAGTGCGTCGCTCAAAATTTTTATCGCAACGTCCTCGCCCCGTTCAATCGCCAGCTCGACGGCGTCCTTTGCTCGCGTCAAAAATTTTTCCGACTCGCCGCGCACTCTGAATGATTCGGCGACCTGCGCGGCGATTTTTTCTTGCACCTCGCGTTCGATAATCGGCAGCGGCAAGTTCAAAAAATTTTCAGGCGACATCGCCGTTAAAATCGTTCCCGTGCATTGTTGCCGCATTAAATTTTGCATGAGCTCCGACTTAAACAGCACGAGCAAAGTCTCCGAGTTGAAAATTTTTGAATCGACGACGAAAAATCCTGTCGAACACAACGCGCCGTCATTTTCCTCAGTTATCAGCGCGCAATTCTGCAACGAGCCCTCGATTGACGAAATTATCACTTGACCCGCCTTGACAATGCGCCGCGCCCGCGTCGGCAGTTCTTCGCCGCAAATTTTTTCGGGCGTCGAAATATTTCCGTTCGTCGCCACGTTCGCCAGCTCAATGTATTTGTAAATCGTCTTCGGCTTCGGCGAAAAATTTTTGTCGTGAACTTTGCAAAGCTCCCCGACCGTGCCCGCCGCCGTCATAAAATTTTTCCAGTCCTCATACTTCGGCTGATAAAATTCTGCGTCGAGGCGACCGCTGACTTTGAATGACGCGCCGAAATTTTTTATCGCGACGTTTTCTTCGGACGGCGAAAATTTTTCCAAGCCCAGAGCCTCCGACAAAATTTTTTCCGCCGCGCGATATTTTTCGGCGGCGCGCTCACTCAGACTGAACGCCGATTGAACGATTGATTTTATCTGCGCCTGAAAAATTTTTCCGAAGGCAGGAAGATTTATATCTCGGAACTTCGCGGGGCTGAAATTCGTTTGGTTGCCCTTCATCGAATTTTTATCAACCTCAAGCCGACCGTATCGGCAATTCAGAAAAGACATCAACACTTCGGGATGAATTAAATCGTTCGGGATAACTCGGAACAGATACGAGGCGAAGGCAAAATTTGTGTCGCGCATGACGACCGCCGCTCGCCCGACCAAATTCGGGTTGCCGTTCGTCCGAATTATTAACACGTCGCCTTTGTGCAAACGCAACGCCTCGAACTCGGCTTTCATCAGAGTATGACAAAATTTTTGTGGCACGCCGATAAATCCGTTCCGAAGTTCATTTAAGCGCAAGACAGGGCAGCCGCCGACAGAATTTTCATCGCAGAAATTTGATGTGCCGTATTGAATCTCGTCAACAATATCTTTTCCACGCAGAAGTCGCGCGTATGAAAAAGATTGAGAGTTAAAATATTCGGCTTCCAGACGAAAATAATCTGTCGCAGCCGCGCAGGTTGATAAAAATTTTTCCGTAACTTCCAGCTCCTCCGAAAGGCGGCGATACTTTTCCTCGTCGAAGGAGCCGCAGTCAAAAAAACTTAAGCCTTCGCGCTTGGCAAATTCGATAAAAGCCTCGGCGATTCCGTCGCGGGTCAAGCCGTCGTGATTGAAGAGGTCGTGGCGGACGATTGTGTGATGATTCGAGTCGCGCAAAAGTTTTCCGCCGACGGTCTCCAAAATTTTTTCGCCGGAATTATCTTTTGAGGGCTCGCGCATGGTGGCAAAGAAAATCGGATAATCGTCGCGGCGCGGACAAAGTTTGTCGTCCCACTTCTGCACAAAGAGGACGCTCGTTTTGGTTCCGGTGTGCGGCTTGAAAACATTTCCGTGCAAGCCGACGACGGCGAGGATTCGACAGCGT
This sequence comes from Selenomonadaceae bacterium, assembly GCA_017527075.1. Taxonomy (GTDB): domain Bacteria; phylum Bacillota; class Negativicutes; order Selenomonadales; family Selenomonadaceae; genus Quinella. The sequence goes on from JAFXQM010000019.1 coordinate 115,027, forward strand.
TCGGCAATGAAGTCGCGGATATATTTGTCGCTTGAATTGTTGAAGCGGCCTTGGGGCAGGATAATCGCCATGCGCCCGCCGGGTCTGAGGAAATTTAAATTGCGTTCGATGAAGAGGATGTCGCGCCCGACCTTCGACTGATATTTGCCGCGAGAATTTTTTCCGAGTTCGTATTTGGCAATGATTCGGCTCTCCTTGATGTCGCCGGCGAACGGGGGATTTGCCATGACGATATCAAAATTAAATTTGGAGTTGTCATTTTTAACGGCGCGGAGTTTTCTTAAGCCCTTCCAGCCGTCGTTGTAGATGTCGAGCCAGTCCTCGTCGATAATTTCTTCCCAGCGTTCGTAATCGAGGGTGTTGAGGTGCAGGACGTTTGTTTTGCCGTCGCCGGCGATTAAATTCAGCGTGCGGGCAACGCGAACGGTTTTTTCGTCGAAGTCAATGGCGAAAATATTTTTGCCAACGTAATCCTCACATTCGGGCGGCTTGCGTTCGAGGGTGAACAGATGACTTTGCGCAATGCCTTTGTCCGCCAAAATTTTTTTCCAGACAAAAAAGGTCGTGTGGACGGGGAAGCCGCACGAGCCCGCCGCCGTATCAATCATGGTCTCGGAAACATTCGGGTTGAGCATCTTAACGCACATGTCGATGACGTAACGCGGAGTAAAAAATTGACCCTTCTCACCTTTTTGCGATTTGCTCATGAGATATTCGAAGGCGTCGTCGATAACGTCGAGGTTGGAGTTAAAAAGTTTTACGTTTTGCAGAGAGGAAACGCAAATGGCCAGGTGCGACGGCGTGAGTTTGATTTTGTCGTCGTCGGCGAAAATGCCCGCCCATTTTTCTTTGGCGCGGTCGAAAAGATTTTGAATTGTGTCTTTGAGTTCGGAGTCGGTCTCGCCGTAATTCCAAAACTCCAGCACGCGATTTTTGTCGCGCCCGCCGAGCATCTCGTCGAAAAGTTTTGTGTAAATGAGTTTGAAAACTTCCTCGAACACGTCGACGCCGGCATTGGCAAGAACTTCGTCTTCCAGTTCGCGGATAAGGTCGGCGAGCGTTTTATTTTCGCGCAGGAGTTTGTCTTCGGCGATGAGATTTTCAATCGTGCGGCGTTCGCGGAGAATATCTTTGAGCTTTTGTCCTGCGCGCGGGATGTCGGGAATATCTTCAAAGTAATTCGGGTCTTTGCGGTGGTAGAAAGAAATTTTTTCGCCGTTTGACCAGACGCCCATGGTCGCGCCGGTTGCGTTGCAGTAGGATTTGAGTTGCAGCTTGCCGTCCTTGAGCTTGGGCTTTTTGACTTCGACGATGATGTACTCGACGTTCGGGCGATTGGATTCAAAAATTACAATGTCGGCGCGTTTGACTTCGCGGCCGAAATGAATCGGGTGTTCGACGGCCATTTGCGCGGTTGAGTAGCCGTAATCGTCGATAAGTTTTCGGATAAACATTTGGCGAACGGCTTCTTCGGGCGTGAGACGAATTTCCTTGCCGCGGACGAGGCATTTGATAAAAGGCGTTTCCTTGCCGCGAAGAATTTTTGTGTAAGCCGCCGCCTCCACCGCTTCAATCTGTGCGTGATTAAAGACAGTGCTTTTGTGAGTCGAATCGCTGAATAATTTTTCCAGAGTAAAAATCTCAATCACCTCCGCAGAAAAATTTTTTTATGCCGCGAGAGCCCAACGCCCCCGCGCCTTTTAGCTGGTAGCTGTTAGAGATTAGCTGTTAGAAAAGCTCCTCAGCTAACAGCCAACAGCTAAATTCTGCGAGCCCACTTTTGAATTAAGAGGGGGCTTCGATGACGCAAACTGCCGTGGCGAAGTCGCGCGAGTGACTGACGCTGACGAAAATTTTTTCGACGCCCGCCGCCTGCGCGAAAGCCGCCGCCTTCCCGTGAAGAAAAATTTTCGGGGCACCGCGCTCGTCGTTGACGACCTCAACATCAGTGAGCCGCGTGACGATGCCCGTGCCCAACGCCTTAAAAAAAGCCTCCTTTGCTGCAAATCTTGCGGCGTAGGAGGCGGCGGAATTTTTTCCGCGGCTTTCGCAATAAGTCCGTTCGTTTTGTGTGAAGACGTTGTCTCTGAAATTTTTCTTGGCGACGGCTTTTTTTATGCGTTCAATCTCGATTATGTCCGTGCCGAGCCCGATAATCATTTCGCAACCAAGTCGGCGTCGGTCTGTTGGCGGAAACCTTCGTTCGGGTTGAAGGTCAAACTCCGCGCGATTAAAATTTCGACGCGACGATTTTTCTGTTTGTTATCGGGCGTGTCGTTCATGGCAATCGGGCGATACTCGCCGTAACCAATCGCCGAGAAGCGGGCGGGGTTGAGGTTCTGATTAATCGACAGCAAATATTTCATGAAGGTCATGGCGCGCACAGAGCTCAGCTCCCAGTTCGAGGGGAACTGCGCGGTGTTAATCGGGTCGGTGTCGGTGTGTCCGCTGATTAAAACGCGTTCGGGGACTTCTGCCAACAAGCCGGCGACGATGGGTCCGATTCGCTGAGATTCGGGGACCAAATCCGCTGAGCCCGACGGAAACAGCGCGCGTTCCTTTATCCGAATCATCAAGCCCTCTTCCTCCAGCTGCGTCGACAATTCGTCCTGCAAATTATTTTCGCGGATATATTCTTCAAGCTTCTGTTGCAAATCTTGGAGCTGCTGATTTTCCTGAAGGTAAGCGGAGTTGCCTTGGTCTTCGGAAGTGATAATCTCGCGCGTCATGCTGTTGCTCGGTCCTGCCTTGTCGAAGAAGGACGGACCGCCCATGTTAAACGCCGCCGTGAACGCTTGCGCCATTTGCACGAGCTTCGTCTGGTCGGTCTGAGAGATTGCGAACAGGCAGATGAACAGAGCCAACAGCAACGTCATCAAGTCGGAGTACGGGAGCAACCAAGCCTCGCTGGCTTCTTCCTCGTGTTTCTTCGCGTGTTTCTTTCTCGCCAATTAAATCACTCCTTACCTGCTGGCAATGCCTTCGCGTTCGCCCTGCGGAATGTAAATCATGAGCTTTGATTCAATCTGCGTGGGAGAGTCGCCCGCCTGCAGAGAGAGAATTCCTTCCATAATCATGCGCTTGTGGCTGACTTCGTTTTCCGATTTGATTTTGAGTTTGTTGGCGAAGGGCAGCCAGAGCACGTAACCGGTGAAGATACCCAGAATCGTCGCGACGAACGCCGCCGCGATTGAGTGACCGAGCTTTTCGATATCGTTCAAGTTGCCCAGAGCCGCGATAAGTCCAACGACCGCGCCCAACACGCCCAGCGTCGGTGCATACGTGCCCGCCTGAGAAAATATCGAGCGCATCTCGGCGTGACGTTGCTCCATGATTGTCAGCTCCGCGTCGAGCACGTCGCCGACGAATTCGGGGTCCATGCCGTCGATGACCATGCTCAGTCCATTTCTGAAGAACGGATCCTGAATTTCTTCGACGCGACTTTCCAACGCCAAGATACCTTCGCGACGAGCCAGCTGACTGAGCTCCACAAAAGTTTGGACGAGTTCGCCCTTACTCTGTTCGTCGTTGCCGCGCAGCAACAGTTTGAAAAGCGTCGGCACCTTCGACATCTGCTCCATCGTGAATGCGTTGAACAGGCAGGCAATCGTTCCGCCGATGATGATAAGGAACGCGGCGGGGTTGTTGAGCGCGGTGAGCGGCGCGCCCTTGAGAATCATACCGACAAAGACGGAAATTATTCCGCCGACCAGACCTATTACCGTAGATTTTTCCAAAACCGGCGCCTCCTCGAGGTAAAAAACTTTTCATTAGTGCAAAATCATTAAGTTCCTGTTCAATGCCCGAAAAAAAATTCCTGCCGCCGCCAAAAAAATTCGCCGCGCAGAAATTTTTTCAGCCGTGAGGAGGAGTTATCGCCGCGCAGAAATTTTTTCAGCCGTGAGGAGGAGCAAACGCCGTGCAAAAAATTTTTCAGCCGTGAGGAGGAGCAAACGCCGCGAAGAAATTTTTTCAGCCGCGAGGACGAGCAAACGCCGCGCAAAAAATTTTTCAGCCAACCGAAGCTCCCGTGAGCTCCAAAAATTTTTCCTCCAAAGATTTTCCCGCGCATAAATTTTTCGTCGCGTCCAAGGCAACCGTCCGTCCGCGATTCAAAATCGCCACGCGGTCGCACAAAGCCTCCGCCTCTTCGATGTAATGCGTCGTCAGCACGATTGTGATTCCCTGCGCCTTCAAATTTTTTATCAACGCCCAAATTCTTCGACGGACTTGCGGGTCGAGCGCGACGGTCGGTTCGTCGAGGAACAAAATTTTCGGGCGATGAATCAGCGCGCGCACGATAAGCAGCCGCCGCTTCATGCCGCCCGACAATTCCCGCACAAATGCCTTGCGAACTTTTTCCAGCTCCACGAACTTGAGCAGTTCATCAATCCGCGCGCGCCGTTCAAATTTTTTCAGGTGATGAAGTCGCGCGTGCAACTCCAAATTTTCTTCGACGGTCAAATCTTGGTCGAAGTTCAAATGTTGCGGCACGAGTCCGAGCAAACTCTTGATGAAAATTTCGTTGCCGCGAATCGGTTTGCCCTCGAAAAAAATTTCGCCCGCCGTCGGCTTAAGTTGCAATGTCAACATTTTAATCGTCGTGGTCTTGCCGGCTCCGTTCTTGCCGAGCAACCCGAAGACTTCTCCGCGCGCAATCGTGAAGCTCAACCCGTCGACCGCCCGCACCGCGCCGAAAATTTTTTCCACGCCACGAAGCTCAATCATTTTCTCCCTCCCAAAAATTTTTTATGCCGCAAATCATGAGGCCGTCATGGATGACGGCCGCGCCGCGTCTGACGCCGTGATGGCGTCATCCGGCGCACTCTGAGCCGCGGGTAATCTCAACCTCCGAACCACGAACGAGGAGCCGCCCCCGCGAGGCTCCCTTTTCTTTTGCTTCTTTTCTTTTGGGTGAGCAAAAGAAAAGAAGTTCATTAACTCAAAAGAAATTTTTCAGCCCGAAGAGCAAAACTCGCCCAAGAATTGAGGAAAGATTCTGCGTGTTCACTCTTGATAAAGACGGGACGAAAAATTTTCGTTGCAAGGTAAATCTTCGCGGTGTACAATATAAATCGCAGTTATTATAAGAAATTTTTCCGGTTTCTTCAATCAAAGGAAGTGATGCAAATGGAGCTGAGGCAACTTGAGTATTTCCAGATGGCAAGCCGCTTGAAAAACATCACTCGCGCCGCGCAAAGACTTCGAGTATCGCAACCGAACATCACCGTCGCGATAAAAAAACTTGAGGCGGAACTTGGCGTTCAGCTCTTCGACAGAAGTCAAAAGCAATTGACCTTGACGCCCGAGGGAAAAGTTTTCCTCAAGCGAATCGAACTCGCGCTGAGAAATATCGACGACGCGATTTTGGAAGTCAACGACTACAAACAGCTGCAGAAAGGCACAATCAAAATCGGAATCCCGCCGATGATGGGCGCGTACCTCTTCCCGAAAGTTTTTTCCGGCTTCCGCCATCTGCACCCCAATCTCGACGTGCTGCTTTATGAGGAAGGCTCGCTGACAATCCGCGAAAAACTTGAGAGCGACGAACTCGACTTCGGAATCATAATCGTGCCCGAGTCCACGCCGAACCTCAACGTGCTGAAGATGAGCCGCAACCAGCTGATGGTGTGTGTGGCGCAAACGAGTCCGCTCGCGAAAAAATCAAAGATAACCGCGCAGGACATCGCCGCCTCCGATTTAATCATGATGAAGGAAGGCGCGTACCTGCGCGAGGTCGTTCAAGGAAAATTATCCGCGATGAAAATTTCTCCGCGCACCGTGCTCGAATCAAGCCAAATCGTCACGATAAAAGGTTTGGTCGCCCACGAAGTCGGAATCGCTTTTCTGTTGGACTTCATCTGCGAACACTCGGAGGACATCAAATCCATTCCGTTTTGCGAACAGATTTTTGTCGACATCGGCTTGGCGTGGAAGAAAGAAAAATACGTCTCCAAAGCGGCGCAGGCGTTCATCGATTTTTGTAAGCAGCCGCTGTAAAAAAATATTTTGACCGAAAAGAGTCGCCCTGTTCAATTAGGAATTAGGAATTGGTTTTTAAAATTCCTCATTCCTCATTCCTAATTGATAGAAGGGCGATTCTTTTTTGGCAGGAAAATTTTTCGGCTTGTCAAATTTATCAAGCACTTTATCAAAAAATTTTTCGCAGGGGGTGCAAAGATTTATGGGCAAGTTAATCGTAATCGAAGGCTCGGACGGCTCGGGCAAAGCAACTCAGACGAAGAAACTTTATGAGCGTCTTCGAGATTTGGAAGTCAAAGTGAGGCGCGTGAGCTTTCCCAATTATCAATCCGAATCCTCTGCGTTGATAAACATGTATCTGCGCGGGGACTTCGGAGGCAACGCGGAGGACGTCAACCCGTACGCGTCGGCGACCTTCTACGCCGTCGACAGATTTGCCGGCTTCTTCGAGTGGAAAGATTTTTACAACGGCGGCGGACTGATTCTCAGCGACCGTTACGTCGGCTCGAACATGGCCTATCAGGCGGCGAAGCTGAAGAAAAAAAATGAGCGCACAAAATTTTACACGTGGCTGGAAGATTTGGAGTATGTGCGCTTCGGTTTGCCCAGACCCGACATGACAATTTTTTTGGACATGCCGCCGAACATTTGCGCCATCCTCCGACGTGAGCGCGGGCGCGAAGATATCCACGAGGCCGACGCCGCCTTCCAAAACAAAACTTACGAGACTTACAAAGAAATCGCGCTGAAGTTCGGCTGGAAGGTCGTCAATTGCGCCGAGGGAAGTTTCGCGCGAAGTTCAACAGACATTCACGAAAATATTTTGGCACTCGTCGAGGAGTTGCTGATTAAAAAGTTTGAGCCCGAAGACTGACGAGGAGTGATTTTTTTTGCTCGCGACGATGAAAAAATTTTTCCGCCGAATTAATTCGCAAGTGATGAACTTGATTAAGGAGGACGGATTTTTTTTCGTCGTCCTCACAATCTTGAACGCGCCGATAATTTTCTTCCCGAAAGATTTTCAAACGGGCGCGATAAGATTTTGGTTCGGAGCCGGTGCGCTGTTCCTGCCGGCGGCGGTGATTCATCTTCTGCCGCTGAAAATCCGTCGGCTGATTCAAACGACTTTGATAATTTTGTTCGCGCTGCTGTTCATTACGAATGTCTTTTTGCTTTGGAAATTCTCCGTGCCGCTGAACCTCGACACTTTGCAAATTTTGCTCGGCACCAATCCTCTGACGGCTGCGACTTTTCTCCAAGAGTACGTCGTGAACTTCAAAGTTCTCGGAAGCTTGGCGGCTTTCATTTTTTTGCTGGCGGCGTTGAGTTTGGGGCTGAAAAAATTTTTCGCGACGCGTTCGGAGGAAAGACTCAAGCGGCTGTCGACGAAGCTGCTGATAATTTTGCTCTTGCCGTTTCTGCCGGTTCTCATTAATCTTTCCGACACCGAAAATTTTTTGCCAACCTTTACTGACAATTGGTTTTCGAACACGATACCTTGGCTTGCCGCAAAAGACACTTACGAACTTGTTCGGACTGCGCCAATCGGGAGCGAAGAAAAAATTTTCGCCGAGATGGACAAGCAGCTTGAGACGGAAAAAATTCTTGCCGACGATTCAAACATTCCGTTCGTCATTTTTATCTTGGGCGAAGCGACCGACAGGAACCACATGCAACTTTACGGATACCGCCTGCCGACCACGCCGCGATTGACTGCCCGCCACGAGCGCGGAGAAATTTTCCGCTTCACGGACACAATCGCCTGCGCAAACAACACTGCGCCTGCCATGGCGAGAATTTTTACATTCGCGGAAAAAGATGAGCCGCAAAACGATTGGTACCTCAAGGCAAATATCTTTGACCTCTTGCGCCGCACGAATTATCACACGGTCCGGTTGTCGAATCAGAGCCCGCTCGGTCTTTGGGGAAATTTCGACAAATATTTTTCCGCGCGCTGTGATGAAAAATTTTTCATTGAATCCGAAGACAAACTTGCCAGGCAAAGACAGATTGACGGCGTGCTCCTGCCCGTGCTCGACGAATCTCTTGCCGCGTCGACCGCCGAGAAAAATTTTTGGCTGATTCATCTTTACGGCACGCACGGAATTTATCGTGAACGTTATCCTGCCGAGTTTGAAAAATTTTCCGCCGACGAGGACAAGCCCGAAAAATTTTGGCGGCAGGGCACCGCCCAATACGACAACGCCGTCCTGTACAACGACTTCATCGTCGACGAGACAATTAAACGCTTCGAAAATAAAAACGCCGTGCTGATTTACATTTCAGACCACGGCGAGGAAGTTTACGAGGGACGAAATTTTTTCGGCCACTCTTTGGAGGAGCGGGGCAACGTCCACATGATTGAGATTCCCGCGCTGGTTTGGGCGTCGAAAAGTTTTCGCGAGCGTTATCCCGAAAAAATTTCCGAGCTGACCGCCGCACTCGACCGACCTTATCGCACGGATTATCTGATTCACACGCTGCTGGACTTCATGGACATTCGCACGACTTCCTTCGACGAGAGCAAGAGTATCATCAACAAAAATTTTGAGGAGCGACCGAGAATTTATAACGGCGTGCCTTACACGAAATAAAAAAAATCCCGACGGCTTGTCGGGAAATTTTTTTGCGCAGAAAAAATTTTAGTCGAGTTCGTTTGCGTCCTTGGGGGTGTGCGCCAAAACTTTTTTGCCGGAGAACATGCTGGAGACTTCGCTTTCGCCCTCCATGAACTCGGCGCGCACGACCATGTAAAAGTGACCAATCGCGAAGAGGATAATGAACCAGGCGACGTAATGATGAATGTAATGGCTCATCATCTCGCTGCCGACGAGGACGTTGACCCATCCGAAGAGCATTCCGAATGACGACGACGGATTTGCCATGAGATACATCGCGAAGCCCGTGAGAATTTCAACGGCGAGCAGGACGTAGAGCATGGCGTAGGAGCCGCGCGCCAGAGGATTCCTCAGGAAGGGCGCGTGGTGAGATTTCAACAGCATGTAATGGAGAGCAACCTCAACGGTTTCGCTGTAGAAGTGTCCTTCCCACACGCGCGGGAAAAGTCTGTCGCCTTTGTTGATGATGAAACCGTAGACGCGCATAATCAATCCCGCGCAGAGAATGAACGCGGCAAGGAAGTGAATGTCGCGAACCAAATCCATGGACAGGCTGGTGAAGACGGGCTCGGTGCCTCCGACGTTCATCGGTTTGGTGATGAGCAAACCCGTGACGAACAGCACGAGAATCATCGCGACCATCAGCCAGTGAAAAATTCTCAGGAACGGGCTGAAGAGATAATATTCTTTGCGCTTGACGTCTTTGACAGATTTAATCGCCATGACCGCTCACCTCCCGTAGGGGTCGGTCGAAATGATGTCAATTTCCTCCCCCTTGGCGTTGTACATGTGAGTGGCGCAAGCCATGCACGGGTCGAAGGAACGAATGACCTTTGCAATTTCGAGCGGCTTATCGGGGACGGCAACGTGAGTCGTCATCATTGCCAGTTCGTAAGCACCGTGACCGGCTTGGTCGTCGCGCGGGCAAGCATTCCACGTCGTCGGGACAATGCACTGGTAGTTGCTGACCTTTCCGTCCTTAATGCAAACCCAGTGACTTAATCCGCCGCGCGGGGCTTCGTAGAGACCGACGCCCATGCATTCGGTCGCCCACGTGGAAGGATCCCACTTCTCGTTGTTCATTACGGCGGTGTCGCCCGATTTGATGTTGGCGATGAGTTTGTCGAAGAAAAATTTATTAATCTCTGCGGCGAGCTGTGCGTCGAGGCAGCGGCAAGCCGTGCGTCCGAGCATGGTCGGCATCCAAACGTGCGGCTGAACTCCCAAAACTTTGGAGACGACTTCGATTTGCTTAAGCATCATTTGCTCAGCCCACGTCGGCTCAGGCAGCAAACCTTTTTGCGCTTTGGTGTAGATGATGATGTAATGCGCGAGCGGTCCCACTTCGCAGAGCTTGCCTTTCCACTTCGGCGTCTTAAGCCAAGAATATTTTCCGCCTTCGTTGAGAGTTTCCCACATGGTCGGCGTGCCGGTCTTCGGTCCGGTGTATTTGTCTTTGGTCACGCCTTTCCACGGGTGCAAATCTTTCGCGGCGTTGTCGGGGTATTCGTACCACGCGTGCTCGACGCCCTCGCTGATGATGTCGGGGGCTTTCAAGTCGTCGGCGGTGACGGGAGTGAACTTCGCCTTCTCCACGCCCGCCGCAAAATTTTCGACGACGCCATTTGAACGGACGAGAAGATTTTCAAAGTAGCCGCCGCCGTTTGAAGTGCCCTTGTAACCTGTCAGCGGATAATCGCCGAAAGCCAGCACGCGTTCGCGAGCCAAGCCGCCGCCGTCGATTCTTCCCGCCTTCGCGTAAATCGCGCCGATTGCCACGAGGTCGGGCAGATAATAATTGTTGACGAGGTCGCGAGCCATGTTGATAGCGCGGTCGACGATTGCCAGGCGCGCGGTGTTGACGGGGGCGTTGCCGTCGTTCAGAGAAATGGAGCAGGGCATGCCGCCCACGACGTAATGCGGGTGAGGATTCTTTCCGCCGAAGACGACGTGCGGAGTAATTATCTCGCGCTGCTTGTCGAGCATTTCAAGATAATGAGCAACCGCCATGAGATGAACTTCGGGCGGCAAAAGTTTGTAGTCGGGATGGTCCCACCAGTGCGCCGAGAAAATTCCGAGCTGACCGCTTGCGACGATTGCCTGAACCTTTGCCTTTATGCCCGCGAAGTATTGAGGAGTGGCGGCGGGGAAGTCATGCGGGTAAGCTTGAGTGTTGACTTCTTCGGGAACTTTCAAATCGACGCGGTAAGCGTTGAGGACGGCGACTTGAAGTTCGGCGGTCTTGGCGGGGTCGGCGTTGAGGGCTTCGACGGGGCTGACCCAATCGAGCGCGTGCAAGTGATAGAAATGAATCAAATGGTCTTGGACGGTGAGCGTCGCCGCCATGATGTTGCGGATATAATTTGCGTTGAGGGGAATGCCGATGCCGAGCGCGTCTTCCACGGCGCGGACGGAGGCGAGGGCGTGAGCGGTCGTGCAGACGCCGCAGATTCTCTGAATGTAAGCCCAAGCGTCGCGCGGGTCGCGGTCGCGCAGGACGAGCTCCAAGCCGCGCCAAGCCGTGCCGCTGGAAATTGCGTCGGTGACCGTGCCGTTTGTTTCGTCCACCGTGACTTCAACGCGCAAGTGCCCCTCAATCCTGGTGATAGGGTCTACTACAACGTGTTGCATAGAAAAATCTCCCTTCGGTCGATTTTTAGGGAATTAGGGAATTAGGGAACAAGAGAATTAGACTACTTCCCTACTGCCCTACTTCCCTACTGCCCTAGTCATGATGTTCTTCGTCGATAAGATTTTCGCGTTGGTTGCGCTGAATGACACTGGCCACGGCATGACCCGCGACACCCGCCGCAGTCAGCACGCCGAGAGCCGCGCCGATTTTGTCAACGTCGCCGAGCTTTCCGTATTGCGGCAGGCGAGCGGTGAACGGGTCTTCGTCCCAGAATTTTGCATTCGAGCAGCCGATACACGGCGCGCCCGACTGAATCGGATAACTCATGCCCTGCCACCAACGCAAATTGCCGCAGGAGTTGTAAGTTTCCGGACCGCGGCAGCCGAGCTTGTAAAGGCACCAGCCCGCCTTCGCACCCGCGTCGTCGAAAGTTTCCGCGAACATGCCCGCGTCGAAGAACGGACGGCGATAACACGTGTCATGAATTCTGTTGCCGTAAAATTGTTTCGGGCGACCGTCGGCATCACATGGAGGCAGCGAGCCGAACAACGCCACATGCATAACAACGCCCGTCATGACTTCGGGAATCGGCGGGCAGCCGGGGACTTTGACGACGGGTTTGCCGCCGACGAAATGTTCAATCCCCGCCGAGCCTGTCGGATTCGGTTTGGCAGCCTGAATGCCGCCGTAAGCCGAGCAACTGCCGTAAGCGATAATCGCCGCCGCGCCCTTGGCAGCCTTCTCCAGCAGGTGCGTGAACGTGTGCCCGCCCGACATGCAGTAGACGCCGCTGTCACGAGTGGCAACCGCGCCTTCGACCGCCAAGATGTATTGCCCGTTGTATTTGGCGATTGTCTCGTCGAGATGTGCTTCGAACGGTGCGCCGCATGCCGCGCTCAACAGGTGGTCATACTCCAGCGCGATTGACGAGAGCACCACGTCCGAGGCGAGCGGTGCCCCCGAACGAATGAACGATTCGTCGCAACCCGTGCACTCGTGCCCGTGAATCCAGATGACGACCGGCAACGGTTTGTTCTCCGCCGCCTCCACGACCTTCGAGAACATATCCGTGCTCAAGCCCATCAGCGAGGTCAACGCGACGCAGCCCTTTAAAAAGCTCCGACGAGAGAAGCCGCGCCTGAGATATGCTTCCCATAAACTCTCCCTTTTTTCCAATTTCCGCCCCTCCTTAGATAGTGCGTAATGCGCAATGCGTAATGAGAAATGAATGAAGTCCTAAAAAAGTTTAACACAACTTGCGCAATATCAATGCGGTATCGGCAACCACTTTCGCCAAAGTTTTCATAAATCCTGCCCGACGTTGAACGCCGCCGGTAAATTTCGGCGCGGCGAGCGGCTCAAAAAAATTTTTTCACGAACTTCACGGGCGGCGAGCGGCTCAAAAAATTTTTTTACGGGCGTCGCGGGCGGCGAGCGGCTCAAAAATTTTTTTACGGACTTCACGGGCGGCGAGCGGCTCAAAATTTTTTCACGGGCGTCGCGGGCGGCGAGCGGCTCAAAAAAATTTTTTTACGGGCGTCGCGGGCGGCGAGCGGCTCAAAAATTTTTCACGGGCGTCGCGGGCGGCGAGGCAAAAAAAGCGCCCTCCGATAATCGAAGGGCAAAATTTTCCGCGCGTCAGAAATCAAAGTACTCTTTCCTGTGGTGAGCAATCAACTCGGCGTCCGCAGAGCGCAGACCTGCCTCGCCCCAGTCGTAAATTTTCCCATCCTTCGACAGCACGTTGTAACTCGACAGCACCAAAAATTTTCCGTCGCAGATAAAAATTTTCGCGTGAGTGTCCGCGCGCTTCATCTTGAAGTTCGGATATTTGCGGAAAATTTTTTTAAGTTTGTAAGCAGTCGCCCGCGTCCAACGATTTTCCTCCGAATCTTCCTCGCCGATGCCGTAAAAAATTTTTATCTTCACGCCGCGCTCCAACAACTTTTGAAACTGCGGAATATATTCTTCCGCCTTGCGATTCAACTTCATGGCAGTCACGTCAAGTTCATCCTCCGCCGAATCAACTGCCTCGTCGAAGGCGGCGCGAATCTCTTCATCCTTGAGCGAAATCATTTTCAAATTTTTAATGCGCTCGGTCAGCTCCAAAACTTGCGGGCTTATCTTCGTTCGGAAGGCGATGAAATCTTCAAAGCACTGCTCGAAAAATTTTTTCGCCGCGTCGACTTCGCTTTCAAGATTTTCGTTGGGCTTTTGGTTTTCGTCCAAGACTTTAAGCTCGCCGAAAGTTTTTGTGAGCTGCGCGGCTCGGCGCAAAATTTTTTGATAATCATCGTCGCGGGCAATGTCGGGCGCGGTAAAGGAAAACGTGAGCAGCCGCTGAAAAAATTCCGACGAGTTGCGGAACGAAAAATTTATTTCGCGCAGAAGGCGGACGTATTCTTCCAGCTTGGCGAAATAATCTTTGCTCTCTTCCGCCAGCCGCTCGGCATCTCTCCTCCGCCGCATTGCTTTATGATGAGCGGATTTTATTTTATCGTGAGCAAGCACGCCCATCACAATCAACGCGGGCAAAGTGACAGCCGAACCCAAAACAAATATGCCGCCGACCATGCCGAAGCCTCCGCTCGCGAGAGTGCCGCCGCCGAGAGCAGCCAACAACGAACTGACATAAGCCGCGCCGCTCAAGCCGGAAATGGCCGCGCCCGTGCCCGCCGTGCCGAACGCCGTCATGAGAGCGACCGCACCGGCTCCCACGCCCACGCCCGCGCCCATTCCTTTGGCGACCGACGACGCCCCGCCGACGACGATAATTTTTTCCGTGCCGATGTCCTTCGATAAATTTATCAGGCGACTGCTCTCGGAAAAATTTTCCCGCGAAATTTCTTGCTCAAGATGAATTTTCTCCAACGCCGTAAAAACGTTGAAGTGTTGCTTCACAGTCTCGGCAATTTTCAAATACTCCGCGCTTATCGTTTCCAGTTCACGTTTATGGTGTTCAAGCTCGGAATTAAAATTTCTTTCGACCGAAGCGCAAAATCGATTGCTCAAATCAATCTCGCGCCGATATCTTCCGATGTCGAAGATACTCACTTCACTCGCCTCCTTTTTTGGAAAAATATATCACGCTCGGATTGAAGCGGCAAATAAATTTTTGACAAGCCGAAAGCGCGAAGTTAAAATTAGCTGTCAGCTTTTAGCTTTCAGCTGTCAGGATTTTTCCTTAAAGCTTAAAGCTTAAAGCTCAAAGCTAAAATTGGAGGAGATAATCAGTGAAAAACTCGATTAAAAAAGTTGCGCTTGCATACAGCGGCGGCCTCGATACTTCGGTCATCATTCCGTGGCTGAAAGAAAATTACGGCTGCGAAGTCATCGCGGTGTGCGCGGACATCGGTCAGGGCGACGAACTCAACGTGGTGCACGACAAAGCTCTGGCGTCGGGTGCGTCCAAAGTTTTCATCGCCGACCTCACCAAAGATTTCATTGAGAATTACATTTTCCCGACGCTCAAAGCCGGCGCGACTTACGAGGAAAAATATTTGCTCGGAACTTCCTTCGCCCGCCCGATAATCGCCAAACGTCTCGTGGAAATTGCGCTCGCCGAAGGTTGCGACGCTGTGGCTCACGGCGCGACCGGCAAAGGCAACGACCAGGTTCGTTTTGAATTGACAGTCAAGGCTCTCGCGCCCGAATTAAAAATCGTCGCTCCCTGGCGCGAATGGGAACTCGACAGCCGCGAAGCCGAGATTGAATACGCCAAAGCCCACAACATCCCGATTGCCGCCGCCAACAAAACTTACAGCATGGACAGAAATATTTGGCACCTGTCGCACGAAGGTTCCGACCTGGAGGACCCGTGGAACGCGCCGCAAAATAAAATGTTCCTCATCAGCGTCGCGCCCGAAGATGCGCCCGATAAGCCCGAAGAAGTTATCGTCGACTTTGAACGCGGCATACCCGTCGCCGTGAACGGAGAGAAACTCGGCGCGGTGGAACTCATCACCAAGCTCAACGAAATCGGCGCGCGCAACGGCGTGGGTATCGTCGACATCTGCGAAAATCGTTTGGTTGGCATGAAGAGCCGCGGCGTTTACGAAAATCCTGCCGGCTCCATTCTTTATTACGCGCACCGCGAGCTGGAATACCTCTGCCTCGACCGCGCGACCTTCCACTTCAAACAACACGTCGCGGTTAAGTACGGCGAGCTGGTTTATGACGGCATGTGGTTCTGTCAGTTGCGCGAGGCTTTGGCGGCGTTCGTCGACGAAACTCAAAAAACTGTCACAGGCACGGTCAAGCTCAAGCTTTACAAGGGCAACATCATCAGCGCGGGCAGCAAGTCGCCCTACTCACTTTACAGCAAAGAGTTCGTCACGTTCGAGCACGACGACGTTTACAATCAGGCGGACGCCACCGGCTTTATAAATCTGTTCGGCTTGCCGCTGAAAGTTCGCGCGCTGGTAAATAAAAAATGAGTGAGAAACTTTGGGGCGGACGCTTTGAAAAATCGACCGACGAAATGATTAACGAGTTTCAGGCGTCGATTAATTTCGATAAGCGCATGTACCGCGAGGACATCGAAGGCTCAATCGCCCACGCAAAAATGTTGGCGGCGCAGAAAATTATTTCCGCAGACGACGCTCAAAAAATTTGCGCGGGCTTGGAAAAAATTTTGGCGGAGATTGAGGCGGGCGAATTTGAATTCAGCGTCGCGCTCGAAGATATTCACATGAACGTGGAGGCGGCTCTGACGGAGGCAATCGGGGCGGCGGGCGGCAGACTTCACACGGCGCGCAGCCGCAACGACCAAGTCGCGCTCGACACTCATCTTTACATGCGCCGGCAGGTTCGCGAGGTTCAACGACTGATTCTCCAACTGCAGACGGAGCTGGTCAAAGCCGCAGAAAAAAATCGCGACGTGATTTTCCCCGGATATACTCATCTTCAGCGCGCGCAGCCGATTTTATTTTCTCATCACCTGCTGGCGTATTTCTCCATGCTTCAAAGAGACTTCGACCGCTTCGAGGGCGTTCACAGCCGCGCAGACCTCATGCCGCTCGGCGCGGGCGCGTTGGCGGGAACGACCTTTCCCATCGACAGAAATTTTGTCGCGCACGAGTTAAAATTTTCCGCGCTCTACTCAAACAGCTTGGACGCCGTCAGCGACAGAGATTATCTGCTGGAATTTTTATCCGCCGCTTCGATTTTGATGGCTCATCTGTCGCGCTTCAGCGAGGAAATAATTTTGTGGTGCAGCCGCGAGTTCTCGTTCATTGAATTGGACGACGCTCACTGCACGGGCTCTTCGATGATGCCGCAGAAAAAAAATCCCGACGTGCCGGAGCTGGTGCGCGGCAAGGCGGGCAGGGTCTTCGGGCACTTGATGGCGTTGCTCACGACGGTCAAGGCTTTGCCGCTCGCTTACAACAAAGATTTGCAGGAGGACAAGGAAGGCGTGTTCGACGCGCTGGACACCGTGAAATTTTCGCTGGCGGTCTTCGCGCAAATCGTCGCGGGCATGAAAGTTCGCGCGGAAAATATGCGGCGCGCCGTCGAAGAAGATTTCTCCAACGCAACCGACGCGGCCGATTACCTCGTCAAAAAAAATCTGCCGTTCCGTCAGGCGCACGAAGTGGCGGGCAAGCTCGTGCACCACTGCATTGCGCGCGGCGTTTATCTCAAGAACTTGCCACTCGACGACTTCAAAAAATTTTCCCCGCTCTTCGACGCCGACATTTACGACGCAATTAAACCTGAAACTTGTGTCGCCGCCCGAATTTCTCAAGGTGGAACTTCGCCCGCGCAAGTCGACGCTCAGCTTGCACTCGCAAAAACTTGGCTCGAAAAAAATTCTTGAGTCAAAAAATTTTCCAAAGAAAAATCCCCGACAATTAATCGGGGATAATTTTTTTCGCGCGGCGTTTATCTCAAGAACTTGCCACTCGACGACTTCAAAAAATTTTCGCCGCTCTTCGAAGCAGACATCCGCGACGCGATTAAGCCTAAAACTTGTGCAAGAATCGCGGCGTCCCTGACCGGCGAGAAAAATCCGTTCTTCGGCAAGCACCACACGAACTCGACACACGCAGGATTACTTCGCTTACTTTTATAAAACCGAAATGAAAATCGACCCGAAAAATCCCAAGTGGGAAGAGCGCGACCGTTTTGTCCTGTCGAAAGGGCATTGCGCGCTGGGGCTTTACGCGACGCTCGCCAACGCCGAGTTTTTTCCTCGTTGAAGATTTGAAGACGTTGCTCAAGTTCGGCTCGTATCTTCAGAGGCACCCGAACATGAACTTAACGTCTGGCGTTGAGATGTCGACGGGCTCGCTTCGCCGGCGTTCGGCTGCGCGGTCGTTGAAATTGACGGGCACGACTTCGACGCGCCGGAAGATGCCTTAAAAATTTTTCTTGAGATAAAAAATAAACCGACGTTGACTTTGTTGCGGACGATTAAAGGCAAGGGCGTTTCTTTGAACGAACCGGCGGTCGTGCGCAAGTCGGCGGCAACCAAGACGGGCGTCTTCAAAAAAGCGCGTGAGTGTGGAAAGATTATCACGGTCGAAGAGCACATCACGGTCGGCGGGCGCGGCGAGGCAATCAGTTCTTTGCTCGCGGAAAAAAATCCCGTGTCCGTGAAAAAAATCGGCGTCCGTGATGAGTTCGGGCATTCGGGCGCGGCGGCTGAGCTCCTGAAGCAATTCGGATTATGCGCGGAAAATATCGCCGCCCAAGCAAAGCTCTGACAAAAAATTTTTCCCCTGCAAAGCGCGGGGGATTTTTTTCGCAACGTGACATTCGGCGAGCTGTGAAAATTTTTTCAGCAGTGAATTGTCCGCGGCGGGCGAGAAAAATTTTTCATCTGCAAAGCGCGGGGGATTTTTTTGCAAAGAGCTTGACAAAGGGGCATGGGGGGGGGGGATAATGAGCGGGAAAATATTTTCTTTGAGGAGATGATACCATGGCAGTCATTGACAACCAAGAATACGGCGTGGTGGTTTCGGGCACGAGCGGTGACGATTCCATTCGCAACGTTCAAGCTTACGACGTGACAATCAAAGCCGCGGCAGGCAACGATTCCGTCACCAACAGAGCCTCTTACGTTTCAATTGACGGCGGCTCCGGCAATGACTACGTCGACAACCACGCCGAGAACGTTTCCATCAATTCGGGCACGGGCAATGACACCATCGCAAATTACGCTGCTTACGTGACGATAGAGGCGGGCGCGGGTGATGATTCGCTCTACAGCTTCAATCCATTCTACTCCATTTACAACGGCGGCTCGCCACTGACAATGGACAGCGGCTCCGGCAATGATACGATTTACAGCTTGGGCGATAACCTCAGCATAAACGGCGGCGCAGGTAACGACTCCGTTTTCAGTCAAGGCTCTTTCGTTTCGATTATCGGCGGCAAGGGCAATGATTCGGTTATCAATGTCAGCGGAAATTATCTCTTCGCAGACGGCGCAGAGGGCAACGACATAATCAACCACGTCAAGGGTTCTTATGCCACGATTGACGGCGGGGCGGGCAACGATACGATTTACAGTCACGACGGAAGCAATACGTTACGAGGAGGCGCGGGCAACGACCGCATCTCTCTGGAAAGTTGGAGCGATTTTGTCGAATACAATGCAGGCGACGGCAACGATACCGTCTTCGGCTTCGACGAAACTTCCACGCTGTCAATCGGCAACGGATATTACGAAACTTCCCGTAGCGGTCAAACGTTAGTCGTCTCGGTAAACGGCACAAAAAGAATTTCACTCATGGGCGCGGCATCCTTATCCGCCGTCAACATCATCGGCAAGACCAAAAAGGATTTAATTATCACCGGCACGAAGAAAGCGGATTCGATAACCAACGCGCTCGATTACGCGACGATTAAAACTCTCGGCGGCAATGACACGGTAGAAAATTGGGGCGCATACGTTTCAATCAACGCCGGCGCGGATAACGACTCAATCAGCAATTATGTTTGGGACGCGACAATCCGAGGCAGTGCGGGCAACGATAAAATTTTTAACGGCAACACAGGTTACCGCTCCGTCCTCGACGGCGGCGATGGTAAAGACTCAATCAACAACATCAGCAGCCAAGTAAAAATTTCGGGCGGCGCGGGCAATGACTCAATCATCAACAGCGGCTCGCTCGTGACAATCAGCGGCGGTGAGGGTAATGACAAAATCCATTTGAACTTCGTCGGCAACCTCATCAAATATTCGTCGGGAGACGGCAACGATACCATTTACGGATTCAACGAATCTGACACGCTTACAATCACAGGCGGCTCCTTCACAAAGAAGGCAAGCGGCAATGATGTCATAATCACAGTCGGCAAAAATAAAATCCTTCTCAAGGATGCAAAGGGCAAAGCCTTCAACATAAACAAGACCAAGGCAACGGAAGTTATCACGCTGACCGAAGGCAACGACACGCTCGGAAATAATCTCAACGGCGTGACGATTAACGCGCTCGGCGGCAATGACTCCCTTGGCAACGGCGGCGCAAATGTTTCTGTCGACGCAGGTATCGGCAATGATTACATTTCAAACAGCGGCTCCGACGTTTCAATCAACACCGGCAAAGGCAATGACTCCGTTAACAACACCGGCATTGCACTCAACCTCGACGCGGGCGCGGGCAACGACTCCATCCGAAACTTTGCGGCGTCTTCGACAATCAGCGGGGGCTCCGGCAAGGATTACGTCTACAACAGCGGTGACGGCTCTCAGTCTTTCTTTGACCTCGGTGCAGGAAACGATACGATTATCAACCAAGCTGACGGCGCGTCGATTAACGGCGGGGCAGACAATGATTCACTCGTTAGTGGCGGCTACGACAACACCTATTACGGTTGGATTGACGGCGGTGCGAATGTCACTCTTACGGGCGGTGCAGGAGACGATACTCTCGTCAACAACAAGGGCGCAAAAGTTTTCTTCCGTTACACGGAGGGCGACGGCAACGACCTAATCCAAGGCTTCAATAAAACTTCGACGCTCCAAATCGCCGCAAGCAAGTACTCGACCAAGAAGAGCGGCGACGATATAATTGTGACGGTGGGCGAAGGCAAAATAACTTTGACGGGCGCGGCAAGCTTGAGCGCGGTGAACATCGACTTCAACAAACTCCTCGTCGTGGATGATAAAACTTCCTCGCCTGTCACTGTCGATTCAAAGATTGAAATTATCGACGCCTCCACTCGAACCAAAGCGATTAAAATCACAGGCAATAAACTCGACAATAAAATCCTCGGCGGCGCAGGTAACGACTCACTCAGCGGCGGCAAAGGAAATGACAGCCTGTGGGGCGGCGCAGGTAACGATACTCTTTACGGCGGGGACGGAAAGGACACGTTCATTTATAAACCGGGCGAAGGCACCGACCACATCATGGACTATCAAAGCGGCGACCTGCTGACGATTCTCGACGCGAGCTTTACCAAGTCTTCGTTCAAAGATGATAAGCTCACGCTGACGATTGACGGCGGCGGAAAAATTATTTTTGACAACGTGGCGAGCGGCGACAAGTTCAACATCAACGGCACGACTTATAAAATCAGCGGCGGCAAGCTCAAGTGATTAGTGATTAGTGGTTAGTGATTAGTGAGGGACTAGTTCCTAGGGGCTGTTGGTAAATTAAAAGTGAATAACACAAGCAGCAAGTAAAACGAAATTCAAAAAGCAAAGAGCCAATTTGTCGTAACGAGTGGAGACGTGGCGGTAATTTTTGATTCGCTGAAAAAAACGCTCGACGATATTGCGTTGTTTGTACTGTTCTGAATCAAAGTCATGCTTAATCCTGAAATTGGCTTTATCGGGGATACAAGCAAAGGCTCCATGCTCAGCGAGGAAAAAGCGAATTTGCTCGCTACTGTATGCTTTATCCGCGAGAATTGTTTTACCTTTGAGTTTTATGCCATTAAGAAGAGCAAGAGCAGGTTCTGAGTCGTGAATTTGCCCGCCGGTCAATATCACTTTCAAAAGTTGCATTCTC
>JAFXQM010000004.1 GCA_017527075.1 Selenomonadaceae bacterium
TGCTCGCAAGACACAATCGCGCCGGAGCCGATAGAAAAACTCGTGCGCAATCTTTTGGAGGGCGTCCTCTTCAAGGCGGAGGAAGTCTTTCTGCTCAAGTGGCAGCGCACAGAAAAATTCGCCGAACAAAATGCAGAGCGAACGGCGTTGATTATCGGCGCGACGATGACATTTGAAATTTACGAATTGCCATGCGGATTGACGGCTTCGCCCGACGCGATTCAAGCCGCGCAACTTTGGGCGGAGCGTTGGGATAAAAATCTGGTCGTGGTCGGGCTGACTGACTTCGGAGAAATTTTTGTGCCGAGTCGCGAACACCCCGCGCTTTGGATAAGCCAAGCAAACTTGAACATGGCGCGGCAGCTGAACGTGGTCACGTATGTCACGACGGATTTGAACTTCCACATCTTTGCGCCCGGCGTCCAAGCGCGGCGTGAGTGGTTGGTTGCGATTTACTACGCGCTGGTTTTGGCTAAGGCAATCGAACTCGACGACCACTCGCCGATGAGACTGCAAAATGCTGACATTGACTTCAACGCCAATGAAATTCAAGGGCAGCTCAAAACTTCGTGGGAGTACGGAATCCCGCGGCGAATTATTTATGCTCACCCGCTCAAGAATTTGGAGGTTGAACATGACGGCGCGCTTCGCCGTTACGACGGTTACATGAGGAGATGATTTTATGTACACGATAGAAATATTAGCCGCAGCAGGTAAGAAAGAATTCGGCTACCCGTCCTTCTTGGTCAAGGCGGCTTTGAAGGCTTCGGGCAAAAAGAAATTCACGCTTGAAGAGGCGCACGCGATTGTAGAAGAATTCGCTAAGCAAAAAGTATAAGCTCACTTCGGTGGGCTTTTTTTGATTGGAGATGATTATATGGCAAGATTATGGCAACTCGGCGTCCAAGAGGTTCGCCCCGGCACATATTTCCGAACGAGCTCAGGCGACGTGACGACCGAGGGCGCGATTAACGGGATTGTCGCCATTGCTTATCAGAGCAACTGGGGCGCGATTAATACTGTGGTCGACATCAGCCCTGAAGACATGAATAACTTGCGTAATATCGTCGGCACGGGCAGCGGTTATGAGGCGATTCGTCAAGCGTTTATCGGCGGCGCGCTCATGGTTCGTGCGGTGCGTGTCGGTGTGGAAGGTCAAGGCAAAACCGCCAGAAAAGTTGTTTACTCGTCCAAAGTTAAAGCTTACAAGACTAAAGACGACGGCACGTTGGATTTGGACGCGAGCGGTAAAGCTCAATTTAAAATTACGGACGCGCCCGCATTTAAAATTTATGCGAAATATCCCGGCACGCGCGAGTTCAAGGCGTCGGTTTTTACCAATCCCGTGAACAAGAAACGTCAGCTCAGCATTTACGAAGGCAATTATCTCGTTGAAAGTTTTACGGTCGCGGCGGGCGAAAAAGAATCGATTAAATTTGTCAACGCGATTAATAGCGAGAGCAAATATTTCACGGCGAAGCATTTGCTCAAACAGGTCGTGACAAATGCGACGACCGGCAAAGATGAATTGACGACAAAAGATTTGGGCACACGTGTCAGTGACTTTGCTCAAAAATCTTTCGGCAGCGGCGCGAATCCTTATCCCGCAGGCGAAACAAGCTATGGAGCAGGCGTATACTCCACGGCTCTTGAGGCACTTGAACGCTATAATTGGAACGTCGTTATTGCCGATACAAATTCCGCAAGCGTTCACTCTATGTTAAACGAATTTGTTATTCAAAGCTATGAGACGGGACGTTTTGGCATTGCGGTTATCGGCGGTCAAAGCAGTAAACTTTTGTTCAGCACTTCCGATGAAGTTGGACGCGTTGACTACGCAACTGCTCTGAATGATTGGCGGACGGTTTACGTGCTCGGCGGCTGGTTCGGCACCGACGGCAAAAAGTATGACGGCTACAAAGCGGCAGCGCGAATCGCGGGCATGGTTGCGGGCTGTGAATCGAACGCTTCAATCACTCACTTGGTTATCAGCGGCGCGTTCCGTCCTCTCGACAACTTGACTAACGGTGAAATGATTCAAGCCGAGGAAGGCGGTTGCGTCGTTCTTTCACCGAACGAGGAAGGGCAAGTTTGGGTCGACAACGCGAACACCACGCTGGTTACACTCGGCAACGACCAAGACGAGGGTTGGAAAAAAATTCGTCGGACAAAATGCCGCTTTGAGCTTATGTCTCGCGTCAACCGCACGTGTGATAAACTCATTGGCAGACTGAACAACGACGCTCACGGGCGCGCAACGATTGTCACTGCCATGACCACGGTTATTCGCGAGATGATTGCCGAACACAAACTTTTCGACGGCTCCTATGCCGAAGAGGACAGCCGTTACAAACCTGAAGGCGACCATGCTTACTTCGTCTTGCACATCGGCGACATCGATTCGCTGGAGAAAATTTATCTCGATTATACTTTCAGCTACGCCAATCCGTTCAGCGAACTTGACGTGGTGACAACTTAATATCGGCTCGCTTCGGCGGGCTTTTTTGACTGGAGATGATTATATGGCGTTCAATGAGTTTGCTCTCTATGGCAAAGGCGTGCGGAATGCTTTCAGCGGGAAGGACGCGTCCATTTTCGACGGCGACGGCAGATTGCTGACCACGGTCGAATCATGGCAGGCGCAAGTAAATTTTAACACGGCGACATTTCAGCCGCTTGGTTCGCCGATAGAACAGGCACATCTTTTGGGCTACTCGGTGACGATTACCCTTGTGCAATACATTATTGAGGACAGCGATTTCATCAAGCAGGCGTTTGACTTCTTCACGAACGGGCGGCATGCTCCGATGTGGACACTTTCTTCGGTGATTCACGGCTACGACGGCTCCGAATCGCGCTTCAACTTTATTGACTGCGTGCCTGAAGGACAGTGGGACTTACACAATCTGTCAATCGGTGACGTGACTCGCCGCTCGATTTCTCTGCGTTGCAATCAGCCGCCCGACCTGCAAAAGATTTTGACTTACCAAGATTAAGGAGATTGAATCATGAAAAAAGAACTCGACCTTGAGAAGGTTGAATCGGATATTACTGCGGCACTGCTTGAGGCGGCGTCTTATCACATGACTGACGAAACTCAGCCGGTAGTAATTAAACGCAAAGGGAAAATTATATTTGAATTCACGGTGCGCGGACTCGACGAGGACGAGTGGGCTAAATGCCGCCGCCAAAATCTTGTTAATCGCGGGCTCCGTACGGAAGAAATAAAGCAATCCCGCTTCAACAGTCAAGTGATTTACGAGGCGACAATCGACGAGGACAAAGAACGGCTTTGGAAAAACAAAGACGCGTGGGCAAAGCTCAACGTAGCCAGTGGCATTGATATGGTCAACGCAATTCTGTGGCCGGGCGAAAAGAATGCTCTGGTTGAAATTATCGGCAGGCTCAGCAAATATGAAATAGACGCTGAGGACTTAATCCGAAAATGATTGAGCGCGGCACGGGTGAGTTGCGTTTGCTCCACGCCATCTACGTGAAGAGAAATTTGTTGCCGAGTGAATACGCAAAGCTGTCGTGGCTGGAGCGGGCTTTCGTGCGGCAATCCGTGCTCGCGCAAATCGCTGAAGAGAATCGAAAATAATTTGAGAGGGAGGCGAGACAAGCATGAGCGGCAGGACAATCGAAATCGACGTCTTGATTAATGACAAAACCAATGGCGGCGTCAAAGGCATTCAAAAAGAATTGCAAGCGTTAGACAAGCAAGCCGAGCGGCTGAATCAGCGAATCAAAGCGGTTGGTCTGCAGAAGTTCGCGGCGACACTCAGGCTTATCGATAAAGTTTCTGACCCCGCCTCCCGAATCAATTCTTTGCTGAAGAAAATCGCGGGCGGCACCTACCGAGTCACCATGCGCATAAATGATTCGGCACTCGCGGGCATTCGCAAAATCGAATCGGCTTTGCTCCGAATCAGCGGGCGGGCGTGGAACGTTGCGGTCAACGTCAAGGGCGCGGCGATGAATAAAATCAACGGCATGATGAGCGGCGCGCTAATGGGCGCGGGAGTCTTCGCGCCGATGGCAGGCATGATGGGCGTCGGCTACGGTGTCGGCAATGCAATTTCTTCGGCGGCAGGTTTTGAACAAGAGATGAGTCGCGTGCAAGCGATTCGTCAGCTCAGTAAAGATTCGCAGGACATGAAAGACATGTATGCGCTGGCTAAAAAATTGGGCATGGAAACGGCTTGGACTCGTCAACAAGTTGCCGAAGGAATGCGGTATCAGGCTTTGGCCGGCTGGGAAACTCCACAAATTTTAAAAGCGACTCCGCACATGCTGAATCTGGCGAGCGCGGGCGGCATGGATTTGGGCGCGGCGTCCGACATGCTCACAGACGCGATGACAGCGTTCGGACTCAAGGCGACCGACCAGTACACCAACGCCAAGGGACAAGCGATTGACTTGCCCGAATATTTTGCTGACATGTTCGCGAAGGTGCAGGCGTCCTCGAACACGGATTTGTATCAGCTGAAAGAGGCGACCAAATACAGCGCGTCGACAATCGGAACGATGTTCGCGAATATCGGCGGGCAGGAAGGTGTGCAAGCTCGGACGGAAGCCGCACGACAAATGTTAATCATGGCAGGGCTCATGGCGAACGCCGGGATAAAAGGTTCCATGGCGGGCACGGGCATTAACACAATCTTCAACCGTCTGGCGGGCGAAAATCGCAACACGCACTTCGCTGAAAAACTTCTCGGCTTGGAGCACGCGGCGGAGAACGGGAACATGCTTATGCCGCTCGATTTTATCAAGGCGTTCAGAAATAAAATTCAAGGCGGCATGAGTGTTGATGACTTCCTGCAGGTCGCCGAGGAGTTGTCGGGCGAAAAAATTCACGCGGACACGAGACGCAAAATTAATTCGACGATTGAGAACGCGCTCAAGAACGGCGGCAAGCTCGGAAGCTCTGACATGCTCAAAATCGGTTCCATGATGGCGGGGCTCGAAAACGCTCCGAAGTTAATGGCAATGGTTTTCCAAGATATTGAGGCGTTGGAAGCCAAAATGAACAACGTCGAGGGTACAGCGGGACAAATGGCAAATGACATGCTTGATAATTTGGCGGGTTCGTTTACTCGGCTCGGCAGTGCATGGGACGCATTTCAGCAAGATTTGTTCACGGGCACGGCGGGCGACGGCTTGAGAAATTTCGTCGACGCGCTGACTGAAATTTTGACCCGCGCGAATAATCTGTTCAAAGACGGAATTGACATCAGCGACTTCGGGAAGATAATCGGCGACGTGGTCGGGCGGCTGAAAGATAAAGTCATGGAGCTCGACGGCATTGGCTCACTGCTCGCGGGCGGCGCGCTCGTCATGGGCTTGAAGAAAATTATTTCTCTCGGACAAAGTGCGCTGAATGTGTTCAAAGGTGTTGGCGCGGCAGGGGCTACGGCTCTCGGCGGCACGGCTGCTAAAGGCGCGGCAGGTGCGGCGGCGGTTGGCACGATGACAATCCACGCGAATGTGGTTAATCTTAACGGTGCAGTTCGCGGAGGATATGGTTATGGTGGCGGCGGCGGGCGCGGTGGATACGGATATGGCGGCGGTGCGGCAGGTGCGGCGGCAAGTCCGATGGCGGCAATGCTTGCGGCTCAAAAACAATTCGACAAAACGAACGCTCAATTTCTCGCGGCTCAAGCCAAAAGGGACGCGAAGTGGGGCAAGGTGGAGCAATTGTTCGCGGCGGGCGGCAGTGATTCGCAACTGGCACGGGCGCGGGCAACGGCTCGCAAGTTTGACGAGACACGTTATCTGCCGGCACTCGAACGACAACAGGCGGCGCAAAAAGCATTGGTCGCGGCTCGTGTGAA
>JAFXQM010000007.1 GCA_017527075.1 Selenomonadaceae bacterium
CCGTGAATCAAGCTTGCTTAATATACACCCGAAACTGCCCTTTGTCAATACCTCCACCAAAAAAATTTTTTACCCCATCTTTCCCGCCGCGACGCCATCTTCCCCGCTTTTCCACTCCAAGCCCAAAAAATTTTTTAAAAATTTTTCCCCGCGCTCGGAAAATTTTCGGGAATCGGAGCGTCTTGAATTTTGCTTGACACAAAAAAATTTTCTTTATATATTCCGATTCATGGAGGTTTTAAATCATGGAAGAAAAATTTTTGTTCGCGGGAGCTTATCTGGTCGCCGTCAACGTCGTGACGTTCGCGTTGTTCGCCTGGGACAAATATTGCGCGACACATGACAAGTGGCGCGTCCGCGAGAGCACACTTTTGCTTTGGGCGGCGATAGGCGGCTCGCTTGGCGCAGGGGCTGCCATGGAGATTTGCCATCATAAAACTCTGCACTTGAAATTTAAATTCGGAGTGCCGCTGCTGCTCTTCGTGCAGATAATTTTAATCGGCGTGTTGCTGACAAACCCCGGCAACATTTTGGAAAAAATTTTTCGGTGAGGGAATCGTATGACAAAGAAAATTAAAAAGACGAACGCCGCCCGAATCCTCGACGGGCTTGGCATTGAGTACGAGATAAAAACTTACGCGGTCGACGAGAACGATTTGTCGGCGGTGCACGTCGCGCAAATCAGCGGGCTCGATATCAAAATGATTTTCAAGACGCTGACGGCGCGCGGCGACAAAACGGGAGTAATCATGGCGGTCATCGGCGGCGACGACGAATTGGACTTGAAGGCGTTGGCGAAGGCAAGCGGGAATAAGTCGGTCGAAATGGTCGCGCTCAAAGAACTTTTGCCGCTGACAGGTTACGTTCGCGGAGGTTGCTCGCCGCTCGGTGCGAAGAAAAATTATCCCGTGTTCCTCGACGCGCGCGCCTTGACGTTGGAAAAAATTTCGATAAGCGCAGGTCAGCGCGGAATGCAAATCGTCCTCGCGCCGAAAGATTTGGTCAAAGCTGTGGACGCGACGGTCGCTGAGCTCGTAAAATGATGAACGATTATTTTGCTCGGCTGAAAAAATTTTTCCGCGAAGAAATGAATGAAGTGGTCGGCGCATACTTCGACGGCGAAAAAATTTTCCTCGCGCGCCTGACCGAAAAATTTGAAACGATTGAAGTCGACGCGGACGGCGCGGAGCCCGCTCAGCTCGCCGAAAAAATTTCGCTCGCGTGTGCGCAAAAAGGTTGGAAGACTTCGGCGGTCGGTTTCTGCCTTCAAGAGAGCGACGCCGTAATTTATCAAAGTGCAATTCCAAATCTCCCCGAAAAAGAATTGCCCGCGTCGGTCAAGACTTGGGCGGTGGCGCAGGCGGGCGCGGACGCGGTGTCCTCCTTCGCGAAAGTCGGCGAGGAACTGTGGATGGAAACTTTGCCGCGCGCGCGTGTCAAAGAATTCGTTGCGGCGTTCAAGAAATTCAATCTGAATCTGCGCGGGCTGTCGGTCATGCCCGTTGACTTGCTGACGAAAGCCGCGCCCTTCGACAGGACGGAATTTATAATCGGCGTCGTTCGCGACAAAAAAACTCCAAACCTTTTGGCGGCTCGGAGCAGTGTGTGGAGTTGGAAAAAAATTTCTGTCGCGGCAGCGGCGATTTTTTTTATCGCAATGTTCCTCGGCTCGGCGAAACTTTTAATCGATTACCGCGCGGCTTCTGAAAAACTCAACGCGGCAAAAATTTCTCTCGACGAACTTCACGACGAACTCATCTTAAAAGAAAATCTCGACGCGACGGTTGCGGAGCTTCACAAAATAAATTCGCTCGCCGCAAGCATTGAGCCGGAGAAAAAGTTTAATCTGCTCGTCAAGCTCGGAAAGATTGCGGAAGGTGACGTTCGCCTGACAAAAATCCGCGTCGACAAAAATTCTCTGGAGCTCGAAGGCTTAACCGATAAACCCGACGCCTTGAGGAATTACCTCGCCCGCGTGAGAAACTCCGTGGAAAAATCTGCGCGGCTGGAAAATTCCTCGGAGCGCGACGACGGAGAGATTGCCTTCGTGATTCGCGCCGACCTCAGAAAAAATTAGGAACTGACTTACGAATCAGAGGCCGTCAAGGATGACGGCCGCGCTGCACACGCCGCAGGACAGCGGCGTCCAGCGCAACGAGCGGTCGCGGGTAACCTCAACCTCCGAACCGTTTACGAGGAGCCGCCCCCGCGAGGCTCCCTTTTCTTTTGCATACTTTTCTTTTGGGTGAGCAAAAGAAAAGTATGATTCAATAACTCAAAAGAATTTTCTCAGCCGAATGAGCACAACGAGTCGCGCCAGCCTCAGTTGACTTTGTGTCCTTTTGCTTAACCAACGAAAGGATTCCCCGCGCAAAGAAAAGTATGACTCAGCGACGAATTAAAAACTTGTTCCTTGTTCCTTGAAAGATTCTGTTGTACAATCGGAGAAAGTCACAACACATTTGGAGTGGGGAAAATGGAAACCGAGCAAAAAAACCTCATGAAGGAAATTATAATCGGTGCGTTAATCGTCGTGGTGATTCTTATCGCCGGAACGTTTTGGATGGGCAGCTCAGTTAATGATGACAATGAAGAGGCAGTCCGAACGGTCAGCCTCTTGTACTTGGACGAGCTGGCGGGCAGGCGCGAACAGGTTGTCGCCGGCAAGCTGAACGATTACATCAACGACATGGATATCGCCATGGGGCTCATGACAAAGGATGATTTGAGCAGCGTGGAAAAATTGCAGGCGTATCAGGCGCGCATGAAACAACTTTACGGCTTGGAGAAATTCGCGTTCGTCGACAAGGAAGGATTGATTTATACCTCGCGCGGCACACGCAACGACATCGGCTTATACAACTTCGATTATAAAACTCTCACCGAGACAGAAATTTCTCTCAAGAACTTGGACGGTGCAGTGAAAAAAATCGTCATCGCCATGCCCGCCGACAATCTGCCGTTCATGGGCAAAACCCTCGTGGCGTGTTTCGTGGAGATTGACATCAACCGAATGCTCGAAGCCGTTTCCCTTCAAACGACCGGCAACAACACAACCTTCTGCAACCTTTACACCAAAGACGGCACGGCTTTGACGGGAATGGTGCTCGGCGGGCGGTCGGGCGCGCGCAATTTGTTCACGGCAATGGACAACGCAAAATTCGCGCGGGGATATTCTCTCGACAAGATGAAGCGCGACTTTGAAAACGGAATAAAAGGTTTCTCCGCTTTTGATTATAACGGCGTGCAGGAAACGATTTATTACGTCCCCGTTCACGGCACGAATTGGATTTTGACTTATCTGATTCGCGAGAGCGTTATCAGCGAACAAATCGGCTCAATCACCGACGGAATTCTTTTCCGAAGTCTTCTCCA
The DNA here is from genome assembly GCA_017527075.1 of Selenomonadaceae bacterium. GTDB lineage: Bacteria > Bacillota > Negativicutes > Selenomonadales > Selenomonadaceae > Quinella. The sequence continues at coordinate 3,376 of JAFXQM010000007.1, forward strand.
CTCCGTCGCCACGGCCTTGGTCTTGGTAGCCATGTTCGCCATGGTCATCGTTCAGCTCCGCAAGGCGGCAAAGGCGCGCTTGGAGAAGGAAACCGCCGACGCCGAGAACCGAGTTAAGCAGCAGGAACTGGAAGAGCAGCTCGCCCTGCAGGAAGAACTCCTCGCGCAAGAGCAGGAGAAGGCTCAGCAGGACAACATGATACGCGCGCTGTCGAGTGATTACCGTAGCGTTTATTACGTCAACCTCGCTGACGATTCGGGCATTTGTTACCGCGGCGATAAGGATTTGGAAGGCGCGCTTTCCGAAGGCGAAGGTTTCAAGTTCAGCAGAAGATTCACCGAGTACGCAAACCTTTACGTCACCGCCGAATATCGCAATGACTTCTTGGACTTCATCAAGCCCGAAAATATTCGCGAGTCTTTGGAAAACAATTCAATCATAACGTATCGATACTTGGCGAACAGAAACGGCAAGGAAAGTTACGAGATGATTCGCATGGCGAGTGTCGGCATTGCTGACGACGGCACGAGAATTTCCAATCACGTCGTCGGCGTCGGCATTACGGACATCGATTCGGAAATGCGTGACGCCCTGTCGAAGAGCCAAGCACTCAGTGACGCACTCAAGGCAGCGGAAGAAGCCAGCAAAGCCAAAACCGTTTTCCTTTCCGCCATGAGCCACGAGATTCGCACGCCCATGAACGCAATCATCGGGCTCGACAACCTAGCGCTCCATGAGCCCGGCATTTCCGACACGACTCGCAGTTACTTGGAAAAAATCGGGACGAGTGCCCAACACCTCCTCGGACTGATTAACGATATCCTCGACATGAGCAGGATTGAGAGCGGGCGCATGGTCGTTCGCAACGAAGAATTTTCCTTCCCGAAGATGATTGAGCAAATCAATACGATTTTCGGCGGGCAATGCTCCGGCAAGAAGCTCGAATACAACTGCCACATCAACGGACACCTCGGCGAATATTATATCGGCGACAGCATTAAGCTGCGGCAGGTGCTGATTAATATCCTCGGCAACGCGGTCAAGTTCACGCCAGAAGGCGGCAAGGTTGATTTAATCGTTGAGAAAACCGCCGACTTCGACAAAAAATCCGCGATTAAATTTACAATCAAGGACACGGGCATCGGCATGAGCAAAGATTATCTGCCGAAAATTTTTGAAGCGTTCAGTCAGGAAGATTCGACGGCCACGAACAAATACGGCAGCTCGGGACTCGGCATGGCGATTACAAAAAGTATCGTGGAGATGATGAACGGCAAGATTGAAGTCGACAGCGAAAAAGGCAAGGGCACGACCTTCACCGTGACCGTCACGCTGATGAACTCCGACAAGACCGACACGACCGGCGACGACGTGGAGATTAAACCGCAGGAAATGAACGTGCTGGTTATCGACGACGACCCGATTGCCTGCGACCACGCAAAGCTCGTGCTGGAGAAGGCGGGTATTGCCGCCGAAACCGTCATGAGCGGCAAGGAGGCGATTGAACGCGTCAAACTCCGCCACGCGCGCCGCGAACCTTACAACTTAATTATCGTCGACCTGCACATGCCCGAAATGGACGGCGTGGAAGTCACGCGGCAGATTCGAGAGATTATCGGCAACGAAACCGCGATTATAATTTTGACGGCTTACAACTGGGACGACGTCATGGAGGATGCGTTGGCGGCGGGCGTCGACAGCTTCATCGCCAAGCCGCTCTTCTCAGGCAGCCTGCTTGAGGAATTCAAAAACGCTCTTCGCAAGAAAAAAGTCAGCGTGTTGGCGAAAAAAACCAAAGCCGACCTCGCGGGCAAGAAAATCCTTCTGGCGGAGGATATGCCCGTCAACGCCGAGATTATGATGATGGTTTTGCAAATGCGGGAGATGGAAGCGGAGCTCGCCGAGAACGGAAAGATTGCGCTGGAGAAATTCCAAAACTCGCCCGAAAATTATTACGCCGCAATTTTGATGGATATGCGCATGCCGGAGATGGACGGGCTGGAGGCGACGCAACGAATCAGAGCCTTGCCGCGCCCCGACGCAAAAACCATTCCGATTATCGCGCTGACAGCCAACGCCTTCGACGAAGATGTACAACGCTCACTGCAGGCGGGACTGAACGCGCACCTGTCCAAACCCGTCGAGCCCGACGTCCTCTTCGAGACGCTGGAGAATATGATTAAGAGTTAAACGTTTTGGAAAGTTCAAATCCCGTCGCGCGGCGGGATTTTTTTTTCGGAAAAATTTTTGAGTCTAATCGTTTATTAAGAAACGCGCCTTACAATGTAAAAAAATTTTTTAATCTGTAAAGGAGATACTCATCATGAAAAAATTTATTTTCGACCTGCAACGCTTTGCAGAGCTCAACAACGAAAAGAGCAACACATTGCTCAACGGCACGGACAGCGACGACACCATTTTCAACAGCGGCATGGAAGTTACAATCGCGGCTTTCGGCGGCAACGATTCCATTCAAAACTCAGGCTACTCTTCGAAAATCGACGCGGGTGCCAACAACGATTCAATTCAAAACGGTGCAGACGGTTATTACGCGTCAATCTTCGGCGGGAGTGGCAACGATTACATTGAGAACCGCGGCACGGAGTCCACAATCGATTCGGGCGCGGGCAATGATTCCATTTACAATCGTACCGACGGCGCAAGCTCAAATATCCTCGCGGGCGCGGGCAACGATTCAATTCACAATCGCGCCGACATGGTTTCAATCGACAGCGGGGCAGGCAACGATGTAATTCTCAATTACTACACAAGCAGCGACGTTTCGATAAACGCAGGGCTCGGCAACGACGTAATTCGCTTGAGCTCCAATTCTGACTCCACTTTCATTCAATATCTGGTGGGCGACGGCAACGACACAATTTACGGCTTCAAAGACAATGACACAATTTCAATCGTGGGCGATATTTATTCCTCTCAAGTGAGCGGCTCGAACGTAATTATCACAGTTGATTCCGACTCGATTCTTTTGCGCGGCGCGGCGTCTCTCAGCTCCATAAACATTGACGGCATGAGCGACATCTTGCGCGTCACGGACGAAGACTCCTCGCCCGTGACAATCGAATCTTATGTCAGAGTCATTGACGCTTCCGCGCGCACGACGGACGTTGAGCTTTACGGCAACGACGACAATAACTCAATCCGCGGCGGCTCCGGCAATGACACCATGTGGGGCGACGAAGGCAACGACACGTTGCGCGGCGGAGACGGCGACGACCATATGCGCGGCGGCAAGGACAACGATAAGCTCTACGGCGAGGCGGGCAACGATTCGCTCCTCGGTGAGGCGGCAAACGATTCACTCTTCGGCGGCGAAGGACTCGATACGCTGTGGGGCGGTAAAGGCGACGATTACCTGGCGGGCGAAGCGGACAACGATTCACTGCTCGGCGAGGCGGGCAACGATTCACTCTTCGGCGGCGCGGGCAATGATACGCTCGACGGCGGCGAAGACAATGATACACTCGACGGCGGAGAGGGCGACGATTTCCTTTACGGCAGAGAAGGCAACGACACGATGAGCGGCGGCGACGGCGACGACCATATGCGCGGCGGCAAGGACGACGATTATCTTTACGGCGAGGCAGGCAACGATTCATTGCTCGGCGAGGCGGCCAACGATTCACTCTTCGGCGGCGAAGGACTCGATACGCTCTGGGGCGGCAAAGGCGACGATTACCTGGCGGGCGAAGCGGAAAATGATTCGCTCCTCGGTGAGGCAGGCAACGACACCCTCTGGGGCGGCGCGGGTAACGACACCCTCTTCGGCGGAGAGGGCGACGACGTTTTCATCTTCCGCGCGGACGAAGGCAAAGATTATGTCGCGGACTTCACGAGCTCCGACATGCTCCAAATCCTCAAGGCCGACGGCTCAGAGGGAACGTTTACCAATTCTTCTTTCAAGAGCGGCAAGCTCACGCTGGCGATTGAAGGCGGCGGGCATGTCATCTTCCAAAACGTGACGAGCTCCGACACTTTTAACATCAACGGCACGACCTACTCAATCAGCGACTCCAAACTCAAATAAAAATTTGCGCGGACAAAAAATTTTTCCCGTCGAAAAACTCGGCGGGATTTTTTATTCGACGAAATGGAATTGCAACAACCTGAACTCGATGTTCGGCAACCGGAGCTTCCTTCTGCCGGTGTACGCCGCGGCACTCGCTTTGCCCGACGTGCACTTCCTGCTGTTGGCGGCGATGATTTTCTCTCTGCCGGAGCTTGTGATGCATTTGATTCTGTTCAACGTGAAGCAGCGGACGATTTACAACCCGGGCTGGTCACGGGCGTGAGCGGTCTCGCGCCGATATCGATTTATTATTTCGTGAACGTCTTCGACAAAAATTTTTACGTGTGGAGCGATTACATTCTCGCGCCGCTGTATTGGGAAAGTTGAAAGGCTTCAAGCTGACGGCGCAGTCGGCATACGGAGTGAGATACGCGAACGCGCACAACCTCAAATGAAAGTTGCGTTGGCTGAGGAAAAGTATTATACTGCACGAATCAAAGGAGGCTGATTGCTTTGCAAAAGTTTGAGAAGTGGCAAGGTTGCGGAAACGATTTCATATTGATTGACCGCCCGGGCGACGAGATTGACGAGCCGGAAAAAATTAAATGGCTGTGCGACAGACACTTCGGCGTGGGCGCGGACGGCGTGATTTACGTGCTCAGCTCCAACAAGGCGGCAACGCGCATGAGAATCTTCAACGCGGACGGCACCGAGGCAGAAATGTGCGGCAATGGCCTGCGCTGCTTTGCGCGTTATCTTTTGAGCGGCGACAAATTTTTCTCCGACGATGATTTGTCGGTGGAGACGGGCGCGGGCATCCTCACGGTCAGCATGAAGTATGACTTGATAACCGTCGACATGGGCGAGCCGATTTTCAATGCGGATTTGATTCCCGTGGCGGGCTTCGGTTCTCAAAAGTTGGTCGCCGAGCCGATTGAAGTCGACGGCGTGACTTACAAGATGACTTGCGTTTCGATGGGCAACCCGCATTGCGTTATCTTCGTCGACGACATTAAAAAAGTTGACTTGGAGCATATCGGCCCGAAATTTGAGACGCATAAATTTTTCCCGCGCAAGACCAATACCGAATTCGTTCAGGTGGTCGGCGAAAATAAATTGCGCATGAGAGTTTGGGAGCGCGGCAGCGGCATAACCATGGCGTGCGGCACGGGCGCATGTGCCACGGCGGTCGCGGCGAACTTGAACGGCTTGGCGGGCAGGCAGTCGACGGTTATCCTTGACGGCGGCGAGCTCAACATCGATTGGCGCGCGAACAATCACATCTTCATGACGGGCGCGGCCGAAAAAGTTTTCGACGGAGAATTTTAATTAGTTAGGAGTTAGGAGTTAGGAGTTAGGGAAATGACTCGCGGATTGCTGATTGTGATTTCGGGTGCGAGCGGCACGGGCAAGGGCACGGTTTGCAAAAAAATCTTGAGTGACTTGCCCGCGGTCGCTTATTCAATTTCTGCGACGACTCGCGCGCCGCGTCCCGGTGAAGTCGACGGGCGGGAATATTATTTCCTCAGCGTCGAAGAATTCAAAGCGTGGATTGCTGACGAAAAATTTTTGGAGTACGCGCAGGTCTACGGAAATTTTTACGGCACGCCGCTGAACAAAATCGAGGAGCGACTCAATCGCGGCGAAGACATTCTCTTGGAGATTGACGTGCAGGGCGCGCTCAACGTCAAACGCAAATGCCCCGAAGGAATTTACATTTTCCTCTTGCCGCCGAGTTTGGAGGAGCTCAAGCGGCGAATCGAAGGTCGCGGCACCGAGACGCCCGAATCTTTGTCGCGCAGACTGAAAAACGCCGTCGCCGAAATTAAAGTCGGGCCGGAATATGATTACGTCGTCGTCAATGACACGATTGAAAACGCCGCCGAAAAAATCAAAACGATTTTGTCAGCCGAACGCCTGAAGGTCGCGCGCAACACGGACAAATTTAATTTGGGAGAGGATTTTGAATGAAATTAAACGCAACGCCGCTGAGCATGGTCAATCCGTCGACGGATTCGATGCTCAAGCAAACGCACAGCCGTTACGCCTTGGTCGTGCTCGCCAGCAAAAGAGCCCGCGAACTTTTGAGCGGCAAGCCTTGCCGCGTGGACAATCGCGCGAGCAAATTCGTCACAAACGCCATGGAAGAAATTAACGAGGGAAAAATTTCTTACACGATAAAGGATTGAGTCATGCGCGGAAAAAATATTTTAATCGGCGTGACGGGCGGCATCGCGGCTTACAAGGTCGTCGAGGTCGCCAGCCGCTTGAAGAAGTCGGGCGCGAACGTCAAAGTGATGATGACGCGCAACGCAACCGAATTCGTCTCGCCGAGGACTTTTCAAGAAATTACAAATAACGCCGTGTCCGTGGAAATGTTCGGGGACGCGGCGAATTTTCATGTTGCGCACATCGGCTTGGCGAAGTTCGCGGATTTGATTTTGATTGCGCCCGCCACGGCAAATTTTTTGGCAAAGGCGGCGCACGGCATCGCTGACGATTTGCTCACGACGACGATTCTGGCTTTCGACGGAAAAATTTTGGTCGCGCCCGCCATGAACACGAAAATGTTCGAGAACCCCGCGACGCAAGAAAATTTGAAAATCCTCAGGGCGCGCGGCGTGAAAATTTTGGAGCCCGCCTCCGGAGAGCTGGCTTGCGGGACGAGCGGCAAAGGTCGCTTGCCCGAGCCCGAAGAAATTTGCGCGGCGGTCGAGAAAATTTTTTCGGCGGGGAGATTGAGCGGGAAAAAAATTCTGGTGACGGCGGGCGGCACGGTCGAGGCGATTGACCCCGTCCGTTATATCGGCAACAGGTCGAGCGGGCGCATGGGTTTTGAAATTGCGCGGGCGGCGGTCGAGGCGGGCGCGGAAGTCATTTTGATTTCCGGCAAGAGTGAGCTTGAGCCGCCGAACAATTTGAAGTTCGTGAAGGTCGAAGCCGCTGTCGAAATGCGCGCGGCCGTCCTCAAGGAATTTGATTCGGTCGACGCGGTGATTATGTCCGCAGCCGTCGCCGATTACCGCGTGAAAAATCCCGCCGCGCAGAAGATAAAAAAATCCGCCGAAACTTTGACGCTGGAGCTCGTCAAGAACCCCGACATACTCAAAGAACTCGGCGGCTTGAAAAAATCTCAGGTGCTCGTCGGCTTCGCGGCGGAGACTCAAAATATTTTGGAGTACGCGAACAAAAAACTCGTCGAGAAAAATTTGGACTTCATCGTCGCCAACGACGTGACGGCGGCGGGCGCGGGCTTCGGCGTGCCGACGAATATTGCGTCAATCATTCACCGCGGCGGCGAGGTCGAAAATTTTCCGAAGATGAGCAAAGTGGAGCTCGCCGAAAAAATTATCTCGCGTGTCGAAAATCTTTTGGCGGCCGACAAAAAATTTTTCCCCGCAGAAAATTTCTGAGCCCCCGAAAAATTTCGTCCGTCGAGGAAGTTGAGGCCGTCATGGATGACGGCCGCGCCGCGTCTGACGCCGTGATGGCGTCATCCGGCGCACACCAGGCACGGGTAACCTTAACCTCCAAATCACGAACGAGCAGCCGCCCCCGCGAGGCGCACTTTCTCTTTGTTACTTTCTCTTTGTGCGCGCAAAGAGAAAGTAAATCAAAACGCAAAAATTTTTTCACGCTTCGGAGGCGCGACACGCCAAAGTCGTCACTGTTTCACGAATCCACGCTTACGTTAAGAGAGGACACGAGCCCGCCGAATTGTTAAACGCCGATAAAAATTTTTCCCTGCCCAATGTCAATCAGCAAACTTTCAGAAAAGTATGTTAGGCTTTGCTTAAACCACATGGGAGGTGAGGTTTATGCTTGATAAAGCGATAAAATTCTTCATAACGTTGACGTGTGCGATTGTCGGCGGCGCGGCTCTCCATCAAGTGAGCCCGTTCTTGATTTCGTACATCAACCTGGAATTTTTCCGAGCCGACACGGGAATTTTCCAACTGACACTCGCGAACCTTGTTTCCATTTTGGCGGGCGCAACAGGCGGCTCGCTGGTCGGATTTTTTATCTCGCCGTACCTAATCGACAAGCTGAGAAATTTTACCTCGTTCGTCGAGAAGCAGCTCAGCAAAATGCCAATCAACGACGTTATCGCCGGCGCGGTCGGGTTGGCACTCGGACTCATCATTGCAAATTTATTGGGCAACGCGTTCGCCCGCATTCCCGTCGTCGGAAGTTATATCCCAATCATCTTCAGCCTCGTGCTCGGTTACTTGGGCGTGCACCTCACGATTAAGAAGCGCAAAGAGATTACGAGCAGCTTTGATTTCATAAAAGAAATTCTTCGCAACAGGGAGGCCGCCAAAGCCGCCGCCAAGGAGCAAGAAAAAATTCCCGAAGCACCCGCCGCGCCTCAGGAGCCGCCGCCCGCCGAGAAGGCAAAGGTCAATCTCGTCAAGCTGCAGGAGGACAAAGATAAAAATTATAAACTCCTCGATACGAACGTCATAATCGACGGACGAATCGCCGATATCTGCAAGACCGGTTTCCTTGAAGGCACGCTGCTGATTCCTGTCTTCGTGCTGGAGGAGTTGCAATACATCGCCGACTCACCCGACACGCTCAGAAGAGTGCGCGGGCGTCGCGGACTGGACGTGCTCCAAAAAATCCGCGAGGACGAATCAAATCATCTTGAAGTTGAAATTATGAACGTCGACTTCGATGACATCCAAGGCGTCGATTCCAAACTCGTGCGGCTCGCGCAGAAACTCGGCGGAAAAATTATCACGAACGATTTCAATCTGAACAAGGTCGCTCAACTTCGCGGTGTCTCCGTGCTCAACATCAACGAGCTTTCCAACGCCGTCAAGCCCGTGGTAATTCCCGGCGAAACCATGAAGGTGCAGGTCGTCAAGGACGGCAAGGAACCCGGGCAGGGCGTCGCTTACCTGGACGACGGCACGATGATTGTTATCGAAAACGGTCACCGTTACTTGAGCAGAACGATTTCCGTTGAAGTCACCAGCGCGCTGCAAACTTCGGCGGGCAGAATGATTTTCGCCAAGCCCAGATAAATTTCAAAGCTCAGAGACCAAAATCCCTTCGGCAAAAGTCGGAGGGATTTTTCTTTGCCCGAACGAAAAAACTTTTTCCGCGTCACTTGTCCCTTGTCCCTTCCTCTGATATAATCGGCGCGAGTGATTCATAGAAAATTCAGCAACGGATGCAACGTTGACGTTGCTCAAAAAATTTTTTGGAGGATAAAAATATGTGCGGGATTGTCGGATACATCGGCGGGAAGAAGGCGGCTCCCATTCTTTTGGACGGGCTGACGAAGTTGGAGTATCGCGGTTATGACTCGGCGGGCATTGCCGTCGACTGCGGCGAAAATATTTTCATTGAAAAAACTGTCGGGCGGCTCGACGCGCTCAAAGAGAAACTCAAAAATAATTTGCCCGAAGGAACCGTCGGAATCGGTCACACGCGCTGGGCGACGCACGGCAGACCCTCGGACAGCAACGCCCACCCTCACACCGACTGCCACGGAGATTTTGTCGTCGTTCACAACGGAATCATCGAAAATTATTTGCCGCTCAAGGAAAAACTTTTGGCGCGCGGTCACAAGTTCACCTCGGAGACGGACACGGAGGTTATCGCGCACCTGCTGGAGGAAGTTTATCGCGGAGACTTCGTTGCGGCCGTCCGTGAAGTGCTCAGCCAAGTTGAAGGCTCTTACTCGCTGGCGTTCATGGCGAAGGCGCACCCCGACGTTTTAATCTGCGCCAAGCAGGACAACCCGCTCATCGTCGGGCTGGGGCGCGGAGAAAATTTTGTCGCCTCGGACATCCCCGCGATTATAAATCACACGCGGCAAACTTACATCCTCAACGACGGCGAAGTTGCTCTCGTCAAAAAAGATTCGATTGAAATTTTGAATCGGCGGGGCGAACGCGTCGACAAAAAAATTTTTCACGTGACATGGAACGCGGAGGCCGCCGAGAAGGGCGGTTACGAACATTTCATGCTCAAGGAAATTAACGAACAGCCCAAGGCCGTGCGCGACACCATGAGCAAACGCATTGCCAAGGACGGCGGCGCGATTATCCTCGACGAACTCAACTGGGACAAAAATTTTTTGGACGGCGTCGACAAAATTTATATCGTGGCGTGCGGCACGGCTTATCACGCGGGACTCGTCGGAAAGTTTTATATTGAGAAGCTCGCGCGCAAATTGGTTGAAGTTGATTTGGCGAGTGAGTACCGTTACCGCGACCCGATTGTCGACGAAAAAACTTTGGTCATCGTCGTCAGCCAGTCGGGCGAAACTTCCGACACTCTTGCCGCGCTGAAAGAATCCAAACGGCTCGGCGCGAAAACTTTGGCGATAACCAACGTCGTCGGCTCGTCCATTGCCCGCGAGGCTCATCAAGTCATTCACACGTGGGCGGGTCCCGAAATCGCCGTCGCCTCCACCAAAGCTTACACGACGCAATTAATTCTGATGTTCATGCTCGCGCTTTACATGGCTCAGATTTGCGGCACGCTTCCCGAAAAAAGAATCCGCGAGCTCATTTGCAAGCTGAAAAAAATTCCCGCGCAAATTTCCGAAACTCTTTCCGACGTGGAGCCGATTAAAACTTTCGCCAGGCAATACGGCTTCAACGAGGACGTGTTTTATATCGGGCGCGCGCTGGATTATGACGTGGCGTTGGAGGGCGCGCTCAAGCTCAAAGAAATTTCTTACATTCACGCGGAGGCTTATGCGTCCGGCGAACTCAAGCACGGGACACTCGCGCTGATTGTCGAGGGCGTGCCGGTCATCGCGCTCGCCACGCAAAAATCTGTCTACGAAAAAACTTTGTCGAACATAAAAGAGGTCAAGGCGCGCGACGCGATTGTCATCGGCATTGCGGCGGCGGGCGACACCGAGCTGGAAAAATATCTCGACCATGTCATCTTCGTGCCGGAGACCGACGAACTTTTGATTCCGCTGCTGACCGTCGTGCCGCTGCAGTTGCTTGCCTATTACGCGGCGATAACTCGCGGCTGCGACGTCGACAAGCCGAGGAACCTGGCGAAGTCGGTGACGGTGGAGTGATAAAAGAATTTTTCAAGGACGAAAATTCTAAACTGTATCTCGGCGACTCGCTGGTGCTGCTGAAAGATTTTTCCGCCGAATCCGTCGACGTGATTTTCGCCGACCCGCCCTACTTCCTCTCCAACGACGGAATGACTTGCAAGAGCGGCAAGCGCGCTTCGGTCAACAAGGGCAAGTGGGACAAAGTTGCGACGCTCAAAGAAAAGCACGACTTCAATCTGGAGTGGATTAATCTTTGCAAAAATATTCTCAAGCCGGACGGAACGATTTGGGTCAGCGGGACTCTCCACAACATTTATTCGGTCGGCATGGCTTTGGAGCAGGCGGGCTTCAAAATCATGAACAACATCACCTGGCAGAAGACGAACCCGCCGCCGAATTTGTCTTGCAAATATTTCACGCACAGCACCGAGACGATTCTTTGGGCAAAAAAAAATTCTTCCGCCAAACATTTTTTCAATTACGAACGGATGAAGGAACTCAACGGCGGCAAGCAGATGAAAGACGTTTGGACGGGCGCACTGACTCCGCAGCGTGAAAAAATTTTCGGCAAGCACCCGACGCAGAAGCCGCTTTACCTGCTGGAAAAAATTTTGCTCGCCTCCACCCGCGAAAATGATTTGGTCTTGGACCCGTTCTGCGGTTCGGGCACGACGGGCGTCGAGTGCAAACTTTTGGGCAGAAAATTTATCGGGATTGACAACGACCGCGACTTCATCTTGCTCGCAAAGGAAAGGTTGATACGCGCCGATGAACAGAACTTTCGACGAATGGCTTGAAACTTTTCGCGCGTCGATTAACGATTACGATTATTACACAGACTTCGCAAAAGTTTACGAACGCGCCGCGCGATTCAAAGCCGAGATTTATCTTTTGAACTCGCTGGCAGGCTCGAAGGACATCGAACGGGACTTTGAAAATCTTTTGGCAAAATATCCCGCGTGCCTGAGGGCGGTGCCAATTCTTTTGGCTGTCCGCGCAGAAGAAATTTTTTGCCGCGACACAAATTATCGCTTCGACGAGCCGAATCAATCCGTCGAGCAGTATAAATTTTTCATGCGGCGGACGGGGCTCTTCGATTTGCTGGAAAATCACATCGTCAGCAATTTGTACGATTACGCGACGGGCGTGGAGGTCGGGCTGGATTCGAACGGGCGGAAAAATCGCGGCGGTCATCAAATGGAAAATCTCGTCAGAAAATTTTTGGAAGAGGCGGGCGTCGAATTTTACGCGGAAAAATATTTGGACGAGGTTGAAAAAATTTTTGGCTTGGATTTGTCCGCGATTTCCGCCGAAGGAACTTCGACAAAGCGTTTCGATTTCGTCGTCAAGAGTTCCGAGACGGTCTTTGGTATCGAGACGAATTTTTATGCGAGCGGCGGCTCCAAGCTCAACGAAACCGCGCGGAGTTATAAAATGATTGCCGAGGAGTCGAAAAATATTTCGGGCTTCAAATTCGTTTGGATAACCGACGGCAACGGCTGGAAGTCGGCGCGAAAAAATTTGAAAGAAACTTTTCTCGTCCTCGACACGCTGTACAACATCAAAGACTTGGAGGACGGAATTTTTCGGGAGCTTTTTAAATGACTGAACGAGTAGAAAGCAACGTGACGTTGCAGCCAATGAGCGCGGGCAAAAATTTTTCTTGGAGTTTTCCTTATGATTGAACGAGTAGAAATTTTGGGCGTGAAGGTCGACGCGGTGACGATGGCTGAGGCGGTCGCGCGCGTGGAAAATTTAATCGCGGAAAAAAATTCTTCGCTGGTGGCAACCGCCAACGCCGAGATGATTTTGAACGCCACGCACGACGCCGAGCTGAAAAAAATTTTGAACGCGGCGAACTTGGTCGTACCCGACGGCGCGGGCACGGTTTGGGCGGCGCGGCACCTGGGAAAGCAAATGCCCGAACGCGTCGCCGGCTTCGATTTGGTTCAGGAGCTCATGAAAATTTCTCCTGCGCGGGGAATAAAATTTTTTCTGTTCGGAGCGGCACCGGGCATCGCCGACAAAGCAAAATTAAAAGCCGAGGCACTTTACCCCGGCATAAAAATCGTCGGCACGCGCAACGGTTACTTCAAAGCCGAAGACGAGCCCGAAATTATTTCGCAGATAAAAAATTCTCGCGCGGATATTTTACTCGCGGCACTGGGCGTGCCCAAGCAAGAGAAGTGGCTCTTCAAATACAAAGACGAACTCAAAGTCCCCGTGTCAATCGGCGTGGGCGGCACCTTCGACGTGATGGCGGGCGTGGTCAAGCGTGCGCCGCTGTGGATGCAAAAGGCGCGACTCGAATGGCTCTTCCGCGCAATGCTTCAGCCGTCGCGCGCGGGAAGATTGCTCGCCCTGCCCAAGTTCGTCTGGAAAGTTCATAAGCAAAAAGTCAACGGATAAAAATTTTTGGAGCGTGAAAGTTTTGAGCATAATCAGAGAAGGATTTTATTTCGCGGGCGTCGCGCTCCTCATCGCGCTTTTCCTCGGCGTGCTGGTTCATCCTTACGCCGCGATTCTGCCCGCCGTCCTCGCCTGTTACTGCATTTATTTTTTCCGTAACCCCGACAGAAAAATTCCCGCCGACGAAAATTTAATCGTGTCGCCCGCCGACGGCACCGTCCAAGATGTGGTTGAGGTCGACGCCGACGATTTTATCAAGTCGCCCTGCCGCAAGGTCATAATTTTCCTCTCGGTCTTCGACGTCCATGTAAACCGAAGCCCGATTGCCGGCGAGATTAAAATCCAAAAATATATCTGCGGAAGATTTCGTCCCGCTTACAAAGATTCGGTCGGCTTTGAAAATGAGCGGCACCTTATCGGCATTGAAAACGAACGGCTCCGCGTGACGGTCACGCAGGTCGCGGGAATTTTGGCGCGCAGGATTGTCAGCTGGGTCACGCTCGACGACAAGCTGGAGAAGGGCGAACTTTACGGGCTGATTCGTTTCGGCTCGTGCACCGAGTTGGTCATGCCCGCAAATGTCGAAGTCCTCGTCAAGAAGGGCGACAAAGTTCGCGGCGGCGAATCAATCATCGGAAAGATAAGGGACAAGGGGTAAGGGACAAGGGACAAGAAATTTTCCCTAAATCCTAAATCCCAAATCCTAAATCCTAAAACGGAGGTGGCGAACGTGAAGTGGATTTTGCCGAACATGTGCACGGCGGCGAATTTGTTCTTCGGAATGCTCTCAATCCTCTCGACTTACGAAGGAAATTTTTTTTACGCGTCGATTTTCATCTTGCTGGCATTGATTGCCGACGGCTTGGACGGAAGAGTTGCGCGCGCATTGAACGCGGCCTCGGAGCTGGGCAAGGAAATGGATTCGCTGTGTGACTTGGGCTCGTTCGGAGTGGCACCGGCGTTTTTGGCTTACGCGTTCTGCATGCACAATTACGGAACGCTCGGCAAGGCAGCGGCGATAATTTTCGCGCTGTGCGGCATGTGGAGGCTGGCGCGCTTCAACGTCAACACGAGCGTCGTCCACGGATTCTTCATGGGCTTGGCGATACCCGCGGGCGGCTGCATAATCGCGACGACGACTCTGCTCTTCTCGGCGATGAACATTCACCCGGAAAATTTCGGGCTCATTTACCCAATCACCGTGATAATCGTTGCGTATCTGATGGTCAGTCACGTGCATTATCCCGATTTCAAGGGCGGCGGCGAAAAAATTTTCCTCGCGGCAAAAATTTTCGCGGCGGCGATGTTCGCGGGAATAATTTATCTGACGCACACGACCCCCGTCCAAGGAGTGCTCACGGCGATTTTCGCGACGTATGCGGTCTTCGGGATTGTGAACTCGCTGATAACTTTGATGACCCGCGAAAGCCTCTGAGACTTTGCATAAAAAAATTCGACTTCGCCACTCGACGGAGCCGATTTTTTTTGACGCTCAAAAAATTTTCGCGGGCTCAAAAAATCTTCACGGGCTCAAAAAATTTTCGCGGGCTCAAAAAATCTTCGCGGGCTCAAAAAATTTTCGCGAGCTCAAAAAATTTTCGCGAACTCAAAAAATCTTCACGGGCTCAAAAAATTTCTGCGGGCTCAAAAAATCTTCGCGGGCTCAAAAAAATTTTGGGCAAAAAAAATCGACTTCGCCACTCGACGGAGCCGATTTTTTTTTGACGCGCGACGAGTTCAATCGCTCGGCAAGTTCTTAAAAAGGTTTGCCATCTCCATGGCGGAAATCGCGGCGTCGAAACCTTTGTTGCCCGACTTGGTGCCCGCGCGCTCAATCGCCTGCTGAATATTTTCCGTGGTGACGATGCCGAAAATCGTCGGCACGCCGCTCTGCAGTCCGACTTGCGCAATGCCCTTTGAGACTTCGTTGCAGACGTAATCGTAATGAGTGGTCGCGCCGCGAATCACCGCGCCCAGACAAATTATCGCGTCGAAATTTTTTGTCTCCGCCATTTTTTTTGCGACGAGAGGAATTTCAAACGCGCCGGGCACCCACACGACGGAAATATTTTCTTCCGCCGCCTCGTGCCGCTTGAGCGCGTCGAGTGCGCCGCTCAAAAGTTTGCTGGTGATGAATTCGTTGAAGCGGGCGACGACAATCGCGAACTTTAAATTTTTCCCGCTGATATTTCCCTCGTAAGTTTTCATTTCCAAACCTCCAAAAATTTATTTCGGGCAACGAAAAATTTCGCGGTGAGCCAGATAATATTCCTTCAATCGCTGCGTTCTGTTTCCCGAAGGAAAGATGACCGACGACCGCGTTTTCCGCCACGATAATGCCCAAAGACAATGCCAAGCAAAACTTACAAATCTGGTCTTCGTCCAAAGCCAATCCTGAGCTGTTCGGTGGGGGCATGTGCAAACCGCCCATTAATTTCCAAAAGTTGCGATGGAACAAAATGAGACCGATGCTAAAACGCACGGAGCAGATGCTGTAAGAAATTTTTTGAATGCGGAAGGCAGCGTTCATCAAATCGATTGACGGGACAAAGCCGCCCTCGCCCCAGAAAAACTTCGCGACATCAGGATTGTATTGAATCATTTTTTCGTCGTGCCCGCCGTAAACGACCGAATCAAACATTTTCTCGTAGCTCTCAAGCAAACCCAGTTTTTCCAAAAGCCGCACGTGCCCGTAACCGTTAATCGGAATGGGCGGCGCGACGAATCCCACTTTGTAATGCCCGTGCCTTGCAACATGACTCGCCGTCTTGAGCAAAGTGTCGAAGACTCCCTCCGTGAGGAAAATATCCTCGTCCATCTTAAAAATTAATTCCGCTTGCTCGTGGAGCATTATCGCCAAGTTCTGAACGAGCGGGATATTGTTCTGCACCGTGCTCAGATATGACCAAGAATTTTCCGCCGCGATTTTATTCAGCGTCTCGTCGAAGAGCCCCGAAGAAAGTATGCAAACGTCAAATTGCTTCGGGGTGAAAACTTTGACGCGCGCGAAGACGTCCTCGAACAGAAGCGGTTTGTATCCCGCCAAAATCATCAGCAAAACGTTGGAATTTTTTTGCGGTCGATGAAAATATTTTTGTCCGCTTGGCGCGAGAAGGATTCGTTGCCGTGTCCGTTGACGCGAAAAATATCGACGTTCATTTCGTCGGCTCCTCGAAGACGTGCCCCATCTTAACTCGTTTGACGGTGAGATATTTTTTGTCGAACTTGGTCGGAGCGATGACAATCGGGACGCGTTCGGTTATCGTCAAGCCGTGCCCCTCCAGCCCCGCGCGCTTTGCGGGATTGTTCGTCAGCAACTTAATCGTCGTCAGCCCCAGGTCGGAAAGAATTTGCGCGCCGATTCCATAATCGCGGAGGTCGGGCTTGAAGCCGAGCAAAACATTCGCCTCGACGGTGTCCTTGCCCGCGTCCTGCAGAGCATACGCCCGCATTTTGTTCGCCAAGCCGATTCCTCTTCCCTCCTGGCGCATGTAAAGCAAAACGCCTTCGCCCGCCGCGTCAATTTTTTTCAGAGCCGTGGCAAGTTGGTCGCCGCAGTCGCAGCGCAGTGAGCCGAGCGCGTCGCCCGTCAAGCATTCGGAATGAACGCGAACCAAAACATTTTCCTTGCCGGCCACGTCGCCTTTGACCAGCGCGAGATGACATTTGCCGTCCAGCGTGCTCTCGTATGCCTTGAGCCTGAAGTGACCGTACTTGCTCGGAAAGTCCACGTCGGCGATTTGCTTCACGAATTTTTCCGTGCGCTTGCGATACTCAATCAGCGCGCGAACCGTGATGATGTTGAGCCCGTGCTTTGCGGCGAATTTTTTCAAACCTTCCGTGCGCATCATGTGCCCGTCGTCGTCCATAATCTCGCAGCAAAGACCCGCGGGATAAAATCCTGCAAGGCGCGCAAGGTCGGTCGTGGTCTCGGTGTGTCCTGCGCGGCGAAGGACTCCGCCCTCCACCGAACGCAGCGGGAAGACGTGACCGGGTCTGCGGAAGCTTGAAGACTTGGCGGCGGGGTCGAGGAGCAACTTAATCGTGCGGCAGCGTTCGTAAGCCGAAATGCCCGTCTCCGTGTCGAAGCCGTCAATCGAAACCGTAAACGCCGTCTCGTGATTGTCCGTGTTGTTCGCTACCATCTGCCCGATTCCCAGCTCGTCCAACCTCTTGCCGTCAATCGGAGTGCAAATCAAACCTTTGGCGTGCGTCGCCATGAAATTTATATCGGCGGGCGTGACGGTCTCCGCCGCGATGATTAAGTCGCCCTCGTTCTCTCTGTCCTCGTCGTCGACGACCACAATCATCTTGCCGCGCTTTATGTCGTCAATCGCCTGTTCAATCGTCGCAAAGTCATTCATAAAACCATCTCCTCAATCAAAAAAATTTAATCGTCTGCGCGTAAATTTTTGAGTACTCCTTCAGGTGATTCAAAATTTGTTCGGCGTCGGTGCCGGTGACGGGCGTCGGGCAAAAATCATTGTAAGCGGTCGTCGAAGAAATTCTGCACGGAATAATTTTCGGCGTCACGGAAATTTTTTCGGCGTCGCGCGTCAGAGTCGTCTGCAGGATGAAAGTTTCTTTGTCGCGCGGATTTGCATTCGCGCCGAAGCAAAAGTTTCCGAGACTGTACGCGATAATTTTTCCGTTGTAAAGTTCGACGCCCTGCATGACGTGCGGGTGCGCCCCGACGATTATGTCCGCGCCGCTGTCCGCCGTGAAGTGCGCCAGCTGCTCCTGATACGAGCGGCTGAAGTGGTCGAGCTCCTCGCCCCAATGAAATTCCACGACGACAATTTCCGCGCCCCGTTCGCCGCGAAGATTTTTTATGTCGGCGGAAATTTTTTCGCGAAGATAATCCGAGTCGCTCCAAGCTTGATAACCGAGGAAACCGATTTTCATTCCGCGCACGTCAAAAATTTCCGAGTAACCTTCGCCGCAAAATTTTATTCCGTTCGCGCGCAGGAGGTTGACCGTGTCCGCGAAGCCGACGTCGCCGCAGTCGTAAATGTGATTGTTCGCCAGGTTGCACAGCTCCACCGAAGAGGAAGTCAAAATTTCCACGTACTTGGTTTCGCCGCGCAGAGGAAATTCTTTGTCGACGGTCGTCGGGTGCGCGGTCAGCGGTCCCTCCAGGTTCACGAAGGTCACGTCGTCCGCCGCGAAAATTTCTTTGACGTTGCCGAGAAAATATCCCGCGCCGTTCTTCCAATAATTTTCGAGCAGGAAGCTGTCGAGCGCGCAGTCGCCCGCGAACGAAATTATCACGGGACGAAAATTTTCCGGCGGCTCAGAAATTTTTGGCTCAGAAGTTTTTGGCTCAGGAGTCGTCGGCTCCAAAATAATTTCCTCGTCCTCAAAATTCATTTCGGCGGGAGAATTTTTTTCGGCGGGAGAATTTTTTTCGGCGGGCAAATTTTTTTCGGCGGGCGATTTTTTTTCGGGCGATTCGATAACAACTTTCTCGTCCTCAAAAATCTCGCCCGACGCCGCAGACGCCACGTTGCAAATCATTAGCGCGAGCAAAAGTGTTTGTAAAAATTTTTTCATACAAATCCGTTCTCCATTAAAAAATTTTTTGTCAGGGCGGGCACGGCCTTGAAGTTCATCAGCCGCTCAACGTATTTCGCCAGGACGTCCGTCTCAATGTTGACGAGCGAGCCGACGCGTTTGAATTTGAAATTCGTGACGGCGCGCGTGTGCGGAATCATCGATACGCTGAAATTTTCCGAGCCGGCGTCCACGACCGTCAAACTTATTCCGTCGAGCGCGACCGAACCTTTGGCGGCGATTTGCTTGAGCAAAAAATTTTCAGCCGCCACGTCGACCAAGAGCGCGTTGCCCTCGGCGCGAATGCTCAAAATTTTTCCGACGCCGTCGATGTGCCCGCTGACGATGTGCCCGCCGAATCTGTCGCCGAGTTTCAATGCGCGTTCGAGATTAAAATTTTTGTCGGCGAGCGAAGTCCTTCGAAAGGTTTCGGGCATGACGTCCGCCGCAAAAAAATTTTCGCCGAAGCCGACGACCGTCAGGCAAATTCCGTTCGTCGAAATGCTGTCGCCGATTTTTACGTCTTCCAAAATTTTTGAGCAAAAAATTTCGATTCGCCCGCCGTCCAAATTTTTCAGCCGCCCGACCTCTTCGATAATCCCCGTGAACATTTTCATCCTCCGCAAAAAAAATTAAACCGCCCCAAAAACTTCGGGCGGGATAAATCCAAAAAAATTTCGCGTCAAACTTTCTCGTCCGGACTTTAACCGTCGGTCTCGGAATTTCACCGAATCATGCCGAAGCTCGCGGACTGTCACCGCCGGTGGAGAATTTCACTCCGCCCCAAGTTTTACGCGTCAAAGATATCACGATTGCCTTGCGCTGTCAATTTTTTCCGTTCGTCATTGACAAAAGCTACTATTAACGTTATATTACCAACAATTCTTAAGAAAGAAAGGTGTTAAAGTATGGAAGAAAAATTTTATTCCATAAGAGGCAAAATCTCCAGGTACATGCCGACGGATTTTGTCGAGAAAGTTACCGATTATTGTAACGCCAACGGATTCGAAGGCTACATTCATTTGGGTTGTCCTTTGGGCGCCAATGCCGACGACGAGAAAGCATTTACCGCCGACGCGCTGCTGATAACAAAACAATGCGGCGTTATCGTGTTTGATTTCCCGCAGGACGCCGCCGACAAACAAAAAATTTTGAACGAACAAGACGCAGTTTACGCGCAGACGGAAAATTATTTCCGCAACTATTCAAAGACCTTGATAAGAGCCAGGAAGCTCATCTTTGATTTTGAAGTGGTTTCTGTCGTTCCGAGCGAAATTGAAGACATTCCCGAAGGATACAACATTTGCTCCTCCTACGAAATGGCGGATATCTTTGCGGCTTACAGCCACCCCCCTCGATGATGAAACTTATCAAAAAGTTCGCGCCACATTGCAAAGAGTCGCAGGGCTCAGACCCGCCGTGGAAAATGACAACGTAAGCGAAGACGATATCGTTTCGCTCGGCGGCAAAATGGCTCACATCAACAGGGCAATCAAAAACATGGACCAAGACCAGCACGGTGCCGCAAACGAATTTACAAAGGCACCTTTGCGTATCAGAGGGATAGCCGGCTCCGGCAAAACGATTGTGTTGGCGGGGAGAGCGGCGTATATGCACACGCTGTATCCCGACTGGAACATCGCGGTGACATTCTACTCGCGCGCGCTGAAACAACAGCTTGAAGATTTGATTCGCATTTTCTATCGCTCATACAATCCCTTTAGAGATCCGAACCGGGAAAAAATCCACGTGTTGCATTCTTGGGGCGAATGGTCGGGTAAAGATGGATTTTACAGCCAAGCCGTGAGTTTGTTGGGTGCCAAGTTCAGGAATTTCAGCGAAGCTGCGGAGATGGCGGGCGGCGACGAATCAAAAGCATTTGATGCGGCCTGTGAAGAATTGCTCTCCGAAAAATTCGCCGGAAAATTCACGCCCGTATACGACGCTGTCCTTATCGACGAGGCGCAAGATATGCCGGCATCTTTTTTCAAGCTGGTATACAACTTCACCAAAACAAATGACGAGGGCGAGAAGTGTATCATTTGGGCTTACGATGAATTGCAAAGTCTTCAGGATATAAATATCCCCGACGAATCGGAGCTGTTCGGCACCGACGCAAACGGTCACCCGCTCATCAGCTTGGTCGACGAAGACAACAAGCCCAGGCAAAATATTCCTTTGTCCACGTGTTATCGCAACCCCATGTGGATTTTGGTTGTTGCGCACGCTTTGGGTTTCGGCATATACAGACGCCCCGCTGAAGAAAAAAGCGTCGGCTTGGTGCAAATGTTCGACGATTTGAGCGCGTGGGAAAATGTCGGTTATGAATGCGTCGAGGGCACTCTTGATTTTGGTCAAAAAGTTGTGTTGAGGCGAAAGGCAAGCGCAACCCCTGATTGATTATTTCGGAAAGCTGTTGACGCCCGAAGAAAGTGTTCAATGTAAAAAATTCGGCAACACCGAGGAACAGTATGATTGGGTCGCCGAGCAGATAAGAAAAAATATACAAGAGGACAAGCTGAAGCCCGAAGAGATTTTGGTTGTGTTTTTGCATCAAAAATCTGCTTGGAATAGCAGCAAATCTTTCGAGAGCGTTTTGAAGAAGAAAGGTATTGATTCCGGTTATATCGGCAGAGAGATAAACAAAAACGAATTCAGAGCCCCCGGCAAAGTCACCATGACGCAGATTTATCGCGCCAAAGGCAACGAGGCTCCCATGGTTTACGTGCTCGATGCCGATTGTTGCGCCGGCGGTTCAGCCAAAGCCAGGAACAAACTTTTTACGGCAATTACCCGAGCAAAAGGTTGGGTCAGAATATGCGGCGTCGGCAAAGGCATGGACGTCATTGCCGAGGAAATAAACACCTGCAGAAAAAATGATTACACTCTTGCGTTCACGATGCCCTCAAAAGCCGAGCTTGAAAAAATTAAAAGGATTAATCGGAACGCGCAACAAGATTATGACGCGCTAAAACTTTCTGAGGAGGAAAAAGAATATCTTACGGCTTTGATTGACGGAGGAAATACTGAAGATATCGAAGCTTTCATTCGGAAAGTTTCTTCTTCAAAAGGGCGCAGGCGGCGCGGTTAATCTCATAAAATTCTTCGCGGGTCATCTCTTCCGCCAAAAATTTTTCCCAGTAGGCGTCGATGTTGCAAAAGAGCGGGCGCGTCGAATAAATTTCGCAAAGATTGTCCGCCGTCAGATATTTGCAAACTCCGTCGCCGCGGTCGAGCTCCTTCGAATAAAATACCGACAGCCGAATATTTTTGCAGCACGCGCCGCACCGGTCACATTCAAAGCTCAAAGAGAATCAGCCCGCCTTTCTGCGTGAAACCAGTGTCCCACAACTTTTCCAAATCAAACCAACGCCCGATGCCGTAAGACACCGCCTTGACGAAAAAATTTTCGCCGCGCACTTCGTAACCGTCCAAGATGAACCAGTGCCACACGTACTCTTGGAACGCCGGCTCCTTATGTTTCAAAGTCAGGCAGGGCAGAGGATATCCCGCGTCGATTTGTCGCCGAACGATTTGCCGTGTGTCGTCGAGATTATTTTCTCCCGACCACGGCAAAATTTTTATTTCGACGTTGCGGTCACTCAAAAATTTTCCGAAGCCGTCCAAGTAAACCTCCAACTTGTCGACGCCCGACCAGCGCGGATAAAGATATCGCTCCATGATTTTTCCGAAGCGCAGATAATCTTCGCGGGAAATTTTTTCCAAGTCAAACGGATAAAGTCCGCGCAGTCCGAAATATTTTTCAAAGTAAATGGCGCAGTCGCAAGCGGTGATGGCCGCGCACCCGCCCGCGTGCATTCCGAAATCCGTGAAGCGCGAGTACCACTTTTGCTGCCCGCCGAGCGACGAGCCGATATAAAAATGCGGCAGTTCTTTTTTTGTGTCCAAGGTCAAACCTCCGTGACGTAACCGCTGAGTAAAAAATCTTCGCCGAGCTTTTGCGCCGTGAAATTTTTCAGATTGACCGCGTCGGATAATTTCTCGAAGCCCGCGCCCGCCACCGCCGCCAGAGAATTTTTCCCGCCGAGAATTTTCGGCGCGACGAACGCAAAAATTTTGTCGACGAGTTTTTCTTTGAGCATGGAGAAATGAATCGTGCCGCCGCCCTCGACCAAGACGGAAGTTATCTCGCGGCGGGCAAGTTCACTCATCAAAATTTTCAAGTCAACGCGTTCGCCGTCGCCCGCAAAAATTATTTCGACGCCGAGATTTTTCAGCGCGGAAATTTTTTCACTCGGCGCGTTTGAAGTCACCGCGATAATCGTCCGCGCGGATTTATCCGTCACGACCGTTGCGCCGGGCGGCGTCCGCGCATTGCTGTCAACAATAACTCGCACGGGATTTTTTCCTTCGACCAAGCGCGTCGTCAAACTCGGATTATCTTTTAAAACCGTGCCGACGCCGACCAAAATCGCGTCGTTGATGTCGCGCAGATGGTGAGTAAATTTTCTCGACGCCTCGCCGCTTATCCACTGAGACTCGCCGCCGACCGTGGCGATTTTCCCGTCAAGCGAGCAGGCAAATTTCATCGTGACGAACGGCAAATTTTTCGTGACCCACTTGATAAAAATTTCGTTGAGCGCGCGAGCCTCCGCCTCCAAAACTCCGACCTCGATCTCGACGCCCGCCGCGCGCAAAATTTCAAAGCCGCGCCCCGCGACCAACGGATTCGGGTCACTCATCGCCGCGACGACTTTTTTTATTCCCGCCTCGACGATTGCCCGCGCGCAAGGCGGCGTTCGTCCGAAATGCGAGCACGGCTCCAGCGTCACGTAAAGCGTCGCGCCCGCCGCGAGTTCGCCCGCCATGTTCAGCGCGTGGATTTCCGCGTGAGGAGTGCCCGCCCGTCTGTGCCAGCCCTCCGCGATTATTTTTCCGTCGCGAACGACGACCGCCCCGACCAACGGATTCGGCGACGTCCTGCCCTCGGCGTGCCGCGCAATTCTCAATGCCTCGCGCATAAAAATTTCGTCCGTCAAAAATTTTCACCCTCCGCCAAAATTTTATCAATCTCCTTGAAAAGTTCGGCGACGAGTTCGGCTTCGGGCACCTTGCGAACGATTACGCCTTTGCGGAAAATAATTCCCTCGCCGTCCGCGCCCGCGATTCCGACGTCAGCCGTGCGCGCCTCGCCGGGGCCGTTGACGACGCAACCCATCACCGCGACCGTCAGATTTTTTTCGACGGAAGAAATTTTTTCCTCGACCTGCGCGGCGATTTTGGGCAAATCAATTTTCGTGCGGCCGCAAGTCGGGCAGGCGATGAGAGTTACTCCGCCGTCGCGAAGACCGAGCGATTTTAAAATTTCTTTGGCGACTTTGACTTCGACGAGCGGGTCACCCGTCAGCGAAACCCGAATCGTGTCGCCGATACCTTCTGCCAAGAGCGCGCCGATTCCCACCGCCGACTTTATCACGCCCGTGTTGACCGTGCCCGCCTCCGTTATGCCCAAGTGCAGCGGGTAATTTTTTTTCGCGCTCATCAATCGATAAGCCGCCAATGTCAGCGGCACGTCGTGCGCCTTGAGCGAAATTTTTATGTCGAAAAAATTTTCCGCCTCCAAAATCGCCACGTGTTCCAGAGCCGACTCGACCAGAGCTTCGGGCGTCGCGCCGCCGTATTTCTGCAAAAGTTTTCTGCTGAGCGAGCCGGCGTTCACCCCGATACGAATCGGAATTTTTTCCGCCCGCGCAGCTTTGACGACCTCGCGGACGTGAGCCGCCCCGCCGATATTGCCGGGGTTCAATCTCAACGCCGCCACGCCTTGGGCAATCGATTCGAGCGCGAGTTTGTAATCGAAGTGGATGTCGGCAACAATCGGCACGTCGACCGCCGAAATGATTTTGCCGAGAGTTTTCGCCGCGTTCATGTCAGGCACGGCCACGCGGACGATATCGCAGCCCGCCGCCGCCAGCCGCTGAATCTGTTCGACCGTCGCCGCCGCGTCGTGAGTTTTGGTATTCGTCATCGATTGAATGCTTATCGGAGCACCGCCGCCGATTTTTATTTTGCCGACGCTTATCTGCCGCGTCTGCTTCCTTCCGAACATTTTATCATCTCCAAAAATTTTCAGCCGCAGTTCGAGCCGCAAGCCCCGTTAAAATTTTTCAGCCGCCATTCGAGCCGCGAGCCCCGTTAAAAATTTTTCAGCCGCAGTTCGAGCCGCGAGCCGCGTTAAAAAATTTTCTAACCCCTAACTCCTAACTCCTAACTATCGTAACCGTTCGGGTGAGTGCTGTGCCACTGCCAAGCCGTCGCGATAATTTTTTCCACGTCGTCGAAGCGCGGCGTCCAGTTCAAAATTTTCCGCGCCTTCTCGCCCGAAGCAACCAAGCGCGCAGGGTCGCCCGCCCGCCGAGCTCCAAGCTCCTTTTTTATTTCCCGCCCGACAACTTTTTCCGCCGCGTCGATAATTTCTTTGACGGAAAAGCCGTGCCCCGTGCCGAGATTAAAAATATTCGACGCGCCGCCTGCGCGAAGATATTTCAGCGCGCAAAGGTGAGCGTCCGCCAAATCGATGACGTGAATGTAATCGCGAATGCAAGTGCCGTCGGGCGTCGGATAATCCGTGCCGAAAACCGTGATGTGGTCGCGCAAGCCGAGCGGGACTTGGAGAATCAGCGGAATCAAATGAGTTTCGGGGTGGTGGTTCTCGCCGATTGAGCCGTCCAAACTCGCGCCGCTTGCGTTGAAATATCTCAGGCTGACGTAACGGACGCCGTGCGCCGCGCCGACCCAGCGAATCATCTTTTCCATTATCAATTTCGATTCGCCGTAAGGATTCGTCGGAAAAGTTTTGTCGCCCTCGTCAATCGGAATTCGTTCGGGCTCGCCGTAAACCGCCGCCGTCGAGCTGAAAATAATTTTATCGACGCCGCACTCGGTCATTGCCTCCAAAAGAATTTGCATGCCGTAAACGTTGTTGCTGAAATATTTCAGCGGGAGGCGAACGCTCTCGCCCGCCTCGATGAACGCCGCGAAGTGGACGACCGCTTCGACCTCGTTATCGGCAAAAATTTTTTTCAGTGCGCTCTTGTTCCGGATGTCGCACTCGTAAAATTTCACGGCGGGATTAATTGCCGCGCGGTGACCGGTGCTCAGGTTGTCGACGATGATGACTTCCTCGCCCGCCGACAAAAATTCTCTGACCGTGTGTGAGCCGATATAACCCGCGCCTCCGCAAACCATAATTGCCATTTGAATTCCTCCTTATGCTCTGTGTTTTCTATCAACGCGCCGCTCTTCCTTCCAAAAATTTTTTCGGACTGCGCGGCTTCGGATTTGACTTGCGAATTTTGCACTGCGCCGTTAAAATATGAATCAATAATTTGCAGTTCGGAATATTTTTTCAACGCTCGAAGGGAAGACACTTATGAAGACGCAGGCCCCGAAAAAAAATGTTCTGGTAAAAGCGGCAATCGCCCTGCCAATGATTCTCGCGGTTATCTTCGCGGGAATTTATTTTAATCTGTCGGGCATCTTCCGCGAGCCGCCCAAAGTTGAAACTCAGCCGCGCAACGACTTCAAAAAAACTTTGCACGTTGTCACCGACCGCGATTACGCTCCTTACTCTTACGTCGACGAGAACGGAAATTATCAGGGTTACGACGTGGAAATGATGAACGAAATTGCCAACCGCCTGCAAATGAATTTGGATTTGTCGCTGATGGATTGGAACGACGCGAACAAAATTTTCCTCAGCGGCGGCGCGGACATCATCATGAACATGGAAAGCGATTTGATTATAAACAATCCGAACATAATCGCGACGCTGCCGACGACCGAGAAGCAATACGTTGTTTACGGGAAGAGAAATATTTCTTCCGTGGCTGAACTTTACGGGCGGCGCGTTGCCTCTCTGCACAAAATGCCGGGGCTTGGTCTCGACGACGAAATTTCTTACGTCCATTCCTACAGAAAAATTTTTGACGGGCTCAAGAGCGGCGAATACGAATTTGCAATCTGCCCGATTCAAGTCGGCGGCGCGTTCCTCGAAAAGCTCGACCTCAACGACGTGTTTGCCGGTTACGCCGTCCAGCACGTTTACGGCACGCTCGCCATGCACCCCGAAGACACAATGCTGCGCGTCAAAGTCAACGCCGTTTTGATTCAAATGCAACAGGAAGGACGGCTCGAAGCTCTCAACAAAAAATGGATCGTCAATCGTTACGAAAACATCACGCTCGAAGAAATGGTCACGAGTCGCCCGTGGCTCATCGCGCTGATTCTGTGCTCGGTGCTCTTCGTGATTCTCCTGCTCGGTTACACGTTCATGCAGATTCGTTACGTTCGCTCGCAGGAGGCTTACACGGAGCAACTGCAGGAACATTACGACACGATAAAACTTCAGGGCGAGGAGCTCAAGCAGCGGCAGGCGGAACTTATCGCGGAGAAGGAACGCGCCGAGGAGGCCAATAAGGCGAAGTCAACTTTCCTGTCGAACATGAGCCACGACATCCGCACGCCCATGAATGCAATCGTCGGTTACCTGAACCTGGCGAAGGATTTGCACAAAGTTTGCGAGGCGTGTCCGCTGTATCAAAACAAACCGTGCAAAGATGATATCCCCGACAGAATGTTTGACTTCCTGAAGAAAATCGACGCGTCGAGTCAGCACCTGCTCGCGCTGATTAACGACGTGCTGGAGATGAGCCGAATCGAAAGCGGCAAGATGGAATTGGAACTCGCGCCCGTCGATATCGTAGAAACCATGGAAGAAGTTCACGACATGTTCGCCACGCAGATGAAGGGCAAAAATATTTCCTTCAGCGTCGACGCCTCCGACATCCGAGAAAAATTCGTCGTGTGCGATAAAAATCGTCTGAACCGCGTGCTGCTGAATCTTTTGAGCAACGCTTACAAGTTCACGCCCGACGGCGGAAAAATTTCCGTCAAGCTGAACCAAATCGGCGAACGTCACGACGAGGCGGCTGATTACGAGTTGCGCGTGAAGGACAGCGGCATCGGCATGACGCCCGAATTTGCCGCGAAAGTTTTTGAGGCGTTCGAGCGCGAGAGGACTTCGACCGTCAGCAAGATTCAGGGCACGGGCTTGGGCATGGCGATTACAAAAAGTATCGTCGACCTCATGGGCGGCACGATTAAAGTCATCACCGCGCCCGGCGAAGGCACCGAGTTCGTCATAAACGTCAGCTTCAAAATCTCCGACGAAATGCGCGAGGAAGTTGCCGCAGAAAATAAAAAGGCCGCGCAGGTCATCGACTTCACGGACAAAAAACTTTTGCTCGTCGACGACATCGAAGTCAATCGCGAGATTGCAAAAATGCTTCTGGAGAGCGAGGGCTTTATCGTCGACACGGCGACCGACGGCAAGGACGCTGTCGAAAAAGTTGCGGCGAGCGCGGACAATCTTTACGACGCGGTGCTCATGGATATTCAAATGCCGATTATGAACGGATACGACGCCGCGAAAAAAATTCGTGCGCTGCCCGACAAAAAAATCGCGAGCGTGCCGATAATCGCCATGACCGCCAACGCCTTCAGCGAGGACGTAAAGGCAGCACTCGACGCGGGCATGAACGGGCACATTGCCAAACCAATCGACGTGCCCAAGATGATGGAGACGCTGGCAAAAATTCTTCCCGCTTGAGGTGTCCCCTCTTTTTCAAGAGTGGACTCGCAGAACTCGTCCTCAATTTTTTCGGCTCGTCCCTTCGATTGAACGTTTAATGACTTTTATTTTTTTGAATCAACTTTTCTTTTGCTTGTCCAAAAGAAAAGTTGCAAAAGAAAAGGACCCCTCGCAGGGGCGTCGGTCGTTCGTGATTCGGAGTATCGAGTTACCCGTGCCTGGTGTGCGCCGGATGACGCCATCACGGCGTCAGACGCGGCGCGGCCGTCATCCATGACGGCCTCAAGACTCGTCAGCAAAAAAATTTTCCCGCCGAACTTCGACGGGATTTTTTCTTTGCGATAAATTTTATTCTTCGGCGCGCGGAGTTAAGTCGGAGGCTTTGAGCGTGCCCTTCTTCTTGCGCTCGGCAAACTCTGCCGTCGCCGTGAACAGCGCGTCACTCGACGAGTTCAAAGCCGTTTCGCATGAATCTTGCAGCACGCCGATTATAAATCCGACGCCGACGACTTGCATGGCGATATCGTTGTCAATGCCGAAACTCGAACAAGCGACGGGAATCAAAAGCAGTGAGCCGCCCGCCACGCCCGAAGCTCCGCACGCGCCGACCGTGGAGATGATACACAGCAACAGAGCCGTCGGCATATCGACCGTGATGCCCAACGTGTGCGCCGCCGCCAAACTCAAAACCGCAATCGTAATCGACGCGCCCGCCATGTTAATCGTCGCGCCCAGCGGAATGGAAATCGAATACAAATCTTCGTTCAAGCCCAGGCGTTTGCACAGGCTCATGTTGACCGGAATGTTTGCCGCGCTCGAACGCGTGAAGAACGCGTAAAGCCCGCTCTCCCTCAGCGTCGCCAAGACCAACGGATAAGGATTTACTCCGAGCTTGATGAAGACGATTATCGGATTCATGATGAGTGCCACGGAGAAGAACGCGCCGAGGAGCACCGCCAAAAGTTTTGCGTAACCTAGGAGCGCGTCAATGCCGCTGGTTACAATCGCGTCGGCGACCAAGCCCATGATACCGAACGGCGCGAAACGAATCACCCACTGCACGACCTTCGTGACGGCCTTTGCCAAATCCGCCAGGACGTTGTGGAGCTCTTCGCCCGAATGACGGAACGCCAGACCCATTATCACGCCCCAAGCAAGTATCCCGATGTAATTTGCCGTCGTCAGCGCGTGAATCGGATTGTCGACGACGTTCATGATGACGTTCTGTAAAACTTCGATGATTCCGCCCGGCGGAGAAATTGTCGTGTCCGCGTCGATTTGGAGTTTCAAAGTTGTCGGGAATAAAAATGAGGCCGTGACCGCCACCAGCGACGCGAGAAAAGTTCCGATGACGTAAAGTTGGATTATCGGTTTCATTGTCGCGTTCGATTCGGATTTTTGGCTCATGGCATTCATGACCAAGACGAAGACCAAAATCGGCGCGACGCCCTTCAACGCGCTGACGAAGAGCTTGCCGAAGACCGCGATGACCGGCACCACGAACGGCACGAACAACGCCAGCAAAATTCCGATTACCAAACCGACGGCGATTAATTTTATCAGAGCTGTCTCGCCGTAGACTTTTGCAACCTTGGATAGCAAATTGCTCCCTCCCCAAAAAAATTTCCTGCATTATACAACCGAATCGCTTAACGCGCAAACTTTAGTGAGGAGTGGTTAATCAATTAGGAATGAGGAATGAAAAGCGCGTCTCAAAATTTCGTCAGCGTTTTGCGTTCAGCTCAAGCAAATATCTTCCAAGGGCGTCTTGCCACGTCGGCAGACGATTGAAGCCCGCCTCGTCCAAAGATTTTTTGCTCAGCCGTGAATTGAACGGGCGACGAGCCGGCGTCGGATACTCAACCGTCGGAATGCCTTCGACCTCAACGTCAACGCCCGCCTGCTTGAAAATTTCCCGCGTGAACTCCGCCCACGAGCAGAAGCCTTCGTTCGTCGCGTGATAAATTCCAAATTTGTCCGTCGCCAACATGTCCGCCAAAAGTTTCGCCAAGTCCACGGTGTAAGTCGGGCTGCCGACCTGGTCATTGACAACGCGCAAATGTTTTTTCGTCTCGGCCAGGCGGAGCATTGTCTTGATAAAATTGTGTCCGTTGATGCCGAAGACCCAGCTCGTGCGAACGATGAAATATTTTTCGAGAATCATGCTGACGGCGTCTTCGCCGAGGAGTTTGCTGCGCCCGTAGACGTTGACGGGTTTTTTCTCGTCGTGAACTTCGTAAGGAATTTTTCCGTCGCCGCCGAAGACGTAATCGGTGCTGATGTAAATCATCTTTGCGCCGACTTCGCGGCAAGCCTCAGCCACCCAACGAGTGCCCAGCCCGTTGACCGTCAAGGCAAGTTCCTCCTCCGATTCGGCTTTGTCGACGGCGGTGTACGCCGCGCAGTGAGCAACGACGTCGGGCTTTTTGTCGAGGATAAAATTTTTCGCGCCCGCCTCCGTGGTCAGCTCCAGCTCCTCCAGCGACGGCGCAATGAATTCGACGCCGCGCCGCGTGAGCTCCTTGGAAAGGTCGTAACCCAACTGTCCGAGTATGCCTGTGATTAAAACCATTTTGTTGCCTCCAATTTTTTTTTCAATTTTAACACGGCAATTTATTTCGTCAACAAGACTTGCGCCGAACGATTCGCGGCTGATACAATGGAAAAAATTTTTTGAGCGAGGCGAATTGATTTGAGATTGACGAGCGGCGAAGCGTTGAAAATTTTTTCGAGCGGAGATTTGCTTGAGATTGGCAAGAGAGCCGACGCGATTCGCAAAAAAAAATTCGGCGACGTTGTGACTTTCATCATCGACCGAAATATAAATTACACGAACGTTTGCAAGAACGAGTGCAAGTTCTGCGCGTTCTTCCGAAAAAAAAATCAGCGCGGCGCGTACCTGCTCAGCCACGAAGAAATTTTGCAGAAGGTTCGCGAGACCGTGGCGGCGGGCGGCACTCAGCTGATGATTCAGGGCGGACTGCACCCCGACTTGGATTTGAATTATTACGAGGAAATGCTGCGCCTCATCAAAAAAAATTTCGACATCACGATTCATTCATTCACGGCGACGGAGATTCAGCACTTCGCAAACCGCGCGGGGCTTTCAATCCTCGACACGCTCAAGCGACTGCAGGCGGCGGGCTTGGACAGTTTGCCGGGCGGCGGCGCAGAAATTTTGGTCGACGCGGTCAGAAAAAAAATCAGCCCGAAAAAAATTATGACGGACGATTGGCTCAACGTCATGAGGCTGGCGCACTCAATCGGCATGAAGTCGACGGCGACGATGGTCATCGGCTTCGGAGAAACTTTGGCGCAACGGCTGGAGCACATGGAAAAAATCCGCGCGCTGCAGGACGAGACCGGCGGCTTCCGCGCGTTCATCACGTGGACTTATCAGCCACTGAACACCGCGCTGGGCGGCGAAAAAGTTTCCGCGCAAGATTACATGAAGACGCTTTCCATGACGAGAATTTTTTTGGACAACGTCGAACACATTCAGGGCTCGTGGGTCACGCAGGGCGAACGAATCGGGCAGCTGACGTTGGCTTTCGGTGCGGACGACCTCGGCTCAATCATGCTGGAGGAAAACGTCGTGCGGGCGGCGGGCACGTCCTTTGAGATGTCGACGCGCAAGATGGTTGATTTGATTCGCGCGGCAGGAAAAATTCCCGCGCAACGCAACACCCGTTACGAAGTGCTGAAAAAATTTTAAGGGACAAGTTCATTCCTAATTCCTAATTCCTAATTCCTAATTCCTAACTCAATTAAGCTCGCCGAGTTTTTGGAGGGCAGCTCTGGCCGCCTCTTGCTCGGCGGCTTTTTTGCTGCGCCCGACGCCCCGCCCGAAAATTTTTCCGTCAATCAACGCGGCCGCCTCGAAAGACTTCATGTGGTCGGGGCCGCTCGAACCCATCTCTGCGTAAGAAATTTTTCTGAGCGGCTGACGCTGAATGACTTCCTGCAATTTGCTTTTGTAATCTTTCGGAATGCCCGTGACCTTGACGCGCTCGAATTCGTTCGTGAACTGGCGGAAGACATAATCGCGGGCGGCCTCCCAACCTTGGTCGAAGTAAATCGCGCCGATGACCGCCTCCAACGCGTCCTCCAAATTTGAATCGCGCTCGCGCCCCCACATCAGCTCGCTCGGTCCGAGTAAAAGCAAGTCGCCCAAATTTATTTCTTTGGCGATTCGCGTGAGCGTCGACTGCCGCACGATGCCCGAACGGGTTTTGGTGAGCTCTCCTTCCTTCAGGTGCGTGAAGTGCTTGAAGAGATAAGTCGCCGTCGCCAAGCCCAAGACCGCGTCGCCCAAAAATTCCAGCCGCTCGTTGTACTTTATCCGCGGCTCGAATTCGTTCGCGAAAGATTTGTGAGTCAAAGCAACGTCAAGGGTTTCAATGTGCGAAAATTTTACGGCGAGTTTTTCCTCAGCGAATTTCTCCAACGCCGCTCGCCGCTCGTCGGTCAGCTCCGCGTCGACCCAATCTTCGCCCTCGGGTGCTTCAAAAATTTTTTCGTCTATCGTCAAAAGGATTCACCTCTTAAGAATTTTTTCGGCGGCAAGGAGCGTGCCGGCCAGCAACCAGAACTCGCGCATGATTGGCACTTGGTTCATGTTCGTGTCGGTCAAGCCCTCCAGCTGCAGTCCCGCCAAAATTAAAATGCCCGTCATGCCCGCGCCGAATGCAAAATTTTTCTCGCGCTTGAACTGCGTAAAAAATTTCCAGAAGAAATAAACGTACAGCCCGACGAACGACGCCAAGCCGAGTAAGCCGCCCTCGCTCGCGCGCTGCAAAAGATTGTTGTGCGGATGAGTGTGACCCACTTCGCCAATCACGCCGGCTCGTTCGCGCGCCTCGCTCGGAATGTAATATTTGTTGTAAGCGTTGGCGTACATTTTCTGACCGACGCCGCTTATCGGGTAATCGTAAAAAATTTCCGCCGCCGCCTTCCACATCAAAATCCGTTCCGTGTTGCTCTGAAACTTCGTGCTCGTGATTGTCGCCAGCCTGTCTTGAATCATTGGGGAGAACATCGCCGCGATTAAAAATATCACCGCCAAGCCCGCGCAGATTTTTGCAGTGAGCAGACGAAATCTTTTTTCCAGCACGACGAAGACCACGACGACCGCCACCAATGCCAGCCACGCGCCGCGCGTCATCGACAGCACCAGACAGATTAAACTCAAGCCCGCTGCTCCCGTCGCCAGCCTCCTCCACAGCGGCGACAAAATTTCCAGACGCGCCATGTAAATCATCAGCGGCAACTGCATGAGCATGAACGACCCGTAAAACGTCGGCGTGTGATTGAATCCGAATGCGCGCGGCTCGCCCTTCACGACGTATTGATAAATTCCCGCCGCGTCATTGATGAGGAACGCCAGCAAGCTCGCAATCAGCACGCCGCAAAGTTGCTCGCGCTTTTTTATGAACGTCAGCGCGAAGACCAGCGGGAAAAGTCTGTGCACCTCTCCGACGACCTCGCGGAAACTGTTCCACGGCTCCCACGACGCCGCCGCGATAAAAACTTGCAGCACGAGATAAACCGCCAGCACCTCCAAGATGTTTGAATCGAACGGCGGCAAAGATTTGTGGCGCACCGACCACGCGACAATGAACAGCACGCCGAGCCCGACCGCGATACTCGCCGCGGCCGTCGACAGCGGCACCGCCAACGCCATGAGCAACAAAACTTTGTACATTGCCGAGTCCAATGAGATTTTCCGTAAAAATTTTATCGGCATGATTCATTTCCCCTTGCATTATTTCGGAGGCAATTTTAACACAAAAAGACCCCTCGCGGAAAGGAGGGGCGATTGTTTCGTCAAAAAATTTTCACGGCAAATTTTTTTGAATGTACTCGTAAACTGCAGGCCAGATGCTTCCGTCGCTCCCGTCGGCCGCGGAAACTTCCGGCTTGAACGAATCATCTTTCACGGGCTTGCCGTTCTCGTCGATTACGCTGAGATAACATTTTTTCTTTGCGCCGTTCTCTTCGAAGAACCCCATCGAGTTAATCATCACGAACTTATCCATGCCGGGGAAAATCATTTCAAGCTTGATGTTCGCGGTGAAGCCGTCCGACCTGTCGACGCCCAACGCTTTGGAGTGCACGCCGCGCTTGATTGAGCTTTTGTCGACGTAAACTTTTGTGTCCTTGTCGCCCGTGTCAATCGGCGTCCAAGTCGCCGCGAGAGCCGACGACGAAATTATCACGGCGAAGACAAACGCCGCGAGCGTAAAAAATTTTTTCATGGGAACCATCTCCTGTTAATTTGATTTGAGTTGCGCGACGAGCTCCGGCGGAATGACTTCGGGATAATTTTCTGCCAGCCACGCAACGATTTTGTTCCAATAACGTTTTGCCTTCCACGCCGCCGCGAACTCGAACCAATAGACCAGCGGAATTAAAACGGGCGTGCCGATGTTGTCGACGATTCGCACGCGATAAGCTCCCGGCGCGTGCTCCTGCACCATGAAGTTTGTGATGTCCGTGTCGACGATGGCAATGTTCTCGTGGAGGAAGTCCGATTTGAAATTCAATAAGACCGTCCAGATTCGCTGAAGATTTTTCGCGTCGGGTTTCGTCGTCGGCAAAAAATCTTTCAAGTCTTTGCTCGTCTTTCCGTTGTAATCGATGACGCGCTCGAAGACGTAACCGAGACCGAGATTGGTTTCAATCGTCCCGAAAAATTCCGTGACGAGTTTCGAACGCTCCAATTTCTTCGCGCACATTCGGCGATAACGCATTTCCTTTTTAACGTCGCCGTCGTCTTTGGTGTGCGGAATTTTTATGCACTTCGTCGGGTCAAGCGGGTGGACGTAAGTCGCCTGGTGCCCGCCCGAGCCGATGAAAAGTTCTTCGTTGATTTTTAAAACGCTCATATGTTCCTCAATTTGTGCACGCGCAACTTGTCCAGCCACTGCCAAACCTTCAGCTGAATTTGCGCGAGGTCTCCGACGCGGCGAATGATTGCTCTGTCATAAATGTCCGCGCCGATAACTTCCGCCGTCAAAATAATTTCGGTCGCGCCGCCGAGATTCAAAATTAATTCGTCGCCGTCCATGAATTCAGAAAAAATTTTTTCGTCGCCGGCGGTCGCGGTGACTTTGACGGGCGCGTCGACGTGGAAGCGGTAAAGTCCGACGGAAATTTTTTCAACCTCGTAAGGCACGGCGTATCGGTAGAAAAAATTGTCATTGACCGTGAGCTTGATGAACGGCGGAATTTTTTTGAGCGGCGCGGCGTTGGCGAAGAACTCAACCTCAGCCAGCCCGAAATTTTTTCCCGCGTCGAGGACAGTCAGCTCCACGCGCGTCACGAAAATTTTTTCCGTGTCGATAATCAACGGGCGTCCGAGGTTCGGCAGCTCCGCGCTGAAATTTTTTACATTATCCAAAGAAATTCCGCGCTTGTCAATGACGGCTTGGGCGTTGGCGAGTTCCGGGCGCAAAAAAATTTTCGCGGGCTCCTCGTCGAGAATGTTTCCGTAAATCACAATCCGCTGAACTTGAACGGGCTCGTCCCACGCAAAAAAAATTTTCCGTTGCTTATCGGTCGGTCGCCAGAGATGATTTTCAATCTGCGCGGGCGAAGCGGTGACGTCGGTCGTGTCGATGATTTTAAAGTCGCGAACCTTGGAGGCGTCGCCCGAAGTCGCCGTGACCTTCGCGGAAAAAGTTTGGCTGTCGGTGCGCCGCGCGAAAAAAATTTCGTCGGAATTTATGATTCGCAGGGCGTTCCATTCGTTGCGTTGAGATTTGTGCGCGAAGACCGCCTCGGCAATCGGGTTGCCGCGCAGAAGGGTTTGGCTGTGCACGACGGGAAAGCGCGCGCGATTTTCCCAAACGTAATTGGCGCGGTCGATGAAGTCGAAGTCGTAAGTGTCGGTCTCGCCGAGCTTGGGCTTGCGGGTCGACAGGAGATTGGGCGCGTAAAAATCTG
Source organism: Selenomonadaceae bacterium (assembly GCA_017527075.1). GTDB lineage: Bacteria > Bacillota > Negativicutes > Selenomonadales > Selenomonadaceae > Quinella. The sequence continues at coordinate 39,962 of JAFXQM010000007.1, forward strand.
CGGCGGCTGTGAAGGCGGTCGCGTAAGCAAATTTCTTGTAAACTTCGGGGCGATAATCGTCGCGCTCCGATAAAATTTCGCCGAGCACCTCCTCGAACAAAATCGACAGCGTGCGGTGGTCGGGGTGGCTGTCGAAGTCCACGCAGAAAATTATGTTCGCGCGCAGCTCCAGCAGCAAAGTTTTCAGGTCGCGCTTAAAATTTTTCCGCGTGTAAGAACTGTGCCGCCCGAAAATTTTTTTGGAGTAGTCGACGAAATTTTCCGCCGCGTAAGTTTCGACGTGACCGGCGGGCGAAGGCGCGGGCGTGTCGGAAAGTTCGTGGCCGTCGCCGTATCCGAGGAAAATAATTTTCTCGCGGGGCACGCCCAAAATTTTCAGCGCGTCGACGGCCTCACGGGCTCTGGTCTCGGCCGCCTGCTCGAAATCGCCGTTGGTTGAGTACGCGACAAAAATTTCCGCCTTTGCCGCCGCCAGAGTCAGAATCATGTTGCCCGCGATATTTATCTCGTCGTCGGGGTGCGGTGCCAAAATCAAAACACGCGTGCCGAAAAAATTTTTGTCGAAGAAAGAATTGCCCGCCGTCAAAATTTCCTCAGCGTCAGCCTCCGCGCCGACGAGTTCGAACAGCCCGCAAGCCTCAGCCGCCTCAAAAAATTTTTTATCGTCCATGACATCACCTCGCTTGAAAAAAATTTACGCGATAGGAAAAAAAAAGTCAACGCCAAAATTTTTGTCGTTGCTGAAAAAATTTTCGTCCGCTCAGAAAAATTTCGTTGAAGATAAATTTCTTGCATGATAGAATAACCCGCGCAGTAGTTCTTTGTTTTGTGTGAGGAGGAAGAATCATGATTCGGAGAATTCTCATCGCGAACCGCGGCGAGATTGCCGTGCGCGTCATCCGCACCTGCCAAGAGATGGGCATCGAAACCGTCGCGATTTACTCGGACGCGGACAAGGAAGCCCTTCACGCGCAGCTGGCCGACGTTCGATTGCGCGTGGGCACCGAGGACGCCTTCGACAGCTACCTCAACCGCGAGGCGATAATCGACGCCGCAAAGACCGCCGAGGCCGACGCCGTTCATCCCGGTTACGGTTTCCTCTCCGAGGACGCGGACTTCGCGCAAATGGTCGTCGACGCCGGCATGACTTGGATTGGTCCCTTGCCCGAAACGATTCGGTTGGTCGGCGACAAGGATGCGGCGCGCGCCTCCATGGTTCCGTCGGGCATTCCCATGGCCAAAGGCTCCGAGCCCCTGACGAGCAACAGCATGGCGATTGCCGCAGCCAAAGAGGTCGGTTACCCCGTCATCCTCAAACCCGTGAGCGGCGGCGGCGGCAAGGGCATGTTCATCGTCCGCAACGAAGATGAACTCCTCCACGTGCTTGGACTCGTCGACGTAACGCAGACCAGATTTTATTTCGAGCATTACATTGAACGCTCACGGCATATCGAAGTTCAAGTGGTCGCGGATAATTTCGGCAGCGTGATTCATCTGGGCGAGCGCGAATGTTCGATTCAACGCCGCAACCAAAAACTTTTGGAGGAGTCGCCGTCGATTGCACTCACGCCCGAAATGCGCGAGCAGGTCGGCAAGCTGGCAGTCAAAGCCGCAAAGAGCGTCCATTACTCCAACATCGGCACGGTTGAGTTTCTGTTGGACTTGGCGACGAACGATTTCTACTTCATGGAAATTAATCCGCGCATTCAAGTCGAGCACGGCATCACCGAGGCAGTCACGGGCATTGACCTTGTTCGCACGCAGATTAAAGTTGCGTCGGGCGAGCCGCTGGACTTCACGCAGAAGGACATCACGTTCACCGGCCACGCGATTGAGTGCCGCATAAACGCCGAAGACCCCGACAGAAAATTTATGCCGACGCCCGGCAAGATTGAATTCCTCCACGAGCCTTCGGGGCCGCGCGTTCGTTTCGACAGCGGAGTGACCGCAGGCTTGTCGATTGAGCCGTATTACGATTCGTTGATTGCCAAGCTGATTGTTCACGGGCGCACACGCGGCGACGCGATTCGAATCATGCGGCGCGCGCTGAATGAATTCATGCTCAAGGGTGAAAAAAATTTCGTCAAGACGACCGTCCCGCTCCACCAACAAATCCTCGACGACGAATATTTTTGCACGGGCAACATCGACACGCAGTTCATAAAGAAGCGTCTGCCAATTTACGCGGCGGCTCCGAAGAAACTCACGCTCGAAGACAAAATGGACCCCGACCTCGCCGAGAGATTGGCGCGCGGCGGCGGACGCATCAGCATCGATTACGCATAAAGAGAAAATTATTTCAATGACAGAAATTGAGAAGGAACAATACGAAGCACTGAAGGCGGCGTACAAACTTTTCGGGCAGGGCGACTTGATAAAGTTCTGGCTGTTCGAGGAGCACCGTCTCATTGACAAATGGGTTCATTATTTTCCCGTTTATGAGAAATGGTTCAGCCCGTATCGCGGCAAGGAAATTGTCTTCGTGGAAGTCGGCGTGCAACACGGCGGCTCCGTTCAAATGTGGAAAAATTATTTCGGCAAGGACGCAAAGATTGTCGGCGTGGACATTGACGAACGTTGCAAAAAATTTGATGACGGAGAAATCTTCATCGAAATCGGCTCGCAGGACGACAAAAATTTTTGGGCGGCGTTCAGAGAAAAATATCCGCGCGTCGACATCTTCTTGGACGACGGCGGGCACGTGATGAATCAGCAAATCACAACCTTCCAAGAAATGTTTCCGCACATCAAAGACGGCGGGCTTTACATGTGCGAAGACTGCGGCACTTCTTACTGGGACATTAAAGAATATCCCGGCGGCGGCTTGAGGCGCGAAGGAACTTTTATTGAGTTCACAAAAAATCTCATCGACGAAATTAACGCCATTCAAACACATTCTCTGTACGCAAAGGAAACTCTGCCGGTCACGTACAACACGCTGAACATGGGCGGTCTCCATTTTTATGACAGTATCGTCATCGTGGAAAAAAGCCTTCGCCCGTTCTCTCCGTTTTCTCTTAAGATTGGCGAGCCGTCTCTTTAATCTGCGGCGGAAATTTTAATCACCCGCGCGCAAAGTTTTTATGACGTAAGTGGGCAGCGCGAAGGCTCCGACGTGAATTTTCGTGTTGTAATATTTCGTCTGCAGGCCGAGAGAATTCCAGCGGGCGAAGTCGACGGCGTTGGTCGGATGAAATTTTTTCGACGCGAAACCGAAGAGCCACTGCCCCGCCGGATAAGTCGGAATGTGAATTTGATAAACGCGGACGATGGGAAAGGAAGAAGCCAAACGTTTGTGCGCGCGTTGCATGGCGGCGGCGTCGCGCGAGTAAAAAGGATTCTCGTGCTGATTGACCATGATGCCGTCGGCAGTGAGCGCGTTGAAGCAGTTGCCGTAAAATTCTTTGGTGAAGAGCCCCTCGCCCACGCCGAACGGGTCTGTTGAGTCGACGATAATCAAATCGTACTCGTCGGCTTTGCGGCGGATGAACTTGAGCCCGTCCGCGAAAAAAATTTCCACGCGCGGATTGTCCAGGCAGGCGGCCGTCTGCGGAATAAATTTTTTGCAGGCGCGCACGACGGTCTCATCAATCTCAACCAAGTCAATCTTCTCAATCGTGTTATACTTGAGCAGCTCGCGCGCTGAGCCGCCGTCGCCGCCGCCGACAAGCAAAACTTTTTTCACGGACGGATTGACGCACAAAGGCACGTGAGTAATCATCTCGTGGTAAATGAATTCGTCGCGCTCGGTTATCATGATTCGCCCGTCGAAAACCAAAATCCGCCCGAACTCCGCCGAGTCAAAAATATCCACGCGCTGAAACTCGCTCGTCTCACTGAAAAGTTGTTTGTCGACCTTCAGGGAGAAGCGAACGTTCGGCGTGTGCTGTTCGCTGAACCAAAGCTCCATGTGAGCACCTCGCTTGCAAAAATTTTTTCGGACATTGTATCACGACTCATGAAAACGATAAAAATTTTTTTAATCGTCACGGCAGCTGTTGCCGGATTTTTTTTGAGCCTGACGAACGGCTCGGTTGAAATTTCTTCCGCGCAAATTTTTTTCGGCGTCGAGGACGAAACCAAACGACAAATCCTTGAGAACATTCGGCTGCCGCGGACAATCGTCGCAATGCTCGTCGGCGTGAACCTGTCGCTGTCGGGCGCAATCTTGCAGGCCGTCATGAAAAATCCGCTGGCCGACCCGCACATAATCGGAATCTCGTCGGGCGCGGGCTTGTTCGGGATTTTCGTCATGATGATTTTCTCGGACGCGGGCGCGCTCGTGACACCGGCGGCTTTCGTCGGCGCGATGTTGGCGGCGGCTCTGATTTACATTTTGGCGTGGAAGGACGGCATTCGCCCGATTCGAGTCATCTTGGCGGGCGTGGCGGTCAGCGCGTTCCTCGGCGCGGGCATCTCGGCTTTGCTGATTTTTTATTCCGACAAAGTTCACGGCGCGCTGCTTTGGATGGTCGGAGGATTATCGGCGCGCAGTTGGCAGCACGTGGAAATTTTGTTGCCGTACTCAATCGCGGGGACGCTGGCAACTTTTTTGGCGGCGCGGCACCTGAATGTCCTGCAGCTCGGCGATGAAGTCGCCAAAGGGCTCGGCTTGCGCGTGAATCTCGTGCGGACAATTTTAACGGCGGTCGCGGCGTTGCTGGCGGCGTCGGCGGTCTGTGTCGTCGGCTTGCTCGGCTTCGTCGGATTAATCGTCCCGCACACCGCGCGTTTGATTCTCGGCTCCGATTACAAAATTTTATTGCCGGGCGCGGCGACGTTGGGGGCGGCGGTCGTCACGATAAGCGACACGGTCGCGCGAACGATTTTTGCTCCGACTGAGTTGCCCGTCGGAATTTTGATGGCAATGCTCGGCGCGCCGTTCTTTTTGTACTTACTGCGGAAAGAGTTATGAACTTGGCGGCTGAAAAATTTTCACGGGGCTCACGGCTCGAACGTCGGCTGGAAAAATTTATTGAGGCGAGAACTTTAAATGGAATTTCACTTCGCAGGGCTGGGCACGCTGATTAACGTCGCGGGGATTATCGGCGGCGGATTAATCGGTTTGCTCGGCGGAAAATTTTTAACGGAAAAAATGCAACACACGTTGCTCGAAGCCTGCGCGTTGGCGGTCATCTTTCTCGGCGCGGACGGCGCGCTGAAAAATTTGGACGCAATGCTTTTTATCGCAAGTTTAATCGGCGGCGGGCTCGTCGGAGAGATTATCGACATCGACGGAAAATTTGAGCGGCTCGGAATTTGGTTGCGAACTCGTTCGGGCAACGAAGGCGACACGAAATTTGTCGACGGATTTGTCACGGCGTCGCTGACTGTTTGTATCGGAGCCATGGCGGTCATCGGCGCGATTAACGACAGACTGCTGGGCGACCCGACCGTTTTGATTGCCAAGTCCGTGCTCGACGCGATTATAATTTTGGTCATGACGGCGAGTCTCGGCAAGGGCTGCATTTTTTCTTTCGTGAGCGTCGGAATTTTTCAGGGCGCGATAACTTTCTGCGCGGGCTTCCTCGAACCGTTCATGACGGAGAGCGCGCTCGCCAATCTTTCCGGCGTCGGCAACGTTTTGATTTTTGCCGTCGGCGTCAATTTGCTTTTCCCCGAAAGAAAAATCCGCGTCGCCAATCTTTTGCCCGCGTTGGTTATCGCTTGCCTGTGGAGTTGATGAAATGAATTTGGCGGCTGAAAAAATTTTCGTGACGCTCGGCGGAAAAGAAATTCTTCGCGACGTGAGTTACGAATTTCCTTCGGGCAAGCGCACGGCGATAATCGGATCGAACGGCGCGGGCAAGTCCACGCTCTTAAAAGTTCTGTGCCTGCTCAACGAAAAATTTTCGGGACGCGTGACGCTCGACGGGAAAGACATTCGCGCGCTCGGCAGAAAAAATTTGTCGCGGGTCATGGCAATCCTCCCGCAGGAGCGCGACGCCCCGCAGGACACGACGGTCAGGCAGCTGGTTTCGTTCGGGCGTTTCCCGCACAGAAAATTTTTCGGCGGGCACTCGACCGAAGACGAAGTGGCGATTCAAAACGCACTCGCGCTCACGAAGCTCACGGACTTTGAAGCGCGGCAAGTCATTTCACTTTCGGGCGGCGAGCGGCAACGCGCGTGGCTGGCAATGACTCTGGCGCAGCGTCCGAAAATTTTGCTCCTCGACGAGCCGACGACTTACTTGGACATCGCTCATCAGTTGGAGGTCATGGAAATCGTCGCCGACGTCAACAAAAAATTTTCCACGACGATTGTCATGGTCTTGCACGACATAAATCACGCGCGCCTTTACTCCGATGAGGTCGTCATCATCCGCGACAAAAAAATTTTCGCGGCGGGCGCGCCGAAAAAAATTCTGACGGCAAAAACTTTGGAGGAAGTCTTTAACGTCAAGGCGGACACCTTCACGAACGCGGCGGGCGACGAAATCATTTTCCCCACGAAAAAAATTTCCGCGACGTAAAAATTTCTCGCTCCGAAAAAATTTTCAACGCCCAAAAGCAGACCCGCAGGATGCAACGTCACGTTGCCGGCGGGCGACCAAATCATTTTTCCGACGAAAAAATTTCCAAGCCGTAAAATTTTCTCGCTCCAAAAAATTTTTCAACGCCCAAAAGCATACCCGCAGGATGCAACGTCACGTTGCCGGCGGGCGACGAAATTATTTTCCCGACGAAAAAATTTTCCGCGCCGTAAAAATTTATCGCTCCAAAAAATTTTCGCGGGGCGATTTTTTTTATGTTATAATCCGCGTGAACTCACGTTAAGGGGAAATTTTTTTGGAAGGATTAATCACGAAGATTGAGGCGGGCAGTATCGCCGAAGAATTGGAACTCATCGCGGGCGACAAAATTTTGCAGGTCAACGGAAAAACTCCGACGGACATCATCGACTTGAGCTTTCTGCTCGCCGAAGAGGAAATTGAATTGCTCGTCGAACACGCGGACGGCGAACGGGAGATTATCGCGTTTGAAAAGGACGTGGACGAGGAGCTCGGCGCGGAATTCGAATCGGCGGTCTTCGACGGCGTGCGTCGCTGCAAAAATCATTGCGTCTTTTGCTTCGTCGATATGATTGCCCCGAACATGCGCAAGACTCTTTCAATCAAGGACGACGATTATCGGCTGTCGTTTCTGTTCGGAAATTTTATCACGCTGACGAATTTGACCGCCCGCGATTTCCGCCGCATAAAAAATTTTCATCTGTCGCCGCTGTTCGTGTCGGTTCACTCGATGAATCCTGACTTGCGCGCGAAAATTTTGCGGACACCGCTCGGCGCGAAAATCCAAACGCAACTCGACGAACTGGAACGGGCGGGCGTCGAATATCACACGCAGGTCGTCCTGTGCAAAGATTTGAACGACGGCGCGGAGCTGGAGTACACAATCGCAGAAATTTTTAAGCGGGTGCCGCACGCGCTGAGCCTGGCGATTGTCCCCGTGGGCGTCACTCGCCACCGCCGCGATAAATTTCCGCTCAAGCAGTTCGACAAAGACTCGGCGGCAAAAGTCATCGCGCAGGTCGAAAAATTTCAGCGGCAGGCGCGCAAAGAATTCGGGCGGACGTTCGTTTACTTGGGCGACGAATTTTATTTCCTTGCCGAGAAAAATTTTCCGCCCGTCGAACATTACGACGACTTCCCGCAGATTGAAAACGGAATCGGCATGACGCGCAACTTCATCGAAGAATTCGGCGCGGACGAAATTAAAATCGCCGACGCGACGATTGACGTGGTGAGCGGCACGTCCTTTGCGAAAATTTTGGCGCGACTGACCGCCGACAAGCCGAACGTGAGGATTGTGCCCGTCGAGAATAAATTTTTCGGGGCGCGCGTGAATGTGTCGGGGCTGCTGACGGGCGGCGACATCATCGCGGCACTGCGCGGCGGCGAGCGCGATTTGATTTTAATTCCGGCGACGGCACTCAAGGCGGGCGAGGAAAAATTTTTGGACGACGTGACAGTCGACGACCTGCGAAAAATTTTTGCGCCCGCGAAAGTTTTGCCGATACGCGACGGCTTCGAGTTCAGAAAAATTTTGGAATCGATTGACTGACGAATTTGGAGCCGTCATGGATGACCGACGCCCCCGCGAGGTGTCCTTTTCTTTTGCAACTTTTCTTTTGGACAAGCAAAAGAAAAGTTGATTCAAAAATATAAAAGTCATTGAACGATTCAATCAAAGCGACGAGCCGCGGCGGTGAGGACGGGTTCTGCGTGTCCACTCTTGAAAAAGAGGGGACGAATCCCGCGACGGCTTCGAGTTCAGAGCAGTGATTAGTGGAAAGTGATTGGTGAATAGAAAAATCCTTAAAGCTCAAAGCTCAAAGCTTAAAGCTTAAAGCTTAAAATCGACCGAAGGGAGATTTTTCATTGAGTAAACCGATTGTGGCAATCGTCGGGCGACCGAACGTCGGCAAGTCCACGCTGTTCAATCAGATTGGCAAGCGGCGCGTGTCGATTGTCGACGACATGGCGGGCGTGACGCGCGACCGAATTTATATGGACGCGACCTGGCTCGACAAAGACTTCACGCTGATTGACACGGGCGGAATCGAAATTAAATCCGCCGACAAAATTTTGACGGAGATTCGCGCGCAAGCTCAAATCGCCATGGAGGAGGCCGACGCGATAATTTTCGTCACGGACGGGCGCGCAGGGCTGACGGCGGCGGACGAAGACATCGGAAAAATTTTGCGCGGCGCAGATAAACCCGTCGTCGTCGCCGTGAACAAAATCGACAACTTAAATCTTGAGGCGGAGACTTACGAGTTTTACAACTTGGGCTTGGGCGAACCGATTGGCATTTCCGCCAGCAACGCGCTCAACTTGGGCGACTTACTCGACGCGGTCATCAAAACTTTTCCGCCCGCCGAAGAGGAGACGCGCGACGAGGACGAAATCCGAATCGCGGTCATCGGGCGACCGAACGTCGGCAAATCTTCTCTGGTCAACGCAATGCTCGGCGAGGAACGAGTTATCGTCAGCGACGTGCCGGGCACCACACGCGACGCAATCGACACGCACTTTTTTTCGGGCGGCACAAAGTTCACGCTGATTGACACGGCGGGCATGCGGCGCAAGGCAAAGATTGAAGACGCCGTCGAACGTTACAGCGTGATTCGTTCCTTGCGCGCGATTGACAGAGCCGACGTCGTGCTCATGTTGATTGAGGCTCCCGTCGGCGTGACGGAGCAGGACAAAAAAATCGCCGGTTACGCGCACGATTCGGGCAAGGGCTGCGTCCTCGTCGTCAACAAGTGGGACATCTTCCCGAACAAGCACGACCGCTCCACGAATCGCTTCACCGACGAACTGCGCGACCGCCTCGGCTTCCTGCAATACGCGCCCGTCGTTTACATCAGTGCCTTGACGGGTCAGCGCGTCGACCGCGTGACGGAGTTGGTTAAGTTCGTCGCCGAGCAGCAGTCGATGAGGATTCAAACGAGCGTCCTGAACGAATTGATTCGCGACGCCGTGGCAGTCAATCCGCCGCCGAGTAAGAAGGGTAAGTCCGCGAAAATTTTTTTCGTCACGCAAGCCGACATTCGCCCGCCGAAATTTATCCTCTTCGTGAACGAGCCCGAACTCCTCCACTTCTCTTACCTGCGCTTCATCGAAAATCGTTTGCGCGAAAGTTTCGGCTTCGAGGGCACGCCGCTGAAATTTATCGTTCGCAAACACAACCAAAAGGACGACGATGTTAGTTAGGAGTTAGGAGTTGGGGACGGAAAACGATGACGAAATATTTAATGTTCCAAGGGACGAGCTCACACGTCGGCAAGAGCATTTTGACGACCGCGCTTTGCAGAATTTTTTTCCGGGCAGGACGACGCGTCACCCCGTTCAAGGCACAGAACATGGCGTTGAATTCTTTCGTGACGGCGGACGGGCTGGAGATGGGGCGCGCACAAGTTGCTCAGGCCGAAGCCGCCAACCTCGCGCCGCGTGTGGAGATGAATCCCGTTTTGCTCAAGCCGACGGGCAACGCGACCTCGCAGGTGATAATCAACGGGCGGGCAGTCGGCGTCATGAGCGCGGCGGCTTATCACCAAGGTTACTCGCTTAAAGCCTTCGACGCGGTCAAAGCTGCTCTGCAAAAACTTTCCGCCGAATTCGACACGATTATAATCGAAGGAGCCGGCTCGCCCGCCGAAGTCAACCTCAAGGCAAACGATATCGTCAACATGCGCGTCGCCAAATATCTGAACGCGCCCGTGATTCTCGTCGCCGATATCGACCGCGGCGGAGCTCTGGCATCACTCGTCGGCACGCTTGAACTTCTCGACGACGACGAACGCGAACTCGTCAAAGGGCTCGTCATAAATAAATTTCGCGGCGACGTGAATTTACTTTTGCCCGCCGTGGATTTTTTGGAGAAGAAAACTTCAAAGCCCGTGCTCGGAATCATTCCGTTCATTGAGAAGCTCGGCATTGACGATGAGGACAGCGTTTCACTCGACGAAAAAATTTCCGGCGACGGAGAAATTTCAATCGCGGTGATTCGGCTCGGCAAGCTCTCGAACTTCACGGACTTCGACAGCCTGGCGGGCGAGGCCGACGTTAATCTTTTTTACGCGACGACGCCCGACGAACTCGACGCGGCAGACGTAATCATCTTGCCGGGCAGCAAGAACACTTCGGAAGATTTGCTTGGCTTGCGCGCGAATCACTTTGCGGAAAAAATTTTGCGGCGGGCGGAGGCGGGCGCGGCTGTCGTCGGGATATGCGGCGGCTTCCAAATGCTCGGCGAAAAAATTTTTGACCCACTCAAAACCGAATCGATTCACGCCGAACTCGACGGGCTCGGACTCCTGCCGATTCAAACGACGTTCGCCGCCGAAAAATTCACGCGGCAAATCACGCTCCCCGAAATCGATTTTGAATTCCTCGGCAGCCGAATCGTCGGCAAAAATCTTGACGGTTACGAGATTCACGCGGGCGACAGCACTCTGCGCGGACAAAAAATTATTTCGGCGGAAAATGTCATGGGCACTTACGTCCACGGCATTTTTGACAATGATGACTTCCGCCGAAAATTTTTGAACGCCGTCCGCCTGAAAAAAAATCTTGAGCCGCTTCCCGCGACGCGCAACCTTCGCGCCGAACGACAAAAAAATTACGAACGACTCGCCCGAATCGTCCGCGAAAATTTGAATATGGAGTTGCTCGAAAAAATCATGGGCTGATAAAAAAATTTCAGCCGCTCGAAAAAATTCAGCCGCACGGAAAAATTTCAGCCGTCACGGAAAATTTTCAGCCGTGCAGAAAAATTTCGCCCGTCACAGAAAAATTTCGCCCGCGCAGAAAAATTTTTAGCCGAAAAAAAATTTCCCGACTCGCGTCGGGATTTTTTTTATTTGGAAGTCAGGCGTTAAATATTTTTCAGGAAAGCGGAGTAACCTTTCTTTGTTTCGTAAATGTCAATCTTTGAGGTCGCCTCCCAGGGCGCGTGCATGCTCAAGACCGCGACGCCGCTGTCGATGACTTCCATGCCGTATTCGGCAGTCATGTGCGCGATTGTGCCGCCGCCGCCGAGGTCAACCTTGCCGAGTTCGGAGAACTGATAAAGGACATTGTCTTTGTCGAGGACTGCGCGGAGCTTGGCAACGTATTCGGCATTGGCTTCACTGGAGCCGGACTTGCCGCGCGCGCCCGTGAATTTGTTGAAGACCATGCCCTTGCCGAGGTAAGCGACGTTGTTTTTGTCGTAAGCTTGAGCGTAAAGCGCATCGTAAGCACTGGACACGTCGGAGCTGAGCATGAACGAATTTTTCAGTGCGCGGCGAAGAGCCAGTTCATTGTATTGCCCGCAGGCGTTCATGACTTCGGCGAGCGCGTTCTCAAAAAACTTGGACTTCATGCCGGTCGCGCCGTAACTCCCGATTTCTTCCTTGTCGACGAGCAGGCAGCAGGCGGTTCGATTTAAAGTTTGCTTTGCAATTTCCAACATGGCCGCCAGCGACGTGTAAGCGCAAACTCTGTCGTCCTGCCCGTAACCGAGAACCATGCTCCTGTCGAATCCGAGTTCGCGCGCCCTGCCGGCGGGAACGAGTGCCAGCTCCGCCGAGAGAAAATCTTTTTCGTTGATTTTGTATTTCTCTTTGAGCACATTGAGGACGCCGCGCTTAACGGATTCCTTTGTGCCCTCTTTGAGTGGATAATTGCCGACGAGGATATCCAGCTTCTCGCCCTCAACAACTTTGTCCGCAGTTTTCTTCAGCTGCTCCTGCGACAGATGGATGAGCAGGTCGGTCACGCAGAAGACGGGGTCGCCCGCCTCTTCGCCGATGACGATATCGATTACGCGCCCGCTCTTCTTGACGACGACGCCGTGCATGGCAAGCGGCAAAGTCACCCACTGATATTTTTTTATGCCGCCGTAATAATGCGTGTCCATGTAAGCGAGCCCGCCGTCCTCATAAAGCGGATTTTGTTTGAGGTCCAGGCGGCAGGTGTCAATGTGCGCGCCGAGAATGTTCAAGCCTTTTTCCAGCGGCTCGTTACCGATTTGGAAGAGCGCGACCGTTTTCTTCATGAAGACGGAATAAACTTTGTCGCCCGCCTTGAGCGGAATTTTTTTCTTGATGACCTCGTTGAGATTTTTGTAACCGACGGCCTCCGCCAACTTGACGGCTTCGGCGACGCTCTCGCGCTCGGTCTTGCAGCGACTCAAGAAGTCAATGTAACCTGCCGCCAACTTTTCCAAAGATTTTTTGTCCGCCTCGCTGTAACTGTTCCAAACAGAAAATTTTGTTGCCATGTCCTCTTCCTCCTCCGGTTCAGAAATATCTTTTTTCTCTTGAATTTTTTTCCACGCGCGCAATTTTGCTCTGAGCTCGGAAACTTGCGCCGCCATATTTTTATCATCCGGCATTCAGTTCAATCACTCCTCCATCAACGCGATGATTTTTAAAAAATCTTCGGCGGACTCGGCGCGGTTGAATAAATTTCTGAGCTCCGCACCGCCCGTTAAGCCCTTGGTGTACCACGCCGCGTGCGCCCGCATTTCCCTGACGCCGACGCGCTCGCCCTTGTAAAAAATAATTTTCTCCAAGTGACGGCGCATGACCTCGGCGCGTTCGACTCGGCTCGGTGCAGAAATTTTTTCGCCCGTCAAAAAATATTTCAGCAGACGATTTATAATCCACGGGTTGCCCTGCGCGGCGCGCCCAATCATCACTGCGTCGGCTCGTGTCGTCGAAAAAATTTTGTCCAGCGAATCAAAGTCGCGAACATCTCCGTTGGCAATGACGGGAATTTTCACGGCGGCTTTCACGCGCGCAATCTCCTCCCAATTCGCCGCGCCCGAATAAAATTGCTCGCGTGTTCGCCCGTGCACCGCAATGAAATCGACGCCGGCACTTTCCGCGCGCTTTGCAACCTCGACGGCGTTTATGTGATTCGCGTCGACGCCCAGCCGAATCTTAACGCTGACGGGCAGGCTGACGGATTTTTTCACGGCGGACAAAATTTTTTCCAAGAGCGCGGGATTTTTCATGAGCGCGGAGCCTTCTGCGTTCTTGAAAATTTTTGGCGCGGGGCAACCCGAATTAAAATCAATGACGTCAGCCGAGCCGCGTTCCTCGACGTAAGCCGCCGCCTCCGCGCAGATTGACGGGTCGGAGCCGAAAATTTGAATCGCCGTCGGTCTCTCCTCTTTGACCGTCTCCAACATCGCCAAAGTTTTTTCGTTGCGATAATGGACGCCCGCCGCGCTGACCATCTCCGAGAACATCAGCAGATTTTTTTTCGCGAAGTCGTCGTCGAGAAGCTCGCGAACCAAAACTCTGAACGCCGTGTCCGTGACGCCAGCCATCGGCGCAAGAAAAATCGGCGTCCGAAAAATTTTTTCAACGTCCGAGCGCGGCGAATTTTTTTGTGCCGGCAAAATGTCCGAGCGCGCTTGCTGTTCCCCCGCTTTCAAAGCGGGCGGCGTCCGAAAAATTTCTGCCGTCGTCATTGCGTATTCCGCTCGTGGAGGACGCGCAGACCGCTGAGCGTCAGGAAGTGGTCAATCTTGTCAATCGTCTTCGATTCGCGCTGAATCATCGTCGCCAGCCCGCCCGTCGCGATAACTTTTGCGTGCCAGCCCTCGCCCATCTCCGCGCGGATTCGCTCGACAATCGCGTCAATCTGTCCGACGTATCCGAAGATAATTCCCGACTGCATGCAAGTTATCGTGTTGTGCCCGATTGCACTTTTGGGCGGGACGAGTTCAATGCGCGGGAGTTTTGCCGTCGAATTGAAAAGAGAGTCCGCGCTCGCCATGATGCCCGGCGCAATTACTCCGCCGAGAAAATCGCCCGTCTCCGAAACCACGTCGAAGGTCGTCGCCGTCCCGATGTCGATTACAATCAGCGGGCCGCCGTAATGTTCAAACGCGCCCACGACGTTTACGATTCTGTCCGCGCCAATCGCCCGCGGGTTTTCGTAATTGAGCTTGATGCCCGTCTTGATTCCCGGCCCGACAATCAGCGGCTTGATTTTAAAATAACGCTCGCACATTTTGACAAGCGGCACGACCAGCGGCGGCACCACCGACGAAATGATTATGTCCTTCACGTCGGAAATTTTCACGCCCTGATAACGGAAAAGGTCATTAATCAGCATTCCGTACTCGTCGCCGGTCTTTTGCCTGTCCGTCGAGATTCGCCAGTGTTTCCGCAAAATTTTTCCGCTGTACGTGCCCATGACGATGTTGCTGTTTCCAATGTCAATTACAAGAAGCAAATGATTCACTCCTCAAAGCTTAATCAAGTTTCCGATTTCCAAGTCACGTTCGTAAGTCCAAGTCCTTTTGTATGGAATGAAACCCGCATTGGGGATAAAAGTCATCTCTCCAAACAAAACCGTGTTTTCTAAGTTAAACAAATCTACACGAACACAAGGGAACTTCGTGCATAAAATTTTTGCGTAACTAAGTAATTCTTTTAGATTTTCGGGTTTGGGGATTGGGGTCTCAAAAAGCGGCGCGTCCTCGAACATCGCTCCCAAATCATGCCAGTCGAGGTCGTAATATACTTGGTTAAATTTATGCTCGTCATGATTCCAAATTTCTGTCACACAAACAAATATTGGCTCGCCGTTGAAACAGTAAACCCTGTAGTCGCGCAGACTACCGTTTTTTTCCTCAAAATATTTTTCCGCAATGATTTTTCGCTTAATCGGGCTGTAATGAAGTTCAAAAAAGCCTGCGCCGTAATCGACAGTGAGCCACGCGTTGATTTTTTCGCGCGCTTGTTGCATGTCGAGAGAATTTTTATCTTTAACGATGATGTTCATGCCGGAGCCGTGGTTGCATTTCAAAACGAATCGGTCGGGCAGCTCATCAAAATTAATTTCGTCGAAGCTGTCCCATGCGCCGAGCAAAGGTTTTAATTTATCGTCGCCGATTTTGTCAGCCACGTAATCGCGCACGGCAAATTTGTCGGCAAGGCGAGCTTTAAGCGGCGTCGAGTCGTAAAGCTTGAGCCAATTTATTTTCTCGGTGTAAGTTTTCGGGTTGTCGAGGTCGAGCTCCCTGCCCATCCACTGCCGATACAAATTTTTCACAAAGTCGGCGTATCTTTCGCGCGGCTGATTGTGTAAAAATTTTTGGTTCTTCAAGCGAGCAAGAGTTTGGCGCATGAATCTTTCGTCGACGGGATTTTTTATATGAAACTCCAAGCCTTCAAAGCAAACGACCTGCGTGCCGTCGCGTTGCCCGAAGCTCAGCGGTTCGACGGTGCCCTGCTCATTCCACAAAATAATTTTTCGCGGCTCCACCCCCGACCCGAAGAACAACGGAATCGCCGCGTTCAAATTTACTTCGCCGAAAAGAAAAATCGCGTCGATGAATCGGTAAACGAATTTGTTCACGGCCGTGGGATTCAGCACGTCGAGCGTCGCGGGGAATTTGTGGCGGAAAAATTTCGTGCCTGCAATCCTGAGTGAATTTCCCGGCGGGTTATCGGTCAGCAGTGCCAAGACTTCATAATCGAGATAATTTTTGTCGGCAAAAAAAAGAGGCAGATTTTTTTCGAGCGCGCGTTCATCCGCCGCATAAACGAGAGCAGTCTTCATGTCGTAACCTCCAACAAAAATTTATTTGCGCCGACGAAGTTTGGATTCGATGAGCGCGAGCCCGTTCTCGGAGATGTTCGGCTTGCGAACGTGACCGGCCGCCGTCGATTTATTTATCTCGCTGATAACGGAAAAATCGCGCGTGTCCGTCATGATTATCACGGGGATGTTGCGCAGACCGGGGTTGTTGTTGACGAGCGACAAAAATTTCAGCCCGTTGACGAAGGGCATGTCCAAGCTTACGAGCACCAAATCCGCGCTGCTGTTCTCCAAAAGCCGCATGCCTTCCGCCGCGCTCTGTGCCGTGACGATTTCGCATGGGAAACGATTTTTGAGCGTCTCGCGTTCCTGGCGCAGGTCAAAGATATCGTCGTCGATGAGCAAAATGCGGAAGGAACCTTTCGGCTGCTGAGTTTCGGCGGCGACGATGGGCGTTGAAGTTTCTTCTTTGCCGCCGACCAATTTGTTGACACGCCCTACCAAATCTTTCGGGGCGCAGGGTTTTGAAACATAATCTTGCACGCCGAGAGAAAAAACATCCGCGACAATTTCTCGGCGCGTCGAGCCCGACATCATCATCACGGGCACGGATTTAAATTTTTCGTCCTCGCGAATGCGGCGCAGCATATCGAGTCCGTTGTAATCGGCGTCCAAGACGACGAGATTTACTTCGCGGCTTATGAGCGTGTTAATTGCGGTCAACGGGTTGTTCGCCGTGATGATTTTGTAATCGGGCAGGTTGCGCTCCAAAATTATGCTTGTGAGTTTGAGGTTGCGTTCGTCGTTGTTGACAATCATGATTATGACTTCGCGCCTGTCCTCGGCGACTTTTTTCAAGGCGTTGGTCTTGAGAGCTTCCATGCGCTCGCCCTGAACCTTTGCCCGCACTCTGAATTTTTCCAGGCAAGACTCGCAATAAAGTCCGCCTTTTATCGGTCGCCCGCAGCCGGCGCAAGGTCGTCCACCGCTCATGCGAGCTCTGCTTTCCGAAGATCCTCTTCTTATCATTGCAATCTCCTTTACCTCCTCTGCGGAAACGCCAATATTCTTGATTAGTTTACTAAAATCCGCCGATATGTCAATAAAAAAATCCGACGCGGGGCTTGTCCCCTCTTTTTCAAGAGCGGACACGCAGAACCATTCCTTGTTGACGCGGACTCGTCGCTTCGATTGGGCGTAAAATATTTTTTGTCTGTTGAGCCTTACTTTTCTTTGCTTGCCCAAAGAAAAGTAAGCAAAAGAAAGGGCACCTCGCAGGGGCGTCGGTCGTTCGTGATTCGGAGTCGCGCGCAACCCGTGCCTGGTGTGCGCCGGATGACGCCATCACGGCGTCAGACGCGGCGCGGCGCGCGTCCATGCGCGCCTCTGACTTCCATGGCGCGTACAAAAAAATCCGACGAGCCTTTGCCCGCCGGATTGTGGTCACGCTTTTAATTTCAGCTGTTTATGAGTTTCGTGTAAAGTTCAATGTACTCATGCGCCGAATTCTTCCAGCTGTAATCGCTGTTCATGGCGTTGGAGGAAATCTGCAGCCAAACTTCAAACTGCGCGTAAGTCGACAGCGCACGCTTGAGCGCGTACATCATTTCATGCGCGTTGTAGTTGGAGAAGACAAAGCCGTTGCCTTGCTTGGTGTACTTGTCATACTGCTGAACGGTGTCTTTCAAGCCGCCGGTTTCGCGAACGACAGGAGCCGCGCCGTAACGCATGGCGATGAGCTGACCGATGCCGCAGGGTTCGTAATTCGACGGCATGAGGAAGATATCGGACGAGGCGTAAATCCTCTGCGCCAATTTGGCGTCGAAATAAATGTTCGCGGAAACTTTCTGCGGATAACGCCACGCCAAACCTTTGAACCAGTCTTCGTAAACTTTGTCGCCGGTGCCGAGCAGAACGAATTGGAAGTCTTCGTGCTGAAGGAGTTCGTCCATCATGCGCACGACGAGGTCGAGACCTTTCGCCGCGACGAGACGAGTGACCATGGAGACAATCGGAATTTTTCTGCCCTGCGGAAGTCCGAGGTGCTCTTGCAGTTTAATTTTGTTCTCGCACTTTTTGTCGAAGGCTGCGTAGGCGTCGGAGGCGTCGTAATTCACGAACAAATCTTTATCGGTCGCGGGATTGAACTTGTCGTAGTCAATGCCGTTGACAATGCCGTACAAATCGTCCTTGCGGCTGCGGAGGAGTCCGTCGAGGTGTTCGCCGAAGTATTCATATTGAATTTCCTGCGCGTAGGTTTTGCTGACGGTCGAGACGTAATCGGCGTAAATGATGCCGCCCTTCATGAAGTTGACCGCGTCATAGAATTCAAGGTCGCCGTTGTTGAAATATTTCCAGTCGAGACCCAAAACGTCGCCCATGATTTCTTTGGTGAAGACGCCCTGATATTTCAGATTGTGAATGGTGTACAGCGTCTTGATTTTCTCATAACGCTCGTCGCCCTGGTGTTCGAGTTTGAGCAGGACGGGAACCAAGCCGGAGTGCCAGTCGTTGGCGTTGATGACGTCGGGGAAGAAGTCAATCGCGGGCAAGCAATTCAGAACTGCGCGACAGAAGAACGAGTAACGCTCGGCGTCGTCGTCATAGCCGTAGATACCTTCGCGAGCAAAGTATTCTTCGTTGTCGACGAAATAGTAAATCACGCCGTCGAGTTCGTACTTGTCAATGCCGACGTATTTTGTGCGCCAAGAAACGGGAATCGTTCCGTCGTAAATGTGTTCCATTTTTTCGCGATATTTCCCGGGGATTGAGTTTCTAGGATTTGGACCCGTGAACTTCGGGAGGATAACGCGAACGTCGACGCCCTGCTCCTTGAGAGCCTTCGGGAGTGAACCTGCCACATCAGCGAGACCGCCGGTCTTAATGAACGGCACAGCTTCAGACGCCACATAAAGAACTTTCATATTGAGAACTCCCTCCTGTTTATCCTGTTATTGGAGAAATATTTTCGTTTAATCTTCCGACTCGCGCAGATAATCTTCGGGCACGTCGTGCTTAAGATAAATCGTGGCGAGCGGCGGAACCGTCAAGGTTATCGAGTGACTGCGATTGTGATACGGAATTTCTTCGGTCAGCAGGACGGAGGAATTTTTTATTCCGCTGCCGCCGAATTCTTCCGCGTCCGAGTTGAAGACTTCGACGTAGCTGCCTTTGTCGGGCACGCCAATCCGATAGCCTTCGTGAGCGTTCGGCGTGAAGTTGCACACGGCAATCAGGTAGTCGCTGCTGTCCTCCGCCTTGCGAATGAATGAAACGATACTGTTGTCGTTGTCGTTGCAGTCAATCCACTGAAAGCCGTTCCAATCGAAGTCAACTTGCCAGAGCGATTTGTTCTCGCGATAGAATTTATTCAGTGCCCGCGAATACTCCAACATCTGCGTGTGCTTTTTGTATTGTTCGACGAGGTGCCAGTCCAAGCTGTCGTTTTCGTTCCACTCGATGAACTGAGCGAACTCGCCGCCCATGAACAAAAGTTTTTTGCCAGGGTGCGCCATCCAGTAGCCGAAGAAACATCTTAAGCCCGAAAACTTTTGCTCGTACTCGCCGGGCATTTTTTCAATCAGCGACCGCTTGCCGTGAACAACTTCGTCGTGGCTGAGCGGCAAGATAAAATTCTCCGCGAAGGCATACATGAACGAGAAGGTAACTTTGTCGTGATTCCATTTTCGATAAATCGGGTCGAGGCTCACGTAGTCGAGCATGTCGTTCATCCAACCCATGTTCCACTTGTAATTGAAACCCATGCCGCCCATGTAGACGGGCTTGGAGATGAGCGGCCACGAGGTTGACTCCTCCGCCATCATCAACGCCTGCGGATTGTACTTGAAGACAGTTTCGTTGAGTTTTTTGAGGAAGTCAACCGCCTCAAGGTTGCCGGTGTCCCCGTAGCGATTTGGAGTCCACTCGCCCTCTTCGCGCCCGAAGTTAAGATACAACATATTTGCCACGCCGTCAATCCTTAAGCCGTCAATGTGGAATTCATCAAACCAGAAGAGCGCGTTGGAGATGAGGAAGCTTTGGACTTCGGTGCGCCCGTAGTCGAAATTAATCGTGCCCCAGCCGCGGTTTTCGGAGAGCTGCGTGTTGTCGGATTCGTAGAGGTTTACGCCGTCGAATTCGCGCAGACCGTGTGAGTCTTTGCAGAAATGCCCCGGCACCCAATCCATTATCACGCCGATTCCGTTCTTGTGAGCCGTCTCGACGAGATAGCGGAAGTCGTTCGGTTCGCCGTAGCGACTGGTCACTGCGAAGTAGCCCGTCGTCTGATAGCCCCAAGAATTGTCCAGCGGGTGTTCGGTCAGCGGCATGAACTCAATGTGCGTGTAGTTCATTTCCACGACGTATTTAATCAGCTTGTCGGCAAGTTCGCGGTAAGTCAGATACTCTCTGTCCTTGCGTTGCCAAGAGCCCGCGTGCACTTCGTAAATCAGCATGGGGTGCGTGTAGGACGAATGTTTCTTTTTGAACTGCTGCCACTCGCCGTCCTGCCAATCGTAGCCTTCAAGGTCGTAAATTCTCGACGCGGTTTGCGGACGCTTCTCCGCCCAAAAGCCGTAGGGATCATCTTTCAAAATGTGCGGACCGTTCGGCGGAAGGATTGCGTATTTGTAGAGGTCGCCCTGCTTGAGTCCCTCAATAAAAATTTCCCAAGTCTCGCCGTCCTCCAGCTGAATCATTCGGTTGACGCGATTGTCCCAGTTGTTGAAGTCGCCGACGACGCTGACGGATTTTGCATGAGGAGCCCACACCGCGAAGCGCACGCCCTTTTTGCCGTCGCGTTCGACGAAGTGTGCGCCGAGCATTTCATAAGCGCGATAGTTCGTGCCCTGGTGGAACAGATAAAGACCGTACTCACTGAGGTTGGAAGTTTTCATGAACCAGCCCCCTCTCGTTAGTTAGGAATTAGGAATGAGGAATTAGGAATGAAGTATTCCTCAATCCTTAGTCCCTCATTGAATCTTGCAGGGTTTGATGTTCCAGATTTCAGCAGCGTATTCGTCAATCGTTCTGTCGGAAGAAAATCTGCCGGAGTTTGCGATGTTCATTGCCGCCGAACGGAGCCAGCCCATGCGGTCGGAGTAACGGGCGTAAATTTCGCTGTGCGCGTCGATGTACGCGTTGAAGTCTTTGAGGATGAAGAACTCGTCGTTGCCCTGAATCAGATAATCGCGGATGGAATGGAAATTGCCGTAGCTGCCGTCGGTGAGCTTATTGATGACCAGCTGCACGTTCGGATTGCTCGTGTATTCGTTCCACGCGGAGTAAGTTCCGTTTTCGTAGTAAGCAAGAACTTCGCCCGCCTTGAGCCCGAAGATGACGATGTTTTCGTCGCCGACAGCCTCGCGGATTTCAACGTTTGCGCCGTCGAGCGTGCCGAGAGTTATCGCGCCGTTCATCATGAATTTCATGTTGCCGGTGCCTGACGCTTCCTTTGACGCCGTAGAAATTTGTTCGCTGACGTCCGCCGCGGGATAAACAATCTCGCCGATAGACACGCCGAAATTTTCAATGAAGACGACCTTCAGGCGGTTGTCAATCGATTTGTCGTTGTTAATCTTGTCGGCGATTGCGTTGATGAGGCGAATCGTTTCCTTGGCGATGTAGTAGCCCGCCGCCGCCTTGCCGCCGAAAAGATAAGTCGTCGGGAGCGGTTTATAGCTGGGGTCATTCTTGATTTTCTCGTACTGCCAGATGATGTGCAGTGCGTTCATGAGCTGGCGTTTGTAGGAATGAATGCGCTTGACTTGAATATCAAAAATCGTCTTCGGGTCGAGTTCAATGCCCTGACGTTTCTTGATGAAGTTGGCGAGGTCGGTCTTGCGGAGCAATTTAATCTCGTCGAGTTCCTCAAGAACTTTTTTGTCGTCGACGGATTCATTGAAGAGGTCGAGCTGTTCGGGGTGACGGTGCCAGACGCGGCTACGAATCGTCCTGTCGATGAGGTCAGCGAGTTCGGGGTTGTTGCCCATGAGCCAGCGGCGGTGAGTGATGCCGTTGGTTTTATTGTTGAACATGCGCGGCCAATATTCGTAGAAATCGTGGAGCGTGGTGGATTTGAGGATATCGCTGTGAATGCGAGCGACGCCGTTGACCGAGTGCGAGCCGACAATCGCCAGGCGTGCCATGTGGACTTCGCCGCCTTCGATAATCGACATTGCGCGGAGCTTTTCGACGTTGTTCGGGTAGCGCGCCCTGACATATTCGAGGTGACGGCGATTAACTTCGTCGATGACCATGTAAATGCGCGGCAGGAGCGTCTTGAACATATCGACGGGCCATTTCTCCAAAGCTTCGGGCATAATCGTATGGTTCGTGTAAGCGACGACGCCGCGAGTAATCGTCCAAGCTTCGTTCCATTCAAGATTGTGGTCGTCAATCAAAATCCTCATGAGTTCGGCGACGCAAAGTGCGGGGTGCGTGTCGTTAATGTGAATCGCAATTTTCTTGTCGAGTTCGCGAACGTTTCCGCCCGAACGAACGAAATGACGGATAATGCTTTGCGTGCCCGCCGAGACCAGGAAGTACTCTTGAATCAGGCGCATGCGCTTGCCTTCGCTGGAGCTGTCGTCGGGGTAAAGGTACTCGGTGATACTCTCAACGAAATTGCGGTATTCATTTTTGGCGCGCATTTGCTCGTGCGTCAACATGCCGTAATCGGAGAAGTCGCGATTAACTTCGGCGTTCCAAAGTCGGAGAGTGTTGACGGTTTTGTTGTGGTAGCCGACAATCGGCACGTCGTAAGGGACAGCCATGACGGTCATTGCGTTTTCGTGGACGAGTTTAAGCGAGCCGTCGGGTTGCTCCTTCATGTAAGCGTTGCCGTTGAATTTGACGTTGATGGATTTGTCGGGCTTGCGATATTCCCAAGCGAAACCGTCGCGCAACCAGTTGTCGGGAATTTCAACCTGCTGCCCTTGAATGATTTTTTGTTCAAACAAACCGTACTGGTAACGGATGGAGCAGCCGTGGCCGGGCAAACGGTGCGCCGCGAGCGAATCGATAAAGCACGCCGCCAAACGACCGAGACCGCCGTTGCCGAGACCTGCGTCGGGTTCTTCCTCATAAATGTCGTCGAGGTTCAAGTCGAGGTCTTCGAGGACTTCGCGGAAGGCTTCGTCGATTCCGAGGTTGATGAGATTCGCCTTGAGCAGACGCCCCATCAAAAATTCAATCGAGAAATAGTAAACCTGTTTTTCCTGCCTGTCCATGTAGGCGCGATTGGTTTTTATCCAGTTTTCGGAAATGACCTGCTTGGCGACCGCCGCGACCGTTTTGTAAATTTCGTTCATCGGCAGTTCGTGAACGTCGCGCCCGAACATGATGTGCGCCGAGCTGATAAAGCGAGCCTTCAGCGTTTCTTTGAGCTTTTCGTACTCCCTGCTGTGGGTTGTTTTGTTTGCATCCTTTGCCAAGTGTATTCCTCCTTTTTTGCGTGCTTGATGTAATTCTGAATGTCATTTTATCAAATGGAAGGCTGATTGGCAATATTGATTATGGAACCATAACCGCAGAAACGGCGAATTCTTACGCCGGGGCAAGTTATCCCGCAGGTAAGAATCCGCCGCTGTCTTCAATTAGGAATTTGGAATTAGGAATTAGGAATGAACTTGTCCCTTGTCCCTATTCCCTTGTCCCTCAGTTAGATTCTTGCTTTCTTGGTGACAATGTAAGGATAATTCTCCGCGCCTTTGAGCCAGCGATTTTTGGTGATGATAACTTCTTTGTCGCAGATGACGTTTTCGACGCGAGCACCTTCCTGAACGTCGCAACGCTGCATGAGGATGGAGTCTTTGACGACCGCCCCTTTGCCGACGATGACGCCGCGGAAGATAATGCTGTTCTCAACCGTGCCGCGAATCTCGCAGCCGTTGGCGATGAGCGAGTTTTTGACGTTTGCAGTCTCTTTGTATTGAACGGGAACTTCGTCCTTGACCTTCGTGAAAATCGGGCGGTCGGGGTTCATGAAGAGTTCTTCCCAAACTTCGGGCTTGAGGCAGTCGCGGTTGGCGGCGTAATATTCCATGGTGGAGTTGATGTGGGCGACGTAGCCTTCGTGTTTGTATGCGCTGATTTTGAATTCGTGAGCGTGACGGATGAGAGCGTCGAGGAGGAAGTCTTGACCGCCGCGTTCGTAAGACGATTTGACGATGTAAGCAAACGTCGGGACGGGCATGAGGTATGCGCCCATGACGTCTTTTTGACCGGCTTTGATTGCGGGAACTTCCGCCAAGTCGGTGACGATTCCGTTGGTGCTGGTCTCAATGACAACGCTCTTGCCCGCGCGGTCGATTTGCGCCTTGGAATAAACCATGGTGATGTCCGCGCCGCTGTCTTTGTGGAACTGCAGAACTTTTTCGAAGTCGATGTTGTAAATGTAGCTGGCGTTGGTCAAGAGGACGTATTGTCTGCCGCTGAGTTCGGCGAAGTCGAGGTTGGC
The DNA here is from genome assembly GCA_017527075.1 of Selenomonadaceae bacterium. Lineage (GTDB taxonomy): Bacteria > Bacillota > Negativicutes > Selenomonadales > Selenomonadaceae > Quinella. Next base: position 64,472 of record JAFXQM010000007.1, read on the forward strand.
ATAGATATCTTTGAGGTCGCCCTTGCGCGAGTCATTGTCGGGCAGCGCGGCGGGCAAATAGGTCAAGCCGTCGCGGCGGCGAGCCAAATCCCAATCTTTACCGGAGCGGATGTGGTCGAGCACTGCGCGGGAGAAATCGGGGAGCAGGAGCCCGACGACGCTCATGCCGGAGTTGACCATGTTGGAAATTGCGAAGTCGACGAGACGATAACGCCCCGCGAACGGCAGAGCCTCAACCGCACGAGTGGCCGCCAATTCTCTAATCAGACTGTTGCCTTCCTGAAGATTTATAATCCCCACTACTTGTTTCAATTCAAAGCACCTCCGATGGTAGCTGTTAGCTTCAAGCTCGTAGCTTTAATCACGCGGTGACGACTGCGCCTTCGGGGACGACGAAAATTTCGCCCTCTTTGCCTTCGACCTTCGCGCCCGCTTTAATGACGGCGTCCTGAGCGATAATGGCGTAGTTGACGACCGCGCCCTCTTCGATGACCGCCGACGGGAGAACGACCGAGTTGGTGACCTTCGCGCCTTTGCCGACGCGCACGCCCTGGAAGATGACGCATTTTTCAACGTCGCCCTCAATCTTCGCGCCCTCGTTAATCATTGCCTGCTTGACTGTGGCGTAGGGGCCGACGAAGTGCGGAGGCAGCGACGGGTTGGAGGAGTAAACTTTTTGGTCGCCTTTGAGGTCGAAGGGCGGCTGGTCTTGGAGCAAATCCATATTTGCCTGCCAGAGGCTTTCAATCGTTCCGACATCTTTCCAATAGCCGTCGAACGCGTAGGAGAACATGCGCGCGCCGTCCGCCAGCATTTTCGGAATCAGGTCGTTGCCGAAGTCATGCGTTGAATCTTCTTTCACGCCGTCTTCTTCGAGATACTTTTTGAGGAAGGGTTTCGAGAAAATGTAAATGCCCATCGAGGCGAGGTTGGATTTGGGTTCTTTCGGTTTTTCCTGGAACTCGGTAATGCGACCGGTCTCTTTGTCGGTGACCATGATACCGAAGCGCGGAGCCTCTTCCCAAGAAACTTCGAAGACGCCGATTGTGACGTCCGCGTTGTTCATCTTGTGAGCTTTGAGCATCCACGAATAGTCCATGGTGTAGATGTGGTCACCGGAGAGAATGAGCACGTAGTCGGGGTCCGCCAAGTCGATGAAGTTGAGGTTCTGATAGATAGCGTCCGCCGTGCCGCGGTACCAGTCGGCGCCTTTTTCGCGCGCATAAGGAGGAAGGATGAACACGCCGCCGCCCGTGCGGTCGAGATCCCACGAGCTGCCGGAGCCCAAATAGTTATGAAGTTCGAGCGGCTTATACTGAGTGAGCACGCCAACTTTCTCAATGCCCGAATTTGCACAGTTAGAGAGCGGGAAGTCGATGATGCGATACTTTCCGCCGAACGGTACTGCCGGCTTCGCAACGGTTTTCGTCAAGGCCTTGAGGCGGCTGCCCTGCCCGCCGGCCAATATCATTGCCAAGCACTCTGTCTTTCTCATAGAATAATCCCCCCTGAACGAAATACAATGCCTCCAAACTTCCGAAGCAACGCTTCATTAACCAGCCTTTTCTACGTGCCCTTGCTTTTTCCTGCCCAAAATTTCAGAAAAATTTTTAAGCTCGCGCGCGGAAAATTGACATTTATTTTTCCGCGAATTATTCTTTAGGAACTGAAAAATTTTTTTGGAGGGGAGCAAACGGCAATGACCGCTCAAGAACTTTATAAGGAAGCGTGCGCACTGCACAGGGCAAAAAATTATGACGCGACGTTCAAAATCATTGACGAGATAAAAAAGCTCGACCCGAACTTCAAGCGCGCTTATTACTTGGAAGCGTGGACGTGGGGAGACCTCGGCAACAAGGTCAAAGAGTATTACGCGCTGGAAAAAATTTTGCCGCTCCTCAATTTCTCTTCGCCCGAAGAAAAAAATTTCGCCGCCGAAGTTTTATCGCACATGGGGGACGCTTGCACGGTTTTGGGTTTGCAGAACGAGGGCAAAGATTTTTATTTGCTTGCCGTAAAAATGTTTGGTTATTCGGAAACTGAACAGGTGATTGCCTCTTTGCTTTTCCGAGAAAATATGCGCGAAGACTCCACGCTCGAATCTTTCCGCGCGCTTTACGACGAGTACAAAAAAATTTTGGCGGACATCAAACCTTTCCCGAAAAAATTTTACGCGCACGAAAAAATTCGCGTGGGCTTTCTTTCCGCCGATTTTCACAAGCATCCGATGATTAACCAAACTTGGGCGTTGCTCACTCGCCTCGATAAAAATTTTTTCGCGACGTATTTTTACTCGAACAGCAAAACCAACGACGACATCACAAAAGAGTTACGCGCGAGTGCCGACGGCTGGCGAGATATTTTTGACTTGACGGACGAGGCAGCGGCACGTTTGATTCGCGACGACGAAATTGACATTCTCTTTGACTTGAGCGGATACACGATAGGCAGCCGTCTGCGCGCGGCGGCGTATCATCCCGCCTCCGTGCAGCTGTCGGGCATCGGTTACATGAACAGCACCGGCCTCGACTGCTTCGATTATTTTTTGTCCGACGAAACTTGCGCGGGCGACGAAAATTTTTTCTCCGAGAAAGTTCTCAAGCTCCCGCACAGTCATTTTTGCCACGAGCCGTCGACGAGTCTTGAGCCCGCTCCTTTCCCGCCGTGCCTGAAAAATAATTTCGTGACGTTCGGCAGTTTCAATCAGCTTCAAAAGATAACCGACTCGATTTTGCGCGCGTGGAAAAAAATTTTGGAGGCCGTGCCCGACTCTCACTTGCTCCTCAAGAATAAAATCCTCGACACGGACGACGGAAAAAAATTCGTCGGCGGACGCCTGAAAGATTTGGGCTTCGACGTGGCACGGGTGGAGATGCGCGGCGTTTCGTCGGACTGGCTCGCGCAATATGCCGACATGGACATCGCGCTGGACACTTTCCCGTACACGGGCGGCGTGACGACCTGCGAGGCTCTTTACATGGGCGTGCCCGTCGTCAGCCTTTACGGCCAACGTCACGGCTCGCGCTTCGGCTTGAGCATTTTAAAAAACGTCGGGCTGGAGGAGCTGGCGGTTGCCTCTTACGAAGAATACATTGCCCGCGCGGTCATGCTCGCCGGTGATTGGGAGCTCTTGACTTTGCTCAGAAAAAATCTTCGCGGCATGATGAAAAATTCTCCGCTGATGGATTGGAAACTTTACCTCAGCGAAATTCAAGCCGCGTTCAGAAAAATTTTGGAGGAAAGCAAACGGCAATGACTGTTCAAGAACTTTATGATGAGGCGTGCGCACTGCACAGGGAAAAAAATTTCGACGCCGTGTTGAAAATCCTCGACGAGATAAAAAGGCGCGACCCGAAATTCAAGCGCGCTTATTACTTGGAGGCGTGGACGTGGGAACTGCTCGGCGATTCCGAGAAAAAAATTCAGGCCTTGGAAAAAATTTTGCCGCTCCTCAATTTCTCTTCGCCTGAAGAAAAAAAATTCGCCGAAGAAATTTTGCAGCGCGTCTACTCGGCGGCGTGTGAGCAGTACAACAAAAAAAATTTCGCCGCGGCTTTGAAACTCCTCGACGAAATAAAAAAGCGCGACCCGAAATTCAAGCGCGCTTATTACTTGGAGGCAAAGGCTTGGAACGGCCTCGGTGACTCCGAGAAAAAATTTCGTGCGCTGGAAAAAATTTTGCCGCTGTTGGATTTCTCCGCGCCCGAAGAAAAAAATTTTGCCGAAGAAATTTTGTGGCTCGTCTACTCGGCGGCGCAGGAGCAACTTGAAAAGAAAAATTTCGCTGCGGTCTTCAAACTCCTCGACGAGATAAAAAGGCGTGACCCGACGTTCAGGGCGGCTTATTACTTGGAGGCGCGAACGTGGGATTCGCTCGGCAACTTCGTCAAAGAATATTACGCGCTGGAAAAAATTTTGCCGCTCCTCAATTTCTCCGCGCCCGAAGAAAAAAATTTTGCCGCCGAAGTTTTATTCCACCTGGGGGAAGCCTGCGCCGAGTTGTGTCTGTTGGATGAGGCGAAAAATTTTTGGATGTTGGTCACAAAAATCCTCAGCCCGCCGCAAACCGAACAAGTGCTCAACTCTTTGATTTTCCGAGAGAATTTGCGCGAAGACTCCACGCCCGAATCTTTCCGCGCGCTTTACGACGAATACAAAAAATTTTTGGCGGACGTCAAACCTTTCCCGAAAAAATTTTATGCGCACAAAAAAATTCGCGTGGGTTTTCTCTCCACCGGCTTTTATTCCCATGCCGTGATTGTTCAATCGCGCTCGTTGCTCACTCACCTCGACAAAAATTTTTTCGAAACTTATTTTTACTCGGCGCGGAAGAAAAAAGATTTTGTCACGGAGCAGTTGCGCGCGACGGCCGACGGCTGGCGAGATATTTTTGACTTGACGGACGCGGACGCGGCGAAGTTGATTCGTGACGACGAGATTGACATCCTCTTCGACTTGGACGGATACACGCGGGGCAATCGTCTGCGCGCGGCGGCGTATCGTCCCGCCTCCGTGCAAATGTCCGGCATTGGTTACGTGAACAGCACCGGCCTCGACTGCTTCGATTATTTTTTGTCGGATGAAACTTGCGCGGGCGACGAAAATTTTTTCACGGAAAAACTTATCAAGCTCCCGCACAGTCATTTCTGCCACGAGCCGACGACAAAATTTGAGCCCGCCGAATTTCCGCCGTGTGTGAAAAATAATTTCGTGACGTTCGGCAGTTTCAATCAATTTCAAAAGATAACCGACTCGATTTTACGCGCGTGGAAAAAAATTTTGGACGCGGTGCCCTCCTCGCGCCTGCTCCTCAAGACAAAAATTTTTAACACGGACGACGGGAAAAATTTCGTCGGCGAACGGCTGAAGGGTTTCGGCTTCGACCTCGGACGAGTGGAAATGCGCGGCTTCTCAAATCAGTATTTTCTTGAATATGCCGACGTGGACATCGCGCTGGACACTTTTCCTTACACGGGCGGCGTGACGACCTGCGAGGCTCTTTACATGGGCGTGCCCGTCGTCAGCCTTTACGGGCAACGCCACGGCTCGCGCTTCGGCTTGAGCATTTTAAAAAATATCGGGCTGGAGGAGCTGGCGGTTGCCTCTTACGACGAATACATTGCCCGCGCCGTCATGCTCGCCGGTGATTGGGAACTGCTCACGCTGCTCAGAAAAAATTTGCGCCCGATGATGAAAAAATCTCCGCTGATGGATTCGGAACTTTACCTGCAAGAAATTCAAGCCGCGTTCAAAAAAATTTTGGAGGAAAGCAAACGCGATGAACGTTCAAGAACTTTATGATGAGGCGTGCGAACTGCACAAGGCAAAAAATTTCGACGCGACTTTAAAAATCCTCGACGAAATAAAAAGGCGCGACCCGACTTTCAAGCGCGCTTATTACTTGGAGGCGTGGACGTGGGAGTGCCTCGGCGACTCCAAGAAAAAATTTCAGGCCTTGGAAAAAATTTTGCCGCTGTTGGATTTCTCCGCGCCTGAAGAAAAAAAATTCGCCGAAGAAATTTTGCAGCGCGTCTATCGGGCGGCGTGTGAACAATACAACAAAAAAAATTACGACGCGGCGTTGAAACTCCTCGACGAAATAAAAAGGTGTGACCCGAAATTCAAGCGCGCTTATTATCTGGAGGCGCAGGCGTGGGACGGTCTCGGCAACAGCGTCAGGCAATATTACGCCCTGGAAAAAATTTTGCCGCTCCTCGATTTCTCTTCGCCCGAAGAAAAAAATTTCGCCGCCGAAGTTTTATCGCTCATGGGTTATGCGTGTGGGCAACTGGGCTTGCTGAATGAGACCAAAGATTTTTACACGCTCGCCGTAAAATTTCTTCCTCCTTCAGAAAGATGGAAGGAGTTCGGCAACTTAATTGCCTGCGAAAATTTGCGCGAAAACTTGTCGGCCGATTACTTCCGCGCGCTTTACGACGAGTACAAAAAATTTTTCGCGGACATCAAACCCTTTCCGAGAAAATTTTACGCGCACAAAAAAATTCGCGTCGGATTTCTTTCCTCCGACTTTTGCAGCCATCCTGTGATTAACCAATCGTGGTCACTGTTGACTCGCCTCGACAAAAATTTTTTCGCGACGTATTTTTACTCGAACAATTCAAAGCCGGATACAGTCACGAAGCAGTTGCGCGCGACGGCCGACGGCTGGCACGATATTCAAAATCTTTCGGACGCGGACGCGGCGAAATTGATTCGCGACGACGAAATTGACATTCTCTTTGACCTGAACGGGCACACGGGCGGCAATCGTTTGCGCGTGGCGGCGTATCATCCTGCTTCCGTGCAACTGTCGGGTATCGGCAGCGTGAACAGCACGGGGCTCGACTGCTTCGATTATTTTTTGTCGGACGTGAACTGCGCGGGCGACGAAAATTATTTTGTTGAGAAACTCATCAAGCTCCCGCACAGTCATTTTTGCCACGAATCGACGGCGAAATTTGAGCCGGCTCCTTTTCCGCCGTGTGTGAAAAATAATTTCGTGACGTTCGGCAGTTTCAATCAATTCAACAAGATGACCGAACCGATTTTGCGCGCGTGGAAAAAAATTTTGGACGCCGTGCCCGACTCCCGACTGCTCCTCAAGCACAAAGTTTTCGACGCGGACGATGGAAAAATTTTTATCGGCAGGCGGCTGAAGGATTTGGGTTTCGACCTGAAACGAGTGGAGATGCGCGGCGTTTCGTCGGATTGGCTCGCGCAATATGCCGACGTGGACATCGCGCTGGACACTTTTCCTTACACGGGCGGCGTGACGACCTGCGAGGCTCTTTACATGGGCGTGCCCGTCGTCAGTCTTTACGGTGACAGACACGGCTCGCGCTTCGGGCTCAGCATTTTAAAAAACGTCGGGCTTGAAGAATTGGCGGTTGCCTCTTACGACGAGTACATTGCCCGCGCGGTCATGCTTGCAAACGATTGGGAATTGCTTACGTTGCTCAGAAAAAATTTGCGCCCGATGATGAAAAATTCTCCGCTGATGGATTGGAAACTTTACCTCAGCGAAATTCAAGCCGCGTTTATAAAAATTCTTGACGAGCAAAAGAATTTGTACGCAAACGAGTAAAAAATTTTCCCTGCACAAATCGGCAGGGATTTTTTTTTGGCGAAGGCTGTTGTATAATTTTTAAAAAACGGGAGGCGAAGTAATGCTTAAAAAAATTTTTTTTGCGTGCCTGGCGATAATTTTGTTCGTGCAGGGCGCGGCGTCCGCCAAAGACAAAGGGTTGCCCGAAGAAGAGCGGATAAGAGTCGCGGTCGAAGTGACGGACGATTCGCGGCACGTGGAACTCGGCACGGCGCAAAACTTGGAGCTGTTCTTGAACGAAAAACTCGGCGATAAAAATTTGGTGAGCGTCGTCGACACAAAATTTTTCGACGAAGAAAAAAAATCTGAGGGCGGATTGATTCGCGATGAAGACCTCCTCGCCGAAAACAAACCGTCCGCCGAAGAAATCGGGGAGTTGTTGGTCTTCGACGCGTTTGAATTGCCCAAGCCCGTCGCCGCGCCCGAAAATTTTCAGCAGACGTTTTACAAAAATCTCGACGTCGCTTACGTCATTCGCTGTGAAGTGCTCGCGCTCGGTGCCACGAAGGTCGAAGACAAAACCGTCGGGATGCTCTCGTCGATTATCGGCGGCGGAATTTCTCTTTCGGGCAGCGGCTCCAGCAACCGCGACAAAACTTTGCGGCGCGTGGGCAGCGGCATCGGTCTGCTCGGGCTCGTCGGCATGACGGACATCACGAAACGCACCGCGCTCAACACAGTCGTCAACATGCAATTCATCAGCGTGGAAACCGGCGAAATTCTTTGGCAACAAAATTTTACGGGTCAAGCCGTGAAACATCACAAGCCCGACAAAAATTTCGACAACGTTTGGACGCAGGCTTACATGGAGTCGGTCGAGAACGCGGCGAAGCTCATTTCAAAGCGCGTGAACAAATACGTCGACAAAGTTATCATCAAGGGCAAGAGCGACAAAGATTTCATGCCGAAAGTTCCGTTCGGCAAACTCGGCGGAGGAAAACTTTTTTAAGTGAAAAAATTTTTGGCGGCGATTGGTCTGCTCCTCGTGACGGGCAACGCGGCGGCTCAAGAAATTTCTCCCGAAGTCGACAGGGGCGTCGCGAGCATCAAGAAAAAAAAATTTGCGTTCAGCGCGGAGACGAAATTTTTTTCTCCTAACGTGAACGCAAAGGTTAAGGGCGAGGATTTTTACGCGCACCGCACCGAGGCTCCCGAATTCGTTCTCAAGTACAAAAATTTTTCGGCGGATTACATTCGCGCGCACGACACGCTCCACTTCGTCAGGCTCAAAGTCGACAGGGAAATTTTTTCGTTGATGGGCACGGGTCTTGAATGGAACGTCGCGTTGAACTCAATGACGTGGCGCGGCGAAAAAAATTATTCTTCCGTCCTGCCGAGCGTCGGAATAAATTTTTACATGAGGATTCGTCCGCGCTTGGACATTTACGCGCAATTTTCCGGCATGACGCTCGCGGGCCACGGGCACTTCAAAGATTTTGAGTCGGGCATAAAATATTTTCCGCAAAAAAATTTTTCGTTGAGCGCGGGCTGGCGTCGAATCGATTATAAATTTCGGCGCGGAAATTTTTCTGTGAGCGGATTGTTCGCGGGCGTCCGTTACGATTTCTGACGCAAATAATTTTCCAAAAAAAAATCCCTCGCACATGCGGGGGAAAATTTTTTTACTCGTTCGCGTACAAATTTTTTTGCTCGTCCAAAATTTTTCTGAACGCCGCTTGAATTTCGCGCAAATAAAGTTCCGAATCCATCAGCGGCGATTTTTTCATCATCGGGCGCAAATTTTTTCTGAGCAACGTGAGCAGTTCCCAATCACCCGCGAGCATGACGGCGCGGGCAATGTACTCGTCGTAAGAATTCACAGCCAATTCTTCCAGCCCGACGTTTTTTAAAATGCTGAGCCCACAGCGCGAGCCGTGACGGTCGCCGTAAAGACTGACGACGGGCACGCCCATGTAAAGAGCCTCGGCAGTTGTGGTGACGCCCGTGTAAGGAAAAGTGTCCAGCGCGATATCCATGTCATTGTAATCGGCAGGATGAGTCGCCGATAAGCCGCGCATTTCCACTCGGCTCACGTCGAAGCCAAAATCTTTCAGCCGTTCGCCGACAAATTTTTTTCCGTCGTCCGTGTTGAGAAGTTTATTTTTGAGAAGCAGGCGCGAGGAAGGCACGGCGTCCAAAATTTTTTTCCACGCGCGAAGAATCGAGTCGGTTATCTTTTGAAACTGATTGAAGGTGCCGAACGTCACAAAATTATTTTTCAGGCACGGCGGATAAGCGGCGGGTTCGAGATTTATCATCGGCTCGTAACAGATGTGGCTGTGCGGGAGCTTGAGAACTTTTTCCACGAAAAATTTTTCGTCGCCCGCGCAAGTTTCGTCCGAGAGAAAATAATCGAAGCAGTCGAGACCGGTGCTGCCCATGTAACCGATGCCCGACAGCTGCACGGAGGCGGGACGATACGCCGCCACACGCAGACGGTTGCCCAATGTGTGCCCGCTCAGGTCGAAGAGAATGTCAATTTCGTCCGCGCGAATCAATTTCGCCGCGTCCTCGTCCGTCAAAGAAAAAATGTCTCGCCAAGCGTCGGCACTCGCGCGCAACTTTTTCGTGATGTCGTCGTTGAATGAGTTGTTCGAGTAAAAGTAAGTGCTGAAAAATTTTTTGTCGAGTCCGGTCAGCAACGCCCAAGACCAATTAATCACCGGGTGCTTGTGAAAGTCGGCGGAGAGAAAGCCCACGCGGATTTTTTTGTGCGCATAAAATTTTTTCGGAAAGGGTTTGATGTCTGCCAATTTTTTTTTGTAAGCGTCGAAAAAAATGCGGAAATAATCGGGCGCGGCCTCCTCAAAAATGTTCCCGCTAAAAATCGCGCAATGCAAGCTTTTGTCTTGAGGGTTGTCGATCATCTTCAGCATTAAAAAATAAAATTCTTCGCCTTCCTTGAACAGAGCCAAATTTGTGCAGATATCTCCCATGTGCCCCAAGATTTCGGAGGCAAAATTTTTTTCTTCGGGCGAAGAGAAATTGAGGAGCGGCAAAATTTTTTCCAGCGCGTAATATTCTTTGACACTGTTGCCGAGGTCTCCCCACGTCCACGCCTCCCGGTAATAAGCGTGCTTGAAAGTCGGGGCAAGCTGATGAATTTCGTCGAGGATTTTTAAAGTCGCATCGTAATTTTTTTCCTTGTGCAGTTTGCACGCTTCAGCGTAAAGTTCTTGAACAGTTGTCATTTGCTTTCCTCCAAAATTTTTTTGAACGCCGTTTGAATTTCGCTGAGGTAAAGTTGCGAATCCATCAGCGGAGATTTTTTCATCATCGGGCGAAGATTTTTTCTGAGCAAAGTCAAGAGCTCCCAATCGTTGGCGAGCATGACCGCGCGGGCAATGTACTCGTCGTAAGAATCGACAGCCAATTCCTCCAGCCCGATATTTTTTAAAATGCTGAGCCCGAAGCGCGAGCCGTGACGTTCACCATAAAGACTGACGACGGGCACGCCCATGTAAAGAGCCTCGCAGGTCGTCACGCCGCCCGTGTAAGGGAAAGTGTCTGGCGCGATATCCACGTCGTTGTATTCGATGAGCGGTTGGTCGGTCGTGAACGGGCGCATTTCCACTCGGTCGAGGTCGAAGCCGAAATTTTTCAGCCGTTCGCCGACGAAATTTTTTCCGTCGCTCGTGTTGAAGATTTTGTGCTTGAGGAGCAGTCGGCTGTCGGGCACGGCGTCCAAAATTTTTTTCCACGCGCGGATAATCGGGTCGGTCACCTTCGCGAAGTTGTTAAAGCAGCCGAACGTCACGAAATTATTTTTCACACACGGCGGGAAATCAGCGGGCTTAATGTTCGTGGGCGGTTCGTAACAAAAATGGCTGTGAGGGAGCTTGAGAACTTTTTCCGTGAAAAAATTTTCGACGCCCGCGCAAGTTTTGTCGGATAAAAAATAATCGAAGCAGTCGAGCCCGGTGCTGCCCATGTAACCGATGCCCGACACTTGAACGGAGGCGGGACGATACGCCGCCACGCGCAGACGATTGTTCAGCGTGTGCCCGTCCAGGTCGAAGAGAATATCAATTTCGTCGTCGCGAATCAACTTCGCCGCGTCCTCGTCCGTCAAATCAAAAATATCTCGCCAGCCGTCAACGACCGCTCGAAAATAATTCGTGACCTCGTCGGAAATTTTTACGTTGGAGTAACAGTAGACTTTGAAAAAATTTTTGTCAAGGTCTCTGAGCAGAGCCCAGCTCCAAGCCATCACGACGCTCCACTGAAAATTGGCGGAGAGGAAGCCCACGCGAATTTTTTTGTGCGCGTAAAATTTTTTCGGGAAAGGCGCGACGTCCGTCAGATATTTTTTGTACTCGGCGTAAAGATTTTGAAAGTCTTCGGCGGAAAATTTTTCGGAGCTGCTCGCCGCGAAGAGCGCGTTGCTTATCTCCTCGCAGGCCTTGCGATTGTCGTCGGAGAATTTCGCGGACAAACAAAAAGCACGCACCGAATCCTCAGTGCGTCCCAAAAATCTGTTGACCGCGCCGAAGCAGTTGAACGCGTCCGCCGCCAAATTTTTTTCGTCCGCCGAGTCCGGGTCGAGGCGCGGCAAAAATTTCTCCAGCAGAAAAAATTCTTTGACGGCCTCGCCCTGCTCGCGACGGATGAAAATCTCCAGCAGAAAACTTTTTTTCCAATGAGGCGCAGCTGCCTTCACTTCCGTGACCAACTTCAACGCCGCGTCAAAATTTTTTTCTCTGTAAAGTTTGAGAGCCGCCGCGTACTTCTCCAAAATATCCATTTCGTTTACCAAGCGTAATCGTCGTAACGTTCGCGCTCATATCTGTCGCGCTCATATCTGTCGCGCCCGTATCTGTCGCGGCCATATCTGTCGCGCCCGTATCTGTCGTAACCGTATCTGTCGCGCCCGTAACGTTCGCGCTCTTGACTGCTGCCCTTCTCGACAATTTCAATTTGCAGAGCCTCAATCCTCAGGCTTTGACCTTCGGTGCCGGCGATGATTCCGTTCTTGACCCAATCCTGCCAGCCGATATTTTGAACGTGCGCGCGATAATAAACGTCGTATCTGTTCGCCAGGGAGCCCGTGAGCCGAATGCGAATCGCCTCCATGCGCAGGCCTTCGCCGACCGTGCCCGCGACCTCGCCCGAATATCGCCAGCCCTGCCAGCCGATATTTTGAACGTGCGCGTTGTATTCAATGCCGTCGGAGAAATTTATGATTATCGCCTCAAGCCGTCTGTCCTTGCCCGTGGTGCCGGCGACTTGTCCGTTGCTTACGGGGCGCAGCCAGCCTTTGTCTTGGACGTGAGCTTGATAAGTCAGGTGCGGCTCGGCGAAGGCACTTTGCGTGAAAATCATCGCCGCCAGCAAAATCATCAAGCCGAAAAATTTTTTAATCATCTCGACCTCTCCTTCAGTGCTCGTTCCACGTCGCGCTGAGCAGATTTTTCGTGAAGGGCTTCGCGTTTGTCATAAGTGTGTTTGCCGCTCGCCAACGCCAGCTCTAACTTCGCCCGCCCTTTTTTGAAATAAATCTTCAGCGGCACGAGTGTGAAACCTTTTTCGCGGGTCTTGCCGAAGAGTTTCAAAATTTCTCTCTTGTGCAGGAGCAGCCGACGCCGACGCAGCGGCTCGTGATTAAAAATATTTCCCTGCTCGTAGGGGCTGATGTGCATGTGTTCAAGAAAAACTTCGCCGTCCTTGACCTCGGCGTAACTGTCGCGCAGATTCGCCTTGCCAGCGCGCAAACTTTTGACTTCCGTGCCCTTGAGCTCGATTCCCGCCTCATACGTCTCGTGGATAAAATAATCGTGGCGTGCCTTCCGATTTTCGCACGCAATTTTTATCTCTTCTTTCTTCATGCAAATCACCTCGCCGCAATGATAACAACCGCCGCCGCCTTTTGCAACTTAAAAGTTTGTTAGGCAACAAAAAAAGGCAACCGCATGGTCGCCAAAAAATTTTTTTCACGACGCAAAAACTTTCCACGCCCGAAATTTTTTCCTCACGCCTCGAAAAATTTTTTTATGGCGACGCCTCCCTGAATGCCAACTCGCAGATTTCATCAAGGCGCGAAAAATTTTTTCTGAGGTAAAGTTCTCCAAGCAAAGCTTCAAAGCCGGTGCTCGCGTGATACTCGGCGACGGTTGCTTTGCGCGGCGCGTGACTCTTTGCATTTCTTCCGCGGCGAAAAATATCGCGCTCGGCGTCCGTCAAAAAATTTTCTATCGCGTGATAAGTTTTGGCCTGCGCGGTCGCCGAGACGATTTGCGCGCTGAGGTCGTGGAGCCGCGTGATGTTGTGCGTGACTTGCAACAGGCGCGTGCGAATGTAAAGATGGAAGTAAGCGTCGCCGACGTGAGCCAAGACCAGAGGCGAGAGCGTTTTAATTTCTTCGGCGGGAAAATCTGCGGCGCGGTGATTAATTTCGGTCGTCAAAATTTCGGACGCGTCATCAGGATGCAACGTCACGTTGCCGGGCGGGAAATTTATTGACGATGCCATATTGCTCCTTGCGGCGTGTCCTCGACGACGAAACCCGCTGCCTTCAGGTCGTCGCGGATTTTGTCGGCGAGTTTCCAATTTTTTGCGGCGCGCGCGTTCTGCCGAAGCTCCAAAATAATTTTCATGAGCGCGTCGACGGTCTGTCCGTCCTCAGAAATTTTTTCCTCGTCCTTCTCGACGGGCACGGGCTGTTCGAATATCCCGATTATCTCCGCCATCTCCAAGTAAATGTCACGGACGCGCAAAATGATGTCGCCGTCAATCGTCACGGGCAAAATTTTTCCGCCGACGAATTCATTGTAATAACCGCCGACTTCGCCCGCCAGCTCCAGCATGTGCGTTATCGCCAGCGCGGTGTTGAAGTCGTCGCTCATCGCCGCGTAAAAATTTGACAGAAGCCGCTCGCCCTCCTCGACGAGACCGCCCGCGGGACTCACCGTTATCGCGAAATTTTTTTCGCCCGTGTCCTTGATGAATTCGCCCGCGTGAATCTTGCGCGCCAAATCATCCAGCTGCCAATAAGCCTTGGCGAGTTTGCCGAAAAATTCTTGCGCCTCAATGATTCGCTCCTCGCTGAACTCCAACGGATTGCGGTAATGAGTCAGCAGGAGGAACACGCGCAGGACTTCGCCCGAAAATTTTTTCAGAGCACCCTCGACCGTGAAAAAATTTCCGGCGGACTTGCTCATCTTGACCTGCTCGCCTTCCGCCGACTCCTTGGCAACCTCGTCTTTATCTTTTTTGACGGTGATGAATCCGTTGTGAACCCAATATTGCGCGAAAGAATTTTCGTCGCCGAGAGCCGCCTGACTCTGCGCGATTTCGTTCTCGTGGTGCGGGAAGATTAAATCGGAGCCGCCGCCGTGAAAGTCAAACTTCTCGCCCAAATATTTCAGCGACATGACGGAGCATTCAATGTGCCAGCCGGGACGCCCCGCGCCCCACGGACTTTCCCACGAAGGCTCGCCGGGCTTGGCCGCCTTCCACAGCGCAAAATCCATCGGGTTGCGTTTGCGTTCGTCGACCTCGACGCGCGCACCCGCCAACATGTCCGAGAGTTTGCGCCCGCTGAGCTTGCCGTAATTTTTATCTTCCTCCACGCTGTAAAAAACGTCGCCGTTGTCCAGCACGTAAGCGAAGCCCTTGTCGACGAGCGTTTGAATCATTTTTATAATATCGTCCATGGTCTCTGACACGCGTGGATAAAAATCTGCGCGGCGAACGTTGAGGGCGTCCATGCTCTTGAAGTAAGCGGCGATATTTTTTTCGGCAACGTCTTTCCACGTGATGCCGAGTTTGTTTGCCTCCCTGATGATTTTGTCGTCGACGTCGGTGAAATTTTGAATGTAACGAACTTTGTAACCGCTCTTTGCAAAGAAGCGGCGAATGACATCCCACGTGACGAACGGGCGCGCGTTGCCGATATGCGGAGTGTTGTAAGGTGTCACGCCGCAGCAATAAATGCTGACCTCGCCCTTCTTTACCGGTTTGAAAATTTCCTTCGACCGACTCATCGTGTTATAAACTTTAATCATGAGTAAATCACTCCTCCAAAATTTTTTTCAATGTGTGCGCAAAATTCTTCGGGCGTAAAAATTTTTACCTCGTCGTCGACGAAGCCCTGCATGTTCCGCGTGACAATTCCGTCAAAGCCATTCGATTTGGCGACGGCGTATTGAACGGAGTCCTCGAAGTCTTTCCAGTTCAAAGCAAAGGCGTTATGGATATCGTCGGCAGTCACTTTGACGACGCCAACGAACTCGAAAAGTTTGCTGAAGTGACCGCGAACGACTTGATGGTTTTTCAAATTTTTGTAAGTGATGTAGTAGATGTCCGTGACGGTTGACGCCGAAATAAAATTGTTGACGACAGGGTATTCTCTCGAAAGAGCGAGTACCTGCCTGCTCATGCCAACGAAAGGCTCACGGTCAAGAAAAGAATCCAAAACTACATTCGTGTCAATCAGAAAGTTTAATCCCATATCTTTCTTCCATCCTTTCTCTGCGCCAGTCATCGAGGGTTTTCGACGGGTCCACGCCTTTCAAGCAACCGGTGAAGCTGTCCAAAAGCGCATTAATCTCTTCTTTGCTCAAAATTTTTTTAGGCTTCTGTTCCGCGACGGAGGAGACGGTGACGCTCACGATCTGGTCATCGGGATAGTTCGGCAGGTCGATTATCCCTTTCAAGTCGCCCGCCGTCATTTCCTTGCGCACGGTCTTCAAGTTCATGTCCATGTTCAGCACTCCTTTGATTGAAAAGTCACGGGTATTTTACCAGCAAAAATTTTTTTCTTCAACGCGCAAAGGCTTGACGATTTTTTTTGAACGGCTTACACTCAAAAAAATTTTGGAGGAGGAAAGAAATGTTCACAGCCGACAGATATGACGTGGTGGTAATCGGGGCGGGGCACGCGGGAATCGAGGCGGCTCTGGCTTCGGCGCGGCTGGGCTGCAAAACTTTGCTGACGACTTTATCACTGGAAAATTTGGCGATGATGCCGTGCAATCCGTCAATCGGAGGATCCGCCAAAGGTCATCTCGTCCGAGAGGTCGACGCGCTCGGAGGACAGATGGGTATCGCCGCAGACCAAACTTGCATTCAGTTCCGCACGCTCAACACCGGCAAAGGTCCCGCCGTCCAAGCTCTGCGCGCGCAGGCCGACAAAAAAATTTATCAGGCCGTCATGAAAAATTTTTGCGAGAACGTCGACGGTTTGGATTTGAAGCAACTGCTCATTGAAAATATTTTGGTCGAGGAAAATAAAATCGTCGGAGTCGTCGCGGAAACGGGCGAAACTTTTTTGGCAAGCGCGGTGATTTTGGCGAGCGGCACTTACCTCAGCGGAAAAATTATCATCGGCGAAAGTATCTTCGACGGCGGACCCAACGGTCAGCGCGCGGCGATGAAACTTTCCTCCGCGCTGAAAAATCTCGGCGTCAAACTCATGCGCTTCAAGACGGGCACGCCTGCGCGGGTCGACGGAAGAACTTTGGACTTCGGCAAGATGGAACTTCAACGCGGCGACGAGCCTCCGCAAAATTTTTCCTTCATGACGCGCGAGCCCGTGAAAAATCTTGTGAACTGTTACCTGACTTACACGAACGAACGCACGCACGAAATTTTACGGCGCAACCTGCACCGCGCGCCCATGGCGAACGGAATCATCGAGGGAATCGGTCCGCGTTACTGCCCGTCGATTGAATCAAAAATTATTCGCTTCCCCGACAAGGAACGCCATCAACTTTTCCTTGAGCCCGAAGGTTTGAACACGCAAGAATTTTACGTCCAAGGAATGTCGACTTCAATGCCCATGGATGTGCAGATTGAATTCCTCCACACGATACCCGGTCTTGAGCGCGCAAAAATTATGCGGGCGGGTTACGCGATTGAATACGACTGCCTCGACCCGCTGCAACTCAAGCCGACGCTGGAGTTCAAAAATATTTCGGGATTTTTCTCGGCGGGGCAATCGAACGGCACGAGCGGTTACGAGGAGGCCGCCGCCCAAGGTTTAATCGCGGGGATAAACGCCGCCGCCTTCGTGAAGAAAACCGCGCCGCTGATTTTAAAACGCTCCGAGGCTTATATCGGCGTGCTGATTGACGACCTGGTCACCAAGGGCACGAACGAACCTTACCGCATGATGACTTCGCGCGCCGAGTATCGTCTGCTGCTTCGCCAAGACAATGCCGACTTGCGCCTGACTCCTCACGCGATTGAACTCGGTCTCGCCTCCGCCGAACGCAAAAAAATTTTCGAGAGCAAGCGCGCAGAAATTTTTTCCGCGACTCAACGCCTCAACGAAATTAAGTTGACGCCGAGTGCCGAGGTCAATCAAAAACTTTTGAGCTTCGGGCTGGGAGAAATTCATAACGCCATGCCTCTCGCCGAACTTTTGCGTCGCCCGCTCGTCACGTATGAAAAACTTCGCGCCGCCTTTGACCTGCCGGAAATTTCTGCCGAGGCCGCCGCGCAGGTCGAGATTGGAATTTTTTACGAGGGTTACATAAAAAAACAGGCGGAGCTCGCCGAGAAGCTTGACCGCCTGGAGGATAAAATTATTCCCGCAGAAATTGATTACGCCGCGCTGAAAAATTTGCGCGTCGAGGCTCGCGAAAAACTTTCGGAAATTCGTCCGCGTTCAATCGGGCAGGCGTCGAGGATATCGGGCGTTTCTCCCGCCGACATTTCTGTCCTGCTCGTTTGGATTGAAACTCTTCGCCGCTGAAAAAATCTTCGCCGCTGAAAACTCTTCGTCGCTGAAAAAATCTTCGACGCTGAAAAAATCTTCGCCGCTGAAAAAATCTTCGCCCGCCGAAAAATCTTCGTCGCTGAAAAAATCTTCGTCGCTGAAAAAATTTGGAGGTCATAATGAAACTTTATCCCGATTCAAAAGTTTACATCTTCTGCCCCGGCAACGTTCACACGGGCGGTCCCGAATCTTTGCACCAACTCGCCTCGCAACTCATCTCCTTCGGCGTGCAAGCTTACATGGTTTACGGACAGCTCGGCGACAATCCGTTCAATCTCAAAGACCCCGTCCACGACAATTACAAAAAATATCACGTGCCTTACACCTTCGATTTGGAGGACTCCGCGAGAAACGTCAGAATCCTTCCCGAAACCCTTACCACGGAACTTTACACAGGAAAAAATCTTCGGCGCGTGGTGTGGTGGATGAGCGTCAATAATTATCTCAAGAACATCAAGAACCTGTTTGAAAATTTTTTGAAGAGCCCGTTCTTCAGACCGATACCGAAGTTCTTCACTTTTTTTAATGAAGGCGCGAACGTCGAGCACTGGTTCAAGTCCGAGTACGCGCGACAGTTCCTTGAATTCAACGGGTTGTCCGCGAATGAACTTCATCCCGTCGAAAGTTACGTGAGCCAAACTTTTTTAAGCCGCGCCGCACACGTCGACTTGAGCGCGAAAAAAAATATCGTCGCGTTCAATCCGAAAAAAGGTTTTGAGATTACTCGGCATCTCATCGAACTTGCGCCCGACATCGAGTGGCGACCGATTTACGGCATGACGAGCGAACAAGTTCAAGAGCTTTTGGCTTCGGCAAAAATTTATATCGACTTAGGCACTCACCCCGGCAAGGACAGACTTCCGCGCGAGGCAACTCTTTCGGGCTGCGTGGTGATAACCGGCAGACAAGGAGCCGCCGCCAACGACGTCGATTACAACATTCCCGCCGAGTTTAAATTCGACGAGCGCACGACGCCCCCGCCGCAAGTCATCGAAAAAATTCGCGAGGTCTTTGAAAATTTTTCGGAGGCTCACGCCGCGCAAAAATCTTTCCGCGAGAAAGAACTCAACGCGCGAAAAAATTTTGCAGCTCAAGTTGCCGACGCCTTCGAGATAAACTGGTCACCGCTGCCGGGCGTCGCCTTCCCTCAAACTGTCAGCGGTAAAATTTTTCTTCTCGCAAAAAAATTTTCCGCAAGCAAAAAGTTTTCCGGCGGCTTTATCGTCGACGACGTGGTTGCCCGCGCGAACATTTCCGACAAATTCATCTTGCGCGAACAGAATCGAAATTTTTTTAACTTTGGTATCGGATTCGCCGAAGTCATCACGCGCGACGACGCAAAGTTTTTGTATCAAGAAGGGCGGATAAAAAAATTCGCGCTGCTTGAGCCGACCGACGACGAGCTTGCCGCGCTGAAAAATTTTTACGAGGCAAACGCTGCGGACATAATCATTGACGAACCCTAAAAAAAAATTTGCCGAGCCATTCAAGACTCGGCTTTTATTTTTGTCTGAAAATCTCGCGCATCGCTTCCGATTGAAAAACTTCGCGCGCTTGACCGATTGCCAAAATTTTTTTGTTCAGCAGGATGACTTTGTCGGCGAATCGTTCAATCATTTCCAAATCGTGCGAGACCAAAAGGATTGCCATGTCCTCCACGGATTTTAATTCGGCGACGAGTTCATAAAAAATTCTCATGCCCACTTCGTCGACGCCGCTGACAGGTTCGTCGAGGAGCAACAGGTCGGGCAGCGGGTCGAGTGCCAACGCCAACAAAATTCTTTGGAGCTCGCCGCCGCTCAGCGCGCCCAATCTTCTGTCGATGAGGTGCTCGGCCTTCACGCGCCGAAGATTTTTTGTCACGCGCCCGCGAATGAATTTGGAACTGCACAGCCACACGGGTCGCCACGTCAGGCACGCCATGAACAAATCCAAAACTGTCGTCGGGCTCGTCGCGTCGAATTTCAAAGTTTGCGGAACGTAACCGATAATCGGGCGGAGGTGTTCGCCCTTCGCGTCGAAGTAATTCAATCTGCCCGCGTGATTCACTTCGCCGAGGATTGACTTGAGCAGCGTGGACTTGCCCGCGCCGTTCGGTCCGATGAGCGCGGTGAGCTCGCCGCAATGAATCGTGAAGTTCACGTCCTCAAAAATTTTCAGCGCGCCGACGTTCACGGAAAAATTTTCAATCTGCGTCGTGCACAGCTTCGATTGATTGTGTTTCATGAGGATAATCTCCTAAACCAGCGCGTCGCCAGCCACAGCGACAAGATTGCATACGCCGCCAAAATTATCAGCGACGGCAAATTGAATCCCTCGCGCAAAAGTTGGCTCGTGTGAGTGAGCGGCAAAATTTCTATCACGAATCGGACGGCGGGCGGCAGCTCGGCTGTGGAAAAAAATGTCCCGCACAAAAAACTCATCGGCATGAGCAGGTACGTGTTGACTTGCGCCAGCTCCTCGTAAGTTTGAACCTTCAACGCCGCGCAGAAGCACACGCCCGCGAAGATTATCGAGTTGAGCACGACGACGACAAAAAAATTCAGCGGCGCGGAAAAAAATTTCAGACTCGCGCCGAAAATCCACGCGACGCCCAAAATCAGCGCGGTGGAGATTAAAGCTCTCACGACCGCCGAAAAAATTTTCCCGAAGACGAACGCCGCCGGCTCAATCGGCGCGCTCAAGTACTCTTCCAAACTTTTGTGGTAAACGCGCTCGGCATGGACGGAAGTCACGCTCATGTAACTGACGTTCATGGTGTTGAGGGCGACGATGCCAGGCACGAGGAAGTCAAGGTAACTTCCCGACGCGAGATTTATATTTTTGCCGAGACCCCAGCCGAACGCCACGAGGTAAAGGACGGGCGTCACCAGCCGCGACAAAATAAATTTTTTCAGCCGCCGCCGTAAGACAATCCAGTCGCGCCACATGACGGTTGCGATGTCCTGAATCATGATTCCTTCAGCCGTTCGAGCCGCGCGATTTCTTTTTTGTGCGCTTCGAGCGCGTAACCGATTCGGACGTGTTCCTCCTCGGTGAATTCGTGGCTTTCATACGCCGCGGAAATTTTTTCCAGCCGCGCTTTGACTTCGGCGAGTTCGTCCTCCAAAATAAATTTTTCTTTGAGCGCGAAGCCGTACACCGCCAAGATTTGTTCGCGCGTCGTTTGATAGTAAGAGTCTTCGCCCGAAAGTTCGCCGACCAATTTTGCCAGCGTCAAGACGATTTCGAGCGGCGGGCGTCCCGCGTCTATCATGTCGCTGAGTTTTATCCGAAGCTCTTGCGCCGCCCCGAAAAATTTTTTATCAGCCAAACAAATCTCTCCTTTACCCGTCGACATTTTTATTCAAAAACATTTTGTTAATCTCTTTAATGCGCAGACGATTTTTCATCAGCCACACGGTGAACATTCTCTCGCAAAAAAATCCGACAAGCCTGCGCGTTCGAGAAGAAAGTTTTGAAAGAGATACCTCGTGAAAAACTTCGTTGAACGCGTCGAGGATGAATGAGAACAACCACTTGCAATATTCGTCAAAAATATTTCGGCGTGTGATGAACATGTGGCACTCGTAATAGGACGGAGAATCAATCACGTAATCGAAGGCGTCGACGTAATCGGGGTGAACGCGCAATAAATGTTTCTTCATAATCGTCGCCGCAAACTTTGCCAAATCCTCTCCGACAGGTACGCTGATATCTTCGATTTGCGGCGCATCGTGAAGAGCGAGTCGAGTGACGACGATGTCGCAGTCAGCCAAAAGATTCAACGCTTCGTCCTTGGTCAAAATTTTTTCGTAGGAAAAGTTGTAGTCGTCGATTTGGTTCAGCGGCTTTTCTTCCGCAGTCGTAAAAAATCTGCGATAACTGCAGTGCCCGATAATTGAGTGAGAAGTATTTTTCCAAATCCAATAAATGGCAGTCAGTTCGTTGAGGTAAGGATTGAGCGCGCTGATGTTGTCGCCGGAGTCGTCGCCGAGGTATCCGAGGTCTTTGCCGAGCGCGCGCCCCGCGTGAATGACTTTGTAACCTTCGGGCAACCTTTGAACATGTTCGGGTGGCAATTTTTTGTGAGTGACAACGTACATTGCAAAATCTTCGCGCGGGCGGCGATAACAGAAAAACCATGAGCCCGCAAAACTTTTGTAGGCTTCGGCTCTGATGATGTCGCACGGGAATTTTTTTATGTGCGCGTCGAGCGGCGAGCCGTTCCGCACAAAAGTTATCATGAGGTCGGCGGAGTGTTCGAGCGTGGCAAGAGCTTTGTCAAAATTTGCGGGCGACTTCTCGTTAATCAGCACGGCGTCATATCGGCGGAGGTTGCACTCGGAAAAATTTTTGTAGACATGATGGAAAATATTTTCCTTTATCGGCAAAATTTTTTCGGAGCAAATGCAATCAATCTCGGTCAAATTATTTACGCCCTTGGTGAACAGCTGACTCTTGACGAAATGCGCGTCCGCGTCGAGCAGAGTTTTTATCGGTAAGCTTTTTAAAATCTCCATCAGCTGATTGTCCGAGTACATGTCGTAAAAACCGTCGAGCGGCAAGTGATTGAATTCTCTGAGCGTCATCACTTGCGAGCGCGGACAGCCCAAACGATATATAAAAAAATGATGAAGAACGTTAAGTACTCTGTCGTCGTTGAAGACAATAAAATCGAACACCCCCCCCCGAATCATTTTGCTGAGCTCCGAGAGAGCGACGGGTTTGTCGTTAAGCAAAAATTTTCCGCTGCGGATTAAATCGAGTTCGTGACCGCTCTCGCCGAAAAATTCAACTTGCCCGACGAGTTCAAAGGGACGCCGGTCGACGCGCGCGAAAAATTCTTCTCTGTCGCCGCAAAGCAAAATCCTCGGCACAAAAATTTTTTCTTCAATCATATGAGCTCCTCCGAATCATTTAATCGTGACGAGCGTCGCGCCCGTGCCGCCCTCGTCTTGGTCGGCGAAATTAAAATCGGCGACGGAATTGTTCCCGCGCAAAAAATCGTGGACGCCGCGCCTCAATGCACCCGTGCCCTTGCCGTGAATTATCAAAATCTGCTTGAGCCCCGAAAGCTGCGCGTCGTCGATAAATTTTCCGCAAACCAATTCCGCCTCATCAACCATCATGCCGCGAATGTCAATGCTCCTCCGAACGGTCGCAGTTTTTTGCATGAGCCCGAGCGAGCCGCGATTTTGATTCGTGACGGGCGGCGAGAAATTTTCTTGAGCGTTGTGGCTGACGAAGCGGCACGCGGAAATTTTTACGGTCGTGCGCATGGCTCCGATTTGAACGCTGAGTGAGTCGCCGTCCTTTTCGATGGAAAGAATCGTGCCCTTTTGGTCGAGCGGCTTGATGTAAACGGTGTCGCCGACGCGAAGTTCATTTTTCTTTATGCGCGTGCCGACGAATTTGTCCGCGATGATTCCCGTCGACGATTCAATCTCCGCCTCGCGAAGTTTGTCGCGCGCCTGCTGAATCACCTGCTGGCGACGCTTCACGCCCGCGTCGTCGAATTGTTCCTTGAGCGCGGCGATAATCTCTTCCGCCTCGCGTTTGGTCTCGCGAACCATGGCGGCGGATTTTTCTTTTGCCTTGCGAATGATGTCGCCCTTGGTCTTGGCAATTTCGTCGCGCATCTCGGCAATTTTTTTTTCGTGCTTGAGGACTTGTTGTTGGCGTTCAAAAATTTCTGCGTTGCGTTGTTCGAAGGTCATGCGCTGACTTTCCAGCGCGGAAATAATTTTTTCAAAGTTGGCGTGGTCGGCGGTGATTAACTGCTTGGCGCGCAGAATCAAACTTTGCGGAAGCCCGAGGCGTTGGCTGACGGCAAAGGCGTTGCTCGCGCCGGGGATTCCAATCAGCAGCCGATAAGTCGGGCGCAAAGTTTCCGAATCGAATTCGACGCTGGCATTTTCGATTCCGTCGGTCGAGTACGCAAAAGTTTTCAGCTCGGAGTAATGGGTCGTGGCGATTGTCGACGCGCCGATTTGCAGCAGCCGTTCGAGAATGGACATGGCAAGAGCCGCGCCTTCGTCGGGGTCGGTGCCCGCGCCGATTTCGTCGAGCAAAACCAAATCGGTCGCCGTGACCTCGTCCAAAATAGTAACTATTTTCTTCATGTGCGCGGAGAAAGTCGAAAGGCTCTGTTCAATCGATTGTTCGTCGCCGATGTCCGCGAAAATGTTCGTGAAGACCGCGATACGCGAGCCGCCCGCCGCAGGAATGTAAAGCCCCGCCTGCGTCATGAGCGCGAGCAAGCCCAAAGTTTTCATGGAAACGGTTTTGCCGCCGGTGTTCGGGCCGGTGACCAGCAGCATGGAAAAATTTTCGCCGAGGCGGATGTCGACGGGCACAACTTCGGCGGGATTAATCAGCGGGTGCCGCGCAGCCAGCAGGTCGGTGAAATTTTCAAGCTGAGGTTCGGTCGCGTCGAGGTCGCGGGCGAGTTTTGCTTTGGCGAAGAGCAGGTCGACGTCCGCCAGAATTTTTATGTTGGCAGTGAGCGCGTCGAGATTTTTTCTGACGGCGTCGCTGAGTCCGCGCAAGATTCTCATGACCTCGTGGCGTTCGGCGGCTTCGAGTTCCTTGACGCTGTTGTTGAGATTGACGACGGCCAGCGGCTCAATAAAAACCGTCGCACCCGTCGCGGATTGGTCGTGGACGATGCCGGGGAACTGCGATTTGTATTCGAGTTTGACGGGCAGGACGTAACGGTCGCCGCGCATGGTGACGATTGCGTCCTGAAAAAATTTTTGCTTGCCGCTGTCGTGGAGGATGTTAAAAATTTCGTTCTTGATTCGGCTCTGAGCGGCGCGCAGGTCGCGGCGGATTTTTTGCAGCTCGGAGGTCGCCGTGTCCCGAACATTTCCGTGCTCGTCGATTGCGTTGTCGAGTTGGCGTTCCAGGTTTCCGAGAATCTCAATTTCGGTCGCGCGGGATTTTAATTGCGGCGCGTCGACTTCGGTTTCCTTGAAAAAATTTTTGACCTGCCGCATGGTGTACATGGTCGAGAGCACGTCGAGGAGTTCTTCGGCTTCGGCGACGCTCCCGATTTTTATTTTGCGGAAGGTCTCGCGCACGTCACGGAAACCTCCGAGGGGCGGCGCACTCACCGCGAAAATTTTTACGGCCTCGGTCGTCAGCGACAAATTTTCTTTGACCGTGTCGAAGTCATCGGCGGGCTCAAGTTTTTCGGCGAGTTCCTTTCCGAAATTGCTCGTCGCGCACTCTCTCAGCCGCGCCAAAATTTTATCGAACTCAAGCGTCTTGAATGAATCCTTTATCATTGAATCAACCTTTCAAAAAATCACCCGCGTCAACAAAAAAATTATTGCCGCGCCGGCGATTACACTGAAGCAGCCCGACGAACTCGAATTGGCGTAAAGTTGCCGGTCAATTTTTTGCCACTCGTCGACCCTTTGACGTGCCAACGAAATTAATTTCGCGTCGCCCGAATTTTGAGCGTAAGGCAAAGCTTTTCGGAAAAGTTCAAGCGCCGTCTTCGGATGAAAATTTACCCACGTCATTGCCGTGCCCATGTGAAGATAAATCACTGCGGCTTTTGCATTTAAAGCCGTCCACTCTTTTGGCTTCCGAGAATGTTTAATCGCCACCGCGCGCACGGAGTAAAAAATTTCTTCTGTCGCGTCGAAATTGTTCGTGCCGAGGGCGGCGGAAAATTTTTCAAGCGGTCTCATCGCGTCGACGAAAAATTTAAGATTCGGTTCCATCTCGTAAAGAAATTGAGAGAACTCCGCCTTGAACGCAAACTTGAATTCGCACAGCTCAAAAATTTTTCCCCGCGTCTCATCAAGGAACGGCTTCATCTCCAAGCGATAACACTCGAAAAAAATCTTCAGCGACGACTCCGAAGCCGCTCGCGCGTTTTTTTGAGAACCAATAATCGGCAAGAGCGTCTGCAAAATTTGCGCGCTCGCCTTGAGTCATTTTCTTCAGCCGCGCTTGAATCTTTTCGCGAATCTCGTAACGAAAATTTTTCAGTTCGGACTTAATCGCGCCGGTGTCTTGGACGGCGGGAAACTTTGCCTTCGCGCGCGCCGCGTTGATTTGCTCGCGAATTTTTTCGGCGTCAAGCGCGGAATAAAGTGAATCGATTTTGACGACGGCTTCAACCTTCCTCATGTCGCCAAAAATTTCGTCGTCGACCATTTCCAAAACTTCGGCGGCGATTCGTTTGCGTGGGTTGAGCAAAATATCTCGCGCCTGAGCAAAAAATTTTTCGTCGTCGGGCTCGGCAAAAGATAAATCGTCCGCCCGCTCGATAATCGTCGCCTTCGGGTCGTAAATCGAAACTTGCAGGACGCGGAAAGGATTTTCTTCAAAAGTCAAGGCGCGGTCACCGCCTCAGCCTTTGATGATGTTGGCGGTCAAGAATTCGTCTTGAGCCTGCCCGCCCAAATCCACAATGTCCCAAAAGATTTCGCGGAGCGCGTCAAAATTTTTTTGCGCGATTGCCTCTTCGCCCGCCTGCTTCAGCCGATAGAAATTTGTTTGGTCGGTGTAGTCGCCGGAATTTTTCGTCAGGTTGTTGAACCGACGAATTGCAAAATCGTCGTCGCGGTAGAAAATTATCCCCCAGCACAGGCCGCGAATCTCACTCATGGCATCTTCGAAGGCGGAGTCCTCGCGCTCGATTAAAGTTTCCGCCCTATCGAAAAGATTTTCAAGCTGAGAAATTTCCTGCGGCTTGGCAAATTTTTTGACGTACTTCAAATAATACTCGCGACAGCCGTCCAAATCTTCGCGGCGAATGCTTTCACGATTTCTGGCGCGAATGTCCGCCAAGATTTTTTTTGCCGTCTGCAAGTCTTCCTCAATGTGCTTGAGCTCCTCGCGGTCGCAGTCTTGATTGGTGTTTATCGCGGTGGAGGCAACTTCGCCCGCCCGCTGAAGTTTTTCATAATCGTCATCGTCCTCGACAGCCCTGCCGAGATTTCGAACCTGCGCCAACAGATTTTTTCCGTCGGAATTGATTTTGCCCGCCGCCTTGTCGAAGTTGAGTTGCCCTTCGTTCCGCGAATAAAAATTTCCGTAGAAAGATTCGTTGATGGCGGGGATTTCGATTTCCAATTTGATTGAGCCGGCGTCGTCAATCGTGTAGTCGCAAATAATTTCCGCGCCCTCAACTATCGTGCCGAATTCAAAATCGTCGCCGGAAATTTTCAGCGCGCCGATAAAAAGATTGTCTTCGACGCGGTCTTCAATCTCGCCCTGAAAAATTTTGAAGTTTATCGAGTCGCCGGAGCCCGCGCGAATTTTTCTTCCCGCGCGAAATTTTTTCTGACCTTTTGCCGGCAGGGTGTCGCCTTCGCGGACAAAATAATCGAGCCGCGAGACGCTGCTGCCGAGTTTCTCTTTGACCTCAATGCAAATCGAATGAGCCGCGAGCAACGCGCCCACGTTCGCGAAAGTTTGCGTTATGACAATCGTGTCGTTCTCCAAGAAAACGGAATCGCCGACCTTGTCGAAAACTTCGACGCGGAATTTATTTTCGCCGCGCCTGCGAAGAGGAACCGTCACGAGTGCTTTATTTTTTAATTCGACGAGCCCCGAAGTCCAGCCGCTGTCGAGCGAATTTATTTCAAAAGTGTAACCGACAATTTTCTTTTCCAACACGACGGCAATGCGCGCCTTTTTGTCGAGCGTGCGAGATTCGTAACGGAAACTCAAACCCAATTCGGAATCGCTTTTGGATTGTTCGCGCGTGGCTTTCCTCTCGTGCTCCCGGGAAGTCCAATCGACCGCCTCGGCAAAAATCGCCGCGCCCTCAGAGACCGCCGTCATCGGATTGAATTACATGCTGCCCGCAATGCCCAGCTCGTCAACGACTCTGTCGCGAATCGGCTTGTAATTGACAGGACCGCCGATAAAAATTATTTTTTCGATGTCCTCCGCCGCCAAGCCCGACTTTTCTATCGTTGCCCGCGCAGTTTCAATCGCCTTCGTGATTAAGTCATCAATCGCCGCAGAAAAATTTTCGCGGTCAATCGGCACGTCAAGATAAATTTCCTCGCCGTCCTCGTCCTCAACGCCGGTTTCGCCCTCAATCTTGGCGCGCTCGTCGGAGGAAAGTTCAATCTTGGCTTCTTCCGAAAGATGCGTCGCGATACTTTTGAGCAATTTATATTCGTCGAGCATTTGCCAATCTTCGGGCAAAGAATAATTTTCCTCAAGCCACGGCACGACGAATTCGTTCAGCAAAATTCTGTCGAAGTCTCGCCCGCCGCACATCGTCAAGCCGCCGTTCGCCAAAAAATTTACCTTCCCCGAAATCCTCTCGGCAATCGCCACGTCGAGTGTGCCGCCGCCCAAATCGAAGACCAAAAATTTTCCGTCGGCTTGGTTGTCTTTCATGACGCGCATAATCGCCGCGACGGGTTCCTGCATGAGCGCGACCTTGCCGAAGCCCGCCATCTTTGCCGCGTCGAGTGTTGCGGCGTTTTGCATTTGATTGAACGCGGCGGGGACCGTGATAACCGTACCGACCTCGTCTTTGTTCTCGCGAATTTCGTCGGGCAAATTTTTGAACAGCTCGCGCAAAATTTCCGCGCTGCATTCTTCGGGCGTGAGCTCCTCGCCGCCGAATTTAAATTTTGTGCTCGTGCCCATGAAACGCTTGAACAACGTCGCGCAACTTTCGGGCTGGCGGAAAAAATTTTCGTAAGCCTTTTGACCGTAAAAACGCTTGCCGCGCCTGTCAACGTAATTTCATTCGACTTTCCTCCCCAAAACCGCCGCGCCGCATTTGATAATTTCCGCCGCGTCCGCAAATTTAATCGTCGGCTCAAGCATTGCCGCGACAATCAAATTTTCGTCCGCCGCAAAGTCCGAGAGATTTATCGGCGTAATCGGCAACCCCGTTTCAAATTCCTCGCCGGTGAAATCCAAAACCTCCACGCCAAAAATTTCTGCCGCCGCAAGAAAATGTTTGTCGAAGCGCGCGACTTGATTGGAAATTTTCCTTTGAAGTTTCGCGTCGCCAACCTGAGCCAATTTTTTTGTGAATTGATTCAGTCGCCAACTTTCCGTCAGCAAATCGATGACGGCGGAAAATTTTTTCTCATCAACAACCATCACAAAATTCCTCCGTAATCCTCTTGAATCAGGATTTGAGAATCGTCGCGAGCGCGGCGAATTCCTCAAGGCTTAAATTTTCGGCGCGGCGTTTAACGTCGATGCCCGACGCCAAAAGTTTTTCCTTGCCGAAGACAGCCAGCGAATTCAGCAAAGTTTTTCTCCGCTGAGCAAAAGCTGTCCGCACGACCCTGAAGAAAAATTCTTCGTCGACAGCGAACGGCGCACGTCGCAGACCACCACCGCGCTCGTCACTTCGGGCGACGGCAAAAAATTTTTCTCCGCTGAGCAAAATCAACGCGTCTTGAGAATCGTCGCGAGCGTGGCAAACTCCTCAAGGCTCAAATTTTCGGCGCGGCGTTTAACGTCGATGCCCGACGCCAAAAGTTTTTCCTTGCCGAAGACCGCCAGTGAGTTGAGCAAAGTTTTTCTCCGCTGAGCAAAAGCCGTCCGCACGACCTTGAAAAAAAATTCTTCGTCGACAGCGAACGGCGGCTTGCGAACGTCGCAGACCACCACCGCGCTCGTCACTTCGGGCGACGGCAAAAATTTTTCGGGCGGAACTTCGAAGGCGATTCGCGGCTGAGAGCGGAACTGCACCGCCACCGACAACGCCCCGTAAATTTTTGAGCCGGGCGCGGCTGTCATTCGTTCGGCGACTTCCTTTTGAACCATCGTCACGATTTTCGTTGCGGGCAAATTTTTTTCCAGCAGCGTCAGTAAAATTTGTGTCGTGATGTAATAGGGCAAGTTCGCCGCGACTTTGAACGGGCGCGGCATGAGCTCGGCGAGATTTATTTTTAAAACGTCGCCCTCGACGAGCCGAAAATTTTCGTAACCCGCGAGTGTCTCTCGGAGCACGGCGGGCAATTTTTTGTCCAACTCAATCGCCGTGACGAACGCGCCCGCCTCCAGAAGTCCTTGCGTCAAAGTGCCGATGCCCGGCCCGATTTCCAAAACGTCCTCGCCCGCGCAAATTTCCGCCGCCTCCACGATTTGCCTGACGACTTCCGCGTCGATTAAAAAATTTTGTCCGAGCCCTTTGACTGCCCGCAATTTAAATTTCTTGAGGATGTGGCGCGTCGCGTAAGGGTCAGCGATTCGCGGGTGTAACATTTTTCAACGCCTCCACAATTTATTCTTCGGGCAGGATGTAAAACTTCGGACCTTTGCCGCGCTGAGAATTCACAATGACTCGCACAATATCTTTGACGACTTCCATGGCGCGCTCGTGTGTCGCGTATTGTTTTATCGGTTTGCCGCCGAAAACTTTGCCCAAGTCGATGTCCTTTTGCGTGAGCAAATCCACGTAACCGGTTTTGTCGATTGAAAATTCCCACTCGCCGCGTTCGTTGAATCGGATAATCGTTTCGCCGGTTTCAGTTTTAATCTCGAACATGCAACTTACTCCTCCGATGAAATATTTTTCAACGCCGCCAAAAATTCTTCGCGGGTCACGCCGTAACTGTTGAGCCGCCGCACGAAAGTTTTCACGTTGCCGTAACCGATGCCGAGTGCCGCACCAACTTTGTCGCGAAGTTTGGAACTGTCCGCGCCGCCCGCCAATTTGAATTGAATCATCTCCGCCGCAGAAAATTCTTCGCGCGGATTAAGTTCAAGCGTGCGCACTTTGCTCAAGGCTTTGAGGATTGATTCGGGCGACGCCTGCTCCACTCCGACGTCATCATTGGCGGTTGCCTCGTCGCGCGGAATGTACGCGTGCTTGGCGGCGGGAAATTTTTTCGTCAAAAATTTTCTGATGTTCTCGCCTGCCGAATCGGGGTCAGTCAAAATAATTATCCCGCGCTTTTTGTAAGCCGCCGAAATATTTTCCAGCGTCCGTCGCCTGAGATGAAAGCCGTCGGTGATTATGCACTCGGCCTCCAGCGCGCGCGCGACCGCCGTCACGTCCGCCTTACCCTCGACGATTAAAACTTCCTTCAGCAAAAATTTTCCCCTCCAAAAAAAATTAAGCCGCAAGATTTCTCGCGGCCATTATATCATTTGAAATTTTTTTGTCACGAACGACAATTAAAATGCTTCGGGGGGGGGGTGTTAAAACACTGCGCTCGACGGGCACGGCATAAAGAACCATCTCGCCGGTCTTTTTCCAGTGACCGTGATAGGACGTGTGCTTTCTGAGATAAAAAATGTAATCGGGACAAATCGACTGCAAGAACTGCGGAATGCTCAAAATATCTTCCTTGAAATGATAAACGCACATTGCCATGACGGGTCGGTCGGCGCGAATGATTTTTTCCATGGCGTGGAGCAATTTCAATTCCGCGCCCTCGATGTCGGCGTTGAGGAGCGTGCATTTGTTGCCCGCCAAAATTTTTTCAAAGTCGGTTTGCTCGTCAATCATCTGATTAATCGGCTCGACGAGGGCGCGCTTGTCGGGCGGCAGCAGCGACAAATTTTCCAGCATGACGTCGTAAATTTTTTTGTCGCCCTCGAACGCGTAAATTTTTTTCGGCTTGAAGTCAAAGCTCAGATAAGCAAAAACCGTGTCGCCGATATTCGCCCCGCAATTTATCCAGCACTCGCCGTCAAGATGTTTGTAAAGCCGCTCATACTTGCCGCCGAAAAAATATTTCAAACGCGTCGGGTGCTGTTCGCCCCTGTAAATGCAATTACGAATGAAACTCTCGACGTAAAAATACAACGCCCGCTTTGAAGTTTCGTCGGCAAGAGAATCGAACAGCTCCATCAAATCTTTTTTGTGCGACTGATAGTAGTGTAACTTATCAATGTCGAATGGCGGAGCGTTGAACACCATCCCCTGCCGGTCATTGTTATCCATTAAATAAACTCCGAGCGGCTGTAAAATTTTCATCTGCTCATTCCAAAAGGCCGCGGGATTTTTCATCGGGTAGGCGCAGGCGTCCACGAAAAAGAATTTGTTCGGAGTTTTGTCTTGGAACAGCTCAGCCGGCGAAATGACTTCCACGTCGTCGACCTTCTGAAAATCTTTCGGCATGAAGCTGACGACGCGGTGAACGTTCAAGCCCCAGCTTTTGAGCAGGCGAACGTAGACATGCAAATCAATATCCGCCCAAATGTAAACGTTCGCCTTGAACATTATGGCGCGCGAGACGGGAATCAAAATTTCTGCGCTAACTCCATGAAATTCTTCGACGCGAGTGCTGTCGAGCATGGCAAGCATTTTCTCTCTCAAGTTCAAAGTCATTCCTCCTCTAAAAAAATTTAGCCGCAAACGCGGCAAGTGATGAAAAATTTTTTCCGATTAGGTGCTGGTGGTAAAATGAATCCGCCGTGATTGACGAGAAATTTTTGCGCATGACGCGAAGAAAATTCGCAGGCATACTGAGGTATGTCAAGAATTTTCGACAAAGTCAGGCGAAAAAAGAGCCGGCAAGCTCGGCGTGGTGAATTTACCAACAGCACCTAAATTTCTTCCAAGTCCTCGGGGTGCTTCTTGATGTATTCGCGATACTTGTTGTACTCGTCTTCGAAAGATTTATCCTCGGCGGCGGCAAGTTGGAAAGTCATCATCGCGACCGCCATGATTCGAGCGATTTCGTGCGCCGAAAAAGTTTCGACCAAGCGGGAAATTGTGCGCGCCGTCTCGTCGAGCAACTCTTGGTCGTCGGCGGCGAAACGGTTCAAAAGGAGCAAGTCAAACATTTGTTGTTCCAAAGCAGACCAGCCGAGTGCAATGCCTGCGTTGGAGTGCGGAACGCGGTCGTGGACGTTTTCAAAATCCTCTGAGCCGTCGTCACCGATTTCCGGAATATAAACTTCGTCTTCGTCTTCAAAACGCGGTCTGAGCATAAGGAACTCCCCCCGAAAAAATTATTGAAAAATACAGCGCAGTTATTGTACTATAAGAGGCGTCTAAATGTAAAGTAAAGCAGGTGGTCGTTATGCAAAAATTTTTGTTGGGAGTCGGCATCGTGCTGATTCTCATAGGAATTTTTGGCGCGAGTTACACGTGGCACCACGACCACCGCGCGGCCGAGACTTTGGACAAATATGCGGCGACGGATTTTCAAGTCGGGCGCGACGGCGACGGCAACTGGGAAAGCGCGACGCTGAGCTTGTGGGATTATCGTTACGACAAAGCGCAACTCCTGAACAAGGCGATTGTCTTCACGGACGGCGCGCCGTGGGAAGTCGACGCCGTGACCAAGCAGACGCCTGCAGGTTTGCGCAACGAGAACAAATTATTTTTCCATTTCCCGAAGTCGAGCCTGAAGGATTTGCTCTTGGCGAAGGAGATTCGCATAAAATTTTTCTACGATAACGGGCAGTCGATTGATTTGCCGCTGAGCAAGAGAGATTTGCTGGCGTGGCAAAGGAAGTTGCGCTGGTAAATTCAGTTAGGAGTTAGGAGTTAGGAGTTGAGCTCGGTACTTCGGCAAAAAAAATTCTCCTGCCAAACGGACGGGAGCCGCTGATTCCTCAGCAAGTGAAATGTATGAGCAATGCCTCCCCATGACGGGGAAAAACTTTTCGCCAAGATTAAATTTTTCGGGCGCGACGAACAAGAGGCCGCCCATGGACGGGCGGCCGCCCGCGTTTTTCACGTGATGTGAAAACAGCGGGCACACCGAGCACGGGTAACCTTAACCTTCGAACCACGAACGCTGAGCCGCCCCTGCGAGGCGCACTTTCTCTTTGCTTCTTTCTCTTTGTGCGCGCAAAGAGAAAGAAGATTTAAAACTCAAAAGAAATTTATCCGCCGAATGAAAGCGACGATGGGTTCTACGTGTCCACTCTTGAAAAAGAGGGGACACCTCCGCCAAAAGAAAAACGCCCTTTCGCGGGCGCAGGTCAAGCAAAAATCTTTGCGCATTACGAATCGCATTGCGCATCGAAAAATCCCCTCCCTGTCACTCGCAAGTCAAACGGTGATTGTTAATCGAGCAGTTCTCCCGACTTCGGCTCTTCGCTCGTCCGCGCCTTCCCAAGAAAAAATTTTCCCAGTGACATAAATGCAGAGTCGCTCCCCGCTACGGTGACGTGATCGTTTCGGCCTTTGACCGAATTCCCTATTGAGGCTCGCGCCACTCGATTCAATCGATATGAAATTTTCAACGCGCTTATCTTCTTACAAATCACCGCGCTTGTCAACAAAATTCTTGACAGCGATAAAATTTTTATGTTAGACTGCGTGCGCTTAAGAGGCGTTCCTCTGCGTGCGGGCACGAACGTCGGGCAAAGATGGGAGGACTCAAAATTGAATATCATCGAACTTTTGGAGAAGGAACAACTGCGCGACAACATTCCGCAATTCGCACCGGGCGACACGGTTCGTGTCCATGCAAAAATCGTCGAGGGCAACCGCGAACGCATTCAGATTTTTGAAGGCGTCGTCATCGGTCGCCAAGGCAGCGGCGTCCGCGAGATGTTCACCGTCCGCAGAATTTCTTACGGCGTGGGCGTCGAAAGATTGTTCCCCGTGCACTCGCCGCGCGTCGAAAAGATTGAAGTCGTTCGCCGCGGTGCAGTTCGTCGCGCCAAGCTCTACTACTTGCGCAAGCTCACGGGCAAGGCAGCGCGCATTAAGGAAAAGAAACCCAAGAAATAATTTTGACCGAAAAATTTTTTTAGGCTCGTCACGGCGAGTCTTTTTTGTTGCAAAGCTAAAAGGCGCAGGGGCGTCGGGCGTTCGTGACTCGTTACGATAAAAAATTTTTGACGCTCGTCACGGAATTTTTGTCAGCGTGCTCCAGATAATATTTTTCGTCGGCGGGCAAGTTGTCGTAATCGAAATACCACGGCAGATGATAAACGCGCAAGTCGCCGCTCGTGCGCAAAGAAAGCCGCAAGCTGTAATGGCGAACGTTCGAGTAAAGCGCAAGCGTCGTGTCCACCTGCACGAAATGAAAATCATCTCCCACGCGCGTGCCGTCGTAAAGATTTGCCTCCGTCCGCTGAATGTAATCTTTTTCCGGAAAAGTTATGTCCTCATACACGAGCCCGAGCCCGACCTTGCGCACCTCGCGGTTTTCGTCGAGCAATTTCATCAGCCGCTTTACGAAATCTTTCGGGCAACGCTCAATCGGAACGACGTCGGGGTCAGTGTAAATGTACGGCGTCGAAATTTTAAGCTGTTCCAAAATTCCCGACTGCCACAGAGCTTTGAATCCGAAATTTTTTTCCAGCCGAATGATTTTTATCCGCGAATCATTTTCGAGCGCGGAATAATATTTAAGCAGCGGCGGATACGTCGAGCGATTGTCGAGCACGAAAATTTTTCGGTAACCCGCGTCGAGCAGCCAATCGATTAATTTTTTCATGACGCCGAGACGGTCGCGCGCGTTTATGAAAATCGGCACGTCCCGCCAATAAGAAAAATTCCACAGACTTTGGACTTCGCGCGAAAAATTTTTCGTCGCGCCGCCTCGGATTGCTCCGAGATTTTTTTTTGCCTCAGGGAAGTCGGACTTGATTGCCAAAATTTTTTCGTAAAGCTCAGCCGCCGCGTTGAAGTCGCCGAGCTGCGCCAGACAATTCGCCCGATAAAACAAAGTCAGCTCATCGACGTCGCCGAAATTTATGGCGCGAATTTTTTCGTAACGCTCAAAACATTTCGCCGCCCAAGAGTAATCGCCCGTCGCGTAAAAAGTTTTGCCGAGCAGATAAAGCAGATAAAAAAATGTGTCGAAGTTCGCGGCGTTGTTGCCGGCGAGCGCGAGCATGTAAGACTTCGCCTTGTCGACATCTCCGCCGCGCAAAAGTTTCGTGACGTGATAAAG
Organism: Selenomonadaceae bacterium; assembly: GCA_017527075.1. Taxonomy (GTDB): domain Bacteria; phylum Bacillota; class Negativicutes; order Selenomonadales; family Selenomonadaceae; genus Quinella. The sequence continues at coordinate 100,101 of JAFXQM010000007.1, forward strand.
CAGCACATAAACGTGGCGAGCGATTCGAAACGCGCTCTGCGGAATTTCATTTGCCCTGCCGGCTTGCGCGAGCGCGTCACAAACTTTGTGAACCTGCGCGATTATGTCGCTCATCCTCTCCAAATCATCAGCCGCCTTTGCCGCCTCGAACTCCGCGTAAATTTTTTCAAAGTTCATCTCGTCGCCTCCTCGGAAAATATTTTACACGCCCGCCGCATAAAAAAAAAGCCCGCCAACTTTTCGAATCGCCCGCGAAAATTTTTCAAACCCAATTCCTAATTCCCAATTCCTCATTCCTAATTAAAAAAACCCCGCGCACTCGGCGAGGCTGTGAAGTTTAATTTTTTTTTGCAAAAAGTTTTTCGTAGTTTTCAATTTTATAATCGAGCCGTTCAATCGTCGCGCGCAAATGTTCTTCCTGCTTCTGAAGTCGCGCGCGCTGTTCGATTAAAATATTTTTCCGCCGCTCAATGCCCGTGCCCGCCTGCAGGAGTGAAACGTACTCAATCAACGCTTCGATTTGCACGCCCGCGTTCCTCATGCACTTGACGAACGATACCCAGCGGCATGCCTCGTCGTCGTAATCGCGAATCCCGTTTTTCTTGCGCGGCACCGGCGGTATCAGCCCGATTCGCTCATAATATCTCAGAGTGTCCGCCGTTATCTCATACTCCTTGCTGACTTCGCCAATCGTCATAAACATCACTCCGAAAAAATTTTTTCCTTTGAAAGTTTATCAGCTGAAGCCCGCTTTAAGTCAAGCATTTTTAATCGCCGACAAATTTTCCTCAGCCGCTCAGATTTTTTCGCGAGCAGAAAATTTTTTACGACCTGCTCAAACTTTTATCGCCGACAAATCCGCAATGCAGCCCGCCCAACTCAGTCCGACGCCGAAGCCCGCGAGCATGACACGCTTTAAATTTTCCGCGCCGAAATTTTTTACGACTTGCTCAATCGCCAGCGGCACGCTGCCCGAAACCAAATTGCCCGTCTCACTGATGTCGTTGTGGAAGGGCACGTCGAGCAAGCCGGCTTTGTCGCGCAGGTAAGTCATCATGAATTTGTTCGCCTGATGAAAAATGCAGTAGTCCAAATCGGCGCGCGTGAGCTTGGCGGCGTCCAAAACTTTTTCGACGAGCGGCGGCACCTCGCGCAGCGTGAAGTAAGTTATCGCCATGCCGTCCATAAAAATTTCCCAATTCGAGCGGTAATTTCCGTTCTCGTCCGTGGAAAAAATTTCGGGATTGTCGCGGGGCATGTGGCGACTGCCGCCGACGGGAATGATGAGTTTGTCGAAGCGCGAGCCGTCCGAGCCGAACACGAACGCCCGAAGACTTTTCTGCGCGCCGCCGTCAAGCCAAGTGGCAGTGGCTCCGTCGCCGAACAGAGGCCGCGTCGATTTGTCCGCGCGATTGATGTACTTCGTGTAAACGCTTGACGTGATGAACAAAATTTTTTTCGCGAGCCCCGTCTCGATTAAACCCTTGGCAACCGCCAGCCCGTAAATGTAACCCGAACAGCCCAGCGCAATGTCCATGGAGCCGACGGATTTTTTTAAGCCGAGCCGGTGCTGAAGATGCGCCGCCGTGTGCGGGCCGAGATGGTCGGGGTGTTGCGTGCACAGCAGAATGAAATCAATTTCGTGGCGGTCAAGTTCGTGTTCGGCAAAAAGTTTTTCGGCGGCGTGGAATGCCAAATCGCCTGCGGCCTCGTCCTTGGCGCAAATGTGTCGGCACTTCACGCCGATTTTTTTTATGAAGCGCGAGTCGACGAGTTCAGAGTTGTATTCAATCGTGGCGGGCAGGTAAGTTGAAATCGCCCGTATCCTTGCAAACATTTTTTTATCTCCCGAAACTTTTTAGAATGGCACAAATTTTTCTGACGTCATCTTCGGTCAGCGCGCCGTACATGGGCAGGCTCAAAACCTGTTGCCCGACGACGTTGGCGACGGGAAGATTGTCGGGGCTCGCCGAGTTCAGCTGACGATAACACGTGTACTCGCTGCACAGCGGATGAAAATATTTGCGCGTGTAAACGTTGAAATTTTTGAACGCGCCGTAAACGAAGTCCCGCGACCGCCCGAAAATTTTTTCGTCGACGCGCACGACGTAATACTGATAATTCAGCTTGACGTTCGCCGCGCACTTGGGCATGAGCTTCAAGCCCTCGACCTCGGCGAGTTCCTCGTTGTAAATCTCGTGCAAGCGAATTCTCTTCTGCCGCTCGCCTTCCACGTACTTGAGCATGATTCGCCCGATTGCCGCGCGCACCTCGTCGAGTTTGCCGTTTATGCCGGGCATGACGACTTCTTCCTCGTTCTTTATCCCAAAATTTTTCAGCAGGTCAATCCGTTGCTTAACGTGCTCGTCCTTCATGACAAGCGCGCCGCCTTCGACCGTGTGATAAAGTTTCGTCGCGTGAAAACTCAGCATGGAAATGTCTCCGAAGTTCCCGATGCCTCGCCCGTCAATTTCTTCGCCGAATGCGTGCGCCGCGTCGTAAATTATTTTCAAGCCGTAACGGTCAGCGACCTCCTGAATTTTTTCCACGGCGCAGGGCGTGCCGAACACGTGCACCGCCAAGATTGCCGTCGTCTGCGGCGTTATCATCTGCTCAATCTTCTCCGCGTCGATGTTCATTGTCTCTTCGTCGACGTCACAAAAAATCGGCGTGATGTTATTCCAGCTCAGCACGTGAGGCGTCGCCGCGAACGTGAAAGGCGTCGTGATTACTCCGCCGCTCAGCCGCAAACTTTGGCACGCGACCATCAGCGCGATCGTTCCGTTGTTGAACAGCGACAGGTACGGCACCTTCAAAAAATCTTTCAGCTCGCGCTCAAGCATCATGTGCTGCGGTCCGTTGTTGGTCAGCCACTTTGAATCCCAAATGTCTTGCAACTTTTCCGTGACTTCCTCAATCGTCGGAAAGACCGGACGCGTCACGGGAATTAATTTTTCAAACGGTTCAAGCAAAAGTCAAACCTCCTCTCAAACATTTTCAAAGTTTTATCTTGACGACGGTCGCGGTGTTCGGGCGGCACTCGAAGTCGCGCTCGGCGGGCATGGAAATTTTTATGATGAACTTGTCGTTGGGCTTCTGCTGCTCCTCGAACTTGTCGGGAATCTTCGGCGGCTGCGGCTGAGGAGTTTCCGTCGGCGGAGTTTTCTTTTGTTTGACGGACTCGATTATGTTTTTGATTTTAAGATTGGTCTCGGCGTCGTTCGCGCTGACGGTCTCGACGGCGGCCTGCACAGCTTGAGGCTGCTCCGTCGACGAAGAATTTTCCGCAGGCTGAGGATTTTCTGTCGGCTGAGAATTTTCCGTGGGTTGCGCGGGATTTTCTCCAATCAAAGCGGCGGGCGCGTTCGCACTCGTCGGGATGTCGGGCAACTCGACGGGCTCTTGATTTTCTTCGGGCACCGCGTTGACGTTCGGCTTAATCTTCTCGATGACCGTGCCGAAAAATTCTTTTCCGTCAATCGTGTAACTCGCGAGTTTGCCGAGAGGAATTTTGTCGAATACCTCTTCGGTGACCTCCACCTCAATCCAAAGCTCGCGGCTGTCTCCGATTCTCGAAACACTGTCGCCCGCCGCCAAATCCTGGTCGACTTCGACACCGTAATAAATCGTGCCGCTCACGGGCGCAATGACATCAGTTTCGCGCGCCTCCTGCTTTGCCACGTTCAAAGACAACTCCGCCTGACGAATCGCTTGCTCGGCTCCCGCCAAGACCTCGGCGGGCGTCTCCCTGAACTCGTCGACGTATTCGGTGTAATACTCGACAATCGGCGCGGGCGCGGCTGAGTACTCGTAACTCGACGACGAAGAATTTGCCAGCGCGTTTTCGTAGGCTCGGCGGGCGGCGTCGCGTTGAACTGCGCTGACCGCTCCCATCTCGAAAAGTTCTGCCATGCGATTGGCGCGCTCCTCCAGCTTCGCCAAATTTCCTGACGACGATTGAGTAACCGTGGGCGGCGGCGCGGGCGGATAAGTCACTCGCTCGCGCTGAACGGGAACTTTGACCCACTGACCCTGCGCCAGCTGCGCGTAATTGTCTTTGGCGAGTTGCACCGTATTTTCCAGCTGCTTAATCTCTTCCTCGGTTATCGCGACCTCCAGCCGCGCAATCACGTCGCCCGCCTTGACCTCGGCTCCGTCCTCGAACGAAAGCTCTTTAACTTTTCCGTTTGCCAAAATCCTGACGGAAACCATCGTGCCGACGACTTTTGCGTAGCTGAGCTGAAGGGTCTCGTCCTTGTGCCAGTATTTGTATTCGGCGTAACCGATGACCGCCGCCAAGGCAATCACGCCGGCCAAGCCGAAGCTGATAAATTTTTTAACCTTCGCGGTTATGTCCGTGCTTTGCATTTCACTTGCTCCAAAAAATTTTTCCGCCATTTTACAACGGGCGCAAAAAAATTTCCACACCGAATCACGGGCGAAAAATTTTCTTCGCGGCTTTTGCTCCACTTCACGGCGGAAAAAATTTTTCACGCGGCTTTTGCTCCACTTCACGGCGGAAAAAATTTTTCACGCGGCTTTTGCTCCACTTCACGGACGAAAAATTTTCTGCGCGGCTTTTGCTCGACCTCACGATCGAAAAAATTTCTGCGCGGCTTTTGCTCCACTTCACGGGCGAAAAAATTTTCACGCGGCTTTTGCTCGACCTCACGATCGAAAAAATTTCTGCGCGGCTTTTGCTCGACCTCACGATCGAAAAAATTTCTGCGCGGCTTTTGCTCCACTTCACGGGTGGAACTAATTTCTGCGCGGCTGAGAAAAAATTTTCGGCGAAAAAATTTTTCAAACGGTGTTGATAATTATTCACGGGCGTGATACATTACGCGCGAAGAAAAAATTTTCGGGAGGGATGAAGTTGACACTCAAGGATACAAAGCCCGGCATGGTCGTGAGGATTGATTCGGTCGGAGAATCGGAACTCAAGCAGCGGCTCATGACCATGGGCTTAATCCCCGGCACGCGCGTCGAAGTTTTGAACTCGGCACCGCTCGGTGACCCGATTGCCATTCGCCTGCGCTCTTACAACTTGGCAATGAGGAGAGACGACGCCGCACAAATCGAAGTTACTCAAGTCCAATGAGGTGATAAAATGTCAGCACTGTCCGTCGCCTTGACCGGCAACCCCAACACCGGCAAGTCCACAATCTTTAACGAACTCACGGGCGCGCGCCAGAAAATCGGGAACTGGCCCGGCGTCACCGTCGACAAAAAAGTCGGAGTCATCGAACACAACGGCAGAAAAATTTCCGTCATCGATTTGCCCGGCACTTACTCGATTAACGCGCGCTCGCAAGAGGAGCAGGTCGTCAGCGATTACTTCAAAGAGAACAAGCCCGATATCGTCGTGAACATAATCGACGCCGCAAATATTTCGCGCAACCTTTTCCTCACCGTTCAGCTCATGGAGCACGGCATCCCGCTCATCATAAATTTGAACATGATGGACGAGGCTCAGCGTCACGGAATTAAAATCGACATGGCAAAGTTGGAAGCCGCCTTCGGCATGCCCGTGACCAACACCGTCGGCAGGAGCAACAAGAGCGTCCGAAAACTTTTGGACGTGTTCACCAACGCAGTCATGAGCAATTACAAGCCAAGCAAACTCATCGCCGACCACATTGAACGGATTCACAACATTGAACGCAGCGGGCTGGCGGCGGCCAAGATTGAGGAAGAAATTATTTCCGCGCGATACGATTTGATTGATAAGATTATGCAAAGCGCGGTCACCGTCAACGCGGCGGGAAAAACTTTAACGGAGAAACTCGATTCGTATCTGGCGAACGGAGTGTCGTCGCTGGTGTTAATGCTCGCGGCGTTTTATCTGATGTTCCAAATCGCATTCAACTGGATTGGTCAGCCGCTGGCAGATTTGCTCGGCGGATTCTTTGAAGAGTCGCTGGCACCCGCGGCGGCGGAGGCCATGGAGGCGGCGGGCGTCGCAGATTGGATGCAGTCGCTCGTTTCGGACGGAATCATCACGGGCGTCGGCGCGGTCTTGAGTTTCGTCCCGTTAATCTTCACGCTGTTCATCTGCCTGAGCTTCCTCGACGGCACGGGTTACATGGCACGCGTCGCGTTCGTCATGGACCCGATTATGCGCCGCGCGGGACTTTCGGGCAAATCGATTATGCCGCTGGTCATGGGCTTCGGCTGCGGCGTGCCCGCGATTATGGGAGCCCGCGCACTCGACACGCACAAGGACAGAATGATTTCAATCCTCGTGACGCCGTTCCTCACCTGCAACGCAAAAGTTCCGATTCTCATGTTGTTCGCGGCGATGTTCTTCCCCGACAACGCGGCAAACATTGTTTTCATTATGTACGTCCTCGGAGTGGCCGTCGCGATTCTTGCGGCGAAAATTTTGGGCACGACGACTTTCAAAGGTCAGCAGTCAACTTTCCTGCTCGAACTGCCGCCTTATCGTTTGCCCGACATAAAAACCGTTTTGCTTGAGGCTTGGGACAAGGGCAAGGGTTACCTGATTAAAGCCGGCACGATTATTTTCGCGATGAGCGTTTTGATTTGGTTCCTGAGCAATTTCAATTCCGACGGCATGACCAAGGACATGAACGAAAGTTATCTGGCGAGTATCGGCTCGGCGTCGTCGAAAATTTTTGCGCCGCAAGGTTTCGACACGTGGGAGGCGGGCGCGTCAATCGTCACGGGCGTGCTCGCCAAGGAAGCGGTCGTCTCGACGATGGGAATCCTTTACGGCGCGGACGAACTGTCGACGGAGGACGAAGACATCCAAAATTCCGCGCAGGCTCTCCTGTCCACGAACATGGCAGGCGCGTTCACTCCTCTGACGGCTTTGGCGTTCATGGTCTTCACTCAACTTTATTCTCCGTGCGTGACGGCACTCGGCACAATCAAAAAGGAAACGCAAAGTTGGAAGTGGATGGGCTTTGCGTTCCTGTACACGTGCGCGGTGGCTTGGGTCGCGTCGCTGATTGTCTATCAAGGCGGAAAACTTTTGGGCTTCGAATAAATTTCGGCGAATGAAAAAATCCCCGGCAAGATTTTTGTCGGGGATAAAATTTTTGGAGATGATTTTATGTTGGCGACGATTATTCTCGGACTTTTAATCGCGGCGGCTTTCGTTTACGGCTTGCGGACGGTTTACAGAAATTTTTTCAAGGGCGAGGCGGCGTGTTGTTCGGAGAGCTGCGGGAGCTGCAACGGCGGCTGCGACAAGGAAAAACTTTTGGACGACAGTTATCGAGTTCGCGCCGAGAAGATTGAAAAATTTCCGATTCACCGCGCGATTGATGTCGACGGCATGACCTGCGAGAAATGCGTTTACAAAGTCGTGCGCGCGCTGGAGAAAATCGACGGCGTGACGATTGCCGCCGCGAGTCTGGAGAAGCAGTCGGCGTTGGTCGGCTTGAAGAAAAATATTTCCGACGAAATTTTGCGCGAGGCAGTCAACAAAGCGGGATACTCGGCGGGCGCAGTCACGCCATAAAAAAAAGAGATGGGCGCGCCTTGAAAAATTTTTCACCGTGATTTATAATACGCGTGTAAGAACCAAAGAATGATCATGTAGTTCCACCGGTACTCACAGACGCAAAAAAACCCCCGAGTAAACCTGTTCTGAGCAGGTTCTCGGGGGTTGCGTCATTTCAGACGCATTTGGCACCCGAATCACCGACGCTTGAGCAGGAAGTCGAGTACCTTGCCTACGCCGTAATGAATCACGGTTTCAGCCACTGTCTTTAGAAGCCAAAGAACAATCTCCACCATCCTCACCTCCTTTCCGTCAGCCGGATCGGAGACCACGGCGGTGATGACGGCATTTTACAACGGCGCAGAAATTTTTTCAACGATGAAAAAAAATCGGCTTGAAAAATTTTTCGACGCAAAAAAACCCCCGAAGAATCTGTTCGGAGCAGACCTTCGGGGTTTTGGTTTGTTCAGAGATTTTTGCAGATGATTTCGGTGGCTTGAGCCGTGCCGATTTTTTTGAAGCCGTCGGAGAAAATGTCAGCGGTGCGCCAGCCGTCGGCGAGAGTTTTATCAATCGCGGATTCGATTGCCAGAGCGGCCGCCTCTTCCTTGAGGCTGTAACGCAGGAGCATGGCGGCGGAAAGAATCGTGCCCATGGGGTTTGCGATATCTTTGCCGGCGATATCGGGCGCGGAGCCGTGAATCGGTTCGTAAAGGCTGGTGAGCTCGCCGATTGACGCGCTGGGCATGAGCCCGATTGACCCGCCGATAACCGACGCCTCGTCGCTGAGGATGTCGCCGAAAATATTATTCGTGACGATTACGTCAAATTGCTTGGGGTTGAGGACGAGTTGCATGGCGGCGTTGTCGACGTAAAGATGATTGACTTCAACGTCGGGGAAATGCTTCGCCACGTCGACGACGACTTTTCTCCACAGGCGGCTGGCTGCCAGGACGTTCGCCTTGTCGACGGAAGTGACTTTGCCGCGGCGGAGCTTTGCAGACTCGAAGGCAAGCTTGGTTATCCGTTCGATTTCGGGCACGGAATAAATTTCGGTGTCCCACGCCTGCTCGACGCCGTTTTTAATTTCGGATTCACAGCGCGGCCCGAAATAAATTCCGCCGACGAGTTCGCGGACGATGAGCAGGTCGCTGCCGCCTACGAGTTCGGGCTTGAGCGGCGAGGAGTTAATCAGCTCGGAATAAACTTTCGTCGGGCGCAGATTCGCGAAGAGCCCCAGACCTTTGCGCAGACCGAAGATTGCTTTTTCGGGGCGCAGGTGCACGGGCAGGCTGTCCCATTTCTTGCCGCCGACCGCGCCGAAGAGAACGCCGTCAGCTTTCTTGCAGGCGTCGAGGGCTTCGTCGGTGAGCGGCGTCCCGAATTTTTCGTAAGAGGTGCCGCCCGCGTCGCGCGTCTCAAACTCCAGACCGATTTTAAATTTTTCGTCGACTTTCTTGAGGACTTCGACGGCGGAGGCGGTTATCTCCTGACCGATTCCGTCGCCGGGGATGACAACAATTTTTTTCATGTGCAGTTGCTCCTTTGTGGAGCTTTCAGGTTTCAGCTTCCAGCTTTCAGAAAAATTATCCTGACAGCTGAAAGCTGACCGCTGACAGCTCATTTTCCTGCGAGAATTTTATAACCTGCAATGCGTTCCTCTGCGTCGTGCTGAGTCTTCTCAAAAAGTTCCTGCGCGGCGTCGGGGAAATTTCTTTTCAGCGAGGAGTAACGGACTTCGCCCATCAAAAATTCTTGGAACTTGCTGAAGTCGGGCTCTTTGCTGTCGAGCGTGAACGGATTTTTATTCGTGCCGACGAGCTGAGGATTGTATCTCCAATTTGCCCAATAACCGCACTGAACGGCGAGCTTGCCTTCCAACTGACTGGAGCCCATGCCCTTTCTGATTCCGTGATTAATGCAGGGCGAGTAAGCGATGATGAGCGACGGACCGGGATAAGCCTCCGCCTCCGTGATTGCCTTGAGCAACTGATTTTGGTCTGCGCCCATGGACACCTGCGCGACGTAAACATAACCGTAACTCATTGCCATCTTGCCGAGGTCTTTTTTCTTCGTGCGCTTGCCGGTCGCCGCGAACTGAGCGATTGCCGCCGCAGGTGTCGCCTTTGACGCCTGCCCGCCCGTGTTCGAGTAAACTTCCGTGTCGAAGACAAAAACGTTGATGTCCTCTCCGCTTGCCAGCACGTGGTCGAGTCCGCCGTAACCGATATCGTAAGCCCAGCCGTCGCCGCCGAGAATCCACTGCGAGCGTTTCACGAAGAAGTCGCGGTTGTTGAAAATTTTATTGAGCAAAACGTCGTCGCCCTTCTGAGCCTCAAGCAGAGCCGTCAACTTATCGGCGCGCTCGCGTGTGTTGTCGCTGACGTTGAGATTTTCTTTCCAGTCGGTCAACGCGGCTTTGAGTTCGTCGGAAATATTTTCGGCGAGAGCTTTTTCCGCGTCACTCGCCAGAGCCTCACGAATCGCCTTGACGCCGAGGAACATGCCCAAGCCGTACTCCGCGTTGTCTTCGAAGAGTGAATTGCCCCAGGCGGGACCGTGCCCCTTGAAATTTTTCGTGTAAGGCATGGCGGGAGCCGACGCGCCCCAAATCGACGAGCAGCCCGTGGCGTTTGCAATCATCATGCGGTCGCCGAAAAGTTGCGTCAAAAGTTTTGCGTAAGGAGTTTCGCCGCAGCCCGCGCATGCTCCGCTGAACTCGAACAACGGCTTTTCGAATTGACTGCCGACGACCGTCGTCTTCTTCGTCGGATTATTTTTCGGAGAAACTTTCATGCCGTAATCGAAAACTTTTTGGCGAGCCTTCGCCGCGTCGTCGTACTTGACCATGGTCAACGCTTGCTTCGGACAAACCTGCGCGCAGTTGCCGCAGCCGAGGCAGTCCATGGTGGAGACGGCGATTGTAAGATTATATGCGCCGCGAGAAATTTTTGAGGGAATGAATTCAAAACCTTCGGGCGCGTCCTTGAGTTCGTCGTTGGTCGTGAGAATCGGGCGGATGGCGGCGTGCGGGCACACGAACGAGCATTGGTTGCAGCCGATACATTTGCTCTTGTCCCACGCGGGAACTTTGATTGCCGTGCCGCGTTTCTCGAAAGCCGAGCCGCCAACGGGGAACGTGCCGTCCGCCAGCCCGACAAATTTGCTGACGGAAAGTTCGTCGCCCTCCTGGCGGTTCATGACGTTTTGAACTTCGGTGATGAATTCGGGCGGATTGACTTGCTGAGACTTGTGATTCAAACTCGTGTCTTCGATATCCCAGCTGTCGACGTCAACTTTGTGGAGCGCGGCAATGCCTTGGTCAATCGCGGCGCAGTTCATGTCGACGATGTTTTGCCCCTTCGAGCCGTAAGATTTTTCCACGGCGTCCTTGAGATATTTAACCGCGTCGTCAATCGGAATGATGTTTGCGAGCTTGAAGAAGGCGGCTTGCATGACCATGTTGAATCGTCCGCCGAGTCCGAGTTCGCCCGCGATTTTCACGGCGTTGACTGTATAAACGTTGATGTTGTTCTCGACGATGTAACGTTTCATGTAAGGCTGAAGTTTTTTGCCGAGCTTCTCGTCGCTCCAGTCGGTGTTCAAAAGGAAGGTGCCGTTCGGTTTGAGTCCCGCGATTAAGTTGTAATGATGAACGTAACTTTTCTGCGAGCAGGAAACGAAGTCGGGCTTGGTGATGAGGTAAGGAGAAGTTATCGGCAATTTTCCGAAGCGCAGATGGCTCATGGTGATGCCGCCGGATTTTTTGCTGTCGTAAGCAAAGTAAGCCTGCGCGTAAAGGTCGGTGTTGTCGCCGATGATTTTTATCGCGGATTTGTTCGCGCCGACGGTGCCGTCCGAGCCGAGCCCCCAGAACTTGCAGGCGGTCGTTCCTTCGGGCGTGAGGTCGACGTCGTGATGAGCAGTCGCCAAAGATTTATGGGAAACGTCGTCGTCGATACCGATTGTGAATCCGTTGAGCGGCGAATCTTTCTTGAGCTCTTCGAAGACGGCAAGCATCTGGTCGGGCGTGGTGTCCTTGCCGCCCAAGCCGAAGCGTCCGCCGACGATGACGGGTTTGATGTCCGAATCATAAAACGCGCTCTTCACGTCAAGGTAAAGCGGCTCGCCGACGGCTCCCGATTCTTTCGTGCGGTCGAGGACGGCGATTTTCTTCACGGTCTTGGGAATGGCGTTGAGGAAATGTTTGACGCTGAACGGGCGGTAAAGGTGGACGCTGACCACGCCAACTTTTTCTCCGCGCGCGTTGAGGTAAGCGGCAGCCTCGCCCGCCGTCTGGCAGCCCGAACCGATGGCAATGATGATTCGGTCGGCGTCGGGTGCTCCGCTGTAATCGAACAGATGATGGACGCGCCCCGTGACCTTCGCCACGTCCGCCATAATTTCTTCGACGAGGTCGGGCAGGCGGTCGTAATTGTTGTTGACGGTCTCACGGATTTGGAAGTAAACGTCGGGGTTGGTCGCCGTGCCGCGCATGACGGGGTGGTCGGGGTTGAGTGCGTTGCGGCGGAAGGCGTTGACCGCCTCGAAGTCCAAAAGCTTGGCAAGGTCGGCGTAATCAATCATCTCAATCTTTTGAATCTCGTGCGAGGTACGGAAGCCGTCAAAGAAATTTATAAACGGAATGCGTCCTTTAATCGCCGCCAGGTGCGCCACTGCCGACAAGTCCATGACTTCCTGCACGCTGCTCTCGGCGAACATGGCGCAACCCGTCTGCCGTGCCGCCATGACATCTTGGTGGTCGCCGAAGATACTCAGCGTCGAGGTCGCCAGTGCCCGCGCAGAGACATGGAAGACGCCCGGCAAAAGTTCACCCGCGATTTTGTACAGATTGGGAATCATCAGCAAAAATCCCTGGCTCGCCGTGTAAGTCGTCGTGAGCGCGCCCGCCTGCAATGAGCCGTGAACCGTGCCTGCCGCGCCCGCCTCAGACTGCATTTCCACCAGTCGTACTTTTTGCCCGAAAATATTTTTGACGCCCTTGGCCGCCATGACGTCCACATCTTCTGCCATGGGCGACGACGGCGTTATCGGATAAATCGCGGCCACGTCCGTGAATGCGTAGGAGATATACGCCGCCGCCTGATTGCCGTCCATCGTCTTCATTTTTTTTGCCATAAGCTTTCAAAGTTCTCCTCTCAAATTTTAGCTGTCAGCCGTCAGCTTTCAGCTTTCAGGATTTTTCTAACAGCCAACAGCTACAAGCTACCAGCTTTGAATTTCGCAGGATTATATCACGCGGCTATGAAAAAGTAAACTGCGCCGCATATCTTGAAAATTTTATGCAAGAGTGTATAATCTTCAAAGCTTTATGCGAGACCGTATAAATTTCAAATTTCAAGGAGAGATTTTATGATTAGAATTCATCCGGGTTACGTCAAAGATTCGGAGGGGCTTTCAACACTTTCCACGGACATTGAAATTGACGGAGAAAAAACGAACGTGTACTTGTCGGTTGAGCCGCAATACGGAAAATTTCTTTCGCCGGAACGGGCGGACTACGCGCTAATCGGTTTGCTCGCTTACGCAATGAGACACGGTCACGACATCATTTGCGAGGCTCCCGTCACGGAAGAGTTGCTCTATAACATTCGGGAAATATTGCTTCCGACTCTCGTCCGTTCCGACTCGCGCAGCTATCACACCAAGATTCAAGCTGACATTGCGCCGCCGCTCAAAAAGCTCCCCTTTGCAGTCGGAAAATTAGGCGCAGTGGGCACCGGTGTTTCTCTCGGCGTCGACAGTGCCTACACCATCCTCAAGCATTTCAATTCCGTTTATCCCAATCAAAATCTGACTCACCTTTGCATTTTCCAAAACGGCAGCGCAGTGACAGCAGACCCGCTCATCAACGAAAAAATTTTTGAACACGCCGAGGCAGTCGCCAAAGAATTTAATTTGCCGCTCCTCAAAGTTGAATCGAACGTAAAGTCGTTCGTGAAGCAAAAACATGTCGCCTCACACACTTACAAGGACGTTTTGATAATGTATGCCATGCAAAAACTTTGGCGCGTTTATTATTACAGCGGAGGTTATTCCTTCTCGGATTTTTCTTTGAAAAATAATCTTTATACGGCCACAGCACATTTTGAACCGTTCTTGCTGGATTGTTTTTCCATTTCCAATTTAAGGATTGTTCCCTCCGGCAGCGAGGGCGACCGCGACGATAAAATTAATTTTATAATCGACAATCCGATTGTGCAAAAATATCTGCCGTCTGTGTGCTTGAGCCGTTTAACTGCGGCGAGTGCTTTAAATGTCGGCGCACGCTTCTGGCACTCGACGCGGCGGATAAACTTGAGGATTACAGAGAGTCATTCGACATCGACAAATATTTCAAGCAACGAAAAAGAATCTACAAGTATTTGAGTGAAAGAATCCAAGAAGACCCCAATCATCCGTTCTTGTCCAAGTCTTATAAAATTTTGTACGAGCGACACAAAGAATTTTTCGACGAGCTCAACGCCAAGAACTAAAAAAATTTTTTTGTCTTCGGGCACGCCACAAGCCTGAAGGCAATTTTTTTTGCCCGCACGATTCCTATTGAAGTTTTAATGTGGGCTTGATATATTTTCTTAAAAAAAAAGGGAGGCGAGCCGTCATGAAAAAAATCGTAGCGTTGTTGAGCGCGATAATGATTGTGTGCACGCTGAATTTCTGCGAGGCGGCACGGAAGGCAGTGGCGGTTATGCCGCTGGAAAATGTATCGGGCTACAGCGAGGAAAAAGTGGCGGATATAATGACGGAGCAGTTAATCGTGGCGATTCATTCGAGCGGCGGCTACACGGTGGTGGAGCGTCCGCAGATGGGCGCGGTGCTTCGCGAGCAAGGCTTCCAAAACATTGCGGTTGACCCGAGCCAAGCAGTGGAGTTGGGCAAGCTCAGCGGCGCGGATTACACCATGGTCGGCAAGGTAACGATGGCTTTGGTCGAGGCGAATCCGACGGCGGGCGCGGTGGAGCAGATAAGCGCGATTCTCGGCTTGGGCGATATCGGAGCCATGGCGAGCGATTACGTCCACAAGTATAAAGGGAAAATCGGTTTGGAATTCCGCTTCGTGGACAACACGACGGGCGAGGTCGTTATCGCCGGCACGGTCGAGGGCTCCAAGAGCGGCGCGAGTGTCCCCGACGCCTTCAACAACGCCTGCAAGAGTGCCGCAACAAATTTCCTCAAGCAACTGGACATGCTCAATCCTTTCCGCGCGCGCGTGGCGGCTGTCAGCGGCTCGGACATTTACATTGACCAAGGAGCGGAAGCGGGCATTCGGCAGGGCGAGACGTTGCTGGTCGTGCGCGAGGGAGAACCAATCGTCGTGAACGGGCGCGTGGTCGCTGTGGAGCAAAAGGAGCTCGGCAAGATTAAAGTCGTCGAAGTCAACTCGGATTACGCGGTTTGTCGGACGGAAGATTCACTCGTCACGATTCACAAGGGCGACGTTGTTAAAAGAAATTAGGAATGAGGAATTAGGAATGAGGAATGGAAAAGCGATTCACAATTCCTAATTCCTAACTCCTAATTCCTAATTGAATAAGGAGCTGAACGCCATGAAACGATTCGCGATTATAATTTTTATGCTGATGATTTTGAGCGCGACGGCCTTTGCAAAAAATGTGACGGTCACGGGCACGGGCATGACACCTTCCGAGGCGGAGAACGATGCGCTGCGGGCGGCCGTGGAAAATACCGTCGGGGTGCTCGTCGATTCGGAAACGCTCGTTCAGAACAGCATGTTGATTCACGACCAAATTTATACTCAGTCGCGCGGCTTCGTCAACGATTACCAAGTCCTCAGCCGTGAGCAAGTCGGAGGCACGTGGCGCGTGACGATTAACGCAACCGTCGACGACCAACCGAATTCGCGGCTGATGAATGAGCTGACTCGCCTCGGCATTATCAACGTTCAGCTGCGCAACCCGAAAATCGCCGTCTACGTCCCCGAACAACATTTGAACTACAGCGTGGGCGGCGCGGGCGCGGAGACTGCCATCGTTAAAACTCTCCTCAACGCCGGATTTAATTTCGTCACGGAAGTCGGCACGGGTCTGAGTTATCAAAATCCGATGAGCATGAACGCCGCGCAAATGAAAGCCGCCGCAGAAAAATTCGGCGTGGACATAATGATTGTCGGCGAAAGTTTCAGCGAGGGCGTCGGCGACCTTGGAAATTATTTGCCGGGCAATCAGCAGACGAATATGCGTGCGTGTCGTGCGCGCGTCGAGGCGAAGATGTTCATCGTGCGGACGGGACAAATCATCGCGGCGGACGGCAAATACGGTTCGGCTTACGACAACTCGGAGGCAATCGCCGCGAAGAAAGCTCTGGTCAAGGCGGGCGAGCAAGTCGGCGATTATTTTGTCGAGCAGATAACCGGCATGTACACGAGCCGCCAAGGTTTGGAGGTCGTCGTCTACGGCGCGGATTTTTCAAAGATAAATCTGGTGCAAAGCGGCTTGGGCAGGGTGAGCCGCGTCAAGAACGTCAACCTGTCGAATTACGAGAGCGGGCGCGCGGTTTTCACGGTGATGTACGGCGGCTCCCCGCAAACTCTCTTCAACGAACTGCAAGCCGTCACCAACGCCGAATTGATTTTGCAATCCCTGGCTTACAATACGCTGACCGTTTCCGTCCGCTGAAAAAGTTTTCCGAAGCCAAAAGACCGCTTCCATTTTCGGAGGCGGTCTTTCAGTCTGAAATTATCGTCACCTCAGTGGTCAGCTGAGGCATTGCCATTAAGGACTTTCTGTTACTTGCCGCGTTCAGTATATATCATCCCAATTTATTTTGCAACAAAAAATTTTTCATTGCAAAACTAAATCACATGATATAAACTTTAGACGTTGCCACCTCCGATACCGGCAATGGAAAGGAGGGGACGAGTATGTTGCTTGCTAACTTCTTGGTGGGCGTCGCGGCAAACGTCGTAGCTTACTTCATTATCAAGTGGCTCGACCGCTAAGAGTTTAGTACCCCTCTCATAGTTAGCGTTATCCTTTAAAACGCGCAAGGAGCCCCGACTGGTCATCGGGGCTTCTTTTTTTGTTGCAAATATTCAAACGCGAACTTCGAAGTGCTTGCCCTTTTTGTCGTCGTCGGTTTTGGGCGGAAGTTTCGCGGGTTTGGGTGGAGGCGGTTTAACTTTTTCCTCGACCGCCTTAAGTCTGCTCGTCGAATCCGCGAACAGCTGAGACGTGGTGAGCGTCGGCTTGCCCGTGAACAAAAATTTTTTCACGACGATGAGAGCCGCGACCGCCACGAAAATTATCGTGAAAATCCATAAGAAACCGCCGTGCCCCTCGTGATAATTTATTTTCGCCACGACGGGCTGACGCTGTTCCGTCGACGCGGGGGGCGGAGTGTAAGCCGACTGCGATTCGCGCGCGTCCATCTCTCTGAACTCGCGCAAAACGTCCTGCCCTCTGTCGTAATCGGATTGGGTGTCGGCGACGGGCGCGGGCGATTCGGTTTCACGGCGGGCGGCAGGCGCGGGAGCTTGCGGCTCGTCGGGGCGTTCGACTGTGCGTTTGGTCAGCGCACCCGAACCGTTGGCGACGGCGTCCTTTGCCTGAGCTTCGGGCGATTCGTCGGAGACTTCAGCCGCAGAATTTTTTGCGAAGGGCGTTTTGTCGATTCGCGGAGGAGTGGGCGGCGTCGGACGAATTGCGGGCGCGGGTGCCGTCGGCGGTTGCGGGGGCTGAACGGCAATTAGGAATGTGGAATTAGGAATTAGGAATTGAGCCGACGCAATTTTGTTTTTCATTCCTAATTCCTCACTCCTAATTCCTAATTATTTTAAAGCATGTGAGCGCGCAGGTCTGCACCGTCCTGTGCGCAAAGATAAGCGGGCGCGATGTCAAAGACGGTTTTGCAGCCGTTGTTGCCTTCCTTGTTCAGGCGCAAAGCCGCGCGGGCATAAGCGACCAAAACGCTCGTGGTGAATTCGGGATTGGAATCAAGCTTGAGGTTGAATTCGATGATGTGATTGTGTTCCTTTTCCATGCCCGTCTTGCCGGAGCGAATGACGAATCCGCCGTGAGCCAGTCCCGCGTGCTTGGTGAGCAATTCTTCCTCGCTGATGAAGTTGACGACCGTATCGTAATCCGCGAAGTAATTCGGCATGGTCTTAATCGCCTGCTCGACTTCGGCGGCGTCGGCACCTTCCTCCAGCACGACATAACATTCACGCAAATGTTTCTGGCGCGTGGTGAGCTCGGGGTTTTGTCCGCTGCGAACGGCTTCAAGCGCGGCGTCAATCGGCACGGTGTACTGCTTGGCATTCTTGACGCCCTTGACGCGGCGAATCGCGTCGGAATGTCCTTGGCTGACGCCCTTGCCCCAGAAGGTGTAATCCTTGCCGTCGGGGAGAATTGCGTTGGCGTAGGCGCGAATCAGCGAGAACATGCCGGGGTCCCAGCCGACGGAAATAATCGCCACGTGCCCCGAAGATTTTGCCGCCGCGTCGACTTTGGCGAAGTGTTCGGGGATTTTTGCGTGCGTGTCGAAGCTGTCGATGACGTTGAACATCTTGGCGTATTCGGGCGTCTGCGTGGGCAAATCGGTTGCGCTGCCGCCGCACAAAATCATCACGTCGATTTTGCCGACCCAGTCTTTTGCGTCCGCCACGTTGAGCACGGGCACGTTCGGCGTTTGGATTTTGACTTTCGACGGGTCACGACGAGTGAAGACCGCCACCAGCTGCGTGTCGGGGTTGTCTTTGATGGCGCATTCCACGCCGCGTCCGAGGTTGCCGTATCCGAGAATTCCTATTTTCATGATTCATTGCCTCCGTTAAGAAGTATTTTCAAAACCGAGACGCATTATAACATAAACGTTAGGGTTTGCAAGATTTTCAGTGCATGAATACATTATTATTCCGCGCGGGTCATTTCGGAATGTATTGCCCGACTTGCTTGCTCGAACGATTGACCAGCACGATTGGTTTGCTTGCCGCGTCCTCGAAAGTGATTTGCCCGTCGCCGACAGAAAAGTAAACGTTGCTTCCGTCGACAATCGGATTGGAGACCGTGCCCGACATAATCATCACCGTGTCGACGCCCGATTGATAATTTTCAATTACGTCCTTGCCGTCGCCGTCATAATAAATGAAAGTGTCCTCGCCTGCGCCGCCCGTCAAAGTATCGTCGCCGTCGCCGCCCCACAAGCTGTCGTTGCCCGCGCCGCCGCTGAGTGAATCATTGCCCGCGCTCCCGACGAGTGTGTCGTTGCCCGCGCCGCCCGATATCGTGTCGCCGCTCACTCCGCCGTCAATGTAATCGTCCTCCGCCGTGCCGATAATTTTGTTTGCGTTCTTGTTGCCGGTGATGTCGAGCGGGTGGAGAACTGCCGACGCGTTAATCGTGATGACCGAATCTTTATAATCGCGGTAGCCGTTAATGTCGAAGGCGTCTTCGGTGTAAGCCGTCGTCAACGTGACGCCCGTGCCCTTGGCGTTGAATTCGACAGGATTTTGCTCTTCGGGGTAGGTGTGCTCCGTGCCGTTCTCGTCGACGTAAGTGACTGTCAAACCCGCGGCTTTCTTGAGCGTGAGCTTGCCCGAATCAAATTTAAAAATGATGTCGCTTAGGTTCTCGGAAATTTTTGCCGCGCCCGAAGCCAACGAGATTTTATCCGACGTGTCGTAGTTTGTGATTGTGTCGTTGCCGCCCGCGTAAACGAATGTGTCTTCGTCGTCCGAGCCCGTGAGCAAATCGTTGCCCGCCCCGCCTGAGAGCGTCGAGCCGTTGACGTTACTGATGATTGTGTCGGAGCCTTCGCCGCCTTCGAGCAGGGAATATTTTCCGTTGCCGACGATTGAATCATCGCCCGACCCGCCGAGTATCGTCATGCGCTGACCCGTGCTCTTTATCTTGTCGTCGAATTCGCTGCCGCTCACGCGTGCCTTTTTATAATCCGTGCCGAAGTTGAAGCCGTACTCGTCGCTGCTCACCGTCACTTTGCTTGCCAGGGCAGTCGCCTCCGCCGAAATAATTTTCCCGCTGATTGAAAGCCCGTCGACGTTTTCCACGCCCTTAATCGTCGCCAGCGTCGCCGCAGATTTTTTCTTCGAGTAGCGGATGATATTGTCTTCGAGCGTGTAACCCGCCGTCGTGCCCGCGCTCTTGTAAATGGCGGTCGTATTCTTGAGCGTCCACGCCGCCTGCTTACTCGTCGGCGCGTCCACATCCGAGCCGAGCTTGAGCGAGTATCCGTTGGAAATTGTAACGTCGTTGGTGCCCAGCGATGCCGCCGAAACCGTCACAACTTTTTTGCTGAGCGCGAGCCCGTCCAAACTTTTCACGCCGTCAACCGTCACCAAAGTCTTGGAAGATTTTTTCGTGTAGGTGATTGAGTTGTCGGCGAGCTTGTAGCCGGCGGTCGTCGTCTGCTGATAAGCGGCGGTGATGCCGTCGAGTGACCAATCTTTACTCGTCGAAGGTTTGCTTACATTGGAGCCGAGCTTTAACGTATATCCGTCGGAGATTGAAACGTTCTTCGTGCCCAGCGAGGCCGAGGAAACCGTTACAATTTTTTTGCTGAGCTTGAGCCCGTCCAAATTTTTCACGCCGTCAACCGTCACCAAAGTCTTGGAAGATTTTTTCGAGTAGGCGATTGCGTTGTCCGCGAGTGTGTAGCCGGCGGTCGTCGTCTGCTGATAAGCGGCGGTGGTGCCGTCGAGTGACCAATCTTTACTCGTCGAGGGAGCGTCAACATCTTTGCCGAGCGCCAGCGTATATCCGTCGGAGATTGAAACGTCCTTCGTGCCCAGCGAGGCGGTCGAGACCGTGACGATTTTTTTGCTGAGCTTGAGCCCGTCCAAACTTTTCACACCGTCAACCGTCACCAAAGTTTTGGAAGATTTTTTCGAGTAGGTGATTGCGTTGTCCGCGAGCGTGTAACCTGCTGAGGTCGTCTGCTTGTAAGTCGCCGCAGAATTTTTCAGCGTCCAAGTTTTTGTCGTCGAGGGAGCCGCCATGCCCTTGCCCAACTTCAGCGTGTAACCACTCGTCAAAAGTTTAAGCGCAGTTCCATTCGTCTTGACTGCCGCTTTGCCAACTGTAATCGACGTGCCGCTCACGTAGAAATTTTTAACCGTCGCGTCGTCGTCCACGCCCGAAAATTTTATCGTCTTGATGTCCGCCGTCACGTAGCGGATTGAGTTGCCGCTGAGTTGATAGCCCGCTTTGCTTATGCCCGCCGTCTTGTACACGCCGTTCGAGTAGGTCGCCTTGGCAGTGGTGGGCGCGGGCACGTCCGAGGCAAGCGCGAGGGTGTAGCCGCCGCTGACAGAAATATCCGTCGCGTTGAGTGCCGCCTTGGAAACCGTCACAACTTTTCCATCCAACGAAATGCCGTTCAAACTTTTTACGCCGCTGACAGTCGCCAAAGTTTTGTTCGCCGAACCGTAAGTGGCAACCGTGCCGTCCAGCGTCCAAGAGTAGCTAAAAATTTTTTCGTCGTTGATGTTGACGCTCTCCAAACTCGCCGCGCCCGTCAATGTGATTTTCCCTTTGCCGACAGTGACGATTAAATCATCGCCGACAAAATCCGTGGAGTATGTGCCGCCCGTGATTTGCAGAGTGCTCGTGGCGTTGAAGCCTTGGATTAAATCGTTGCCGTCGCCGCTCGCATATTGGAACAGAATCTTCGCGCCAGTGTTGGAAATGGAGTCGTTGCCTGCCCCGCCGTTGAGTGTCGAGTTCGAGCCGTAGTTATCAATGTAATCTGAGCCCGCCCCTGCGTTGATTGTCACGTTCTCGCCGTAGTTTTCGATTGAATCGTCTCCGCCGAGAGCTTTAATCGTCGCGCCTGCCACAGAGTTGAAGTAGGAGTCGTTGCCTTCGGTCAGCGTGATGAGGAAGGGGTTAAGATATTTGCCTTCGATGTTCACGCTTTCCAAACTCGCCGCGCCCAAAAGCGTAATTCCTCCGTCGTCGACCGTCACGATTATATCCGAACCGCTCACTTGGCTGAAGTAGGTGCCGCCCGATATTTTTAACGTGTCATTGTCGTCAAAGCCGAAAACCGTGTCAAAACCGTCGCCATTGTTATAAATAATCACATTGTTGTCGGTATAGCTGTGCAGAGAAATTAAATCGTTACCTTTTCCTGCGTCGATTGTCGCCCATTTACCGTAGTTGTTGGAAATGTAATCGTCACCCGAACCCGCGTTGATTGAAACCGAGTTGCCGTTGCTGTGAATGGTGTCGTTGCCCGCGCTCATATCGATTATAATGTTGTTGCTGGTGGTGCGAACGGAGTCATTGCCTGCGCCCGCGTTTATCGTCACCGAGTTGCCGTAGTTGTCGATTGTGTCCTTGCCGTCGCCCCCGTCGATTGTCACGTTTTTGCCCCAGTTGCTTACGGAGTCATTACCCGCGCCCGCGTCGATTGATACGTAGGAGTAGCCGTAGTGCCAGTTGCCGTCCCAATAACCGCCATTTTGAATGGTGTCGTTGTCGCTCGTGCCGCTAAGCAATGTGTTGCCTTCCTCGTTGTTTATCGTGACGAAACGCTGGAGGTCAAAAACAAATTCTTCCTTGAACATGAAGCCCATCTCCTCTCAAAAACTTTTCCGTCATTATAAAATATTTTCGGGGCAAAAAAAAGCCGGCCGCAAAATTTTCTGCGACCGACTCTTTAAGCTGTCAGCTTTTAGCTTTCAGCTTTCAGGAAAAGGATTTTTCTAACCGCTAACAGCTAACAGCTAACAGCTAACCCTTGCTCGTGGGCGTGAAATTTTTCAAAAGGTTGTTGTCCTTGTCGAGGAGCTCAATGTATTTGTTCGCGCTGTTGGGGAAGGTCAATTGCCCGCCGCCGATTTTGAAGGTGACATTGCCGTCGGTGTCCACGAACGGGCTTTCCACTTTGCCCGAAAGAACCATGACTTTATCGACGGAGGTGTAATCGCTGATGATGTCCTTGCCGTCGCCGCTCTGATAAATAAAAACGTCGGAGCCCGCGCCGCCGTAAAGAGTATCGTCGCCCTTGCCGCCCCACAGCTCGTCGTTGCCTGCGCCGCCTGAGAGTGAATCGTTGCCCGCGGAGCCCATGAGTGTATCGTTGCCCTTGCCGCCCGATATCGTGTCGCCGCCCGCTTTGCCGTCGATTAAATCGTCCTCGCCCGTGCCGGTGATGATATTGGCGTTTTTGTTGCCGAAAATTTCCAGCGAGTGTTTGACAGCGGAGGCTTTGAGGGTGATGAGCGTGTCGGCGAAGTCGGCGCAGTCGGCAGTGAGGAAGGAGTCTTCGGAGTAGGTGTCGGCGAGCGTGGCGGAGGTGCCCTTGGCGTTGAAGGTGACGGCAGCCGATGTCCTGAAAATTTTTTCGACGCCGTTTTCAATGTAAGTGACGGGTTTGCCCTTGGCGGCGGTGAGAGTGACTTTGCCGTTGAAAATAACGTCGGAGCCGTCGGTGGTGATGAGAGCCGCGCCCGACGCGAGAGAAACTTTATCGCCCGTCTCGTAATCGCCGATTGTGCCCGTTGACTTGAGTTGGAAAATATCATTGCCTGCGCCGCCCGCGATTGTGCCCGTGCCGAGCAGTTTAATCGCGTCGTCGCCCTTGCCGCCCTTAACCAAAACTTTTTTGCCGCGAACGATGATTGAGTCGTCGGAGGCCGAGCCGGTGACGGTTGCGTTTTTGAAATCGGAATCGAAATCGAAAGTGTAATCGCCGCTGACGGTGACCTTGCTTGAGAGGAAATCGCCCGCGAGTTTGACGGTGGAGCCGCTGAGGGTGAGCGCGTCGAGTGAGTTGACGCCCTTAACCGTCGCGAGCGTCTTGGAAGATTTTTTCGTGTAAATAATTTCGTTATCGCTGAGGGAGTAGCCGGCTTTGGTCGTGCGCTTGTAAGCGGCGGTGGTGCCGTCGAGCGTCCAAGATTTTTTTGTGGAGGGCGCGTTCACGTCCGAGCCGAGTTTGAGTTTATATCCGTCGGTGATTGAAACTTTGCTTGTGCCGAGTGAGGCATTGGAGACGGTGACGGTCGTGCCGCTGAGAGAGAGCCCGTCGAGTGACTCAACGCCCGTGACTTTGACGAGAGTTGCGGACGCCTGCGCGGAGTAAGTGATTGACTTGGCATTGGCGGCAAGAGTGTAGCCGGCTTTGGTCGTGCGCTTGTAAGTCGCCGTAGAATTTTTGAGCGTCCATTTGCCCTTGGTCGTCGGCGAGGAAACGTCGGAGGCGAGCGCGAGCGTGTATCCGCTGCTGATTGAAACTTTTTTCTCGGCGAGGGAAGATTCGGAAATCGTCAAAACTTTTCCGTTGAGTTTCAAGCCGTCCAAACTCTTCACGCCCTTAACGACGAGGTCGCCGTAAGTGGCGGTGGTGCCGCTGAGCGTCCAAGAATTTTTTTCGCCGTCGATGTTGAGCGTCGAGAGATTCGCCGCGCCGACGAGAGAAATTTTTCCGTCGCCCACCGTCACGAGGATATCCGAGCCGCTCTTGGTCGTGGAGTATCCGCCGTCGATTGAAAGCGTGGAATTTTTGTCGAAGCCGTAAATGATGTCCGAGCCGTCGCCCGCCGCGTATTTGAACAGGACGACCGAGCCCGCGTTGTAAATTAAATCGTCGCCCGTGCCGCCAATCACCGTGATTAAATTTGCCGTGCCCGACGCGACGATCGTGTCGGAGTCTGAGCCGCCGTCGATTAATACGCCGTCGGAATTGTAAGTGGAAATGTAATCGTTGCCGCTGTTGCCGAAAAGCGACGCGCCCGCGCCGAGATTTGTGTTGATGAGCGAGTCGTTGCCCGCTGAGCCGTAAATTTTTGCCCGCGCGCTGTTGCGAATCGAATCGTTGCCGTCGCCGCCTTTAATCGTGGCGTCCATGCCGTAACTGGTGTTGATGATTGTGTCGGAGCCCGCGCCGCCTTCAATTGAGTTGCTCGCGCCGCTGGAGTCGATTGAGTCTGAGCCTGAGCCCGCGTCAATCACCACGCCCTTGCCGAAGGAATAAGCCGTGACCGTCGGGGCAACGCCGTAAGTGGTGATGGTGTCGGAGCCGCCGCCCGCGCTTATCGTCACGAAGCTGCCCAAGTTGTCAATCGAGTCGGCGTCGTTCGTGCCGCCCACGAGCGTGTTGCTCTTGTCGTTGTAAATGGTCGCCATGATATTTCCTCCTTAACTTTTAATCGGTGTGTACTTGCCTTTGATGTTGCCGTCGGTGTCGAGGAGTTCAATGTATTTGTTCGCGCTGTTGGGGAAGAGGAGCTGCCCCGCGCCGATTTGGAACGTGACATTGCCGTCGGTGTCCACGAACGGGCTTTCCACTTTGCCCGAAAGAATTATCACCGTGTCCACTGAGGTGTAGTCGCTGATTAGGTCGGAGCCGTCGCCTTTCTCGTAGAAAAAAATATCTGCGCCCGCGCCGCCCGTGAGGGTATCGGAGCCGGTGCCGCCCCAGAGGGTGTCGTTTCCTGCGCCGCCGTTCAAGCTGTCGGAGCCCGCCCCGCCAAAAATTGAATCGTCGCCCTTGCCGCCGCTGATGATGTCGCCGCCCGCCAAGCCGTCGATTGTGTCGTCCTCGCTCGTGCCCGTGATTCGATTCGCATTTTTATTCCCGATTATCTCCAGCGAATGTTTGACCGCCGAAGCTTTTATCGTGATGAGCGTTTCGTTTGCCGTGAAGGTGTCGGGCGTGTAAGTGACGAGCAGAGTCGCCGCCGTGCCTTTGGAATTGTATTCCACGTCCGCCGAAGCCTTGTAAATTTTTTCCGCGCCGCCTTCAATGTAGGTGACAGATTTATCCGCCGCGCCCGCCACGGTGATTTTGTCGTTGATGATGACGTCGGAGCCGCTGACGGAAAAATCTGCCGCGCCGGAGAGCAGAGAAATTTTATCCGCCGAATCGTAATCGCTGATGACATTGGCGACGCTCGGCTTGAGCGCGAAAATATCTGCGCCCGCCCCGCCCGTGACGAAAATATTTTTTCCGCGGGCAATGATTGTGTCGGAGGAGCTTGAGCCCGTTATCGAAGCTTTCGAGTAATCGGAGGCGAAGTCGAAAGTGTACGCGCCGCTGACGGAAACTTTTTTGCTGAGCGCGCCGCCCGAAAGTTTTATCGTCGAGCCGCTGACTTTCAAGCCGCTCTTGTCGGTCACGCCCTTAACCGTCGCGAGCGTCTTTGAAATTTTTTCGGAGTAAACGATTGAATTATTTTTGAGCGAATAACCCGCGGTGGTCGTTTGCTTGTAAGTCGCGGTGGAATTTTTGAGCGTCCAAGATTTTTTCGTCGAGGGAGTGGCGACGTCATCAGCCAATGCCAGCGTGTACCCTTCGCCCGTGATTGAAACTTTTTTCTCATCGAGCGCGGCGGCGGAGACCGTCACAACTTTTTTATTAACGCTGAGCCCGTCCACACTCTTAACGTTCTTGACCGTCGCCAAAATTTTTCCGCCCGTGCTGTAAGTCGCCGTCGTGCCGTCGAGCTTCCACGCGGAAATTTCTTTGCCGAGGATATTCACCGCCGATAAAGTCGCCGCGCCCTGCAGAGTTATCTTGCCGTCGCCCGCCGTGATAATTAAATCGTTGCCGCTCTTGACCGAGGAGTAGGTGCCCGCGCCGTCGTCGATTGTCAGCGTCGAAGTTTCATTGAAGCCGACGAGTGAATCATTGCCGTCGCCCGAAGAATATTTGAACGTCACGGAGTCGCCGCTGTTGTTAATGTAATCGTCACCCGCGCCGCCGATTATCGTCGAGCTCTTGCCGCCGTCCTCCACCACCTCTTCGCCGTCGATGTAACCGCGCTTGTTATTCCAAATGGAATCGTTGCCTGCGCCGCCCTTGATTAAATCGTTCGTGCCGAAGTTTTGAATCTCGTCTGAGCCCGCGCCCGCGTCGAGTGTAACTTTATCGCCGCTGTTGTTAATGTAATCATCACCCGCGCCGCCCTTGATTAAATCATTCGTGCCGAAGTTGTGAATCTCATCTGAGCCCGCGCCCGCGTCGAGTGTAACTTTTTTGCCTTCGTTATGAATGTAATCATTGCCCTCCCCGCCGTTGATTGAAACGTTAGAGCCGTAGTTGTCGATTGAATCGTCGCCTGCGCCGCCGTCAATGGTCGCGCCGTCGCCTGCGTTCCACACCGTGTCATTGCCCTTGCCCGCGCTGATTGAAATGTTCGCGCCCGCAGAGACCGAGCCGTCCCCGTTCCAATTCCAAATCGTGTCGTTGGAGGAGCCGCCGATAATCGTCACGTACTTGCCGCCAAAATTCGTCAGCAAATTTTTTCCCGCGCCGCCGTCGACCAAAACCGAATCTCCGCCCTTGCCCGACGAGGCCGCCGAGCGATATCCGTTGTCGAGAGTGTCATTGCCTTTGCCGCCGCGAATCGTCGAGCGTTTGCCGCGGTTGTCCACGTAATCTGCGCCTGCCTGAGCGTTGATTGAAACTCGTGCGCCGTAATTCCAAATCGAATCCGTGTCCGACGCGCCCACGATTGTCACCTTATCGCCGCGATTGACGATTGAATCGTTTCCGACCGCCGCGTAAAGTTTCGTGCCGTCGGAGGCACTGTCGATGACGTTTAAAAATTCGCCGTCGATGTTCACCGCGTCCAAGTTTGCCGCGCCGTCGAGAGTTATCTTGCCGTCCCCCACCGTGACCAAAATATTTTCCCCGCTGATTTGAGATGAGTAAGTGCTGCCCGAAATTTTCAGCGTCGAAGTTTCATTGAAGCCGCGGATTAAATCGTTGCCGTCGCCCGCCGCATACTTGAACAAGACTTCGGAACCGTAATTGATGATTGTATCCTTGCCCTTGCCGCCGCGCACCGTCGAGTTTGCGCCGCCGCTCTCCACGTAATCATTGCCTGCGCCGCCGTCGAGTGAGGATTCGGATCCCCACCACGCGTTCAATATTGAATCGTTGCCCGCGCCCGCCGCCACCGTCGAGTAAGCCGCGTTGTTCCAAATCGTGTCGTCGTCCGCGCCGCCCGTGAGCAGTGCATATCGTCCATGCCAAGTCGTCCGCTCCACCGTCGGGTCATCGCCGAAGTTCACGATAAAATCCGCGCCGCCCGCGCCGTTGACCGTGTCGTTGTTGCCGTGGTTGTAAATGGAATCCGCGCGGCTCGTGCCGTTGACCACTGCCCCGTTGTTGTAATTGCCCAGCACGCCCGCGACGTTGACGCTCTCCATGCTGCCCGCGCCGACGAGAGAAATTTTTCCGTCGCCGACCGTGAGGATGATATCCGAGCCGCTGGTTTGATAAGAGTATTCGCCCGTGCCGTCCCCGATTTGAATCGAATCCCGCGCGCCGAAGTTGTAGACAATATCGTTGCCGTCGCCCGACGAGTACTCAATCACATTTTCATAACCCGTCGCGCTCAGGGAAATTGTGTCGTCGCCGGTGCCGCCCGCCAATGTGTCCTCGTGATTAATGCCGTCGATGAAGCCCACGTCGACGATTATGTCATTGCCCGCGCCGGCGTGAATGGAGACGAGCCCCGTGACGTTTCGGATTGAGTCGTTGCCGTCGCCCCCGCTGATTGTCGATTCAGCTGCGCGGCTCATGATTGTATCGTCGCCCGCCCCGCCGAGCACCGTGCCGTAAGCCGCCCAATCATAATGGATGATGTTGTCGTTGCCGTCGCCCGCGTCGATGTAAGCATACGAGCCCGCAAGCGTCAGAGCTCCGCCGCGGTTTGTGTTGAGGATGGAATCATTGCCCGCGCCCGCCAAAATCGTGACGTGATGACCGGTGTTGGTTATCGTGTCATTGTACGCCGTGCCCGAAAGCAGAGAGTACGCAGTGGAGTTTGAAATGGTCGCCATGGGGAGTCGCTCCTCTCAAAAATTTTTTCTGCATTATAAAATATTTTCGGGGCAAAAAAAATAGAACGGGAAAATTTTTCCGCAGATTGACGCTTCGTGATTAGAATGATAAATTAACGGGACAAAGGGAGGAATGAAATTGAGCGAGAGAAATTTTTCGGCCTCCGAGCTGGTGGAGCGCACGACGATAGCGGACGTGTATCGCGCGGACAAAAATCTGTCGGGGATAGTCAAGAAGACGAAACTGATAGCGAGCGATTTTTTCTCGGAGCTTTCGGGCAACGAAGTCTACCTGAAGCCTGAGAACATGCAGCACACGGGCGCGTTCAAATTGCGCGGGGCGTACAACAAAATCAGTGGGCTGAGCGAGGAGGAGCGGCAGCGCGGAGTGATAACGGCGTCTGCAGGCAATCACGCGCAGGGCGTGGCGTTCGCGGCGCAAAAGCTGGGAGTTAAGGCGGTCATCTGCATGCCGGCGACGACCCCGATTTTGAAAGTGGAAGCAACCAAAGCATACGGCGCGGAGGTTGTCTTGCACGGCGACGGATTCGACGAGGCATATCAACACAGCCTCAAGCTTTGCGAGGAGCACGGATATGTTTACGTGCACCCGTTCAACGATTTGGAAGTTTTGTTGGGACAAGGGACGACGGCTCTGGAGATAATCAACGAGCTCAAGGACGTGGACGCAATTTTGGTTCCGATAGGCGGCGGTGGCTTTGCGTCGGGCGTGGCGTTGGCGACGAAGGTCGTGAGCCCGCACGTTAAAGTAATCGGCGTGGAGCCCGAAAACGCGGCGTGCATGAAGGCGGCACTGGAGGCGGGCGAAATCGTGACGCTTCCGAGCGCGGACACCGTGGCGGACGGTTGCGCGGTCAAGACGGCGGGCGATTTGACTTTTGCCTTTTGCCAAAAATATCTGGACGAAATCATCACGGTCAACGAAATGGAAATCATGTCGGCGTTGCTGTTCCTGATTGAGAAGCACAAACTCATCGCCGAAGGCGCGGGCGTGTTGAGCTTGGCGGCGTTGAATAAATTGGAGTTCAAGGGCAAAAAGGTCGTGGCGATTGTCAGCGGCGGGAACATCGACATCTCGACTTTGAGCGCGCTGATTGACAAGGCTTTAATCGTTCGCGGAAGAATTTTCTGCTTCGGAGTTTTGCTCGCCGATAAGCCGGGCGAACTTTTGAACGTGTCGCGAATCTTGACGGAGGAAAATGCAAACGTCATCAAGCTGGAGCACGACCAGGCGCGCGTGACGGACAGCTTCAAGAAAGTTGTGCTTGAGGTGACGGTGGAGACGCACAATCAGCAACACATCGACCGAATCGTCGCGGCGTTGAATCGCAACGGTTACGAGATTGAAAAAATCGACCTGCTAAGATAGAATAGTTAGGAGTGTGAAGTTAGGAGGTAGGAGTTAGAAATTTAATTCCTAATTCCTCATTCCTAATTCCTAATTGAAAACATGAGAATCATCACGGGACGGGCGCGCGGCATGAGATTGAAGACGCCCAAAAATTTTTTGACGAGACCGACCGCCGACCGCGTCAAGGAATCGCTGTTCAACATCTTGAGCGGGCTGATAAATTTCTCGGAAATAAATTCTGTGCTCGACCTCTTCGCGGGCACGGGCGCGCTCGGACTCGAATCAGTTTCACGCGGTGCACACTCGGCGACATTCATCGACACGGCGACGACTCAAATCATCACGGAAAATTTATCGCGCGCGAAGTTTGAAGGGTGCACTGTCCTGCGCGGCGACTTTGAAAAAATTTTGCGGCGGCTGAGCAAAAAGGGCGCGACGTTCGATTTAATTTTTTCCGACCCGCCGTATGCAACGGGGCTGGCGCAAAAATCTTTGGAGCTGGTGGCGGATTTGAATTTGGCGCGCGGGCTGATTGTCATCGAACACGGCGCGGCAGAGGCTTTGGAAATTCCGCCCTGCTTTGAACTTTTGCGCACGACCACTTACGGACGGACAACAGCGATAGAAATTTTGGAAAGGAAAATGAAATG
The DNA here is from genome assembly GCA_017527075.1 of Selenomonadaceae bacterium. Taxonomy (GTDB): domain Bacteria; phylum Bacillota; class Negativicutes; order Selenomonadales; family Selenomonadaceae; genus Quinella. The sequence goes on from JAFXQM010000007.1 coordinate 130,389, forward strand.
AAGAAGGCGATTTGCACGGGGAGCTTCGACCCCGTAACCAACGGACACGTAAATATTTTTGAGCGGGCGGCGCGGCTTGTCGACGAGCTGATTGTTTGCGTCTTCATCAACGAGCAAAAAAAATTTCTCTTCAACATGCAAGAGCGCGTGGAGCTTCTGCGCGAGGCGACGGTTCACATCGACAACCTGACGGTGGACGCCTGCAACGGTCTTGCCGCAGATTACATCCGCAGCCGCGGCGTCAATCTGATAATTCGCGGTCTGCGCTCGGCGGCGGACTTTGAATACGAAGTGAACAAGGCGCAAATGATGCGTCACCTGATGCCCGAAACCGACACGATTTTTTTGTTGACTGCGCCCGAATTTTTGTTTATAAGTTCTTCGGGCGTTCGCGAGCTTGCACACTTCGGCGGCGACGTTCACGGCCTCGTGCCCGAATGCGTGGAGTTCGCCCTGCGCGACAAATTTGAAGTTAGGAGTTAGGAGTTAGGAGTTAGGAGTTAAGGAAGTCTTCCCTAAATCCTAAATCCTAATCCCTAAGAAGGGAGATTCTTTATGGCAGTACGCAACACGTTGGACAAAATAGAGAGCCTCGTGGCGGGCGCGCCGCATTTGCCTTTGACGAACAAGACAATCATCTCTGAAGAAGAATTGATTCATCTGGTGGAAGAATTGCGCCGCGATTTGCCGCAAGAGCTGGAGCACGCCTCGGAGGTCATGAAGGAACGCGACAACATTTTGCAGAACGCGCAGATGGAAGCCGCCAACATAATCAAGCAGGCGCAAATGCAGGCGGAACAAATGCTCGACGCAAACGAAGTGGTGGTCAAGGCGCGGGAAAAGTCGCGCATGGTTTTAAGTCAGGCGCAACAGCAGGAAGCCGAAATAATGGAGCGCACGCGCCAAAACGCCCGTCAACTTCAAGAGGACGCCGACCGATATGCCAATCAAGTCTTCGACCAATTAATCGCTCACGTGACAAACACTTTCCAAGGTGTTCAGCAGGCTCAAGCCGGACTGGAAAACGCGCGCAATATTTTACAGCAAGCCAAACTCCAAATGAATCAGCAGGCGGCTCAGCAATCATACGCCCAATCTTACGGCGCGCAACCAAATTATTCTCAGCAATACTCTCAGCCCCAGCCGCAATACGACCAGGCTCAGCAATACTCTCAGCCCCAACCTCAGCCCCAATACGACCAGCCGCAACAATACTCTCAGCCCCAGCCTCAGCCCCAATACGACCAGCCGCAACAATACAATCAGCCGCCGCAGGAGCAACGATAAAAAATTTCACGGGAGCCAGAGGGCTTCCGTTTTTTATTGCGCGAAGAAAAAACTTTTGTTACAATCGCCGCAAAGGAGGTCTCCGAATGGAAAGAGATAATTTTTATCTGATTTTGTTGCGCGACTGTTTCACGGCGGGTTACACTCTTCCGCAATACTGCATTGACAACGGAATAAAGAATCCGCTGTTCGTCTCCGAGGAAAAGTTCTTAACGTTCTTGTGGGAAATCCACGCCCAATTCCGTTTCGATAAGAGATTGCTTGCGACGTTCAGCGTCCTCAATTTACCGAGCGGGAAAGTGAGGTTTTCTTCTTACAACATTCTGCCCGGTATGGAATACAAAAATTTTTCCGAAATAAATCCCGCCGACTTCGACGCGATTATTTTGCTCTCATTGAAAACCATCGCCGCCGACAATGTTATTTCTCTTTATGGACTCATAATTCATTTCATCAATAAGGTTTACGTCGAAATTCCCACGCTCAGTTTTCTGCAACGGCACCCCGAAGTAAAATTGTTTTATACAAACATTCCCAATGACCTCAACCGTTACGAGGGCGGCAAAGAATTTGCCCAAACTCTCTTTACCAACAAAGAATGGAAACAACGAATTATAGCCGCCAAAGGCAAAAAAATTTCCACGCCGCTCGACAGGTTCGGTTACACAAACAGAGAACTTTTGGCAATGAACGATGTAAGTTTGAAGACAACAACCAATCTCGACGGCAACACAACCTTGACGGACAATCCTCATCCTCTGGCAAACGTCGTAAACGGCAAGCGCGTGACTGCCGCGCAGCCCGAAAAATTTCGGAATCGGATTTATTTCTTCGGACCGTGTCATTGCGTCGGCATACTCGCCCCCTTCGACAAGACGATTGAAAGTTATCTGCAGCAGATGCTCAACGAAAACAATCTGCCTTACCGCGTGGAGAACGAAGGGCAACGTTACGCCTGCCGATACCAAGATATGTTTTACAATCTCAACAACATTGACCCCGCGCCCGGCGACATCATCTTTATCTGGTTCAGCAACTTCCATCCGAATAATCTTCCGTTCTTTGACCTGTCCGACGCCTTCGACCCGCCCCACGACTTCAAAGAAATTTTTTTCGACCAAAGACACTTCAACGAAAAAGGCTACAAAATTTTGGCGGAAAAATTTTTCAAGTTCCTCACGGAGAACAATTTCTTCCGCGACAAAGAATTTAATTACCCGCTACCCCCCCCCATTTATCATCGCTACGGAATCCCGCCGCAGTTTGAATCGGGCAACGGGAAATCTTTCGTCAACGAGGAGCTTGAGGCTTACAAAAAAACTTTGCGCGCGAAGAAAATCCAAATCGGCGCGCTGGTCATGAACTGCAACCCCTTCACGCTCGGTCATCAATATCTCGTCGAGTATGCGGCCTCGCGCGTTGCCAAGCTTTATCTTTTCGTCGTGGAGGAGGACAAAAGCGAATTTCCCTTCGCCGACAGGATTGAACTCGTCCGCCAAGGCGTGAAAAATTTTTCCAACGTCGAAGTCCTTCCCAGCGGCAAATTTATAATCTCTCAGCAAACTTTCTCCGGTTACTTCAACAAAGCGTCGCTGCAAGATGTCGCCGTCGATTCGAGCGAGGACGTTGAAATTTTTGCAAAAGAAATTGCGCCGACACTCGGAATAACGATTCGATTCGCGGGCGAGGAACCGACCGACAATGTCACCCGCCAATACAATGAAACGATGAAAAAAATTCTGCCGCGGCACGGCGTCGACTTCTGCGAAATCCCGCGGAAAAATTTCGGCGACGAACCGATAAGCGCGAGCAAAGTCCGTGAGGCTCTCAAGCGCGGCGACTTCGACAAAATAAAAAATCTCGTGCCCGCCTCCACTCTCCTCTACCTGCGCGGAAGATATTCGGTCACGAAATAAAAATTAACCGCCCCAACCTTCGGAGCGGTTTTTTTTTGCGGCGAGAAGTTAAATTTGTTTCGCCAACCAATTTTGTTTGCCAATCATTTCAACCAGCGCGAGCTGCTGTTCAGCCCAATACATGTCGCCTTCCTCATCTTGGTAATAAGCTTTCAAGATGTCAAAAGTCGTCGGGTCGTCCTGCGCGGCGGCGACGAGTTCCTTGAGCCAAGCCAGCCCGTCTTTGGACACTTGCAAATCCTGCTTGAGATACTTAACGGCGTCGGCGACGATGGGCGCGGATTTTTTCGCCTCAAGTTTTACTTCGCAACCCAAATCAATCAGGCGGTCAATGCACTTGACGACATAACCGCGTTCCTCGGCGGCGTGCTCCTCATATTGCGCGGCGAGTTTGCTCAAGCCTTGGCTCGCGAAAATCCTGGACTGAATCACGTGTCCGTCCGCCTGCTGCGCCAGCTCCGTGACAATCGTTTGAAGACCTTCGATAACTTTTTCGTTCATAAAATTTCCTCCGCAAAAATTTTAATCGTTCGGGTCGTCGACGTAATCGACTTCCGAGTAGCCCGCGTGCAAAGTGATTTGGTGGCGCAAACCCGCGGGTATGAAATAAGTTTCGCCCGCCGAATAAATTTTCCTTTCGCCGTTTGCGGTGAAGGTGCACGAGCCGCTGACGACAATCGTCCACTGCGCGGCGTGCGCGTGTTCGGGGAAGACGACTTCTTTCTGCGCGCTGACGAAATAAACCGTGCCCGTCGACGTGTGGTCAACGTGAACCTCCAAGCCGTCAATCCCGTAATCGCGGCGCGGAATTTTTTTTATGATGTCCGCAAACATTTTCACGCCTCAGAGAGCTTTAAGGCACTCGACGATATCCGCCGCCTGCTTCTTTGCCTTGTCGACGAGAGCCGCCTTTTGCTCCTCGGTCGTCACGCCGGGCACGCACATCATTCCGTTGCTGCAGAAAATTTTCTTGCAATCCATCTTCGCCATCTGCGCGAACTTCACGAGCGGGAACATGAGCTCCTCGACCGTGTGCCCGACGAAACCTTGCGCGGAGAAACCCGCTTCGGGCACGCCCGTCGTCAACGAGATGAGGAAAGATTTTCCTGCCAGCGCGGTGCCCTGCGAGCCGTAAGCCCAGCCGTGCTCCATAACCTTGTCGATATAAAGTTTGAGCAAGCCGGGGACGCCGTACCAGTTCATGGGGAATTGGAAGACGACGACGTCCGCCTTTTCCAGAGCCGCCTGCTCCGCCTTGATGTCGAATTGATAATCGGGATAAAGTTCGTCGAGCTTGCGAATCTCTGCTTGCGGGCACAGCGCGGAAATTTCTTCCACGATTGTTTTGTTCGCGAGGGAATTTTTAAAATCGGGGTGACCGCAGATGATTAAAATGTTCTTCATGATTTAAACCTCCAAAAAATTTTTAGAGCCACTCGGTGAGTGCGTCGACGCCCTTGCGCGCGGTGTGCCACTTGTGCGGCTGTCCTTTCTGTTCGGGCGACGCGTAACCGATTTGAATTATGCAAACGATTGTGTAAGCCGCCATTTCGGGGAAAAATTTTTTCAGCTGAACTCTGTCGACGAGCCCGACCCAAGTCGAATCGAGCCCCAAATCTTTTGCCGCCAAAATTATGTGCGTGGCGACGATGCTTCCGTTGACCGCCGCCAAGCTCAGGAAGTCATCCTTTGCGCCGGTCTTCCTCACGGTCGAATCATCTCCGCCGACGACGATAACGGTTGACGCGCCGAAATTGTAAGGCGTCGAGTCGTAAACCTTCCGAAGATTTTCGGGCGAGCGCACGACCCAAAGTTTAATCGGCTGAAGATTTCCTCCGGTGGGCGCGACGTTCGCCGCCTCCAAAATTTTTTCGAGCTTCTCATCTTCGACGGGCTGAGCCGTAAATTTTCGACAAGAGTAACGAGCCTTTGCCAGTTCCAAAAAATCCATGGTCGCATCCTAACTCCTAACTCTTGAGTGCCTCTTTGTAAGTCTTGAGCAGATTATCCGTGGCGTTCGTCAGGAAGAAAGTGTCGCCGCCGAGAGCCAAGAAACTCACGCCCAAATCGACGAAACGTTTTGCCTGGTCGGTGGTCAGCGCGATTGTGCCGACGGGTTTGCCCAGCTTGCGCACGCGTTTAATCATATCGTCCATCGCCGCCTCAACTTCGGGGTGGAAAATATTTATGCCGTGCCCCATGTCGACAGCCAAATCAATCGGTCCGAGGAAAATCGCGCCGACGCCGGGCGTGTTGGTTATCGCCTCCAAATTTTCCCATCCGCGCACGCTTTCAATCTGCGGCAGGATACAAATCTCTTCGACGTTGCGGTCAAGGTAATCGGGGTGACGATTGAATCTTCCCGCGCGGACAGCCGACGCTCCGAAGCCGCGGTTGCCTCTGGGCGCGTAACTCGCCCAATACATGATGTCCTCGGTTTCTTCGCCCGTCTCAACTTTCGGGATGATGATGTTTTGGATTCCGCCGTCGAGAAGTTGTTTGATGATACCGGTGCCAGCTTGCGGGATGCGAACGACGGGTGTCACGTCATAAGCGGCGATTGCGCGCGCGATGTCCAAAATCGTGGTGACGGTGTGCCCGCCGTGTTCGCCGTCGACGAAGAGCCAATCGATATCAGCCGTCGCCAAAATCTCCGCGACCTCCGCCGAAGTTGTTTCCTGCCCGACGCCGTACTGCAGGACGCCCGCTTCGATTCCGTGCTTGAAATTGTTCTTGAGATAATCTTTGACCATCGGCATAAGTGAATCCCTCCGAAAATTTTTTTCAAGTTTATAATAATCGGCGGGCGACTTCAATTGTCAAAGCGTCATTTTTGTAAAAGCAGCGGCTTGAGCGGTTCGGGCATTGCTTCCGAAAAAATTTTCGCCCGCTGAAAAAATTTTTCGTCAAACTTGTAAGAGCAGCGGCTTGAGAGGCGCGGGCATTGCCTCCACGAAAAATTTTGCCATATCGCGCGGCGAACATTCCCACTTGCCCAAGCACCAATCGTTGACGAGCTCCGAGACCGCCCGCATAAAAAATTTCAGGCAGAAGCAAATCGTCGGCGGCAACTCCTCCATGCCGTGCCGAGCCTTTATCCACTCGCCGAGCAAATTAATCGCGTGGTCGTTCGTGGTGTATCGGAAAGAATTTTGTCCGACGGCGTTCTTGAGCAGGTTCACGTAAAAATCTTCGTCCTCCAAAATAATTTCCAGCCACTTGCAAATGACATCCTCCAGAGAATCGCCGCGCCCAAAATTTTTCATCGACGCCTCAACCTTCTGATTGTAAATCCAAGCCATCAAGTCGTACTTGTCGCGGAAGTGATTGTAAAAGGTCGGCGACGTGAGCCCGCAATTTTTTGTCAGCTCCTTGATTGTGATTTTGTCGACGGGTTTGAAGCGCGACAATTCTTTGAGCGATTCGGCGAGCAAATTTTTCGTCGTCTGCTGAGCAATCATTTCATCACCTCGGAAAAAAATCAGCCGCCCCAACCTTCGGAGCGGCTTTTGTTTGCGGAAAAATTTTTTAGAACTCGTACCAGTCGAGCGATTTAATTTCGAGCGGAGCACCTTGCGGAATGAAAACGATGTCCTGCGATTCGGGTCTCGGATAAACTCTGGTGGTCATGACCTCTGCGCCGTCGTTGACGAAAATTTCCAGTGCGGATTTGTCGAGGAACATGCGGAACTTGAGCGTGTCGCCGAAGGGTTGCAGGATGACTTTGCGGACGCCCTTGCCGCCTGCGCCGCTGAGGTCGCGATTGAGTTCGAGGACAGCCTTGCCGTCTTCTTGCAAACACTTGAGGACAGTTTTTTCGACGGCATCTTCTTTTTCGGATTCGCCGACGAAAAGGTCAATCTCAAATTCGGGCGAGGCTTTGGCATCGATTTCGACAAGGAGTTCGCCGCAGTTGCCTTTGACGCCTTTGAGCTTGGCCGACGAGACTGCCGCATTGAGCGAAAGATTTTTGTAGTGGACGCCTTCGCCGCGCATGGCTTCGAGTTCTTTGGGCGGCACGGTGTAAACTTTGCCGTCTCTGAATTGAAGTTCGCGGGGAATGGTGAGCATGGTTGCCCAGCCGTCCGCCTGTTCGGGGAAAGGACTCTGCCACGCGGCCATCCACGCAATGATGAAGTAACGCCCTTCGGGATTTTTCATCATCGTCGTCGCGTAGAAGTCGAAGCCGTGGTCGAAGGTGAAGAATTCGCCGTGGTCGTAAATGCCCGTGTCGTAGTTGAGCTTGCCAATCATGTAGCCGGCCTGGTGAATGTTGTGGAACATGTAACCCTGCGGCGGGACATGCTGCGGCGAAATAATCATGACGTATGTGTCGCCGAAATGCGCAAAACCCGGGCACTCCCACATGGTTCCTTCGGAGTAATCGGGTTTGGAAATGGCGGCGACGGATTTAAATTTCCAGTCGAAGAAGTTCTCGGACTCGAACAGAACGATTTGCGTGCGGGAGCGGTCGTGAATTCTGTTGCCAATCGCGCAGTAGAATTTTCCGTCGTGGTCCCAAATCTTCGGGTCGCGGAAGTCGACGTTGGCGATAATCGGGTGGTCGTTGGGAATATCGATTACGGGATTTTTTTCGTACTTCGTGAAGTTAATTCCGTCTTCGGAATAAGCGAAGCACTGACGCTCGGTGACATTGCCGCCGCCCGAAGAGCCGGAAGGATTGTAACCGGAAGGATTGCTGCCGGAAGGATTAATCGTCCCGTCCGCCGAACGGTTAAATCTTTGCGACGTGTACATGAGCCAAAGCTTGCCTTCGAACTCGTAACCGCAACCGCTGAAGCAGCCGTCCCAATCGTACCACTCTTTGCCCTCGGAGAATTCGCCGGGCGTGATGGCAATCGGCTGATGTTCCCAGTGGAAAAGATCCTTGCTCGTGGAGTGCCCCCAGTGCATGGGTCCCCAGTTCACGGAATACGGATGATACTGATAGAAAATGTGATACTGCCCCTTGTAATAGGAAAAGCCGTTCGGGTCATTGAGCCAACCAACCGGCGGCGCGACGTGATACTTCGGATACCACTTTGACTCTTGACATGCCTTTGCCTTTTCAGGGTCTAATTTTTTGTCTAACACTCTTAACCCACCTCCTCTGCGAATTTTAATTTATCGTAAGCTTAAAGTCAACGAAATTTCAAATGCGAATTCAAAATTTTTTGGCAAAGCGTTGCGTTCATCGAGCGTGAAGAATTTTCCGCCGTTGAGAAAAATTTTGTCGCGTGTTATAGTTTTGCAAAAAAGTTGCGGAGGGGATTTTGATTTGGTTGAATTGTTGGCACCGGCGGGGAGCTTCGAGGCATTGCGGGCGGCAGTCGAGGCGGGAGCCGACGCAGTTTATTTGGCGGGAGAAAAATTTGGGGCGCGGGCTTATGCCGAGAACTTTGCGGGCGAGCAGTTGCTCAAGGCGGTGGAGTTTGCTCACTTGCGCGGGGTTGCTGTCCACGTCACGGTCAACACGATAATCGCCGACGAGGAGCGCGACGAGTTTGCCGCTTACATAAAATTTTTGCGGCGCGCGAACGTCGACGCGCTCTTGGTTCAAGATTTGGGGGCGGCGGCTCTCGCCAAGGAACTCGCGCCCGAAATTCCGTTGCACGCCTCAACGCAAATGACGATTCACAATTCGGAAGGCGTCAAAGTTTTGGCGCGGCTCGGCTTCACGCGCGCGGTCTTGAGTCGGGAGCTTACCTTGCGCGAGATTGAAAAAATTTGTCGCGACTCTCCGATTGAAACGGAAATTTTTATTCACGGCGCGCTGTGCGTGTGCTGGTCGGGGCAATGCCTGATGAGTTCGATGATTGGCGGGCGCAGCGGCAATCGCGGGCGTTGTGCTCAGCCGTGCCGCCTGCCTTATGAACTCGTCGACGCGGGCGGGAAAAATCTTTTGAACGGCGCGGGAAAATTTTTGCTCAGCCCGAAGGATTTGAACACGCTGGAACTTTTGCCGCGGCTGATTGAAACGGGCGTCACGTCACTCAAGATTGAAGGGCGCATGAAACGTCCCGAATACGTCGCCACGGTCGTCAAAGTTTATCGCGACGCGCTGGACAAAAAATTTTCCACGGACGAGGACAGACGCAAACTCGCGCAAATTTTTAATCGCGACTTCACGACGGCTTACCTTGAGAAAAATCCCGGCAAAAATTTAATCAGCGACATGCGCCCGAACAATCGCGGCGTTTTAATCGGGCGGGTCGTCGAGGTGGCGCGCGACAAAATTACTCTCAAGCTCAACGAAAAAATTTCTGCGGGTGACCAAGTCGAGATTTGGATTAAAGTCGGCGGGCGCGTGACGTTCACGGTCGAGAATTTTGAAATGCGCGGCGAACTTTGCACGATTAAACTTGCGAGCACGCGCGGCGTTCGCGTCCATGACAGGGCGTTTAAAATTTTCGACGCGGAACTGACTGCCGAGGCGCGGAAATTTTTCAGCGGCGCACCCGTCCGGAAAATTTCTGTCGCGGCTCAAGTCGAAGCAAAAATCGGCGAGCCGCTGACTTTGAAGATGACCGACGCCAACGGCAACTCAGCCACCGCGCAAACTTTTTCTTGCGCCGAACGAGCACTCAATCGCCCGCTGACTTTGGAGACGCTCAAAAATCAAATTGGGCGGCTGGGCAATTCAATCTTCGCGCTGGAAAAAATTTCCGCTGACGTCGAGGACAATTTGATGATTCCGCTCAGCGAACTCAATGACGTGCGCCGCCGTGTCGTCGAGCAACTTGAAGCTCAACGCTTGAAAAAATTCGCGCGCGAAAAAATTTCTGTGCCCGCCACCAAAACTCTAAATCCTAAATCCCAAATACTAAATCCTTCCATCGTCGCTCACGTCGACACGTTGGAGAAAGTCAAAGCCGCACTCGACGCGGGCGCGGATGAAATTTTATTCGGCGGAGAAACTTTCACGAACCTGCCCGTCAAAAATATTTCGGAGGCGATTGAACTCGTTCACGCGCGCGGGAAAAAAATTTCTTGGGCGACGCCGCGACTCGTCCGCGAAGACGAATCTTTCACCGTGCCCGCCGCTGTCGACGCCGTTTACGTTCACAATCTCGCGACGCTCAGCCTTGCAAAAAAAATTTCCGCCGCGCCGATTCGCACGGATTTTTCTTTGCACGTTTTCAACAGCGCGACGATTTCTTTCCTGAAAAATCTCGGCGTCGAAGGCGTGACGCTCTCGCCCGAACTGAACTTGGCGCAAGTCAAAAGCCTCGCAAAAAAATCTTGCTTGCCCGTCGAATGCATCGTTCACGGGCGGCAGGAGCTGATGATTTCGGCTTACTGCGTCCTCGGAAGTTTTCTTGGCGGCTTGGACAAAAAAAATTGCCCGCATATTTGCCGCACGAAAAATTTTTTCTTGCGCGACAGGAAGGGCGAACTTTTCCCCGTCGTCACCGACCAATTTTGCCGCATGCACATCCTCAACGCCAAAACTCTCTCCATGATTGAGCAGCGCGCGGGCTTCGAGGGCGTGGCGCGTCTTCGCGTCGATTGCCGCGCTTTGAACTCAAAAGAAACTGCGCAAATTGTTCACGCGTACAAATTCGGCGGCGCGGAGATTGAAAATTTTACTCGCGGACATTTTTTCCGCGGCGTAACATTCGCCGAAGAAAATAAAAAAGACTCGCCGTGACGAGCCGTGTACGACCGACGCCCCTGCGAGGTGCCCTTTCTCTTTGCTTCTTTCTCTTTGGGCACGCAAAGAGAAAGAAGGTTAAGCATACAAAAAATTTTTCTCAACCCTATGAGCCCGACACGCCCAAGCAGTGAGGACTGGTTCTGCGAGTCCACTCTTGAGAAAGAGGGGAACTAGAAAATCGCTTCGACGAGGAAGAACGCCGACGCGCCGATTGCCGCAGTGATTGGAATGGTTATGCCCCAAGCTTTGACCATCTGCTGAGCCACGCCCCAACGAACGGCGTTTACTCTCTTGGCGGTGCCCACGCCCATAATTGAGCCGCTGACCACGTGCGTCGTCGACACCGGCAAGTTCAAGAGCGTTGCGCCGAAGACGACCGACGACGAATTCAAATCCGCCGCGAACCCGCTCGGAGGCTCCAGCTTGAAAATTTTTCCGCCGACGGTTTTTATGATTCGCCAGCCGCCCGTCGCCGTGCCCATGGCCATGGCCGCCGCGCACATGACTTTGACGTAAGTGGGAACTTCAAACTCGGCAATGAACCCGCCGCTGAAAAGTGCCAGCGTGATTATGCCCATGGATTTTTGCGCGTCGTTCGACCCGTTCGAAAAAGCAATCATTGCAGCCGAGACGACTTGCAGCCGACGAAATTTATCATTGAGGACGTGCGGCGAAAACCTTTCGAAGACGCGGAAGATGATGTTCATGATGATGATGCCGGTGAGGAACGCAATCGCCGGCGACGCAATCAACCCGACGACAATTTTTCCGATACCGTTCCAGTTCAAGCCGCTCACGCCGACCGAAATTAAAACCGCGCCGATTAATCCGCCGATAAGAGCGTGCGACGAACTCGACGGCAGACCGATTCGCCACGTGAACAAATTCCAAAAAATTGCTCCGATGAGCGCGGCGATAATTACTTTCTCGTCGACGATGCTCGGTGAGCTGACGATATCCCCGCCGATTGTTTTTGCCACGCCCGTCGACACCATTGCCCCCAAAAAATTTAAGCACGCCGCCATCATCGTCGCGTGATTCGGATTGAGTGCGCGGGTGCTTACAGAAGTTGCGATTGCATTTGCCGTGTCGTGAAATCCGTTGATAAAATCGAAAATCAACGCCAGGATTATCACGACGAAAATCAGATACTGAACATCTCCCAAATTATCTCAGCCCCTTTGACGCTCGGAGCAAGCCGAACGCCGATTTAGTTGACCGCCGCGATTGTAGCAGACGCAAAGTTTTCCGTCAAATTTTAGGAGGAGTGCAAGTGATTGATTCGAGGATGAAGGCCGTGATGAATTTCGTGGGCGCGGGCAGTCGCGTCGCCGACGTGGGAGCTGACCACGGTTACCTGTCGATTGCGCTGGCGCAGAGCGGGCGCGCGGAGAAAGTTATCGCCACGGAAAAAAATCTCGGACCGTGCGAGGCGGCGCGGAAAAATATTTCGGCGGCGGGGCTCGACGGCGTGATTGAAATTCGTTTGGGCGACGGCTTGAAAGTTTTGTCGGCAGGCGAAGTCGACACGATTTGCATTGCGGGCATGGGCGGCGCGTTGATTGTGAAAATCCTCGGCGACGCGCCCGAAGTCGTTCAATCCGCCGCGCGATTGATTCTCCAGCCGATGAACGCCGCAAAAAAAATCCGCGCTTGGCTCGCGGAAAATTCTTGGGCGATTGTCGACGAAGACCTCGCCGAGTCGTCGGGAATTATTTACGAAATTATTTGCGCGGAAAAAAATCCGTCCGAAAAAATTTTCAAGCGGGAAACTTCGCCGCTGCTGAAAAAATTTTTGACGCAACGCTTGGAGAAATTGGAACGGGTGCTCGCCGAGATGAGCAAGAGTGACTCTGCGCGGACAAGTGAAAAATATTCCGCGACACTCGCCGAAGTTCACGCCCTCAAAAAATTTTTTGCCCGCTGAAAAATATTCCGCGACGCTCGCCGAGTTAAAAGCTTTCAGGTGTCAGCTTTCAGCTTTCAGTTAAAAATTTCCTTGCCGACGAAATCATTTCCGCGGCATTTTTTATTGCGGCGGGCGATTCGTCGCCCGAAGCCATGCGCGCAATTTCTTTGACGCGTTCGGCATCGTTGAGGCGGCTGACTTTCGTGAGCGTGCGCCCGTCGACCTCCGACTTGGAAATTTGCAGGTGGACGTCCGCCATGCTCGCGATTTGCGGCAGATGAGTTATGCAAAGGATTTGTCTGCCGCGCGCCAGCCGCGCCAAGCACTCGGCGACCGTCCCCGCCGTGACTCCGCCGAGCCCCGTGTCTATCTCGTCGAAGACCGCCGTGGCCGCCGAAGTGCCCGCGACAGATTTTATCGCCAGCGCGACCCGCGACAGCTCTCCGCCCGACACGACCTGCGCCAGCGATAATTTTTCCTCGCCGACGTTCGCGCAAAATAAAATATCCGCCGCGTCGCTGCCGTTGTCCGAAATTTTTTCCGACGGCTCCACGACGATTTCAAATTCCGCGCGCGCCATGCCCAGCCGCCGAACCTCCGTTTCAATCTTCGCGCTCAAAATTTTTGCCGAAGCCCGCCGCATTTCCAAAAGTTTTTCCGCCCGCGATTTTGTCTCGCGCTCAAGGGCGGCGACTTCCTTTTCCAAGTCCGCGACGTCCGAATCGAAATTTTCGACCGCCGCAATGTCCGCGCGAATTTTTTCCAGCCGCTGAAGAATTTCATTGACCGACGCGCCGTACTTTTGTTTGAGCTTGAAAATTACGTCCGCCCGCGCGTGAAGTCTGTCCAGTCGTTCGGGCGAAAAGTCCAAGCCCTCGTTGTAAGCGCGAATCTCGTCGTAAGCCTCGCGCAAAAAAATTTCGGCGTCCTCCAAAAGTTTGCGCGCCGAATTTAATTTGTCGTCGTAACGCGCCACGCCGTCCAAATTTTTTTCCACGCGCGCCAACGCCGTCAAAATGTCCGCGTCGTCGTCGTTGAGGAGCCGAACGGATTCTTGAACGTGCTCGGCGATTTTTTCCGCGTGCGAAAGTTTTTTTATCTCCGCGTCGATTTTCTCATCCTCGTTCGGCTTGAGCCGCGCCGCTGAAATTTCTTTCTCCTGCCAACGCAAAAATTCCAGCCGCTGAAGATTTTCCGTCCGCGCAGATTTTTTCTTCGCCAGTGCCCGCGTCTTTGAATTCAGCTCGCGATAAACGCCCCGAAAATTTTCCAGCGCGCCCAAAATTTTTTCGTCGTCGATGAGCTTGTAAATATTTTCCTCGCGCAAAAGTTCCAAGTGTTTGTTCTGGTCGTGCGTGTCCAAAAGTTGCGCGCCGATTTTTTTCAGTTGCGCCAGAGTGATTGCCTTGCCGTTCGCCGCGACGAAATTTTTCCCCGTGCGCGAAACTTTTCGCGTGAGGCTCAAGCCGTCGGAAAAATTTGCCTCGACGCGTAAAAAATCCGCGCCTTTGCGAATTTTGCCCGCGCCGATTCGATTGCCGAGTATCGCGCCGAGTGCCTCCATCAAAATCGATTTGCCCGCGCCGGTCTCGCCCGTCAAAATATTCAAGCCCGCGCCGAACTCGACCGTGACGTTTTCAATCAGCGCGAAATTTTCAACCGTCAAAGTCTTGAGCATTTATTTTTTACCCGTGGAGCCGCGCTTGGTCAGCGGAACGCCTTCCTTGCACAGCGGGCAGTCTTCGGGCGGATAAGTTTCGACGTCCATGTGCAGCAGCGCGAAGCTCGGCACATCACCGAAATTAACTTTGCCGCCCGACCTGTCGACCAACATGCTGACCGCCACGGGCACGCCGCCAAATCTTTTCACCACGTCGATAACCTCGCGGATTGAGCCGCCCGTCGTCACGATGTCCTCGACGATAAGGACGCGTTCGCCCTCGTGCAGAGTGAAGCCGCGGCGGAAAGTCATCACGCCGTCGACGCGCTCCGTGAAAATCGCGCGCGTGCCGAGAGCCTTGCCGGTTTCGTGCGCCAAAATTATTCCGCCCGTCACAGGTCCGACGACCGTTTCAATCTTCGCGTCCTTAAAATTTTCCGCCATCGCCCTGCAAAGTTTTTCCGTCATTTCGGGGTGCTGGAGCACGTTAAATTTTTCAACGTAATGCGGGCTGTGTCGTCCTGAAGTCAATTTGAAGTGGCCGGTCAAAATCGCGCCGGTCTCGACAAGCAAGTCGTAAACTTCTTTTTCAGTCATGATTAAATGCCTCTCATTTCTTCTAAAATTTTTTCCGCCGCCTCACGAGGATTTTCCGCCGCGCGAATCGGTCTGCCGACGACCAAATGCGTTGCGCCGTTTTGGAGTGCTGCTCGCGGCGTCGAAATTCTTTGCTGGTCATTGATGTCCGCGCCCGCAGGTCTGATGCCCGGCGTCACGATTAAAAATTTTTCGCCGCAAGCCTCGCGAATCAACTTTGCCTCCTGCGGCGAGGCGACCACTCCGTCCAAGCCCGCCGCCTGCGCCTGCCGCGCGAATTCGACGACCTGCTCCGAAATTTTCAGCGCGCCGCACCACTCCGATTGATTTATGCTCGTCAGCACGGTTATCGCGATTAATTTCGGTCTCTCGACGCCGCGCAGCTCAGCTTCCTTGGCGAGAGCCTCAGCCGCCGTCTTCATCATCGTGAAGCCGCCCGACGCGTGGACGTTCAAAATGTTCGCGCCCAAGTTCATCAGCGAGCACAAGCCGCCCGCCACCGTGTTGGGGATGTCATGGAGCTTGAGGTCCAAGAAAATTTTTTTGTTTTGAGCTTTGAGCCACTCGACGACGCCCGCGCCCACCGAGTAAAAAAGTTCCATACCGACTTTGTAAAAGTTCACGCTTTCTCCGAGCGCGCCGACCAAATTTTTCACGTCGTCGAACGTGTGCACGTCCAGCGCGACGATTAATCTTTCGTCTGCCACCTTGACCACCTCTCAAAAATATTTCCTTGAAAAATTCTTTGCGAAGACTTAAAATCCTTTTTGAAACTTAACAGAGGAAGTGGTAAGAGAATGTGGCGCGGACTTTACACTGCGGCGACGGGAATGATAAGCGAACTGAAACGCACGGACGTTATCGCTCACAACATCGCCAACGCCGACACGACCGGCTATAAGAAAGACATCACCGTTCACAAAGAATTTCACAACATGCTGATTCAGCGCGTCAACGACTTCGACAACGGAGGAGTGCTCGGCGTCGACGGCGCGCCCTTCAACACTCTGGCGGAGCTGGGCACCTCCAAAGAGGACATTACTCAGTTCAAAGGCTTCAATGCCGACCCGTTCTATCGCCCCGGCATCGGGCGGCTCGGCTTGGGCGATTACATTGACGAGATTGCCGTTGACTATCAGCAGGGCGCGATTGAGTCCACGGGCAACACTTACGACCTGGCGATTGTCGGCGACGGCTTTTTCGCACTCGACACTCCTGACGGCGTCCGCTACTCGCGCAACGGAGCATTTTTCAAAAATTCTCAAGGTTATCTGCAAGACATCCGCGGCTACAATCTCCTCGACGCGACAGGCAACCCGATTCGCATTCCCGCAAACGTTGCAGACTCTTCCGTGACGATAACGGGCGCGGGAGTGATTTACGTCCCCGGCACCGAGTTGCGACTCAATCCCGAACTCAATCGCTGGGAAGTCATCGGCGACTTGAATGCCAGTCAGCCGCTCGCGCAAATTCAATTCGTGGAGTTCGGCGACAGACTCGCCACGCAAAAGCAGGGCGACAATCTTTATTATCTTGTCAACGACAACGAGGGCAACCCGCCCCCGATTGCCGGCGTCAATCAAAATCTTCAGGCGCGGATAATGAATCCCGACGCTCAGCCGCGCCCCGCCTCAGGCGAATTGCTCCAAGGTGCGCTGGAAAAATCCAACATGTCGATTGTTTACGAGATGGTTGAACTGATTCACAATCAGCGGCTGTACGAGGCGAACGCAAAGGCCGTCCAAACTCAGGACACCATGCTTGAAAAATCCGTCAACAGCGTCGGCAGCATCAGCGGCTGATTTCAGTTAGGAGTTAGGAGTTAGGAGTTAAAATCTTTTCCTCAAATCCTAAATCCTAAATCCTAAATCCTAAAAAGGTTTTGCATTATGATTGAGATTAAAGGCTTAAAAAAATCTTTCGGCGACCTGCACGTGCTCAAAGGCATTGACCTGCACATCGACGAGCGCGAAGTCGTCGTCATCATCGGTCCGAGCGGTTCGGGCAAGTCCACGCTCCTGCGCTGCATAAATTTTTTGGAGGAGCCCACGGGCGGCACGATAACCGTCGACGGCATTCCACTCGACAGCGAGGCGAACGTCAACAAAGTCCGCGAGGAAGTCGGCATGGTCTTTCAACGCTTCAATCTTTTCCCGCACATGACCGTCTTGGACAACATCACGCTCGCGCCGCTCAAAGTTCGCAAGATGGAAAAATCTCGCGCCGAACAAAATGCGCAAGATTTACTTGACCGCGTGGGCTTGGGCGACAAGGCCGACGCTTACCCGAATCAACTTTCGGGCGGACAGCAGCAGCGTGTGGCAATCGCCCGCGCCCTGGCCATGAATCCGAAAGTTATGCTCTTCGACGAGCCGACGAGTGCTCTTGACCCCGAAATGGTCGGCGAAGTCTTGGACGTCATGCAGCGACTGGCGGAGAGCGGCATGACCATGATTATCGTCACGCACGAGATGGGTTTCGCCCGCGAGGTCGGCACGCGGCTCCTTTTCGTCGACGGCGGTTACATCGTCGAAGAAGGTCCGCCCAAAGAAATTTTCGAACATCCGAAAGAGGAACGCACGCGCGCTTTCCTTTCCAAAATTTTGTAAGAGATAAATAAATGAAAGTTGCTCTTTGCGGTTATCCGCCGTTCACCCTTCGAGTTCAGGAAGGATTGAAGAACAGCAACATTGAGCCCAAGTTTTTTATCCGCGATTTTGTGTCGGCGAGAGGCGGTGATAATTTCACCACAAACCTTCCGCCGATAAATTTTTTTGACTTCAGGCGGCTCATCGACGCGGGCGAACTTGACGGAGTGATTGTCGCCGAGAACGAACAAGGAATTTTTATGAAGCAAATCCTTCCGCTCCTTAAGTTGTACAACATTCCGAATGTCATCATCATCAATCCGTTCGCGCCCAATCTTTTTAACCCGCTCTTCGCCCTCGACGCGGAGAAAAGTTTCATTCCTTACCTTGAAGCAAATCTTGTCGACGGTTGCAATTTGAACTGCAAAGGTTGCACACATTTTGCCGCGCTCTTCGGGAAGGATGAAATTTATCCGCTCGAAACTTTTCGCCGCGATGTGCGCAGGCTCTCTCAGCTCGCCGATGTTTATCGCTTCCGTTTGTTGGGCGGCGAACCGCTGCTCTTAAAAAATCTTGACGAGTACTTGAGAATCGCAAGGACTTATTTGCCGAAAACCGGATTGCGTATCGTGACCAACGGTTTGCTTATTCCTTCCGTTTCACAAAAAATTCTCGACGCGATAAGAGAAAATAATTTTGTCGTTGACATTTCCGGATATCCGCCGACGATGAAAATTTTTGACAAGATAAACGAGGTGCTCACTTCAAACGGAATCAGGTTTTTGCATACGGGTGCCATAAAAAATTTCAACGTGTTCTTGTCATCGCATTCCGGTAATTACCCTTTAAAGTCACGGAGTATATGCTTCGACGATGGTTGCAGATTTCTGCGCGACGGAAAAATTTACAAGTGCCCGGTTGACGCTTTGAGTTACAGGTTGGTTGAAAAGTTCGGCGTGAAAAATTATCCGCGGGCGACGGGCATCGACATTTACGCGCAAAATTTTTCCTCGTTGATTCAAATGCTCGACGGCAACGTGGAAATGTGTTACTGGTGCTCCGAACGCAGCCGACAAATTCCTTGGACGCCGACGAACAATCCCCGGTTTGAAGATTGGCTCGCCGACCCCGACGAACTGAAAAATTTTTGTTTCCAAATAAAAAATCCCTCGGCTTCGGTCGGGGGATTTTTTTATTTACAATCTGCGCGGCGTTTGATAAAATTTTTACGCGTACCAAAAATATTTTCCGAGAGGTGACTTTAATGGACAGCAAAGTTCTCTTCAACGTTCAATACGGGCTGTTCGTCCTGAGCGCAAACGACGGCACGAAGGACAACGCCTGCATTATCAACACCGTGACTCAAGTGACCGCCGCGCCCATAACCAAGGACAGAATTTCAATCGCCGTGAACAAATCGAATTACACGCACGACATTATCGCCAAGACAAAAAAATTTACCGTGTCGATTATCTCCGAGGCGGCTACTTTCGATTTGTTTAAACGCTTCGGCTTCCAGAGCGGACGCAACGTCAACAAATTCGCGGACTTCGACAAAGTTCGTCGCACGGCAAACGGCACGCTCGCAATCACCGAGGGCACGAACTCTTCCATCAGCGCGAATGTCATTCAGCAGGTCGAACTCGACACGCATTCGATTTTCATCGCGGAAGTCGTCGACATGGAAAAACTTTCCGACGTCCCGTCCACCACTTACAATTTCTATCAGGCGCACATCAAGCCGAAACCCGCCGTCAAAGCTTCGGGCAAAACCAAATGGGTCTGCAGGATTTGCGGATACGTCCACGAGGGCGACGAGCCGCCCGCCGTCTGTCCGCTGTGCAAGCACCCCTCCACCGATTTTGAAAAAGTTGTCGAGGCTCCCGCTGACGCTCCGAAGAAAAATAAATACGCGGGCACCAAGACAGAGAAAAATCTTATGGAGGCGTTCGCGGGCGAATCTCAGGCGCGCAACAAGTACACTTACTTCGCCGGCGTCGCCAAGAAAAACGGTTACGAACAAATCGCCGCGCTCTTCCTCAAGACCGCCGACAACGAGAAGGAACACGCAAAACTTTGGTTCAAGGCTCTGGGCGAACTCGGAAGCTTGGAGGAAAATCTTGTTCACGCGGCTGACGGCGAAAACTTCGAGTGGACGGATATGTATCCGCGCATGGCTCGCGAGGCCGAAGAGGAAGGTTTCCCCGAACTCGCCGCGCAGTTCCGTGCTGTCGGCGAAATTGAAAAACACCACGAGGAACGTTACCGCAAACTCCTCAAGAACGTCGAGGCGCAGGAAGTCTTCAAGAAGGCGGGCGTCACGCTCTGGGAGTGCAGAAATTGCGGTCACCTGGTCTTGGGCACGAGCGCGCCCGATGTCTGCCCCGTTTGCTTCCACCCGCAAAGTTTCTTCGAGGTCAACGCCGAAAATTATTGAGCGTCACTTATAAAATAAAAAAAGTCCTCTGCAAAGTTGCAGGGGATTTTTTTTCGCGAAAAAACTTTTTGCAATTCTTGCGGCGATTGATTATAATCTTCCTGAAAAATTTTTGAAAAGGAGTGAGACTCTTGCCGACAAAAAGAATCCTCGACCTGAACGCGAAGTCGCAAGAAATAAAAGAGAACGAAATGCCCGTCGCCCTAATTTATTTTGAGGAACGAGTGCCCGTTCGCGATTGGCAGGAGTTATTTTTCATCGCGGTCAAGTGCCTTTACGCCGAATTCCCCGACGCGATTAACAGCCTGTGCTCGACCGACCCGAAGCGCACGCTTTTCTTGCGGACGAACACAATCGACATGGTCAGCCCGAAAAAAATCGCGCCGATAATTTATCTGGAAACAAATCGTTCGCCGCAACAAATCCTCAAGGCGATAAAGTTAATCTTTAACCGCGCGGACGTTCGCAACGTTCCAATGCGCGTCGAAGTCTGCGAAGTGCTTTATCTTCAAAACAATTTCTCACTCCCCGCGCCGAGTCCGAGATTGAATCAGAAGCCCGTGCTCCATTTGAACCAAACGATTGAGGAAATGTTGGCGGCTCTCGACGCGATGGAAAATTATGCGCCGAAAAAAAATTCCGTCGTCCTGACACACGCCGGCACTTACGGGCGCGCCGAGCCGCAGGTTTTTGGGAATTTGTTTTTCGTGCTGGAGGGCGAGCGTCACGGCCCCTTCGCGAATGAAAAAAATCGGTACGTCGCGCTCATGCAGTGCCTTGCCGAGCTTTATCCGTATCAAATCCTCAAGGAGGCGGGGCGGCACATAAACAGCGAGCACCGCCTGACGCTCATGAAGGGCACGAGTTATCTTTACTTCCGCGAGCCCGTCGAGCTGCCGAACAATTTGTTCATCGACAAAGATTTTCCCGACCGCGTCCTCGTCGAGAACGAACGATATTATCTGGCGCGCTGCGGTCTTTACTTCGAGAGCGTGATGTTCAGTGGCTGAGAGAATTGATTGGGTGGACTTCGCCAAAGGTTTCGTGATGGTCACGGTAATTTTCGGACACGCCGCCGTTTACAACCATGAAAGATTTTTCGACGTGTTCTTGATGGCTGTGTATGAATTTCACATGCCGTTCTTTTTTATCATGGCAGGCTTCCTTTTGAATTTTGAAAAATGGGGGGGCGCGGAGAATTACAAAGCGTTCGCGACGAAACTCGTCAAGCGATTGCTCGTGCCGTATTATCTCGCGGAAATTTTGTGGTATCCGATTTGGTTTTTGGCAGGGCACATCATGGGTCACGAGGCTTACATTCGCAACGAGTCACTCACGCCGCTCAACGCGCTCTTGGGGATTTTCATCGGCAACGGAAATTTACTCGCGCTGGTGCCGCTGTGGTTTTTGCCCGCGCTTTTTTTCTCCGAGCTGATTTTTTTGAAAGTGCACAATCGATTCGGCAAGGCTGCTCCGGAAATTTTTTTGCTGATAATTTTCGGGCTCACACATTTGGGTTACTTGATTGGAAAAATTTTTTTCTTGCCGCTGAGTTTGGACGTTGCTCTGACCGTTCAAGGATTTTTGCTGGCGGGCGTCTTGATTCGCAAATACAATGTCCTCGAACGATTGACGCGGCGGCATTGGCTGATTCTGCTGAACGTCTTCGCGCTGGTTCTTTTGTTCAACGGAAAAATCAGCATGAACGCTCGCAATTACGGCGAGTTATTTTTATTTTATCTCGGAGGAATTTCGGGCACGTTGCTCGTGATGAAATTTTCAATTTGGATTTCAAACGTCGACGGAAAATTTTGCGCGCTCATGAAATATTGCGGGCGACAAAGTTTGTTCGTCATGACTGCTCATCTGATAATCGTGTTCGTCGCTTACGATTTGATTGAAAACTTCACGGGCTTGCCGTTCAAAATCATTCGCCCGCTGCCCGAAGTCATCTTCTCAATAACTTTGCTCGGACTCCTGATTCCGTTACTCATCGCGAAAAAATTCGGCAGGCTCCCCGTGCTGAAATATTTCTGCGTATAAAAAATTTTTTCTCTCCGCCGCTTGCTTGCAGTTAGCTTTATATTTTATAATGGCATGGAAGTTAGGAGGCGGTGACAATGGAGCTCACACGCAGAAATTTTGTAAAGCTCGCGGGGGTAGCGGGCTTGGTCGGGCTGGTCGGCAACTTGACCGGCTGCGGCAACCAAGCGGCGGTCGTTCCGAGCAGTGTTGCGGAAGCGGACAGCCTTCCCCCCGCGGACAAAGCCACGGTTTATTTTTCCAAGAAAATCGACGCAGATCATATCATTGCACTTTATAAAAAAATCAATTCCGAGATAACCGGCAGGGTCGCCATAAAGTTGCACACGGGCGAGCCGAACGAACCGAACATTTTGCCGCGCGAATGGGTCAAAGCTTTCCAAGCGCAAATTCCAAACTCGACAATCGTCGAAACGAACACTCTTTACGGCGGCGCACGCTCGTCGACGGAACGGCACAGGCGAACGCTCAAAGCAAACGACTGGACGTTTTGCCCCGTCGATATCCTCGACGAAGACGGCGACATCTCTTTTCCCGTCAGCCGCGGCTTCCACCTCAGCGAAGTCGCCATGGGCTCTCACCTGAACAATTACGATTCGCTGATTGCGCTCACGCACTTCAAAGGACACGCCATGGCAGGCTTCGGCGGCAGCCTGAAAAATATCGCAATCGGTTGCGCCAGCGGCAAAGTCGGCAAGTTACAAATCCACGGCAAAAATTGGGAGACAGGCAACGAATTCCTCGAGCGCATGGTCGACAGCGGCAAAGCACTTTGCGATCACTTCGGCAAGAAGATGGTTTTCATCAACGTGCTCAATCGGCTCAGCGTCGATTGCGATTGCGCGGGCGCAGGAGCCGCCGCCCCCGAATTGCCCGACCTCGGCATCCTCGCCTCCACCGACCTGCTCGCCGTCGATAAGGCCGCCGTCGATATGATTTACAATTTCCCCGGCGACGAGAAAAATTTTTTAATCACGCGCATCGAAAGCCGCAGCGGACGCCGTCAGCTCTCAGCCATGAAAGAACTTCAAATGGGCACGCCCAATTACGAACTCGTTACCATCTGATTGAACGATTGAACTTGTCGACCAAAATTGTCTCGCGCGAGGCAATTTTTTTTTTTGCGGAAGGCGCGCCGAAATTTCGTTTGCTATGAAAAATTTTTCTGATATAATTTTCCCAAAAACCGGTGGTGATTTTGTTTGCAGATAAAAGTTTTTAAAGCGGGCAACATGAAGGACGCCATGGCCGCCATGAAAGCGGAGCTCGGCGACGACGCCGTCATATTGCACAGCAAAAAATATAAAGAGGGCGGACTGCTCGGAATCGGCAGCCGTGAAGTCGTGGAAATCACCGCAGCCGTCGAAGAAAATTCTTTGCCGAAAAAACCTGAGCCGCCGCCCCTCAAGCACCCGACCGTCATGCCCAATTCTCTTTTGACGCGCTACCAAACCGACGGCACCGAACAGGCTGTCAAAAATTTGGAAGACGAAATCGAAAAGGAAACTCCTCCGCCCGCCGAAGAAAAATCCGAGCCAGAAGAAAAAATTTCCGAGCCCGAAGAAAATTCCGAGCCCGAAGAAAAATCCGCGCCCGAAAAAATTCCTGAGCCCGAAAAAATTCCTGAGCCCGAAGAAAATTCCGAGCCCGAAGAAAATTCCGCGCCCGAAGAAAAATTTTCCGAGCCCGAAGAAAAATTTTCCGAGCCCGAAGAAAAAATTTCCGAGCCCGAAGAAAAATCTGAGTCCGAAGAAAAATCTGAGTCCGAAGAAAAATCTGAGTCCGAAGAAAAATTTTCCGAGCCCGAAAAAATTCTTGAGCCCGCCGAGGAAACTCCGCCGCCGCAAAGCGCGGGCTTCACGCAGGAGCAAATGGCGCAAACGCAGGCGATGCTCATGGAGCAGTTCAATCAAATGCAAATGATTCAGCAGGCGGCAATCGCGCAGGCACAGGCGCAGGCGCAAGCACAGGTGCAGGAACAAATGCGTTTTCAGCAGACGACACCACCTTCGCAGAACGAAGAAAAAATTCAGCGGCTCGAAGAGGAAATCGCGCAGATGAAAGCGTTGCTCGCTGAAGTCTTGGGGCACGGCACGAACAAAGTCACGCTCTCCCTGCACGAGGCTTTGAAGTCGCAGGAAGTCGACGAAGATGTTTTGACCGACATGGCTGTGCAGTCGAACGCG
Source organism: Selenomonadaceae bacterium (assembly GCA_017527075.1). Lineage (GTDB taxonomy): Bacteria > Bacillota > Negativicutes > Selenomonadales > Selenomonadaceae > Quinella. The sequence goes on from JAFXQM010000007.1 coordinate 154,669, forward strand.
GGCGACACGCTCGCCGACGTCCACACGCCCACCGCCAAAGCGACGCTTATCAGATATTTGAATGAGCACGTAAAATTTTCCGACGGCGTAAAACTCAATCGACACGGCGTGAGGATTGTGGCGTTGCTCGGCACGACGGGCGTCGGCAAGACCACGACGCTGGCAAAAATCGCCGCCAAATTTGTTTTGGAGCAGCGGACGAACGTCGCGCTGATAACCGCAGACACGTACAGAATCTCCGCCGTCGAACAACTCAAGACTTACTCGGACATCCTCGAACTGCCGCTGGAAATCGTTTACAACCCGCAGGAGCTCGCCTCGGCTCTGGAACGCCACCGCGACAGAGATTTGATTTTAATCGACACGGCGGGGCGCAGTCAGCACAACGATTATCAGTTGCGCGAGCTGGAAGAATTTTTGCGCGTCAATCCCCGAATCGAAAAGCATTTGGTAATCAGCGCGACGACAAAAGCCACCGACGCCCGCCAGATTATAAAAAAATTTTCGCAGGTCGAGCCGGACAGAATAATTTTCACCAAGATTGACGAAACGGGCAGCCTCGGCATGATTTTAAATCTTATGCGCGACAAAAGATATTCGCTGTCATACATCACGACGGGTCAAAGCGTGCCCGACGAAATCGAGCGGGCGAGTGCCGAAATCTTGGCGAGCTTTCTGTTGAAAAAAATTGACGAGGTATGAAGATGGCTGACCAGGCAGAGAAGCTGAGAGATTTGGTCGAGGAGCGCGCCGAAGAGGAAGCGCAAGCGCGGCAAGTGGGCGAGCTTTATCTTGGCGTGGGAGAAAACACGCGGGTCATCGCGATAACGTCGGGCAAGGGCGGCGTCGGCAAAACAAATCTGGCGGTGAACTTGTCGGTCGGCTTGCAACAGGCGGGGCAGCGGGTCTTGTTAATCGACGCGGACATCGGCATGGCAAACGTGAATCTTTTGATGGGCTCCGTGGCGAATCGAAGTCTGCTTGACCTTTTGGAGAACGACGTTGAGTTGGAGGACGTAATCGAGGAAGGCGCGGCGGGCGTGAAATATATTTCGGGCGTCGCGGGCGTCGAGGCCGCCATGAATGTCAATCGCATGGAGCAGAAAAAACTTCACAGGAAACTCGCGCGTTGCTCCGAGCTGGCGGACGTAATCATAATCGACACGGGCGCGGGCTTGAATCGAAACGTGATTGAGTTCGTGCTTGCCGCCGAGGAAGTCTTGCTGATAACCACGCCCGAGCCGACGGCACTGGCCGACGCTTACGCCGTCATAAAAGCCTACAGCACTTACACAGACCGACGCAACATCAGGCTGGTCATCAATCGGATTCGCGACGAGGAAGAATGTTATGCCGTCGTCGAAAAAATTAATCAGACGACGAAAAAATTTTTGAACGTGACAATCGGCTGCCTCGGATACATTTACGAGGACAGGGCGGTTATCGAGGCGGTGCACAAGCAAGAGCCGTTCGTGATTCTCAATGAAAAATCTCCTGCGGCGCGCTGTATCTTTGAACTCGCGCAAAGTTTGCTCAGCGGCGAGAAAATGAATTCCGTGTCGAGAGGCTGGCGCGGCTTTTTGGATAAACTTTTCGGCTACTGATTTTTGAAAACGGAAAGGAAATTTATTGCGGAGCCGTCGCGTAAAAATTTTTCGAGGTGATTTGATTGAAGTATGAAATTTTGTATCCCGAAGCGTTTCCGATTGTCGAATGCGAATTGGAGCGCGGCGAAAGCATAAAGGCTGAGTCGGACGCGATGATTGCCATGAGCCCGACGATTGACGTGGAAGGCAAAATGGACGGCGGGATTTTGAGTAGCCTGGCGAGAAGTTTTCTTTCGGGTGAGAGTTTGTTCTTTCAAGAGCTGGTGGCGCGTCGCGGGCGCGGAAAAGTTTTGTTCGGGCATTCGCAAATCGGCGGCATCTTGGACGTGGAGTTGGACGGCTCTTACGGCTTGATGATTCAAAAGAACGGATTCCTCGCGAGCACGCCGGGCATTAACATTGAAACCGAAACGCAGAATCTTTCGCGCGGCTTTCTCAGCGGCGAAGGTTTTTTCATCCTCAACGCCAAAGGGCGCGGCACGCTTTTTGTTTCCAGTTACGGAGTGATTCATCCGATAAATCTTGAAGACCGCGAGGAAGTCATCATCGACAACGGACACTTGGTCGCTTGGCCCGATTACATGGATTACAAAATGGAGCGCGCGTCGAAGGGTTGGATTTCGAGTCTCACTTCGGGCGAAGGGCTCGTCTGTCGTTTCCGCGGACCGGGCGTCGTCTTGATTCAAACGCGCAACCCCGACAGCTTTGCGCAACATATCCGTTCGATTGTCGGCGCGAAATAAATTTTTGCAACGCAAAAGACCGCTTCCAAAATCGGAGGCGGTCTTTTTGTCTGAAGTTACTTTCGAGCCCAGGTAACCGGCCGAGGCTCTTGCTTTGGAACTTTTACGTCAATCTCCACTGACAGTGTACAGCATTTAATTTCACTTTGCAAGAAAAATTTTTCGTTGCAAAAATGCAAAGTTCGCTGTAAACTTTTGGCGTTGCCGCCCCTATACCGGTGACGGAAGGGAGGGAACATTTATGTCAATCTCTACTTTTCTCCTCACTGTCGCAGCCAACGTCGTATCCTATTTTATAATTAAGTGGCTCGACCGCTGAGGCAAAAGTCCTCGGCAACAAATCTTAGCGTCCTGCCCTGACGCAGAGAGCTCCGTCTCACCAGCGGGGCTTTCACTTTTTCTGAAGGTGATATCTTATCTTTTTTTTCTGAAGTAAAGCCAAGCGACAATCACGAGGCAGATGACGATGACCGCCGCGCTGAATTCGTGACCGAGCTCAAGGAGATATTCCCAGTTGTCGCCGAGCATGAGTCCCGCCCAAAGAATCAGCGCAGTCCACGGCAACGAGCCCGCGAATGTGTAAAAGAGGAACGCGGGAAACTTTACGCGCGCGAAGCCGGCGGGCAACGAAATGAACGTGCGGATGACGGGGAGCATTCGGCTGAAGAACACCGCGCGGATTCCGTAGCGGTCGAACCAATTTTGCGCAAGGTCGACGTGAGATTTTTTGATGAGAAAATATTTGCCGTACTTGTCGACGAACTTTCTGCCGCCCGTCGCGCCGACGACGTAAGCAAAAATGGAACCGACCATGCCGCCAATCATTCCGGCAATCATTGCGCCCGTGAAAGTCATTCGTTCCGCGCTGACCAAGTAGCCCGCGAACCCCAAAATCAATTCGCTGGGCACGGGAATGCACGCGTTCTCCATTGCCATGAGAAGAGCGACGGCAAAGTAGCCCCACGAGTCGATAAAAGTCAAAAAAGCTTGCGAGATTTGTTCCATGTATCAGAAGTCCTTAAAGTTTTCGCCGTAGCCGTAGTGTTCGATGACGTAATCCAAATCTTTGTCGCCGCGCCCGCTCAAGTTCACGAGGATGGAACCCTTGCCCATCTTCTTTGCGAGCTTCATTGCGTAAGCAACGGCGTGAGAACTTTCAAGCGCGGGGATAATTCCTTCGTAGCGGCTGAGCTTGAAGAACGCGTCGACGGTTTCCAAGTCACTGGCCACGTCGTACTTCACGCGACCAATCTCGCGCAGGAAAGCATGTTCGGGGCCGACGGAAGGATAATCCAAACCGCTGGCGATTGAGTAAACGGGAGCGGGCTCGCCGTTCTCATCCTTGAGCATGATCGAATCGAAACCGTGCATGACACCTTCGAAGCCGTAAGTCATCGACGCGGCATGGTCACCGAGTTTTTCTCCGCGACCGAGAGGCTCGACGCCGACAATTTCCACGGGGTCATTGATGAACGGCAGGAAGAATCCGATTGAGTTTGAGCCGCCGCCCACGCAAGCCGTCACGACATCGGGCAACAAGCCGGTCATCTCTTTAAATTGTTCGCGCGCCTCCTCGCCGACGACGTATTGGAAATCGCGAACCATCATCGGGAAGGGATGCGGACCGACGACCGAGCCGATACAGTAAATCGTGTCCTTGTAGTTCTCAAGATAATCCTCGAAGGCGGCGTCGACGGCTTCCTTCAAAGTCTTCGCGCCCTTGTCGACGGAAACGACATTCGCGCCGAGAATTTTCATGCGGGCGACGTTGGGAGCTTGCTTGGCGATATCGACCGCGCCCATGTAAATCGTGCAGTCCAACCCGAAGAACGCGGCGGCCGTGGCGAGCGCGACTCCGTGTTGACCTGCGCCCGTCTCCGCGATGATTCTCTTCTTGCCCATGAATTTTGCCAGCAGACCTTCGCCCATGCAGTGATTGAGTTTGTGCGCGCCCGAGTGATTCAAATCCTCGCGCTTGAGATAAATCTGGCAGTTGCCGAGCTTGCGGCTGAGATTTTCGCAGTGGTAGACGGGCGTCGGGCGACCTTGGAACTCGCGGCGGATTCTTCTGAGTTCATTGATGAACTGCGACGAGTGGCAGATGGTCAGGTAAGCCTGCGTGATTTCCTCCATGGCGGGAACGAGCTGCGGGGGAAGGTACGCGCCGCCGAAGCGACCGAAGCGTCCGTCCTCCGTCGGATATTTTTTCAAGTAAGTCGAGTAGTCCATGATTAAACCTCCAAAAAAATTTTTCGCGTGCGCCGGGTTGAATCAAAATTTTTCGGGTGCCGAGGCACCCCACGTCGAAAATTTTTCGGAGAAGGTTGAGTAAAGCATTTCAAAACCTCCTAAAACAAAATGCCCCGCATAATTCGTTGCGAGGCAAAATTTTTCCTGCAAAGTTTCAGATTTTAATTTTGGCGACGGGTGTCCGCTCTCGTGTGAAAAGGGATTACTTCCCGCGGCGCACCAATTTTTTTACGACCTTCGCGCCGGCGTTCTTCACGCGCCGAAGAGGAGCGACGCGAACTTTTATCTTGGGTTTTATCTCGCGCTCCTGTCCGAAGTCTCCGCGCTTGAGGAACGTCGATTTAATTTTGTCGGGGCGGAAAAATTTTCTTATGACTTTGGCGAGCTCTTCCGAGTTGTCAGACTCCGTGCAAGTGAAAATATCGACCGCGACGTATCGAAGCTCTTTGTAAACGTGCAAGGCGATATGTCCTTCGGCGAACGCGCCGACAATCGAGCAGTGGTTCTCGTCGATTGCCTCGGAGGTCAGGCGCGGCTCACTCCCGATTACGCTCTTCAATGTGTCCTTTATCTCTTCGACGACGCCGAGGCGATTCGTCTCGCAGTTGTACAAATCCAAAGTCAGTTGTCGTGCCAAAATTTTCATGTCATCCCTCCATAATTTTTTTTACGCGCCGATTATAACAGGTATCGCCAAATAAACAAGCTTGAAAAAATTTTCACGCTGAATTACAATCGCCAACATGAACAAAAAAATTTTTTTAATCGCGGGCACGGAGGACGGACGCAAACTCTCCGCACTTCTGTCACAAAAAAATTTTGACGTTACGGCGTCCGTCGTCAGCGATTACGGGCGAAAACTTTTGGAGAGCTGCGCGGGCATAAAGATTAACGATAAGCCGCTCGACCGCTCCGAACTGGAAAAAATTTTGCGCGCGGAAAGTTTCGACTGCCTCGTCGACGCCAGCCACCCTTACGCCAAAAATATTTCCGCCAACGCCATCGACGCCGCTCAAGCCGCGAAAATTTTTTATGTCCGTTACGAACGCGCCGAAGTTGATTTCGATTACGAAAAAATTTTCCGCGTCGAAAGTTATGAGGCGGCGGCTCACAAGGCGTCCCGGCTCGGAAAAAATATTTACCTCACCACGGGCAGCCGCAGCTTAAAAATTTTCGTCGACCTGCTCGGCGATTGCAACTTGACCGCGCGGATTCTTCCGACTGCCGAAGTTTTGGCGCAGTGTGAAAGCTTGGGGCTCACGCCGAAGCAAATCGTCGCCATGCAAGGTCCCTTCTCCGTCGAACTCAACGTCGAACTCTTCAGGCACGCGGCGGCTCAAGTCATCGTCACGAAGAACAGCGGGCACGTCGGCGGCGCGGATACCAAACTCGCGGCGGCGAAAATTTTAAACTTGCCCGTCGTCATGATTGACCGCCCGAAAATTTTTTACCCGAATCGCGCGGAAAATTTTGCCGACGTTTTGAAATTGCTGGAGGAAAATTTATGAGGAAGTGCACCGTTCAAACCGTTGCCGACGCCGTCAATCGTCTGGCACCGAAGAAACTCGCCGAGGAGTGGGACAACCCCGGCTTGCTCGTCGGCGACCCGTCGGCTGAAGTCAAAAAAATTTTCGTGTGCCTCGACGTGCTCGACGAAAAAATTTCGCGCGCGCTGGAGCTCGACGCCCAACTCATCGTCGCGCACCACCCGCTCATCTTCCACGCCGTTAAGAACGTCCGCTTCGACCTGCCGCTCGGAAACAAACTCGCGCGGCTGATAAAAAATAATCTGGCGGTATTCGCGGCGCACACGAATCTCGACACGGCTGCGGGCGGCGTCAATGATGTGCTCGCGAAAAAAATCGGGCTCGTCGACGTAAAAAATTTTGACGACGAAGAATTTTCTTTGGGCAGGCTCGGCACTCTCGAAACGCCGATGACCGCCGCGGACTTCGCGCGCCACGTGAAAAATGTTTTGAACGCCGACAACGTCCGACTCGTCGACGCGGGAAATTTTTTGATTAAAAAGGTTGGGCTGTGCGGCGGCGCGGGCGCGGATTTTATCATGAAGGCAAAATTTTTCGGCGCGCAGGCGTTCGTGACCGGCGACGTAAAATATCACGAGGCTCAGGCGGCCGTCGAAAATAAAATTCACGTCGTCGACGCGGGGCACTTCGCCACCGAGTTTCCAATCGTCCATGAACTTGCCGATTATCTCCGCGAAGAGCTGAAAGATTTCGACGTGGAAATTTTTGAGGACGAAGCGGCAAAAGATTTTTTCGTGACGATTTGAACTCGACGGGCGGCGAAAGATTTTTCCGTGACGATTTAAATAACCGAGAGGAGAATGGTTTTGGCGAGAGCTGAAAAAATTTCGCCCAAGGTCAGCGTGATTTTGACGAGTTACAATCACGCGGCTTACGTTGCGGCGTCGATTGAGAGCGTCCTCAGTCAAACGTTCGCGGACTTTGAACTTTTAATCGTCGACGACGGCTCGCGCGACAACAGCCGCGAGATTATCAAGACCTTCGACGACCCGCGCATAAAATTTTTTTTGTACGAGGAGAATCGCGGCTCGAATATCGCCGTGCGCGAGGCTTTGAACTCCGCGCGCGGAAAATATATCGCCGTCCAACACTCCGACGACCTGTGGACGCCCGAAAAGTTGGAGAGGCAAATCGCTTACCTTGACGCCCACGAGGACTGCGCGGCGTGCTTTACGTTCGTTGAATTCGTCGACGAGCAGGGAAATTCAAATGAACTCGACGCCGCCGACTCTTACAAAAATGTTTTCGACAAACTCAACCGCCCGCGCGCCGAGTGGCTGAATTATTTTTTTTACAACGCGAACTGCCTGTGCCATCCGAGTGCCGTGGTGCGCCGCGCCGCTTACGACGAGTACAAAATTTTTGACTTGCACGGTTACTGGCAGTTGCCCGACCTTTTGATTTGGATTCGTCTTTGCTTTCACGCAGAGATTTTTATTTTGCCCGAAAGGCTGACCAAGTTTCGACTCCGCCGCGCGCGCCAGGAAAATACTTCGGCGACCTCTTACGATAAATTAGTTCGCGCCGACTTGGAATTTTTTTTCATCGCAAAAGAAATCGCCGCCGGTTTCGACGACGACAAATTTTTCTTGGAGGTTTTCCCCGAAGCCGAGCGTTTCCTCGTCGACGGGCAGATTAATCGGCACTTCGCGCTGGCTCAGCTCTATCTGGAAAAAAAATCCGTGGCGAGTGCCGCCTTCCACCTGGCGGGCTTGGAGCTGCTGAAAAATCTTTTGGACAACCCGACCGACGCCGCTCAGATTAAAAATCTTTACGGGTACGACGAGAAAACTTTTTTGCGCGACGGCGGCTCCTTCGACGTGTTCAATCTCGCGCAGAAAAATTCGATGCTCCGCACGGAAATTTTTTACGTCAGCGGCGGCGATTACTTCCGCGCGGCAGAAAAAATTGTAAACGTCGACACGTCCCGAAAATTTTACGGGCGGTTTGATTTCGACTTGAGTCGCCCGACGAAAGTTTTGCGCTTCGACCCCGCCACGAATTTCATTTCCGTCAAAGTGATTCGCGTGCTGATTAACGGCGACGAGCAAAAAATTTCTCGCGACAATTCGAGCGAAACTGTCGGCGGCTTCCGCAGATTTTGGACGAGCGACCCGCAAATTTTTTTCGACGTGGAAAATCTTTCGGGGCACGTGACTTTTGAAATTTTCGGAGAGACGGAAGAAAATTATCCCGTAATTATTTCCCGCACGCTGAACGACCTCACCGCGCGCAACGAACAACTCCTCGCGGAAAATCGTCGGCTCACGGCGGAGAACGAATCCGTTTGGAATTTGAATTCGTGGAAGGTGACAAATTCTTTCCGCGAGTGGTTGAAGCTCAGCGGCAGGGAAAAAGTTTTGTCCGCCGTGCACATTTTTTATCGGGCGTTGCCGCTCAACGCGGAGCAAAAAGAATCGCTCAAGGATAAATTTTATTCGACGTTCGCGCCGCTGCTCAAGAACACTCGGCGATATAAAAATTGGCAACTCTCGTGCCTGCTGCGTGGAGCGACGCCCGCCGGCCGAATGAATTTCATACAGATTGAAGAAAAATCTTTCGGCGGGGAGCTGGAGACTCAGCCGGGGAAAATTGCAATTCAGGCGCACATTTTTTATCTCGACCTGCTCGACGAGATGGCGGCTCACTGCGCGAACATGCCGTACAAATTCGACGCGCTGGTTTCAATCGTTGACGCGACCGCCGAAGAAAAAGTTCGTGCCGCGTTCAAAAAAATTTCCAACGTCGACAAATGCATCGTGCGCGTCGTGCCCAATCGCGGGCGGGATGTTGCGCCGTTCATCGCGGGCTTCGGCGACCTCTTGCCCAAATACGATTTCGTTCTGCACATTCACTCGAAAAAATCTTTGTACACGGGCGCGGAGCAGCAGAATTGGAGAAATTATTTGCTCGACGCTCTGCTCGGAACTCAATCGCGAATCAGAAAAATTTTCCGCGCGTTCCTCGACGACAAATCCGTCGGAGTGATTTATCCGCGGCCGGCAGAGAATGTTCCTTACGTCGCGTTCACATGGCTGTCGAATCGCGCGCAAGGGCGACTGCTTTTGAATCGGGCGGGCATTGCGCCGAACAAGACAGAGTACTTCGATTTCCCCGCAGGCACGATGTTTTGGGCGCGGACGAAGGCGTTGCAAAAATTTTTCGCGCTCGGGCTGACGTTCGAAGATTTTCCGCCCGAACAAGGTCAGAACGACGGAACGATTGCTCACGCCTTTGAACGATCCGTTTTGCTCGCCGCGCAGTCCGAGGAGATGAATTTTTACGAGTTCGACCCCGCGACCGAAAATTATTCCGTGAACTTGGGCAGCAAAAATCTTTGGCAATATTTCAGCTCGCGCAACGGCAGTGAAACCGAATTGCAGTGGCTGGTGGCGCAGGGCGAAATAATTTCCTTCGACGTGTTCGACACTCTGCTCATGCGATACGTCGCCGTGCCCGCGCTCGTCAACGAAATCATTCGGCTCAAGGTGGAAGATTTGCTCGGAAAAAGTTTTGACTTCCCGAAGTTCAGATTAAGGGCGGAGGAGCTGGCGCGCCGGGATAAGGGCGGGGACGTGACGCTCGACGAAATTTATCGGAGCTTCTCGCAGGTGGCGGAGCTCGACGCGGACACTTGCAAAAAAATTCGGGAGCTGGAAATTTCCACGGAAGTCAAGCTGAGTTTGCCGCGCGAAGCCGTCGTCGATTGGTTCAAAAAAATTTTAAAGAGCGGACGAAAAATTTGGCTCATCTCGGACATGTACATGCAGACGCCCGACCTCGAACGGCTTTTAAAAAAGTGCGGCGTCGAAGGTTACGAAAAACTTCTCATCTCCTGCGAAACGGGAATGCGCAAGGACACCGCCGCGATTTGGAATCACTTCGCGGAGAAAAAAATAAATCTCGTTCACGTCGGCGACAACGAAACGAGCGACATGCAACTGCCCAACGACAGAAAAATTTTCGGTTACCATTTGATGAGCGCGTTCAATATGCTGACGCTCACGCCGTTCGGAAAAATGCTGGCGGAGGGCTTCGACCTGAAAAATTCTTTGTACGCGGGAATTTGTCTGGGCGTCGTGCTCGCGAAGAAATTGCAAAGCCCGTTCGCGCTGAGCAGAGAGCTGACCGACCGCCCCGGAAAAATCGTTCTGAAAAATTTCCGCGACCTCGGTTACTGGTTCTTCGGGCCGCCGCTGCTGACGTTCATTCTTTGGCTGATTAAAACCACGCGGGAGGATGGAACGCGCCGAATTTTTTTCCTGGCGCGCGACGGATATTTTCTTCGGCCGCTGTACAAACTCGTGACGGAAACTTTGAACGTGGAGCCGCTGCCCTCGGAATATTTTTACGCCTCGCGCCGCGCGGTGACCGTTGCCTCCGTCCGCGAAATTTCTCACGCGGAAGATATTTTGAAACTCAACTTCGACGGCACGCTCAAACAATTTTTCAAAGTTCGGTTCGGCTTGGAGCTCGGCGACGACACAAAAATTTCTCTGCCCGACGAATCGTTCGGGCGCGTGAAAAAAATTATCGCGGAGCACGCCGAAGAAATTTTGTCGCGCGTGGAGATGGAACGGACGAATTACAAAAAATATATCGACGGGCTGGGAGGCGCGCTCGACAAAGTCGGCTTGGTGGACATGGGCTACTCCGGCACGATTCAATATCATCTGCAGCGGCTCGCGGGAAAAAATTTCACGGGCTACTACTTCGCGACGAACGCAAAAAATCTTTTCGGCGCGGCGGCTCACGAGAGGATGCGCGGGTGCTTCGCCGAGAACGATATGCAAGTTACGACCAAATCCGCCGTGTACAAATATCATCTGCTGTTCGAAAGTTTTTTGACTGCGCCCGACGCTCAGCTGCTGCACTTCGACGCGGAGGGCAAACCGATTTTCGGCGCACCTGAAGTCGGACAGATTCACTTCGACGAGCTGGAGGAGATTAACGCGGGCGTCAAAGATTTTTTCAGCGACGTGCTGGAAATTTTCGGCGACGTTCTCTTGCGCGTGCCTCTCGACAAAAAATTTATCGACGCGTGGGTCAGTTCGTTCGTCCGCGACGGATTCATCATCGCGCCGAATTTGCGCGCGGTCTTTGACTTCGACGACCTTTACTGCAACGGACTTCACGGCAACGCGCTTGACTTCTACCGACAAAGCATGAACTTATAAAAAAATCCCCGTCACTCATCACGAGCGGCGGGGAAAATTTTTTTTTAGAGCAAAGTGCAGAAAGAACGCCAAAAGATTGACGAGAAATTTTTGCGCATGACGCGAAGAAAATTCGCAGGCATACTGACGTATGTCAAGAATTTTCGACAAAGTCAGGCGGAAAAAGAGCCGTCAATCTTTGGTGGGATTTTTGCACTTTACTCTACCGCGCGGCGAACTTCAGAACTCTGTCCGCCATTTCATCTTTGTCGCAAACATCTTCGTGCAAAATTTTTGCGTCCGCGAGTTCGGAAAGATTTCTGGGAACTTTGACGTTCGTCAGGTAATTGAGCTGCTTGAGCTGCGCGAGGTCGTCGACGCCTTCAACCTTCTGCTCCAGTGCCTCCAAGACCGCGCCGGTGAATTTGTACGGGCTGGCGGTCGCGGCGTTGAGTACGGGCGTGAAGTCTTTCGTCCTGCCGCGGTATTTGCTCAGCGCGGCGATTGAAACCGCCGTGTGCGTGTCGACCAGATATTTGAACGAGCCGAAGATTCGCTTGATGAAATTTTTCGTCTCGTCCTCGGTCACGTATTCGGCGTGGAAAATTTTATCGAGCCGCGCCTTCAGAGATTTGTCGACCGTGTACTTGCCTTTGATGTTCAGTTCGTTCATGTAACGGGCAACCTGTTTGAAGTCGTTGCCGCTCTCGTGGAAGAGCAGCCGCTCCAAGTTGCTGGAAATTAAAATGTCCATCGACGGAGTGATCGTTTTGAAAAATTCGCGCTTGCGGTTGTAAGTGCCCGTCGCGAAAAATTCCGTGAGGACGTTGTTGACGTTCGAGGCGCAAATCAATTTCTTGACGGGCAAGCCCATGCGCAACGCGTAATAAGCGGCGAGGATGTTCCCGAAATTTCCTGTGGGCACGCTGATATTAATTTTGTCGCCGAGCGCGATTTGCTTCGTGCGAATGAGTTCGACGTAACCGGAAAAGTAATAAGCGATTTGCGGGACGAGCCGCCCCCAGTTAATCGAGTTGGCGGAGCTGAGCTTGACTCCGAGTTTGTCGAGTTTGTCGGCGATTTCTTTATCACCGAAAATTTTTTTGACACCCGATTGCGCGTCGTCGAAATTTCCTCTGACCGCCGTGACGTTTACATTGTCGCCGCGCTGAGTGACCATCTGCAGCCGCTGAATTTTGCTGACGCCGCCGTCGGGATAAAAGACCATGATTTTTGTCTGCGGCACGTCCGCGAAGCCCGCCAACGCCGCCTTGCCCGTGTCGCCCGAAGTCGCGACCAAAATCAAAATGGTTTTCGTCTCTCCGGTTTTTTTCAAGGCCATGCGCATGAGGTGCGGCAACATTTGCAGCGCGACGTCTTTAAACGCGGAAGTGGGGCCGTGCCACAACTCCATGTTGCCGACGGGTGCCACGGGATTTTTCGGGTCTTGAATCAGGACGGAGACGGGCACGCGTCCGTGAACGTCAAACCAGTTGTAAGCCAGCTCCGAGCACTCGCCGAGTTCGTCCTCTGTGTAATCCGTCAAAAATTTTCCGAGGAGCCACGCCGCCCTTTGCTCATAAGTTTTGTCTTGGAGTTCGCCAATTTCTTCGAGCTTTACCTTGGGAATTTTTTCCGGCACAAAGAGTCCGCCGTCGGCAGCCAGCCCTTGGAGAATTGCCTCCGCCGATTCTATCGGTTTGATTTTTGAGCGCGTGCTGATATACTTCAAATTAAAATCTCCTTTCCATTTTAAAATTAATTCTTGCGTGAAGAAGAGACATCACAGGACGAGTTCTTCTTTGACGAAAAGTTTTTTGAACAAATCGATGAAATTTTTGCAGGCGGTCGAGAGCGTTTGGTTTTTGCGCCAGGCAACGACGGTGTGCGTGTTCATCTCCGGTTCGACGATTCTCTTGTAAACGAGGTCGCCGTCGGTGAGCAGCCGCTTGCTTGAGACGGGAATCATCGCCGCACCCAAATTCATCTTGACCATCAGCAAATCCTGCACAATGCTGTCCGAGACGCAAATTATCTGCGGATTGAAGTCGAGTTTCTTGCAGGCGGCGACAAAGTTTGACTTCCAGCGCAGAGGAATGATGAGCGGGTGGTCTTTGAGTTCTTCGAGCTTAATCGTTGCGTCGTCCGCGCCGCAGACGCTCTTGGCGTTCATGACCATGACGAGCGGTTCGTTGGGCAGGACGAGCAATTCATAATTGAGATTGTCGACCTGCGTGCGAGTGATGGCGATTTCAATCAGGCGGCTGTCGAGCAGTTCGATAATGCGCGCGCCTTCCGCCTCCCAAATTTCAAACGTGACTTCGGGATAAATCTTTCTGAACTCGGCGATTAAATCGGGCAGAATCATCGCGCCCGACGTGGTAATCGTCCCGATACGAACGGTGCCCTTCGCGCCGCTGCCAATCTCGGTTATCTCGCGGACGGTGCCGTCGACCAGCCCCAAAATATTTTCGACGCGGCTGTAGAGGACTTGCCCCGCTTCCGTCAGCCGAATGCGCCGTGACCCGCGCTCGAAGAGTTTCACGCGCAAATTTTCTTCGAGGTGTTTCATCTGGCGGCTGAGTGCCGGCTGAGCCATTCCTAAACGTTGCGCGGCGTGGCTGATATTTCCCTCCTCAACAATCGCGAAGAACGCCCGCATGTCTTTAATTCCGATAGCTTGACCCATTTCGACAAATCATCTCCCAAAAATTTTTTTGCCGTGCTTTAAATCTTGCGGACATTATAGCACAGTTTCAAGCAACGTGATATAATCCTGCCGAAAAATTTATAAGACGAATTTCATTGGAGGAATTGCTTTGAAGAGAATTCGTACACGCTTCGCGCCGAGCCCGACCGGTTACATGCACATCGGAAATTTGCGGACGGCTCTTTACGCTTACCTGTTTGCAAAGTCGCAGGGCGGCGATTTCATTTTGCGAATCGAAGACACCGACCGCGCCCGTTACGTGGCCGACGCCGTGGACTTCATCGAGCGCACACTTGCCGCCGCGAAAATTATTCCCGACGAGGGACCTCATCACGGCGGAGCCTTCGCGCCTTACGTTCAGAGCGAGCGCATGGACATTTACAAAAAATACGCCGAGCAACTCGTCGAGAGCGGGCACGCTTATCGCTGCTTCTGTTCGGGCGAGGAAACTTCCGAGGAAAATAAATTCGGCGGATACAATCGTCACTGCAGAGACCTGCCGTCCGCCGAAGTCGAAAAAAATCTCGCGGAGGGCAAGCCTTATGTCATTCGGCAGAAGATGCCGCTGGCGGGTGAGACAACTTTCTTCGACGTGCTTCACGGCAACATCACGATTGCCAACAGCGAACTGGAAGACCAAGTCCTGCTCAAGAGCGACGGCATGCCCACGTACAATTTCGCCAACGTCGTCGACGACCACCTCATGGAAGTTTCGCACATCATTCGCGGCACGGAGTTTATCACGTCGACGCCCAAGCACGTTTTGCTTTACGAATTTTTCGGCTGGGAGCTGCCGACGTTCATTCATCTTGCGCCCGTCATGGGCAAGGCGGCTGACGGCACCGTTTCCAAGCTGAGCAAACGCCACGGCGCGACGAGTTTCAACGATTTGATTGAGGCGGGGTATCTGCCCGAAGCGATTACCAATTACGTTGCGCTGCTCGGCTGGAGCCCGAAAAATTCTTGCCAAGAAATTTTTTCCATGGAAGAGCTGATTAAAAGTTTCAGTCTGGACGGACTGAGCAAATCGCCCGCAGTTTTCGATTACGCGAAACTCGATTGGATGAGCGGCGAATATTTCAAGGCGATGAGTGATGAGGACTTCGCCCGCGCGGCCGAAAAATATTTCGCGGACTTCGACGCGCCGAGGAAAATTTTCTTGGCGAGCCTGCTCAAGACGCGCGTCGCAAAACTTTCCGATATCCCCGCGATGATTTCCTTCCTGAAAAATTTGCCGCCGTTCGACGAGGAACTTTTCAGCAACAAGCGCAACAAACTCACGCCGCAAAAATCCGCCGAGATACTCGCGCCCGCGATAAAAATTTTGGAGCAGGTCGACGATTGGTCACTCGACGCGCTCAACGAAAAAATTTCGGCGTTCACGGCCGAGTCGGGCTTGAAGGTCGGCGCGGTGATGTGGCCGCTGCGAATTTCCCTTTCCATGCAGAAGGTCACACCCGGCGGCGTCACGGAAATTTTGTATCTGCTGGGCAAAGAAGTTTCGCTCGAACGACTGAACGCCGCGCTGAAAAATCTTCGGCACGAGTGATGACTTACGGCTTGATAATCCCGACGCTCAACGCCGGCGGCCGCTTTGAAAGCGGCTCAACAGCGGGTATGCTTTTAAGTCGCCGAAGATTTTCAATCACTCGCTGTGCTCGGACGAAAAAATTTTTTCAGCCAGTTGCAAATCTTTTGTAAGCTCGGCGGGTCTTCGGAGTAAATGCAAATGAAATTCGGATTGATAATCCCGACGCTCAACGCCGGCGCGCAGTTTGAAAAATTATTGACGCAACTCGCCGCACAAACTTTACCGACGAAAAAATTAATCGTTGACTCGGAGTCGACGGACGGCACGGCTCGGCTCGCGAAAAATTTCGGGCTCGAAGTCTTGACCATCCCGCGCAAGAGTTTCAATCACGGGGCGACGCGACAATTTGCGCTGGAAAAAATTTTGCCGCTCGACGTGATAATTTTTTTAACGCAAGATGTTTTGCTCCACGACGACGATTCACTCGCGCACCTGGTAAAAATTTTTTCGGAGGACGAATCGGTCGGCTTGAGTTACGGGCGGCAGCTCCCGCACGTCGACGCGACGAACGAGGCGAAATTTTTGCGCGCGTTCAATTATCCGCCCGAAAGTCAGTTGCGTTCCTTCGACGACAGAAAAATTTTCGGACTCAAGACGGCGTTCGCGTCGAATTCGTTTGCCGCCTACCGCGTCGAATCGTTGCAAGGTGTCGGCGGCTTCCCGACGAACGTGCCGCTGTGCGAGGATATGTTCGTCGCCGCAAAGATGTTGATGAGCGGGCTGAAAATTTTTTACGCGGCGGACGCAAAAGTTTTTCACTCGCACAATTACACTGCCGCGCAGGAGTTTCGTCGTTACGTTCAGATTGGAAAATTTCACGCGCAGGAAAGTTGGATTCGGGAAACGTTCGGCTCGGCGGAGGGCGCGGGCAAAAAATTCGTCTGGATGAAACTTTCCGCGCTCGCGAAAAAAAATCCCGTCGAGTGCTTCGGCGCGCTCTTCAGGGACGCCGCGAAATTTTTCGGATACCGCGTCGGTCGCTTGAGCATTTAAAAATTTTTTGGAAGGATGATAACTTTGAAGTTAATCATAACGGTCGTCGGACGAGACCGCGTCGGCATAATCGCCGCCGTCACAAAAATTCTCGCCGACAACAACGTCAACATTCTCAGCATCAATCAAAATATTTTGGACGGCTTCTTTAACATGATTCTGTTCGCCGAGGCGTCCGAAAGCAAGATTCGGCTCGTCGACCTGCAGGCAAAACTTCATGAGCAGGGCGAGGCAATCGGCGTCGAAATTAAAACTCAGCACCAAGATATTTTCGATGTCATGCACAAGATTTGAGCCGTGAAAAATTTTGCCGAACACAAAGACGCGCGAGTCCGCAAGGCGTTCGACGTCGCGAAAAAAATTCACGCGGGGCAAGTCGACAAAGCCGGCGTCGAATACATTAATCACCCGCTGACCGTGGCACGTTCCGTCGGAGAAAATATTTCGGCGATTATCGTCGCGCTGCTCCATGATGTCGTGGAGGACGGCGACAAAACTTTTGACGAGTTGCGCGAAGAAATTCCGCTGACGGCTGACGAGTTGCAGGCTTTGAAACTTTTGACGCACGAAAAAAATTTTCCTTACCTTGAATACGTCGCGCGGATTAAATCGAATGAACTCGCCGCCAAAGTCAAAGCCGCCGACCTCAAGCACAACTCGGATTTGTCGCGGCTGAAAAATCCCACGGAAAAAGATTTCGCCCGCGCAGAAAAATATCGGCTCGCGCTGGAGATTTTGGAGGGAAAAACTTTTGATAACGATTGAAGACATTCTTGAGACGAATCGGATGATAACCGTCAACAAGCTCGACGTTCGCACGATAACCATGGGCATTTCCCTGCGCGATTGTGCTCACCCGAACTTGCGCGATTTTTGCCGCAACGTTTACGACAAAATCACGCGCTCGGCTGAGTTCCTCGTGAAGACCGGCGAGGAGATTGAGGCGGAATACGGCGTGCCGATTATCAACAAAAGAATTTCCGTGACGCCCGTGGCGATTGCCGCCGAGAGTTGCAAGGCGGAAAGTTATGTGCCCGTCGCCGAGACACTCGACCGCGCCGCCAAGGAAGTCGGCGTGAATTTTATCGGCGGCTTCAGCGCGCTGGTGGAGAAGGGATACACGGCGGGCGACAAGATTTTGATTGAGTCAATCCCGCAAGCCCTCGCCGCGACCGATTTGGTTTGCAGCTCGATTAACTTGGCGTCGACCAAGGCGGGCATCAACATGGATTGCGTTCGCGAAGCCGGGGAAGTCATCAAGAGGACGGCGGAGCTCACGCGCGACAAGCAGGCGATTGGTTGCGCGAAGCTGGTCATCTTCGCCAACGCGCCAGAGGACAATCCGTTCATGGCGGGCGCATTCCACGGCGTCAGCGAGCCCGACAAAGTCATCAACGTCGGAGTCAGCGGCCCCGGCGTCGTCAAGCACGCGCTGGAAGATTTGAAAGGCGCGGACTTCACCGAGATTGCCGAGACGATTAAAAAGACGGCGTTCAAAATTACTCGCGTGGGTCAGCTGGTGGCGCAGGAGGCGTCGCGGAGATTGGGCGTGCCGTTCGGGATAATCGATTTGTCCTTGGCACCCACGCCCGCCGTCGGAGATTCCGTCGCGCGGATTTTGGAGGAGATGGGGCTTGAGGCTTGCGGAGCCCCGGGCACGACGGCGGCTCTTGCCCTGCTCAACGACGCGGTAAAAAAAGGCGGGCTCATGGCCAGTTCGCACGTCGGAGGACTCAGCGGCGCGTTCATTCCCGTCAGCGAGGACGAAGGCATGATTGCGGCGGTCAAGAGCGGCAGCTTGTCGATTGAAAAACTTGAGGCGATGACTTGCGTGTGCAGCGTGGGGCTCGACATGATTGCAGTGGCCGGCGACGTAAGCGCGGCGACTTTGAGCGGGATTATCGCGGACGAGGCGGCCATTGGCGTCGTCAACAACAAAACAACCGCCGTTCGACTGATTCCCGTGCCTGGCGCGAAGGTCGGCGACGTCGTCGAATACGGCGGATTGCTCGGTTGGTGCCCGATTGTTCCCGTCAAAAATCAGTGGAGCTCGGAGGCGTTCATTGCTCGCGGCGGAAGAATCCCCGCGCCCGTGAGGAGCCTGACGAATTAAAGCACGACGGCTGAAAAATTTTTTCTGCGAGATTCGAGTACGGCGAATGACTGAAAATTTTTCGGCGACTCGAAAGTATACCCACTGTTCCGCCGCTTTTAAAGCGGCCGGCTGAAAAAATTTTCGCGGCACTTCGGAGGCTTGACCAATTTATATGAACATTTTAATCAGGAAGATGGAACGCGGCGACGCTGAAGCCGTCGTCGACATGATGAAAAAATTTTTTAACTCGTCGGCGACCATAACCAACGGCTCGGAAAAAATTTTTGCGGCGAACGTGGAGAACTGCCTGGACGATTCAATTTGCGCGGAAGGTTTCGTTTTCGTCGACGGAGAAAAAATTGTCGGTTACGCAATCACCGCGAAGAGTTACTCCACGGAATTCGGCGGCGAATGCATTTGGCTCGAAGACATTTTCATCGCGGAGGAATATCGCGGGCGCGGGCTCGGCTCAAAATTTATTCGGCGCGTGAAAGAACTTTATCCCGAAAAAATTTTGCGGCTGGAGGCGGAGGCGGACGACGCGCGGCTTCTGAATTTTTATAAGCGATTCGGTTTCAAGGAGCTGCCGTATTTGGAATTGGTTTGCGAAAGGGCTTGATGAAACATAATGATAGAAGCTGTTAAGAAAGCGATAAACAAATGGGACCCAATGAATTTAATTGGCGAGTGTATTGACGAGAACGGCAATATCGTTATCAACGACGACGAATACGATATCGAAGTCAGCGAAATTGGTGGTTGTCTGGCGATGGAAGAAGTTATCACGCTCGGCGGGCTCACCAAAATTATTCATGACGTTTTCCGCCAATATTTTGGCAAAGGTATTTTTTCAAATATTTTTTTGCGCAAGAATACCTTTGCCGAGACGCGCGCGGTTGCCGAAAAAATTTTGGCGGACTTGAAAGCGGAAGGTTTTAAGGTCAGCGACGAATACGAAATTTCTGCCGAAGAGGAACTCGAACGCCTGCAACTGGAAGAGCTGAAAATTTTGACGGAAACTTACAGCGAAGACAAATTTAATACAGATGTGCCGTTCACGTTCCGCGCGTTGGTCGAATCGATTTTCATGGCAAATCAATATAAACGCGGCAGAGAAGTTGCGGAAAAAATTCTTGCGGCCTTCGACCCGCCCGAAAAAATTTTGCAGGCGAGCCAAGAGCGTTTGGACGAATTAATTTTTCCTAACGGCAATCTTCGTGCGCGGGGCAAAATGCTTTTCAAGATTTTAAAAATCTTGGCTGAACGCGACAAACTTCCCGAAACCTTCACCGAATTTTTCAAAGTCACGAATCTTTACGAAGACCTAATAAAATACGGACTAATCGTAAATTCCGACGCCGATTTTAATGAACACGTCCTGCGCGTTGCCAATCGAATGAAAATCGCCGAAGCTGAGAGACTGGTTAGAGTTCCACAAAATTTGCAATCTAAATTATTTTGGCACGGAAAAGAAATTTGCACGGAGCACGAGCCGAAGTGTGACGCTTGTCCGCTGTCGAAAATTTGCCCGTCGAGGATTTAACATGGACGAAAAAATTTTACTCGAAGAGCTCAGAATTTTGGAGGAAACGTATCGCGGGGCGGTGCCGCAGCTGAAATTCGAGTCGCCCTTCGAACTTTTGGTCGCGGTGATTTTGTCCGCGCAGTGCACCGACAAACGCGTCAATCTGGTCACGCAAACTTTATTCCCGCTGGCGAACACGCCAAAAAAAATTCTCCAACTCGGTCAATCGAAGCTGGAGGAAATCATCAGACCGTGCGGCTTATCGCGTTCAAAGTCCAAGCACATCGTCGAAAGCTCAAAAATTTTGCTGGAGAGTTACGGCGGCGAAGTGCCGAGCGAATTCGACGAGCTGATAAAGTTGCCGGGCGTCGGGCGCAAGACTGCAAACGTCGTGACGAGCGTCGCGTTCAAGGTGCCGGCAATCGCAGTGGACACTCACGTTTTCCGTTTGGCGAATCGAATGAAACTCGCCGAGGGAAAGACGCCTCTTGAGGTCGAGCACGGCCTGCAGAAAATTATTCCGCAAGAAAAATGGTCGGCGGCTCATCATTGGTTGATTTGGCATGGGCGAGAAATTTGCAAGGCGCGCAACCCGAAGTGCGATTCGTGCCCGCTGTCAAAGATTTGTCCGTCGTCAGTGGCGTGAAAAAATTTTTGCGGGCGCAATCCGAAATGTGATTCGTGCCCGCTGAAAAAATTTGTCCGAAAAATTATTTCACAGATTTATCGAGGAACGCAAAGACCCTGTCGAAGTAAACGGCAGGGTTTTTACGTTTTGCGTCGGCGTGCCCCGCGCCTTCCACGACGAATTTTTCTTTGGGCGCGGCGGCCTTGTCGAAGAGTCGGTTCATCATCTCAAAGGGCACGAGCCCGTCCGCGTCGCCGTGAATAAAAAGTATCGGCACTTTGATTTTGTCGACGACTTCGAGCGGCGCGGCGTCAGAAATTTTTACGCCCGTGTGAATTTTGCAAACGATGTCCGCGCAGGGCATGACGGGATATTCGGGCAAGCCAAAAATTTTTTTCAGCTGCGCGGCGAACATTTCGTAAGCACTCGTGTAACCGCAGTCCTCGACGACGGCGCAAAGATTTTTCGGCTCAAGGGCGGCGGTCATCAGAACGGTCGCGGCACCCATGCTCACGCCGTGCAAAATAATTTTCGCGTCGGGATTATCGGCAGAAACTTTTTTCGCCCAATCAAAAACGTCACGACTCTCCAGCGCGCCCATGGTGATGAATTCGCCGCCGCTCTCGCCGGCCGCGCGCATGTCGGGAACCAAAACATTCCAGCCGCGCTTGAGATATTCCTCGGCGTAATCGTAAGCAAAAGTTCCGTCGCGCCCGTAACCGTGAACGAGAATTGCCCAGCGATTTGTTTGCTCGGCGGGCGAAAATTTTTTCGCGTGAAGTGTCAGCCCGTCGAAACTTTCCAGCGTCCAATCTTCGGAAGGAAAATTCGGCGCGGGCGGAGCTTTCAAGTTCGGGTCGGCGATATTGGCGCAGGCGGCGGGCGGCGACAAATCCTCCCCGCGTTTCAGCGCGAAGTCCACGAAGTAATCGCCCACGGCGTAGACCACACACAGCAGCCAAAAAATCAGCACAAGAATTTTTTTCATAACGAACTCCTTTAAACGCGAAAGGCGGAAGCTTTTCACTCCCGCCTTGAAATTTCAGTATTGGTCGGGTTGACAGGATTTGAACCTGCGACCCCCGCGTCCCGAACACGGTGCTCTACCAAACTGAGCCACAACCCGAAAACGTTGCACATTGTAACAGATTAATTTTAAAATTGCAAGCCTAAGCCGCTAAAAAATTCCACAGCCCGCCAATTAAATCGTTGACCGGCGAAAAATAATTTGCCTCCTGCGCCAGAGAATTTACCTTCCGCTCGAATTCGTCCGCCGATAAATTCGCGGGGAAAACTTTTTCGTCCAGCGCGCGCGAATAATTTACCAGCGCGTTGTAATGAATGTTGTAACGATTTTCGTAAAGCACGTGCACCAAATATTTGCACAAGCCCGCCTGCAGCGGCGTGAACGTGTCGAAATTTAAATTCGCCCGTGCCTCCACCTCGTTGAGATTGTACGACGCCCAATTGTTCAGCGCGTCGGCGTTGCGAAAATTTTTTTCGTGTTCCAGCTCGGCAATCGCCTTGACGGAAATCGCGCGCATGACTTCGACGAACGGCAGGTTAAAATAATTTTGAGCCGCCTCATCGCAAAGCTCGCGCTCTCTACCGGTAAGTTCGCCGCAAGGGTTGTAATCCTTGTTCCGCAAATTTTTTGTCGCCTCGTTCATTTTATCTCCTCCGAATCATTTTAAGACAATGGAAATGGCAATCGCAATGCCGGCAATGGTCATCGTGCCCATGCCAACCATCGCCGCGACGGTTAAGTTGCGGACGTGTTTGCCCATGCCGTCGATACTCGACCGAATCTCTCGAATCTCCGCCGCGCGCATTTCATTTTGTTGACGCATCTCGCCGATGAACATGTCGATTTTCGTTTCAATGCTCGTAACTTTGTTCTCGACCTTATTCAACCTTCTCTCAAATCTTTGGCTCGCCATGACAATCACCTCCCGCCCGCATTTTACCAAATGATTTTCCCGTTATCAAATCCGCGCGAATGAACCGCGCTGACGAATTTGAATTCGCCCCTGCGAGGTGTCCTTTTCTTTTGCAACTTTTCTTTTGGACAAGCAAAAGAAAAGTTGATTCAAAAAAATATAAAAGTCATTGAACGATTCAATCAAAGCGACGCGCCGAATCGACAACCGCTTCTGCGAATCCACTCTTTCCAAGAGGGGACAGTTTTGACAAAGGCAAGCGGCTTGAATATAATTGACGCGCAGAGTTAGCTGGTAGCTGTTAGCTTTTAGCTGTTAGAAAAATCCTGAAAGCTGACAGCTGAAAGCTGAAAGCTAAAAAAGGGGTGACGGCAATGGATTTTGGAATGACTTCGGCGGGCGAATCGTGCGGCGTGTTCGGCATGTACGACCTCGACGGCGGCGACGTGGCAACTGCAATTTACTACGGACTTTATGCTCTGCAACATCGCGGGCAGGAAAGCGCGGGCATCGCGGTGACCGACACGGCAATCAGGCGCGACAAAGTTTTTTGCCACAAAGCTCTCGGACGCGTCAACGAAGTTTTCAACGCGGAGAATATCGCTGCCCTCGACGGCAACCTCGGCGTCGGGCACGTGCGCTACTCCACGGCGGGCGCGTCCACTCCCGAAAATTCTCAGCCGCTCGTCTTGGCTTACATCAAAGGCACGCTCATGCTCGCGCACAACGGAAACCTCGTCAATGCCCCGCGGCTTCGTCGGGAGCTGGCGGCGGGCGGCGCAATTTTCCAGACGACAATCGACACGGAGACAATCGCTTATCACATTGCCCGCGAGAGAGTCAAATCGCGTTCCGTGCAAGAGGCGACCGTTCGCGCGCTGAAAAAAGTTCAGGGCTCGTATTCACTCGTCGTCGCCAGTCCCAGAAAATTAATCGGTGCCCGTGACCCGTGGGGCTTCCGTCCGCTGGTGCTCGGCAAACTTGATAACGCTTACATAATTACCTCGGAGACATGCGCGCTGGAAACAATCGACGCGGAATTCATTCGCGACATTGAGCCCGGCGAAGTCGTCACGATTTTTCACACCGGCAGAATCGAATCCAACATGGAACTCGCCCTGCCCGAAGGAAAATCTGCGCGCTGTGTCTTCGAGTATATTTATTTCTGCAGACCAGACACAACCTTCGACGGCATGAGCGTCACGCAGTCGAGAATCATCGCGGGAAAACTTTTGGCGCGCGCTCACCCCGTCGAGGCTGATTTGGTCGTCGGCGTCCCCGAATCGGGCAACATGGCGGCCGTTGGCTACTCCATGGAGTCGGGCATCCCTTACGGCATTGCCTTCACGAAAAATACTTACGTCGGCAGAACTTTCATCAAGCCGCAGCAGTCGAGCCGCATTCAAAGCGTCAAGGTCAAACTCAACGCCCTGCGCGAAGTCGTCAGCGGCAAACGAATCGTCATGATTGATGATTCGATTGTTCGCGGCACGACCGGCGCGCGCATTGTAAAAATGTTGCGGGAGGCGGGCGCGGCTGAAGTTCACGTGCGCGTTTCGAGTCCGCCGTTTTGTCACCCGTGCTATTTTGGAATTGACATTCCGAATCACGAGCAACTCATCGCGCACAATCGAAGCGTCGAGGAGATTTGCAAAATTCTCGGCGCGGATTCATTGGGCTACTTGCCGATTGAATGCCTCAGCGAGATGGCGGGCGGGCGTCCGATTTGCACCGCGTGTTTCACCGGCGATTACCCGATTGCTCCTCCTACCGAAGACATTCGCGGCGATTACTTGAAATAAATTTTTGAAGGGAGAAATTGGAATGAGTTTCTTGGAATTGGCAAAGGCGCGTTATTCGTGCAGGAAGTTGACGGACGCGGCGATTGAGCCCGAAAAAATCGAACGGATTTTGCAGGCGGCTGTTGCGGCTCCCACGGCGAAGAACGCGCAGGCTTACACGATTTGGAAAATCCAATCGCCCGAAGCCTTCGACAAACTCAAGCAGGCGACGCCTTACACGTTCGGGTCGGCGTTGGCGTTCGTCGTCGGCGCACTCAAGGACGGAGCTTTTGACCGCCCGTTCGACAAAAAAAATTTCGCGGAGGTCGACGCGGCAATCGTCGCCACGCATTTGATGTTGGCGATTCAGGATGAGGGGCTCGGCACGACTTGGGTCGGCTGGTTCGACGCGCCCAAACTCCAAACGCTCTTCCCCGAAATGCAGGGTTACGAATTAATCGCCATTTTCCCCGTCGGTTATCCCGCCGAAGGTGCCAAGCCTCACGTCCGCCACGAGGACCGTCGCCCGCTGAAAGAAGTCGTCGTCGAGTTGTGAGCAGGCAAAAAACTTTGGGCAAGCTCGGCGAGGACTGTGCGGCAAAATTTCTTGAGGCGGAAGGTTATACAATCGTCGATAGAAATTTTCGGATTCGGTCGGCGGAGATTGACATAATCGCCCGCCGCGACAATCTGATAATTTTCGTTGAGGTCAAGGCGCGTTCAAACATTCGTCACGGGCTGCCCGTCGAGGCGGTTAATCTTCGCAAGCAAAAAAAAATCATCGAGGCGGCCGGTGTCTTCCTGCAGGACGAAAATTTTTGCGATTGCGCCTGCCGCTTTGATGTCGTGGAAGTTTATTTGCGCGGCGAATGTGTCGAGGAGATTCATCAAATCGAAAACGCCTTCGAGGTTGTCGGCGAGTTCGGTTAATAAAAGTGCTGACGAAAATTTGTCACGGGTTGCCCGTCGAGGCGGTTAATCTTCGCAAGCAAAAAAAATTATTTGCGCGGCGAGTGTGTTGAAGAGATTCATCAAATCGAAAACGCTTTTGAAGTTGCACAAGAAGTTTAGGGACAAGGGACGAGGGATTAGGTTTTCAACTCCTCACTCCTAACTCCTAACTGATAGAAAGGATTGATGAAATGGAGCCGGTCATTCTTCCATATAAAGGCAAGGAGCCCAAAATTGCCAAAGATGTATTCCTCGCGCCCAGTGCCTCGGTCGTCGGCGACGTGGAAATCGGCGCGGGTTCAAGCATTTGGTTCGGCGTCACGGTTCGCGGAGATTTTCAGCCCGTGCGAATCGGCAACTACACAAACATTCAAGACAACTGCACCGTCCATGTCATGGGCGACACGCCCACGGAAATTGGCAATTACGTCACGGTCGGGCACAACGCAATCATCCACTGCCGCTCCATCGGCAACGACTGCTTAATCGGCATGGGCTCGATTATCCTCGGCTACTCGGAAATCGGCAACAACTGCATAATCGGCGCGGGCACCGTCATCACTCAATACAAAAAAATTCCGAACAACTCTTTGGTCTTCGGCAACCCTGCCAAAATTATGCGCGCCCTCCGCGACGACGAAATCGTTGCGCTGAGGACTTCGGCCATGCATTATTACGAGTGCGCCAAAGAATACGTCGTGCACCTGGGCATGAGCGATTGGCTCGAAAAATAATTCACGAAAAATTTTCCGCAAAAAATTCCCCCGCCCGAAATGAGCAGGGGATTTTTTTTATTTGAGGAGAGAGTAAATGACCGCGAGTGCAATGCCGATTGTCGTGATGTTGCTGATTTGCCCATGGTTTGACGATGAATCAATTTTATCCGAAAGCCTGTCGATTTTGTCGGCGAGCTTTTCAATCTTCGCGTCTTGCTTGTCCATGCGGACGTTGAGCTCCCGGCGAGTGATTTCCAATTTTTCTTCGAGTTTGTCTTGCCGGCGTTCCAATCTGTCCATGCGCGCGTTGAGTTCGTTGCGCGTGACGTCAAGAGCTTTTTCCACTCTGTCCATACGCTTGCCCAAATCTTTTACTTGAGCAAAAATCAAATCGTTCACCGAAATGTTCACCTGCTGCTGTTGTTCTTGAGCTTGTGACATGATGAATCCCTCCTCAAAAATTTCTGTCGACGTTGTACTTGGTCACGGCCTCGACGGGGGACTTAACCGAATTCATCGGGCAACAAACTTGGCAGCCGCGAAAATCGTCGTGCAAAATTCTGTAGCGGGCGGAGGCGTACTCGAACGAGTTCAAAATTTTTTCCCAGTCGACGAATTCTTTTCCGTCGGCGGAGTGCTCAATGAAATTTTTTATGTTCAGCGTCGGCTCGAACCAGCCGCAAAAATCCAGCCGCCCGTCGGGATACAAATCAATCTCATTCCACGGCGCGAAACAAATTTCTCGGTCGGTCTCTTGCTTGAGGTGCAGGCTCGGCGAAATGTCGTCGACGATTGAAAGTTCTTTCTTCCCGCAGGCGCGACGAATCTCGTTGCGTCTTTTAAATTCTCCGAGGATCGAACGTCCCTCAGCCAGCCGCAAAATTTTTTCGTACTTGGCGTTGAGCTCGTCAATCGGAATCGCCTCAACCTCCTGCTGAAGAGGAGCCGCCTCGCCCGAAGGTGTCCACAGCCGAAAATAAATTATCACCTTCTCGGCGAGCACCCGTTCCAACTCCATCAAAGTTTTCATCGCCGGTCGAGAAACTTCGGGGTTGGAAAAAAATTCGCCGTTCATGTCGTTCTCCGTGTAATCGAAAAAGAAAACGATGAAGCCCGCGTGCAACTCCAGCGACAGCTCCACGAAATTCAAAATGTCGTCGGCGTTGTCCTTGTTAATTACCATGGACAGGTCGGGCGCGAAGCAAAGTTTGTCCGCCGCCTCCAACTTCGCGAGATAATTTTTTATGTTGCGAATCATGAGCGGGAACATTTTCTTTGCGGTCGCCGAGTCGTCACCGTCCCAGCAACTTTTCGCGAAAACTTCGGCGTTCGACGCGTTGATTGAGAAATGCGCCTTGAAAAGATTTTGCGCGGCGAGTGTCTGAAATTTTTCGTTGAAGGCAATGCCGTTCGATTCGGTCATTAAAGTTATCTGCGGAAAATTTTCGCTCATGAACTTCATGTAATTGAAACTTTCCTTGGCGAAGAACGCGTCGCCGCCCGTAATCAGCACGACGCCGATTTTGTCGTAAATCGGTCGGCAAAGTTCGTAATACCAGCTCGGAATCATGGCGTGGGTCGCCTCCTCGCCGAAGCCGCAGCGCACGCCGCAATATCTGCATTTGGCGTTGCAGGCGTTCGTGATTCGGATTCGCAGCAAGCCGTCCTTGAGCTCCGTCCTGCAGTCGGGGTGGCGCGAAAAAATTTTCGGCAGGACGCTTTCAATCTCAGCGCGGTAACGATTTTCCTTCAGCCCGAATCGTTCAAAGTGCACGAGCGGATTCATGTCGACGTCGGGATTTTTTTTCAGGTAATCGTTCGTGGAAAAAAACGGCGACGGATTTTTTCCCTCGCGCCAGCCGACGCTCAAGTAATGATTCGCCGCGTCCAAATATTTTCCGAAGCCGTAAGTTTTGCAGTACCACTCGCCGTCGAAGAGCAGAGAGTTCTCGATAATTTTTTTGTCGTCATTACTCGGCGGAACCGGCGGTTCAGATTTTTTCACGCGGTTAAAAATTTTATCAAACAGTTTCATTGCAATCACCTCGCCGCGAATATACCGAAAAATTTTCACGCCGTCAATTTAACCTCGCCGCAAAGTTTTCGCCCGTCAGAAAATTTTTGAGCCCGTCAGAAAATTTTTGAGCCCGCAGAAATTTTTGAGCCCGTCAGAAAATTTTTTCAGCCCGCGGAAATTTTTTCAGCCCGTCAGAAAATTTTTTGAGCCCGCGAAAATTTTTTGAGCCCGTCAGAAATTTTTTCAGCCCGTCAGAAATTTTTGAGCCTGCGGAAAATTTTTGAGCCGTCAGAAATTTTTTCACGCCCGTCAATTTCCAAAAAGTTCAATCGCGTGTATAATGGGCGCAACGAATGGAGGAATTTTTTTGGACAAGGCAATCAGAAATTTTTCGATAATCGCCCACATCGACCACGGCAAATCGACGCTGGCCGACCGCCTGATTGAAATGACCGGCACCGTCGAGAAGCGCGAGATGAGCGAACAATTTTTGGACAACATGGAACTCGAACGCGAGCGCGGCATCACGATTAAGGCGCAGACCGTCCGACTGAAATACACCGCGCGCGACGGAAAAAACTACCGGCTGAACTTAATCGACACGCCCGGCCACGTCGACTTCACTTACGAAGTTTCTCGCTCTCTGGCCGCCTGCGAAGGTGCGCTGCTTGTCGTGGACGCAACTCAGGGCGTGGAGGCGCAGACCCTCTCCAACGTCTACCTCGCGCTTGAGCATGACTTGGAAATTGTTCCCGTCATAAACAAAATCGATTTGCCGAGCGCAGACGTCGAACGGGTTCGCGCGGAAATCGAGGAGGCAATCGGCTTGGACGCGAGCGACGCCGTGAAATGCTCCGCGAAGACCGGCGAGGGCGTCGACGAAATTTTGGAGGCGATTGTAAAAAAAATCCCGCCGCCCGAAGGTGACGAGTCCAAACCTCTGCAAGCTCTGATTTTCGATTCGTATTTTGATTCGTACAAGGGCGCGGTCGCTCACGTCAGGATTTTCGACGGGAAAGTTCGCAAGGGCGACAAGCTGAAACTTTTGGCGACGGGCAAAGAGTTCGAGGCGACGGAAATTGGAATCTTCGCGCCGAACATGACCGAGCTTGAGGAATTGACCGCGGGCGAAGTCGGATACATTTGCGGCAGCCTAAAGGACGTGCGCGACGTTCGAGTGGGCGACACCGTCACGACCTCAAAAAATCCCGCCGAAGCTCTCGCCGGCTACCGCGCGCCCGTGCCCATGGTTTTCTGCGGACTTTATCCCACCGACAGCGTTGATTATGACAACTTGAAAGACGCGCTGGAAAAACTTCAGCTCAACGACGCCGCACTGGTTTACGAGCCCGAAACTTCTGCGGCACTCGGATTCGGTTTCCGCTGCGGATTTTTGGGTCTGCTTCACATGGACGTGATTCAGGAAAGACTTGAGCGCGAATACAAATTAAAAATCGTGACGACCGCGCCGAGCGTCGTCTACAAAGTTCACAAGACCAACGGCGAAGTTTTTTCCATTGACAACCCCGCCGCCCTGCCGCCCACGACGGAAATTAATTTCATTGAGGAGCCGATGGTCAAGGCGACGGTTATCGTGCCGAGCGATTATATCGGAGCCGTCATGGAGCTGTGCAGGGACAAGCGCGGCACTTATCGCAGCATGGATTACATTGACAAGACTCGCGTGATGATTGTCTACGAGATGCCGCTCAACGAAATTATCTACGACTTCTTCGACAAACTCAAATCGATGACGCGCGGCTACGCAAGTTTGGATTACGAGCTCAGCGAGTACAAGCAGAGCGACCTCGCCAAGCTTGACATACTTTTGAACGGCGATTTGGTTGACGCGTTGAGTTCAATCGTCCACCGCACGCGCGCCGCGAAAATCGGACGGATACTCGCGCTCAAACTCAAACGAATTATTCCCGAACAACTTTTTGATATTCCGGTGCAAGCGGCAATCGGCGGAAGGATTATCGCGCGCGAAACGGTCAAGGCGCGCCGCAAAGATGTTTTGGCGAAATGTTACGGCGGCGACGTGTCACGCAAGAGAAAACTTTTGGAGAAACAGAAGGCGGGCAAGAAACGCATGAAGGCTGTCGGCAGCGTCGAGCTCCCGCAAGAAGCGTTCATGGCGGTGCTCACCGTCGGCGATGAGGATTAATGAGTTAGGAGTTAGGAGTTGGGGAAGTGATTTTAACTCCTAATTCCTCACTCCTAACTCCTAACTGAAAAAGAGGCTCTGCCCGAAACGAGCAAAGCCTCTTTTGATTTTCGAGTGATTAATTTATTCCTGAGGAGCCTCGGCACTCTGCTGATAACGTCTGAACCCGGGGTTGTTTCTGTCGCGGCGCGCACGGTTAATCGACAGGGAAATGCGTTTGCGCTTGAGGTCAATGCGCAAAATTTTAACCTTAACAACGTCGTCGACGGCAACGGCCTCTTCCGCGTTTTCAATGCGGCGGTCGCTGAGTTCGCCCATGGGAATCAATCCGTCGAAGCCGGGCTCAATCTCCATGAACGCGCCGAACTTGGCGAGCTTGACGATTTTGCCTTCGATAATGTCGCCCTCGCGATAATTTTCCGCCCTGTCGAGCCACGGGTCGCGCTGAGTCTGTTTGACGGAAAGAGAAATCCTGTGCGCCTCGGTGTCGACGTTCTTAACGTAAACGTCGAGCTCATCGCCGACCTTGAGGACATCGGACGGATGATTGACGCGCTCCCAAGACAAATCGGAAATATGCGCCAAGCCGTCGACGCCGCCCACGTCAATGAACGCGCCGTAATCGACCAAGCGTTTGACCGTGCCTTTGACGACGTCGCCCTCGTGCAGCGTGCTGAAGACTTCCTGCTGCTTGAGTTCGCGTTCGCGTTCGAGAAGCTGGCGGCGGCTGAGAACCAAACGACGCTTGTGCGATTCAATTTCTATCGGCAGAGCTTTGACGGTCTGTCCGACGTATCCGCTCAAATCTTTGACGAAGTGCAATTCCATCTGCGAGGCGGGAATGAAGCCGCGCAGTCCGTTGACGGTGGCAGTGAGTCCGCCCTTGACCATGTTGTTAATGTGCGCGTCGACCGTCTGCAAATCGGTGGTTTCGGGGTCTTCGTTGTGAGCTTTAATCGCGCGCAACTCGTCCCACACGACCTCAGCGTCGGCTTTAATCTTGGACAGGACGCCGCCGTTTTCACCGCCGAGAGACTGAACATAAACTTTAATGACATCGCCAACCTTAACGACATCTTCCGCCGAATCGGGTTCGGGCGTTGCCAATTCTTTTTTCGGAATGGCAATTTCCTGCTTGTAACCAATGTCGACATAGGCTTCGTCGCGGTTTACTTGAATGACTCTGCCTTCGACCACTTCATGCTCGTGAATTTCTTTGAGGCTACTCTCCGACTCTTCAAACCAATTGCCCATCTCTTCGTTCTTCAAATCCTCTGACACTTTTTATAAACCTCCCCGATAATCCAGTCCGGCGTTGAGGCTCCGGCTGTGATACCGACCTTGTCGGCTTTGTCTAACCATTCAGGTGAAAGCTCTTCGGCTGTCTCTATGTGGTAAGTCTTGCATTTTTTTTCGCAAAGTTGAGCGAGCCGCGTGGTGTTTGCGCTGTTGCGTCCGCCGATAACCAGCATGACGTCGACCTTGCCCGCCAGCTCCAGGGCTGCCTTTTGTCTTTGATCCGTTGCCGTGCAGATAGTTCGTAGAATTCTTATGTCGTGTGATTTTCCGAGCAGGTGCGCCACTATCTTGACGAAATTTTCGCCGCTCACCGTTGTCTGAGAAACTATTCCGAGCTTGGGGCAGGGCGCGAAATTTTTTGCGTCCTCCTCCGATTCCAAAATAGTCGCTGCCTTGTTCGACCATTCAAAAATGCTCTTCACTTCGGGATGATTTTTTTCGCCGACGATGACGACCTGTCTGCCGTCCTCGACCAGCTCCTTTGCAGACAGTTGCGCTTTTTTCACGTGCGGGCATGTCGCGTCCACCACGAGCAAGCCTTTTGCCTGCGCCTGTTTGTAAACCTGCGGACCGACGCCGTGCGAACGAATTATTATCGTGCCCTCCTCCATCGCCGTCAAATCTTCTACCGAGCCGACGCCTTCTTGCTTCAGCCGCTCGACCATTTGCGGATTATGGATTATGGGCCCCAACGTGCAGCTCTTCCCATCCGCGTGCTCCCTGGCAATTTTTATCGCTCGCTTGACGCCGTAACAAAATCCCAAATACTCCGACAAGATTACTTCCATTTCTACCACCTGTCTGATTGGCTTTGACAAATGAAAAATCCTCAACCGTCAATAACCGCAGGTTAGTTTACCATAATCATTTTTCGTAAGCAATAACTTTGAGAAAATTTTTTCTTACCATTGCTCACGGGCGGTGTTGAGGATTTGGAAGTCAGCCGACAGCTTTTAATTTCTTGCCGCTGATTGAGTAACTCACGCCGTTGATGTTAAACGTGTCGTTTGAACTCACGCCGCTGAAGACCACGTGCCCGCCGCCTTCGATTACCAACGTCAGCTTGGAATTTTTGAACGAAGAATTTGTAAAAAAATTTTTTTATTCCGAAGGCGCGCCCCTCTTCCAAAAGTTTTTTGACGATTGCCGAGCCGATACCGCGCCGCGAAAAATTTTCGTCGCGCAAAAAAAATCTCCGCGCCGGGCGGAGAAAAGATTTATTCCAGCGTCATTGCGATTTCGTCACAGTTTGGAAACTTCGGGCACTCGATGCATTCCTTCCAAATTTTGTGCGGCAAAGATTCTTTGGTCGTGGTCGTGAAGCCGAGCGTCCCGAAAAAATCGGGGCGATAAGTCAGCGTGAAAAATTTTTTTATTCCGAAGGCGCGCCCCTCTTCCAAAAGTTTCTTGACGATTGCCGAGCCGATACCGCGCCGCGAAAAATTTTCGTCGACAGCCATCGAGCGAACTTCCGCCAGCTCATTCCACGTGAAGTGCAACGCGCCGACGCCGACGATTTTTTTTGTGGCAATTTCCTCGGCGACGACGAACTCGCGCAAAGTTTCGTAAAGCGTGCTGTGCGGTTTTGGGAGCATGACGCCCTGAGAAGCGTAGCCCGCGATTAATTCGTGAATCTCGTCCACGTCCGCGAACGTCGCCTTGCGATAACGAATCATCAGCTCACCTTAAACGATTGTCTTCAAAATTTCCACGGTTTTCTTCACGCCCGAACGAGTGTCATCTTTGGGCGACCAACCAAGCGCGCGGAGTTTGTCGTTGGCGAGGACGACTTTCAAAACTTTCAAGAAACCTTTCGCCTGCAACTCACTGGGCAGTTGGAAGATAACTTTCTTGCCGGCCAAGGAGCTGACGTATTCGGCAATCTCGCGCAAGGAAAGAATGTCGCTTGAGTCGGAGACGTTGTAAGCTTCGCCGCACGCGCCCTTGAGCAGGCAGTAAAGAATTCCGCTGACGCAATCCGCGCCGTAACAGTAAGAAAATCTCGGAAGGCCTTGGCTCTTGAGGACGATATCTTCGCCGCGCACGCCGTTCATGATGAATTCGCTCATGGCCTTGCTGTCGTCCAGGCGCATGGTCGGTCCGTAAATTCGGCAGGGACGCGCGATGACCACGTCGAGATTGTATTTGCTGATGTAAGCCTGGCAGAGAGCTTCGCCCGCGCGTTTTGCTTCGGGGTAGCCGGCGCGCAGTGTGTTGCAGTTAATGTAGCCGCAGTAATTTTCGTCGAAGACGTCGTCCTCGTTGAGCGGCTTGCCGTAGAGGTCGCCCGAAGACACGAAGACGAATCGTTCAGCCTTGGTCTTCACGGCGAATTCCAAAAGATTGTGGCTGCCGAGGATGTTCGCCATGATTGTGTTGACCGGGTCGGAAGCGAAAAGTTTGTTCTGCGAATTGCTCGCCGCGTGAATTATAAAATCGGCGTGGAAGTCATCGCCAATCGGCTCGTTGACGTCCAACTTGATGAACGAAAAATTTTTGTCGTCGAAGTAGTCGGCGAATCTCTCGTTGGCGACTTTTTCGTTGCGCCCCGCCGCGAAGATTTTTACGTTGAGATTGTCATCGCGATTTTTTTTCATGAGGACGTCAATCATGAGCGTGCCGATTAATCCTGTCGCGCCGGTGAGGAGCAAACTTTTTCCCGCGAGTTTTTCCCAAGGCAAATTTTCATTGGCGACGCCTGCGATATCCGCCGCGTAAATTTCGTGCTTGATGTACATGCCGTTACCTCACTTCAGCCAATCGCTCTTCTTGGCGGCGAGCAGTGCTTTGAAAAGTTCAATATCGTCGACGGTCGTGATTTTGATATTTCTGTCGGAGCCGCTGGCGAAGTGCAAAGTCTCGCCGAGGTCAACCATCATTGTGTTTGCGTAGGACGAACCTTTGATGCCGATATCTTCCGCGAAAGCTTTTTCGTAAGCCCAGAGAAGTTTTCCGAACTTGTAAGCCTGAGGAGTTTGGACGCGGCGCAGGGTGTCGCGCACGATGTATTCGCGCGTGGTGTACTCGTCGAGCTTTTTGAAAATCTGTTCGTTGTAAGGCATGCTGGTCACGCCGTTGCCGAACTGCCTGCAGGTGGCGATGACGTCGGAGAGGACTTCGGGGTCAACCATGGGGCGAATGCCGTCGTGAATGATGACAACGTCGTCGTCCTTGCAGAAACCTTTCATCGCGAAGACGCCGTTGCGCGTGGACTCTTGGACGGTCGCGCCGCCGTTGACGATTTCCTTGAGCTTCGTGATGTTGTATTGGCGGGAATAGGCGCGAAGAATATCCTGCCAGCCGTCGAGGCAAACGACGTAGATGGCGTCGATTTCGGGGTGCTTCTGGAAATTTTCGAGCGTGTAAATGACAATCGGTTTGTCGTAGACGTTGATGAACTGCTTGGGGATATCTTGACGGGTGCGCTGACCTTTACCCGATGCGAGCAATAATGCAACTGTACTCATAAAAAATTTGCGGCAAAAAAATTTCGCCGCGACTCACCTCCGTGAAAAATTATTATCCGTTGTCTTTGCTGTTGAGCAAGATGGATTTGCTGAAATACTCTCTGTAAGGAACGTCCGTGCTGTACTCGTTGACGTGCCCGCGGGTGACGACCAACTTTTGCCAGTCGCCGTAGCAATTTGTAAGAGCGCGGTCATAGCCGGCGGGCGCGGGGACTTCAAAGTTTTCAAACGGCAGATAAATTGTTTTCTTGAAATCTTCGTACTGATAGACGATTCGTTTCCTGTTGATTGAGTGATACTTTATCTCCGCGATGTTGGGCGTCAGGACGAAATTTCTCAGCTGGAACAGGTCGAACTGCTGCGCGCGAAGTTTATAGGGCAGGTTGAGGAAGGTCATCAGCCTCTCGCGCGGAATCAAAAACTTTTCATTGTTAAAGAGTGCTTCTCTTACTCTGTCGGGGAAAACGGTTGCCAGCAGCAGTTCGCGAGCCGTGTCGAAATTTTTCAACAGTGTCTTATCTTCAAACGGCGGGCAGGGGTCCAAGCAGAAGATATCAACCCACACGGAATAGAAAACGTCTTTGCGGTCGTCTTCCATCAGATAAGTCGTGCTTTCGTCCACGAGCCGCAGGAGCGGGAAGAACGGAGCCCACGCCGGATATTTTTCGATTTGTTCCTTGGAGATGAAAGGCAAATCCGAGCTGGCGTGCTGTGCGGCTTCGGTGTCTGTTTCGAGCCGATAATTGAACCAGTACCACATGCGATAGCAGGGATGATATTTCAATTCCTCTTCGGCGACGCTTTTAAATTTTTCGTAGTCGGGTCTGAGCATGATGATGTCGACGTCGTCGTCCCAAGGAATAAAACCTTTGTGTCGAACCGCACCCAGAAGCGTGCCGCCTATCGCGTACCAACGGATATTGTGTTTTTTGCAGATACGAGTAATTTCCTTGAGCAAACCGATTTCCACGTTCCACAATTTTTTTCTGTGACTGGTGACGAGGAAACCGCTGCGCATTTCGTCCCTGTTGATGTCGTCGACGAAAATTTCGCGCTCAGGAATTTCACGAGGCGGCAACGATTTTCTCAAGAGCGCGTTCTGTTCGCGCAGCAAAGCATTTTGTTCCTGCAGAAGTTCGTTTTGCCTGTTTATCGCATCCACCGAGACCATTTCTTCCGCCATAGAATCACTCCCATACAATTTTTCCTTCCGCCCTCAGCGGCAGGAACTTACTTTGCAAAAGTCTATCATACCGCCAAACTTTTTTCAACAGAATTTTTTAATCAAAATTCAATTCCCGACTGCGCGGCGATTCCTTTTTGAAACGGGTGCTTGATTAATTTCATTTCCGTGACCAGGTCGGCGGCGTCAATCAATTCGGGCAGGGCGTCGCGCCCCGTGAAGACCAAATGCATTTGCGGCGGACGAATTTTTATCAGCTGCAAAATTTCTTCCGCGCCGAGCAAGCCGAACTTCACCGCGTAATTTATTTCGTCGAGGATTATTAAATCCCACGCGCCCGACAAAATTTCTTTCTGCGCGAGCTCAATCGCCGAGCGCGCGGATTTTTTTTGCGCCGCGAAATTTTCTTCCGTGATGAAGCCGAGCCCCAGCTGCCTGACTTCGATTCCGAGCGCGTCCAACGCTTTCAACTCGCCCGAACGTTTCCGCCCCTTGATGAATTGCAAAATCAAAATCTTCAGCCCCGCCCCGAACGCCCGAAGAGCCAAGCCGAGTGCCGCCGTCGTTTTGCCTTTGCCGTCGCCCGTGTGCACGAGGATTAATCCGTGTCTTTCCAAAATTTTTTCCCTCCCAAAAAAATTTTTATCGCCATGATACTCCACGCTTAAAAATAAATAAAGCGGCTTGCGCAAATTGACAAATGAATTTATAATGAAAACAAAAAGGAAGTGATTGACTTGGGCAGGGCAAGAGAAAGTTTGAAGTCGGCGAAGCGAATCGTCATCAAGGTCGGGACGAGCACGCTGGCGCACGCCGACACCGGCAAGTTGAATTTGTACAGAATCGAACATCTGATTCGTGAGATAGCTGACCTGCACAACGCGGGTAAGGAAATAATTTTCGTGAGTTCGGGGGCAATCGCGGCGGGCATGAACAAACTCGGCGTGAAGGTCAAACCGCAGACCATTCCGGAGAATCAGGCGTTGGCGGCCGTCGGGCAGGGAGTGCTCATGCACATTTACGAAAAATTTTTCGCGGAGTACGGACAGACAATCGGGCAAATCCTTTTGACCAAAGAGAACGCCGCCGACGCTCACGCCCGCGAAAATTCTCGCAACTCCCTGCAAGCAATCCTCGACATGGGCGCAATCCCCGTCGTCAACGAAAATGACGCCGTCGCCGTCGACGAAATTAAAATCGGCGACAACGACAACCTCTCGGCAATCGTCGCGGCAATGATGGACGCCGAAGTTTTAATCATCCTCAGCGACATCGACGGACTTTATGACGGCAACCCGAAGCTCGATACGTCTGCGCGGCTGATTGATGAAGTCACGCAGATTGATTCGGAGATTGAACGAATGGCGGGCGGCGCGGGCACCAAGCTCGGCATCGGCGGCATGTTCACGAAAATTCAGGCGGCTAAGCTCGCCACGGCCAACGGAGTGACCATGCTCATCGTCAACGGCGGCACGAACGGAAATTTGCGGCGCGCCCTCAGTGGCGAATCGGTCGGCACAATTTTTCCGAGGAGGGAAGCGATATGAACAAAAAATTTTCAATCTTGCTTGGAGTGATTCTTATGTTGCTTTCGATGAACGCGCAGGCGGCCGGCATTGCCATTCAAGACAATCGCGCGACCGCCGATTATTGGGTTGGTAAAAATAAACCGGGCGAGGCGGTCTTCGTGGCGACGGCTGATTTGGATATGCTCAACTTGCAGATTCGGCAGAAGAGCGCAAACACAATCGTCAATCTCGCGGAGTATCCCGAAAAAGTTTACACGCAGTGGATGACGAATAAAATCACCGCGACGATGAAGCTCGGCAAATTCGATAAGCCCGAAGTCCCGAAGCTCTTCAAGGGCGGCTCGGCTCTCACCGAGTTCAGTTACACGCAGGCGCAAAAAAATTGCGGGCTTGAGGCTTTGCCCGCGGTTTGCGTCGTCCGTTACGCTTTGACGACCGACAGAACGAATCTTCGCCTGCTGCCCGAAGCGAACGGCTGGTTCACGAGCGAGACCGACACGCATTACGACCAACTGCAGGGAACTGTCCTTGACCCGAGTGAGCCCGTCGCCGTCCTCATCGACAGCCAAGATAAAGAATTCGTCTTCGTGGAGTCGAGAAGCTACGCCGGCTGGATTAAGCCCTCCGAACTCGCCTTCACCGACAAAGCGACCTGGCTCAAGTACGTTACGCCGCAAAATTATCTGACGGTCATCGCCAGCCGCAAGACGATTCCTCAGGGCAAAGCTTTCTATCAGATGGGCGGACGAGTTCTCCTGCGCGCCGCCGATTTGCAAAAGGACGGCTCGTGGGCGATTAACGCTCCCTCCGCCGACGCGAACGGAATTTTGATTGAGCAGGGCTTGAACATCCCGAACGACAACGGCGTCGTCAAAGGTGCGCTCGCTTGCTCCGAAAATAATTTGATTCGGCAGGCGTTCAGATTTTTGGGCGAAGGTTACGGCTGGGGCGGCCTCGAAAAAAATGTCGACTGCTCCGCCTTCGTGCAGGACGTTTATCGCAGCGTCGGAATTGAATTGCCCCGCGACGCCGATAAGCAGGAAAAAGCCATGGCGCGTTCAATTTCCATGAAGGACATGACGCGCGACCAACGCTTGGAAATTCTCAAGAAGTCCAAGCCGGGCTCTTTGCTGTTCACGAAGGGGCATGTTATGATGTATCTCGGCACCGACGACAACGACGAGCCGATTATCATCCACGCGGTCAGCAGTTATTACACCTTCGACAACGACCAGACCGCCAAGCATTACGTCAGAAAAGTTTTGGTCACCGATTTGCACTTCATGAGCAGAGATAAAGTTGAAATGATTGACAGGCTGACGAGCGTCGGTAACTTCTGAAATGAACGGCAAGCAGGACGAATTAATTGCGCGGCTGTTCAAAGACACGCTGATAACTTTCCTGCTGTCAATGTTCGCCGCGACAATCGGCAACATAATTAACGGAGTAATCACGGGAAATTTTCTCGGCGCGGATTCAATGGCGGCGTTCGGCTTCACCGTCCCTTATCAGCTGTTCACGACGATTTTTCCGGCAGTCCTCGCGCTCGGCATGCAAGTCCTTTGCGGCAAATCTTTGG
Organism: Selenomonadaceae bacterium; assembly: GCA_017527075.1. Taxonomy (GTDB): domain Bacteria; phylum Bacillota; class Negativicutes; order Selenomonadales; family Selenomonadaceae; genus Quinella. The sequence continues at coordinate 194,143 of JAFXQM010000007.1, forward strand.
GCAGAGGAAATTTGCGCGAGGCGAACGGAAATTTTTCGCTGGCAATGACGACGGCTCTTGCGCTGATGATTTTTTTGACGGGCGCAACGTTTCTGTTCGCGGAGCAAATCGCAGACCTGCTCGGCGCGCGTGAAAATCTCGGCACGATTCGTTCTTTGACAATTGATTACCTCGAAGCATTTTCGTTGAGCTTGCCGGCACTGGCGGCGGTCACGATTTTAACGCCGATAATGCAGTTCGACAGCGACCGACACCGCGCGGTAATTTCCGTCGTCGTGCTGAGCGTTTCAGATATCGTCGGCGACCTGGCGTGCGTTTATGTCTTCGACGGCGGGCTGTGGGGCATGGGCATTGCCACGGCGATAAGTTATTGGCTGGCGGCGGGCGTCCTGATTTTGCATTTCTTCAAGCCGAACGCAAGCTTTGCTTACCTGCCCGAATCAATGCAACTCAAAAATTTTGGCGGAATGATTTTGGCGGGGCTCCCCGTGATTTTGGGGCGCGGCTTGTCGGTGTTGTGCGTGGGCATCCTCACGAGAGTGGCATTGACTTATGCGGGCGGCATAGGCGTTGCGGCGTTCGCGGCGGTCTTTAATTTTCTGGCACTGTTGGAAATAATTCCAAAAGCTCTCAGCTCGACGACGCAAATGATCATGGGAATTTTAATCGGCGAACAGGACAAGCATTCAATGTTGCGGCTGATGAAACTCTCTTTGAAATCGTCGCTGATAATTTCCTTGGCAATGACGGCGGCTGTGTTTTTGGCGGCACCGATAATCGCAGGACTTTACACCCAAAACGCGGCGGCTTATCAGATGACACTCGAAGGAATTCGTTGGGTGTCGTTGCCAATCGCAGCCGGCGCAGTCGCGTTGACGTTCAACTACTATTACAACTCCTGCGGAAAATATCGCCTGTCGACTCTCATGTCGGTTTTGAACAACATCGGATTCATCGTGCCGTTCGCTTTAATCTTGACGCCGTATCTGGCAATGACGGGGCTCTGGGCAGCTTCATCGTTGCGATACTTCGCCTTGGCACTCGTGGTATTTCCCATAACGTGGCGGCACTGCAGACGAATAACTTTCCGCCTTGAAGATTATCTGCTCTTGCCGGAGGACTTCGACGTTGCCGGCGATAAGCAACTCAACATAACCGTCACGGACAAAGCGGAGGTCATGAATCTTTCGGAGCGCACGCAAAATTTTTGCGAGGCTTGCGGTGTCGACGGGCGGCGCAGCATGTTCGCGGGCATTTGTATCGAGGAGATGGCGGGCAACATCGTTGAGTACGGCTTCGGCGACGGCAAGAAACATTTCGTCGACGTTCGAGTAATCGTCAAGGGCACGCAGGTCATAATCCGAATCCGTGACGACTGCCGTTCCTTCGACCCAAAAAAATGGGCGGAGATTTATAATTCCGAAGACCCGACGGCGCATATCGGGATAAAGCTCGTCAGAAAAATTTCCACCGAATTTAAATACGTGAACGTCCTCAAGCTGAACAATTTGATTGTAAAAATTTAACGAAGGAAGGATAGTTATGTTCATGAAAGACCACGTGACAAAACAGGCACGGCGCGCAAAGGAAGCGTCGCGGCAGCTGGCGTGCATTCCCGTGGAAGTTCGCAACACGGCACTTTTGGCAATGGCATGGGATTTGGAAGCGCGGCAGGAAGAAATTTTGGAAGTGAACGCCAAAGAGGTCGAGGCGGCAAGAGCGCGGGCAACGCGCTTGAATATGATTGACCGATTGGTTTTGACGCCCAAGAGAATCGCGGACATGGCGGAAGGCATTCGGCAGGTCGTGAAGTTGCCTGACCCGCTCGACAAAACTGATTTTGAAATCCTTCGCCCGAACGGTTTGAAGATTCGCCGCGTGAGAGTTCCCTTCGGCGTCGTGGGCATTGTTTACGAGGCGCGCCCGAATGTCACGGCGGACGCAATCGCGCTTTGCATTAAGTCTGGCAACGCGTGCCTGCTGCGCGGCGGCTCCGAGGCGATTCGCACGAACAAAAAAATTTCCGACATACTCAAAGAGTCGGCGACCGCCAACGGCATTCCTTCCACGGCGATTGAGTTTATCGGCATCCTTGACCGCGACGTCGTCGTCGTCATGTGTCGGCTCCGCAAACTTATCGACGTGATTATCCCGCGCGGCGGCGCAGGTTTGATTCAGCGAATCGTCGAGCACAGCACCGTCCCCGTAATCGAGACCGGCACCGGCGTTTGCCACACGTTCGTCGACAAGGACGCCGATTTGGACATGGCGATTAAAATTTGCATGAACGCAAAGACTTCGCGGCCGTCCGTCTGCAACGCCATGGAAACGCTCCTGATTCACAAAGATATCGCCGAAAAATTTTTGCCGAGGGTTGCGGCGGCTCTGACCGAGGCGAAGGTTGAGTTGCGCGGCGACGAGGCTTGCAGAAAAATTTTCCCCGACATGAACGAGGCGACCGAGGAAGATTGGGCAACCGAGTACAACGATTTGATTCTCTCCGTGAAAATCGTCGACGACGTGAACGCCGCGATTGAACACATCAACCGATACAGCAGCGCGCACTCCGACGCAATCATCACGCGCGACGAAAAGGCGGCGCGGAAATTTGAAATGATGGTTGATTCGGCTGACGTTTACGTAAATGCTTCGACGCGCTTCACCGACGGCTTTGAGTTCGGCTTCGGCGCGGAAATCGGAATCAGCACGCAGAAACTCCACGCGCGCGGACCCATGGGGCTTGAGGCTCTCACGACCATGAAATATCTCATCGAAGGCGACGGACAAATCCGCTGATGGGTTACCTTCGCACGCTGAGAAATTATTTTCGCACGCCCAAAGCTCGCCACGACCTAAAAGACTTCGCACGCGCGGCTCTCATAATTTTTTCGACGGCAATTATAATTTTTATTTTGGTTCGGAGGTGGGCGGCGTGAAAATCGGAATCATGGGCGGCACCTTCGACCCGATTCATCTCGGACATTTGGCAACGGCTGAAGCTGTCCGCGAAAGTTTTTCTCTCGACGAAATTTTATTTATCCCCGCCGCGCGCCCGCCCCACAAGCTCGGCAGGCTCGTGACCGACGAACATCACCGACTGCAGATGACAATCCTCGCCACGCGCTCAAATAAATTTTTCCGCGTCTCGGATATGGAGCTGCGGCGCACGGGTTTATCGTACACGCTCGACACGATGAACGAACTGCACGAAACTTTCGGGCGCGCGACGGAATTATTTTTCATAATCGGCGCGGACTCGTTGGCGGATTTAAAAAAATGGCACGCGGCGCGGGAGCTCGTGGCGAAGTGTCATTTCATCGCGACGACGCGGCAGGGAGTGGACGTGGACTTCGCGGCGGTGGAAAAATTTTTCGGCGCGGCGGCGAACGAACACATTCACCGAGTGACGACGCCGGGGCTGGAAATTTCTTCGACAGACATTCGTGAAAAAATTTTGCGCGGGCGTTCGATAAAATATCTCGTGCCCGAAGCCGTGGAGGAATACATCTTGCGCGAGAAACTTTATTGCGGGAGCTGACGGCATGACAAAAAAATATCGCGACGGCATGTTCAGAGATTATTTCAGCGACAAGCGGCGGCTCTTGGGTCTGTGCAATTTGCTGACGGGCGAGGACGCGACCGACCCGAACGAAATCATAATCAACACGCTCGACGGAGTTTTCTTCGACTCATTTAAGAATGATATATCATGTTTGTTCCGCGGAAGATTTTTGGTAATCGTCGAACATCAGAGCACTGTCAATGAGAACATGCCGCTGAGGATTTTATTTTACGCGGCGGAACTCTTCAAACAATATATGGACGGACGCAAAGGAAAACTTTATGCCGAGCAGCGGATAACTTTGCCCGAACCGAAATTCTTTGTCTTCTACAACGGGAGCAAAGCGGAAGCGGCTTATCGCGAGATGCGTCTGTCGGAGGCATTCGGCAAGCGCACATGCCTGGAGGTTGTCGTTGAACATTACAACATCAACGCGGGCATGAACGACGAATTCGTTTCGCGCGACGCGGACTTGAACGATTACTGCACCTTCATCAATCTCGTGCGCAAATTCAAAGCTCAAGGCATGGATTTGGAACACGCGATTGCGGCGGCGTTCAAGTACTGCCTCGAACACGGAATTATGGTGGAGTATCTTTTGAGCAGAAAAAAGGAGTTGGCGAGTATGTTGGCACTGGAATACGACGCCGAACTGGCGCGGCAGGCTTTATTGGAAAGAGGGCGCGAGGAAGGACGCGAGGAAGGGCGCGAGGAAGAAAAATTGAACGTAATCCAACGTTTGTTGAAGATGAGCTTTCCGATGAAAGAAATCGCGCGCGCCGTTGACTGGACGGAAGAAGAGGTTCGAAAATTCGCTGAGGCGGAAAAAAATTCGTGAGCGGAGTTGGCGAGTATGTTGGCACTTGAATACGACCCCGAATTGGCGCGGCAGGCTTGGTATGAAATGGGTTTTAAAAAAGGTTTGGAAGAAGCGCGTGCCGAGATGGTCAAACGTTTGCTGACGATGAACTTGTCGACGAAAGAAATTGCACGGGTTATTGGTCGAACTGAAGGATATGTTTTGAAAATTGCGGGGCGGAATAAAATTATGACGGTTGATGAAATGCGGCGCGAACTTCAACGGCGGCTCAAGCGGAGCAGATTCGCGCACTCAATCGGCGTGGCGAACACTGCGGTCAAGCTGGCAAAAAGATTCGGCGTCGACGAAACCAAAGCTTACGTCGCGGGATTGCTCCACGATTGCGCGCGCGAATTTGAAAATGAGGAGTTGCCCGCGCAGGCCGAACTTCGCGGAATAAAAATCGGCGAGGTCGAACGCGCGACTCCTCTGCTTTTGCACGCGTATATCGGCGCGCAAATGATTAAGGAAATTTACGGCGTGGACGACACGGAAATTTCTCAGGCGATTTATCGGCACACGGTCGGCGCAAGAGACATGACCGCGCTCGACAAAATTATTTACTTCGCGGACATGATTGAGCCGAACAGAAATTATCCCGGCGTCGAAAAACTCCGTGCGCTGGCAGAGACCGCTGAGCTCGACGAAATTATGATTACGGCTTTGGGCGAGTCGATTATCTTCGTCGTGCAAAAAAATTCGCTCGTCCACCCCGACACCGTCGCCGCCCTGAATTTTCTTTTGCTGCAGAAGAGAGCGGGAGCTTGACTCCAAATTAAAAAGTGAGCGGAACCATGGCTAACGAAACCAAGGACAACATAGAAAAGAAACGCAAGAACTTGAGGCGCAGGCGCAGGATTAAAGCCTTCCGCCTGATTTTTGCGTTGGTGATTCTGTGCCTAATCGGTTCCGCGTTCCTGTTTGTCGGCTACAGCATATACAACGCGGGCGTTCGCGTTTATAATGAGTTCGCGGACATGTATCAGGGCTACACCGACAGACGAAATGCGCGCGTGGGCTCGACCGACCCGAAGTTCGAAGGTTACACAAATATTTTGGTCTTGGGCGTCGACGACAGCGAACAGCAAGAGGCCGACACGATTTTGGTTTTGAGTTTTTCAAACGACACCGGCAAGAGCAGAATCATCGGCATCCCGCGCGACACGTGGATTGCCTCGCGAAGTTATTCGGGGAAAATCGGCGCGCTTTACAGCATGGGCGGAGCGAGCATTCTCGTCCGCGAAGTCTCGAAGCTCTTGGGCATTTCGATTCATCAATACGTTATCATCGACATGACGACCTTCGCGGATTTGATTGACACTTTGGGCGGGCTGGATATTTACGTCGAAGAGAACATGGATTACGACGACGAAGTTGCGGGGCTGTCGATTCACATTCCGCAGGGCTACCAACATTTGTCGGGTGAGGACGTTCAAAAATATTTGCGCTACCGTGACGAAAAACTCGGCGACGTCGGACGAGTTCAGCGACAACAGAAATTCATCAAAGCTTTGTACGCGAAAGTTCTTCAGCTCGACACGATACCGAAGCTGCCGGCAATCGCGGACATTTTCAGGAACAGAATGGAAACCAGCGCGGAAATTTTTGACTCGGCGCACCTGGCGAATGTTTTGCGGCGAATGAGTTCAGACCCGCCGACGACTCTCATGTTGCCCGGCTCGGAGAACGTGGACGGCGCGTGGGTCCCTAACGTCGCGGAAGTCGAAGCGCGCATGAGTGAACTTTTCCCGCAACAAGATATGATTCAACGCTCGGAGGCGGGCGACGCCGATAACGAACCAATCGGCGAATAAATTTTTTGGAGGGATGTTACTTGAAGAAGGCATTTGATTTGGCGAAAAAAATTTGTAAGGCGGCGGCAGACAAAAAGGCAAGCGAAGTCATCACCATGGACATGCGCGGGCTGATGTTCTCGACGGATTATTTCGTCGTGTGCTCGGCGCAGACCGCCACCCAAGTCCGCGCGATTGCCGACAACATTGAAGAGGAGCTCGACAAGGAAGGAATTCACTTCAGCCACCGCGAGGGTTATCACGAGGGCGAATGGATTCTTCTCGATTACGGCGATGTCGTCGCGCACATTTTCAAAGAAGAAAATCGCCAGTACTACTCGCTGGAGCAGCTCTGGAGTGAGGCAAAGATAAAACTTTATGAAGAATAATTTGCAGCTCAAGCCAATGACAGTCGCCGCGCTCAAAGTCGTCCGCACGAACGACATGGGAGCTTTCCTCGACGCGGGCACAGGAAAAACTTCCGACGATATCCTCCTGCACAAAGCTCAGCAGACGGCGGAGGTTTCAATCGGCGAGACCGTCAAAGTTTTTCTTTACCTTGACCCGAAAAAAAGATTGACCGCGAGTATGAGAGTTCCAAAGATGCGCGAGGGACAAATCGCGCGGCTGAAAATTATCAACGTGACCGGCGACGGAGCTTTCGTCGACGTGGGAGCCGAGCGCGGAATTTTTATGCCGTTCGCCGAAATGCGCGGGCGTCCTCAGGTCGGAGAAATTGTTTGGGCGAAACTTTATACCGACAAGTCGGGCAAGCTGGCGGTGTCCATGAAAGTTTCCGACGAGATTCGCCGCGCCTCCAAACCCGCCGAGGGAATCAAACGCGGCGACAAAATCAAAGGCGCGGTCTTCAACATAACGGAGGCGGGCGCGTTCGTCTTCAGCGAGCAGAGGAATATCGTTTTCATTGCGCGCAAGGAAATTTCTCGCGAGCTGAGGGTCGGCGAGGTCGTTGAGGCGCGCGTGACTTTCGTGCGCGGGGACGGTCGCCTTAACGCTTCCCTGCTCAATCAAAAAGAAAATGCTCTCGAAGTCGACGCCGAAAAAATTTTTGCCTTCATGCAACGCAACGGCGGCGCGATGAACTTCCACGACAAAACTTCGCCCGAAAAAATCCGCGCGGTCTTCAGGCTGAGCAAGGCGGCGTTCAAGCGGGCGGTCGGGCATTTACTCAGTCAGCGGCGCGTTGAAAAAATCGATAACGGTTTCAAAATCGTTTAAGCAAAAAAAAAAGCAGTCAACTCCTCGGAGCCGGCTGCTTTTTTGTTGCAAAAAATTTTTCAGTCGTAACTGAGCCACGTGAAAATAAAAATCGCGATTGAAACAATTCCGTTGCGCATGAAGTAAGCTTGAGTGACTTCGCGCCAATCGCCCGCGCGAACAATCGCGTGCTGATAGACGAGAGCCGCCGCCGCAATCGCCACGCCGACGAAATACAACTTGCCCAAGCCGAGCATGAGCCCGACGGTCACGAAGCAAGCGATTGAAATTACGTGGAGACCGCGAGCGATTTTGAGCGCGCCCGCCGCCCCGTACTTCGTCGCCAGAGAGTGGAGCCCCTGACTTTTGTCGAAGCGTTCGTCCTGCGCGCCGTAAACCGCGTCGAACGCCCCAATCCACAGCGCGACCGCCACGCACAAAATTATCATCGGCAGAGAAATTTTTTCGGTCAAGGCGACCCACGCGCCCGCGGGAGCCATGGCAATCGCCACGCCCAAAAATAAATGACACCACGCGGTAAATCTTTTCGTGAACGGGTAAATGATGAACGGCAAGGCTGCCACCGGCAAAAGCTTCAGACAAATGGGCGGGAGCTGTGCGACCGTCGCGACCAAGACAATCAGGCACAACAGAATGAAAATTAAAGCCTCGCCCTTGGAAATTTCTCCGCGCACCATCGCCCGATAACTCAGCCGCGGCTGAAGTCTGTCGTATTTCAAGTCCGCCAAGTTGTCGATTGCAATTGCCGCCCAGCGCGCCGAAGTTATCGCGAGCAAAATCAAAATCACCGTCCAAAAGTCCGGGTGACCGTCCGTCGCCATGAACGAACTCGCCAACGCGAACGGCAGAGAAAAAATCGTGTGCGGCAGTGCCACGTTGTTTGCATGAGCTTTGAACTTTGAATGACTCATTGCTTCTCGAAGTCACCGTCCGATAAAAGTTTCCACGTTTCGTCCGCCCGCGCAGAATTTTTCAGGACGCGTTCGATGTTCTTCGCGTCGCTGAACTCGAAAAATCTTTCGGCCTCCTCGCGCGACTTGCCGCCCGCAACTTTCCGCGCAATCAATCGTTCGCGCAAGAGAGAAGGCTGAGCGTCGATGAAGACGGAGTAATCGGCGAGCACGCGCACGTTCGTCCAGCCCGCCTCCTTGAGCAGAAGATAATTTCCTTCAATCAAAATGATGTCGTCCTCGACGCTCCAATAATCGGGCAGCACGTCGTGAATCCTGCGGTCGTAAACGTTCCAGTTCGTTCCTTCGGCGCGCGCCTCACGAATTTTTTCCACGAGCAAATCCACGTCAAAAGTTTCGGGCGCACCTTTGATGTCGCGCATTAAAATTTCTTCGCCGTCGCGTTCGACCTTGGTGACGTTCATGTAAGCCGCCGTGAAGTGGAAGCCGTCCATGCCCAGCGCGCGAATCGGGTCAACTTCATTGGCGCGTTCACGGCTGAGCTGTTCCAAAAATTGTGCCAGCGTCGATTTGCCGCAGCCGGGCGGCGCGACCAGGTACGCGATAACTTTTCTGTCCATGGTCATTTTTAAATCGGTCAGCTCGTTAAGGAACGGCATGAAAATTTCTTCGACGGCCGCCTCGCTGAATTTGACTTCCTGTCGCAGCCCGTTTACTTCCATGTTGTAAGTTAAAAATTTTTTCTCCATGACTCCTCCCAATCAAAAAATTTTTTTCGTGCATGACCGGCATTTTAACACAACGGCGCGCGGATTAGAAGTGACAGAAATTTTTTCGGGCGGGGGAAAATTTTTGAGCAGGTCTTTCGTCCGTGAGCGGGGAAAAATTTTTTGCGCGGCTCTTCTCATCCGTGAGCGTCAAAAATTTTTTTGAGCGGCTCTTTCGTCCGTGAGCGGCGTCAAAATTTTTTTGAGCGGCTCTTCTCGTCCGTGAGCGTCAAAAATTTTTTGAAAATCCTAGACTTTAAGCCGCCGGTTATGCTATCATTAATGCCGATTGATTAATCATTGACTTTCCTTTTTCGTTAAACTAGAATCGTATTGTTTGTATGAAGCGGAAAGGGACACTTGCGGGAGGAGGCGAATCCAATTAGGGGTTAGGATTTAGGATTTAGGATTTAGGGAAGTCAACCCCTAACTCCCAACTCCTAACTCCTAACTCCTAACTGAAGTTGAGACGGGCGGTTGGCGGGACGAAGCTCCTGCCGTAAAGTCTCAAGCGAAAAAATTTTTTCAGCCCGCCGAGAAAAGGGGGAAATGTTTTTATGTCATGGTTGAACAACATGCGAGTCGCGTACAAGCTATTGCTCTTGAACATCATCGCACTCGTCGGCATGATCGTCATCGGTATGGTCGGCTACTTCGCCGTCATGGAAGCGCAATCCGATTTGGACAAAATCAGCCAGACCTACTTGAAAGGCATCTTTGAAATCGGTCGCTGCCGTCACGCCGTCCGTTACGCACAGGTTCAGGCGGTCTTGGCTCCTTTGACGGTTGACCCCGCTCTTTATCAGTCGCGCCTGGATAAATACAACGGCGGCGTCAAAGAGTTGGAAGAGTCCTTGAAGATTTACGAAGACATCGTTAAGGACGACGCGCAGGCTCGTGCACAAGTCGACGCAGCCGAGCGCGAGTGGAGTAAATTCAAAGCCGGCGCGGACAAAATGTTCCAGATGAAATCGCCCGTGGGCGACACCGCGGCAATCGCTGCGCACAGAAACGCCTCGCTGGAATTCTACCAGAATGAAGTCATGCCTTATGCCGTCTCTTGCGGCGACGCAATCTTGGTCATTCAGCAAAAGGCCTACGATGATTCGGACAACACAATCAAAGTCAGCAACGAGTCAATCGCGGGCTCCGTTCGCAATCTGTTCATCGCACTCGGCGGCACCTTCATCATCTTGATTCTCATCAGCATTTCTATCACCAAGGCTGTCACCAATCCTCTCAGCAACATGGTTCAGGCTCTGCACCTTCTCAAAGACGGCGACTTCCGCCGCACCGATTTGCTTGACGCTGACCGCGGCGACGAGTTCGGAGCAATGGCTCTTGCCGTCCGCGAAATGCGCCAGGCAATCAGCAAATTGATTCACCAGACCAGCGACTCCTCCAGCCAGTTCGCGGCGTCCTCCGAAGAGCTCACCGCTTCGGCTCATCAGGCGGCGCAGGCTTCCGAGCAGGTTGCTCAGTCCGTCACCAATTCCGCAGGCGCAGTCGTCGAGCAGCAGACTTATGTCAACGACGCAATGGATGCAATCAATCGCGCGCTTGAATCGATTGACCACCTGACCAAGACCGCCGACAAAGTTGCCGCGCACGTCGCCAGCGCAAACCAAGAGGCCGCCGCCGGCACCGAGGCAGTCGAAACCGCAGTCAATCAGATTATCAGCGTCGAAAAAATCGTCAACGATTCTGCTCTGACCGTCGACAAACTCGGCAAGCGTTCTCAGGAAATCGGACAAATCGTCGAGTCCATCAGCGGCATCGCCGAGCAAACCAACTTGCTGGCACTCAACGCGGCAATCGAGGCTGCACGCGCCGGCGAACACGGCCGCGGCTTCGCTGTCGTTTCCGAAGAGGTTCGCAAGCTCGCCGAAGAATCTCAAGAGGCTTCGCAGAAAATTGCCGCCCTCATCGGCGACATTCAATCCGACACAACCGACGCGGTTGACTCCATGCAGAAGGGCAACGCCGCCGTCCGCACCGGCACTCAGTCGGTCGAAAGACTGCGCTCCACCTTCGACAGCATTTCCACGGCGTCCAACAACGTCGAAATCGAAGCAAAGAATATGATTGGCGAACTCAAGGAAGTCGAGAAGATGACTTACACGATTCGCGACCGCTCCGAGAAGATTTTGGATAAGGGCGTCCAAGTCTCCAAGGAAATGGAAAGTGTCTCTGCCGCAGCCGAAGAGCAATCCGCCTCCGCAGAGGAAATCTCCTCCGCCGCAGACGAACTCGCTCGCCTCGCGCAAGACCTCCAGAACTCTTTGCAGATGTTCAAGTACTAAGAAATATTTTTCGGCTCATAAAAATTTTCGCCGTCGGGCTTTTAAAGCTCGGCGGTTTTTTTTGCAGGGATTATCGGCGGCGCGAAGAATATTTTAGAAAAACTTTTAAGGGACACGGGACACGGGACAAGAGCTTTTCAACTCCTAACTCCTAATTCCTAACTCCTAACTGAATAAAGGGGGGCGAATCAATTTGTTGACTTACAACTACTACGGTCACGCCTGCTTCCAACTTGACGACGGCACGAGCAAAGTTCTCGTCGACCCGTTCCTGACGGGCAACCCGCAGGCGTCAATCAGCGACAAGGACGTTGAGGCGGACTACATTTTGGTCACGCACGCGCACGGCGACCATATCGGCGACGCTCCGAATATCGCGGTGAGGACGGGCGCGACTGTCATCGGCATTCCCGAAATCGTCGACTTCGGCGGGCAACGCGTTAAAACAATCGGCATGAACCTCGGCGGCACGGTTAAGACCGACTTCGGCTTCGTGAGGATGGTGCCTGCGCTCCACTCCGCAGGAATCCCCGGCGGCATCGCTTGCGGCTACGTCATCGCTATCGGCGGCAAAGTCATCTACTTCGCGGGCGACACGGCTCTTTTCTCCGACATGAAATTAATCGGCGCGCGCGACAAGATTGACTACGCGATTCTCCCGATTGGCGGACACTTCACCATGGACCCCGTCGACGCCGCCAAAGCCGTTTCCTTCCTCGACGCCGCCAACGTCATTCCGCTCCACTACGACACGTGGGACGTCATCAAGCAGAACGCTGAGGATTTGGTTAAGCTCGTCGAGTTCGCCAAAGTTCACATCGTCAAGCCGGGTCAATCGATTGAGCTTACATGAGGAGTAAGGTTAAAGACTTCGCCGCCGCGCCGTTTGTCTTGACAAATATTTTTGATTCGATAAAATCATTGCACTTAACTGATTCGTCGCGTGAAAAGCTCGTCGTCATCTTGGGCGCAACTTCCACGGGGAAAAGTTCGTTGGCTCTGGAGCTCGCGGAAAAATTCGACACGGAAATTATTTCGGCGGACTCCATGGCGGTCTACAAAAATTTCAACGTCGGAACCGCCAAGCCCACTCAAGCCGAACTCGAACGCGTGCCGCACCATTTGATAAACATCTTGAACGCGGAAGAAAAATTCAGCGTCGGAGAATTCGTCAGGCTGGCGCGCCCGATAATCACCGAACTGAATCTGCGCGGGAAAATTCCAATCGTCGCGGGCGGCACGGGTCTTTACATTCAGGCACTGGTCGAAGGTTACGAGTTGGGCGCGGGCAAAAGTTTGGTCAGTCACTACAAACGGACGGGCGAACTTTTTTACGACGCACTTGTCTTCGGCTTGACGAGTGACCGCCCCGCGCTTTATGACAGAATCAATCGGCGGACGGAGAAAATGTTTGCGGGCGGTTTGGTCGACGAAGTAAAAACTTTGCTCGCAAGCGGCATCGCTCCGAACGCGCAGGCAATGACGGGCATCGGCTACAAAGAAACGGTCGAGTATCTTCAGGGCGGCGCGACGCTCGAAGAGACGATTTCCAAAGTCGCTCAAGCCACGAGAAATTTCGCCAAACGTCAGCTCACCTGGTATCGGCGAATGCATTACATAAGGTGGTTGAAAATCTAAAGCTTTGCAAAGGAGAGAATTTTAAATGGCATCAGTAAAACCGATTAATCTGCAGGAAAATTTCTTGAACCAGGCGCGCAAGGAAAATGTTCCCGTGACGATTCATCTCGTCAACGGCTTCCAGATTAAGGGCATGATTCGCGGCTTCGACCAGTTCACCGTCGTCATCGATTCTATGGGTCGTCAGCAGATGGTCTTCAAGCACGCGATTTCGACAATCACTCCGGCAAGACCGCTCGGCACGAAACCGCCGGAAGTCGCCGACAAGCCCGCCGATACTGCCGTGCAGGTCGAGGAAGCGGCAGAGGTCAAAGCGGAATAAATTTTCTTTTCGGCGAGGCAAATAAAATGGTTCGAGGCTTTGAGATTCTCGAAGGCTTCAGCGGAATTCATCTTCCGACGCGCAAGACTGCCTTCAGCGCGGGTTACGATTTGGAGGCGGCGGCGGACGTTCGCGTGACGGATAAAAAAATTTCGTTGGTGCCCACGGGTCTCAAGGCCTTTTTTCCTGCCGACGAGGTCTTGCTGATTTATCTTCGCTCCAGCCTTGCCGTCAAACACAATCTGATTTTGGCAAACGGCGTCGGCGTGATTGACGCGGATTATCGCGGACACATCATCTTGCCCGTCATCAGCTTGGGCGGCGACTTTGAAATCAAACGCGGCATGAGAATCGCGCAAGGGCTCTTCCAAAAATATTTTACCGTCGACGGAGACAAAATCGGCGTTGGAGAAGTCAGGCGCGGGCGTTTCGGCTCCACGGGCGATTTTTGACAGAGGAAACAAAATGGACACATACGATTACATTTCAAGCAGAATTAATTTACTGAAAGAAAAATATCCGTCGCTTCGTTCGCGCCATGACGATTATGTTTTTTCGGCTCTGTGCATTAAAGCTCATTTCTATAAAAATCCCGCGCTGCTTTTAAACGAAGAAGACTTCGCGGAAATGATTGTCGACAGCCCCAATGACGGCGGCGCAGATTTTCTTTTGAGCGACCCAAATTCCGAAGGCTCCGACCTGGTTATCGGGCAATCGAAATTTTGCAAAACCATCTCCTCCGAGAAGGTGCTCAACGCCGTGCGAAAAATGGCAGACTTTTACAACGATATGACAGCGGGGCACTACGAACAATTTAATTCACGAGTGCGAAGTCGCTTCCGTAAATTGTACGCCGAACTTGGCGACGAATCCAAAATTCATTTCGTCTTTTACACGAGTGCTCCAAAGAAACGAATCAACATAAAACGGATAGAAACAAAATTCCGCGAGATGTTAAACGATGCCCACGTAATTGAAATTGATATATTTTTTTCCGCCGACGTGGAGGACGATATCAAAGAATCACTTTTAAGAAAGCCGAGCGTTGAATATGGCAAAATTCAAATAGACGAAGCGAATAATTATCTTGCCTATGGTGACGACGCTGTCATTGTAAATGTTTCCGCTTTTTCAATCAAAGAATTGTATGACGAGCACAACATCACTCTTCTCTCGCGAAATCTCCGCTATCACATCAAAGGTAGTAAAGCGGCAAGGCTTATCGACAATGCAATAAGGAATACCATTGAACAAAGTCCTTCGTCTTTTTGGCTGAAAAACAACGGTCTTACTATAATCTGCGACGATTTTGAAATCGACGGGCGCGTTGTGAGACTTAAAAATTTTTCAATACTCAACGGCGGGCAAACTACGTATCAGTTGCGCCGTAGTGAATACATTGATAAGAAAAAGTTTTTCTGGCTCCCGTGCAAAATCATAAAGACCGTCGGCAAAACCGATGACGAAAAAAATGTCTTCAGCCTGGAAATTGCCAAAGCCGCAAATTCTCAGAAACCGATTCAACCCTCCGATTTAAAAGCCAATTTTCCGGAACAAATTCGTTTTGCACAAGCCATGAAAGATGTTGGCGTATTGTATAAAACCAAACGTGGCGAAGAAATCGACAAAAAATATCGCAAGGCTTATCTCAATACAAACTTAGCCGAAGTCGGCAAACTGTGTCTGGCGGCGATATTTCAAGAGCCGTGCAAAAGTAGAAACAATCCTTCCGCCTCTTACAAGGAAGACAAATATTACAATTTGATTTTTAAAGATAATCCGAAACAAGTTGCCGCCATCTGCAAAGAGTTGCTTTACATCGATAAATATTTTGATACTTTCCTGAGAAATTTTGAAAAAGACAATGCAGATACGCCGCGTCTCTCTTTTGCACGTCTTGCGAGAAGGATTTGTGTTGCGTTTACGGCTCTTGCCGCAAGATATCATCAAGGCAACATCACCGACCAAGATTTGACGAAAGCATTAACGTCAGAGCAATCCGATAAAGTGTTCTGCAACTTGGGCGACATGAAGACGTTGTTACCGATAAAACTTTATACGGACGCTTACGACGCGGCATTGGACAAGTTATTTGAGATAATTATCGAAAAGGGAGCGACCGCTTACATGTATGCTCACAAGAACAAATCAGATTTAACAGAAACCAATTTCATGAAGAGCGACAGAAATTATCACGAAATTTTGTTAAGCAGTTGGTCGACTCTCAAAAGAGAAATCAATAGAATTTTCGCCGAAGCTTAGGAGGGCAAATGGATTTATTCAGCAGTGTCAACGACGACAAAAAATTTCAGCCGCTGGCGGAGAGAATGAGGCCGCAGACTTTGGCGGACTTCGCGGGGCAAGAAAAAATTTTGGGCGGCGCGCTCGGCAAGATGATTTCCGAAGGTCAGACGCCGTCTTTAATTTTTTTCGGGGCACCAGGCACCGGCAAGACCACGCTCGCAAAAATTATCGCCAACACGACCGACAGCAACTTCGTCAAAGTCAACGCGGCTCTGTCGGGCGTCGCCGAACTGCGCGCGCTCGTCAAAGAGGCCGAAGACCAAAGAAAATTTTATCGGCGGCGGACGATTCTTTTCATCGACGAAATTCACCGCTTCAACAAAGGGCAACAGGATTTTCTTCTGCCTTACGTCGAGGACGGGCACGTAACTTTAATCGGCGCGACGACCGAGAACCCGTTCTTCGAGGTCAACGCCGCGCTCCTCAGCCGCGTGAAAATCGTTCGGCTGGAAAAGCTCACCGTCGACGACATAAAAAAAATTCTCCGCCGCGCCGTCGACTCGGAAAAATTTTCCGTGGAGGAGCGCGCGCTGGAGATTATCGCGGACTTCGCGGACGGCGACGCCCGCATGGCTCTGAACGTCTTGGAGCAGGCGGCGTTCGGCGGAAAAATTTCCGTCGCGGCTCTGAAAGATTTGCTCGGCGAAAAAATTCGGCGATACGATAAACGCGGAGACAATCACTTCGACACGGCCAGCGCGTTTATAAAAAGCATGCGCGGCTCGGACGCGGACGCGGCGATTTTTTATCTGGCGAAGATGATTGACGGCGGAGAAGATTTGAAATTCATCGCGCGGCGGATTGTCATTTGCGCGGCGGAGGATGTGGGCAACGCCGACCCGCAGGCTCTGATTCTGGCGAACGCGGCGGCTCAGGCGGCTCAGTTCGTCGGCCTGCCCGAAGCCCGAATCATCCTCGCCCAAGCCGTCACGTACATTGCGGGCGCGCCCAAATCAAACGCGGCTTACTTGGCAATCGATAAAGCTCTCGGCGACACGCGCGGCACCGTTCCAAAACATTTGCGCGACACTCATTACAAGGGCGCGAAAACTTTCGGGCACGGCGTCGGTTACAAATATCCTCACGACTTTGAAAATCATTTCGTCCGCCAGCAATATCTCCCCGACGAAAAAATTTCCGCGCGTTATTACGAGCCGACGACTCAGGGCGCAGAAGCCGCGATTAAAACTCGTCTCGAAAATTTTTGGCGCGCGGATTAAAAAATTTTTCCGCCTCAGTAATCTTTGAGCTGAATGCTGACACGCGCGGTGAAATCCCAAAACATTTGCGCGACACTCATTACAAGGGCGCGAAGACTTTCGGGCACGGCGTCGGTTACAAATATCCTCACGACTTTGAAAATCATTTCGTCCGCCAGCAATATCTCCCCGACGAAAAAATTTCCGCGCGTTATTACGAGCCGACGACTCAGGGCGCAGAAGCCGCGATTAAAATTCGTCTCGAAAATTTTTGGCGCGCAGATAAAAAAATTTTTCCGCCTCAATAATCTTTGAGCTGAATGCTGACGTCCGCAGATTTGCCCGTGCGTTTGTCGACGGCCTTCAATTGCATAAGGCCGCTCTTGTCAATCGTCACGGTCAAAAGCGTCTCGTCATTTTTTTTGCTGTCTTTGAGCCCGCGAATTTCAATCTCGCCGATGTGCGTGCCTTCTTCGGGCAGATAAATTTCGTCCGTGCACTCCGATTCGTAAATCGCAATGTAAGTATCCGAACGGTCGTTAATGTGGCATGAAGTCGATTCGCCGCTCGTCGGCAGGGCATCGCCCTTGTAAATGATATTGTAAATCCGCAGTCGGTTGAGGTCTTTGTACTTATCGTAATTTTGAACGTACTTCGCGCCGTAAGAAAATTTGCAGATGTCGTGGAGGAAATGTTCTTCCGTCAAATGCTCAGCGTAAATCGCCGCGCCGAACGCGATGGCTTTCTCCGGCTCGAAAAGTTTTATCTCAATGTCGGGATAATTTTCTTCGAACGCCTTGCGAACCTGCGGCATGTTGGAGCTGCCGCCGACGCAGACGATGTAATCAATCTTGCGCGAACATTTGCGCTTGAGGTTGTCGACGACGGTCATGGTCGCCTGCAAGAGCTCGGCGGTCACCTTTTCAAATTCCGCCCGCGTTATTTCAAAATCAAAATCCTCGCCGCCAATCTCAATGTACGAACGATATCTGTCTCGCCGCGAAAGTGTGTGCTTAACGTCAATCGCTTTCTTCAAAATTTTATTCTCGGCGCGCGCGTTAAATCGGATGTGAGGCTCTTGCTCGCGGCACTTGCGCTTTATCAGCTCGACCAAAAGTTTGTCCCAATCTCTGCCGCCGATTCGCCGCATGTCCGAGTTGATGACTTTGTACCACTCCGAAGAATTTTTGTCGGAACGAACAATCGCCACGTCGCAGGTGCCGCCGCCCAAATCGTAAACCAAAATCGTTTTGTCGTCCTGAGCCCCCGGCGCGTTGAAGTAGGCAATGGCGGCCGCCACGGGCTCGCGAATGAAGCCGAGAACTTTCAAGCCCGCCTCGTCCTGCGCGGCGTCCCGAATAAAATTCAGCTCGCGCAAAGTGAACGCGGCGGGGACGGAGATAACCGCGCCGTCAATTTCTTGAGAAACCAGCTGCTGATGTTCAATCGCCTCAAGCGCAATGTTTTTGACTTCGCGGAGGATGCCGCCGACGATTTCTTTCTTGCTGAAATTTTTGCCGTCCAGCCAAAAAGATTTTTGGTCGGGGTTGCTTATTTCCATTTTGATGTTGCGCACGACGTTTTCAGGATAATATTCCCCTTGGTCTTCGGCGGGAATGCCAATCAAAGGCTCTTGACCGTCCTCGTAATAAAAAACGGAGGGAATGCCGTATTGACCGCCGGGCAAGAGCGTCGCGGGCATGTTGTTTATCAGCGCGGCGGGCAAAGAAAAACTCGTGCCGAAATCAATTCCAATCTTCATCAATCTTTACCTCCAAGAAAAACTTCCGAATTTCCCGACGGTCGGCTGACTTGAGACGGGCTCGACAATTTCAACTTCAGCCTTGCGCCAAACTTGGTCTTTGTAAATTAAGCCGACGCTCAAAATCTTTGAAACCTTTGCGTCTTTCGACGGGCGGACGGCGTTCACGACTTTGTGCCGACTGGCGTCGAGCGGGACATCCGTTTCGTTGATGAGTTCCGCGCCCAACATCTCCAGCGACTGCTCCACGTAACTCGGAAAATTTTTGCAACGCCTGACGAGTTTTTCGTAACCCCGCTGAATATCCGCCTGCGGGTGCTGCCCGGCCGTCTCACTCATCGTGTCGTAAAGCTGAAGCAACTGATAAATCGGCTCCGTCAGCATTTTGTATTCCACTCCGTCACGAATCTCCGAAATTTTTTTCAGCGACTCCTGCAGGCGCGGCAATTCGTCCTGCAAAGAGAGCTGAACTTTTTTTATCTCCGTGAGGATTTTTTCGTCGTCCGCGCGCCGATTGTTCGCCAGCGTGTCCAAGCCGAGCAAAAGTTCTTTTTCCTCCGCCTCAAGCACGGAAGAATTTTTTTCGACGGGGACTTCGATAACTTTCACGCCGAAAAATCTTCCGAGGTTTCCATCCAACGCCGTCAACTGCGCGAGCACATTTTGATAGAGTTCAGCGTTCAAAGGAACTCCGCGAAAAATATTTTCGGCATTGCTATCAAAAAATTTCATGCACGAATCAAGATTTTCCGAGAGTGCAATGTTGAGCCCGTAAACAATCACAAGCAAATCAAAACCCGTGAGCTGATTGAAAGACGCCTTGGAGGGCATCAATGCGAAATTTTTTGTCGGCAGATTCACTTGATTCACTTGGCATAGCGCGGACAGCAGCGGGGAAGTTTTCCGCGTCGTCAGCTCGTAAAAAGTCATCGTCATCATTTGCAGATAAAAATTTTTGAGAGTGGGGACGGCGTCGGCTGTCGGATTGTTTTTCGCAAAAGCCAACGCCTCCCGATAAGTTGTAAGACTGTTAATCATTTTTCTTTCCTCTTTCCTCCAACCAACGCGGCAAAAATTTTTCGCGCGCCTTCTCCGCCAGATAAACTGTTCGGCTCCGAAGAAGCAAATTTAAATCGCCCGCCACGAGATACGCCAGGGAAATGTCGTCGTTGCTGCCGTGCTCGGTCATGTGCGGCAAGAGTTCATTTTTCACAGCGTCCGCCGTCACCGACAGGCCGTTGCAAATCATGCTGTCGATAATCGCGTCGGCGTAAAGTTTGCAAAACCACTGCTCGTTCTCGAAAATCGGATAACAGTCGTCCAGGCCGTCGGTGCTCAAAAAAATTGCGACGGGCGCGTGCGGAGAATTTTCGTCGCAATCCAAAACAGCGTGACGAAATTTGCTCACGGCGTCGCTGTCGCAGAGAGAAGAGGTGACGTTGAAAACGTTGTCGCTGTCGGGCGGCACGGGCACTTTGAATTCGCCGTTGCGTTGCCAGACCACACAGCTCCCGTCGCCGATTTGAACGAGCAAAACCTGCGCGCCGATTGACACCGCGCAAAGCAAAGTCGTGCCGTAAGCGACGGGAATATAATTTTCGTCCGAAGCAAAGCGCGCTTTGTACTTGTCGCTCACCGTCTGCCAGCGAATTTCTTCGGCGCGAACGGGATTTTCCGCCCAATGTTTTTTGACGGCGGCCGTCCATTCCTCACAAACTTTGAACTCAAAATTTTTTATGCCCGCCTCGGAAAAACTTTCGCCCTCCAAAATGTTTTGGCAAAAAATTTTTATCTGTTCGAAGGCGACCTTAACCGCGAGCCGCGAGCCGATGTCACTGCGAAAATAATCTTTGCCGCCGTGACCGTCCGCCACAGCAATCGCTTGCACGCCGGCGAATTCCAAAACCGAGGAACTGTCTTGGCAGGGCCACCCGCGCTCAAAATATTTTTTCCCGTGAACCGACGCGGCGAACACTTTAAATCTCACGACGCCAGCTCCTCCTTTCTTGACTTAGAAAAATCCCCTGAAAAATTTTCAAGGGATTTTTTTTCATTCAATCACGACAAAATTTTTGCGGCGGCGGCTCCTCTTTAAAGAGCACCCCACTCGCTCAAATCGTCGTTGTCAATCAGAGAGCCCTGCGCTTTGAAAGCGTCGGCCGTCTTTTGGGTGTTGTCGTCGGCGTCTTCAAGATTCTCGGCGTCCGTGGAAATATTTTTGCCGCGGCTGGCGACTTTGGAGGAAGTGACGACGGCGAACTTAATCAGCTTCTTGAGCTCGTTGACGTTGTCGGTGTGCAGGACGGTCTCCCTGTTGCCGGTGAACTCAACCAAAACCTCGTCGTTGCAGTCCGTGCCGAAACCGATTGCCACGCGCGCGGCGTATTTGTACCAGCCGTTTTCCTTGAGGTCTTGCAGCCCCGCTTGATAATCGTCCGTGGGCTCGCCGTCGGACAAAAGGAAAAGCACCGGTGCTCTGGCGCAAGAGGCTTCCTTCATGAATCCGTGCTTGACAGAAAGTTTTTCGTTCAGCGCGCTGAAGGCCTCGCCCATCGACGTGGCACCGTTCACGTTCAGGTCGTTCCATGAATCTCTGACCTCTTCTGGCGAAACCAAACCCGTCTCTCCGAAAATCCATTTTACTTCGCTGTCGAACGTCAGCATGCCCACTTTGATATCGCTGTCGGGTTGTTCGTCGTTCATCGAAACCAACTCCGGCAGAATTTTTTCAACCGCTTCGTTGACGGTGCCAATCGGTGCGCCCTGCATGCTGTAAGAGGTGTCGAGCAAAAAAATCACGGCGCAAAGTTTGCCCGGCATGGGAGCCTTATCGAGAATACCCATAAAAAATTTTCCTCCTTTGATTCAGCTGTTCGCGACAACCTGAGCAATGTCTCGGTTGCCGAAATCGATTTTGCAGTTGAGCGCGAGAGTTTGCACCGCGCCCGGCTGACAGACATAATTTTTCCCGCCGGCAGTCGTCAGGTTCCAACGAAGCGCGGATTTGTTTTGAAGACCGAACTTGCCCGGCTTCTCCAAGACAACGGCCGAAACCGTCTCAAAATCTTCCGACGAAGAATTCATGTGGTAATCGTAAAGCTTGACGCCTTTGAAAATCGGAACGGTCACGTCGAGATTCGAGCGTTTGCCGAATTTAAAATAACCGACGGGCGTGACGGATTTTTTGCAGCTTTGGCAAACGGTCGGGCGGTCGCTCTCCAAAAAAATTTCTTCGCCGCAGTGCGGGCATTGGGCAATGGAACTCTTCAGGCGAACGAGCACATGGAACCAATCTTGCTCCAGCAGCCGCCCTCTGGCATTGAGCAAACTTTCCTGCGAGAACGAACGACAAAAGGCGTCCTTGATGAAACTCGGAAAATATTTCCACATTCTCGCCGCGTTTTGGTGAAGGCCGCGGACGGGACGATTTGAATCGTCGTTCGGGTCAAAGATGAACAGCGGCTTCGTGCCGTAAATTTTTTTCTCAAACTTATTGGTCAGCGCGGGGATTTGAACCGTACGCGCGCCTTCGAGCGGATGATTGCCCACGAGCAACATGAACAGCAACGTTGCCAGCGAATATCTGTCCGTGAGCTTGTCGGGTTGCTTCTCGCCGCGAACAACTTCGGGCGCAACGTAACCGCTCTTGCCTTCGATGCCCGAATATTCGCCGTGCCCCATGATGTTGTCGTTGTCGCAGATTAAAACTTTGCCGTTCGCGGGGTTGATTGAAAAATTTCCGTCGTTGAGGTCTTGGTAGTTGTAACCTTTGCTGTGCAAAGCATTGAAGGCGGCGACCATGTTCAGCGCGGCGTCGACCATCGCCGTCACGTTTTCAAAGGCGGCGTGCGCCGTCAAAAATTTTGAAAAGCTCTCGTAACCCGACGGGAAAATTTTCATGACGTAACCGAACGTTCCGTCCGCCGTCCACTCGGTGAGCTGCTCCGGCCAAACAAATTCGGGCGCGGGCGAGCCGACCTTGATGTTGCTCTCCAGGTGCCGATAAAATCTTTGCGGCTCTTTGATGAGGCTTATGAAGTACCATTTGAGCGCGCGCTCCTCGCCGCTGTCGAGGCGAACGCGATAGACGATTCCCTGCCCGCCTTCGCCGAGTTTGTCGACCACGGTTGCCGTTTGTCCGTCAGCCAATTTCACGCGCTGATTTTTTCTCAGCGGAACGAATATACTGCCGCTTTAAATTTTTTATCAAGCGCAGGAAAATTTTCGGGCGAGTGGAAAATTTCGGGCGAGGTGATACCCTTGCAGAAAAAAATTATCGTCGCGGGCATCGGCCCCGGCAGCCATGACTTCATCACTCCCGCCGCGCTGAAAAAAATCCGTGCGGCAAAATTTTTGGTCGGCGGACGGCGTGCCCTCTCCGAATTCGCCGCGCCCGAACAAATCACTTGCCCCGTCACCCGCGACCTCGACGCCCCGATTAATTTCATCCGCGAAAAAATTTCTCTCGGCTCCGTCGTCGTCATGGTCAGCGGCGACCCGGGTTATTACTCAATGCTCGACATCCTCCGAAAAAATTTCCCGCCCGAAGAAATCGAAGTCATTCCCTCCGTCAGCGCAATGCAGCTCGCCTTCGCAAAAATTTCTCTGCCCTGGCATGACGCAACTCTCCTCAGCTTTCACGGACGACAGCCCGCCCGCGACGATTTGAAATTCTCCGCGGGAAAAATTCTCGGACTCCTCACCGACGCCCGATTCAACTCCGCGACCGTCTCCGAAATTCTTCTCGACTGCGGCTGGAGCAAAAATTCTTCCGTCACCGTCTGCGCCCGCCTCTCTTATCCCGACGAAAAAATTTTCTCCACGACTCTCGACGCCGCCGCCCACTCCGCGCCCGTTAATCATTGCATTTTAATCGTAAAGGAGAACCCATGACCAACCTCGACAAGCTGGAAAAAATTTTCCCCGAATGTATCACCGAAGCCCTCGACGACGACGGAAAAATTTGTCGCGCCGTCAACTTCGAACGCCTCAAGCAAATTCTTTCGGGCGAACGCGCCGCCGGCAAGGAAGCTTACGAATTTAATTTTGTCGGCAAGAAGAACGCCGAGCTGGAGGCTCACCGACCGACCGACAAGACCCTCCGCCCCGCACTCGACGAAAGCCGCGACTTCAACGCCACCGAAAATCTTTACGTCGAAGGCGACAACCTCGAAGCTCTGAAAATTTTGGAGGAGAGTTACCTCGGCAAAGTCAAAATGATTTACATCGACCCGCCCTACAACACCGGCAACGATTTTATTTACCGTGACGACTTCGCGCAAAACGCTGACGATTTTAATTTGGCGGCAGGCAACCTCGACGCCGACGGCAACCGACTCAATCTCCAACTCAATCGCGAATCCCGCGGGCGTTTCCATTCCGACTGGTGCGCCATGATTTTTTCTCGGCTCCTTCTCGCCAAAAATTTCCTCAGCGACGACGGAGTCATTTTTATTTCCATCGACGACCACGAGCAGGCGAATCTCAAAAAGATTTGCGACGAGGTTTTCGGCGAAAAAAATTTCGTCGCGCAAATTGCGGTCATCACGAATCCGAGCGGGCGCGATTACGGCGGCGTCGCGCGAACACACGAATACATTCTTGCTTACCGAAAATCCGAAGCGTTGAGCATAAACTTGATAACCGACGAAGAAAATAAATTCACGCTGTTCGATGAGCTCGGCGGCTTTGAATTGCGCGAGCTGAGAAATCGCAACGTCCGTTTCAATGACAAGAATCGCCCGAATCTTTATTACCCGTTTTACGTGAACACGCAAGCCAACGACGAAAACGGTTTGAATTACATTTCGTTGGAGCCGCAGCCGAATTGGTTTGAACTTTATCCGCAAGAGTCGCAGGGAATAAAAACGGTTTGGCGTTGGGGAAAAGAAAAGGCAGCAGCAAATCTCAACGTCAACATAATGGCGAAGCGCAAAAAGGACGGCGGCTGGATGATTGTCGAGAAATATCGCGAACCAAAAAAAATGGCGCGGTCGGTCTGGGCGGATAAAGCTTGTCGAAACGAAAGCGGCACGTTGCTCCTGAAAGAAATTTTTGGCGGAAAAGTTTTCGATTATCCGAAGTCGATTACAACTTTGATTCGGTTGACGGAGATGGCGACGGGCGAAGACTCAATCGTCATGGATTTCTTCAGCGGCTCGGCGACGACCGCCCACGCCGTCATGGAACTCAACGCGACCGACGGCGGGCACCGCAAGTTCATCATGATTCAGATTGGCGACGAAACCCCCGCAAACTCCGAGGCACGCCGCGCAGGTTACGAAAAAATTTCCGACATCGGTAAGGAGCGGATTCGGCGGGCGGGCGACAAACTCAAAGCCGAACACCCCGCACTGGACACGGGCTTCCGCGTCTTCAAAGTGTCGACGTCGAATTTCAAACCGCTGCCGACAGATTTGCAGACGCTGCTGACGTTCGTGGACAACATCGAGCCCGACCGCAACGAGTACGATTTATTTTTCGGGACGCTGCTGAGCAAGGGCATGACGTTGGATAAAAAATTCGCGGCGGAGGAAGTGGACGGGTTCAAAGTTTTGAGCGCGGACGGCGGAGAAATTTTGGCGTGCTTCGACGAAAAAATTTTGGCGGCGACGTTCAGGAAATTGGCGGAGCGCAAGCCGAGGAAAATTTTCTTCCGCGACAGTTCGTTCGCAAGCTCGGCGGACAAAATCAACGCGCTGGAGTTCATCAAAAACTTTGCGCCGGACACGGAGGTAACGGTCTTGTGAAAATTCAATTCAAGCACCAAAAGTTTCAGGCGGAGGCGGCGCAGGCTGTCTGCGAAATTTTTCGGGGGCAGGGGCGGCAACGCGTCGGAAATTTTTTCGGCGGGGCGTTGGACGATTACAGCGTCGGAGCAAACGCGGCGATTGAGCTGAGCGACGAACGGCTGCTGAAAAATCTTCGCGGCGTGCAAAAAAAATTTTCCATTCCGCTGAGCCGACAGCTGGAAGGAAAAAATTTTTCTGTGGAGATGGAAACGGGCGTCGGCAAAACTTACACGTACATCAAGACAATGTATGAGCTGAACAAAAATTTCGGGTGGAGCAAGTTCATGATTGTCGTGCCGAGCGTGGCGATTCGCGAGGGCGTGAAAAAAAGTTTTGAGATGACCGAGGAGCACTTCGCCGAGGAGTACGGCGAGAAGATTCGATACTTCGTTTACAACTCCAAAAATCTTTCGGTGATAAAAAGTTTCGTGAGCGATTCAAAAATTTGGGCGATGATCGTCAACGTGCAGGCGTTCAGTTCGCGGTCGGAGGACGCGCGGCGCATGTTGCAGGAGCTGGACGAATTCAACAGCCGAGTGCCAATCGAAGTCATTGCGAAAACAAATCCGATAATAATCATTGACGAGCCGCAGTCGGTCGAGGGCGCGGTGGCGAAAGAAAAACTCGCGCAGTTCAAGCCGCTGATGACGCTGCGATATTCGGCGACGCACAAAAATCTTTTCAACCAAGTTTATCGGCTGAACGCTTTGGACGCGTATCGGCGGCGGCTGGTGAAAAAAATTTCGGTCAAGGGGATTGAGATTCACGGCGGAAATTCTTCGGGATATATTTTTTTGGAGTCGATAAATCTTTCGGGCAAAAATCCGACGGCAACTTTGACGTTCAAGAGGCGAGGCGCGAGCGAGATTAAACGCGTGAGCCGAAAAATTTCCGTCGGCGATGACTTGTACAAACTTTCCGAGGAGCTGGAGGAGTATCGCGGGAAATTTATCGTGACGGAGATTGACGGCGAGGCGGGCGCGATTGAGTTCATGAACGGCTTGAAAATTTTCGTGGGGCAGGCGGTCGGCGACGTGGACGAGGCGGAGTTCAGACGGATTCAAATCCGCGAGACGATTCGTTCGCACCTGGAGCGCGAGGCTGAACTTTTCCCGCGCGGCATAAAAGTTTTGTCGCTGTTCTTCATCGACGAGGTCGCGAAGTATCGGCTGTACGACGAACAAAATTTTCCGAGGCGCGGACCTTACGCAAAAATTTTCGAGGAGGAGTACTCGGCGGCCGTGAAAAATTTTGACGGCGACGACGAGTATAAAAAATATTTGGCGGGCATCGCGGCGGCGGACACTCACGCGGGATATTTTTCCGTGGACAAAAAAAATCGGCAGGTCAACAGCAAAAATTCCGAGGACGTCGACGCTTACGATTTAATCATGCGTAACAAGGAAAAACTTTTGGACATGAGGACGCCCGTGCGATTTATTTTTTCTCATTCGGCGTTGAAGGAGGGCTGGGACAATCCGAACGTGTTCCAAATTTGTACGCTCAAGCAAAGTTCGAGCGACGTGCGGCGGCGGCAGGAAGTCGGGCGGGGCATGCGGCTTTGCGTGAATCGGGACGGCGAGCGCATGGACGAGGACAAACTCGGCGGAGAGATTCACGCGGTAAATGTTTTGACGGTCGTGGCGAATGAAAGTTACGGGACGTTCGCGGCGGGGCTGCAGAGTGAAATTGCCGAGGCGATTAACCTGCCGACGAAAGTCACGCCGAATTTTTTTGTCGGCAGAAAAATTTGCGGGCGCGAGGTCGACGAAGATTTTTCGCTTAAAATTTACGAGGAACTCATCCGGAAAGATTATGTGAGCGGCGGGCAACTTACGGAAAAATTTTTCACGGACGTGGACAGCGGAGAAATTTCTTTCGGCGCGGAGCTGGAGGAGGAGCGCGAGGCTCTGATAAAAATTTTGGCGGACGTCGGCAAGGTCAAGTACGAGATTGAGGACGCGAACAAAATCAACGTCGAGGCGAAGTTGGACGAGGGAAAACTTTACGGCGAAGATTTTCAAGGGCTGTGGAAAAAAATTCGGCGGCGCGGCTTTTACAGCGTCGAGTTCGATTCGGGGAGGTTAATCGCGGCGGCGGGCGCGGCTTTGAAAAAAAATCTTTCGGCGGCGGAAAATTTTTTCGTCGTGGAAAGCGGCAGCCTGAATGACGCGGCGACCTTCGACAGGGAGCACAGTCGCGTGGAAAAATTTTCGGGCGCGCCGCAGACTTTGACGGCGGATTTAATCGGTAAGCTCGCGGAGGCGACGGAACTCACGCGCCGAGACATCGCCGAGGTTTTGAAAAATTTTGCGCCGAAAAAAATCGACGCGGAAAAATTTCTCCTGAACGCCGCGAAAATTATCAAGGAGGTCAAGGGCGCGCAACTCGTCGACGGGATAACTTACACACCGCTGGACGAGGCGCACAGCATAAAAATTTTTTTCGGGACGACAAAGGGGCGGCTCAACGTCAACGCCATGAAGACCGCGAAAAATCTTTACGACCATTTGATTTCCGATTCGCCAGGCGTGGAGAAAAAATTTGCCGCGGAGTTGGAGGCCGCCGACGAGGTTTCCGTTTACGTGAAGCTGCCGAGTAAATTTAAAATCCCGACGCCGCTCGGCAATTACAATCCCGACTGGGCAGTTGTCATTCGCGACAAAATTTATTTCATCGTCGAGACCAAGGGCGGCGACGACCCGAATCAGCTGCGCGAGGTTGAGCGCGGGAAAATTTTTTGCGCGGAAAAATTTTTTGACGCGACGACGGACGGCAGTGTACAATACCGCGTGAAAAAAAATTACGCTGACTTGAGGAGTGAATTGAATGAATTATAAGCTGTGGGAATTTTTCAAGACGCTGGGGACGGATTATGAGCTCGTGGACTTGACGCACGCGCTCGACAACGACAGCCCGTATTGGGCGGGCATCCCCGAAGGCTCCGTTGAGCTCGGCAAAGTTTGTTTTGATTGGGGCAACCCAATGCTCGAATGCCTGATTCAAACTTTCAAGTTCCCCGGGCAATTCGGCACGCACGTCGACTTCCCCGCCCACTTCATCAAGGACGCGCCGCCGAGTGAGGCTTACGGCGCGCGCAACATGATTTATCCGCTGTGCGTCATTGACATCAGCGCGAAGGTTGCCGCCGACGTTCATTACGCCGTGACTGCCGCCGACATCAAAGCTTACGAAAAAATTTACGGCGACATCCCCGACGGCGCGTTCGTTGCGCTTTACAGCGGCTGGGCGAAGCATTGGCCGAGCATGGAGGCAATCAGCGGAATTGCCGACGACGGCAGCGAAAATTTCCCGGGCTGGTCACTCGACGCGCTCAAATACATTTACGAGACCCGCAACGCCGCCGCCAACGGTCACGAGACTTTGGACACCGACGCGTCGGCTGAGGCGGCAAAGGCGGGCGATTTGGTTTGCGAACGTTATCTGCTCTCGAAAGGCAAGCTCCAAGTCGAAGTCATGACGAACCTGGATAAAGTTGCTCCCGCGGGCGCGCTGCTCTTCGTCGCCTGGCCGAACATAAAAGGCGCAACGGGTTTGCCCGCGCGGCTCGTCGCCGTCACTCCGCGTTGACTGTTTGATAAGCTGCAAGCTTGAGGCCGTCAAGGATGACGGCCTCGCCCGCGTCGAAGACGTGATGTCTTCGCAGCGGGCAACACCGAGCACGGATAAGCGCAACGTTCAATTCACGAACGAGGAGCCGCCCCTGCGAGGCGTCCTTTCTCTTTGCAACTTTCTCTTTGGACGAGCAAAGAGAAAGTTGGTTAATCAAACAAAAAATATTTCTCAGCCCGATGAGCACGGCGCGCCACGGCAGTGAGGAAAGGTTCTGCAAGTCCACTCTTGAGAAAGAGGGGACACCTGCCCGCGCGGCTCGTCGCCGTCACTCCGCGTTAAGGGACAAGTTTTTTTCCTAAATCCTAAATCCTAAATCCTAATCCCTAATCCCTAAAAAATTTTTCTGCTCTGCCGCGTGGAAGGGCGGATTTTTTTTTTGCGCTGTGATATAATTTGCCGCGTTCAAAAATTTTTTAGAAGGTGCTGCGTTGGAAAATAACGATCAGAAAAAACCCAAGCGAAACTTTTTGCCGATAATCTTCTTAGTGCTGTGCTTCGCGGCGTCGGCACTGGCGGGCGCAATGTTCGCGTCGTCGAGTCTGTTCGAGGACGATAACCCCGTCAGGCGAATCGTCAACGGCAACGAGGAAGAGTTGATAAAAGCCAAAGACAAATCGATTGTTTTAATCATGGGCGTGGACAAGCGCGAGGACGACGTCGGACGCTCGGACACTTTGATGATTGCCACGATTGACCCGCGCCTCGACCAAGCGACGCTCCTTTCCATTCCCCGCGACACGCGCGTAAAAATTCGCGGGCGCGGTTACGACAAAATCAACGCGGCTTATGCTTACGGAGGAGTCGCGCTCACCGAATCGACCGTCGAAAATTTTCTCGGCATTGATATCGACCATTACGTTCAGATTGACACCAACAGCTTCGTGAAAATTATCGACGCGATTGGCGGCGTGGATATCGACGTGGAGAAGAGAATGTTTTACGAGGACCCGTGGGACGACAACGGCGGGCTCGTAATCGACCTTTACCCCGGGCAACAGCACATGGACGGCAAGACCGCCGTGACTTACGTGCGATACCGTGACTCGGAGGGAGATATCGGGCGCGTCAAACGTCAGCAGGCATTCATGGCGGCGTGCATGGAAAAAGTCACTTCGCCCGAAATTGTCCCGCGCATTCCGAAAATCGTCCGCGAAGTTATCGACGCCGTGGACACCGACATGTCATTGCGTCAGCTGCTGGAGTTGGCGGGTGCACTCAAGGCCGCCGCGAGCCACGGATTGGAAACCGACATGGTGCCGGGTTATCCGCTTTACATTGACGACATAAGTTATTGGATACCCGACGTGGAGCTGCTGAGAATTTCCGTCGCCGACGCGCTGGGCATTTCCGTCGACCCGTATCTGCGCGAACGCTTCGAGCGCGACGCCCGCGAGTACAGAGAGTCCATTCCCTCCGGCGCGAAGGATATTCCCGAAGGCGAGGACAACATCGGACGCCCCGTTCGTGAGAGCCGCGAGACTCGCCGCCGCACAATCGAGGAGCGGTCAACTTACCGCGAGAGCAGAACTTCAAACGAACGGACAAATTCTTCCGAGCGCAGAAATTTTTCCGACGAGCGGACAAATTCTTCTGCGCGGGAAAATTCTTCCGACGAGCGAACAAATTCTTCTGCACGGGAAAATTTTTCTGACGAGCGAACGAATTCATCTTCGCGGGAAAATTTTTCTGACGAGCGGACGAATTCTTCTTCGCGCAGAGAGTACGAGCAAGTCAATCCGCTTGAGCGGCGGACGGAAGATTCGCGGCTGGAGCGGCGCACACTGCCCGAAGCCAACGAAACTTTGCCGGAACCGACACTCGACTCCGCGCCGAAAACAATGTATTGATGGTGATGAAAATGATTACTTTGACGGAAGATTTATTTTTGGGCGACGGCAACCACAAAATCGTTTACGCGCACCCGACCGACGCCCGCCTTTGCGTGAAACTTTTGCGCACGCCCGACGACCCCGACTTCGCCAAGGAGATGAGGTATCGCAAAGCCCTGGGCAGCCGCGCAGACTCCATGACGCTCCTCACGAAATATTTCGGCGAGACGGATACTTCCAAGGGCAAAGGTTATCTCTTCGAGCGCGTGCTGGACTTCGACGGAAAAATTTCGCAGACCATGCTCAACGTCTTGGACGACACCGTTGCCGACGAAAAACTTTTGCCCGCGACCGAAAAACTTTTGCTGGACTTCAAGCGCGCGTACTTCGACGAAAAATTTTTGCTGGCGGGCGTCGACCCCGACAACTACCTCGTGCAAAAAATTTCTCCGAGCGAGCGGCGCGTCCGAATCATCGACAACATCGGCTGCACGGCGAAAATTCCTCTGCCATATTACTTTGACTTCTTCGCGCAGAAGCGGCTGAAAAAATATTGGCTGAGATTCGTGGAGCAAATGCGCGACGGTTACGGGAAAATTTTTTCCGAAGAGTACTTGAGAAAGTTGGCTGAATTTGAATGAATCGAACGACGCGGACGGTTGTGAAAATAATTTTAATCGCGGCGGTGACGGTCGCGTGCGTCGCGCTGGTCTATTACCTGGGCGCGAACATCGCGGGTCACAAGCTGGCGACGGCCTCGGACAACATGAATTATTCACGCTGGCTGGAAAAATATTTTTCGCTGACGAGAGCGGCGGGCTTGGCGAACGGACTGTGCGCGCTGGGCTGGTTCCTCGCCGCGAGATTTTTTTTGGAGGTCGACGAAGCGGAAGGAGCCGGCAAGAGAATTTTTTGGGCGGGACTGCTGCTGGCGTCGCTGGCGATAAGTTTGGGCGTCGCGCACTTTTACGCGCCGATTCTCGGCATAAAACTCAACGGAATAATTTTCGGACTGTTCGCGGCGATTTTCACGGGCGCGGGTTATTGGCTGCTGACGATTTTCACGACGCCGCTCGCCTTCAAGTACACACCGCTCGGCGCGCAAATGATTTTGAGCAGAGCCCACAGAGCCGATTAAAAATTTTTTGTCGGAGGAAATTCCATGAGGAAAATTTTTTCGTTGATAATCGCGGGAATAATTTTTGCGATAATATTCCCGTGCGCGCCCACGACGGCAAAATGTTTTACCATCGAACAGGCTGTTCGTATCACGGCAATGGAAAAGGGCACGCGCCCCGACCCGCGCACTTACCTTTCCAAAAAATATATCCGCAATCACCTGAAGAAATTTCGTGACGGAGTTTCAATCGTTATGGGTCTGGAGAGTTACAACAAATTCGTCGTCCCGTCAAAGACAATCGGGCGCGCGGACGGCTGCTTCGTCATGCCGAAATATATTTGCGACGAGATTGATAAAAAATGCGGCGGCGACATTTCTGTTTACGAAAAATCTTTGAGCTTCACGGAAGGATATTTTTCTTCGCAGGGCGGCTTGGTTCGGCTGGATATTTTTGACATCTCCGATTTGAATTTGCGAATGCCGAGCGGCAACGAGGAGGGCGCGAATTCTCTTTGGCTGCCGGGCGGTTTCACCATGGGCGCAATCCCCGAAGCAATCGTCGACCCGATACCCAAAGAGCGCGCGCGCGTAAAATTTTATTGAACTTTTGGAGAGGCTTATGAGTTTTTATTTTATTTCAATCGGCGGCACGGGCGCGAAGGTCATGGAGAGTTTGACGCACCTTTGCATTGCGGGGCTGCTGCCCGAAGACGAACGACTTTACATCTCGGCGATTGACCCTGACGTCGGCAACGGAAATTTGGAGCGAACCTCGACCGCGCTGAATAACTTTGCCGTCTTCCAAAATTTTTCCGTCGGGAACGACACGCCGCTTTTCAAAAATAAAATTTCAATCGCGCGACCCTTCCCGTGGAATCCGACCGGCCACGACAAAAATCTCGACGACCTTATTGAATTTCATCACCACAGCAATTCGCCCGTCGGAAAACTTTACGAAGTTCTTTACACAAAAAAAGAGCGCGCGACCACGCTCAACGAAGGCTTCCGCGGGCACCCGTCGATTGGCGCGGCTGTCCTCGCGAAAAAATTTGATGAGGGCTCCAAGCTCACCGCTCAGATTGAAAAAATTGTCGGCGAGGGCGAGAGCGTAAAAATTTTCTTGGCGGGCTCGGTCTTCGGCGGCACGGGCGCGGCGGGCTTGCCGACGATTGCGCGGCTGCTGAGGAATAATCTCGCCGATTACGCGGACAGAATTTCAATCGGCGGCGCGTTGCTCCTGCCGTACTTCAGCTTCACGCCGACCGAGAAGCCCGACGAACTTTTTGCGCGCAGTGAAAATTTTTTGCCGAACACCAAGGCGGCGTTGAAATATTATTCGGAGAAGGAAAATCTTTTCGACGCGACATATTTTTTGGGCGACTCGGTCATGACGCCCGTCAAAGAATTTTCCGTGGGCTCGGCGAATCAGCGCAACGAGGCTCACGTCGTCGAATTGTACGCGGCATTGGCGGCGGCGGATTTTTATTCGCGACCGCTCCACGCGCCGAAAATTTTCAAGTACATTTGCCGGCACGCGCGCGACAAATTTTCTTGGAGCGACTTCCCGACCTCCGCCGAACGATTCGTTCAGTTCACCAGATTTATTTTCGCTTACGTCCACCTCATCAAGCCGGTGCTCAACGATTTGGTTTCGGGCGACGCGAAGGCTTACAAGTATCCGTGGTTCGTCGACTTCCTCGACGGCGTGGACGTGACCGCGCCCGACGTGGTGAACTTTAATTTTTACGCGGAGGCGTTCGCGGCGTGGCTCAAGCAAATTGAAACGCTCAACGGCCGCGAAGTTTTTCTGATAAACCCCGCGATGTTTGAGGCGAATCCCGCGCGGCTTGTCGACAAAAAAATTTTCGCCGCGCTCGACGGAAACAAATCCAAGCTGACGATTCACGAAATATTTTATCGGCTGACGGAGCCGTTTAAATTCGATTCGACGGTAAAAGGCTTCGGAAAATTTTTGCGGCGGCTTTACGACGTTTGCGCCACGTAACTTGAGGCCGTCCCGGATGGACGGCCTCGCCCGCGTAATGAGCGTGACGCGAATTCAGCGGGCACACCGAGCACGGGTAACCTTAACATCCGAATCACGAACGACCGACGCCCCCGCGAGGCGTCCTTTCTTTTGCATACTTTTCTTTGGACGCGCAAAGAAAAGTATGGCTCAACAGACGAAAAATTTTTTCACGCTCAATCGCAGCGACCAAAAATTTATCCGCTGACCGCTTTGCGCTTCGTCAGGTAATTCCAAATCGTCACGATGATTGTCGCGAAAATTTTTGCCAGCATGTAATGCAAGCCGATTATCGCCACGAAGAACCACATGCAAAATTGATTGAGCCCCAGCCCGATGACGCCCGTGCCGAAAAAAATTAACGCGCGGCGCGTCGTTTGTTTTTGTGCACCTTTGAAGACGTAAATCACGCACAGCCAATAATTGAACACGACCGTCACGCTGAACGAAATCGCCGACGAGTAGAGGTAGTAGACGCCCGCGAATTCCGTCAGCGCGAAGAGGATGGCGTAATCCATGAGGAACGACACGCCGCCCACGAAGCAGAAGCGAATTATCTCCAACAATCTTTCCCGCGTCATTCAATCACCTCAGCTCGGAAAAATTTATCGCAGAAATATTTTTCTCGGCGAGCGCGCCCAAAATTTTTGGGGAAGTCACGGCGGCGAGTTCCTCTTCAAAGTCGTGTTCCCATTCGCAGAAGTCAATCAGCTTGAGCAAAAATTTTTTGCTGACGAATTCGCCCGCGACTATTCCCGCAAAATGTTCGGGCGTCGCAAAAATTTTTTTGTGCGCCGAATGAATTGCAACATTTGTCATTCGCGTCACCTCAGCTCGGAAAAATTTATCGCAGAAATATTTTTCTCGGCGAGCGCGCCCAAAATTTTCGGGGAAGTCACGGCGGCGAATTCCTCTTCAAAGTCGTGCTCCCATTGGCAGAAGCCGCGCAAGATTTTGTTGTCGGTGCCGGGGTGCAGCATGACTTCGGTCGTGCCGTCTTGAAAGTTTTCAATCAGCTTGAGCAAAAATTTTTCGCTGACGGATTCGCCCGCGACGATTCCCGCAAAATGTTCGGGCGTCGCAAAATTTTTTTTGTGCGCCATGTGAGCCGCGAACTTCGCAAGAGAGCCCAAGCCCAGCCGCCCGAAAAGTTTTCCCAGGCTGTCGAGTTCTCCGTCGAAAAGTTTTGTGTTCGCCACGCGCATGGATTTAATCTCCACCGCCGCCGCCAAGTCCAAAGTAATTTCGATGACGCCGGGCACGTGGTGCAGGTGCTGATGGCTGTCGAAGTGCGTCAACGTCAAACCCGCGTTCAAAATTTTTTCCAGCTGCGCGGCGAGCTCCGAACGAACTTCGGCGAGAGAAATTTTTCCGCTCAAATATCGCTTGAGAAATTTTACGTAATCGCCGTGAAAAATTCCCTCCTCCGTGACGAGTGAGGGAATTTCTTTTGGCGGGAGGACGGGGTTGCCGTTGGCGAGCGTGAAGTGAATCCCGACGCCCAAGCCCGAAAATTTTTTTGCGCGGCTGACGGCGTCCTCGAAAGCTGTGCCGCCCGCCATGAGCGTCGTCGACTTGAGGCAGCCGGCAGTGAACGCGCGCTCGACCGCCCGATTAATCAACTCGTGCCGCCCGAAGTCGTCGGCGTTCACGATTATTTTTTTCAAAGCAAAACCTCCTTCGCAGGAGCAACGTAACGTTGCATCTAATGTGCGCGCTTGACCGTTAAAAATTTTTCAATCTGTTGCCGCGCTCGAACTCGTCGATTGTTTGCAGGAAAAATTTTCATGCGCCCGAATATTTTTGCCAAAAAATCTAACGGAGTTTGATTGAATGAGTTCAATGATAACAGCAGTCGTCGCCTTCCTGACAGACGCGCTCCTCGGCGACCCGCGCAGCAAATTTCATCCCGTCGTGCTGATGGGCAACTTAATTTCCATGCTCGAAAAATTTTTTCGCCGCGACTCGGACAGCCCGCAGAAAAAACTTTTCAAGGGCGGAATGCTCGTCGTCATCGTCGTCAACGTGTGCCTGACCATCGGGCTCCTGATAGAAATTTGGGTGAAGAACATTCCGAATCTCGCCGCGCAGATTTTTATTCAAGCACTCGTGCTGAGCTTCATGATTTCCCCGCGCACCTTGGGCGATTCTGCCCGCGACATTTATTATCTGCTGATTGGTGACCGCCTCGACCTCGCACGCAAGAGAGTCGGCTGGATTGTCGGGCGCGACACAGAAAATCTCAATGAAGCGGAAGTCACGCGCGCCACGGTGGAGACCGTCGCCGAAAACACTGTCGACGGAATTATTTCGCCGCTGTTTTACTTCGCGATTGGCGGCTTGCCCTTTGCCATAATTTACCGCGCGCTCAACACGATGGATTCCATGCTCGGTTACAAGAACGAAAAATATTTTTACTTCGGGTGCATGGCGGCTCGCTTCGACGACATTGCGAATTTTATTCCCGCGCGGCTGACGGGTCTGCTGTTCGTCTGCTCGGCGTTTATCCTCAAGCTCGATTACAAAAATGCTTTCGCGATGATGAAACGCGACGCGAGTAAACACCCCAGTCCGAACGGCGGCTGGGCAGAGGCGACGGTTGCCGGCGCGCTCAACATTCGACTCGGCGGCACGAATTATTATTTCGGTCAGCCGCACTTCCGCGCGTACATGGGCGAACCCAATGAAAGTTTGGAGGCGGTGCACATACTCGGCGCGATTCGCATGATGTACACCGCCACGATTTTATTTTTGGTCGTCACTCTTTTGATTCTTTAGGGCAAGAAAAAATTCCTCATTCCTAATTCCTAATTCCTAATTGAACACGCGCGGCAGGAGGTCGGCGATGTCAATCGTTATCGGCATGAAGTAAAGCCCGCCGCTCGAAGTCTTGATGAAGTCGATAACTTTTTTGGCGAAGTCGATATTCCAGTCCATGGTCGGCTGAAAATCTTTCGGGAAAACTGCTTTGTCCTTGAGCTCCCAATAACC
The DNA here is from genome assembly GCA_017527075.1 of Selenomonadaceae bacterium. Taxonomy (GTDB): domain Bacteria; phylum Bacillota; class Negativicutes; order Selenomonadales; family Selenomonadaceae; genus Quinella. Next base: position 231,195 of record JAFXQM010000007.1, read on the forward strand.
GCGGCTGCGATTGCTGAGCACCGGCGACACGCCCCAATAAACTTCATGGTCGCTGAGCAGGTCGGCGTACATTTCCAGGAAGCGCAGGTCGAAGAAAGGCTGAGTGAAAAATCCGACGGCACCCGCCTGAGCTTTGCGCTCCACGCGATAAAGTTCGTCGCGAATGCCGCTGCGATATTGGTCGACGCCCGCATAAACTTTCACGTCGGGCAACTCCTCGCGGAACTTGCGAATCACGTCAATCGTCTCGGTCGGATAAACCGTGCGCGATAAATCTTTCGGCGGGTCGCCCGCGATTATCAAAACTTCTTTGATGTTGAACTTGATAAAATCGTCGCGCATGGGCAGCGGCTTGTTCAAGTCAATGTCCATGGCTCGGACGTGCGGAATGGTCGGCAGCGCGCTCTGAGTGAACTCGGCGGCCTGCCACGGTCTGAGCTTGAAACTCATCAAGTCGGGAATGTTCACGCAGTCAACCTGCGAATATTTTTTTATTACGTCGATGTCAGCCCGAAGGCTCGCCTCGTCGCGCGGAATAATTTCAACGGCAATCCTGCCCATAAAATCTCCTCCTGTTTATTTTTTCATATCGCGTCGAGAAAATCCGCCGCCAAAGATTTTTTCAGGTCGTCGCCGGCGTTGAGTATCTTGAAGCGTCTGCTGTCCTCCAAAGCCTCGCACATAATTCGAAACGCGCGCAAGCCGGCATAAGAGACGTAACTGAGTTCGGAGGCGTCGATTTTTATTTCGGCGAAGGAAAATTTTTCGCGGCAAGCCTCGTACTCTTCCAAAAGTTTCGGTGCCGTAATCGTGTCCAAACGCCCGCGCAACTGAACGGAGAGGACGCCGTCGCTTACGGAAAATTTTTGCGCGAAGGGAAGGTCAATCCTTTCGGCGGCGTTCGTTTCTTCCGCCGTGAGCACCCACTCTTCAATCTCACCATACGCCGACAAAAGTTGATTCATCAGGGCGGGCTCGTCTTTCAGCGAGGGAATCACGCGCAACTTTTCGGGATAACGGAAACTTTTGACGGAGAAGCCGCACGCCTCCATGAAACGTCGCCGCTCCTCAAGTGTGCCCGCAGAAAAAATATTTTCGTCTTCGGAGTCCGCGACTTGTCTGCGCCCGCTGTCGTTGGCAGCCAACATTTCTTCCCTGCCGCCGCCGGTGAGTGCCGCGTAAGTTATCGCCATCAAATCGGTGAATTGCGAATCGGAAGTGTACCAGCAGCCGCCGAATTCCCGCAGCAGACGATTAACATTTTCGCAAACGGCTTTCAGGTCATTGCGATTGAAATATCCCAGCAACCCGTCCGTTATGATACAAATTTTTCCTTCGACGCCGCGCAGAGCATTTCGCATTGAAAAATAATTCGTCGCGTCCACGCCGTGATAATGCACAAAATTTTTTTCGCGGTCGGTCATGAATTTGGAGGCGACGGAAGAAATTTCGTCGGTGACAATCGGCAAGTCGAAGCCGTAATAATTTTTCTTCAGCCGCGCCGCCGTCAGACAGTGCGGCAAGTATCCGCAGGGCAAGTCGACGATTGTTTGGCAGTCGGTCTCTTCGGCGAGCACGTTCCACATGTTGTACCTTACATCCAAAGAAATTATCCGCCCGCGAGTAATCTGCGGGTCTTGGGCGGTCGCGGCGGCAGTGAGCTGCTCTGTGTCGACGCCGTTGCAAAAGTTCACGAGGTCCGGGTCTCCGGTCTCCGCCAAAAGAATCAGGCAACCCTTCGCGCTGAAATAAATCGGATTCACTTTCTTCAAAAGTTCGTCGTGATTCAAAGCCATAAAAAAATCCTCCAAGTTTATGTTGCTTGCGCATTATAACTTTCTGCCTGCCGTTAATCAAGCCGCGTTTGACACAGAAAATTTTTTCAGGCATAATTTTTTTGGGAGGCTTAACGAAATGCAATTCATTGACAGAGGAAAAATCAGCGTGAAGGCGGGCGACGGCGGCAACGGCAAATCTTCCTTCCGCCGAGAAAAATTTGTGCCGAAGGGCGGGCCCGACGGCGGCGACGGCGGCAAGGGCGGCGACATTGTCCTGGAGGTCGACGAGAACGTCAACACGCTTTTGAATTTCAGATTCAACAGAAAGTTCACGGCGGGCGACGGCGGCGCGGGCGACGTCAAAAAACAATTCGGGCGCGGCGCGGAAGATTGCGTGATAAAAGTTCCGCTCGGCACGCTCGTCAAGGACGCGGACAGCGGAGAAATTTTGGCGGACTTGGTTGAGAGCGGGCAGCGGGCGATTGTCGCAAAGGGCGGGCGCGGCGGTCGAGGCAATGCAAAATTCAAATCGTCGTCGAGGAGAGCTCCAACCTTTGCGGAATTCGGTGAGCCCGGCGAGAGTCGCGAACTTTTGCTTGAGCTGAAACTTTTGGCGGACGTCGGGCTCGTCGGTTATCCAAGCGTCGGCAAGTCGAGTTTGATATCTGCCGTGAGTTCCGCGCGCCCCGAAATCGCCGATTATCATTTCACGACGCTTGTGCCGGTCTTGGGCGTGGTCAGTCTCGGTTACGAAAAATCTTTCGTCATGGCGGACATCCCCGGCCTCATCGAGGGCGCGGCGGACGGCGTCGGTCTCGGCCACGACTTCCTGCGGCACATCGAGCGCACGAAATTAATTTTGCACCTCGTGGACGCGGCGGCCGTGGACGGAAGAAATCCCGTCGACGACTTCAAAAAAATTAACGTCGAGCTTTCTCGTTACAGCGAAAAACTTTCCAAGCGTCCGCAAATTCTCGTCGCCAACAAAATCGATTTGCCTCAGGCGAAAGAAAATCTTCCCGCGCTTGAAAATCTCGCCGCGCAGGAGGGAATAAAATTTTTCGCAGTCTCGGTCGCCACCCGCGAGAACTTGGACGCGCTGATAAATTTCGTCGGACAACGGCTGGAGGAAATCGTCCCCGAAGTCGAGAGCGTCGCGCCCGTGAAAATTTTTGACATGGACAAGGAAGATGACCCCGTCATCATCGAGCGCAACGACGCCGCAGAATTTATCGTCCGCAATAAAAATCTGGAAAAGATTGTCGCCATGACCAACTTCGACAACGCCGAGGGCTTGCGCCGCTTCCAATTCATCTGGCGCATGAAAAATCTTGACGCCCTGCTCAAGGCGCGCGGAATCAAAGAGGGCATGAGCGTTCATATCGGCGGCTTCGAGTTCGAGTGGCACGAATAAATTTTGGGAGCGGTGACCATGAAAAATATTTCGATAATCGGCGCGGGCGTGGTCGACGTGTTGGTCGGGGCGGTCGACGAAAAAATTTTTGCGCGCAGCTCCACGCCGGCTGACTTTGTAAAAATTTCTTTCGGCGGCGACGCACTCAACGAGGCGATTGTGCTCTCGCGGCTGGGAAAAAAAGTTCAGTGGATTTCAAAAGTCGGCGACGACGACGCGGGCCGCAGGATTTTGAATTACGCGGCGGAGAACGGGCTGGACAGGTCGAGCGTGGCGGTCGAGGCGGGCTTGGAAACGGGCGTGAACATCGTTTTGGTCGACGGCAGCGGCGAGCGGCATTTCCTGACGAACCCGCGCAGCAACCTGAGAAAATTATCGGCGGAGGACATCATCCCTTACGTCGACGGCATGGCGGATATCGTTTGCCTGGCGAGCATGTTCGTGTCGCCGCTGTTGGACATCGCCGCGACGGAAAAAATTTTCAAGCTGATAAAGTCCAAGCCGAGGATTTTGGCGTTCGACGCGACACGCGCAAAGAACGGAGAGACGCTGGAAGATTTGTCGGCGATTCTTTCTTGCGCGGATTATTTTTTCCCGAACGAGGCGGAGCTTGCGACGTTGACGGGCGAGGCTGACGTTTACAAAAATATCGAGGCGTTGCTGAGCTTCGGACTTAAGTGCGCGGTCGTCAAGCGCGGCGGGCGCGGTTGTGTCATCGCCACGAAGGATGCGCGATTTGAAATTCCTGCGTGCCGCGTCGAAAAAGTTTTGGACACGACGGGCGCGGGCGATTGTTTTGCCGCAGGATTTTTGTACGCGCTGTCGGAGGGTCGGTCGCTTGAGGAGTGCGGGCGATTTGCTTGCGCAACGGCGGCTTGCTCGGTCGAGGAGGTCGGAGCCGTGACGGGCGTGACTTCCCTTGAAAAAATTTTGCGCCGCGTCGAGTGACAAAAAAAATTTCCCGCCGCGTTGACGGGAGAAAATTTTTTGACCGCTTCGGCGGTTTTTTTAATTCCTAATTCCTAATTGACAAAGGGTGTTGCGTTCATTTCGAGGCGCGGATTGTTGTCGCGAATCCAGCCGAGTGCCCATTCGTTTTCGACGAGCAGCACGGGATTTTCCACGCGGTCGAGGACGAATATTCCTCTGTCGGCTCCGCGCAAACCGGCGGGCGTGACCTTCGTGCCGTCAGAAAATTTCAGCCAACGCGCAACTTCGAACGGCAACATCGTCAGCAGCACGTCGACGCCGTATTCCGCCTTCAGCCGATACTGCAAAACTTCAAACTGCAGCGTGCCGACGGTGCCCACGACGTAAGATTCGGTGCCCGCGCCCACTTGGTTGAAAAGTTGAATCGCGCCTTCCTGCGTCAGCTGGTCGATGCCCTTGGCGAACTGCTTGCGCTTCATGGTGTCCTTTGCCTGCACGCGCGCAAATTTTTCGGGCGGGAAGGTCGGGAAGTCTTCAAACTTAAATTTGTGCGCGGGGTCGGTGAGCGTGTCGCCGATTCCGAAAATGCCCGGGTCGAACAAGCCGACGATATCGCCGGGGAATGCCTCGTCGATAATCTGTCTGTCCTGCGCGAGAAATTGTTGCGGCTGAGAAAGTTTAATAAGCTTGTCGGACGCGGCGTGCCACACGCTCATGTTGCGCGCGAACTTGCCCGAACAAATTCTGATGAACGCCAGGCGGTCTCTGTGCGCGGGATTCATGTTGGCTTGGATTTTGAAAACGAACGCGGAAAATTTTTCGTCTTCGGGCTCAATGATTCCGTCGTCGGAGAGGCGCGGGGCGGGCGGCGGCGCGAGCCTCAAGTACTCCTCCAAAAAATTTTGCACGCCGAAATTTGTCATGGCCGAGCCGAAGAAAGTCGGAGTCAATTCGCCCGCGTCGATTTTATTTTTGTCGAAAGTTTCGCCCGCCTCGTCGAGCAGGAGCAAATCATCTTGGAGCGCGTCGAAATTTTCCTGACCAATCCTTTTGACAACTTCAGCGTCGTCCGCGGAAAAAATTTCGGAAGCTCTTTCCTTCTGTCCGTGGGTCGTGTCCTCTGCGAAAAGTTCAATCCGATTTTTCTGTCGGTCGAAGACGCCGAGATATTTTCCGTCGGTGCCAATCGGCCAGTTCATCGGGTAAGCGCGAATGCCCAAAACATTTTCGAGTTCGTCCATCAAGTCGAGCGGAATTTTTCCGTAACGGTCGAGCTTGTTAATGAACGTGAAAATCGGAATGCGGCGTTCGCGACAAACTTTGAAAAGTTTTTTTGTCTGAGCCTCAACGCCCTTTGCCGCGTCGAGAATCATAACCGCGCTGTCGACGGCCATGAGCGTGCGGTAAGTGTCCTCGGAGAAATCTTGGTGGCCGGGCGTGTCGAGGATATTTATTCGGCAGCCGGCGTAATCGAATTGCAGGACGGAGCTGGTGACGGAAATGCCGCGTTGCTTTTCAATCTCCATCCAGTCGCTGACGGCGTGGCGTTGAGTTTTGCGCGACTTAATCGAGCCGGCAAGGTGAATCGCGCCGCCGTAAAGCAAAAGTTTTTCGGTGAGCGTCGTCTTGCCCGCGTCGGGGTGAGAGATAATCGCGAACGTCCGCCGCTTATTTATTTCTTCGGTCAGTGTCAAAAGTTTGTCTCCCTTCTATTAATCAGAAATTCATTAACGAATTTGAGGCGCGCATGGATAACCCACGCCCCCGCGAGGTGCCCTTTCTCTTTGTTACTTTCTCTTTGGGCAAGCAAAGAGAAAGTAAATCCTAAACTCAAAAGAAATTGAAACGCCCAATCGAAGCAAGCAACCTCGGATGAACGCAAAACCCTTACCCCTTGCTCCTCTTCCTCACGACAATCAAAATGCCCGCGAAGATTAAAATTATTCCCGCGACGATTTGAACGGTGAACGGCTCGCCCAAGATGAACACGCCGCCCAACACTCCGACAATCGGCGCGACCAAAGTTGCGATTGACGCCGAGGACGCTTCGATATGAGTCAGCACGTAATTCCACAGGAAGAACGCCAACGCCGAGGCCAGCGCGCCGTTATAAATGACGCAGAGCACGGCGGGCAGGCACCAATGAATTTCTCCCTGCGGCACGAGCGACGAGTAAGCGACCAAAACCAGCGCGCCGAAAACCATTTGCCACGTCGTCAGCTGAACCATGTTGCTTTTGCTCAGCTTCAGCTTGACGATGATGTTTGCCACCGCCATGACCATTGCGCCCAAGATGATTATGAACGCCGCGCCCAAATCGTCGACGCCCTGCAAACCCATAAGGACATACAAGCCGAGTATCGCCAAAAAAATTCCGAAGCACTTGAGTCGCGTGAGCCGTTCGTTGAGCGTGAAGTGCGCCAAGATTGCCGTCCACAGCGGCGCGGTGTAATTCAAGACGGCCGCCATGCCCGCGCTTATCGAAACCATTCCGATTTGCGCGGCGATGTTGTTCAAGACAATCATCAAAACGCCCGTCAAAAAAATCCACGGCAAAAATTTTTTGTCGGGCAGAGGAATTTTTCTCCAATACGCGACCGCCAACAAAATCAGCGCGCCCGTTCCGAATCGCCACGTCACAAACAAAATCGGCGGGAAGTAGGTGTTCGCCGTCTTCATGATGACCCAGTTCAAGCCCCAAATCAGCCAAATGACTGCCAGTGCTCGAAGCATTTTTACCACGACCTTTTCCAAAATCTGCCCGCAAGTTTAAAGTAATTTTTGTATCATGTCAAAGCAGGGCGGGAAATTTTTTTGTAGAATTTTTAGCGCGAGAAAATTTTGGGAGGAAACTTTCATGACGGAAGACAAACGCACGATTCACATCAGAGGAACGGGGCACGCCGCGCAGACTCCGGACACGGTCGTCCTGTCGCTGACGTTGACCGCGCAAAACAAAGAATACTCCGCCGCGATGAAAATCGGCAGCCAGCAAGTTGAAATGCTCCGCGAGTCAATCGTTGAGGCGGGCTTCGACGCCGACGACCTCAAGACAATTAATTTCGACGTGCGCGCGGTTTACGAGGACGAGGAGTACAAAGAGGGCAACTCCAAACGTTACCGCAGAAATTTTATCGGCTTCGAGTGCCGCCACGATTTAAAGCTGACCTTCGACTTGGACAACGACAAACTCAACGCCGCCGTCGACACGATTGCCATCAGCCTCGCCCAGCCGAAAATTTCCATTGCCTTCACGATAAAGAACGCCGACGCCTTCGCCGACGAAATTTTGAAGGACGCCGCCCGCAACGCTCGCCGCCAAGCCGAAATTCTCTGCGCGGCCTCGGGCGTCAAACTCGGCAAGCTCCTCAGCGTGAATTACTCTTGGGACGAATTGAACATTCGCCATGAACCTGTTCCTTGCGGCGCGTTGCTTGCTCCTTCCGAAAAAAATTCTTTCGACTTCCGCCCCGACGAGATTAAGGCAAGTGACAGCGTTGATTTCATCTGGGAGATTGAGTGAGGTTCGTCCCCTCTTTATCAAGAGTGGAAACGCAGAACCAGTCCTCAATGCCGTGGCGCGTCACTTCGATTGAATCGTTCAATGACTTTTATTTTTTTGAATCAACTTTTCTTTTGCTTGTCCAAAAGAAAAGTTGCAAAAGAAAAGGACACCTCGCGGGGGCGTTGGTCGTTCATGCCCGCCTCTGATTCTCTCGGCACAAAAAATTTTTAAGGAGGACAGCATGTGGATAAAAATATAAAGTTCACGGTCGGCAATGTCGACGAAGGTTACAAGACCGTTGAAATTTTCATCGGCGAGAAGGTCGCTTACAAAATTTTGCGGAGCGGGCTGCTCGGCGTCGACAAAAAATTTTCCGACGACGTGAAAGTCTCTTACGAGTGGTTCGACGAACTCGACGCGCTGAAAATTTTTGAGTGGGAGAAAAATTATTCGTCGAACTCTGCGGGCGGCGTGCAGTGGGAATTGACTTTCAAGGACGGCGAAAATTTTTATCGCGGGCAAGGCTCGAACGCTTACCCCGAAAAGTGGGAGCGGTTTTTGGATTGGCTCGACGAATTGATTCCTGAGCTGGAATTCGTCAATCGCGGGCGGCTCGAAAAAATTTCACTGACTTATTCGGAAGAAAGATTGACGCTCGACCGCCGCGAGAAATCTTTGACGCTCGACAAAAAAAATTCCCGCCACATTTACAGCTTGGGCGAGGAGATAAAAAAAATTTTCGACAGCGCGCAGAAATTTTTGGACGGGCTCGAACCCGAAGCCTCCGAGGTAAAAATCGGCGCGCAGATAAATTTTGAAATCGTTCGCCACGACGGCTCGACCGAAACCGTGGAAACTTTTTGCAACGAAAATTTTTTGCCGGGGCTGACCAATCTGCTCGAAGAGATTCATTCCTGCGCGGCGGATTTGACGGCGGAAATTTTTTCTCCGAAGGCCGCCGCGGACACGAATCGTCAGGGCAAATACATTTTCTGCAAAGTTCAGTTCAAGGGCAGTTACAAGCATTACACCTACCGCACGGACGACGAGACGCTGGCGGTGGGCGACGAGGTGGACGTGCCCGTCGGCAAGAACAACGACGTGGCACAGGCGCGAATCGTGGAAATCGGTTACTTCGACGAGTACGAGGCGCCCTTCCCCGTCGACAGGATTAAGACAATCATCGGCAAGCACGTGGAGCTTGAGTGGGAAAATTATTGAGTTGAATCGTCGCGGGCGGAGGTGAGGCGGTGGACGATAAGGAAAAAAAATCCTGTGACCTTCAAGAAAATTTACGGAGGATGATGCAGACGACAAAAAAATCCGACTTGGAGCGCGCGCTGCAAAAAATGATGCAAACAACCAAGTCAGACGATTTGCGCAACGCGTTTGAAAAAATGATTCACGTCACGCGTTCGTTCGACCAACAAGTGGAGGAGCGGCAAAAGGAGCAGGAAAAAAATATCGCCGACGCCTTCCAAAAAATGATTCGCCTGTCGCGCTCGCTGGAAATTGAAAACGAAGAGCAACTCGCCAAAGAGGAGGAACGCTCGAAGCCGCACGAGAAAAAAATCGACAAGGTTAAGAAAAAAGTCCCGCGCCGCATTCGGAGCTTCCCCGCCGCCTTCAAGCGAAACCCGAAGGCAGTCATAAAATATTTTCTCGGCATGATACTCGGACGCGTGCTGGCGATTGTGCTTTACGTGGTCATGGCGTTCATACCCGCGCTGCCGATACCCGACGCCGTCGCGAACATGAGCAAGCCGCCCGCGATTTTCGGCACGGCGTTCAACTCCATGCGTTCGTTCGTCACGGATTTCAATCCGCAGATGATAATCGCAACCGTCACGAGCATTCCGACGGACATAAACAAAATCATTCAGAAGGTCGGAGAGTTCTTCACGTTTTACGCAAAGCGGGCGGGAAATTTTTTAATCAAAGCGATTCGGCACCCGCGGCTGGCCTTCGACGACGTGCGCAAGATGGTTCGGCAAAAAACGCCGCTGTTCATCCGGCTGGCGCGCGCGGCGTTCAGCGTGGCGTTTTCCTTCCTGCTGATAAAGTTGGCGATGATTTTCCTGTTGCCGCTGTTCGGCGGTATCGCGATTACGATTTTGGGCATCAAGGTCTCGATAATTTTGTTCGTCATTGCCAGGATGATTGCGGACAAGGTCGGAGAGCTTATCGGCAAATATGTTTTCAAGGGCGGCGTGAAGTTCGTCAGCGTGGCGCGGACGGTTCGCGAGTCTCAAGTCGTCAAAGCCATCGGCGATTACCTCAAGGAGTGGCTCAATCAGGCAACAAATAAAAAATGACGCGGCGTGAGTCGCGCCAAATTTTTTTACGGCACGAAAATTTTTTCGCAAAAAAAAATGACGCGCGCGGCGTCAAAAATTTTAAATCTGAATTTCTCTCAGCAGCCCGCTGACCATCATGAAGCTCACGCCCAAGAAGACCACGCAGCCGAGGACAAAAATTATCCAGTCGGGCTTGTACTTCCAAATGATTTCGCCGCTCAACTTTTCCAGCGACAGCTTGGAATTTTTTTCGGCGACGGGCAGATAAATCAGCGCGCCGAGCATGAGTCCAAAAAATAAAATGCCAACCATGCCGATGATGACATCCGGGGGCGGCATTTCAAACAAGCCGGAGAACGCGTCGCTCACGGAACTGCCGGCAATTTCCCTCTCCATCATTCAACCTCCGATTTCCGACCAAAGAACGATTTTGTTTTGCGCACGAGTTTTTTTCAAGTCAATGATTCGCTGATTGCGCGAGCCGCGGAATTGCAAATCCAAATCGCGCAAGCCCTCGACGAATTCTCCGTCGATGAGCACGTCAACATGAGCAAGCAGCGGTTCGGCTTCGGGCGGCAGCGATTCAAAAGTGTAACCCGTGTAACACCAGACACTCAGCCCGAAATTTTTTGCGGCGCGCGCGAGTTCGTCGGCCGCCGCGATTTGCAAGAGAGGTTCGCCGCCCGTCAAAGTGATTCCGTCCAAGAGCGGATTTTTTTTTATCGCGGAAATAATTTCGTCCGTGTCGACGAGCCGTCCGCCGTTCAGGTCGTGCGTCTCAGGATTATGACAGCCCGCGCAGTTTCGTCGGCAACCCTGCATGAAAATCGCGAAACGAATTCCGTCGCCGTCCACGAAACTTTCGGGCACGAGCCCCGCGATACGAATTTGCAAATCAATCAGCCTCCGCCGCCGATTATAAATTTTCAAAAGCCGAGCGTCAACGCCTTAAAAATTTTCGGGCGCAGGTCGGGATAAATTTCCGCGAAGTTTAAATCGTTCGGGACGAGGAACAGGTCGACGCATTGAAAAATCGTCAGGACACTCAGCAGGCACACTCCGAAGTTGAAAAAATTTTTTCGACTCTCGGAAAGGAAACCAATCGCCAAGAAGGTGAGCAACGCGAGCAGCCAATAAATTTCCAGGCGATAACGCTCCAACAAAAACGGCGTCCAATGAATTTGAAACATCGTGATTAAAATCGGCGTGAAGATGAGCGCGAGCACGAATCCGATTAATCCGTTCCTCCTCAGCGCGGAAAAATTTTTCGGCGTCAGGAAAAAAATCGGCAGCCAAAAAATTATGTAACGCAATGCGCCCGCCGGTTTTTTATCGCCGCGCAAACCATTCTCCACGCCGAAAAAATTTTGCAACAAGCCGTCGACTTGCGCGGACAAATTGAATCGCTCGGAAAATTTTCCGTAAGCGTGTTGGTCGGCGACGGTCAGCTGATACGCCTGCCCGAACTCGAACGGATTGTCGAAGCGCAAAAAATTGTAAGCCATCAAAGCCGCCGCCGTCAGCAGATACGGCACGCACAGCACGAGGAAAATTTTCTTCGCGTCGTCACGGTTCAAAAGTTTCGGCAAGAGCGGCAAGACCAAAAAATTTGCCAGGGCGACCGTCGGCTTGCAACCGAATGCCAACGCTCCGAGCAGCGCGCCGAAAAAAATTTCCGCGAAAAATTTTCTCCGCGAGTCCTCAGCCCACGCCGCACGCGCAAAAAAATAAATGCTCCACACTTCCATGCACAGCCCCGACGAACTCGCAATGCAGTAAAGCGCGGGTGCCTCCGTGCAGTAGGAAATGCTCACCGCCGCCAGCGCGACCGAGCTCATCAGGTACACGCCGAAGGACATGCGCGGGAAAAATTTTTTCGCGAGCAACCAAAACAGCGCGAACAATCCGAGGATGAACAGCCCCGAGAAAATTTGTGTCGCGTGATAAGTGGCCAGCGGTTTGCCGACGATTAATTGATACGGCGCGAACAGAATCAGAGCCGGCACCGCTCCGAAGTAAACGAAATATTTTCCCTTGTAAAAGGCGTGATCCCAGCCGCCCGAATTTTCGTCCAAGTTCAGAGCCTCGCGCGCCTCGAAGTCGTAAGGATTTTCCATCGCCGCCAAGCGCGGGTCGACGGGCACGTCCAAGTGCAGTTGCCCCTTCAAGAACGCGTCCGCCAAAAATTGATACTGATTGTGGTGTCGATGAAGTTCACCCGTCCAGTGAGGATTCCACGCCATGGGCGCGACGCACACCGCGATTAAAATCGTCACGGCTCCGAGGCAAATAATTTTTTCGCGGCGAGTGACTGAGGAAATTTCCACGTGCAGACTCGACGACGGGCGCAACGCGTACAGCAAAAAAATTACGCTCGACCAGAGCGCAAGACCAAAGACAAGGAACAAATTTTCAACTCCTTAATCGAACGAAATCAGAGGCCGTCATGGATGACGGCCGCGCCGCGTCTGACGCCGTGATGGCGTCATCCGGCGCACACCAGGCACGGGTTGCGCGCGACTCCGAATCATTGACGACCCACGCCCCTGCGAGGTGTCCTTTTCTTTTGCAACTTTTCTTTTGGACAAGCAAAAGAAAAGTTGATTCAAAAAATAAAAGTCATTCATCAGCCCGCCGAGCACGACGCGCTCGCGGAAAAATTTTTCCACTCCTAACTCCTAACTCCTAACTAAATTAGTGTCCGGATTTTTTGAATCGCCCGCCGACAATGTCATTGACAGGATAAATCGTCACGAAGGCGTGCTCGTCCATTGCCAAAACAATTTGCTTGAGCTTGTCGACCTCCAGGCGAGTGACGACGCAATACAAAATTTCTTTGCTCTGGCGAGTGTAACCGCCCTCGCCGTGCAAAAGTGTCACGCCGCGTCCGAGTTTCACGTTCAGCTCGTCGGTCAGCTCGTAAGGCATGTTCGACACAATCATCACCGCGTACATCTCGTCGAGACCCTTAATCACCACGTCAATCATCTTGGAAATGACAAAGTAGGCGAACAGCGAATACATTGCTTTATCCCAGCCGAAGAGGAGCCCCGCGCCGCTGAGGATGAAAAGATTTATGAACATGACGACTTCGCCGACCGACCAAATCGTTTTCTTGTCGACGATAATCGCGACAATCTCTGTGCCGTCGAGCGAGCCGCCCGCCCTCATTATCAAGCCGACGCCGAGACCGTCGATTATCCCGCCGAAAATCGCCGCGAGGAACGGGTCATTGGTCACCTTCGGATATTCGCCGACGACCTCCGACCACACGCTCAAAAAGCAAATCGCAACAATCGTCGCGATAACGAAATCTTTTCCGATTTGTTTGTAAGCCAGCCACAGGAACGGAATGTTGAAGGCAATCAGGAAGACGCCCAGCGGCAAGCCCGTGACGTATTGCGCCATGATTGACAAGCCGACCACACCGCCGTCGATGACTTCGTTCGGGATTAAAAAAAGTTCAAGACCGAGTGCCGCGATGACCGCGCCGATACAAAGCTGCAAATATTTTTTGATGTAAGCCGAGACATTGGAGCGCGGAATTTTTTTATCTGTCAAAAGAATCACCTCGTGAATAATTAATCGGCGACCACGAAACTCTTGCCGATTTTTTTGTAAGCAACCACAGGAACGGAATGTTGAAGGTAATCAGGAAGACGCCAGACGATAAGCCGACTACGCCGCCGTCGATGACTTCATTCGGGATAAAAAAAAGTTCAAGACCGAGTGCCGCAATCACCGCGCCAATGCACAGCTGCAAATATTTTTCAGTCAAAAGAATCACCTCGCCGCCATTATAAAGCAGAGCACGCCTTCGCGCAACGAAATTTATTCGGCAACGCAGGAATTTGAAGAAGAATTAGGAATTAGGAGTTAGGAATTAGGAATTATTTTTTTCATTCCTCATTCCTAATTTCTAATTCCTAATTGCTTTTTGGGGGGCGATTTGATGCTTAAATCCTACGACGTGACCGAGTTGCGCGCGGGAATGAAAGTCGGGCGCGCCGTGAAAGATTTTGACGGCAAGACTTTAATTCCCGCCAACGTCAAACTCACGAGCGAACTGATAGACAGCCTGCGCGGCAAAAGTATTTTCTCGGTTTATATCGACGTGACGGCCGAAGACTACAAGCCGACCGAGGCCGCTCAAGAACATCTGCTCGACGACGACTACATCGCGTGCTATAAAAAATGTTTTGCCATCACCCAAAATCTTTACTACGGCTTCGCAAACACCGGCAAGCTCGACAGAACTTCCATCGTTGAACTCATCCGCGCCGAAAATATTTCAGAGCTGTGCGACGACGGAGCCAAGGCCGTCACTCAAATTCACAACATGAAACGCGACGGCGATTATATAATCCACCACGCGCTCAACGTCGGAATTTTGGGCGGGATTATGGCGCACTGGCTTAACTATCGCGCAACGCAAGTCGGCGAACTGGTCATGGCGGGTCTGCTCAGCGAAATCGGCAAGATGAAAATTTCCAAAGGCATTCTTAACAAAACCGAGAAGCTCGACGACGATGAACTCGCCGCTGTCCGCAAGCACGTCGTCTTCGGTTTCGCCATGCTCATGGAGTCGCCACTCAAAAATTTGAAAAATGTTGTAATGGGCGTCCTGCACCACCACGAACGCTGCGACGGCTCAGGTTATCCCAGTCAGCTCAAGGCGGACAAAATCAGCGACTTCGGAAAAATTATCGCGATACTCGACATCTACGACGCCATGGCCACGCACCGCGCCTATGCCAAAAGAAATTCGCCCTTCGATATAATCAAAGTCCTCTACGGCGACGCGCTCGCCGGCAAGCTCGACACGCGCTTCGTCATTACCTTCACGAAAAAACTTCTGCAGGCGATTAACGGCAGTTGGGTCGGGCTCAGCGACGGCAGCCGCGCGAAAATCGTTTACCTGGACGACAGCCGCGTAACTGCCCTGCCCGTCGTTCAGACCACCAAAGGCGAGTTCCTTGACCTGAACCGCCGCACCGATATAAAAGTCGACGCGCTCCTCACCGCTCAAGAAGCAACTTAAAAATTAGGAATTAGGAATGAGAAATTAGGAATGAAAAAATAATTCCTAATTCCTAACTCCTAATTCCTAATTCCTAATTAAAAAGACGCGACCCGTTTTATGAGCCGCGCCTTTTTTTATTTCAAGCTGTCAGATTATCTCTTCATGTTGACGAGAGTTTCAAGCATTTCATCGGAAACCGTCGTCATTTTGGAATTGGCTTGGAAGCCGCGCTGCGTGATAATCATGTCGGAGAATTCGGTTGCCAGGTCGACGTTCGACATTTCCAAAGCGGAGGAGATGACGTTCAAGCCGAAGTCTTCGATTGTCTTGACGTTCGCCAAGCCTGAGTTGTTCGATTCCTGATAAATCGTCGTGCCCGCCTTGGTCAAGCCGCTGGCGTTGTTGAACTGCGCGACGGCGATTTGAGCCTCTGCACGAACCAAACCGTTTGTGTAAGTGCCGCTGATGATTCCGTTGCCGTCGATTGCCAAGCTCTGAAGGATGCCCGCGGAGTTGCCGTTGGTTATCGGGAAAGAAGTCGTGGAGTTCGCGTATTGTGTCAAGCCCGTGAAGTCAATAATGCCGACGTTCTCGCCCGCGCCGTTGCCGTCGGAGTAGTTGAAAGTGATTTGCGCGTCCTGCGAGCGGCCGTTGGTGACGAACTGTCCCGTGCTGTCGAAGTAGAGGTAGGAAACTTCGGTGCGGTCGTTCTCCGCGTCGTAGTTCATGGTGGCGGTCATGGTCGAGCCGTCGCTTTCCTTGGACACAACTTGATTGACAAAATCGGTGCCCGCTGCGGGTCCCTTCTCGCCGACGCCGGGAGCCAGATACATTCTCCAGCGGTTGTCGTAAACATTTCTCGTGCTCACGGCACTGCTTGCGACATACTGCGTGTTGCCGTCGCTGTCTTTATACGTGTAAGCGACCTCATCGGCTGTTGCCTGCGTGACTTGTGTATAAGTGCCGTTGACGTCAACATAGTCTCCGACGGAAGAGTCATCGCTAGCAACGTAACGCGTTGTGCCGTCGACGGTATAACTGTAGGGATTTTCCATTGCCGTTACGTCTATCGCTTCGCCGGTATCTTTGCGAACGTATCCTGTCGCGGAAGTGTCGGTCGCTTCTACCTCGTCTTCCGTGAAATACTCGTCATCAGCCGCGGAGTAATAGATTGTGCCGTTGACTTGCGTTGCGGGATAGGTGTTATCGCCGACAGCCACGCGCTTACTGACTTGGTCTGCCGTGACGTAAGTGGGGGAAGTCGCGCCTTCAGGGGTGTATTTGTAAACGGTGTCGGTGTTCGCCGTCACGGGATATTCAATGCCGTTTGCGTCCATGTAAAATGAGCCCGTCCTGTTGCTCGTCTCTTGCGCCGAGATGTTTGCGTCGGCGTCTTCGGTGGTCGGGTCTTTATCGATGAGGACGGTGACTTCGTGTCTGCCGCCGAGTGAATCGTAAACCGTGGCGAGTGTCGTAATCGGCACGCTCCTGCCCACTTCATAATAGCCGCTGGTGACGTTCATTGTCGTGCCGTCTTTCATGGTTATCGTCGCCGCGAGGACATTTTCCCCGTCCACGTTTATACTTTGCGGATTATCCGTCGTGCCCGTGCCGACAGCGTCCAATGCCGCCTGCCTTGAAACGTTCGTCGCGGGAACGTAACTTATCTTGTCAATCAGGAGCGATTCTTTATTGAAGTTGCCGCTGTAATCAATCGCGGACGTGGCGGTCGCTTCCATCGTCTTGCCCACTTCCACGATAATATCGGTCGCCGTGCCGTTCGTGTTGATGACGCCGTCGCTCGTGGCATTCCAGCCCTGCACGCGAAGACCGTTGCCCGGCATGACGTAATAGCCTCTCTCGTCGAACATGAAAGCACCGTTGCGCGTGTAGTAAGACTGAGTGCCATCACGCAGGACGAACAGCCCGTTGCCCGAAAGTGCCAAGTCGGTGTTCTTGCCCGTCTGCTGCGGCGAAGAATCCGTGAAGATGAGGTCGATACTTTCCACGTCGACGCCGAGACCAATTTGCCGCGGGTTGACGCCGCCGAGTCCTTCCGTCGGAGCCGAAGCACTACGCTGAACCTGCGAGAGCATGTCTGAAAAAGTTGTGCGGCTGGATTTGAAACCAATCGTGTTGATGTTGGCGATGTTGTTGCCGATAACGTCCATGCGCGTCTGGTGAACCTTAATGCCGGAAACTCCTGAGAACAGGGAACGCATCATA
>JAFXQM010000020.1 GCA_017527075.1 Selenomonadaceae bacterium
AAACGTTGCCGAAAATTTTTTCCGCCCGCGCCGAGCCGAAAAGTCATCGAAAATTTTTTGCGCCCGCGCCGAGCCGAAAAGCCGTCGAAATTTTTTGCGCCCGCGCCGAGCCGAAAAGCCGCCGAAAATTTTTTGCGCCCGCGCCGAATCGAAAAGCCGCCGAAAATTTTTCACGCCCGCGTCGAGCCGAAAAGCCGCCGAAAATTTTTTGCGCCCGCGTCGAGCCGAAACTCCGCCGAAAATTTTTTTACGCCCGCGTCGAGCCGAAACTCCGCCGAAAAATTTTTTGCGCCCGCGTCGAGCCGAAAAGCCGCCGAAAATTTTTTTGCGCCCGCGTCGAGCCGAAACTCCGCCGAAAAATTTTTTCACGTCCGCTCCGAGCCGAAAAGTCATCGAAAATTTTTTGCGCCCGCGTCGAGCCGAAAAACCGTCGAAAATTTTTCACGCCCGCGTCGAGCCGAAAAGCCGCCGAAAATTTTTTTGCGCCCGAAAGTTTCTCCGCCGCGCCCAAAAAATTTTTACCAATGATACGGTTCGCCGCGATTGATTTTGAACGCGCGATAAATTTGTTCGACGAGGACGAGCCGCGCCATCTGATGAGTCAGCGTCATGCGGGATAAACTTAATCGGAAGGACGCCGCCCGACGAAGTTCATCGCTCAGGCCGAACGCCCCTCCGATTGCAAATGTCAAATTACTCACGCCGCTCAAGTTCAGCGCGGCGATTTTTTTCGCGAAGTCCTCCGAGCTCAGCTCCGCGCCCGAAACGTCGAGCACGCACAGCCACGAATCTTTCGGGACGAGCGACAAAATTTTTTGCCCCTCCTCCTCCACCGTGCGGCATTCGGGCACCTCGCGCACTTCGAGCCGCGAAAATTTTTTCAGCCGCTTACAATATTCCGCGACGCCGTCGACCAAAAATTTTTCCTTGAGCTTGCCGACGACGATTAAATTTATTTTCACTGGTTGGAAGGCTGAGGCATTTCATCGAGCGTGACGTCGACGTTCTCCTGCTTGCCCTCGCGGTCAATCAAAACTTTAACTTTGTCGCCGACTTTGTGCGCCGCCACTTCGTTGCGAACGTCAGCGACCGAATTAACTTCCTTGCCGTCAATGCTCAGGATAATGTCGCCGCGTTGGAAATTGGCGCGGCCGGCGGGCGAATCAATCGCGACTTGGAAAACGTAAACGCCCTTTTCAATCGACAGCTGATAACCGTAACGAGCGGCGGTGGGTTTGTCGAAAATCGTGACGCCCAGATAAGGACGCGCGACGTAACCTTTGTTCATGAGCTCTTCGACGATTGCCTTGACGGTGTTAATCGGAATGGCAAAGCCCATGCCCTCCACGCCGTTGGTCGCCAGCTTTATGCTGTTGATGCCGATGACTTCACCGTCCGCGTTGACGAGCGCGCCGCCCGAATTGCCGGGGCTGATTGGTGCGTCGGTCTGGAAAAGTTTAACGCGTCTGTCATTGAGGTCAAGCGTCCTGTTCAGCGCGCTGATGACTCCGACGGTCACCGAGCCCTGGAACTCCAAGCCCATGGGGTTTCCGATTGCGATTGCCGGTTCGCCGACGACGACTTCATCCGAATTGCCGAGCTCAGCGACGGGCAAATCTTTTGCGTCGACTTTGACGACCGCGATATCCGTCATTTCATCCGTGCCTATTAAGGTGCCGTTGACCGTGGAGCCGTCCGACAGCGACACGATAATTTCTTTTGCGCCGGCGATAACGTGATTGTTCGTGATGATGTATCCGTCGCTCTTGAAGATGACGCCGCTGCCAACGCCCTCGGTTTCGAACGTCCTGTCGAAGAAGTCGCGGGCGATTGCCTTGTTGGTTATGCCGACGACAGCCGGTCCGACCGTCCTCGCCACGCGCACGGCGGGAGTGTTCCGCGCGTCAGAAATTTTTGCGTTGCTTTCGGGCTGATTGATTGTCTTGGGAGCCGCCTCCGTGTGTGACGTTTGTGCCACGGTTTTTTCTCCGACGGATTTATTTTCTTCGTTCGAGCCGCCCGAATCCGACAGCCCGCCGCAACCGCTCAACGTCATCGCCGCCGCGATTGCCGCCGCGCAGATTATCTTCGTAAATTTTTTCGACTTCATGCTTAACGCACCTCCGCCGCCATTGTAAATTTTGCGCCGCCGATTGTCAATTCAAGTTTCGGTTAGAAAATCTTGCCGCAAAAAAAATCCTGCCGCGATGACAGGATGAAGTTTCCGAAAAAATTTTCGCCGGCTTACTCGACCTTCTCGAAGAGGTCTTTGCCGACGCCGCACAGCGGGCATTCAAAATCTTCGGGCAAGTCCTCGAACTTTGTGTCCGGCTCAATCCCGTTGTCGATGTCGCCGAGCTCCTCGTCATACTCGTAACCGCAAACGGTGCAAACCCATTTCATGTCGGTCGCCCTCCCAAAATTTTTTCCTGATTATAACACGCGCCGAAATTTTTTCAACCTGAAGCCCGCGCGCGTCACTTTTGCTTTGCTTGCAGGAAAAAAATTTCGCGGGCAGAATCAATCACAAAAAGATTTAAGGAGGTTAAAGACAAGACAAAATGGCCAAATACATTTTTGTGACCGGCGGAGTAGTTTCGTCGCTCGGCAAAGGAATTACGGCAGCATCGCTCGGAAGACTTTTAAAAAGCCGCGGCTTGAAAGTTACGATTCAAAAGTTCGACCCGTACATCAACATTGACCCCGGCACAATGAGCCCTTATCAGCACGGAGAAGTTTTCGTGACCGACGACGGCGCGGAAACCGACCTCGACCTCGGGCATTACGAAAGATTCATCGACATCAATCTCAGCAAGCACTCGAACACAACCACGGGCAAAGTTTATTGGTCTGTTTTGTCCAAGGAGCGCAAGGGCGATTACCTCGGCTCGACGGTGCAAGTTATCCCGCACGTGACCAACGAGATTAAGGCGCGCGTTTATGCCGTGGCGGAGGCCGACCAAGCCGACGTCGTGATAACAGAAGTGGGCGGCACCGTCGGCGACATCGAAAGCCTGCCGTTCCTCGAAGCGATTCGCCAAGTCAAAAAGGAAGTCGGGAAGAACGACGCGCTTTACATTCACGTGACGCTCCTGCCGTATATCGGGGCGGCGGGCGAACTCAAAACCAAACCCACTCAGCACAGCGTCAAAGAGTTGCGAGCAATCGGAATTCAGCCCGACATTTTAGTTTGCCGAACGGATTATCCAATCACCCGCGAGCTCAAGAAAAAAATCGCGCTCTTCTGTGACGTGGACGAAAACGCCGTCATCGAAAACCGAACTGCCTCGACCATTTACGAAGTGCCGCTCATCATGGAAAACGAAGGGCTCGACAAAATCGTTCTGGAGAAATTAAATCTGCCGCAAGCTCCGCCCAAGCTCGAAGAGTGGCGGCGCATGGTCTACAAAATCAATCACCCCGAACGCTCAGTCAAAATCGCACTCGTCGGAAAATATGTTGAGCTGCCCGACGCTTACATCTCCGTCGTCGAAGCTCTCAACCACGCCGGCATTGAACACGGTGCCAAAGTCAAAATTAATTTCGTCAACGCCGGGAAGATTGAATGCCCTGACGTCGACCGGGAAGAAATTTTCAGCGGCTGCCGCGGAATTTTGGTGCCGGGCGGCTTCGGCAACCGCGGCACGGAAGGAAAGATTAAGGCGATAACTTTTGCCCGCGAAAATAAAATTCCGTTCCTCGGTCTGTGCTTGGGCATGCAGTGTGCGGCGATTGAGTTCGCCCGAAACGTTTGCGACTTCGCCGACGCAAACTCCACCGAGTTCAATCCCGACACCGAACACCCCGTCATCGCCCTGATGGATTCGCAACTTAACGTGACGGAAAAGGGCGGAACCATGAGGCTCGGCGCGTACCCTTGCAAAGTTTTGCCCGACACGCACACGGCCGCGGCTTACGGCGTCGACCAAATCAGCGAGCGGCATCGTCACCGCTTCGAGTTCAATAATTCTTTCCGCGAAATTTTTTCGGCGCACGGAATGATAATCGCGGGCGTGCTCCCCGACGACAGCCTCGTTGAAATTATTGAGTTGCGCAAAGAAATTCATCCGTGGTTCGTCGGCTGCCAATTTCATCCGGAGCTGAAGTCTCGCCCGAATCATCCGCACCCGCTCTTCCGAGATTTCGTCGGCGCGGCTCTCAAGCTCAAGTATCAATAAACTTGAACGCAGTAAAAAAAAATCCCGTCCACGCGACGGGAAATTTTTTTGCCGAAAATTTTTTAAGTCAGAGGTTTATGAGTTCGTCGGCCGCTTGGAAAATTTTTTCCTCGTGCGAAACCAAAATCGTTATCCGAAAATTTTTCCCGCCGCGGAGCGCGTCGACCAAAAGTTTCAGCCCCGCCGCGTCCAAATTGTTGTCGGGCTCGTCCATAATCAGCACGTCGGGGTTTTTCTCCAAAGCCTCGGCGATTATTTTTTTGCGCCGCTCGCCGCCCGACATCTCCTCGTTGCGGAGGAATTCTTTCTGCTCGACGAACGAAATAAATTTTTCGCGGACGAACGCCGTGTCAATCACGCTGAGCGGCAAGCCGTTGTAATTTATCTGCCCGCCGCCGCTCTTCATCATGCCGCAAAGAAAATTCAGCAGCGTGGTCTTGCCGGCTCCGTTCTTGCCGACGACGCAATAAATTTTCCCGCGCTCGAATCTCGCCGAAAAATTTTTCAGCACGGCGCGCCCGTCAATCGAATAATTCAGCCCGCGCACTTCGATTGAGTTCACGCCGCGCAATTTCAAATCGCCGTCCGTGTCCTGCGGCAGAGAAAAAATTTCCGTCAGCCGCCGATAAGCCGCCAAAGCATTTTGCCAGCCCTGCCCGAAGCTCATGAAGTACGCGACGGCCTGCATGGCGAAGGCGTAATAACCAATCAGCGCGACGAGATTGCCGACCGTCATCGCGCCGCGCAAAACTTCAAGCCCGCCGAGAAGGAAAACCAAAATCCTGAACACGTCGCTTGAATTGATTTCCGAAGTCGTGAACCAAAATTTTATCCGCGTTTCACTCAAGCTCGCCGCAAAAAATTTTCCGAATCGCTCGTTGAACGCGGCGAAAAATTTTTCGTTGAGGCAGTGAAGTTTGATTGAGTAAGCGTAAACGAAATTGTCGGCAAGGCTCGTGAAATATTTCGAGGCGGTCTCGCGCACGGCAACCGAACGATTAAAAAGTTTTCCGCTCAAAATTTTGTAAGCGATAAAATGAATCGCCGCGACGACAAAAAAAATCAGCAGCCACTTGCCGCCGATTGACAGCAACAAAAAACTCGCCATGAGCAGCATGAAGAAATGGATGCAAACGTCAATCATGCTGTCCACGACGAACGTCACCAGATCCGTCGCGTCGTTGTCAACGCGCTTCGCCAGATAAACCATGTCGCTCTTCAAAATGAATTCGCCGCCGAGTTTGTGCACGTGGCGGAAAATTTCTTCCGTCAGATTTTTTGCCGTGGCGAGGAGAATTTTTTTGGAGAGAATCGCGCTCGCGTAATGCGAAACGATTGCCGCCAGCATTATCGCCGACATCAGCCCGATGAAATTGTAAAACTCCGTGACGTTGCCCGCGACCAAAATTTCGTCGATAAATTTCGCCGTGAGGAACGGTATCATCAAATCCGTGACGGAAATCATAATCGAACAGAAGGCGATAATCAAAATCGCGCCCTTGAATTTTCTCAGGCGCGTGAAGATGAATTTTATCATTGCAATTCGCTCAGCTCGGCGGAATTTATAAGTTCGTGGATAATTGCAAGCTTATCGTATTCGCAAAAATCTCCGCCGCGATTTATGTCGCCCGTCTCCAAAAAATTTCTCGCTTGGCACGAGCCGCCGCAGATGAGTTTGAAGTCGCAGGCGCGGCACTTGTCGATTTGGTCGGCGGTGTGAAATTTCATTCGATTCATCGCGGGCGAGTTGTAAATTTCCGCCAAAGATTTTTCGGTGATGTTGCCGGCTTTGAATTTCGGATTGTGGAGCAGGGCGCAGGGATAAACGTCGCCGCCCGCCGAGATGCTGAGCTGCCCTTCGCCGACGCTGCACTTGAGCAAAAATTTTTTCGTGGCGTAATGTTCGCCGATTGTCTGCAAAGATTCGTGGAGCCGAATATTTTTTGAAGCGTTGGTCATCGCGTCGAAATATTCTTCGCCCGAAAGTTTCAGCGCGTCAAAATTTTCATTGCCCGTCGGGAAGAGCGGCTGGAAGTCAATCATGTTGCCCCACTTCCGCGTGACGTTTGCAATGTCGCCGCGATTTTTTTTCGTGACGACCATCATCAGTTTGACATTCGCGCCGTGCGCCCGCAAAAGTTCAATCGCGTGTTCGGTCTTGGCGAAACTTCCCTTGCCGCGATAAAAATCGTGCGTCGCCGCGTCCGAGCCGTCCATACTGATTTGAAATCTGCAAAAAATTTTCGTGAGCCTTTCGACGTTGCCCGTGTCAATCAAAGTCGCGTTGGTCATGAGCGTGCACTTCAGGCCGAGTTCGTTCGCGTATTCGGCGACGGGAATCGTCAGCGGAGAAATGAGCGGCTCTCCGCCCGTGAAAATAATTTCGACGGCGGGTTCCATGCCGTCAATCTCATCGAGCAGCCGTTTGTAATCCGCAAAAAAAATTTCCCGCCGCTCTTCGACGCGCAGATTGTTCACGCAATAAATGCAACGCAAATTGCATCGCTCCGTCATGTTCAAGTAAACGCTGTGCAGAGGGAACGGCTTGTAATCTTCCAGCTGTGTCGGCTCCGAAAAAAGCCGCTCCGATTTTGCACGCGCGAGGAACTTTAACGCGGCCGAGGCGGAAAATTCCGGCGCGTGAGCCGTGAACTCTTCGGCGATTGATTCAAAACTCTTTTCCTCCGAATACAATTTCAGCAGCAGCACGCCGTTGATGTTTGTCACCAGCCACGACGGCACGGTCGGATTCAGCACCAAAAATTTTTCTCCCTGCCGATAAACTTTGCACGCGTCGGAAAACGCCATGAACTTTCCCTCCTCGGTGAATCAAATTATTTGCGGTAACTGGTGCAGGAGCGAGCCGTGGAGCACGTGCCGCGTCCCACGGGAACTTTCTCTTCCGCCTTTGCTTTGCCGACGACGAGTTGCGCCGCCTTGTCGAGCTGCTTGAAGGAAAAATCTTTGAGAGACATCTTTACACCTCCTTTCGTGCAGAAGCCGCGAAATTATTTGCGGAAAGCAGAGCAGGTGCGGTTATGGCTGCAGGAATTTTTGGCAACCGACAAATTTTCTTTATCGGATTTCTTTTCGACGCCGACGCTGAGGCGCGCCGCTTTGTCGAGTTGCTTGAAGGAAAAATCTTTGAGAGACATCTTTACACCTCCTTCCGTGCAGAATCGTCTGTGCGCTTTGATTGTACGAAAAAAAATTCGCCGAGTACTTACCCCGCGGGTAAATCGGCGAAAATTTTTTACGTTTCATTTTTGATTGCGGAACCAAATGTGCTTGCCGTTGCCGCTGACCTTGCAGCCATTGGTCGGCGGCTGATGTTGACCCGCCATGTGCCGTTCCATTCCGCACTGCGAACATTTCCAGTCAGAAAAATTTCCCGCCGCCAAACTTGTCACGGGGAAAATTATTGCCGCGACAATCGCCGCGCCCGTAAAAAATTTTTTCATGAGACCACCTCCACGCCGCGAAATTTAAAAGCCGCCGAGAATTTGATAAACCGCTCTGAAGACATTCCACGTCACGGGATAACCGTTATGATTGTCGTAATAAATCGTGCCGCTCACCGCCTCGGCTTCCCAAAGTCCGTCGCCCTCGGCACTGAAGTGATATCCTTCGCCCGAAGGTGACGGGCCGAAACCATAACGCAATTGCTTGACCACATTGCGCGGTGAAATCATTTTAACCCAACAGTAGCCGCCATATCCGGCTGTGGGATGGGGCTTTACCGTTTCCGTCTTGAGATACACTTGCCAGCCGCTCCGAGTCGTGCCGGCAAAATAATCCGACGCCTCGGCCTGCGCGAAGACCGCCAGCGTAAACGTCAACGCCGCGTCCGCCAAAAATTTTTTCATGACCTCACCTCTGCCTCTTGGCATAATCCATGGCGTATGCAAGACCCGCCATGATAAACTTCGCAAGCTCTTGTTCAACCTGATAGACGCCGGGGTTGCCGAAGTAAAATTGTCCGCGCCCGCCGAGTGAATCCGTGAAGTCAACCAAAACTTTGTTCGCGGATTCCATTGTCAAGTTCACGTCGTAATTTATGTACTTGACTGTGCCGCGCGGCGAAACGGCTTTGACTTTGCAGGCGACCTCGGCGTTGGGCGGGTTCCTCAACAATTCCATCGAGTTGACGATTAAGTAAGCTTTCCAGCCGCCCTCCCATTCGCCGAGATATTCTTCGGAAGCCGCCTCGGTCTGCGCGCTCATCATCAGCGAAAACGTCAACGCCGCCACGAACAAAAATTTTTTCACGGTGACCACTCCTCCTCGCGCGTATTGTACGAAAAAAATTTCGCCGAGTACTTACCGCGCGGGTAAATCGGCGAAAAATTTTTACGTGTCCGAATCGGGCGGCGGCGGATTGAACGTCGGCGCGGTCGGAAAGGACGGTTTGAATTCTTCCAACGAAGTCGGAGCGTTGCCGGAGAATGACGGCTTAAACTCTCGTGGCGGCTCAGAAATTTTTTCAAGCTCAGAAATTTTTTCGGGCTCAGAAATTTTTTCGGGCTCGGAAATTTTTTCGGGCTCAGAAAATTTTTCGGGCTCAGGAATTTTTTCAGGCTCAGAAATTTTTT
Source organism: Selenomonadaceae bacterium (assembly GCA_017527075.1). GTDB lineage: Bacteria > Bacillota > Negativicutes > Selenomonadales > Selenomonadaceae > Quinella. The sequence continues at coordinate 8,771 of JAFXQM010000020.1, forward strand.
CGGGTGGTGAAGATTTTTTTTCAAGCTCAGAAATTTTTTCGGGCTCAGAAATTTTTTCGGGCGGAGGAGGAACGTCGACGGAATGATTGAACGTAAAAAAAATTTTCGCCGCGATAATCGCCGCCGCGAAGATTTTTCCAAAGCCGAAAAATTTTTCACGGCTCACGGCGCGTTTCAGTTCGCTGACGGATTGGAAGCGGTTTGCGGGGTCGAAGGCCGTGCATTTGTCCAAAATTTTTTTCAGGCGTCCGTCGTAACCTTCGCCGAGCAAAATTTTCATCGTGACGCCGAGGGAATAAATATCACTGCGCTGGTCGGTCTGCCCGCCGCCGTATTGTTCGGGCGGCGCGAAACCCTTCGTACCCAAACGCTGCGTGTCCTCCGCCTTGCCGTCCTTGAAAATCCGCGCGGCGTCGAAGTCAATCAGCCGAATCAATCCGCCCTGCAAAATTAAATTCGACGGTTTGATATCGCGGTGAATAATTTTTTGCTCGTGAAGTTCTTTCAGCCCGTCACAGAGTTGAATCAAAACTTCGCGCGCAAATTTCTCGCCGAAAAAATTTTTTTGCTCGACGCGCTCGCTCATGCTCTCGCCGTGGATAAATTCCTCGACGACGACGGTTTCGTTTTCGTCCTCCGCGCTGAAGAAAATTTTCGCGGGCAGGCGGAAGTTGGAATTTTGAATCGCGGCGTAAGGCAGGCCGACCAAGTTCACGCGCTTAATCACGACGAGTTCGCCCGTGGATTTTTTTTCCGCCAGCCACACTTCGCCCTTGCCCGAAGCCTTGAGCAATTTCAATTTGCGGTAACTCATCTCGATGAACCGCTCGACATTTTTTTTCATGAACGCGCCTTGCCTTTCCGTCAGTCTTGCGTTATATTCTACAAAAATTTTGGAGGCGGTGGCAATGGCGGAAAAGGACACGGCTCAGCTCGAACACGAATTGAAGGCGGCCGACGACGTGAAAAAATTCGACGAGGAGAACGCGGAAAATTTTCGCGAGTACACGCTGGCCGAATACCTGCAGAAACTTCTCGCCGAAAAAAATCTTTCCAAGGCTCAAGTCATCAAAGATTCACAGCTCGGAGAAATTTACGCGCACCACATTTTCGGCGGCAGAAAAAATACTTCGCGCGAATATATTTTGTCACTCGCCGTGGCGATGAAGCTCACGCCGAAGGAAACGGATTACCTGCTCTATTACGGCAAGCACAAAAAATTATATGTGCGCGACCGCTGGGACGAAGTGATTTTCTTCGCGCTGGAGAACGGCTTAAATATTTTGGAGACGAACGAACTTTTGCACGACATGAATTTATCGCCGCTGCTCGGCAACATCTGACGGCGACAAAAAAACTTCGGCAGTGATATTAATCACTTTCGCCGAGGTTTTTTTTTGTTAAAATTTTTTTCAAAGGAGAGTGATAACGTGGGCAACATCTTGAAGAAACTAAAATATCTGATTCCCCTGGAGCGCGGCGACCATCAGCAAATAAATTTGGGCGGGCGCGACTGGGAAAATATGTATCGCGACCGCTGGTCCTTCGACAAATGTGTCCGCTCGACGCACGGAGTGAACTGCACAGGCTCATGCAGCTGGAATATTTACGTCAAGAACGGATTGGTGGCGTGGGAAAATCAAGTGCACGATTACCCGGAGACTTCGCCGGAGATGCCCGACTTCGAACCGCGCGGCTGTCCTCGCGGCGCATCGTTCTCTTGGTATCTTTACAGCCCGCACAGAATTCGTTATCCGTATCTTCGCGGCGAACTGGCTGAGCTGTGGCGAGAGGCGCGAAAAAATTTTCCGACGGCACTTTCGGCGTGGCAATCAATCGCAAACGACCCGTCCAAGATGAAACGTTACAAAGAGGCGCGCGGCATGGGCGGCTTCGTTCGCTCGACGTGGGAGGAAGTTTCCGAACTCGTCGCGGCAAGCGTCCTGCACACGGCAACCAAGTACGGACCCGACAGAATTTTCGGCTTCAGCGTCATTCCCGCCAAGTCCATGCTCAGTTACGCGGGCGGCATGAGATTCATTCAGCTGCTCGGCGGCGCGGGCTTGAGTTTTTATGATTGGTACGCTGACCTGCCGCCTGCCAGTCCGCAAGTGTGGGGCGACCAAACCGACGTGCCCGAATCCTCCGACTGGTACAACGCCGGTTACATCATCACTTGGGGCTCCAACGTTCCGCAGACGCGAACGCCCGACGCTCACTTCCTGACTGAAGTTCGTTACAAGGGCACGAAGGTAGTTTCAATCGCGCCCGATTATGCCGAGTCGACAGCCGTCGCCGACACGTGGATAAGTATCAAGACCGGCTCCGACTCCGCGCTGGCCATGGCGATGGGTCACGTCATCCTCCGCGAATATTATTGGGGAGAGCCCGCAGAATTTTTCGTCGAGTACTCTCGCAAGTACAACGACTTCCCGTTCCTCGTGACGATTGACGAATGCGACGGAAAATATCGGCTCGGAAGATTTTTAAACGCAAAAGACTTCGGACGCAAGGATAAGCACGCCGAGTTCAAGCATTACGTCATCGACGAACTGAGCGGCAAGCTCGTCATCCCGAACGGCACCATGGGCGACCGCTGGGACAGACAAAATAAATGGAACCTCCGCGAAGAAAATTCTGACACGGGCGAGGCGATTCGCCCGAAGCTTTCCATTCTCCGCGAACGCGACGGCGTTGCGGAAATTCAGTTGCCTTACTTCGGCAACGACCGCGGCTCCAATCCGATGATCACCCGCGCCATTCCCGTCAAGAAAATTAAAACTCCGAACGGCGTGAAGTTGGTCACGACCGTTTACGACCTCACGCTGGCGAATTACGGAATCGACACGGGGCTCGGCGGCGAGTGCGCGAACTCTTACGAGGAGGATGTACCTTACACTCCGAAGTGGCAGGAAAAATTTACGGGTGTCTCAGCCGACATGGTGATTCACACCGCCCGCGAGTTCGCCGACAACGCGCTCAAGACGAACGGACGCACGATGGTTATCATGGGCGGCGGAATCAATCACTGGTTCCACGCCGACGTGATTTATCGCACGATTTTAAATCTGCTGATGATGTGCGGCTGCGAGGGACGCAACGGCGGCGGCTGGGCTCATTACGTCGGACAAGAGAAGCTCCGCCCGATTGAAGGCTGGGCGCGCGTCATGACCGGCACCGACTGGCAGGGCGGCGCAAAACTCCAGAACTCCACGTCGTTTTATTATTTCGCGACCGACCAGTGGCGCAACGAGGAAATTGACACCGCCGATTTGGTTTCGCCCGACGTCACGCCCCGTTACCGTCACCCCGGCGATTACAACATTTTGGCGGCGCGACTCGGCTGGTTGCCCGCTTATCCCTGCTTCAACAAGAGCGGACAAAAAATTTTCGACGAGGCAAAGGCTGCGGGCTTCGAGGGCATCGACGGCATCAGAAAATTTGTCGCGCAGAGTTTAAAAAATAAATCGCTGGAATTTTCTTGGGAAGACCCCGACGCGCCCGAAAATTTTCCGCGCAACTTATTCATCTGGAGAAATAATTTAATCGGCTCGTCGTCGAAGGGTCACGATTACTTCCTGAAATATTTGCTCGGCACGCGCAACAGTCTTTTCGCCGAGGAAGAATCTGTCGTCAAGCCCGAAGAGATTAAGTGGCGCGACGAATCCGAACTGAAAAAATCCGGCGGCGCGCTCCAAGGCAAATTGGATTTGCTCGTCGATTTGGATTTCAGAATGGCGGCGAGTGCTCTTTACTCCGACGTCGTGCTGCCGACTGCGACCTGGTACGAGAAGGACGATTTGTCTTCGACCGACATGCACCCGTTCGTTCACCCGTTCCAAGCCGCCGTCGACCCGCTGTGGGAGGCCAAGAGCGACTGGGATATTTTCCGCACACTCGCCAAGGCCGTTTCCAAAGTTGCGACCGAGGCGAAGCTGCCCGTTTACAAAGATGTGTTCGCCGTCCCGATTCAGCACGACACCGAGGGCGAGACCGCTCAGCCCGAAGGAAAAATTTTGGACTGGAGCAAAGGCGAGTGCGAACCGATTCCCGGCAAGACCATGCCCGCCATCGCCATGATTGAACGCGATTACACAAAAATTTATGACAAGTGGGTCGGGCTCGGTCCGAACATTCAGAAGGGCAACGGCATGAAAGGGCTCGGCTGGGCGAGTGATGATTTGTATGAGGAGATTCGCACGCGCAACGGTATCGTCGAGGACAAGAATTTAATTTCTTACGGGATGCCGTCGCTGTTCACCGCCAAGCAGGCCTGCGACGCCGTTATGGGTCTTTCGACGACGACAAACGGAAAAGTTGCCGTGCGCGCCTGGAAAGATTTGGAACGCAAGACTGGACTCAGCGACTTGACGAAACTTGCCGCCGACAGAGAGAGCGAACGCTTTACTTTTGAGATGGTGGCGATTCAGCCGCGCGAGACAATTACTTCGCCGACGTTCACGGGCTCGAATCAAAATCGCCGATTCACTCCGTTCTCCGTGAGCATTGAACAGCTCGTGCCGTTCAGGACGGTGACGGGGCGGCAGAGCTTTTATCTTGACCACGAGATGATGTTTGAGTGGGGCGAGGCGATGAGTATTTACAAACCGATTCTCGACTTCAAGCCGCTGAAAAATCCGCTCAAGACTTCAAAGGAAATCACGCTGAAATTTTTGACGCCGCACAACAAATGGTCGACGCATTCAATGTACTTCGACAGCCAGCAACTTTTGACTTTATTCCGCGGCGGGCAGACCGTTTGGCTCAACGAAAAAGACGCGGCGGAAATCGGCGTCAAGGACAATGACTGGTGTGAAGTTTACAATCGCAACGGCGTGGTCATCAGTCGCGCTGTCGTCACGCCCAGGCTCCCGCGCGGCGTCATGTTCATGTATCACGCGCAGGACAGACACATCAACGTGCCCATGTCGAAAATCAGCGGGACACGCGGCGGCACTCACAACACGCCGACGCGAATTCACATGAAACCCACGCACATGATTGGCGGTTACGGTCAGCTCAGTTACGGCTTCAATTATTACGGCACGACCGGCAATCAGCGCGATATTTACGTCGTCGTTCGCAAGGCGGAGGAGGTCATCTGGCATGAGGATTAAAGCGCAAGTTTGCATGGTGATGAATCTCGACAAATGTATCGGCTGCCACACCTGCTCCATCACCTGCAAAAACGTTTGGACGAATCGCCCGGGCGCGGAGTACATGTACTTCAACAACGTGGAGACCAAGCCCGGCATCGGTTATCCGAAAAATTGGGAGGACCAAGAAAAATGGAAGGGCGGCTGGGAAGTCGACGGCGGCGAATTGGTTCTCAAGAGCGGCTCAAAACTCGGACGCCTGCTGAAACTTTTTTATCACCCCGAACAGCCCGAAATGGATGATTATTACGAGCCGTGGACTTACGATTACGAAACGCTCATCACTTCGCCGCGCAAGAAACATCAGCCCGTTGCGCGCCCGCGTTCGCTGATAAGTCAGCGGCGCATGGAAATTAAGTGGGGACCGAATTGGAACGACGACCTTGCCGGCGGAGATGACGTTCGCCAAGACATCAACTTAAAAAAAATCGGCGAGGAGATTGCGCTGGAGTTCAACGATATTTTCATGAAGTATCTGCCGCGAAATTGCAACCATTGCCTCAACCCCGCGTGCGTGGCGGCGTGTCCGAGCGGCGCGATTTACAAGCGCGAGGAGGACGGCGTCGTTCTCGTCAGCCAAGATATCTGCCGCGGCTGGAGACATTGCGTGCCCGCCTGCCCGTACAAAAAAATTTATTACAACTGGAAGACGAACAAGGCGGAGAAGTGCACCTTCTGTTATCCGCGCCTGGAAAACGGATTGCCGACGGTTTGCACGGACACTTGCGTCGGGCGGATTCGTTACATGGGCGTTTTGCTTTACGACATGAACGGCGTGGCGGACGCGGCGAAAACTTCTGACCCGAAAATGATTTACGCGCAAATGCTCGGACTCATCAAAGACCCGAACGACCCCGAAGTCATCGAATCGGCGCGGCGCGAGGGAGTGTCGGAGGCAGTCTTGAACGCGGCAAAAGTTTCGCCCGTGTATCAACTCATCAAGGGTTGGAACTTGGCACTGCCGCTGCACCCCGAATTCCGCACGCTGCCCATGGTCTGGTACATTCCGCCGCTGTCGCCGATTGCCAAAAAATTTGAGGACAAAGTTTATCTGCCGCAGTCGGAAGCAATGAGAATTCCCGTCGCGTATCTGGCTCAGCTGTTCACGGCGGGCAACACGCAAATTATTTTGCAAGTGCTGCAAAGATTGCTGGACATGCGGACGGTCATGCGTTGCAAGGAAGTGGGCGAGGCTCCTCCTCAGAATTTAGAGTTCGACGCTTACGAGTACGAAAAAATGTATAAGCTCTTGGCGATTGCAAAATATTCCGAGCGAATCAAATTGCCGGCGGGCTTGCAGGGCAAAACGCACGAGGAACTTCGCGAGCTCCAAGGCAGTGCAGGTTACGTTTGCCCGGGAGGATTTTGTTAATTAGGAATGAGGAATTAGGAATGAGGAATTAAATTTCCGATTCCCTGCGGAGTAATGATTATGGATGAATACAAAATCACTTTGAAGATTGCGGCGTTCCTGCTGGAGTATCCCGACGAGGCGTGGTGGAAAGATTTTCCCGAATACCGCGCCGCCGCCGAAAAACTTCAGACGCCTCAGAGCCGCGACGTCTTCCTTGACCTGTTCGATTACGTCGAGCACTTCGGGCGCAGCGAATACGAGCGCGAATACGTTCGCAGGTTTGACTTCTCGCAGAACACGAATCTTTACCTGACGACGCACAATCGCACGGATTTCGGCAAGCAGTCCAACGAAATGCTTGATTACAAAAAATTATTTCTGGAGAACGGTTTCGACCTGCAGAAGGAGTTGCCCGATTACTTGCCCGCCGTCTTGGAGCTGGCAGTCGCCGTCGAGCCCGCGCAAGCAAAAAAAATTTTCGACATGGCGCGCGGCAAAATTGAACTCCTGCGCGACAGATTCATCGAGGCGAAACTCCCGCAAGTCTTTTTGCTGGACATAATCCTTTCGCAAATCTCAGCCTTGGAGGTGAGCAGTAAATGAGCGGATTTTTTTGGGGCGCGTTGCCTTACATTGCCCTTGCGACTTTGGTCGTCGGCACGGCTTATCGATATGCTGCGGGCGAGCGCGGCTGGTCAACCAAGAGCAGTGAATTTCTCGCCAAGGACAGCTTGAAGGTTCCCATTTGGCTTTTCCATCTCGGACTGCTTATGGCGTTCGGCGGTCACGTCATTGGCATTTTGATTCCGAAGTCAATCACGGACGGCGTCGGCATATCGGAGCACCTTTATCACATCATCGCACTCAGCGGCGGCATCCCCGCAGGAATTTTATTTCTCGGCGGATTCTTCTTGCTCATGCGTCGCCGCTTCGACAACCCGCGCATGAAAGTTAATACGTCGACGTCGGACGGCTTGCTTTACTTCGTGCTGTTCCTCGCGCTGATAACCGGCTTCGGCGGCACACTCTTGAACGCGGTCGGTTTGCTTGGAGATTTCAATTACCGCGAGGCAATTTCTCCTTGGTTCCGTTCAGTGCTGGCCATGAGCCCCGACGTTTCCCTGATGGCTGACGTGCCGATAATTTTTAAATGCCATTTGCTTTGTGCCATGGCGACGATGATTATTTTCCCGTGGACGCGACTTGTCCACTGCCTGACGGGTATCGTCGCTCCGTTCGAGTTGCTGACGAGGAGCAACATAATTTATCGCCGCAAGTAAAAATTTTTTCTGCAGTCAAAAGAGTCGGGCGCAACGCTCGGCTTTTTTTGTGTGCGCAAAGTCACTTACGAAAATTTTTCGGCGTGATAAAATTCAACGGAAAAAATTTTTTGAGGAGAGATTTTAATGGAGAGCAAAAATTTTCTGTGCTTCCAATGTTCGGACGCGCTCGGCGGCAAGGGCTGCACGAAGGTCGGCGTGTGCGGCAAGACGGCTGACGTCGCCCGAATGCAAGACCTGCTGATTTATGTGACGAAAGGCATTTCCGCCGTGACGACTCAGCTTCGCGCGGAAAATAAAATCGTCAAGCCGCGCGTCAATCATCTCATCACGATGAATTTGTTCGTGACGATAACCAACGCGAACTTTGACCGCGAAGTTCTCGTCGCGCGCGTGGAGCAAACGCTCAAGACGAAAGCAAAACTCCTCACCGAAGTCAGCGACAAAAAAAATTTGCCCGCCGCCGCTCTCTGGTCGGACGAACAAAAAATTTTCGACGCAAAGGCCGCCCGGGTCGGAATCCTCTCGACGGACGACGAAGACATCCGCAGCCTCCGCGAACTCATTACTTACGGGCTCAAAGGGCTGGCGGCTTACCTTTACCACGCAAACGCCCTCGGCTTCGACGACGAGAAGATTAACGCCTTCGCTCAAGCCACGCTCGCAAAACTTTTGGACGACAGCCTCGGCGCAAATGATTTGACTGCGCTCGCTCTGGAGACGGGCAAGTTTGGCGTGGACGTGATGGCTTTGCTCGACAGGGCGAACACCGAAACTTACGGCAACCCCGAAGTCACCAAAGTAAATCTTGGCGTCGGAAAAAATCCTGCGATACTCATCAGCGGGCACGACCTGCGCGACCTCGAACAGCTCCTCGAACAGACCGCGGGCACGGGCGTCGACGTTTACACGCACGGCGAAATGCTTCCCGCTCATTATTATCCGAAGTTCAAAAAGTTCAAGCACCTCGTCGGCAATTACGGCAACGCGTGGCATTTGCAGACGCGCGAGTTTGAAAAGTTCAACGGACCGATTCTCCTCACGACCAACTGCCTCATGCCGCCCAAAGAAAGTTATCGCGAAAAAATTTTCACGACGGGCGCAGTCGCTTATCCGAATTGCAAACGCGTGGAGGAAGTCGACGGCAAAAAAGATTTCTCGCCGCTGATTGAACTCGCCAAGAAATGTCCGCCGCCCATCGAACTTGAAACCGGAGAAATTGTCGGCGGCTTTGCTCACGAACAAGTCTTCGCGCTCGCCGATAAAGTTGTCGACGCCGTGAAGAGCGGCGCGATTAAAAAATTCGTGGTCATGGCCGGCTGCGACGGTCGACAAAAATCTCGCCAATATTACGCGGACTTCGCGGCGGCTCTGCCCAAGGACACCGTGATTCTCACTGCGGGTTGCGCCAAGTACAAATACATCAAGCTCGCCCTCGGAGACATCGGCGGCATTCCGCGCGTGCTCGACGCCGGTCAATGCAACGACTGTTATTCGCTGGCACTCATCGCGCTCAAGCTCAAAGAAATTTTTGGGCTCGACGACCTGAACAAGTTGCCGATTGTCTTCGATATCGGTTGGCATGAGCAGAAAGCACACATCGTTTTGCTCGCGCTGCTTTATCTCGGCGTGAAAAATATTACGCTCGGTCCGGTGCTGCCCGCCTTCCTCAGCCCGAACGTCACGAAAGTTTTGGTTGAGAATTTTGGAATCGGAGGAATCACGAACGTCGCCGACGACCTCAAGCGCATGATTGGTTGAGGAGCGCGCTGAAGAAATTTGAGGCCGTCAAGGATACACCAAACACCCCCGCGAGGCGCACTTTCTCTTTGTGCGCGCAAAGAGAAAGGAAGATTTAAAACTCAAAAGTCATTGAACAACTTAATCGAAGCGACGCGCCCAAGCAGTGAGGAGGAAATTTTTTGAGAGAAATAAAAGTTCAAGACGCGGTCGGAAAAATTTTGTGCCACGACATAACTCAAATCGTTCGCGGCGTGGTCAAGGACGCAAAGTTCCGCAAAGGTCACATCATCGCCGCCGAAGACATCCCCGAACTTTTGAAACTCGGCAAGGAAAATATTTTCGTCTGGGAGAACGACGACACGAAGCTCCACGAGAACGACGCGGCAGAAATTTTGCGGGCGATAACTCAGGGCGAAAATTTGTCGGAGGGCGAAGTCAAGGAGGGCAAGATTGAACTCAGGGCGACTTGCGACGGAGTGTTCCACGTCGACGCCGAGAAGCTCAACGCGATTAACGCCGTCGAAGAAATTTGTGTCGCGACCGTTCAAAATAAAATTCCCGTCCGCAAAAATAAATCCGTGGCGGGCATGCGCGTTATCCCGCTGGTCATCGACAAAATTAAAATGGCTCGCGTCAGAGAAATTGCCGGCGGCGTTCCGCTGATGAAAATTCTTCCGTACAAAAAATTTAAAGTCGGGCTCATCGTCACCGGCTCGGAAATTTTTCACGGGCGAATCGAAGACACCTTCACGCCCGTAATCGAAGCCAAGCTCAAAACTTTTGGTCTGAACGTCGACGCGCGGAAAATTTCCGACGACTCGAAGGAAATGACCCGCGAAAAAATTTTTGAACTGCTGGGGCTCGGCATGGAAATGATTTTGTGCACGGGCGGCATGAGCGTCGACCCCGACGACCGAACGCCCGCTGCCATCTCCTCGACGGGCGCAAGCGTCGTGACTTACGGCGTGCCCGTCCTGCCCGGCGCAATGTTCATGCTCGCGTACCTGGGCGACGTGCCGATAATGGGTCTGCCCGGCTGCGTCATGTTCTGTTCGCGGACGGTCTTCGATATGATTTTGCCGCGCGTGCTCACCGGCGAAAAATTATCTCGCCGCGACTTCATCACGCTCGGAATCGGAGGCTTGCTTTGATGGAAGGAATCACACTTGAACGCGCGATTGAACTTTTGACCGACAACGCCCCGAAAATTTTCGACGCGGAAGAAATTCCGTTGATTGAATCCGTCGGGCGAGTGGCGGCTCGAAATTATTTCGCGACCTTCGACAACCCGCCGTTCAATCGTTCGCCGCTCGACGGTTACGCGCTCAAATCTTCCGACACGCCCGGCAAATTCAAAGTCGTCGGCGAGGAGTGCGCGGGCGATTTTTTTTCGGGCGAAATTCATTCGGGCGAGGCTCTGAGAATCATGACGGGCGCGGCAATGCCTGCGGGCTCCGATTGCGTGATTCGCCAAGAGGATGTTGAAGTTGACGGCGAAAATATTTTCGTCAGTCGAAAGCTCAGGCACCACGAAAATTTTTGCTTCGCGGGCGAGGACATCAAATCGGGCGCGTTGCTCGTCGAAGAGAATTCAAAATTGACGGCGGCGCACGCGGCGGTCTTGGCGAGTCAGGGCGTGGCGCGCGTCGAAGTTTATCGGCGGCCGCGAATCGCAATTGCCTCGACGGGCGACGAATTGCTTCAGCCCGGCGAAAAACTTTCCGCAGGAAAAATTTACAACAGCAACATTTATCTGCTGGCGGCGCGGCTGATTGAGCTCGGATTCGCGCCGAAAATTTTTTACAGCCTGCCCGACGACGTCGACGCCTGCGCGGACAAAATTTTTTCGTTGCGGGCGGAAATCGATTTGCTGATAACGACGGGCGGCGTGTCAGTCGGCAAGAAAGACATCATGCACGACGTTGTGAAAAAAATCGGCGAGAAAATTTTTTGGCGCGTGCTCATGAAACCCGGCGCGCCCGTCCTCGGCTGGAAGAGCGAAAAATTTTTGGGCGTGGCACTCAGCGGCAATCCGTTCGCGGCTTATGCGACGTTTGAACTTTTGGTTCGCCCCGTCCTCGCGAAACTTTCCCGCCGCTCGGAAATTTTGTGCGGGAGAGGTCGCGGCGTCTTGGCGAATGATTTTCCGAAGAAAAGTTTCGGGCGACGATTCATCCGCGCGCGCTTCGACGGCGAAAAAATTTTCCTGCCGAGTCGTCACGAGTCGGGCTCGCTTTACTCGGCGGTCGGCTGCAACTGCCTGGTCGACATCCCCGCCGGCTCCAATGAACTTTCGGCGGGCGCGGAGGTTGAAATCATTTTGTTATGACTGACCAATTCGGGCGCGAGATAAATTACGCGCGCATTTCCGTGACTGACCGCTGCAATTTGCGCTGCCGATATTGCATGCCCGAATGCGGCGTGAAAAAAATTTCTCACGCGGAGATTTTGAGCTTGGAGGAAATTTTGCGCGTGGCAGAAATTTTTTCGCGGCTCGGAATCAGAAAAATTCGGCTGACGGGCGGGGAGCCGCTGCTGAGAAAAAATCTGCCGACACTCGTGCGCGCGCTGAAAAATCTTTCGGGCATTGAGCAAGTCACGCTGACGACCAACGGCGTCCTCCTGAAAAATTTTTCGGCGGAATTAATCGCGGCGGGTCTCGACGGAATCAACTTGAGCCTGGACACGCTCGACGAAAAAATTTTCTCGGAGCTGACTCGGAGAAAACTTTTCGGCAACGTGCTCGAAGGACTTCAAACTGTGCTCGGCGCGCGCTTGAGTTTAAAAATTAATTGCGTGCCTCTGCGCGGCGTCAACGACGGAGAAATTTTGCGGCTGGCAAGTTGGACGGAAAAAAATTTTATCAAGGTGCGATTCATTGAACTCATGCCGATTGGTTGCGCGTGGAGTTCGGGCTTGCGCGGAATTCCGACGGCTGAAATTTTCTCGACGCTGGAAAAAAATTTCGGCGCGCTCGTTCCCGTCCGCGAAAAAAATTCTCTGCAGGGTCCCGCGAAATATTTCCGCCCGAAAAATTTCGTCGGGCAAATCGGATTCATCGACGCGCTCGAACACAAATTTTGCGGCGAGTGCAATCGCATTCGGCTGACGGCGGAAGGTTTCCTGAAAACTTGTCTGAGCTTCGACGCGGGGCTCGACGTGAAAAAAATTTTGCGGGCGGGCGACGGCGACGAAGAAATTGCGGAAAAAATTCGTGACGCGATTTATCGCAAGCCGCGAGAACATTTTTTTAGCGGCACGACGAATTTTCAAATGTATCAGGTCGGAGGATGAGCCAATGGGAAAAATTTCGGCGAGTGCAATCGGATTCGGCTGACGGCGGAGGTTTTCCTGAAAACTTATCTGAGCTTCGACGCGGGGCTCGACGTGAAAAAAAATTTTGCGGGCGGGCGTCGGCGACGAAGAGCTTGCGGAAAAAATTCGTGACGCGATTTATCTCAAGCCGCGCGAACATTTTTTCGGCGGCGCGACGAATTTTCAAATGTATCAAGTCGGAGGGTGAGCCATGGGAAAAATTTTGCGGCGCGTGCAATCGGATTCGGCTGACGGCGGAAGGTTTCCTGAAAACTTATCTGAGCTTCGACGCGGGGCTCGACGTGAAAAAAATTTTGCGGGCGGGCGTCGGCGACGAGGAACTTGCGGAAAAAATTCGTGACGCGATTTATCATAAACCCCGCGAACATTTTTTCGGCGGCGCGACGAATTTTCAAATGTATCAAGTCGGAGGGTGAGCCATGGGAAAAATTAACGCGATTTGTATCAGCGAACGGCGCGGCACGTCGAAAAAATTTGTCGGGTCGGCGGCGTTCGTGACGGAGTTTGGCATTGACGGCGACGCACACGCGGGCGATTGGCACAGGCAAGTGAGCTTTCTCGGTCAAGCGGAAATCGACGCGTTCAAGGCTCGCGGCGCGCAGGTCGAGGCGGGAGCCTTCGGGGAAAATATAATCGCCGAGGGTTTCACGTTCAAAGAGCTGGCGGTCGGCACGCGGCTGAGGAGCGGCGACGTTTTCTTTGAGATAACGCAAATCGGCAAGGAGTGCCACGCCCACTGCGCGATTTACAACCGGGTCGGCGATTGTATCATGCCGCGCGAGGGAGTCTTTGCGCGCGTTCTTCACGGCGGAAAAATTTCTGTCGGCGATGAGCTGGAGCTCGCGGGAAAAATTCCGTTGGACGCGGCGATTATCACCGTCAGCGACAGAGGCTTTCACGGCTTGCGCGAAAAAGATTTGAGCGGCGACAAGTGCGAGGAAATTTTATCGGCGGCGGGTTACAAAATTTTTTCGCGGACGACGGTGCCCGACGTGAAGAAATTAATCGTCGACAAGCTGATTGAGTTGGCGGACGCGGGCGTCGGATTGATTTTGACGACGGGCGGCACAGGCTTTGCAATCAGAGACATCACGCCCGAAGCGACGCTGGAAGTTTGCACGCGGCTCGCGCCGGGCATCCCCGAGGCCATGAGAAATTTATCGTTGCAGGTGACGGGGCGCGCAATGTTGAGTCGGGCGGTCGCGGGTTTGCGCAAGCGGTCGCTGATTGTGAACTTGCCGGGCAGTCCGAAGGCGGTCGACGAGTGCTTGAACTTCGTCCTGCCGCAACTTCGGCACGGCATTGAAATTTTGCGCGGGGATATAACGGAATGAAAATTTCGTTGCTGATAATCGCGGGCGGAAAAAGTTCACGGCTCGGAGCTGACAAAAGATTCGTCGAGGTCGGAGGCGTCGGCTTGCTGGAAAAAATTTTGGGCAAGGCGGCGGCTGAGGACTTCGCAGAAATTTTTTTGTGCGTCGAAGAAAATTTTCCCGCGCTGAAAATTTTGGCGGAACGATTCGGCGCGAAACTTTTGGTCGACGAAATAAAATCGGCGGGGCCGCTGGCGGGGCTGGCGGTCGGGCTCGCGCACACCAAAACGGATTGGGCGGCGGCAATCTCGGCGGACATGCCGTTCTTCGAGTTCAACGCGCTCTTCCCGCTCACGGAAAAATTTTCGGCGGCGCAGGCAGTCGTCCCGATTGTCGGCGGAAAATTTCAAACGCTGGCAGCTTTTTATCGTCGGGAGCTCGCAGAAATTTTTTCGGCGGAAGTGCGCGGCGGTCAGCGGAAAATTTTTTCGGCAATAAAAAAAATCCCGCACGAGTTCGCGGAACTTTCGGGCGCGGAAAATTTTTTCAACGTCAACACGCCCGCCGATTTGCGACTGGCACGCGGGCGCGCGGAAAATCTTTCGCGACCGACGCCGATAATTTCAATCGTTGCGCCTTCTTCGGGCACGGGCAAAACTTTTTTCATCGAGCGGCTGGTCAAAATTTTTTCCGCGCAGAAAATTTCTGCCGGCGTGATAAAAAGTGACGCGCACGGATTTAATTTGGACGCGGAGGGCAAGGACAGCTTCCGATTCCAAACGGCGGGCGCAAAATCTGTCGCGGTGGTCTCGCCGGGCGGCTGGTTCATGATTCAAAACTCGCCCGAAGATTTTTTTTCCGTCGCGCAGAAGATGAGCGGCGTCGATTTGATTTTGACGGAGAGCCGCACGAAAAATTTTTTCCCGACGATTTCACTGTGGCGCGGCCGCGGAGAAGTTATTTCCGACGAAAAAGTTGCCGCGATTTTTTCGAGCGCACCCGTCGCTTCCGACGAAATTTATCACTTCGACCTGAACGACTTCGCCGCCGCCGAAAAGATTTGCAAATTCCTCGCGGGCTTCACTCAATGTTGCAAATCTCGCGGCCGCAGTCCTCGCACTGAATTTCGCGCTTGAGAAAATTTATGTCGCGGATAAAAATCAGCCCGTCGCGAATGTCGATGACATTTTGGCGGCGCAGGTCTCCGAGCATTCGATTCAAACTCTCTCTGGCCGTCGCCGAATAATTTGCCAGCTCCTGATTTGTCAGCGGCACCGTGATTAAAATCCCGCCGTCGACTTCTCGCCCGTAACTGTTTGCGAATCGAATCAGCGTGGAATAAATCGCGCCCTTCTTTCCGTAAAGAACCAAGTCGCGGAACTTCGAGTGCTGCTTGCGCATGTGCATTCCGATAATCTTGAGCAGGTTAATCGCCAGCGACGGTTTCTTCTCCAAGTAACTGTGGAGCGTCGGAAATTCAATCGCGTAAACCTCGGACGGGCTCTGCGCCAAGGCGTTGAAAATGTAAACGGGATTTTCCTCGTAAAGCGGGAGCTCGCCGATAATGCTGCCGCGCGTCGCCAGCCGCAGTGATAAAACTCTTCCGCTCTCGGCGAACTTGGTTATGAAAATCTGACCCGAACGAACGAAGTAAAAATATTTTGCGTGGTCGCCCTCGCGGAAAAGATATTCGCCCGCCTTGAGCGCAACGACCTTGCCGGGTATCTCATAAAACTGCCGAATCATCGAATCCATTTTCTCACCCTCCGCGAACATTTTATACCCGCGCTTTTCGTTGTTACTGTGATTATTATCACTTACACCCGAAAAAATTTTCCTTATACTCTTGTCAACGAAAAGGAGAGTGATGATTGTGGCAGAAGACATTTTGAAGACGCTGGGCGAGAATCCGACGCGCAAACAAATTTTGGCGAAGTGGGACCCGGAGAACGAAGCCTTCTGGAAAAAATTCGGCGAGAAGATTGCAAAGCAAAATCTTTACACCTCGACGTGGGCTTTAACGCTGTCGTTCGTCGTGTGGACGCTTTGGGCGACGATTGCCGCGCAGCTCAATCAAATCGGTTTCAATTTTTCTCAGGCGGAAATTTTTACGCTGGCGTCATTGCCGGGGCTCGTCGGCGCAACGTGTCGACTGTTTTACACTTACATGCCGGGACTGCTCGGCGGAAAGAATTGGACTTTATTTTCCACAGCACTTTTACTTTTGCCGATAATCGGACTGGGCACCGCCCTTCAAGACACCTCGACGACTTACGACGAACTTTTCATCCTCGTCGCGCTGATTGGCATCGCGGGCGGAAATTTTTCCTCGTCCATGGCGAACATCGGTTTCTTCTTCCCGAAAAAAAATAAAGGGCTCGCGCTCGGAATAAACGCGGGCGTCGGCAACTTGGGCGTCTCGCTGATTTATTTGACCGCTCCGATTTTGCTCGGCATGAGCTTCGGCGGAATTTTCGGCGACCCGCTGATTAACGTGAAGACCGGCGCGGAAGTTTACATTCAATCCGTCTGTTACGCGTGGGCCGTGCCGACCGTCCTGACGCTCGTGCTGATTTGGATTTTCATGGACAACTTGCCGCTGCCCAAGCAGAGCCCGAAAAGTATCCTCTCCATCTTCGGCAACAAGCACACCTGGCTGATGACTTGGATTTACACTTGCGGCTTCGGACAATTCATCGGGTACTCGGCGGCGTTGATGCTCCTGCTGACGAATGAATTTCCCGAAGTAAGCATGGCTTGGGGCGCGTTCCTCGGTCCGTTCATCGGGGCGGGCATGAGACCTGTCGGCGGCTGGCTCGCGGACAAATTCAACAGCGGCTCGAAGGTCACGCTTTACTCGCTGATTCTTATGCTCGCGTCGATTATCGTCGTGCTGCTCGGCTTGCAGGCTCACAGCTTCGTGATGTTCTTCGCGGCGTTCCTGCTCCTCTTCCTGACCACGGGTTTCGTCAACGGCGCGTCCTTCCGAATGATTCCGTACATTTTCAATAACCCGTTCCACGCGTCGCTGGTCACGGGTTTCACCGCGGCGATTGCTGCTTACGGCGCGTTCCTCATCCCGAAAATTTTCGGCTGGGCTTACTCGAATTACGAAATTGTCACGCCCGCCTTTTACGTCTTGATTGCCTTCACGGTCATCACGATTGGTATCACTTGGTTCTTTTACGCGCGTTCGAATTCGGGCATCAAGTGCTGAAAAATTTTTCGCGGCAAAAAATTCTCTCGCACCTTGCGGGAGGATTTTTTTTATGGTATTAAACGCGGAGAAAAAGTTTTGCGAGGTGTCACCATGAACATAACGACCATGAAGCTCAACGCGGGCGCGCTGAAAATTTTCGTCGCGGGCAAGCTCAACGCTCTGACTGCCGTCGACTTTCACCGCGAGATTGAACTTATTCCGCAGGGCACGAAAGTTATTTTTGACTTCCGCGAGTTGAATTACATTTCGTCGGCGGGGCTCAGCGAGATTTTGATTTGCAGAAAAAAATTTCCGACCATGCGAATCGAAAACATGCGCCGCGAAGTTTACATGCTGTTCCTGATGACCGGCTTCGACGAATTCATTCCGATTGCGCTCGCCGAAAATATTTCCGTGCGCGTCGACATGTCGTTCAAAAAATTTCTCCGTGACAAGGCGATTTACAGCGAGGAAGAAATTTTCGTCGTCGGCGCGGGCGAAGAGCACACCTGGCAGAACATTGAGCACGGCTCGAAAGTCATTGCCAACGAACTGCACAAGGCGGGCGTGCAACAGAATGACAGCGTTGCGATTTGCGGCGCGAACTCAATTAATTGGCTGCTGGCGTTCTTCGCCGTCCAGAGGATTGGCGCGCTCGCCGTCCTCGTCGACTGCAACCTCAGCGCAGAAAAAATCGGTGCGCTCGTTCAGGCGGCGGGCGTCACTCATTTTCTTTACGGCGAAATGCCCGCGGCGACCAACGAACAAGTTTTCCTTTACGAACTTCAAAAGTTCAGCGGCGGGAAGATTCAAACGTTCCACTCCTTCCGCGACGATTTGGACTTCAAGGCGCGGCTCGCGGGCAAAAGCAAATTTCATGTCATCGTTCGCGCCGAAGACCCTGCCGTCATGATTTTCAACGCGGACGGGAGCAACGAAATCCTTTCCGCCGAAAAAATTTTGGCGGCCGCGCAGAGTCATTCGCAGGAAAAAAATCTTACAGCCGACGAAAAATTTTCCGTGAATGAACCGTTCGGGAGTTTCCAAGGGCTTGTCGAAATTTTTGCGGGCGCGATTGCCGGCGCGAGGATTTCTCTCGAAAAAAATTCTTAAGGCTCGTTCCGCAAAATTTTTTGTCCCCAGGCGTAAAGCTCGTTGAGCGCGGGGATTAATTCCTTTCCGAATTCCGTCAGAGAATATTCCACGACCTTCGGCGGCTCGGAAATTATTTCGCGGCGCGTGACCAATCCGTCCGCTTCCATTTCCCGCAAAGATTTTGTCAGCATGATGTTCGTTATGCCGGGGATTCGCCGCTTCAATTCGTTGTAACGCGTATTTTCCTTCTCGTGCAGATACCAAATCAGCGGCAGCTTCCACTTCGACCCGATTACTCTCATCGCGCAGAGTATCGGGCATTTTTTATTGACAACGTCGCTCAGCGTCGCGTCAATCGGATAATTTTTTTCGCTCATTGCAACCTCCGTGGCGGGTAACTAATTCTGCGTCCTACCCAAAAATTTTCTTTGCCATTATACTTCAAGCAGTCAATCTTTTGGAGGCGAAGGCAAATGCCGTTCATCATGGCGAAGACCGGCGTTCCAATCGACGAAGAGCGCGAGCTTGAATTGAAGTCGCGGCTCGGCAAGGCGATGGAACTTATCCCGGGGCTCAGCGAAAAATATTTGCTTGCGGGCTTCGAACAGAACTTTCATTTCTTTCTGCGCGGCGAGAAGATAAATCCCGTCGCGTACATTGAGGTCAGCATCTTCGGCAACGAACATCATCTCGGTTACGAAGAATTTTCCGCCGAAGTCACGAAAATTTTTGTCGAGACACTTCACATCCCGCCGCTGAACGTTTACATAAAACTTTCCGACATTGCCGCCTGGAGCGTCGGCGGAATTTTTTTCGACAGGGGCTGAGTTCAAATGGCTGAAAAAATTTCTCTCGTGACTTTCACCGACCCGATGATGGGTTTGTCTTATGAGTGCGCGCCGATTTTCCGAAAGCTTGAAACTCACTTCGCGGACAAGATTGAATTCCATTTCGTCATGAGCCTTCTCGTTCGCGACGTGTATGAACTCGTTGACCCCGACGATTTGAAACTCGGCAAGGCGACCGCGATTAAAAATTACAACGCGAAGCTCGCGCGGATTTACGAATCGGAGGAAGGGCTCGGCGGTCTTCCAATCAACATGGCGGGCTTTGAACTTTTTTCCGTCAACGAAACTTCTTCCGCGCCGCTGAATATCGCTTACAAGGCCGCGCAGCTCGTCGACGCCGAAAAAGCCGACGCCTTCCTTTACCGCCTGCGTTACGCGACGATTGTCGAGTGCCGCCCGACGACGCGCCGCCAAGAAATTTTGAAAGTCGTCGTCAAGAGCGGGCTGGACTTAAAAAAATTTCTCGCCGCTTACAACGACGGCTCGGCAGAGAAAAATTTTCAGGGCGATTTGCAGATTTGTCGGCGGCTCGGAATTCATTCGCTGCCGAGTTATCTGATTCAATACAAATCGCAGGGCGCGCTCGCTCAGAGTTTGATTGATTACAAAACTTTCGCGGCGGTCATCGACGACTTGAGCGGCGGGCTGATTAAATCCGTGCCGCCCGAAAAAAATCTTGAGGCGTTGAAAAAATTTTTGACGCGACACCCGCTGATTTCGGCGATTGAGTTGCGCGAGGCGTTCGACTTCGAGGACACGGCGCAAGTCAGAAAATTTATCGCGCCGCTCATCTCTTCGGGCGAGGCAAAAATAATCGACGTGCCGCGCGGCTGGTTCGTCGAAAAAATTTTGGAGGGCTGAACATGAAAAATATTTTTGAGGCGGTCGCGCTGAAGAATTTGCATTTGAAAAATCGTCTGGTACGTTCGGCGACGTGGGAGGGCATTGCCGACGTTGACGGCGGGCTCGGCGACGACACTTACGAAATTTATCGGGAGCTGGCGCGCGGCGGCGTCGGAGCGATTATCACCGGCTTCACGTCCGTGGCGTCCAACGATTTTTATTTCGGCGGCATGATGCGTCTTTCCGACGACAAATTGATTTCCCGGTACAAAAAGCTCGTCGAAATTATTCACGCGGAAAATTGTGCGGCGATTGCTCAGTTGGCGTTGGGTGCGTTTTACGACGAAAATTTTTCCGAGGTCGGCGAGAACGATTTGTCGACGGAAAATATTCGCGCGATTATAAAAATGTTCGTCGACGCGGCGGCGCGCGCGGAGGCTTGCGGCTTCGACGGCGTGCAAATTCACGCGGCGCATTTCTTTTTCCTCAGCAGATTCATCAGCCCGAAGGTCAATCGCAGGTCGGATGAATTCGGCGGCTCGACGGAGGCTCGCGCGAAAATTTTGCTCGACATCTTGCGCGGCATAAAAAATTCCACGCGCCTGCACGTCACGATAAAAATTAATTCAAGTGATTTTGTCGGCGGCGGGCTCGACGAGGACGAGAGCCTGACGATTTGCAAAATGCTCGCGGCGGGCGGAATTGATTCGATTGAAGTCAGCGGCAACGGCACGTCGGTCGGCGGGATAAGGGCGGGCGTCAACGAAGGTTACTTCGGAAAATTTGCCGCGCGCCTCGCCGAAGAGGTAAGCGTCCCCGTAATTTGCGTCGGCGGCTGGCGCAGTCGCGATGCCATGGAAAAATTTTTGAACGCGACAAAAGTTGAGCTGATTTCTTTATCGCGTCCGCTTGTCCGCGAGCCCGACCTTCCGAAAAAATTTTTCGACGGCACGAGCAAAGTTTCCAAATGCATTTCGTGCAACGCCTGTTACTCGACGCCCGCGCACCGCTGCATTTTCGGGGGGCGCAGGTGAATGGAAAATCTCAACGTCGAAACTCGGCGCGGCACAGTCTTGAACGGCGTGCTCTTCCCAGCGAAAAATTCTGACACGGTTGTCATCGCGATAACCGGCATTCACGGAAATTTTTACTCGAACCCGTTTTATTACAATATCGGCGACACACTCAGCGCGGGCGGAATTGATTTCATTTACGCGCAGACGAATGACGCGTTCGGCGAGATTGAAACTTACAACGCGAAGAGCGGCGAGAAAGAAATTGTCGGCTCGTGGAACGAAAGATTTTCTTACACGGAGGAGGACATCGACGCTTACCTTGACTTCGCCGAAAAAAATTATAAGCACGTGATTTTGGCGGGGCACTCCCTCGGCGCGAACAAAGTTATCTGTTATCTTTCCAAACACCACGACAAAAAACGCGTCGAACATTTTATCTTGATGAGTCCCGCGAACTTGGCGCACATGATGAGCGGCGTCAGCGAGAGCGAAAAAGATTTTATTGAACGAATCGTCCGTTACGGGCAGGGCGAAAAAATTTTGCCGTTTTATTTCATGGGCTGGGTCGTGTGCACGGCGAACACCGCGCACGATTGGCTCAGCGGAATTTTGGACAACGCGCGCGGAAATTTTTCGCAGGCAGAGCAAATCACTCACACGGGCGCGCTGATAATCGGCACTTACGACAACTTCACGGACGGAGACCCTGTCGGCTTCCTCAAGGCGATAAACGAGCACATGCCGACCGCCGCCGAGAACAAATTGATTTTCATCGAGCGGACAGGTCACACTTATCAGCAGAAGCACCAGGAGATTGCCGAAATAATTTTCAAACTCGCCGCCGACTGGACGAAGGTCAGTTAGGAGTTAGGAATTAGGAATTAGGGGTTGTTGGTAAATTCAGGTAAAGAAAAAACATAAGCAGTTCTTTGATAAAATGAGTTTGAAAGAAGTGAACAACTTATGTCAAATTCATTTTACCACAAAGATTTAACCGACGCTCAATGGAACAGAATAAAAAT
>JAFXQM010000021.1 GCA_017527075.1 Selenomonadaceae bacterium
AAGCTCAAGCAAGGTTGAATTATCCTTGTCGGCGTTGATGATTTTCATCATTCGCTCAAACAAACCGAGGGAACACCATTTTCGAAACTTGTGATAAATGCTGTTCCAATTACCGTAACGGGCAGGTAAATCGCGCCAACGTGCTCCGCTTTTGAGTATCCACATGATGGCGTTGAAAACTGTTCGAGGATTAAGCGGCGGACGTCCGACCTTTGGCTTTTCTTCAAACACAATTTTTATTCTGTTACATTGAGCGTCGGTTAAATCTTTGTGGTAAAATGAATTTGACATAAGTAATGACCTGCTTTCAAACTCATTTTATCAAAGAACTGCTTATGTTTTTTCTTTACCTGAATTTACCAACAACCCCTAGTTTCCAGTTCCTAGTTCCTAGTGGTTAGTGATTAGAAAAATCCTCAAAGCTTAAAGCTCGAAGCTCAAAGCTAAAAAATTCTCGTCGAAAAACTCGGCGGGATTTTTTTTGTGCAACGTGATATAATTCGCGGCAGAAAATTTTTAAGCGGAGGAAAAGGTCATGGCAAGATTATTCGGGACGGACGGAGTGCGCGGCGAGGCGAATACAAAACTGCCGCCGGAGCTGGCGTATCGCATGGGGCGCGCGGCGACGATTTACTTCGGGCAACACTCGGAAGGCACGCCGCAAATTTTAATCGGGCGCGACACGAGAGTTTCGGGCGAAATGTTGGAGGCGGCACTCGTGGCGGGCATCTGTTCGGCGGGCGGCAATGTCATCCTCGCGGGCGTGGTTCCGACTCCCGCCGTCGCTTATCTGGCGCGCAAACTCCACGCGGCGGCCGGCATCGTCATCAGCGCGTCGCACAATCCCTTCCAAGACAACGGCATAAAATTTTTCGGCGGCGACGGTTACAAACTCCCCGACAGAGTGGAGGACGAGATTGAACAAATCGTGCGCGACATCGAGGGCGGAAAATTTTTCGCGCGACCGATTGGCGAGGAAGTCGGGCGGCTGGAGCGTCGGCAAAATCTTCTGGAGGATTACATAAGCTTCGTCATGAACACGACCAGCGAACGCTTCGACGGCATGAAAATCGTTTTAGATTGCGCGAACGGCGCGGCGTACAAGGCAATGCCCACGGTCTTGGAGCGGCTCGGCGCGAATCTGATTTTGCTCGGCGACAGACCAAACGGCCTGAACATCAACGATTACTGCGGCTCAACGCACATGGAAAATTTGCGGCTGGAAGTGCTGAGGAATCGGGCGGACATCGGCATTGCCCACGACGGCGACGCTGACCGCTGCCTTTGCATTGACGAACGCGGCGAGGTTATCGACGGCGACCACATCATGATTATCTGCGCCAAACTCATGCTCGAAGTCGGCGCGCTGCCCAAGCGGACAATCGTCACGACCGTCATGAGCAACATCGGTTTCCGTCAGGCTTTGAAGGAAATGGATTTGAATTGCGAGATAACAGCGGTGGGCGACCGTTACGTCCTGGAGAACATGCGCGCCAAAGGTCACAACCTCGGCGGCGAACAATCGGGGCACATAATTTTTTCGGATTACTCGACGACGGGCGACGGACTGATAACCGCGCTGCAAGTTTTGACGGCGATGAAAAAATTCCGCGCGACGGCCAGTGAACTCAACGCGCTCATGACGACTTACCCGCAGGTTTTGCTCAACGTCCGCGTGAAGGATAAAGAGCTTTGCCAACAGTCGGAGGCGGTCAAGTTGGCGGTTGCCGAGGGCGAAGTTGAACTTGGAGCGACGGGCAGAATTTTGGTCAGGGCTTCGGGCACGGAGCAGTTGATTCGCGTGATGGCTGAAGGTCCCGACAAAAATCAGCTCAATCGAATCTGCAACAAAATCGCCGCGGAAGTCGAGAAGTGCGATGCGTGACGCGATAATTTTGGTGAGCTTCGGGTCGGCGGACGATTCGATTCGCGAAAAAATTTTCGGGCGGCTGGCGGCGGAGCTCGCGGAAAAATTTTCGGCGTTCGAGGTTCGGCAGGCGTTCACGTCAAACTTCATGATAAAAAAATTGGCGGCGCGCGGAATTTTAATCGACACTCTGCCCCAAGCAATTTCAAAACTTCGCGCGGAAGGTTTCGGGAAAATCTTCGTGCTGCCCACGCACCTGACGGCGGGCGAGGAATTCGACAACAAAATAAAAATCTGCGCGGCCGAGGACGTGGAAATAATTTCGCCGCTGCTGAGTGAACCGCCGGACGAAAAAATTTTCGCGACGATTTTGGAATGCTTCAAGCCCGCCGCCGATGAGGATTTGATTTTGGTCGGGCACGGCTCGCCGCACAGGCACAATCCCGTTTACGAAAAACTTCAGCGGCTCGCGAACGAAAAAGTTCACGTCGGAGTGCTTGAGGAGAGTGACACGCCAAATTTCGACGACGTTTTGGAGCGGCTGAAAAATTCTCGCGCGAAAAAAATTTTACTGGCACCGCTGCTGTTCAACGGCGGCGTTCACGTGGCGGAGGATATCGCGGGCGAAAAAAATTCTTGGCGGACGAAACTCCTCGCGCGCGGCTTTGAAGTTCGCGTCGTTCGTGACGGGCTCGGCGCGTTTAAAAATTTCCGTGAGCTTTACGCAAAAATTTTGGAGGCAAAACTTTTGAGCGGCTGAAAGCACCGCTGCTGTTTAACGGCGGCGTTCACGTGGCGGAGGATATCGCGGGCGAAAAAAATTCTTGGCGGACGAAACTCCTCGCGCGCGGCTTTGAAGTTCGCGTCGTTCATGACGGGCTCGGCGCGTTCAAAAATTTCCGCGCGCTTTACGCAAAAATTTTGGAGGAGAAACTTTGGACGAAAGAAAATTTGAAATCATAATCCACGCGACGGACAAAAGATTTTTGTCGCGGCTGATTCAATCGCTGGAGGCGGTCGTCGTGCCGGAAAATTTTTCGGCGGAGATTCAGCCGGTCACGGGCGCAGAAAAATATTTTGCTTACGACGCGGCGATGAGGGCGAGCGACGCGCGGTACAAAATTTATTTGGACGAGCGGGCGGTCGTCACGGACGAAAACTTTTTGTTCGAGCTGCTGAGGATTTTCAATTCGGACGGGCGAATCGCGGCGGTCGGCACGAGCGGAGCACTTGAGCTTTCCACGCACGGAATTTCTTTGCTGTCAGCCAAGCGCACACCGAAAAATTTTCGCGGCGAGGTTGAAATCGCCGACGGATTTTTCTTCGCGACGCAATACGATTTGCCGTGGCGTCATGACCTATTCAAGGACACGTTCTTCGGCGGACAGGCGCAATGCATCGAGTTCAGGCGGGCGGGCGGAAAAATTTTCTGCGGCGGCGATTGGATTTCATTCGACGGAGAAAATTTCAGCTTCGACGAAACCGCGCGGCAAAAATTTTTGGACGAGTACTCGAAGGATTTGTTCCCGCTCGTGAGCGTCATCATCCCGACGTTCAATCGCCCGAAATATTTCAAAGAGGCACTCGACAGCGCGCTTAACCAAACTTATCGCAACGTCGAAATTTTTGTCAGCGACAACTCAACCGACGACGCAACCGAACGATTGATTGCGACTTACGACGACGCGCGGATAAAATATTTCCGCCACGAAAACTTCGACGCGAACGACAACTGGAACTTCGCGCGCGATTATAACAACCCCGCCGCCGAATACGTCAACTGGCTCATGGACGACGACCTTTTTTATCCGCCGAAGATTGAAAAGATGATTGAAATTTATCAAAACCACCCCGACGTTTCGCTGGTCACGTCACGGCGGAAAGTCATTGACGCGGACGGAAAAATTACCTGCGAAGCTGCGACACCGTTTGAAAATTCGTGCAGAGTGGACGGCGAGGCTGTCGGAAATTTTTTGTTCAAGAGCTTTAATAATTTTATCGGCGAGCCGACGACCGTTTTGATTCGGAAAAAATTTTTGCGCGACGGCGACCTGTGCTGGCACGACGACGAACGCGGATTTTTCAATCTGGTTGACATGTCGACGTGGGCGCAACTGCTGAGCAAAGGTAATTTATTTTTCATCAACGAACCGCTGAGCTGTTGCCGCGTTCACTCCGGCATTGCCTCGCATTGGGTTTATACTCCGCCGCTCTCGGCGATTCAATGGGTTAAGCTGATAAAGTCGGCGTGGGAACGAAAAATTTTTTTGCGGACGGAAAAAGACATTCGCCAATCGATTCTCGCGTGGTTTAAATATTTCGTCGAGAGAGGCTTGGAGCTTCCCCTTGCGCGCGGCTATCACGGCAAGGAAGTGCAGACGCTGAAAAAATATTTCGTGACGATGGCGCAGGCTTTGTCGAACGGTTACAAAATCGAATTGCCGCCCGTGGAATATTCCGCGCAAGACAAAATCAAAAAGATTCGCTGAGGAGAGTGATTGACTTGGAAGAGAACGAAGGCAGGGTTCGAGAGATGACTCGCACGGAGAAAAAATTTTTTAACGGCGTGACGATTGACGCCGACTCGACGGAAGGAAATTCGTCGGAAGAAAATTTTCGCGCTTACGGAAAAAGTTACGGGCGAAGGACGACGCGCACCGCTTACGTAAGTTACGGCGGCTCGAATATTTTCACGCGACTGCTCGGCTCGTTCGTTCGCGCCATTCTTAACGGAAATTGTCTGGCGCAGGTCGCCGCGTTCCTAATCGGGCTGGCGTTCGCCGCGCTGATGTTTTTTGTCGCGCTCCCGATTCTCTTCGTGATTTTGGCAATCGGGCTCGCGCTTTTGACTTTGGCAAGAATTTCAAGGTGAGTGCCGTGGAAAAATTTTTCATCAACGGAGCGACGCTTGAGGTCGAACTCGCCGACAATTTTTTAAAAAGATTTTGCGGGCTGATGATGCGGCGGCGGCTTGAGGAGGGGCGCGCCCTTCTGCTGGAGCCGTGCAACAGCGTGCACATGTTTTTCATGCGCTTCGCCATCGACGTGGTTTATCTCGACGAAGAGCTGCGGATAAAAAAAATCGTGCGGAACCTGTGGCCGTGGCTGGGGATAAGTTGTTGCTTCGGGGCGTGGGGCGCGCTTGAACTTCCGCGCGGCGAGGCTGACCGTTTGAAACTCGTCGTCGGACAGAAATTTGAAAAGAAAAATCCCGCTCGTGATTGAACGGGATTTTTTTTATTCAGTGGCGCGGCTTTGACTGCGGCGAAAAATTTTCTTGCGGCTCGACGAGTAAACTTCAGCGACGCGGCTTTGACTGCGGAGAAAAATTTTTTGGCGGCTCGACGAGTGAACTTCAGCGGCGCGGCTTCGACTGCGGAGAAAAATTTTCTCGCGGCTGAACGAGTGAACTTCAACGGCTCGGCTTCGACTGCGGCGAAAAATTTTTTGGCGGCTGAACGAGTGAACTTCAGCGGCGCGGCTTCGACTGCGGAGAAAAATTTTCTCGCGGCTGAACGAGTGAACTTCAACGGCTCGACTTCGACTTCGGCGAAAAATTTTCTGGCGGCTCGACGAGTGAACTTCAGCGGCTCGGCTTTGACTGCGGCGAAAAATTTTCTCGCGGCTGAACGAGTGAACTTCAGCGGCGCGGCTTCGACTGCGGCGAAAAATTTTCTCGCGGCTGAACGAGTGAACTTCAACGGCTCGGCTTCGACTTTGGCGAAAAATTTTCTGGCGGCTGAACGAGTGAACTTCAACGGCTCGACTTCGACTGCGACGAAAAATTTTTGCGCGGCGCGTTGTCGGACAAAAAAAGGATCCCGTTCATCGCTGAACGGGATTTTTATTATGGCGAACATCTTTCAATACGATGGTGCCGAAGGCCGGACTCGAACCGGCACGTGGTTGCCCACGGCAGATTTTGAGTCTGCTGCGTCTGCCAATTCCGCCACTTCGGCGCGTGTCGAATATTAACACGCTTGCTGCCTTATGTCAACAAAATTTTTCAGTCCGCGCAGATTCAGAATCATTGCCGGCGACACAGGGGGTTCCACGTCAGATTTTAAGTCTGCGGCGTCTGCCAATTCCGCCACTTCGGCGCGTGTAAAAAATTTTAAGCTTCGACGGCGTAAACGCTAATCTTGCGCTGATAACGGCCCTTGCGCTCGAATGCAACCTTGCCGGAAATTTTTGCAAAGAGAGTATCATCCTTGCCGCGCCCGACGTTGAGGCCGGGGTGGAAGTGCGTGCCGCGTTGACGAACGAGAATGCTACCCGCCGTGACGACTGTGCCCGCCTGCTCTTTGACGCCCAAACGCTTCGACTCGCTGTCGCGGCCGTTGCGCGTGGAGCTCACACCTTTTTTGTGCGCGAAACGCTGCAAATCAAATTTGAAAGTCATTTATGTTTCACCTCCGAGGATTTTTTCTTCGACCTTGACGATTTTCGGAACTTGCTTTTCGACTTCCCTCATGCCGAGGAGAAGAGTTTGGAAGGCGACTTCGGTCAAATCGTCGGGCTCGCCTTTGAGCTTCATCATAAGCCGCCCGTGCGCCGCGTCCCACTCAAAGTCACGCTTGAGATGGTCGCGCATGCACACGAAGACCGAGCTGGAAATCATCGACGCCGCCGAGCAGTAAATATCGTAACCGTGCTTGGCAGTGTTGGCGTGCCCGTCGAGTGAGAAGCCGATAATTTTTCCGTCAGCGCGCTTGTAAATTTCCGTGACGATCATGCTTCGATTTTTTCAATCTTAACTTTCGTGAACGGCTGGCGATGACCTTGGCGGCGACGATAATTGGTCTTGTGCTTGTATTTGAAGATACGGAGCTTGGGACCTTTGCCGTTCTTCACGACGGACGCCGTGACCTTCGCGCCTGCGACGAGCGGACGACCGAATTTAATTTCTTCGCCCTCGCCGACAGCCAACACTTCCTCGAACGTGACGGACGAACCTTCCTCGGCGTCGAGCTTTTCGATTATGACCTCGCTGCCCTCGGCGACTTTGTATTGCTTGCCACCTGTTTTGATTATTGCGTACAAACTTAACACCTCCACGCGGATGAACTCGCCGACTTCGGAGAGCAGGATTTAGGATTTGGGATTTAGGATTTAGAGTTTTGCCCTCCAACTCCTAACTCCTCACTCCTAACTCCTAACTGCTTTTGCCCTGCGTCGAGCGGCGCGCTTAAGATAACAGAAAAAATTTTTGCTGTCAATTCGGCGGGAAATTTTTCGGCGCGGAAATTAATTGACAAGAAACAGAACAACCAGCATAATGCAAACGACGAAAAAAAATTTTTTAAGGAGATGATACTCGTGGCGAGAATCAACGGCACCGACGACAACGACACTTTGTATGGCACCTCAGGAGATGATACGATTTTCGGCGGCGCAGGCAACGACAAACTCTTCGGCGTCGGCGGAAATGATTCACTCAACGGTGGAGACGGCAAGGACACAATCAGCGGCGGGGCAGGCAACGATAAACTCCTCGGCGGCGACGGACACGATTCACTCAGCGGTGACAGCGGCAATGACTCGCTCAGCGGCGGCGACGGCAGTGACAAACTTTACGGCGAGGACGGAAATGATTCACTCAGCGGCGGCAGCGGCAATGACTCTTTGAATGGCGGCGACGGCAACGATAAACTTCTCGGCGGCGACGGACACGATTCACTCAACGGAGGCAGCGGCGCGGACACTCTCAGCGGCGGCGACGGCAACGACAGACTTTATGGCGGCGCAGGAAACGATTCACTCAGCGGCGGCAACGGCGATGACATTCTCGGCGGCGACGCAGGCAACGACAGACTCCTCGGCGGCAACGGAAACGATTCACTCAACGGCGGCGCAGGCAATGACACTTTGAGAGGCGACGCAGGCAACGATAAACTCGTCGGCGGAGACGGCAACGACTCACTAAGCGGAGGCGACGGCAGGGACACTCTCAACGGCGGCGACGGAAAAGATACACTTCGCGGCGGCGCGGGCAATGATTCACTCTTCGGCGGGGACGGCGCGGACGTTCTCAGCGGCGGCGATGGCACGGACACTCTCAACGGCGGCGACGGCAACGATAGACTCCGCGGCGAAGACGGCAACGATTCACTCAGCGGTGGAGACGGAAACGATTCACTCAGCGGTGGAGACGGCAACGATAAACTCCTCGGCGGCGCAGGCAACGATTCACTCTGGGGCGACGCCGGCAACGATACGCTTTACGGCGGAAACGGCTCCGACGTTTTCATCTTCCGCGAAGGCGACGACGCCGATTACATCATGGACTTCACGAGCTCCGACATGCTCCAAATCCTCAACGCGGACGGCTCCGACGGCGGAACGTTCAGCGATTCTTCGTTCAGAAGTTCGACGCTCACGCTTCAAATCGACGGCGGCGGCTCGGTCATTTTCAAAAACGTCAGGGCGAATACCACGTTCCACATCAACGACGACACGTACACAATCAGCGACTCCAAATTAGTCAGGCGTGAGGAGTGAGGAGTTTGAAAAAATTTTTTGGGAGGAAATTTTTATGAGCGAATTTGTTTTCGACCTTCAGCGTTTCTCGAATCTTGACACGCTGAAAAATTTGGGCGGAATTATCACGACGCTCGGTTTGAAGAAACTCGCCAAAGATTTTGAGAAAGCCAAAGATGACCCCGTTAAATGGCTCAAGACTAACACGAATCCGATTCTCAGAATCATCGGGATTACGCCTTTCGGAAAAAAAATCAGCAAGTACTCAGTCATCATCACGAGCTCCATTTCGGTTATCGACAACGCGCTGTCCGTTCTTACCGACAAAACTTTGCCCGACGCGACACGAAATAAAAAAATCGGGCTGATTGCCGCCGACCTGGAGAAAATGGCAAATGCAACCAACAAACTCAGCACGAGCTTCAAGAAGAAAAATCTTTGGTTCCTGTCGATTTTCTCAGGCGGAATTTCTCTGGCGGCGAATCTCATTGCCGCGAGCGACGGCGTGACGTTGGAAGAGAAAAAGTCAATCAACAAAAGTTACGTCATCTTCCTCAAGTCTCTCGGCTCCGACCTCGTCAAAGAAATTTTCTCTTCCGCCGTCGAAAAGCAACTCTCCAGAGCCTTCAAAGAGGAACTCACGTCGGACTTGGTTGAGGAAATTATGACCAAAGGAAAATTTTTCCAAGCTGCCTCAGAAACTTTGACGAAAACTTTCGGAGCGGTTCTCTCTCTTGCGACGGGCACCTTGAATGCCATCGACGAACACAAAGCGCGCATGGAGAAATACACCACCGACGGAATCCCCGAAGACATTGCCAAGCACGACGCCTTTATCGACGCTTTTGCGACTTTTGTCCACGACAACTTGAGTTCTTTTGCAAAGGGCTTCGACGATTGGGTTTTCAATTTTATAATGGACTTCGCCGGCAAAGAGACAGACAAAAATTACGTTGAAGTTATCGCCGACAAGTTCAAGACGCTCAACGGCGAGAACAGCGGCACGAGCGACGACGACCCGATTATCAGCGTCAAAAACAAATCGTACATTTACGGCGACAACGGCAATGACTCAATCGAAAACGTTGCCTCGGACGTTTCGATTTGGGGCGGGCACGACAACGACACGATTTGGAGTATCGATACAGAATCCAAGACGCCCGTCCGCAATTCAATCCTCGGCGGCCCCGGCGATGACTTCATCGGCATTCAAGACAAGAACAGCACGATTTACGGCGGCGCAGGTTCCGACAGCCTCGTTGCGCAAGGCACAAAGAATTTCCTCTACGGCGGTTCGGGCGACGATTATATTATCCTCACCGACGGCGCGAACTCCAATACCGTCAGCGGCGACCTCGGCAATGATTTAATCTTCATCGATTCAGCCAAGAATAATAAGTTCCGCTACTCGACGGGCGACGGCAACGATTCGATTTGGGGCTTCGGCGCGAACGACTCGCTGATAATCGACGGAAAATTTTCGACGACCAAGAGCGGCTCGGATATCAAAGTCAAAGTCGGCAACGGCTCAATCCTTCTGCTCGGCGCGGCTGACAAAAAAATCCACATCAACAACAACGTCCTCAACGAAACCCCCGAAGGCTCCGAAACTTTTACTCCAATACCATATCCGACCTTGCCCGCCGTCCCCGAATTGAATCTTGTCAACGGCACGTCAGGAAATGATACGATTAAAAATTATCGCTCGAATGTTTTGATTAATGCAGGCGCAGGCAACGATTCCATTGACAGCTACAGACACTGGGACGGTAGCAAATACACCACCACTGCCGATAACGTGACAATCAATTCGGGCGCGGGCAACGATGACATTTACAACAGCGGCGACAACGTGACAATCGACGGCGGCAAGGGCGACGATGACATTAACAACAACGGCGACAACGTGACAATCAACGGCGGCGACGGTGACGATACCATTGACAACTACAACTATGCCTCGGATCTTTCAATCAGCGGCGGTGCGGGAAATGATTCTATCTTTAACAAAAACGGCGGCAACGTGTCAATCGACGGAAGCGCGGGCAACGATTACATTTACAGCAACGGCTCGAACGTGACAATCAATGCGGGCGCGGGCGACGATTACATTTACAACCGTTACGATTACCACGCGTCAATCAATGCGGGCGACGGTAATGATTCCATCGAAAACAATGGCTGCGAATTGATAATCGATGCAGGCGACGGTAACGATTCCATTTACAATTACGGTGGAGATTTTGTTACAATTAACGGCGGCGCAGGAAACGATACAATCTTTAACGACGATAAAGGTTCCTCGGTAACACTCGACGCGGGCACGGGCAACGATTTAATTTCCATAAGCAGCGATTCTTATTACATTGTCATTCAATACACGCCAGACGACGGCAACGACATAATTTACGGCTTCAACGGGGATGACACTCTGCAAATCGGTGGCGGCACTGGAAGTTATTTTTCCAAGACGAGCGGCAACGATTTGATTGTCACGGTGGGCAAAGGCAAGATAACTTTGGTCGGCGCGGCAAAGTTGAAGACGCTCAACATCTACGGCGTTTATAAAGACCCGACGCTTTTGACCGTGACGAACAAGACGCCTTCGCCCGTTACGCTCGATTTAAAAGTTAAAACCGTCGACGCCTCCGCGCGCACGAAAGCAATTCAAATCACGGGCAACGCCAAGGCAAATTCAATCGTCGGCGGCTCCAAGGGCGACACACTCGACGGTGGGCAAGGGCACGATACAATCGTCGGCGGTTCGGGCAGCGACAAAATTTACGGCGGCAGCGGCAACGACTGCATAATCGGCGGAGCAGGAAACGATTCACTCTGGGGCGACGCGGGCGCGGATAAATTTTTCTACGCGCTCGGCGACGGCAAGGACATCATCTTCGGCTTCGACGATAAAGATACCCTCACGCTCGACGGGCTCGACTTCAAAGCGTCTTACAAAAATGAAATCCTCACGCTCAAGGTCGACGGCGGCTCGGTCACGCTCAAAGATTTTTCCGCGAAAACTTTCCACATCAACGACGGCGTTTATAAACTCAGCGGCTCCAAGCTCGTCAAAAAATAATCTTCGCGGAAAAAATTTTATCTCGTCATTGCGGCGGGATTTTTTTTATGTTATAACGGGCGCAGGAGGGTTTGGCATGAAAAAATTTTTTGCGGCGGGGCTCGCGGCATTGTTCGCGGCAAATTTATTTTCGACGGAGGCAATGGCAATGGAAAAACCTAAAGCAGTAAAAATTGTTCAGACGGCAGGAAGAGACGCGCTCGGAGATTTTGCGCCGGAGTTCGCCCGATACAATGACGACATCCTTTTCGGCGAGGTGTGGAGCCGCAACGACATCCTTTCCCTGCACGACAGGAGTATCGTCACGATTTGCGCGCTGGTCGGCTCGGGCGTCCTCACCGACGCGTTGAAGTATCACATTCAAACCGCAAAGAAAAACGGCGTGACCCGCGACGAGATGGTCGAAATCCTCACGCAGCTCGGCTTCTACGCGGGCTGGCCGAAAGCTTGGGCGGTCTTCCCCATGGCCAAGGAAGTTTACGGCAAAGACGCCGCGAAAGTTTTTGACAGCGTCGGAGAAAAAATTTCTCAGACGGCGGGCAGAAAAAATCTCGGAGACTTTGCGCCCGAATTCGCCCGATACAACGACGACATCCTCTTCGGCGAGGTGTGGAGCCGCAACAAAATTCTTTCCGTCCACGACAGGAGCATCGTCACGGTTTCGACGCTCGTCGGCGCGGGCATTTTCACCGACGCGCTCAAACATCACTTGGCGGCGGCCAAAGCCAACGGCGTGACCAAGGCGGAGATGGTCGAAATCATCACGCAGCTCGGCTTTTACGCGGGCTGGCCGAAAGCTTGGGCGGTCTTCCCCATGGCGAAGGAAGTTTACCAATGAACCGGCGCAAGTTCATCAAAGTCGTCGGATTCGGCGCGGCGGCAATTTATTTGAGCGGCTGTGGTTTGTCGGCGATTAAGGACGAGGATAAAGAGTCGGCTGAAGTTTCCGCCGAAGAATCTGTATCGAGGGGCGAGAGTATGAAAATCGTGGTGATTAACAGCAGCCCGCATTCCGAGGAGCAATCGACGTCACGTTACTTGGCAAAAAAATTTGTGGACGGCGCGACGAGTGCGGGTCATGAAATTTTTGTCTTCGACGCGGCGAACGAAAAAACTCATCCGTGCCGAGGCTGCGACCAATGCGGCATGGACGGCGCGTGCATTTTCGACGACGCGATTGAAACCAAACTCATGCCGCAAATGCTTCGGGCGGATTTGCTCGTCTTGGTCACGCCGCTTTACTACTTCGGAATGAGCGCGCAGCTGAAAACGGTCGTCGACAGATTTTATTCGCGGACGACGAAACTCAGCGGGAAAAAGTCAATGATAATGGCGACGGCTTGGAACACGGCGGACTGGACGATGGAGGCGTTGAAGAATCATTACGAAACTTTGGTGCGATACATGAGCTGGCAGGACGTCGGGCAGGTTTGGGCGACGGGCTGCGGCTCACGAGCCATGGTCGAGCGTTCCGAGTTCGGAGACATGGCTTACAAAATCGGAGCCGCTTTATAAAAATTTTTTGGGGGAATCTCAATGAAGAAATTTAACACGGCAATCGTCGGCGCAACGGGCGCGGTCGGTCAGGAATTTTTGAAACTCATCGAGGAGCGCAACTTTCCCTTCGGCGAGCTGAAAATGTTGGCGTCGTCGCGGTCGGCGGGCAAGAAGATAAACTTCATGGGCAAAGAGTACACGGTCGAGGAGACCACGGAAAAATCTTTCGACGGCGTGAAGTTCGCGCTGTTCGCGGGCGGCGCGGCGAGCAAACTTTTTGCACCGGCGGCAGTCAAAGCGGGCGCGGTCGTCATCGACAACTCATCGAACTTCCGCATGGACCCCGAAGTCCCGCTTATCGTCCCCGAAGTCAATCCGCAGGCAATCGCGCGGCACAAAGGAATCATCGCCAACCCGAACTGCTCAACGATAATCATGGTCATGGCACTCAAGCCGCTTTACAACCTGTCGAAAATCAAACGCGTGGTCGTGTCGACGTATCAGGCGGTGTCGGGCGCGGGGCGCGAAGGCATGGACGAGCTCAAGGCGCAACTGGATTCACTGGCGCGCGGCGAGGAAGTCGAAGCAAAAATTTTGCCCGTCGCCAAGCTCAACAAGCATTACCAAATCGCGTCGAACCTCTTGCCGCAAATCGACGTCTTCAAGGAAAATCTTTACACCAAAGAGGAAATGAAGATGGTCGACGAGACGAAAAAAATCATGGAGGACGACGCGCTCCGAGTCACGGCGACGACTGTTCGCGTGCCCGTCTATCGCAGCCACGCCGAGTCGGTCAACGTCGAGTTCGAGGACGAAGTTTCCGTCGAGGAGGCGCGCGCTGCCCTGGAAAAATTCCCCGGCGTCATCGTGCGCGACAATCCCGACGAAATGATTTATCCTCAGCCGCTGGAAACTTCCGGCAAGGACGCCGTCGAGGTCGGACGAATTCGCAAAGATTTTTCCATTGACCACGGACTGAACCTTTGGGTTTGCGGCGACCAAATCAGGAAAGGGGCGGCTCTCAATGCTCTGCAAATCGCCGAGTACATGATTGCCAACGGAATGGTTTGATGAAAAAATTTCTGTACTTTCAGCCCGAATACGTCAGCCGCTTCAAATGCGACGGCTCCAAGTGCGACGCCCGCTGCTGCAAAGCTTGGAACATTTATATCGAAACGGCGGCCTACAAAAAATATTCACGAATCAAGCCGAAAGAAAAAGCCGAAGAAATTCTCTCGCACTTCGAGTACAACGAATCCGAAGAGAAATATTTTCTTAAAGAAAGCCCGTGCCCGTTCCTGACGGAAAAAAATTTGTGTTCTCTTCAGCTGGAGTACGGCGAAAATTTTTTGTCGGCGACGTGCGCGACTTATCCGCGTCAAACTCACAGCTTCGGAAAATTTTTTGAGCGGTCACTGACTTTGACTTGCCCCGTGGCGGCCGAGATGATTCTGTTCGCGCAAGAACCGCTGAAGTTTGAATTCGTCGAAGTGCCCGACAAGATTCACAGCCGGCACGGAAAACTTCGCATACAAAAATTTCCCACGAATGCAAACGCCGGCGACTTCATCCGCGAAGTTCAAGTCACGATGATTACAATTTTGCAGGAGCAATGGTTTACACTTGACCAAAGATTAATCGTGCTCGGTTCCTTCACAGACAAATTGCAGGATTTATTTTTGAATGAGTCGGGCATCGAAGATATGCTGAAATTGATTGGCGAGTATCGCTCGAAAGAATTTTTGTTCACGAAAATGCCGACGTTGCTCCAAAAGTTTTCCTTCGAGGCGGAACAATTCGTCATGTTCATGATTGAGTTCATCAATCCCTGTATGGAAATTTTGGACACGGCGGAAGGAAAAAAATTTCTCGTCGCGTTCACGGAGTTTTTCGGCATAAAGCCCGACGAAAATTCTTTCAGCTCGCTCGATGAACTCACCGCCAACTTTGAAAGGCTGACCGAGGCGCGGGAAAATTTTTTGGAGAAGTACTCAACGTTCCTGGAAAATTATCTCGTCAACGAACTTTTCAGCGGCGTGTATCCGTGGCGGTTCCGCGAACAAAACCTCACAAAAAATTTCGCCGTCCTCCTGATACATTACAAAATTTTTGAGATGATGACGTTCGCGGCGACGGAGAGCGGCTTGGACTCCAAGGAAGACCTGCCGGCAATGGTTAGTTGGTTCATGACGAAGACCGACCGCAATCCAAAACTTTACGAAAAGTTTTTCGAGCTGCTGGCCTACGAAAATGACACGCATGAATTGATGGAGACTTTGCTTGAGCCGTGAGGAAAATCTGCGATGAAAAAATTTCTGTACTTTCAGCCCGAATACGTCAGCCGCTTCAAATGCGATGGCGCAAAATGCAACGCCCGCTGCTGTAAGGGTTGGCGCATTGATATCGACGCGGCAACTTATAAAAAATATTCGCGAATCAAGCCGAAAAGCAAAGCCAAGGAAATTCTCTCGCACTTTGAATTTAATTCCGAGTTCAATGTTTATCGCGTCAAGCTTAAGCAAAATTTTGAAGTCACGGAACTGGCTGACGGGCAGAAAATGTTTTCCGTAAATCTTGATGATAAATTATCTTGCCCGTTTCTGACGGAAAAAAAATTATGGAGTCTCTGAGGACAAAGGAAGGCGAAAAATTTCTCGTCGCGTTCACGGAGGTTCTCGGCATTAAGCCCAACGAAAACAATCGGGTCTCACTCGACGAAATCACCGCCAACTTTGAAAGGCTGACCGACGCGCGGAAAAATTTTTCGGAGAAGTACTCAACCTTCCTGGAAAATTATCTCGTAAACGAACTTTTCTACGGCGTATATCCGTGGCGATACGTGGAGCACAGTATCACAAAAAATTTCGCGGTCTTCCTGATAAGCTACAAAGTTTTTGAGCTGGTGACGTTCGCGGCGACGGAGAGCGGCTTGGACTCCAAGGAAGATTTGCTGGCGATGGTCGATTGGTTCATGTCGACAACAAACCACGATAAAAAACTCTACGAAAGATTTTTGGAATTGCTGGCGGGCGTGGACGATACATATCTGCTGATGGCGACTTTGCTTTGAAAGTTGCCTTGACACAAAAAGGGCGGTGTTGTAAAATGCCGAAAGTGCAAACGGCAAGGGGCAGCAAGGCTCCTTTCGAGTTCAGCGGCGCGTCGGAAAAACTTTTCGGCGAGGACTTGGAGGACTTCGCGGGCGAGATAAAAATCGTCGGCGAGGTCGAGGACGTTGAAAGATGTTTCATCGTTCGCGGGCAAATTTTTTGCAAAAGAAATTTTATCTGCGACAGATGTTTGACCGAATCGACGCGCGAACAAGTTCACGATTTCGAAGAAGAGTTTGACAAGGCGGAAGCGATTGACGAGCTGCTGGACGTGACGGAACTTTTGCGCGACGAACTGCTTGCCGGTCAGCCGATGAAAAATCTTTGCCGAGAGGATTGCAAGGGGCTGTGTCCCGTGTGCGGCGCGAATTTGAACGAGGGCGAGTGCGGTTGCGAAAAATTCGTCGTTGACCCGCGGCTCGCAGCGTTGAAAGATTTAAAACTTGAATGAGGAGGTGTTAAGCTTTGGCGGCACCGAAGAGGAAATTGAGCAAGAGCAGACGCGACAGGCGGCGTGCAAATTGGAAGTTGGAAGCTCCGAACTACGTGAAATGTCCGAGATGCCATGAACCTAAACTCCCACACCATGTGTGCCCGGAATGCGGTTACTATGACGGGCGCGAGGTCATAGAAACGGAATGAGGATAGCGGAAATTTACCGGGCAGGCAATTGACACCTGCCCGATTTTTTTTGCAGACAAAAGATTTGGGGGAGCAGATTTGAAGATAGCAGTCGACGCCATGGGCGGTGACAAAGCTCCGGCGGAAATCATCAAGGGCGCGGTGTTGGCGGTAAAAAAATATCCGTGCGAAATAATTTTGGTCGGCGACGAGGAAAAAATTCGCGGCGAGCTGACGGAAACGGATTTGCCGATAACGATAAGGCACGCGGCGGAAGTCATCGCCATGGGCGAGCACCCCGCCGACGCAGTGCGCAACAAAAAAGATTCGTCGATAGTCGTGGCGACGCGGCTGGTCAGAGACGGCGAGTGCGACGCAGTACTTTCGGCGGGCTCAACGGGCGCGGCAGTGGCGGCGGCTCAGTTAATCTTGAAAAGGATTCACGGCATCGGTCGGGCGGCAATCGCCACGCCCATTCCCACTCCGCAAGGCACGACACTTTTACTCGACAGCGGCGCGAGCGTCGACAGCCGCCCCGAACATTTGATTCAGAGTGGGCTGATGGGTTCGCTTTACGCCGAGCACGTTTTGAAAATAAAAAATCCTTCGGTCGCGTTGTTGAACATCGGCGAAGAGGAAACTAAGGGCAACGAGCAGGCGAAGGAAACTTATCAGCTGCTGAAAAATTTTTCGGCGATAAATTTCGCGGGCAATGCCGAGGGGCGAGACATTCCGCGCGGCGTGTTCGACGTGGTGATTTGCGACGGCTTCGTGGGCAACGTCGTGCTCAAGTTCGGTGAAGGACTCGCGCTGACGATTATGAAACTTTTGACGGAGGAGCTGACGGCGAACGGCGGCGCAAAACTTTTGGGCGAAGAACTTTTGGCGGCGACGTTCAAGAACATGTCCAAGCGGTTCGACGTTTCCGAGAACGGCGGGGCACCTCTTTTGGGCGTGGACGGTTGCTGCGTGATAAGTCACGGCTCGTCGGACGCGCGGGCGATTTGTTCGGGAATCGGCGTGGCGTGCAATTACGTCGACAGCAAAATCCTCGAACGAATTAAGAATTCACTCTGATGAAGTTGAGGCCGTCATGGATGACGGCCGCGCCGCGTCTGACGCCGTGATGGCGTCATCCGGCGCACACCGGGCACGGGTTACTTGTTACTCCGAACTGTGAGCGACCGACGCCCCCGCGAGGTGTCCTTTCTCTTTGCAACTTTCTCTTTGGACAAGCAAAGAGAAAGTTGATTCAAAAAAATAAAAGTCATTTATCAGTCCGATGAGCACGACGCGCCCAAGCATTGAGGAAAGATTCTGCGTGTCCACTCTTGAAAAAGAGGGGACAACCTTAAAACCATTGACAAATGCGGCGGATTCGTATAACTTAAGCTCGACGGAGCAACCGTTGAGGAGGAGATTAAATGTTTGAAAATAACGCCATCTGTAAGTTGCTGAAAATCAAGTATCCGATATTTCAAGGCGGCATGGCGTGGATAGGGACGGCAGAGCTCGCCTCGGCGGTGTCGAACGCGGGCGGGCTCGGACTTATCGGCGCGGGACACATGCCCCCCGACATTTTGCACAAAGAAATTCAAAAGTGCAAAGCGTGGACGGACAAACCGTTCGGCGTGAACGTAATGCTCATGTCGCCGTTCGTCAAAGAGGTCATGCAGCTTATGGTCGAGGAGCGGGTGCCGGTCGTGACGACGGGCGCGGGCAACCCCGGCGAATACGTCCCCGCGCTCAAAGAAATCG
This sequence comes from Selenomonadaceae bacterium, assembly GCA_017527075.1. Taxonomy (GTDB): domain Bacteria; phylum Bacillota; class Negativicutes; order Selenomonadales; family Selenomonadaceae; genus Quinella. The sequence goes on from JAFXQM010000021.1 coordinate 18,416, forward strand.
GCTCGAAGGTCATTCCGGTCGTGGCCAGTGTCGCGCTTGCCAAGCGGCTGGTCAAAGGCGGCGTGGACGCGGTCATCGCCGAGGGCTGCGAATCGGGCGGACACATCGGAGAAATTTCCACAATGCCGCTCGTGCCTCAGGTCGTCGACGCGGTGGACGTGCCGGTTATCGCGGCGGGCGGCTTCGCTGACTCAAGAGGAATCGTCGCGGCGTTCGCGCTCGGAGCCAGCGCAATTCAAATGGGCACGCGCTTCGTCCTCAGCAAAGAGTGCATTGCTCACCCGAATTACAAAAATCTCGTGCTCAAGGCAAAGGATCGCTCGACGGTCGTAACCGGCAGGACGCTCGGTCATCCCGTCCGCGTCCTCGCCAACAAACTCACTCGAACATTTTTTGAAATGGAGGCAGCCGGCGCGTCGAACGAAGAGCTTGAACAGCTCGGCACGGGCGCACTGCACAGAGCAACTCACGGCGGCGACGTGGAGAACGGCTCGGTCATGATTGGACAAATTTCGGGCATGCTCGACGACATCAAGCCCGTCAAAGAAATTATCGACGACATCGTCAACGGAATCGGCAACGTCGTCGCGAACGTTCACGGCAAATACGAATGAAGTGGTTAGTGATTGGTGGTTAGTGGTTAGGAAGAAACTAATCACTAACCACTTTCCACTTGCCACTGTTTTTTTTGGAGGGAGCAGTTTTCATGAAGACGGCTTTTATTTTCCCGGGGCAAGGCGCGCAGGCGGTCGGCATGGGAAAAGATTTTTATGACAACTTCGACGCGGCACGCGCGCTCTTCGACGAGGCGGACGACGCGTTGGGTTACTCGATAAAGAAAATGTGCTTCGAAGGCTCGGAGGACGATTTGAAATTGACGGCGAACACTCAGCCCGCGATTTTGGTCGTCAGCGTCATCGTCAACGAAATTTTGAACTCGGAGGGAATCACGGCTCAGATAGCGGGCGGTCACAGCCTCGGAGAATATTCGGCGTTGGTGGCGGCGGGCGCGCTCAAATTCAGGGACGCGGTCGTTTTGGTTCACAAGCGCGGGCAATTCATGCAAGAGGCGGTGCCCGTCGGCGAAGGAGCAATGGCGGCGATTATCGGGCTCGACGACGCGACGATTATAAAAATTTGCGCGGAGGCCTCTCAGGTCGGCGAAGTGCAGGCGGTGAACTTCAACTGCCCGGGTCAAACGGTTATCGCGGGGAAGACGGCGGGCGTCGAAGCGGCGGTCGACAAATTAAAATCTGCGGGCGCGAAGAAGGCGGTCGTCTTGCCGGTGAGTGCGCCCTTCCACAGCACGCTGATGACTCCCGCGGCAATCAAACTCGCGGCGGAGTTGGACAAGGTAGAGCTCAAGGACGCGTCCTTCCCGGTGGCGGCGAATTTCACGGGCGAGTTGGAAACTTCGGCGGCGGAAATAAAAAATAATTTGGTGGCGCAGGCGGATAATCCCGTCAAGTGGATTGCGTGCGTGGAGGCGATGAAAAATTTCGGCGCGGAAATTTTTGTCGAGTGCGGCCCCGGCAAAACTCTTTGCGGATTCAATCGCCGTATCGACAGAAAAATTCAGAGCCTCAACGTGGAGAACATCGACAGCCTCAAAAAAACTCTCGACGCGCTGAAGCAATGAGGAATGAGGAATTAGGAATGAGGAATTTAATTACTAATTCCTCATTCCTCATTCCTAATTGAACAGAGGAGTTGTTTGACTTGATACTTGAGCGGCTTGAGAAATTGCCGGTCGGTTCGTTCCATTACAAACTTTTGGTCGTGACCGGCTTGGGTTGGCTGTTCGATTCGATGGACACGGGATTAATTTCGTTCGTGTTGCCGGTGCTCGCCAAGGAGTGGGGACTTTCGCCCGAACAGGTCGGCTGGATTGGCAGCGTCGGATTAATCGGCATGGCGTTGGGCGCGGTGCTCGCAGGCACGGTCGCCGACAAATTCGGGCGCAAAAATGTTTTCGCGGCGACAGTCATCCTTTACAGCGTGTCGACGGGTCTTTGCGCTGTGGCGTGGAGTTATGAATCGCTTTTGGTCTTCCGATTCCTGGTCGGCTTCGGCTTGGGCGGAGAATTGCCGGTGGCGGCCACGCTCATGAGTGAATACGCGCCAAGTCATCTGCGCGGGCGATTCATCGTCTTGCTGGAAAGTTTTTGGGGACTCGGCTGGCTCGTGGCGGCTCTCATCTCTTACCTGCTCATCCCGAAGTTCGGCTGGCAAATCGCGTTCATAATCGGAGCGGCACCCGCGCTTTACGTTTTCCTGATTCGCCTGCACATGCCCGAATCAATCCGTTACTTGCTCTCGAAAGGCAGAGTCGACGAGGCGCGGCAAATAATTTTGTCGCTGGAGAAAAAATTGGGCGTGGCGAGCAAACCGTTCGACAACGAGTTCATTGACGAGGCAACTCCGATTTTCAAGCTCAACGTCTTCACGCTCTGGTCAAAAATTTTTCGAGTGCGGACGCTCATGCTGTGGATTGCGTGGTTCGGCATCGTCTTCAGTTATTACGGAATTTTCATGTGGCTGCCGTCGATTGTCTTCTCGCAGGGCTTTGAGGTCGTCAAAACTTTTGAATACGTTTTAATCATGACGCTGGCGCAGTTGCCCGGATATATCAGCGCGGCGTTCCTGGTCGACATAATCGGGCGGCGATACACGCTGTCGATTTTCCTGCTGATGTCGGGCGTGTGCAGTTACTTCTTCGGCAGCTCAACGACGGGTTACGAACTTTTGGCGTGGGGCGCGGCGATGAGTTTCTTCAACCTCGGCGCGTGGGGCGTCATTTACACTTACACCCCCGAACTTTATCCGACGGCGATTCGCGCGCTCGGTTCGGGCTGGGCGGCAGGCTTCGGGCGCATCGGTGGCATGACCGCGCCAATGCTCGTCGGCGTGTTGCTGGCGGGCGGCGCGCACATGGATTCCGTCTTCCTGATGTTCGCCTCGGTCTTCGTTATCGTTTCGTTTATCGTTTTGAGCCTCGGCATTGAGAGCAAAAAGAAATCGCTTGAGGAAATTGACGCCTCGATGAAAGTCAAAACAACTTGATAAAGGAAAGGGAGCCCGTCGCTGTCGACGCGCTCCCGATTTTTTTTGTCCGCAGAAAATTTTTCACCGCCCGCAGATTTTTTGTCCGCAGAAAATTTTTCACCGCCCGCAGATTTTTTTGTCCGCAGAAAACTTTTCGCCGCCCGAAGATTTTTTGTCCGCAGAAAAATTTTCGCCGCCCGAAGATTTTTTCTCCGCAGAAAGTTTTTCACCGCCCGAAGATTTTTTCTCCGCAGAAAATTTTTCACCGCCCGAAGATTTTTTCTCCGCAGAAAATTTTTCACCGCCCGAAGATTTTTTCTCCGCAGAAAATTTTTCACCGCCCGCAGATTTTTTTCTCCGCAGAAAAATTTTCGCCGCCCGAAGATTTTTTCTCCGCAGAAAATTTTTCACCGCCCGCAGATTTTTTGTCCGCAGAAAATTTTTCACCGCCCGCAGATTTTTTTCTCCGCAGAAAAAATTTTCAACTCCTAACTCCTAACTGTTTCGACAACCGCGGAAATAATTTCTCCGTCGAAGCCGCGCGCCGTCAGAAATTGCCACGCCTTTGCCCCCTCAAAATTTTTCCCGCGCGAAAATTTTTTCTCCAACAATTTTTCCGCCGCAAGCCGTTCGTGTTCGTCCGAGTCTTCGGGGATGAGTTGCTCAATAAAATTTTTTTCGAAGCCGCGCTGAATCAACTTCACGACGATTTGCCGAACGCTGAGCTTTCCTTCCGCGTAAAGAATTTCAAATTGTCGACGGCAAGTTTCTTCGTCGTCCAAGTAATTGTGTTGCTTGAGCTTGGCGAGAGCCGCGTCGACCTCTGCGGCGTCATACTTGCGCGCCAATAATTTTTGACGCAAGAGAGCCGAGCTTTGCTCCTGACGCGCCAACAATTCCGTCGCCTTCTGCAGCGCGGATTTTTTTTCTTTAATCATCGGCGTCAAAGTCTTCCGCGTCGTCGGCAGCCTCAGCCTCTTCATTCGTGACGGCGGGCGCGGATTTCAAAAGAGCCTCGCGAATCTTTCCGTCGATTTCGTTTGCAAGTTCGGGGTGTTCGCGAATGAAAGCCTTTGCGTTGTCCTTGCCGTTGCCGAGCCGTTCGCCCTTGTAAGAAAAATACGCGCCCGACCTGTCGATGACGTCGAAGGCGACGCCCATGTCCAAGAGGCTGTTGACGTGCGAGTAACCTTCGCCGTAAATCAAATCAAATTCGGCCGTGCGGAACGGAGGCGCGACTTTGTTCTTGGCGACTTTAATTTTCACGCGGTTGCCGATTATGTCCGAGCCCTGCTTAATCGGTTCACCCTTGCGGACTTCGAGCCGAACCGACGAATAAAATTTCAGCGCGCGCCCACCCGTGGTGGTTTCGGGGTTGCCGTAAAGGACGCCGACCTTCTCGCGCACCTGATTGATGAAGACGGCAATCGTGTCCGTCTTGCTGATGACGCCCGCCAATTTTCTCATGGCCTTGCTCATCATGCGCGCGTGGAGACCGACGCTGGCGTCGCCCATATCGCCGTCAATTTCTGATTTGGGCACGAGCGCGGCGACCGAATCGATGACGACGATATCAACCGCCGCGGAGCGAATCAAAGTTTCGGCGATGTCGAGACCTTGTTCGCCGGTGTCGGGTTGCGCGAGGATAAGATTGTCCACGTCGACGCCGAGCCGCTTGGCGTACACGGGGTCGAGCGCGTGCTCAGCGTCGATAAAGGCGGCCGTTCCTCCCTGGCGTTGCACCTCGGCAATCATGTGCAAAGTGACTGTGGTCTTGCCGCCGGCTTCGGGCCCGTAAATTTCCGTTATCCTGCCGCGCGGCAACCCGCCGATGCCCAGCGCGATATCCAGCGGCAAAATTCCCGTCGACACAGATTTAACATCCTTGCGCGCCGTGTCGTCGCCGAGCCGCATGATTGACCCTTTGCCGAATTCTTTTTCGATTTGCTTCATCGCCGCCGCCAACGCTTCTTTTTTATCCATGGTTGCTCTCCTTTTCCATTTGAGTTTGGGCGCAAATTATATCAGAGAATCGGGCGATTGTAAATTTTCGGCGGGCGGCAGAGTCGGAGAAAAATTTCCTTGCAAAAATTTTCCGCGTCAATTATAATTTTGAGCGCAGGGAAGCAAAGTTACACAAAAAGTTTTTCGGTCGTCATGTTCTGCGAAAGCTTAGGCGGCTGAAAACAAAAATGCCCCGCGTCCTTGCAAGGCGAAGTGCTTGAAGGCGGTTTAGCCCCTCGTGTTTAGAGGACATACTAGAGAATCTGGAACTGCGGACAGTCGCCAGCCTGGCGGGGCTTAGGCGGCTGTTTTGCTGAGGAGGAGCAGAATCGCTCCGCTGAGCAATGTCACGCGGATAATGAACTTAATCACGCGCATATCCTCACCCCCTTTCCGGGGGCTTTGCCGGATTGAAACCGCCATTTGCCGCTGAGGCATCAAGCACTGCAATTATAAATCATGCGCCGTCGATTTTCAAGGCGGCTTCATTTTTTTTACAGCTTGTCGCGCGCGAATCGTCCGCGAAAAAAATTTACCCCGCCTCGAACTTGAAGCGGGGATTTTTTTATCTGTCGACGCGTTTGATGTCCGCGCCGAGGCTCACGAGTTTTTGAACCAAGTTATCGTAGCCGCGGTCGATGTGGTGAATGTAACCGACTTGAGTTTCTCCGTCGGCGACGAGAGCCGCCAAGACAATCGCCGCGCCCGCGCGCAGGTCGGTCGCTTTAACTTGACAGCCCGTCAATTTTTCCTGACCTTCGACGACGGAAGTGCGCCCGTCGATTTTTATCCGCGCGCCCATTCGTCGGAGCTCGTCGACGTGCATGAATCGATTTTCAAAGACGGTCTCGGTGACCATGCTCGTGCCCTGCGAAATCGTCAGCATTGCCATGAACTGCGCCTGCATGTCCGTCGGGAAGCCGGGGTAAGGCAAAGTTTTTATGTCGACGGCTTTCGGGCGGCGGTCGCAGATAACTCGAATGCCGTCCACGTCCTCGATGACTTTGACGCCCGCCTCCTTGAGCTTGGCGATAACCGGCTTGAGGTGTTCGCTTATCGCGTTGGCAATGTAAACGTCGCCGCGAGTCATGGCGGCGGCAATCATGTAGGTGCCCGCCTCGATTCGGTCGGGAATAATCGTGTAGTCGCGCGCGATTAATTTTTTCGCGCCCTCAACCTTGATGACGTTCGTGCCCGCGCCGCGAATCTTCGCGCCCATGATGTTCAGATAATTTGCCAAGTCGACAATCTCCGGCTCCTGCGCGGGGTTTTCGATAATCGTCTGACCTTCGGCCATGGACGCCGCCATCAAAATATTTTCAGTCGCGCCGACGGAAGGAAAGTCCAAATAAATTTGCGCGCCCTTCAAGCCGTCGGGAGCAACAGCCTCGATGTATCCGTGCCCGATTGAAATTTTCGCGCCGAGAGCCTCGAAGCCTTTCAAGTGCAAATCAATCGGACGAGTTCCAATCGCGCAGCCGCCGGGCAGAGAAATTTTTGCCGAACCCAAGCGGGCGAGCAGCGGTCCCATTATCAAAAAGGACGCGCGCATTTTTCTGACCAAATCGTAAGGCGCGGTGATGTTCTCGACGTTGGAGGCGTCGACGAACAATTTGCTGTTCTCCGGCTCGTGGCGAACTTTCACGCCGAGAGTCCGAAGCACTTCGCTGATTGTTCGAACGTCGTCAAGGTTTGGCACTTCGTCCAAGCAAGTCTCCCCGTCCTGACCGAGAAGCGTCGCCGCGATGACAGGGAGCACGGCGTTTTTCGCGCCGCTGATTTTCACGGTGCCGCTCAATCTGTTTCCGCCTTTTATTATCAGTCTTTCCAAAATCTCAATCCTCCTGTTGCGTCAAACTTTCTCGACGCTTAAGGTCGTGCGCATGACATTGTCGATGATGTAATTCGTGTCAACTTTGCTGTCGACCTTCTGAGAAGTTTTGCCTTCCTTCTTGAGCCGAGCCTTCGCGCGCTTCGCCTGAGCAATTTCCTGACGAATTTGTTTTTCGGTCTTGGGTTCGTTGGAGCCGCCGACTTCGACGACCAACTGATTGTTCTTGCCGGTCTTGAGGAAGTCTTTTATCTTGTCCTCATAACTTTTGTTCGAATCGGCAGTGATGATGCCCGCGTTGGCCATGGCCTGGCTGACGGGGACGAGTGCGCCGCCGTGAATCTCCAACGCCAAATTTCCTTGGCGCGCCGTCAGAGGGACGGTGTAAGGCATGACAACTTTTTCCGTCGGCTTGCGATAGGGTTGCAACTCGACCGTCAGGTTAATCGTTTCGCCCGGCTTAACAATTTTTTTGTCGGGCGTAACGGAAACGATTGAGGCGGTGCGCCGCTCAGTGTCCAAAGAAATGTTCACGTCGACGCCGAAGATATTTGACTCCTCTTTTGTGTTGGAGCAGACGAGATTGAGAGCTTGCATGAGTTCAAGGACGGCGACTTGCCCGACGTCCGAGGGATTGTAAAACATATTTTTGCGCGTGAGTTCTCCGCCGTCGACCGCGTTTGTCTTGACGTTGAAATCGACTTCGACGGTGCTCTCCGCCAATGAGTCAGCCATCTTGCTCAACGCCGCGTAAGCAATCGACGCGCCGAGCTTGGGCACGAGATTTTCATTGTAAGCAATCGTCGCGTTGTAAGTTTCCTGTTTGCCGAGCGCAATGTCTTTGACAGTGACGTTGATTGGAACGACGGCGGGAAAAGTTCCGAGGATGCCGGCGATGCCCGAATCGCGGTCTTGATTGATTCTGCCGATGATGTGACCGATGCCCGCGACTTTAATGCCGCCGCTGGTTGCGCCGCTCACCGAGCCGATAACCGAAGCGTCCGTCATGAAATAATTCACGTTGCCCGCGTGCATGAACGAATGCCCGAACGCCAAAACCCTTTTGCCGTCCACAGCCGTGACCGTGCCCGTGGCGCCCAGTGAGAAGTCGCCGTAAATAATCGCGACGCCCATCGCCGAGCCGGGCTCCAAAGTTGCGTCGAGTTGAATGCCGCGCTCCACGACGAGGGGCGGGTTCTGCAATTTTTTGAGTCCGAGTTCGCGCTGCAAAAAATTCATGCCGCCGCTGTCGAAGCCGCTGACATAAAACGCGCCGACTTCCTCTGCCCCAGTCTCTTCGGCTTCGGGCTCCGCGACTTTGGTTTCGTCGACGGGCGCAGAAGATTTTTCCTCAGCCTTGGGCTCGTCGGTTTTATTTTCCTCTTCGATTTCTCTGACGACTTTGACGCGATTCACCTGCGCCTTGGGGTCGGGCAAGTTCCAAAGTTCAATCATATTTTCAATCGGCGTGATGAGCACGGCGTAAGGATCCATTTCTTTGAAGATGGCCGCCAGTGCGCCGACGAGTTTGCCGTCGATGTAAACGGGGCTGCCGCTCATGCCCTGGAGGATTCCGCCCGTGCGCCGGATGACTTCGCCCGACGCCCGCGCCATAATCACTCGCTTGGCACCTTTGCCCTCGTCCGTCAGCCCGACTATGTTCACGTCGAAGTTTTCGATTTTGCCGGAGCCGTCCACCACCGTGTAAGCTTTGCCGCTCATGCCGCTGCGCAGTTGCTCGAACGGAAAAATTTCCGGCATGGCCGAAGTTGTTCGCGGCACGGAAAATAAAATCAACGCGATGAGTAAAAATAATTTCGCAAACAATCTGTGCAAGTCTTTCAACTCCATTTCGGAAGGTAAAAACTTTTTAATCAATGTCTAATCGCGAACATAATAAATCATTTTACTTGAATCGTCAATGCGGGCGGCGTTCGCTCTTATCTTCAAAAAAAATCCTCCGCCCTCGACCAACGACAAAAAATTTTTCCGCTCAAAAAAAAATCGTCCGCACTCGGCGAACGACTCAAAAAATTTTTCAGTCCATCGATTTGATTTTCTCCTCGACGAAACTCACGGGGATTTTCTCAAGACAAATTTCTTTCTTCGGGCAGGCGCGCTTCCAACAACCCTTGCACGGCCGCTCGACTTCAATCGCATGCTCCACTTGCCCGAAAGGACCGTTGCGCGTGGCGTTCGTCGGACCCATGAGCATAATCGTCCTCACGCCGAGAGCCGCGCCCAAATGAACCGGACCTGTGTCGCCGCCGATGACCAGCCGCGAGCTCCTCAGCACATGCGCCAGCTGATAAATGTTCGTGCTGTTGACCAGATTAATCGGCGGGATTTCCATTTTTGATTCGATTTCTTTGGCGAGTTGAGCGTCCAAGTCTCCGCTGCCAATCAAAATCGGAATGACTGCCAGCTGATAAAACCAATCGCCCAGCGCGGCAAAATTTTCCGTCGGCCAGCGTTTGTTGGGCCAGTTCGCGCCGACCACGAACACGACGTAAGGATTGCCCTCGCGAATGCCCGCATGCTCCATAATCGCGCGCGCCTTCTCCGATTGTTCGACGGGCACCTGAATCGGGAAGACGACATTGCCGACGACGCAGCCGACCGCCCGCGCCGTGTCCAAGTATCGTTCGACGATGTGACCCTCCGCGTTCTCGCCGACGACGGGCTTTGAAACTTTGTCACTCATCTCGCGCATGTTGCAAATGCCCAGCTTGATGTTCGAGTTCGCGAAGAACGCAATTGCCGCCGACTTGAACAGCCCCTGCAAGTCCAGCACCGCGTCGTAACTCTGCTCCTGCAGTTCATGTTTGAACGGGAAAAATTCTTTCATGAAACCTTTCAGCGAGCGGAAATTTTTTTTGTTGAAGAGAATGATTTTGTCGACGCACGGATTCATCTTGAGCAGGTCAAGACTCGGCGGCTCCACCACCCACGTGACCTTTGCGTCGGGGAAAGTTTCTTTTATCGCGTAACTGACGGGCAGCGCGTGAATCACGTCGCCCATCGCGCTCAGCTTGACGATTAAAACATTTTTCAATTCTTCGTTCATGATTCAGCCTCTAAAATTTTTTTCACAACATTTGTCGTCGAACGGCCCGCAACCAAATTCACCAGCTCCACGCGCCCGCCGTAACCTTGAACGATTTTTGCTTCGGGCAAAGTGTCCAACGAGTAATCGCCGCCCTTGACGTAAACGTCGGGTTTGACTTCGGCGATTAAATTTTCGGCGGTCTGCTCTCCGAAAAAAATCACGTGGTCAACGGCCTTTAACGCGAGCAAAACTTCGGCGCGGTCTTCCTGACAATTAATCGGTCTGTGCGCGCCTTTGAGTCGGCGGACGGATTCATCTGTGTTGAGCCCGACAATCAGTTCGTCGCCGAAATTTTTTGCCGCCGCCAGATAACGGACGTGCCCCGCGTGAATGATGTCGAAGCAGCCGTTCGTGAAGACGATTTTTTTTCCGTGCCGCCTGAGCTCCTCGCAGAAGCCGGCGGCATTTTTTCTGTCGATTAACATTTCAGCGAGCCCTTTCCAAAGTTGAAATTAATTCGGTCGCGCTGACGGTGCTGGTGCCGAGTTTGCGGACGGCAATGCCCGCCGCGAAATTTGAAAGCTTGGCCGCGAGCGCAGGCTGAGCCCCCGCCGTCAATGCCAAGAGAAATGCCGCAATGCAAGTGTCGCCCGCGCCCGACACGTCGTAAACTTCACTCATGTCGCTGACGGGAATGTGATGCGCCGCGCCGTTCCTCTCGAACAAACTCATGCCCATCTCTCCGCGCGTAATCAATGCGCCGTCGACGTTGAGCTTTGTCAAAATTTTTGTGCCCGCGCCGATTAAATCCGTCACGTCATTTATCGGATAACCGACGAACTCGCCGAGTTCCGAATCGTTCTGCTTGATGTACCCGACGCCCTCGAAGTCGCTGATGTTGTAACGCGAGTCGACGATGTTAGGAATTTTTTTCTTGCCCGCGAAACGCGTGATAAGTTTGCGGGCGTTGGCAGTCACCGTGCCCGAGCCGTAATCGCTCATGATAATTCCGTCGACCTTCGGCAAAATCTTATCAATCTTGGCGATGAGTTCCGCTTCAACTTTTTTGCTCAGCGGCTCCTTGCTCTCGCTGTCGATTCGGACAATTTGCTGGCTGACCGTCGCGCGCCCGCCCGCAATGATTCGCGTCTTGGAAATCGTCGGACGAGATTTATCGCGCACGAGCCCTTCGATGTGAACGTCAAGATCTTTAAAAATTTTCCGCAAAGATTCGGCGTGATTGTCGTCGCCGATGACTCCGACCGCAAAGACTTCCGCGCCGAGCGTCGCGGCGTTGGCAATGACGTTGGCAGCACCGCCCGCCACGACCTTCTCGCCCGCCTTCTCCAAAATCAAAACGGGAGCCTCGCGCGAAATGCGGGATATGCGCCCGTCGACGTAAACGTCGGCAACGATGTCGCCGATGACCAAAACTTTTTTGTCGTGCATTTTGTTGGCAATGCTGATGAGTTCTTGCAACTCGCTGACCCCCTAAGTCAAGCCGATAAATTGAGGAACAATATCTTCGAACGAGCCGTCGGGCATTCGGAAACCGCCGGGGATTGTGCCGAGCTCTTTGAAGCCGAGGCGTTGGTAAAGGTGGCGGGCGTGAGTGTTTGTGGCGACGACCGCGTTGAATTGCAAAATCCTGAAGCCGAGCGCGCGCGCCTTGGCAATGCAGTCCTTGACGATAATTTCTCCGATGTGCCGCCCGCGAACGTCCGAGCGAACCGCGTAACTTGCGTTGCTGATGTGAGCGCAGCGACCGACGTTGTTCGGGTGGAGAATGTAAAGTGCCAAGACTTCTTCGCCGTCGACCGCCAAGCCCGTGAACGATTGCGCCTTGAAAAATTCGTCGCCCGTCACTTCGTCGAGCTCTTCTTCCTGCGGAAAGGCAATTCCCTCGCGCACGACTTCGTTCCAAATTTTTATCGCCGCGCAGATAAATTTTTCTTCATACGGAATAACTTTTATTGCCATGAAATTACTCCTCCCATTTCCCCTGTCTCTTGTCCTTTCTCCCTGACAAAAATTTTGCTCTTGAGTTGCTGACGTTCGCGCCCGTAAAAAATTTTTTCGGCAAGAGATTCGAGCGAGCCCTTCTCCACCGTGCCGACGAGTTTCCATTTTCCCCGCGTGTTGTCGAGGAATTTTCTTTCCCAAGCGACGCTGACGACCGCCAAAATTTTTTTGTCTTTGGGCAGCTCTTCAAACGTCATGAACGGCATAACGTTTTTGCTTTTCCAAGTCATTGCTTGCGGCTTAATTTGGTTGAAATTGTATTCCGTCTCCAGCCGATAAATTTTTTTGCCGGTGTAAAAAACCAACGAGCCGGCATATTTTTCGTCGTGGCTGACGACGCAAGTTTCTTCGTCGATGAACGGCAAAATTTTTTCAGCCTCGCTCCGCGCCGAGTTGTCTTCGGCCAGCGGAAGTGCCACGATAAAAAATGTCAGCGGATAAATTATCAGCATGGCCGCCGCCACTCGGATAAAAATTTTCCAGCGGTCGACGAAAAATTTCGCGAGCAAAATCACGGCGGGAATCATGGCGGGCAAAGTGTAAGTCACGTACTTCGTCGCGCACAGCTGAAAGAAAATCACGACCGTCAACGCCCACACCGCCAAAAATTTTTCGGGCACGTCGAGCGTCGGCAGGTGCCTGACATTTTTTATCGCGCAGACAATCAGCACGATTGACCACGGAAAAAATCCTATCAGCGAGATGAGCGAATAATAATACCAAACGTCCGTCTTCGGATACTCCGAGACCGTCGCCCGCAAAAAATTGTGCACGCCCAAAAAATTTTCCAGGAACTCCGTGCCGTGAATGAAAGTCATCGGCAGATACCAGATTGAAATTATCGCGGCGAGGAGCAAAAAATTTTTCGCGCGGAAGATTTTTTTCAGGTGAGGCAAGTCGCCCTGCCAAGTCAAAAAAATTAAGATGATGAGCCCCGGCAAAAAAAATCCGATTGGACCCTTGGTGAGGATCGCCACGCCCGACGCCGCGAACGAAATTAAATACAGCCGCGGATTGTTCGCGCGATAACCGAAATAAAAACTCATGAGCGTCAGCGAGAACATTACGAGCAACGTCATGTCCGTGATGACCGCGTGCGACAGATACCAATACTCCAGCGAGGTCGCCAAGATTATCGCCGCCGCGAATCCGATTTTTCTGTCGTAAAGTTTCGCGGCAAAAAAATAAGTTATGAACAAGCCAAGCGTCGCGAAGACTGCGGGGAAAAATCTTGACGCGAACTCACCGACGCCGAAGACTTTGTACGCGAGCAACAGTTCCCAGTAAAACATTATCGGCTTGTCGAACCAAAAATCTCCGTAAATCCTCGGCGACAACCAATCGCCCGCCGCGAGCATTTCTTTGGCGGTCAGCGCGTAAACGGATTCGGTCGGGTCGGTTATCGGCGCGAGCCAGTTGCCGAAAAAAAATAAGAGCAACGCTACTGCAAAGAGGCAAACGTAATTAATCATGGCAAAAAATTTTTAACTCCTAACTCCTAACTTCAAACTCCTAACTGAACTCAGCCGACGATGAGTCCGACGAGCCAAACGGCAATCGGAATAGTGATACAAAAAATTCCGATGAAGTCAATGTAAACGCCAGTCTTAATCATCTTGGTAATCGGGACGTAACCGCTGGCGTAAACGATGGCGTTGGGCGGAGTGGAGACCGGCAACATGAATCCGAGCGAGGCACTCAGCGCGATGCCCACCGACACCGGCACAGGGCTCAAGCCGGCAGAAACCGCAATCGTAATCGCGAGCGGTCCAATCATATTCGTGGCCGCCGTGTGAGAGGTCAGCTCCGACAAAAGCAAAGCCAAAACCGAGAACACCGCGACCAAGACGACTTGCGAGACCGTGCCGCCCATGCCGCTGACGATTAAGTCACCAATCCATTGCGACAGCCCTGTCTTGTACATCATGCCGCCCATGGCCAGCCCGCCGCCGAACAAAATCAGCGTGCCCCACTCAATGCCCGCCGCCGCTTCCTTCCAGCTGATTGTGAATTCGCGCTTGGAAAAATTCACGGGCAAAAGGAAGAGCAACAACGCTCCGACCAGAGCCGCAACCGCTTCGGGGAAAAGTTGGTCATACATTTTCAAAATCGGACTCGTCGAGCCGAGGAACATGTTCAAGAAGCCGGGGATTATCCACAGCGCGACCGCCAACATGAACGCGCACAAAGTATTTTTCTGCGCCCGCGTCCACGCGCCCAGCTCTTTTATCTTTGCGCGTATGAATTCTTCCGCGCCGTCGATTTTTTCCACGTCAGCGGGAAACATCTTCGACAAAACCACGTAAGCGATTATGAAGTAGAAAACCATGGCGACGAAGCCCCAGACCATCCATTCAAAGAACGAAATGTGAATGTCCTGCATGGTGTCCAAGAAGCCGAGCATGATTAAATTCGGCGGGGTGCCAATAGGAGTGAGGACGCCGCCAATCGACGCGGAGTAGGCGGTCATCAACATCAAACCCGTCGCGTATTTGTATTCGGATAAATCTATCTCGCGACCGTTGGCTGCCATCATCTCTTTAATCGAATTCAACAGCCCGAGGCAAATCGGAAACATCATCGCGGCCGTCGCCGTGTTGCTCACCCAGCCGGAGCAGAGTGCCGTTGCCAATCCGATTGCCAAAAAAATTCGCCGCGGATTGGAGCCGACCCACGAGCGCGACAGCAACCAGTAAGCAAAACGTTTGTCGAGCCCGTGCATCATCATTGCCTTTGCCAAAATGAATCCGCCCATGAACAAAAATATCATCGGGTTGGAAAAGGCCGCGAACGCCGCGCCCGCCGGAATTGCGCCCGTGACGCAAGCAAGCGTCGGACCGAGCAGAGAGGTCACGGGAATTGGAACGGGTTCGGTTATCCACCACAGCGCAACGAGCACCATGATTGCCAAAAGTTTGTGCGCCTCCAAAGTCAGCGCGTCAATCGGTGTCAGCATAACCGCCGCCGCCAAGATTGGTCCCGCGATTAATCCGAACGTTCGCCGCCGTCTTTCGAAGGCTTGCTCCGCCTCGTGAATTTTTTTCGCGTCAGAATTTTTGTCGTTCAATTTTGATTCTCCTTCTCCGCTTCGACGATTATTTCTTGACAGAAAATTTTTTGCCGAAATATAATCGGCGCGAGGTGATTGAAATGAAAACGAAAGCCGTACTCGAACAGCTGGAAAGAATTCATCAGGAGAGAATGCTGAATGCTCATCACGATTCGTATGACCTGCACCAGCCCGACCTCGACGCCCTCGATTGCGCCATCAATCTGCTGAAAATTTTGGAAGAGAGTAACCCGAACGATTCGGTGAAAGTCAAAGAACTTTTGCTTGCCGCGAACTGCGAAACTTGAGGCCGTCAAGGATGACCAACGCCCCCGCGAGGCGTCCTTTCTCTTTGCAACTTTCTCTTTGGACACGCAAAGAGAAAGTTGATTCAAAAAATAAAAGTCATTCATCAGCCCGAGGAGCACGACGACAGGTTCTGCGAGTCCACTCTTGAGAAAGACGGGACGAGCTCACCAAGGCACGAACTCCCAATGCACTTCCAATTTCTTGCGTTTGCCGCGCCAACGGAGCACCGCCTGCGAGCAATGCAAATCGTGATACCAATAATAATCCACGTCCTCGACGGTGTGATTGTCCGCGTTCCACTTCACGCCGACGACGACTCTGTCCTTGGGCGTAATCCAATAACTCGCGCCCGCCTCCAGCTTCCTTGAGTAATCGTCATTGTCGAAATCGAAAACGGAGTTCAGAGAATTATTTTTGTTGTAAGAGTAGCCGACGTAAGCCGCGAGCCTGTCGGTGAATTCTCTGGCGAGCAGCGCATGATAGTTGAAGCCGCGGACGTCTGTGTCGCCGGCTCTTTTTGTATTCTTCACGTCGTCCTTGGTGATTTTGTATCCCGTGTGCAGGAAGAGAAAAAATTTTCCGAGAGCAATCGGGTCGTGATACAAATTGAATTCGTATTCTTGATGCGTGCTTGCGATGGAATTTTGTCTCCAGTGACCGACTTCGCCCTCGATACGGAAACTCATGGGCACTCCGCCCTCGAAATGTTTTTCGTACCAAATGTCCAGCGACGGTTCCTTTTGAATCCAGCGGGCGTCGTTGTCGTCGTAGAAGCCGTACTTCACACAGCCGCTGAGTTCACGGTTGAAATAAAAAATTTCGGCGTTGCTGCGGATGCCGTGCTTGCTTTCAATGTGCGCGCCGATTAAAAAGTCCCAGTGCTTGGCAATCGGAAATTTAAAATTGTCGCGAATGTAAACGCCCTGGTCCGAGTTGTATCCGACGCGCGGGAAATAATTTTTTTCCTTCGCGCCGAGCTGCCGCTCCTCATAATCTTTCGTGCCGACGACTTTATTTTTTATCCAGAACTTGACGTTGTACATGCGCACGACTTGTTCCGGCCAAATTTCCATTCGCTCCGCGCTGAGATGATAATCGGGAGACTTCGCGCCGCATTTGGTCTGCGTGCCGTCGTAAACAACGATGTGGTCGGGATAAAATTCAAAGCGTTTGCCCGTCAGGTAATACTCGCCCATCTTGCCGTTGGCGGATTCCATGGTGCCGGTCTTCGTGCCGTAGTTGTAATAAGTTTTGTATCCGTCGAGCGTGACACGCGGCGCGCCCTCCGTCAGCTGCAGGACGTGAGCTTTGTCGTCGACGCGAACGAATTGCTGCTTGACGTTGCCCTTTGCCTCGTCGCTCTGAAAACGGTAGCCTTCGAGCTGAATGATATCGACTTTGCCCGTCGCGATGAATTCGCCGCTGCCCGAATAGTAAACCAAATCGTCGCCCTCAAACACGGCGGGGACGGGGTCACCTTCCTTCGGCTCTTGCGGCAACTGAGCCTTGGCGGTTTCAATGTCGTCGAGCAATTTCTGTTGCTCCTCGGTCAATTGGTTTTCGCGAGCCTCGCGCCGCTGATTTTCAATGTAATCGAAAACTTCCGTGCCCGTGTCCGAACTCGCCTCATAAACTGCCTCCGCCGTCGAGCTGACGAACAGCGCGGCGCATATGACGCCCAAAAATTTTTTCATCGTCATTCCTCGTCAAAAATTTCTACAATCGGTCCGTCGTAACCTTCGAGCGTTTTACCTTCTTCGGGGCGCGGCGGGGACGGCTGCTGCTCCTGAGGCTTCTGCGCGGTCGGTTCTTTGTCAACTTGAACAAGAATTTGGTCGTCGTTTCTCTGCGGAGGCGGAGGAGGCGTCGCGTTCATTTCTTCGGGCGAAAGTCCTTCGTCGGTCTGCGTCGGCTGAGTTGTCGTCGGCGTGTTGATTAAAGCTTCGTCGGGTGTCACGTCCGTCACGTTGCCGCTGCCCTTCGGGTTCACGCCGTAAACGACAATTGGAGTTTTTATCTGCACGTAAAGTTCGACGCCCGCCGGCAAGTCGATATTTTTTCCGCGAACGAGAACTTCCTCAATGCTTTTGTTCTTGCCGGAAAAAGTTTGACCGAGCAAGCTGAGCCCGCGCGCCATCGAATCGGCAGTCATTGCGTCGACGGCCTCCACGCCCGTGAAAATTTTTACGTCCTGTCCGTCGATTGCTTTGAGCGCGTGAAAGTCCGCTTCGATTTTTCCGTTGCTGAAAATATTTTTGGCGCGGTGGACGTTGACGACGACTCCCTCGCCGGGCAAGCCGTTGGCGAAAACCAAATTGCCGTCGACGAAAACATCTTCGACAACTTTAATCGGAATGGTGTCGCCCGCCTGCAATGTCTTGGAGCCGACGGGCACAGTCGTCGCGACCTTTATCAAAAGATTTTCGGGAATGGGAGTCAGAACAATCGGCAAAATTTCTTCGCCGTAAGATGCTTTGGCGAGCGCGCGAATCCTCTCGTTGAAGGTGCCTTCGACGCGGCTACCCAAGATTGTATTCTCCAACGCCGTGAGCCTTCTTTCGACGCCTCCGCTTTGAACTTCGTGGTTGACGTTCCATTCAAGCGCGTTTATCTTCGCCAAGATGCCCGGGCCCGCGTTGTTGTCGTAAAGTTCGTTGTAAATCAAATCGATTCGGGCGTTCATGTTGCCCGTCATGTTTTGCCCGCTGTAACTTTTTTCCAGGCGGCTGATTCGGTCGAGCATCGCGCCGCTCTGTTCAATGCCGTAAGTGTCCGTTTCAATTTTTGCGAGCTTTGCGTTGGCCGAATCTTCGGGCGCCGCAAAGACCGACGCGGAAAAAATCATCGACGCCGCCAGTGCCCCGCAAAAAATTTTTTTCCAACTCATCACAATTCCCTCCGCGTTTTTTTCAAATTAATCAAGCGGATTATAACAGGTATCAGCCGTTTTCTGCAACGCCTTGAAAAATTTCTTGCCGCGTTGTAGAATCACGAAAAATTTTTTGGAGGAGTTTAAAGCAATGATTGAAATCGCAGTCGGATTGGTCGCGGGGCTTTTGATTCTTCTCGCGCTGAAATTTTTCATCGAGCTGCCGTTCAAAATAATTTGGAACAGCATAATCGGCGCGGCGATTCTCTACCTGGTGAACTTAACGGGAATCCTCACGATAAAGATAACTTTCATTCACGCGCTGATTGTCGGCGTGTTCGGAGTGCCGGGCTTGATTCTCTTGGCAATTTATTTGAACTTCATCAAATGAAATTTCAAACGGCAAGGTTTCACAGCAGCGCGGAGCCTCAGTCGCTGTTCGACAGAGTGCGCGCGAAGATGTCGGCCGTCACTCATTTGGATTTACACGGCGATCATTATCGCCGAAGAAAAATTGAACGCAACGTGCCGAGTTACGTCTTGGGCAAGATTGAAAATTTTAACGCGGCTGAGTGGGAGCTCGTCATGTGCGAGGTGCGAACGGACAAAGGCAAGTTCGTGAACTCGACTTGGGAATTGAACTTCGACGGGCGCGCTTATCGAATAACGATTGGATTCAACAACACGGTCATGACGGTCGTGCAAAAAAAAATCGGCGGCCGCGGCGAGTTCGTGACGGGCGGCGCGCTTTACGATTTCGTGGAGCGAATTAACTCCGAGCTCATAAAAAATTCCGAGAAACTTGTTGTGAAAGTTACAGCGACAATTTGAGGCCGTCAAAGGCATCCGGCGCACACCACTCACGGGTGATTTGCGTGTTCAAGAGTTCTGAATCAAAATCATTTATGTTTTTCTTTTACTTGAGTTTACCAACAGTCCCTAACAAAACTGGTGATCCAGATGAATGATGGCGCGGTCGTCGTGATGAAGTTCAATCAGCCGCCGCTGAAATTTTTTGCGCAGGTCGCGGTCGCTCATTAGAAAATTCCACGGGACAGCCACGTCGAAAATTAATTTCCTGCCGGTCTTGTAGGGTACAACGCGGAAGTCGTGCAAAGTCAGGCGCGTATCAATCTCGGCGAGAATTTTTTCGGCAAGGGCGCGGTGTTCGTCGAAGGCACTGTCGCCTTGGATGACGGGGTCGACGTGAAGCGTGGCGGAAACATGGAAGGTCGAATGGAGTTTTCGTTCCAGGCGGTCGATAATTTCATGCGCCTCAAGCAATTTCAAAGTCGCGGGCATTTCCACGTGCATGGAGACGAAAAATTGCTTTGCGCCGTAACGGTGGACAATCAAATCGTGGACGCCCAAAACTTCGGGGGCGTCGGTGACGATTTTTTTTATGCCGTCGAGGAATTCAGGGTCGGGTCGGTCGCCGAGCAGCGGATTTAAAATATCTTTAAGAGCGGAGAAGCCGCCGCGCAAGATGAAAGCCGAGACGAAAACGCCCGCGCCGCCGTCGATATTGATGCCGAAGTAAATCCAGAGGTAAATGGAAAAGATGACGACGCTCGTGGCGAGGCAGTCGGTGAAGCTGTCGAGAGCCGCCGCGCCCAATGCCTGCGAATTAATTTTGCGAGCGGCGAAGCGGTAGAGGAGTCCGAGAAAAAATTTGGCGACGACACTCACGCCCAGCACAAACATGGTGATTAAGCCGGCGTCCATTTCCTCCGGGTTGATGATTTTGTCGACGGAAGAGAGCAGGAGTTTGCCGCCGACGAGAATCATGCCCGCCGCCACGAAGAGCCCCGCGAGATATTCGGCGCGCCCGTGCCCGAAGGGGTGCTCCTCGTCGGGCGGCTTGGCGGCAATGCGGAACCCTGCGAGCATAATGGCGGAGGTGGCGACGTCGGAGAGGTTATTGAGGCCGTCGGCGATAATGGAAATCGCGCCGCTGAGTACGCCGATAAAAATTTTGACGCCGCTGAGTAAAAGATTTATGCAAATGCCCGCGCCGCTGACGAATTGCCCGAAGCCCTCGCGTGTCGAGAGGTTAAAAAATTTTTTCACAGTGCTTGAATGAAATTGTATTCGAGGCGCGGCTGTTGATATTGTTTCTGCGTCACGAATAAAAATCCGTTCACGAAGTCCTCAAACTCTTTGAAGCCGTTGCGAACCAATTCATCTTTGAACGG
This sequence comes from Selenomonadaceae bacterium, assembly GCA_017527075.1. Classification (GTDB taxonomy): domain Bacteria; phylum Bacillota; class Negativicutes; order Selenomonadales; family Selenomonadaceae; genus Quinella. Next base: position 38,789 of record JAFXQM010000021.1, read on the forward strand.
AGGATAAAACGGCACGAAGATAAAAAACATCGTCTTGCCGTGTTGAGACTTCATCTTTGATAAAAGTTTCTTCAAGGAAGTGTCGTCAACCATTTCGATAAATTTTTCGTCTTCGCGGACAGCAAAAAGAGCTTTGACGAAATTTATCCCGTTCGGCTCAATGCAAAAGGCGCGGCGGCGACCGGCATAAACTTTCATGAGCCACTGCGTCAACTCAATCCTTTGGTCGATAGTGTTATCGATTTCTCTTCCCATGTTGTGAAAAACTTCGGCGTTTGACCAAGGCGTCTTTGAAAAATTTTCCAACCACAATTTGTTGTAAACGTCATAGGAATTCAAACCGATACAGCGTCCCGCGTAGTGATAAATTTTTTTCGCAACGGGCGCACGTCTCAGGCGTTCGGCGTCCGAAAAAGAATCGAACTTCTGCTCAAGTCTGAAATAATTTTCGGAAAAGGCAGCGTTCAAAATATCTTGGTCGGGCGATTCGCAAGCGGGATTGTCGGAAAGGAATTGCACGCCGTCATAAAAAAACTTTTCATCAAGTTTATCGAGGTCAAAAATCATCACGCCCGAACAAAAATAATTTTCTTTCCGAACGCGCCCGGTGTTGAGGACAAATTTATTCGATACCATGTTGTTGAAAGTTGCCTCGACTTCGGGAACAGCAGCCACCGTAAAATTTCCCAAGTCTTGCCGCCAAAGTTCCATGATGTCCAGATTGACGATTGTATCCGCGTCGAGGTAAATCATTTTGCCGCCGCCGAAAATTTTTTTCATAAGCAGGCGATAAAACGCGCCGATACTGAAACGCATATTGATTTTGTCGAGGAGCTTTTCGCGAAGAAGATTTATTTCGTTCGGGCAAAGAGCGGCGACGTTGTGGAAGTTCACGCGTTGACCGTAGCAACCCGCGAGGTAGGAAAATTTATCGCGATTGTCGGCAGTCAAGGTCGGGTCGTGAAGGATATGAATTGTCACGGGCGCGGAAGTGTTTTCAAAAATTGAAGCCATTGTCGTGCCGACGAATTTGGAATAGTGACCGTCGGCGTCATGAAGTCCGAAGCAAACATGAATCATTTAAAACCCTCCAATATTTTTTTGAGCGCGTCAAGCAGGCGCAGATTTTCTTTTCGCGAACGAATTGCCGAGCGCAGAAAAGTTTGGTCGAGCCCCGCGAAGTTCGCGCAACTCCTCAGCAAAATTTTTTCCCGCCGCAGTGAGTGCAAAATTTCTTGGGCGTGTTCGTGACGGAAGAGGATGAAGTTGACCGACGGCGGAAAGATTTCCACGCCGCAAATTTTACTGAGCCGTTCCGCGAAAAATTTTTTCTCCGCCGCCAGCCACGCGCGAGTTCGCCGCAAAAAATCTTCGTCGGACAAAGCCGCGACGCCCGCCTTTTGCGCCAGGAAGTTCACGTTCCACACGTCCTTGGCGAGATTCAAACGCGCCGCCAAATTTTCTTCGACGACGGCAAAACCCAAACGCAACCCCGGTATCGCGAAAATTTTTGTGAGCGACTGCACGACCGAAATTTTTTCCGAGATGAAATTTCTGACGGATTGGACGTCGAGGAAGTCAATGAACGATTCGTCGACGACGACGCTTGAGACTTCGGCGAGCCGCAAAATTTTTTCCGCCGCCGGCAAATTTCCCGTGGGATTATTGGGGCGACCGATTATCACGCAGTCGGCTTTGGTGTGCGCGAGCTTTTCCGCGTCGAGCGAGAAATTTTCTTCCGCGCGGGTGAAAAAATATTTCACGTCACAGCCTGCCGCCCGCGCCGCCCGCTCATATTCGGAGAAACTTGGCACGGGCAACACGACACGCTTGGGGCGGGTCACGTTCAGGTAGAGATAAAAAAATTCCGCCGCGCCGTTGAGCACGACCAAATTTTTTTCGGGCACGTTGTAACGCTGAGAGATTGCGCGCTTGAGTTCGGAGGCGTTCGGGTCAGGGTAATTGACCACGCCGCGAAGATTTTCCGCCAGCGTCGCCAAAATTTTTTCCGACAAGCCGAGCGGATTAATATTCGCGCTGAAGTCGAGCCAGTCACCGATTTTTCCCGCCGCGTCATAAACTTGACCTCCGTGTTCGTATCGTTCGAGCGCGGTGGGGTCGTTTGAGTTTTGATAACGATTCGGCGCGCTCATTGGGTCAAGCGTCACGCTTGCGCCGTGTTCGTACTGTTCCAAAGTTTTTCCTCCAAAAAATTTTCCGCCATTATACACGAGGCAAGGCGCGCGCGCAAAAATTTCTTGACCCGTCGGCAGATTGAATTTATCATAATCGCAAAGGAGGTTATGCGCATGAACAAAATCAGCGAACGAATCGACGAGATAATCACGGCGAGAAGTTCGAGCCTGGCGAAGTTGAAGGCGGCTTCCGAGACTCTGGCGCAGTGCTCAGAGACCGTGAGGCTTTTCGAAAAACTTCAGGCGAAAGTTGCCCGCGACCCCGCTTACCTGCAACTGTTCGGCAAGCCCGAAATTTTGGAGCGGATAAAGGGCGTGTCGACGGTCGGCTTTCACGCGACGTATCAAAGTTATCGGGCGAGCCTCGCGCACTTGACGGAGCGTTTCGCGCGCAAGGAGCTGCACATATCTTTCATCGGCCGCGCAGGTCAGGGCAAAAGCTTGGTCATGCAAAACATCAGCGGCTTGAGCGGCAACGTTATTCCCTCGGCGGAAGGCGCGGACTGCACGGGTGCTAAGTCGATAATCACCAACGACCCCGCCGCCGCCGCGACCAAGGCAAGGATAGAATTTTTTTCGCAGATGGAAATGATTGAGATTGTGAATACTTACCTTGCCAATATTTTTTACGGCGAGTACAAAGTCGGTTCGGTCGACGAGATAAAAAATTTGCCGCTCGCCGAAATGAAAAGCCGCTTGGACTTCACGAAGGTCAGAGAGACTGAACTCCTTGCGCAGCTGGAAAAATACGTCCTGCACGTCGCAGAGTTTGAATCGTCCTTGGGCACAACCCGCGAAGTCCCCGAACGCGACATTGAAAAATACGTCGCCCAATACAAGAGCGATAACCCGTCCGAAAAATATTTCACTTACCTGGGCGTGAAGCTGGCGAACATCATCTGCAAGTTCCCCGAAGAGGACGCCGGCAAAATCGTTCTGGTCGACACGATTGGAATCGGCGCAACGAGTTTGGGCACGGAAGACAAAATGCTTGACACCGTGGAGAATGACAGCGACGCGGTTGTTTTTATGTTCAGACCCGACGCCTTCCGCCCGCGCCTGAGTAACGACGAGATTAACATTATCGACGAGGTTTCAAAAAGAATTTCGCCCGAATACGCGAAGGAAATGTTCTTCTGGGTTTTGAATCGTGTGACGAGCGGCAAGGGCGAGAACGCCAAGTACATGCCCGAACTCAAAGCGCAAATCGCCGGCAGAAATTTTCCCGTCGCGCTGGTTCTGGAAGTCGATTGCAAATCGCCCGACGCCGTGGAGTCCGAGCTGTTGACGCCGATACTCAAGCAGCTGTCGCACAGGGTTGGCAACGTCGACGAACTTTTGATAACGCGGCTCAACGAATTGGGCGAGAGACTTTATGAAGAGTACCGCGCGATTGCCGACGCCATCGATAAAATTTTGGTGGGCGCCGCTAACGACGACGTTAAGCGCGCGCTGTTCACGGAGATTGAGGGCGCGTACAAGACCAAGGTGCTTAACACTCTGCGCGACCTTTACATCCAAAAATATTTCAAAATTCGAGAGCACTCTTGCGCGGAGTGGGAGCAGGCCTCCAAGCTCGCGCTCAAATCCGTTTTCAAATCCATTCCCTCCAAAGACAAAATCATCGCGCTGCTCAACGACGGCACGATTAATCAATTCAACGCGGTGGAATTTTGCACAGACCTCATGCGCATTCAAATCATCAATCGATTTATGGAGCTCGACAGCGTGCTGGAAGTTTTGGTTCACGATACGAAGATGGAGGCCGTTCACATTCTGGCGGACGACGACAAGGGACGCTTGGGAAAAGTTTTGCCGCTCGAAAATCTTTCGCCCGAAGAATGGCTCGACGCGTTCATGACCAAGACCGACTGCGCGAAAAAATATCCGCTGCTGACCAAGGCCTTAACGAGTCTAAAAAATTTTACAATCAACGTGCAGGGCTTCCTTATCTACGAGATTCGCCGCAACCTCGACGTGATTGATTTCAGCTTGCAACCGAAGATGCCGGAGATAAACGCGGGGCTCGCCGAAAAAGAACATGTCGCTGAAGAAATTATCACGTGGCTCAGACTTTACGCCGAGAAAGTTCACGAAGGGCTCGAAGTCACGCTGAAGAAATTAAATTCCGTGCCGAACAAGGCCAGGTTCGCCGCGCTGAAAGATTTTTACGACCGCGCCGCTTATTCGGGCAGAGACGAAACTTTATCCGTCACGACCGAGTGGCGTTACCTTTACGAGGACTGGATGAGCGTCATTTGGGCGGAGAAGTACAAGGCGCATTTCTCGCTGAAAGGTCAAGCGGAAGAGTGGGACGACATGGTCGCACAATTCAAGGCGCAGAATAAAAAAGAAACGTTCGCGGTGAGGTGAATTTCCATGGCAAATGTCAATGTGAAAGTCATGATGTTCGGCGGCAGGCGTTGCGGCAAGACGAGCGTCTTGGCTGCCATGCAGTCCTGTTTTGAAAAAGTGTTCGGTAGGAGCAATTTGACAATTTCGGCGGCGGACGAAGATACGCTCTTCACAATCGAAGAAAAGAATCGCGAGATTAAGGGCTACTTCCACAATCAAGGCCGCTCCAGAGAGTTCACGCCCGACAGCAACCCGACGCTCGAAATTATGGAATACAGATTCAACATCGGGCTCAAAAATAAAACCGACAAAAATAAAACCGGCGACGGAATTGTCGTCGACTTCATTGATTACCCCGGCGAATGGCTTGCCGACCGTGAGAAGGTCAAAAAAATTATGCCGCTGATTAAGCAGTGCCACGTAATCATCATCGCAATTGATTCGCCGCATCTCATGGAGCAGACGCACAGCGACGAGGAAGATGCTGTCGGCGAATTCAACGACGCGAGAAATTATTCTTACCGAATTGGCGAATGGGTCAAGCGTGAGTTCTCCGCCGAATCAGACCTGTCGGCGAAGATGATTCTGTTCGTGCCGCTCAAGTGCGAAAAATATTATCATCACAGACAGATGGCCATGCTGAATAAAAAAGTCAAAAAGGCTTACGCCACTACGCTGAACTTTTTTGAGAACAACGGGCAATCTTACGAGGTGGCAATCACTCCGATTTTGACTTGCGGCGCAGAAGATAAGGGCGTCGAGTTCAGTCGCTTCGCCAGAGACGACGAGGGCGAAATTATTTTGGACCCGAAATTTCACACGCCGCAAAAAGCAATTTACATCTTCACGGAAAGAATGGTCGAGCCCAAGCCGCTTTACTGCGAACAGCCGATGATTTACGTCCTTGCTTACGTTTTGGAAATGGTCAGGAAGCGCAAGCAAGATGAACGTGACGCGGATGGAATTTTGGGCAGTATCTGGCGTTCCATCCAAGAGAAATTCTTCAATCTTCCTTCGGCGAAAGATTTCGCGCGCGAGCGCGACAACATCAAGAAGGCAATGAAGAAAACCGACAACGGCTACGAAATTGTCAACAACCCTCTGAACTTCTGAGAGGTGACGGACATGCGAGCTTACGTTTACTGCACTTACAAATTTTCGCCCGTCGGTTTTCAAATCGGTGCGTTTGACTTCGACGCCGCCCGAAAAAATTTTTACATCCCGAGCAAAGGCAAGCACAATGATTTTGTCGTCAAGGCGTTCGAGCAGGGCTTCGTCAGAAAAATGTACGGGCGACTCCCTTCCGGCAAATTTATTTTCCTCGTGAAGAAACTTCAGAAGGATAACGTCGACGACCCGAACGAGGGCACGATTGATTTTTATATGAATTTCGCGTTTGAGTTCGACGACTTCGGCGAGTACAAAAATTTTTGCGGGAACTTCAACGCGCTGACGAATCCCGCCGACGTGTGCGCGAAATTCCTTGTGACGGACAGGAGCGTCGAAACTTTTGCGCTGAAGGTCGACGCCGCGGAGTTTAATAAATTTGTCGCGGACATGCTGAGCAAGACCGACGGCGCACGGGACGATAAACTTTTCGTCGAGGTCATCTCCGCCAAACTTGACGGCTCAAAGTTGAAAGAAACTTTCGGCTTGGGTTTCGGCAAGGTCGCCGAGAAAAAATTTGCTTACCCTGCTCCGCCCGAAAAAAAAAATCCGTCGACTCTTCTGACGGGCGCAAAGGCAGCGGCGGCGGCGGGAGCAGCGGCAGCGGCTGGGGCAGGTTACTACTTTTTGACGCAATGAAAAAAATTTTTCTCTGAGCCGTCAAAAAATTTTTGTCGTTCGTTTCATCCGAGGCGGACGATTTTTTTTTCGCCGCTGAAATTTTTTTTGTCAATCAAAGCCGCGCATGATATAATCGCGCCGTTGATTCTGCTAAAAATTTTTTCGGCGGTGATTCAAAAAATGATTGTGGAAATTATCAGTATCGGCACCGAGATTTTAATGGGCAACATCGTCAACACGAACGCGCAATACTTGGCGAAGCGGCTGGCGCACTTGGGCTTGGATTGTCATTTTCAGACGGTCGTGGGCGACAACCCCGCGCGAATTAAATCTGCGCTGGACGTTGCCTACTCGCGGGCGGACGCCGTGATTATGACGGGCGGGCTCGGTCCCACCAAGGACGACCTGACCAAGGAAATGCTCATGGAATATTTCGGCAAGGCACCCGTCGTCGACGCGCAGGTTTTGAATTTTTTGGAGGAGCGGGCAAAGGCGCGCGGCTTCGGAAAACTTTCCGACGGCATGAAGAAGCAGGCGATTGTCCCCGCCGATTCTCTGATTCTTTACAATCATCACGGCACGGCACCCGGCTGCGTCATGGAGCGCGACGGAAAAATTTGTATCCTCCTGCCCGGTCCGCCGCACGAAATGCAACCCATGTTCGAAGAGTGCTGCGAGCTTTACCTCAACGCAAAGACCGACAAAGTTTTGGTGTCGATTATCATCAAGTGCCTGAGCAAAATCGACGCGCCGATTTCAATCGTTGGCGAATCACCCGTCGCCGACCGCTTGGCAGAAATTTTGGACGGAACCAATCCGACCGTCGCGACCTACGCCAAAGAGGACGGATGCGTCGTGCGCGTGACGGCGGCGGGCAAAACTCACGACGAGGCTTTGAAGATTTTAAATCCCGTCGTCGACAAATGCCGCGCGCGAATCGGCGAGCAATTCATCAAATACATCAAGGAAGACGCTGACTAAGGAGTTAGGAGTGAGGAGGTAGGAGTTAGGAGTTCAAAACCCTAAATCCTAAATCCTAATCTCTAAAAAGGGAGCTGAGTTTATGATAATCGTGACGGGCGGCGCGGGCTTCATCGGCAGCAACATCGTCCGAGCCCTCAACGAACGCGGGCGCACAGACATTTTAATCGTCGACAACCTGGGCAACGGCGACAAGTACAAAAATTTAATCGGACTGCGTTTCTTCGACTACCGACACAAGGACGATTTTTTCAGGAACGTGGAGAGCGCGGGACAAAACATCGAGGCGGTCTTCCATGACGGCGCGTGCTCCGACACCATGGAATACGACGTGAACTTCATGATGACCAGCAACTACGAACGCTCCAAGGAACTTTTCAAATTTTGCCTGCGGAAAAAGATTCCGTTCATCTACGCGTCGAGTGCGTCGGTCTACGGCTTGGGCAAAAAAGGTTTTCGCGAGGAGGAGGCCTGTGAGGCTCCGATTAATCCCTACGCCTTCTCCAAGCTCATGTTCGACCGCTACGTCCGACAATTTCTCGGCAAGGTGGACAGCAAAATCGTCGGGCTGAGATATTTTAACGTCTACGGTCCTCAAGAGAGTCACAAGGGAAAGATGGCGTCGATTTTCTATCAGATTTACAAGCGCATGAAACTCGGCGGCGGTCCCCGACTGTTCAAGGGCACGGACGGCTACCGCGACGGCGAACAGAAACGCGACTTCATTTACGTCAAGGACGTGGCGAAGATAAATCTTTGGTGCCTGGACAATCCAATCGAGAGCGGCATTTACAATTGCGGCACGGGTCACGCGCACACCTTCAACGACGTGGCGAAGGCGATGATTGAGTCCATGCACTCCAAGATGAGGACGACTTACTGCGAATTCCCCGACGAGCTGCGCGGCAAATATCAGAGCTACACCGAGGCGGACATGAAAAAATTTTTGGCGGCGGGCTACAAGGGCGGCTTCACGAATTTTATTATCGCCGTCGACGAGTACTGTAAATTTTTGGAGGCGGGCGGCTACTATTCAGTTAGGAGTTAGGAGTTAGGAGTTAAAATCCCTAGTCCCTAAAAAAATTCATGAGTATCTCCGAGGAACGCAACCTTGAAATAAAAAATATACGGGCGCAACAGATAAAGCAGACCCTCATCAAAAAATCTTTCTCCACGTTGTTGTTTGTCAGCGTTGCCGAGAAGCTCGCGTACTTTTTCAATCCGTTCATCGACAGCGCGATTGTCGGAATTTTTCTGGACAGTTCGATTCAATCTGCCTTGGGATTTTTCGTCCCGATAATCACGATAATCAGCTTGGTTTGGATTGTCATCATGGGTGTGCAGATTCTTTGCGCGCAATATCGCGGGCGCGGCGACAATGAAAGCCTGCGCGCTCTTTTCGACAGCGCGATAATTTTCCTCGGCGCGGTTGCCTTGATTGTCACCGCAGGATTTTTTTTCGGGCGCGCGTCCTTGGCGACGATTCTCGGTGCCCAAGGTCATTCGGCGATTGTTCTGCAAGATTACATTGCCGGCTACTCGCTGAGCATAATCGGTCAAACACTTTACCCGCTGCTGCTGTGGTTCCTCAACTTCAACGGCGACGATAAAATTTCCAAAGTCAGCATTGCGCTGATGTGCGTCGTAAATCTGTGCGCCGACATGGTGCTGGCGGTTTGGTTGAACATGGGCGCATTCGGTTTGGGCTTGGCGACTTCGCTGAGCTATCTGATAACCTGCGCTTACGTCCTGAAAAAATTTCTTGTCGGTTACGGTTGGGGCAAGACAAATTTTTTCAACATTCGTTGGCGCGAACTGCTGGAGGCCGCAAAAATCGGAAAGCCGTCTCTCATGTTCAATCTCGGCGTGACTCTCAAGGCTTACGTCATGAACTTGACGCTTATGAGCAGCGTGGGCGATTCGGCGATTATGGTCATGAGTGTGCAAGGAACTTTCTGCGGGATGTTGGGCGCGATACCTGCCGGTCATGCCGACGCGTTCGGCTCTCTGGGCAGCGTGCACTACGCCGCCAAGGACAGAGTCGCCTTTATAAAATCCGCCCGATTCGCGCTGAAAAGTTGCATTGTCCTTTCCGGCCTGGCGATGCTGTCGCTGATGTTTGCCGCCGATGACATTTCCGAAATTTATTTCGAGCCGCACGAGGAGGCTTGGGCTATCTCCAAACGCATGCTGTGGATTTTTCCGAGTTTCCTGGTGCTCAACGGCATTTGCGGAATTTTCATGCGCGCCTACAATCTCAAGGAAGAATATCGCACGCAACACAAAGACGCCTGGCTTGTCGACGGCATGCCCATCTTTGAAAATTTGCTGATGGCGTTCTTGGCGGCGGCCTTCATGCCCTTCATCGGCGCGGACGCGGTGTGGCTGTCCTTCCCCGCGGCGGAGGTTGTCTGCTTGATGATTATCGCTGCCACCGTTTTCAAAAACGCAGGCGCCGTGACCTTCAAGCTTGACGATTGGTTGAAAGTCGACAAAAAATTCGGCACGCTCCCGACACTTGAGCGCGCGTTCTTTTTGCCCGAAGAAATCCCCGGCATTTTGCAAGAGGTTCTCTCCTTCTGCAAGACCAACCGCTTGAACAACCGAATCTCAATGTTGGCGGGCGTCATCACGGAAGAACTTTTGAACAACATCGTGATTCACAACATCAAAGCGACGGAGGTTTGCAACGCGTACATCCGAATCACTTCCGAGGAAAATTTGAGCATCCGAATTTACGACGATAAATATCCGTTCGACCCGCGCAAGGAAATGGAAAAAATTATTTCCGAGCCCGCGCCCGTCGCCGAAAAAATTTCGGGGCTTCGGCTCGTCAAACAGATAACCGACCAACACGGCGCGTTCGATTATCAAAACACGGCGGGGATAAATACTTCGGTCATCAGCCTTTATAAATTTTGATTGGAAATGGGGAGTGGTTATGAAAAAATTTTTGCCGGCATTGGCGGCGGCGTTCTTCGTGGCGACGACTTCTTGCGCCGCGCAGGGCGACATGACTTTGCCGACGGTTTCGACGATTGACAAGCTTTCAGTCATGGAGGCGTTGAGTCAGCGGCACTCCAGCAGAAAATTCGTCGATAAAAATCTGTCGCCCGCGCAGCTGTCGAAAATTCTTTGGGCGGCGAACGGCATCAATCGCGAGGACGGCAAGCGCACAGTGCCCGTCGCGCTCGGAATTTATTCCGTGGAAGTTTACGCCGTCACGAAGGAAGGCATTTACCTTTACGACGCAGAAAATAACAAACTCAAGCTGATTGCCGAGGGCGACCACCGCGCCTTGACGACGACGGGTCAATCTTTCGTGAGCAAGGCGGCTGTCAATCTGGTTTACGTCGAGACGCCCGCCGCCTGGGAGAGCGCGAAGAGAACTCCGCCGCGTGATTCGCAAATTGCTTTCGCGAACATAACCGTCGGCGCGATGGTTCAGAGTGTTGCACTGGCCGCGCAGACCGAAGGGCTTGGCAACTGCGTGCGCGGCTCAATCAACCGCGACGAGTTCAAAAAAATTGCCAACCTCTCCGACGAGAAAAATATTCTCCTCGCGCAGAGCGTCGGCTTTGTTAAATGAGGAATTTGAAATTAGGAATTAGGAATGAAAACACGAAATTCAATTCCTAATTCCTCATTCCTAATTCCTAATTAAACAGGAGGTGAGTTTATGCTCATGAAAAAATTTTTCGGCGTGATTCTTTTGCTGGCGATTATGACTTTGCCGCAAAATGTTTCCGCCGAGAAGACCGACTGGTTTGACAGGAATTTTTATTTCCGCAACATCAGGACGGTCATCGTGTTCGACGTGACAGCAGACCGCCGCGCCGATTACGGCGGGTCAATTGCCCTGCGCAACATGCAGGACACTTTCTTCGAGAACGCCCGCAAACATCTGCGCTGCAATGTCATGAGTGAGTCGGACGCTCGTCGCGCGTTGGGTTACGAACTCGGCATGGACTTGGAGTCGATGGCTTATTCCAATCCTCAGCGCGCGCGCAAAATCGTCGAGGACAACGCCTATCGAATCGCCGACGCGGGAGTTTTCGCGAACGTGGAAGCCTGGGAAAACAATTATTACATTGAGCCGGAGCGCACGGTTTGGGAAACCAAGCGCGAGACTTACACTCGCTACGACCACCACGGCAGACGCCACGAGGAAACCCGTTACATTCAGGTGCCGGTGACTTATCCGCCGCGCCGCGTGGACGTGTCGACGATTCAGGTCAGCATGCAGGTTTTTGAGGCGCGCAACCACAGATTGATTTTCGCCCGCAAAGACGTGCGCGACCGCAACGATTACAGCGCGCAAAAGGGCATGTTCGGCAGGATTTGCAATTCGTTCTTTGAAGACTTCGGCAAGAAGTTGCGCTGACATTTAAGGAGGATTTTTTTATGAGAAAAATTTTTGGACTGTGCGCGGCGTTGCTCATGCTGTGCGCGACACTTTTCCCCGCGAAAACTTTTGCGGCGGACGACCCGAACTCCGAGGGCATTAAAGCCTACCGCGAGGCTTTGAGTTCCTATTCCGCCGACGCTGAAAAATTTTTCCGTCAAGATATCATGTTCGCCTCTCCTTACGTTCAGGCGGAATTGGATTTGCTCGGCTCCGTTGACGGCAAAGTTTTCAAGTCGACGGGCGATTTGACTTTCTGGATTGAAAACAACGACGGCACCAGCACCGAAAAATCCATTCCGTTTTACATGGTTCAAAACGGCAAGGACATGACGATTTATTTCAAGGCGGATAAGCAGTGGGAAAAATTCACCGCGCCGAGTCTCGCCGCCGATGTCATGGACATGCTCGCCTCTCCGACACCCGCAGAGGTTGAAGAGATGATTGCCGACACCAAGGACGTTACAATCTTGCAGGAGAACGACAACCGCCGAATCATGCTCATCACTCTCGACGGCAACCGCATGGCTGATTCCCTCAAGACAAAGGCGGACGCAAACCCCGACGCGACTGCCGACGCAACTCAGGCCAAGACCGTGGATTATTTCGACACGGCACTGCGCAACGCGAACGTGTGGTACATGTGGACGATTGACAAGCGCGACTGGCACACCGTCGCCATGCAATATCATCTGTCGGGGATAATCCAAGAGCTGGCACGCGCCGCGCTCAACGACCCGAATCAGCAGTGGCCCGACGAAGTCAGCCAACTGCTGGAGACCGTCGCCTATTACAGCGAGATTCGCGCTTACACCACTTATCCTTCCGACCCCGCCATCAAAAAGAGATTTGAAATTCCCAAAAATGTTCTCAAGGCAAAAGAGGTTAAGAGCTTGACCGAATCCGCAACCAAAACCGCAACCAAAACCAAATAAGGAGCGCGAGCTCAAATAAAAAAATCGGAGGCTTGCGAAAGTCTCCGATTTTTTCAATTAGGGATTGTTGGTAAATTAAAAGTGAATAACACAAGCAGCGAGTAAAACAAAATTCTCAAAGCAACCAGCCAATTTGTCGTAGCGGGTGGAGACGTGGCGGTAATTTTTAATTCGCTGAAAAAAACGCTCGACGATATTGCGTTGTTTGTACTGTTGAGAATCAAAGTCATGCTTAATTTTGAAATTGGCTTTATTGGGGATACAAGCAAAGGCTCCATGCCCAGCGATGAAAAAGCGAATTTGCTCGCTA
>JAFXQM010000005.1 GCA_017527075.1 Selenomonadaceae bacterium
GATTTTGTGAAGTAATGATTCACGGCAATCTTGTCGACGGTCACGGGGTCGTTCAGAAATTCTTTCACCATCGCTCCGTTCTCATTCACGGCGTGGAACGGCGGAAAGTAAATGGCAAAGTGAGGGTTCCAAAGATAATCTGCTCTGCGAGGATTGACGATACTCTTTACCGAGCGATTTCCTTTGTGGTCCGGCAAATCTATAATCCAATCACGCGGAGCACGGCGAGTAAATCTTTCAAGCACGCCGCGAGAGTAATCGGCTTTTTCAAGTCCGTTCGAGCCGAAGAACTGCCAATTAATTGCCAAGCCCGCCGAGTTCGGGTCAGCGGACAAAAAAACTTCGTCAAGGATTTCAACGACGGAACGATTGCTCCTCGGAAAAATGAATTCGTCCAAGTCGATGAACGCCAAGTAGCGGCACTCGAAACGAAATTTTTCCAGCGCGTCGTTGTATGCGGGCAACTGCATGACTCTGCCGGGAAAATCAATCAGCGTCACGAGATTTTCTTCGACGTAAGGGGCGAGCACCTCCCTGAAGTCGTCGGAGCTGTCGTTGTTGTAAAGATAAAAATGTTCGACGCCGGCGAGCAAATGATAATCCAGCCACTCCTTCAGGTAGTGACCCTCGTCTTTGAAAATCGCCGCGACCGCCAAGTCATACAGGAATAAATTTTTGTCGAGCATCGTATCATCTCCAAGTTATTCTTTACCGAAAAAATTTTCAGCCGCATTTTACCACACATCAAAAAAAAATTCCCCTCCGAACTCGGAAGGGAATAAATTTTTTTATGGGCGGCTCATTGGAAGTCGAGCATGGATTTTTCTTTGCCCGCGAACGATTCAAAGTCCGCGATAAAATTTTCCACCGCGTCATCAATCGCGGAATTTTTTATCAGCGCGAAGAAAATTTCGGGCGCGACCGTCGCCGCACCGACTCCGCTCTTGCAAAGTTCCAAAACCTGCTGAGAATTTTTGAAACTCGCCGCGATGACTTCGGTCTCCATGTGATTGGCGGAAAAAATTTGCTGAATCTCTTGCGCGACTCTGATTCCGTCGAAGCCCATGTTGTCGATTCGGTTGACGTAAGGCGCGGCGTAACTGGCACCGCACTGCCCGGCAATGAACGCTTGCATGGGCGTGTAAATCGCGGTGGCGGTGAAAAGAATTTCGCTCGTGTCGACCAAAATTTTCATCGCCTTGAAACCTTCGGGGACGGCGGGAATTTTTACGTAAGTGTTCGCGCCCAAAATTTCCGTGATGTGCCGAGCCTCGTCGACAATTTTTTCTGCGCGGCGGCTGACGGCTTGGACGTGAAGGTCAGCTTCCTCGCCGATAAATTCGCGAATCGCCCTGAGCGTGTCGAAAGGATTGCCTCCGACTTTGGAAAGGATTGTCGGGTTGGTCGTGACGCCGGCGACGGGAAAGAACTCGTAAACTTTTTTTATCGCGTCGAGGTGAGCGTCGTCAATCAAAAGTTTCATGTGAATCACCCCGAATCATTTCATTGGGTCAAGGCTGATGTTCGTGATGATTCGACCGAGGCGCGCGCTCGTCAGGAAGTTCAGCGTCCACTTGAAGAAAACGGTCATGTTCGTGTAAACGCCCGCCAACCTCATCAAATGAACGAGCATCCACGCGCACCACGCCATGAAGCCGGTCATCTTCGGGCTGCCGACGACTGCCTCGCCGCGTCCGATTGTCGCCATCGCTCCCAAGTCTTTGTATTTGAACTTTTCAAGATTGGTGTCGCCCTTAATAAGCTTCATAATATTTTTGTGCGCGACCTTCGCCTGCTGCGTGGCAACGGGCGCGACCGTCGGCAAGGGACGTTTCATATCGCCGTGCATGAACGCCGCGCAGTCTCCGATTGCGAAAACATTTTTGTGAACCGCGCCGCGCACCATCAAATCTTCCTCAATCCAAATGCGTCCGTCGCGCGCGCACTCGCCGCCGCAATTTTTCATCATGTCGACGGCACGCACACCCGCCGCCCAGATAACCGTCGTCGTCGGAATTTTTACGCCGCTCTTGAGCGTCAAAACATCTCCGTCATAATCGACGACTTGAGTGTTGAGCATGACTTCGACGCCTTTTTTCTCCAAAACTTTGACAGTGTGCTGCTGCAAATCTTCGGGGAGCATGGGCAAGAGCCGCGGCGTCGCCTCAATCAATTTTATGCTGACGTCGTTGAAGTTGAGCAGGTGGAATTCTTTTTTCTGAATGGCAATGAGCTCGGCGAGAGCACCCGCCTCCTCCACGCCCGTCGGACCGCCGCCGACCACAACAAAGGTCATGCGCTTCTTTCTGTCTTCGGGTGTGCGATAGGGTTTCTCGGCGCGTTCGAACTCGTGAATGACGTGGTTACGAATGTGCACCGCCTCTTGCAAAGTCTTCATGCCGAAAGAATGTTCCTCGACGGTTTTCATCCCGAAAAAGTTTGTGGTCGCGCCCGCCGCGAGAACCAAGTAATCGTAGTGAATTTCGCCGTGGTTGGTGATGACGACGTCGCGTTCCTGGTCAATGCCCTGCGCCTTCGCCATGTAAAGGTTGACGTTTTTATTGTCACGGAAGAACGCGCGAATCGGATAAGCAATTTCGCCCGTCTCCAAAACCGAAGTCGAAACTTGATAGAGCAACGGCTGGAACAGATGGAAATTGTGGCGGTCGATTATGGTGACGTCGACATTTTCTTTGGCGAAGAGCTGACCGATTTTGATGCCGCCGAAGCCGCCGCCTACGATTACGATGTGGGGTCTAGACATTTCAAAAAAACCTCCCGGAACTTGCAGTGAAATTTTTAACTTAACGGGCTAAAAATAATTTCGGGATGAATTCCCGTCTATCTCTCGCAATTTGTGAACTGCTGCTTACCACAACCCCCTAACCCGTTGTCTTCGCGTATGATAGCATAAATTTTCTAAATTTCAATAGCGCGGGCACTGTATACAGCCGAAAGATTTTTGTTAATGTCTTGAGGCGCGCGGACAAAATTTTTTTGCCGAGCCCGTGCGTGTTGTTCAATTAATTTTTTTGTTCACGCTCCGCGCGCGGGAGAGGTCGTCGTCCGTGACGGCCTCTCTTTTGTCGCGCGTGTCGAATTTAATTCAGAAGACAGTTTCAATCGTGCCGATAATTTCTCCGCGATGATTCTTCAGCACGGGCGGGAAACGTTTGTCGAGTTCGGCGGCTTCGTCCTTGGTCAGCAAGTCCAAATGTTTGAGCACGGCAATTGTCATGGGCGTGACTGCCGCGTAACTGCCGTCCTCAATCTTGAACGTGATACCCAGGTCGCCGTCCTTGACCGCCAGGCAGTAGACCGCGTCGCTGCCGATTTTTGCGATAATCCTTCCGCCCGTCACCTCCGACACCGCCAAATCGATTCTGCCGTTGCCCGAAAGAATTTGCGGATATTTGCTCATGGCGTCACGGATTTTTGTCGCGGCGAGTTCGTACTCGCCCCAGTCGCCCTTGTCGGGTGTGGACAGCCGCGCGTAAGCCAGTGACATGTTATAAATCGGCAGATAGAAGACGGGCACGCCGCAGCCGTCGATTCCGATTTCCAATTTGTCTTCGGGCATGCGCGCCGCCATCGCCACGTGCTTGAAGATAATTTTTTGCGCCTCGTGCGCGGGGCGAATGTAACCTTCGTAAGGAATGCCGAGCATCATCGACAGCGCAATTATCTGCGAGTGTTTGCCCGAGCAGGGATTGTGGACGGGCAAAACTTTTTCGCCCGCCGCGATAATTTTTTGGAACGCCTTGCCGCTCATGGGACGGACGACGCCGCAATCCAAAACAGATTCGTCGAGTCCGAGCTTCGCCAAAATTTTTCTGACGAGCGCGACGTGATTTTCTTCGCCGCTGTGGCTGGCGACCAAGAGCGCGAGTTCCTCTTCGGTTATCGAATATTTTTCGAGCCCGCCGTTCTTCACAAAGGGCAACGCCTGAAAAGGTTTGGCAGCCGACCGCCAGAACATTGGCAGGTGCGCGTTGCCGACAGCCGCCACGACCTCGCCCGCGCAGTTGACCGCCGCCACGTCCCCGCGATGAATATTTTCCACGTGACCGGCGCGCGTGTAATGCAAAAGGATTTCACTCATGATAAAAATTCCTCCTCAAATTTATCTGCCGAAATAATCATACCAACGAGCAATGATTGTGTCACGATTCTGCGCAATGAATTTCATCAGACGCGTTAAATCTTTTTGCGGAATGCGCGGCTGTTGTTGTGAGCCAAGACGGGATTGCTTTCAGGCGGCAACCAAATTTTTGTGGCGTCGGCACTTTGCTTGCCCTTGGCGACGTGAACATGAATAGGCTCGTTGTTTTCATTCGACCAGAAAAAAATTTTGTAGCCGCAGACTTCAAAACATACGGAAGAAATTTTTGCGTCCGAGCGCGGCGAATCATTGAAGTCTTCGTCGATTGAATCGCGCTCATTGGATGCAACGTCACGTTGCCCATCCTCGCGAGCAATTTCCCAAATGAGCGGGCTGTGTCTTTCGACGAAACGCCGCAGCTTATATTCCTCATCCTCGGTGAAGCCCATGCACTTACTTTTTGCAATAACACACGGGCAAAACATATTCGGCGATGTCGAATCCGTTTTCGTTCGGGCGTTCAAGATGAACCGTGATGCTTTCGCCCGTCCGCTTGGAAAAATGAATGTCCGTGAACGTGACGGAAATATTTTCGGGGACGAGTTTCAAATATTCGTGGCGCAAAAAATTTTCCTCCTCGCAAAAAAATTTGGAAGGTCAAAGTTTTCCTTCAACCTCCCAAAAAATTTTTCGTTCCGTTTAAATCGGAGCAGGCGCGTCGGGAACTTTCGGCTGCTCGACCTCCACAGGTTTTTTCAGCTCGACGACTGCGGGCGGCGATTGCTCGACGGGCGGCGGATTATCATCTGTGGGCGGCTGTTCGATTTCCTTCTGTTCCTCGCCGAAGACGATGCTTTTGAGTTCTTCCGCCGTGAGCGTCTCCCTGTCAATCAGAGCCTGCGCGAT
This sequence comes from Selenomonadaceae bacterium, assembly GCA_017527075.1. GTDB lineage: Bacteria > Bacillota > Negativicutes > Selenomonadales > Selenomonadaceae > Quinella. The sequence continues at coordinate 5,009 of JAFXQM010000005.1, forward strand.
TGCCTCCAGCTTGTCGCGGTTGTCGTTGATAATCGTGCGGCAAGCTTCGTAGGCCTCCTCCATGTACTTATGAATTTCTTTATCGATTTCGCCGGCAACTTCCTCGGAATAATTTTTCTGCGGCTGCCCGAAATAATATTGCTGCGCGGGGTCGCCGCCGTAAGCAACGGGACCGAGGACGCTGCTCATGCCGTACTGCATAATCATCGCGCGAACGATTCGACTTGCCTGCTGAATGTCTTGCGACGCGCCCGTGGAAATTTCGTTGAGGACAACTTCCTCTGCGACGCGCCCGCCCATCGCAACTTTCAAGCGGTCAAGCAACTCGGAGCGCGTGGCGTAACTTCTGTCTTCCTTCGGGAGCATGAGCGTGTAACCGCCTGCCCTGCCGCGCGGGATAATCGTGACTTTGTGGACGGGGTCGGCGTGCTTGAGCATCATTCCGACGAGTGCGTGCCCGCCTTCGTGATAAGCGGTCAACTTTTTCTCGTTCTCGCTCATGACTTTGGATTTTCTTTCGGGACCCGCCATCACTCGTTCGATTGACTCTTCAAGCTCGGTCATGTTAATTTCGTGCTTATTTCTCCGCGCCGCCAAGAGAGCCGCCTCGTTGACGAGATTCGCCAAGTCCGCGCCCGTGAAGCCGGGCGTCCGCCGCGCCAAAATTTCCAAGTCCGCGTCTTTGGCAATCGGCTTGCCCTTCGTGTGAACTTTCAAAATCGCGACGCGTCCCGTGACGTCAGGTTTATCGACGACGATTTGCCTGTCGAAGCGTCCGGGGCGAAGAAGTGCTCTGTCCAAAATATCGGGGCGGTTCGTCGCGGCGATGATGATTATTCCCTCGTTGGGCGCGAAGCCGTCCATTTCCACCAGCAGCTGATTCAAAGTTTGTTCGCGTTCGTCGTGGCCGCCGCCGACGTTTGCTCCGCGCTGACGACCTACCGCATCAATTTCGTCGATGAAAATTATACACGGGGAATTTTTCTTTGCCTGCGCGAAGAGGTCACGCACCCTGGAGGCACCGACGCCGACGAACATTTCCACGAAGTCCGAGCCGCTTATCGAGAAGAAGGCGACGCCCGCCTCGCCCGCGACGGCCTTCGCCAAGAGAGTTTTACCTGTGCCGGGCGGCCCGAAGAGCAAGACGCCTTTGGGAATCCTCGCGCCCAAGTCATTGAACTTTTTCGGGTGCTTGAGGAATTCGACGACCTCGGCGAGTTCTTCCTTGGCCTCGTCCGCGCCCGCCACGTCATCGAATTTAACTTTGACTTTGTCGCCGCCCATGAGCTTGGCGCGGCTCTTGCCGAACGAAAAGACTTTTCCGCCGCCGCCCTGCGCCTGATTAAACATGAAGTACCAAAAAGCAATCAACAATCCAATCGGCAACAAAGACGTAAGGAACGTCATCCACCACGGCGGGTCTTTCGGGTTCTGCGCAACAATTTCCACGCCCTTTGCTTGCAACACACTGACCAGGGTCTCATCATCAACCGGCTCGTCGGGGGCAATCGTCGTGAACTCGCTCTCGTCCTTTTTCGTGAACTTAATTATGTTCCTGGTCAGGACGACTTTCTGAATCTCGTCCTTGTCGACCATCTGCAGGAATTGCGAATAACTGACCTCCTCGACGTGAGTGGGCTTGGCCGCCATGTAATCGTAGGCAGTTACCGCAATAAAAATCGCCAGCAGATAAAACCCGACGTTGCGCAAAAAGTGGTTCAATCAAAACGCTCCTTTGTCTTGAAATCTTTACGCCGCCAAAAAATTAAACTCCCATCGCCGCCAAAATCTTTGACTTATCTTTTTCGACTTCGGCAAGACCTTTCAGCAAACCTTCTTCAACAGCGTTCTCTGTGCTGCCGGAGCCGCGCCCGAAAATGCTGATGTTGACGGTGTCAGATTTGCCCACAGTTGTTTTGCGAGCCATGTAAACGAAATCATTTTTGACACGCGACCAAATGCGGAAATCGGTTATGACGTTGACTTTTCTGCCGGAAGTGAAGACGCCGCCGGTTGAGCGCGGATTGGTCGTCGCGACACGGATATAAACCAAATAATCATCGCCGAAGTGGTTGCACATGTTTTGAATGTCCGCTTTCTTGAAGGTCAAATCGCGGCCGGAGGAGTAATCGTAATTGGTTTCGGAAATGCCCGCGCGGTCGTTCTCTTCGCGATAAATTTGGACGTAAGCGTCGCACTCGCTGACAGATTTGACCTCGAAGGGCGCGTTCTTGAAAATGTTGTCCAAAGTGTTTTGGACGGCGGTATAAACTTTTTCGGGTTCCGCGAATTGTCCTTCGGGCGTGTCCAACACCACGGACACTGCATTGGCGGAAGCCGAGCTGTGTGCGGCGAACAAAATCATTGCCGTCATACACAGTACCGAGAAAATCTTCTTGAGCATAAAAAACCCTCCTCTACTTGAATGAAGAACTCTGATGACGGCAATTTTTCTCGCCTCCTTATTTGCCGCCGTAAACGCTGCGATTTAAAATTCCCAGATACGGCAGGTTGCGATAGTGTTGTGCGAAGTCGAGCCCGTAACCGACAATGAATTCGTCGGGCACGTCGAAGCCGCAGTAGTCAATCTTCACGTCGACTTTGCGGCGGCTCGGCTTGTTGAGGAGAGTACAAATCTTTACGCTGTTGGCTTTCTTGTCCATGAAGTAATCGATGAGGAAATTCATCGTCGTGCCAGAGTCAATGATGTCCTCCACGAGCAGGATGTCGCGACCTTTCGGATCGTTGTCGAGATTTTTGAGGATGTTGACTTTGCCGGTGGTGTGCGAGTTCGCGTCGTAGCTGGAGGCGATGAGGAAATCGAATTGGACGGGAATGGTCAGCCGCCGCACAACGTCCGTGTAAAACATGACTGCGCCGTTGAGGATGCCGACCGTCAGCAGGGGTTTGGCGATATCCTTGTAGTCCTCGCTGATTTGCGCGCTGAGCTCCTTGGCGCGGGCGGCGATCTCCTCCTCGGTGTACAGCACGCGTTCGATGTAATCTTCTTTACTCTTCAAAGCAATCAACCCTTTCCTAAAAATTTTTTCGTTATGATTAATCTTCCTCGGTTTAAATCTGCGCGAAATTTTTTTGGAAGTTCGACGCCCGACAAATTATTGAGCAAAACTTTGCGGACGCCTTCAAAGTGCACGAAGCCGAAATCTTTCGCCGAGCCCGTGACCTGCGCGAGAAATTTTTTTATGACGGCGCGCTGAAGTGCGGGGTGAAGTTTCAAAAAATCTGCGCGGACGATTGAGTTGTCCTTGACGACGGCAGGGAAAATTTTTTCGGTCTGCGCGTCGAGGAAGTCGGTTTCCTCCGCCGTGACTTCAGCCAAGCGGCAGAGCGTTTCGACGAGCGCGGGATTAAATTTCTCCAGCGCGGGCATGAGCTCCAGACGGATTTTGTTGCGCGTCGCCTCCGTCTCCAAGTTCGTCGAGTCGAGGCGCGGCGATAAATTTTTTTTGCGACAGAAATTTTCCAACGCAGCTTTCCTGAATCTCAGCAGCGGACGAATCAGCAAGCCGTAATCTTCGGAAAAAGTTCGGAACTTCATGGCGGATAAACCCGTCGAAGTTGCGCCGCGCAGAAGCCTCATCAAAATCGTTTCGGCTTGGTCGTCGGCGTGGTGTGCCAGGGCAATCGCGTCGAAGTTCAAAGCTCTCCGCGTGTCAGACAAAAATTCGTAGCGCAAAGTTCGTGCCGCCGTCTCCACGGAAATTTTATTCTCCGCCGAAAATTTTCTGACGTCGCCGCTCCCGCCGATGAATTTTATTCCGCGCGCCTCGGAAAAATTTCTCACGAACGCCGCGTCGTCGAGTGACTCTTGTCCGCGCAGTCCGTGTTCGAAGTGTGCAATGCAAAGCTCCAAACCGAATCGCCGCCGAGAATTTATCAGCAGCTCCGCCAACGCCAATGAGTCCGCGCCGCCCGACACCGCGATTAAAATTTTGTTCACGCCGTCGAAAATTTTTTCTGTCGCGCAATTGTCAATGAACTTTTTAAGCAGTCAAAAAGCACCCCCCGCCGCGTGCAAGGGGGCAGTCAATCTGAGCGACGCGAACCGCGCCCGCCGCGCTTGGAGTCGGTTTTGCGCTTGAGGTCCGTCAATCGCTCGTCGCTGTCCTTGAGGAACTTCGACAGCTTATCTTCAAATGAGGCGGACAGTTGCCTTTGCTGTGGTCTGCGAAAGTCTCCGCGCCTTTGCCTGAAAGGTTGCCCTTCAGATTCGGGCGGCTTTGCCTTTGCCTGCTTCAACGACAGCGCGATTTTGTTGCCGTCGATGTTGACGACTTTGACTTGAACGGTGTCGCCCTCGCTGATGAAGTCGTGCACGTCGTTGACATAGACGTCGGCGATCTCCGAGATGTGAATCAGCCCGACCTTCCCTTCTTCCAGCTCCACGAAGGCTCCGAAGTTCGTGATTCGCGTGACTTTGCCTTCCACAATGCTGCCTGCTTCCATTGCCAAAATACCTGTCCTCCCTTTTTTCCAATTAGGAATGAGGAATTAGGAATGAGGAATTATTTCGGCGTCACAATTCCTAATTTCTAATTCCTAATTCCTAATTAATTTCGCGTCGCCTGATAGGGCATCTCGCCTTCTTTGGCAAGTCCCAAATCCTCGCGCGCCAATTTTTCAATGTTGTTGATGTCTTGCAGTGCGGCGAGCTCCTTGCGCAACTTTTCGTTCGTCGCCTTTGCCTTCTCCAACCTTTTATCGGCGATTCGTTGACTTTCGCTGACGTGTGCCAAGTGAACCTGTTGAGAAATTAAAACCGTCGAGAAGTAAGCAATCATCGCGAACATCACCAACGCAAACCAGTTAAACCCACTTCTTTTTCGCATTGCGCTGCCTCCTCAGCTTTTTTATATAATAACAGTTAGGGTGTTCTTTCGCAAGTTTCAGTTTTCGGCGTAGACAATTCCTTTCCTGAAGTCCGCCGTCTTAAAAATATTCGGGTCATAGATGAAAACCATGTAACCCGCGCTCGTCGAAGTTTTGTAGCCGAAGGTCTGAAAGATTGACTTGACCTTAACCAAATCGTCGGAATTATGATAAGTGCAAACGGAGGCTCGGACTTTGTTGTTCGTCAGAATTTTTTCCGCGCCGCGCAAAGCTTTCGGCTCGGCTCCTTCCACGTCCATTTTGAGGAAAATTTTTTTGCCGCGCAGGTCGGGCAACGCGTCGTCTATTGCGATGGACACCCTCCCCGTTTTATCTGAAACAAAGCGCGGAATAATTTCAACTTTGTCGCGATAATCTTTGAACGTCTGACGAAGCGGCTCATGCCATTTTTCCGTCGGCTCGAACAGATATATTTTGGAGCAAAGGTCGACATACTTGAGCGCGAAATTTCCTTCGGCGACTCCCGCGTCGATTATGATGTCGCCCGCTTGAACTTTGTGCTCGTCCGTCACGTAAAGATGAGGCGAGGTCGGCAACTGCTCGGTCAAAAGATTTACAACGAACCTCTCGCCTTCTTGAACGCGGAAGTCATGATTTTTGGGATAATACAGCCTGCGCCACTCGCCGCCGATTGTTTGGAGATGGACGTAAGGCAAGTCGCAAACCTCGTCGAAGAAAACTCTGCTCAAAGTGTAGTAAGGAATGTGCTGATTAAAAACGGAGAGCTCGTGCGTCTTCCACCACTCCAGCGTCTCTTGAATCGCGGGGTCGGCGAAGTCTTCATATTTTTTTGTCATGAACTGCTTCAACAGCCAGAGATCACTTTTGAATTGCTCGCGCTTGCCAATTCCCAACTCAATCATGCGCGGAAGAATTTCGGCAAAGTCATTTCCATCGCAGGTGTAAATCGCCACGTCCCATGACAAATTTTCTATTTCGGTCAGCGGATAAATCGGATAGCCCTCGTGTGAAGTTTCTTTCTCATTCAAATCGAAAGTGATAATGCCTGCGACATCACAGCCGAGCTTCGTGGCCATGGAGCAAGCAACGTAAAAAAAATATTCGGGAGCGTGCGGGAATTTGAGAATCACAATTTTCATTTAATCAGCTGTCTCCTCGGCGCGAAAATTTTCAATGGTATTTCCACGGGCTTTGCAACATTTCCTGCCTTGACAAGGAAAATCGTTAAGGTTATTATCGCAAAAAAGTTTTTGGAGGTAGTGTAATGAAATTCTTCAAGAAAAATTCTCTGCGCAAGTTTGCGGCGGTTGCGGCGGTGAGCAGTGCGTTCCTCTTCGGCGGCACGGTTGACGCGGCGACGACCGAGGACGCGGGCATGGCTGCCTTCCGCGAAGCTTACATGGGGCAACTGGCAACCGAGCGCGCCGTCGACCAAGACCTCACGCTTATCTCGACAAATTTTCATCTCGACATGGATTCAAAGGCGCAAGTCTTCGACGACGGTGTCATGAGGATGAGCGGCAATTTGTCGTGGACATACACGAACCTGAAGAAAAATTATTCGACGAACAGCAACATTCCTTTTTACATTGAACAAGTCGGCAACGAGATGACTCTTTACGTTCAGCGGCGCGGCAAGTGGAGCAAAATGATTTTGCCGGGGCTGCCCGCGGGTATCGCCACGCTTTGGAAATCTTCGGGTCAAAGTTTCGTCAGAGAAAATATTGAGGCCGTAAAAAAAGTTGAAGTCCTCAAAGACACACCCGACCTGCGAATCATGAACGTTACGCTTGATGGTCCGAAAGTCGCCGCGCTCTTGGAGAAGAACAGCCAAGCATCCTTCGCGGGGCTGTCGGGCGCGGCACTCGCCGAGCAAAAAGAAATCCTTCAGAGATGGCTGGCGGCCATTAGTGCGAACGACATCACCTTCGCGTGGACGGTCAACAAGCCGAGCTGGACGACGGTCACCGCCGCCTTTGACTTGACGAACATCATGCGCGCTTACTCCATTTACGTCCTCAACGAAGCTGCCGCCGGGCGCGTCGTCCTCACCGACGAGGAACGCGACCTTCTCGACGCCATGGGCTATTACAGCGAGTTGCACTCCTACACCACTTACGTTTCGCCCAAGACCAATAAGGTCAACGTGCCGCCCGATTTGGATAAGGCTCCCGAAAACGATAACTCACTCAACGACATTTTTTACGAGATGACAACCGTCGTCGAGAAATAAATTTCAGCTGAATAAATTGCGGGCGTCGTCGCCGGATGACGTTCGCGAGGCATCAAACGAACCGCAGGCAAGGGCTTTGCGCCTCGGAAGGTTCGTCGGGTGCCTTTTATTTTTTGGAGGGGTCGAAATGGTTTTTCTGCCGATAACACTCGCCGTCGCCGCCAACGTTTTTTATCACGTGGCGAGCAAATCCATTCCCGCCGAACAAAATGCTTTCATGGGTTTGGTCGTCAATTACGCAACGGCATTGGCGGCGAGCGCGATTTTATTTTTCCTCACGCCGCACGAAAAAATTTTTGTCGAGGCAGCGCGGAGCAATTGGGCGTGCATTTTGATGGGCTTGTCGATAACGGGCGTGGAAGTCGGCTTCGTGATGATTTATCGGGCGGGCGGCGAGCTGTCGACGGCGTCGCTGGTCGTGAACATTTCAATCGCGCTGGTCATGCTCTTCGTCGGAGGATTTTTTTATCACGAGCAAATTTCAGCGCGGAAAATTTTCGGGGCGGCTCTGTGCATGGCGGGCGTCGTTCTCCTGTCGCTGAAGGAATAAAGTTTCGCGCGAAAAATTTTTTGTCGAGGCGGAGGAAAATTTATCGGGCGGGCGGCGAGCTGTCGACGGCGTCGCCGGTCGTGAACATTTTAATCGCGCCGGTCATGCTCTTCGTCGGAGGATTTTTTTATCACGAGCAAATTTCAGCGCGAAAAATTTTCGGGGCGGCTTTGTGCATGGCGGGCGTCGCTCTCCTGTCACTGAAGGATTAACTTCGCGTGCGGCGAATTATAAAAAAAAATTTTCCGAGGAGAGATTGAAATGAAGTACATCAACGTGATTGACGCCAAAGACCAATTCTCCTACTTGGTGAACTTGCTCTGCGACCCTCAAGAAGAAGTTTATCTTACGCTCGGCGGCAAACCGATTATCAAGATGACTCCCATCACGGAGAACCTGCCGCGTGTCGAAGAAAAAAATCCCGCGCTCAATCCCGAACACAAGTCCGAACACAAGCCTGACCCGCGCCGTGTCTTCGGTATCGCCAAGGGTACGTTCACTTTTGACGATGAACTTTTCGACGCGCTGGATGCCGAAATTTGGAGAGAAGTTGCTGACAGCTACGAGGTGAAAAGATGAAAATTTTACTCGACACTCATATCTTGATTTGGTTTTTTGGCGGTGACGAACAACTTTCAGCCAAGGCTCGTGAAATCATCGCGGACAGTGCAAACAAGATTTACTACAGCATTTTGTCTGTTTGGGAAGTCGAGATTAAGCACGCGGCTCGTCCTGATAGACTTTCCATGACCGGCGAACGTTTCTTGAACCACTGCGAAAGGCTCGGCTTTACTCAAGTTCCTGTCGATGTCGAACACGTCTTGGAAGTAAAAAATTTGACGCGCAAGGAAAACACTCCGCCTCATCACGACCCGTTCGACAGGCTCATGATTTGTCAGGCGATTGTCGAGAATATGATTTTCATGACGCACGACGCGAGAATCGCCGAGTACGTGACCGATTCGATTTACAAAGTTTGAAAACTTCAGCGCGGGACGGCCGCGCCTTTTTTGTTTCTGCAGGATTTTTTTACGGCGGGCGCGAAAATTTAGCTGTCAGCTTTCAGGCAAAAATTTCTAACAGCTAAAAGCTAACCGCTAACAGCTAAAAAGAGGTGAGACACGTTGACTGAACGAAAAGAAATGACCGCCGCAGAAGTTTTGAAGAAGTACGACAGCGAATCGAACACAATGGAATACACGGGCGTCATGGCAAAAATAATTTCCGCCATCGCCATCAGCTTTTCCGTCTTCCAAATTTACACCGCGAGCTTCGGGCTCCTCGACGCACAAATTCAACGCGCCATTCATCTCGGCTTCGGATTGTGTCTGTCGTTCCTGCTCTACCCGACGAAAAAATCTTGGCGGCGAGATAAACTTCATCCGCTCGATGCAATCTTGGCTCTCCTCGGCGCGGCGGCTCCCGCTTACATTGTCATCAATTACAAAGAACTCATCTTGCGGGCGGCGTTGCCCACTTCCACCGATGTTTTAATCGGCGCGCTCGGAATCATTTTGGTAATCGAAGCTGCGCGGCGTGTCGTCGGAATCCCGATGGTCTGCGTCGTTTTATTTTTTATTACTTACGCGTTCGCCGGTCCGTACATGCCGGGGCTCTTGGCTCACCGCGGGCTGACCGTCGATTATTTTGTCAGCCACGTTTACTTCACGACCGAAGGCATTTTCGGAATCCCGCTCGGAGTTTCGTCGACGTTTATCTTCCTGTTCATTTTGTTCGGCGCGTACTTGGAGGGCACGGGGCTCGGAAAATTTTTTATCGACGTGGCGAACTCAATCGCGGGCTGGGCGAGTGGCGGTCCCGCGAAGGTCGCCGTCCTGTCGAGTGGCTTGATGGGAACTGTCAGCGGCTCGTCGGTCGCCAACGTCGTCGGCACCGGCTCATTGACCATTCCCATGATGAAAAAGCTCGGTTACCACAAAGACTTCGCGGGCGCGGTCGAGGCGGCGGCCTCCACGGGCGGACAGCTCATGCCTCCCGTCATGGGCGCGGCTGCCTTCCTCATGGCGGAATTCGTCGGCGTCCCTTACGTCGAAATCGTCAAGGCGGCCGTCATTCCCGCGGCGTTGTATTTTATCGGCGTGTGGCTCGGCGTTCACTTCGAGGCAAAACGAAATGATTTGAAAGGTCTTCCGCGCTCCGAACTCCCGAAGCTCTCCGAACTTTTGAAAACGCGCGGGCACTTGGCAATCCCTCTGCTCGTCATCGTTTATCTTCTCGTCAGCGGATACACTCCAATGCGCGCGGCTCTCGTCGCAATCATCTTATCGATTTTGGTTTCGGCAATAAAAAAATCCACGCGCATGTCCCCCGCCGCAATCGTCAAAGGTTTGGAGACGGGCGCGCGAAATGTTTTGGGCGTGTTGGTCGCCTGCGCGGCCGCAGGAATAATTATCGGGGTCGTGACCAAGACGGGCGTCGGGCTCAAGCTCGCGTCGGCTCTTTTGGATTTGTCGGGCGGGCTGGTCTTGCCGAGCATGTTCTTGACCATGATAACCGCGATACTCCTGGGCATGGGCGTGCCCACCACCGCCAATTACGTCATCACCTCGACAATCGCCGCGCCTGCGCTGATTCAAATGGGCGTGCCGATTTTGGCGGCGCACATGTTCGTTTTCTATTTCGGAATCATCGCGGACGTCACTCCGCCCGTGGCACTTGCGGCTTACGCGGGCTCAGGCATTTCGGGCGGCAACGCGTTGCGCACGGGCATCAACGCCTCGAAGCTGGCAATCGCCGCGTTCATCATCCCGTATATGTTCGTCCTCAATCCCGAACTCATTTTAATGCACGGCGTAACTTTGAATCTCGGACTGTCGTTGCTCACGGCTCTCGTCGGAATGGTCGCGCTCAGCTCCTCGCTTATCGGTTACCTCGCCGCGCCGCTCAAAAATTTTGAACGATTAATCCTCGGCGCGGGCGGGCTCATGATGATTAAGCCGGGGCTCGTCACCGACATTGCGGGCGTCGCGATTTTCGCCGCGATTCTTTTTCTTCAGCTCAAAAAAAAATCTGACAGCCGAAAGAGTTGAGGCCGTCCCGGATGGACGGCCCCGCCCGCGTAATGAGCGTGACGCGAATTCAGCGGGCACGACGAACCGCGGGTAATCTTAACCTCCGAATCACGAACGAGCAGCCGCCCCCGCGAGGCGTCCTTTCTCTTTGCAACTTTCTCTTTGGACAAGCAAAGAGAAAGTTGATTCAAAAAAATAAAAGTCATTCATCAGCCCGACAAGCACGACGACCACTCCCTTTTCTGTTGACGCGAAAAATTTTTCTTGATAATCTTACCGCAGATTTTTTTAAGGAGGAATTGTTATGCGCGGAGTAGACGTTTCAATTTTCAACGAGAATATCGACTGGCAAGCTCTCAAGGCGGCGGGCATTGACTTCGCCATCTGCAGGACGGGCTACGGCAAATCGAACTTCGACGAAAACTTCCAACACAACGTCGAGGAGGCTCACAAGGCGGGACTCATTTGCGGGGCGTATCACTATTCCTACGCGCTCACGCCCGCCGACGCAATCCAAGAGGCAAATTTCTGCAAGGGAATCATCGAACGCGCCGGCGTCCTCTTGGAGCTGCCCGTTTGGTTTAACATGGGCGACGGCGACAAATACAAGGAACGCCACGGCTTCGACTTCAGCCGCCGCAACGTCACTGCCATCTGCAAAGCTTTCCTCGACTCAATCAAGCCGCTCAACTGCGGGGTCTTCGCGAATCTCTCTTGGCTCGAAGAATTCATCGACTGGCAATCGCTCGGCTGTGAAATTTGGTCGGCGCAGTGGAACTCCGAGGACAACTTCAAAGGACGCATGTGGCAATTCACCGACGCGCTGACTGTCGGCGGACAAACTTTCAACGGAAATATTTTGTACGAGGCGGGCGCGCAAGCTGTGCTCGGTCAATCGACGGCGACCGCTGCTCCCGCTCAGCCGACGCCGCAATCAACCTCCGCTCTGATTCAAAACATTTTGGCGAATCACTCCAAGGACGACGCGCAAGCCGAAGCTCCCGCTCAGCCCGCGCCCAAACCCCCGTCCGCAAATTCTTCCGCCGCAATCAACAGCATCCTCTCCAACATTCGTCCTCAGGCGGGCGCAACCAAATCTGCCGACGCTCAACCTTCCGCCTCTGACAAAATCAAAAATATCCTCGCCAACGCCCGCAACAAAAAATAATCGTGCGCAACTTTGTTATCGTCCCATGTCAATTTTATTGGTTGACAGAAAATTTTTCAGTGTCTATAATGAATCAGCTTGCGCACAAAGAGCGATAAACTTATTGGAGGTATTCAAACATGGCAGTTGGTAAGGTAAAGTGGTTTAGCGCGGAAAAAGGTTACGGATTCATTGCTCGCGAAGAAGGCGACGATGTCTTCGTTCATTTCTCGGCCATCCAGAGCGACGGCTACAAAACTCTCGACGAGGGTCAGGAAGTCTCCTTCGATATCATCGAGGGCGAGCGCGGTCCGCAGGCCGCCAACGTGAAGAAACTTTAAGCGTTAAACTGCGAACATCTTATCTGTTAAATGACTTGCTTCCGAGGAGCGTTTGTCGGAGGCAAGTCATTTTTCTTTCCAAAAAAATTTAGAACCCCGAGCCGTTCAAGCCCGGGGTTCTTTGCGTCTTTCCTCCGTCCGCTCTTGTTCGCGAAAGGAAATGAGTACCATGTTGTCAACGCGCTCAGTTTATCACACGCCGAAAAATTTTTCAACGCTTGCCCCTCAAAAATTTTTCCGCTAAAATGAATTTGTATCCTATTCATCTCTTCCCGTTGAAAGGAGGTGAATTTCATGGCTACACTCTTCGCAGTAACTGTCGGAGCAACCGTCGTGGGGAACGTCGTTTCTTACTTCGTTTGCAAATGGCTTGACAAGCGCATTAACAGCACAAGACGCAACAAACGCTAAGGCAAAATGTAGAGCATAGTGGTTATCGTTAATCTGCAAAACGAACGAGCAACGTCTACGGACGTTTGAACCCCGAGTCGGCCAAACTCGGGGTTCGATTTTTGTATCCTTATCCATGGCTACACTGTGATGTGTCTGATTTAACCGCACACAGTGTATCACACGCCGAAAAAATTTTCAACGCTTGCCCCTCAAAAATTTTTCCGCTAAAATAAATTTGCACATGGTTCACCCTCTAGCTTTTGAAAGGAGGTGAATCTTATGGCTACACTCTTCGTCGTGACTGTCGGAGCGACCGTTGTGGGGAACGTCGTTTCCTACTTCGTTTGCAAATGGCTCGACAAGCGCATTAACAGCACAAGACACAGCAAACGCTAAGACAAAAGGTAGAGCATAGTGGTTATCGTTAATCTGCAAAACGAACGAGCAACGTCTAAAGACGTTTGAACCCCGAGTCGGCTAAACTCGGGGTTCGATTTTTGCACACGTTCTTATGGCTACACCGTGATGTGTCTGATTTAACCGCGCACAGTGTATCACACGCCGAAAATTTTTTCAAGTCATCTCCCGCACGTGCTCCTCAATGAATTTTATCTCCGCCGCCGTCAATTTGTATTTGTCATAAAGTTGCGCGTCGACCGAGCCGCGCCAATCGATGTCGCCCGCCGAAGTAAAATCTTCCAGCGGAACCTTCGACCACGTCGCCGGCGGATTGTGCTGAGTGACCTTGAGGATGCCCAGCAATGCCCGCGCAAATTTGCTCTTGATGTATGCCATGCAAGCCTCCGCCTCCGCGCGCGTGTCGAACGCTCCGACGCTGATAAAGGTCTCCGTATGGCCGACAAGCGGCGAGCCGACAAGCGGCGTACTCAACACTTCGCCCAATGCCCCCGACCCGTTGGAGTGCGGAACCAAAACTTTAAATTTTTCCAGCGGCGTGGGGGCGTTGACATAATCGCGGCGAATCCATTTGTACACGCGTTGCATTTTCGTCAGCCCAAGAATTTGAATGTACTCGTGTCCGTCGTTCGGTTTGTCGTCGAAAAAAATTTCTGGAAGCAAAACTAAAATGTTCGTCGACATATCATAAGGGTGTCCCTGGCTCTGTCGACTTGACGCGACAGGAAAATCTTCGTGCATTTTATCCGTCAGCCTGTAAATTGTTCGCGAGAAAATAATTTCGCTGAGCGGGCGAAAATTTTTATTGTCGAGGACAACTTTCTGATGAATGGAAATTAATTCGTCGAACGGAATGAAAGTTCCAATCGCGCCGAAATTTTTTGTCGCGTCCCGCAGAGTGATGGCGACGCCGCCTTTGATGTCGGAGGTCGGGAAAAGCGGTTGCGTCTCGCCTTTATCGTCGACGAAAGTTTTACTGTCGGGAAAATATCTTTTAACTTTGAAGTGCGGGTCGGAGAGGATTTCATTTCTGAAGTCTTGAGGAGTTGCGCCGGCATTGAAGAGGCAACGCGCGGGATGAATCAGCGAAACTTTGTCGGCGAGTTTGAATGACGTCTGCATGAACAGATTGTAAACGGGCGACGCGAAATTTTTGTTGTCGCCGCTGCCCGCGATTTGATAGGGCGGGTTGCCGACGACGGCGTCGAATTTCATTTTGCCAACTCCTTTGCTCCAAAAATTTTTGTCGACGATTTGTTCGAGGAAAAGTGCGCGGGCGGTCTTGAGGGTTTGGATGAGGTCGGGGAAGTGGCGGGCGTTGACGTGAGATTGGTCGCGGAAGCCGACGAGAGTGCGGCGCGTGATTTTGACGGCCATGGGCGTCTTGCACAGGACGAAAATATTTTCGGCGACGGTTTTGTCCCAGCGTTGAAGAGCGGCGCGGAGGATTTTTTTCTCGTCGCCGTTGCCGAGGCGCACGCGATAAATTTTTTCGGCGACGGCCAGAGGGTAGAGCCCCGTCTTGGAATTAATTTCGAGGATTTTTTTGTCGGGCGCGAAAAATTTTTCGTCGAAGGCGGCGTCGAGGTGAAGTTGAACGACGCGCCAGGGCGTGAGGACGGTTTCCTTGTCGGGGTTGCGGAAGGTGGCAAAGAGTTCGGCGATTTTTTGAACGCGTTCGGTGGGCGGGAGGGCGTCGGCGTCTTGGGCGAGCCTGCGAATTTTTTTTGCGGCGGCGATGAAAACGTCGCGGTCGTAATATCGGGTGAGGTCGCTGAAAATTTCTTTGGAGACGCCCGCGGGCATAAATTCGTTCCAAGAGTCGTCGTCGATTGACTTGAACACGTCGAGCGAAAAATTTTTGTCGATGATAAAGTCGTCGCCGTAAATGAGCAGCGGGAGCCGAACGGAAATTGCGCGGAGAACTTTGATTGCTTCGACGCGCTGACGTTTGCGCTTGTCGAGTTCCTTCTGTTCGGCTGTGCGCGGCGTTTTGGATTTTTCTCTTTGCTGAGTGCCGGTTAAGCCCGTGTCATTGACGACGACGGATTTTTTCTGCGCGGCCGAGGAGCTGACAATTTTCTTGAGGTTGGCAAATTTTTCGAGCTCAAGTTGGCTGAGGTTGAGGAGCGAATCGTTGTAAAGGCAGTTGTCCTCAAAGCCGTT
Source organism: Selenomonadaceae bacterium (assembly GCA_017527075.1). GTDB lineage: Bacteria > Bacillota > Negativicutes > Selenomonadales > Selenomonadaceae > Quinella. The sequence goes on from JAFXQM010000005.1 coordinate 20,160, forward strand.
GCGAACGGCGCGTTCGACGTAAACGGCCTTGAGCTGTTGGAGGAGGTCGTCGGCGCGATAATTCATGCGCGAGCCGCTGAGAGAAATGACGGGGCAAAAGTTCAGCAGGGCGTCGAGGTGTTTGCGGTCGGCGTCGTCAGTCCTGCCCGCGCGCGCAGAGACGGCCGCCGAGGTCGCAATCATCTTGAGCGTGCGGTCGGGCGCGAAGTCGAAGACAAAACAATTTTCCTTGACGAAACCGCCGCGCGTGCAGGGAGATTGAACGCGGAAAATGGTTTGGAGGTAATTGGCGGCGGAGGTGTTGACGGAGCCGGCGAGCATGAAGACGGCAGTCCATTCGGGGACGGTGACGCCCGCCGTGAGCTTGCCGCAGGAAAGCGTGATTGTGTACTCGTGGTTGTCGATTGCGCGCCTGACTTGCTTGAGCGCGTCGTCGGGTTCGTCGTCGCTGTCGCCGTTGCCCGCCACGTTTACCACTTTGAACGCGCCGAAAATTTTGTGGCGTTTCAAAAGTCTGCTGAGAGCTTTGCCCTCTTTGACGCCGGGGATAATCCACAGCGAGTGCCGAAAATTTTTTCTGAAGTCATCGCGGCTGAAAGGATAATTTTCGGCTGAAGTGAGCATGTCGAGGAATTTGCGGACGTCGGCGGCGTGGACGAAATTTTTTCCGTCGGTGGAGCGGAAAAATTCTTTGAAGCTGAAAACGTCATCTTCGCGGTAATTGAAGAGCGCGGCGAGGTCGTAAGTGTAAATCTTCATGGCGGGCAGGTCGAGGTAAGGATTGGGCTCGTCGGGATGAGTTTCGTGCCAAGAATTTTTCGCGCGCTGTTCCATGACGTAATCCCAAGTGTAAACGGTTTCGGGCGCGAAGTCGTCGAGGATGTTGAAGGGCGTGCCGCTGAGTTCGAGCAGCTTTGAATTTGGCTTGAGAATATTTTTGATGACCTTGTCGCCGAGTTCGGTGGTGGTTCCTTCGTGCGCCTCGTCGACGATAACAAAATCCCATTCGGTCGCAAAAATTTTTTCGTTCTTGTCAAACTTGCCGTCAACAACTTTTGAGCCGCGCAAATCTTGAATGGAAAGGAAGCAGATAAATTTTTTTGCGTCGCCGAAGTCGAAGTCGTCGTCCCTGCCGAAGTAATGATAATCGGTGCCGTGAAAAATTTTTAGGAAGCCGTCGTGCCAGCTGTCGTCGACAACGGGTCTGTGCGTGATGATAATCGTTTTGTCGAAGTTCATTTCCTTGATGACTTCGAGCGCGCAAAAAGTTTTTCCGAAACGCATCTTTGCATTCCAAAGGAAGTCGGCGGCCTTGCCCCTTGCGTCTTTGAAATGTTTTACGGTGCGGGCGATTGCCTCCTCCTGTTCGGGGCGGAAAATAATTTTTTCGGCGTCGAGGTCGACATCAGCGGCGGAAAGTTTTTTTCTGCGCTTGACGTCTTTGATGGCGTTGACCGCGGTCGAGAGTTTTACGTTGAACCACTCGCGCGCGTTCGAGCCTTTGAACTTGTGCCTGAACTTTTCCAGCAGTCGGTGGACGTCGGTGTCGCGGAAATTTGTGCCGTCGTCCCTCACGGCGAGCGTGACGTAAATCGGCTCCGGCTTAACGCCCATCGTCCCCGCGAATTCTTTGATACGTTTGCGGGCGGCGACTTTCAAATCTTCTTCGGTCGGCGAAAATTTTTTGACTGTTGTCTCTCCGATTTTCAGGAGCCCTCGGTGTCGGTCGTCGTCGGCTTCAAAGATGTAAATCAATCTGCGGCTCAATGCTTCGTCGAAAATTTTCATCGTCGTCCTCCTCCCAAAAGTTCTCTGAACTCAAAAATTTTTCCCGTGCTCCAATCTTTGATTTTGCAGTTCGCGCCGCCGAAAAGATTTGCTTCGTCGGTGAACGGCGGCGAGTAAGTCAGCCCGTCCATCTGCCAAAAGTTCCACGAAATAATTTCGGCGACTTCGCGGCGAAAATCTTCGGGCGGGTTTGAAAAATATTTTTCGCGATAAAAATCTTCGACGGTCAGCAAAATATTTTTTCGGGCGAGGAAAAGATTGTCGCCTTGAAATTCGTAACCGTAAACGCTGCGGACTGCGCGGGCGGAAAATTTTTTCCAATCTTCGACGGCGCGAACCTGTTGGTTAATGAGTTTAAGTTTTCGGTCGAGGAGCCCGACGCGTTTTTGAATCGGAATCGGCGCGCCCGTGACTGCGTTGTATCGAGTGGTAATGTAAGGAGCTTCGCCGCAAGTTATCTCCAAAAATTTTCTGTCGACGTAATCCGTCCACGGGCTGGAAATTTTTTTTTCGTCGGCGAGCAAATCGTTTTGAATTTCGCAAACGTCGGGCGGCGTAAAAATTTCTGCGCGTTCGCGAGTGCGTTGCTTCTGTTGCGCGCGAATTTTTTCATGCCGCGGCTTAATCAAATGAATTTCTTCGAGCTGAATTTCTTCGGCTCCGCGCTCTGCGTTCGCCCAGAGAATATTTCGTTCGGTCGTTCTGTCCTTCAAAAGAATTTCAATCACGCTCTCACCTCTTGCCGGCAAGTATAACACACAAAAAAAATCCCCGCCGAGTTTTTCGACGGGGAAAAAATTTTTTCAAGCTCAAAGCATTGATTGTCCGAAGTAAACGATACAGCCCATAATCAGAACGAACGGGATGTAAACTTTGACGGCGAACTTCATAATCTGAGATTCGACGCCGAACGCGCCGACGGCCGCCGCACCAATTGCGATTGACTGCGGGGAAATAACTTTGCCGACGCAAGAGCCCGAAGCATTCGCGGCAGCAATCCACGCCTGCGCGGTTTCGGGCAGACCAATCGCCAAAGCCGCGTCGACTTGGAGCTTGCTGAGCAGGACGCAGCTGGAGGTCGCCGAGCCGGTGATGAACGCGCCAATCGAACCTATAAGCGGAGCAATGAACGGATAAAAGGTACCCGTGGCAGCGACGGTCGTCGTGGCAATCGCCATGGTCATTCCGCTGTAACCCATGATGCGAGCCGTGGCGATGATGGTGATGATTGTGATGAACGTCGGAATCAAAGTTTTGAGCGTGCGATTCAAGACGTTTGCCATGTCGCCGACAGTTGCGTTGTTCGCGAAGCCCGCGATGACTGCGGAGACAAAAAGGATTGTCGGAGTCGTTATCCACTGGAAAGAAGTCGGCGCGGCGTCCGGTCCGGTGTAAATCATAACTTTGGTGACGACAGTTTTTAACACGGCAGAAACGGCGGGTATGGAGCAGATGACCAGGAAAACGAAGATGAGCAAGAACACCAGCCAAGCTTTGACTGCCTCGCCGGGCGTGATTGAAAAACTTTCGTCGTAATCGTCAATCTCGTATTCGGGGTCTTTGATTGGAAATTTTTTTGCGTAAATGACAAGCGAAGCCATGGCAGCCACCGCGCCCGCGATACCCGCCAAGTCCGCGCCCATGGTCGCCGCGAAGAAAACCGACGGTATGCAGAAACCCAAGCCGCCGATTAAGCACGCGGGAATCATGCCGCGCAGAGTTTTGAATCCGTCGAAGGCGATGAGCATGATGAACGGCATGAGGACAACCATGATTCCCAACTGCAGCGTGGTGTACGTGGCGATTTGCAGCGGTTCAAAGTTGGTGAGCTTTGCCAGCGTCGTCAGCGGCAGACCGACCGAGCCGAACGAACTCATTGCGGCGTTGGAGACCAGGCAGGCGATGACGGCATTGACGGGCGGCACACCTATCGTGACCAACATGCTCGCGCCGATTGCCACCGCCGTGCCGAAGCCCGACATGCATTCAAGGAAAGCACCGAAGCCCCACGCGATGATGAGGATAAGCATTCGTTTATCGGTGCTGACGGAGCTCAACATGGATTTGATTTTTTCCATGCCGCCGGTGTGCACCGTCAAGTTGTACGCGAATATCGCCGACACGATAACGCCGAGAATCGGCCATATCGCCATGAGCGCGCCTTCGAGTGTGCCGGTCATAACGTCCGTCAGCTGCATGTCGAAGCATTGCCAGGCGATGAGGAAGGAAATTATCAGCGCGATGGGGCACGCCTTCCACGCCGGCAATTTCAAAACGCTCAGCGCAACGATTAGCCAGAGGATTGGTGCCAACCCTTGAATAAACAATGTGCTCAGTCCTTTCAAACGCAATGCGCAATGCACACCGCGTAATTAAAAATTAAAGCCTAACACCTCTAAAATTTTTTTTATGTCGTCGGGCACGGGCGCGGTGAAATTCATCAGCCGATTTGTCGTCGGGTGAGTCAAAGTCAGCGTGTGCGAGTGGAGTGCCTGCCCCGATATGTCGAACGGATTTTTCCGCGCGGTGTATTTCGTGTCGCCGAGGAGCGGGTGCCCGATTGCCGCCATGTGCACGCGGATTTGATGTGTCCTGCCCGTTTGGAGTTTGCACTCGACGAAAGAAAAATTTTCAAACCGCTCAAGGACTTTGAACTCGGTGACGGCGGGTTTGCCGTCGGGAGTGATTGCCATCTTCTTGCGGTCAACTTTGTCGCGCCCGATTGCTCCGCTGATGATTCCCGCGTCGTCCTTGAGCACGCCGTGAACAATCGCCAGGTAAGTGCGCGTCGCCGTTTTATTTTTTATCTGCTCCGCCAAGCTGAGATGAGCGGCGTCGGTCTTGGCGACGACCATCACGCCCGAAGTGTCCTTGTCCAGGCGGTGGACGATGCCGGGGCGTTTGACGCCGTTGATGCCCGACAAATCTTTGCAGTGATAAAGGAGCGCGTTGACGAGCGTGCCGCGTCGAACTGTGTCTGCGGGGTGAACGGTCATGCCGCGCGCCTTGTTGACGACAATTATTTCCGCGTCCTCGTAAAGGATATCGAGCGGCAAATTTTCAGGCTGATATTCAACCTCTGCGGCGTCGACTTCAGCGACAAAAATTTTTTCGCCGCCCTTGAGCTTGAAACTCGCCTTGACCTTCGCGCCGTCGACTGTGACCAATCCGTCCGCGATTAACTTCTGAACGTGCGAGCGCGACCACTCGGAAAATTTTTCGTTGAGGTAAACGTCAAGCCTGCGCGAAGAAATTTCATCGACAAGAAAAATCACCGCCGCGCCTCCAATCAGTTAGGAGTTAAATTCCTCATTCCACATTTCTAATTGAATTACTTCCGTCGAGCCGAAAGAGTATCGCGTAAATCATCAAGCCCATGCCCAAGACGATTGCAATGTCCGCGACGTTGAAGACCGGCCAGATTCTGAAGTCAAAAAAATCCACGACGCAACCCGTCTGAACTCTGTCGATTAAATTTGCGACCGCGCCGCTCAAAATTGCCGTGGCTCCGAGCCGCAGGAAGCCGTCAGATTTTTTCAGCAGCGGATAAAAGTAAGCCGTCGCCAAAATCAACACCGCGCCCGTGACGAGCAAAAACATTCTCTGGTTCGACAAAATCCCGAACGCCGCGCCGGGGTTCAGCACGTATGTCAAATGGAAAATGTTTTGGATGATCGGAATGGATTCGCCGGGCACCATCGAACGCATGACGACTGCTTTGGTGAATTGGTCAAACGCGACGACGCCGAGGAAAAATACTTTGTCCCAATGAATGTATAAAATTGCAAAAACAAGTTCGACGGTCGCGAAAAATTTTTTCACAGTCAATTCTCCTTGACGAGGACGGGCTTGTAAGTTTTCGTCTCGTCGGTCACGGGCTTGGTGGACACGCTGACGATGTTCGACGGAAGTTCTTCTTCAGATTCGGAAACTTTTTCGGGCGCAGAAATTTCTTCGGGCTCAGAAACTTTTTCGGGCTCAGAAACTTTTTCGGGCGCGGAAATTTTTTCAGGCGCGGAAATTTTTTCAGGCTCGGAATTTTTTTCGGGCGGCGCAGGTTTTTCGGCGGGCTTAACTTCAGGCTTAACCGGCGAAGGATTTTTTTCGTCCTCGTCGACCTTCGGCAGAGTTTCGATGATATGATTCGTTATCGCCAGCTCCGACTCGAGCACCGTGCGCATTTTGAGCAAGAAAGAATTTTTTTCGCCGATGAGCTTGGAGTACTCGGACAAAATTGAGTCGCGTTTTATTTTCGCGGCATCAATCGTCTGCTTTGCCTCGTGCTGAGCTTGGTCACGAATCTGTTGGCACTCGCGCGCGGTCTGCTCTTTAATCCCGTCGGCGTTTCTCTTAGCGGCGGAGATGACTTCGTCGGCGGTGCGCTGAGCAACAATCAGCGTGTCGTTCATGGTCTTCTCCAGCCCGCGATATTTTTCAAGCTCGGTTTCGACGGCGTAAAGTTGATTTTTGAGCCGCTCGTTATCGCCGATGAGCCGCTCGAAGTCAGCGACGACTTTGTCCAAAAAATCGTCGACTTCGTTCTCGTTGTAACCGCGGAACGCTTTCTTGAATTGATGATCGTGGATATCCATTGGCGTAAGCAAATACATCGCCTCCAATTTTAGCTGATAGCTTCCAGCTGATAGCTGATAGAATTTTCCTAACAGCTAACAGCTTTTTAAGGTTCGGGGAGTTCCAATTTTTTTTCGTAACGGAAGTTGTGTCCGCCCTTGGGCGCGCCCAATTGCTGTTGCTTGATGTCTCTCTCGTTTGCCAAGTCCTCAGCCAAGAGCCAGCCCGCCGACTCCAACATTGCCACGGAAATTGTCGGCGCGATAAGCTGCCCGATGAACGGCAAGACTTTTGAAACTTCCTTCGTGATGACTTTGAGCGGCTGCTTTTTTATCGTCGCAATGATTGCACTCGTCGCCAAATTTTTTGCAACCGATTCGGTTATCGAGCCGCCGAACACCGACGCCAGAGCCATTGCCATTGTCGTCATAGTCACGGTGTCGACCGCAACGCCCGAGCCCGGTGCCGGCAACATATTGCCCGCCGCTGCCAGTGCCGCGTGCCCGTGAATTATTTTTCTGCACTTACTCATTTCCTCTTCCGTCATCGGCAAGACTGTTTCCCCCTCAGAAAAATCTTTTCAGCAAAACGCCGACGCGCCCCTTTTTGGTCTGCCCGCGAATCTCGGCGACCTCCAAGCGTCCGCGTCCGCGCATACTCAGCACGTCGCCCTCTTTGACTGCCTGCGACGCGCTCTTGACGGTTTGCCAGTTGAGTTTAATTTTCTCCGCCAAAATTTCCTGCGCGGCTTTGCTCCTGGACATGCCGAAGCCCGCCGCCGCGATTGAGTCCGCGCGCAAAGAGGCAACCGTCGCTTTAATTTCTTTTGTGCGCTCTTCCTTGGCGGAAATATTTTCGAGTTCGTCGACGGAAGTTTTGACGCTCGTGCCGCCGACCTCCGTCAGGTTCGCCGTGAAGTATTCGCACATTTTTTTATCGAGGAGAATCCGCGCGCAGTCCTTGGTGGCGATTATGTCTCCGATGAATTTGCGGTCGACGCCCAAGCTCATGATTGAGCCGAGCACGTCGCGGTGACCGAGCCGCGCGAACTCGCCGTTCCACTCCGCCTTGATGACAGCGATTTCAAAGTTCGGCGTGCCTTGAAAGTCTTCGTGGCAGAAGGCGGCGCGTTGACGTTCGGCTCCGCGATATCCGCCGTAAAAGTCGACGTTGAGCGAGCCGAGGCTGTTGGCAATGACGCCCGCCATTTCCTGTTCGAACGGCGACAAAAAACCTGTGAGCTTGCACTTGTGATTTTTAATTGCTTGCGCGGCGAAGTCGACGAGCTTGACGGCAACCGCTTCGCCCTCGGTGCCTTTGTAGTATCGAATAATTTTTTCCTTTGCTTCCTGCATGTTTGACCTCTGAATCAATTAGGAATTAGGAATTTTTTCCCCCTTGTTCCTTGTTCCTTACATTTTTCTCGTCAGCCACGAGAAGTCACGCTCTTGCTTGGGCTCCTCTTTGTTGGCAATGACCATGACGGTTTTGGGCGTGCAGACGAAGACGCTGTCGTTGACCTGCTGAACGTCGCCGTCGATAGCGTAAGTCGTGCCCAACGCGAAGTCGATAATGCGCCGCGCGTGTTCGGGGCTCGTGTGCTCCAAGTCGATTATGACCGGAATATCCTCGCGCAAGCAGTCGGCGATGACCTTTGCGTCGTCGTCGAAGTTCTTGGGCCTTATCGTCGTTATTTTCGATTTCGCCATGGGTTTGGCGGCATTGTTGTTAGTCATCAAATCATCCCTCGCCGATATCGCCGAATTAAAATCAACTACCTTGTGCCCCGACATGTTCGCGGGCGGTGGTTGTATTGGCGATTCTGTTTGTTCGGGCTGCGCGCTCGGCAGCTCTTCCTTTGTACTCATCGCAACTACCTTCTCCTCATCTTTGTCTGACAGTCCGAGAGTTCGGCTCACCCTGTCCACTATTTCCATCCGCTTAAACTCCTCTCGCAAAGCAGCTGATAGCTTTTAGCTGGTAGCGGTTAGAAAAAAATCCTAACAACTAATCGCTGACAGCTAACAGCTTAATAAAGTCTCTCGCCGAAAATGGCTGTGCCGACCCGAACGACGTTTGCACCCTCCGCGACCGCCACTTTGTAATCGTGCGTCATGCCCATCGACAGCAAGTCAAAATTTTCTCGCGAAGTCCTCAGCTCGTCGAAGAGCGCGCGCATTTGTCTGAAGAGCGGGCGGCAGTCCTCCGCGTCGGGAAAATTCGGCGCAATCATCATCAGTCCGCGCAGGCGAAGATTTTTTGCCGCGTCGGCGAAATTTATCAGCGCGTCCAAATCCTCAAGCAACACGCCAGACTTTTGCGGCTCGCGCGCCGCGTTGACTTGAATCAGCACATCTTGAACTTTTTCGAGTGCGCCCGCCGCTTTGTCGAGAGCCGCCGCCAAGTGAACGCTGTCAACCGAATGAATCACGTCGAAGAGTTTGACCGCCGCTTTGACTTTGTTCGTTTGCAAATGACCGATAAGGTGACGAGTGACCGCGCGGTCGAGCGACTGAAATTTTTCCGCCGCCTCCTGCACGCGATTTTCTCCGATGTCGGTCGCGCCCGCGTCAATCGCCTCGCGCATGACTTCGACGCCGTGATTTTTTGTCACCGCCACCAAAATTATTTTATCGTCGAGCTCGGCTCTTATCGCCCGAAAATTTTCTGCCACGCTCAAACGTCGTTCACCTCCGCAATTGAAAATTTTCACACGCATATATTAAACCAGTTGGGTTTTCGCGTCAATGAAAACATCTTGAATAGACAAACAAAAAAATCCCTCGCGCGCGGCGAAGGATTTTTTTATGGCTGATAAATTTTCAGTAGAGGAAAACGACGGCAATGTTGTCGAGGAAGTGCGAGAGATTATTTTCGTAAAGAACCAAGTCGGCGTCTTCCATGGAGAGGACGGGCGTGGCGTTGAGGTCGTCGAGGTCAATGGCAGTGACGATTAACGGATTGGAGCCTGCGCGGCCGGCTTCGCTCATGTCGCGGGCGTAACTGGCCATGCCTTCGCGGATGATTCTGTCGTAATCGAGATTTTTGTGTCCGTAAATTTTTTGTCCGCGGGCGTCGCGAATGACGGGGCTCATTACGGGATTAATCCTGCCCAAGCCGCGGCAATCGACGACGAGTCCTGTGTAATGACCGCCGGAATAACTCGGCTGCGATTCTTTGACGGGCGGACGATATTCGGGGGCGGGCGTCGGGAACGGTTCAATTTCAATCGGGCGTTGAATGACAGTTTCGGCCAGACCGTTCGTGCCGCCGAAGAGCGGAAGTTCCATTGTGACGGAGTAGCCGCCGCCTGAGAGCTCGCCCTCGTCGACGATGACTGCGCCTTTGATAACCGCGCTGATTTTCGTCCTGACCACGTCGGAAGTCAACATCATTTGCTCGACCGTCGTTTCCGCGTCGACCTGCACGCCGTTGACTGCCTCCGCCAGCTGACGATAAGCATCGGCCACCGCCGCCCGCCGCGCCATCATTGCCGCGTGAGCCGCCGTCCGTGCCAGCTGCGGATTGGCAACGCCCATGCCCGTCACTTGGATTGTGTTTGAATTCCAGTTCGGTGCGGCTTCGACTTGCCCGCCGACCGCAAAGAAAATTATCGCGAGCAATGCGCCGAGCAGTTTAAATTTTCCTATCATCCTTGAAACCTCCCCAAAAAATTTTTCGTTTCGATTTGCGCTCAGTTTATCTTGCGATTGTTAAAATCATATTTGAGGCGGCGAAGAAATTGCTTAAGCCTCGGAGAGCAGACCCGTCACGAAAAAAGTTGCGTTCGCCTTCGCGTAAAGTTTTCCTTTCGCGTCGAGGATTTTACATTCGCAGACCATTGTCTTCCGTCCGTCGTGGAGAACCGTCGCCTCCGTGAAAATTCTCGGCGTGTGTATCATCACCGCGTGCATGAACTCAATCGTCAGCGAAATGGTCACGACCCGCTTGTTCAACGCCAAACACTTCGCGCCCATGGCAGTGTCCGCCATCGTCGTGAGCACTCCGCCGTGCGCCATCGAGTAAAGGTTTGCGTGCCGAGAGTCCGCGCACAACTCCAGCCGCGCTTCGCCGTCGGGCGTCGGCACAACTTCAATCTCCAAAAAATCTATTACGGTGTTCGCGTGACAGAACTCAATGATTTGCTCTTGCGTCGGCTTGTGCAACTCGTCCACTCCTCCGAAATTTTTTTGAGTGTATAATCTTTTCCCGGCAGTGTCAATGAAAAAAACTCCTCGCCGAAAATATCGACGGGGAGTTTTGATTTTGCCGAAAGGAAATTATTTCTTCTGACGCTCGCAAACTTGGTTGCCGACGGTGCAACTGGTTTTGCACGCGCTCTGGCACGACGCCTGGCACTCGCCGCAACCGCCCTTGGTCAGCGTGGCTTGCAGATTCGGCTTGTTGATTGTCTTGATGTGTTTCATGTTATCAGCTCCCTTGTTCAATTAAGAATTAAAAATAAATCGACGAAGTTGAGGCCGTCCCGGATGGACGGCCGCGCCGCACACGCCGCAGGACAGCGGCGTCCGGCGCACACCAGGTCGCGGGTTACCTTAACCGCCGAATCACGAGCGACCAACGCCCCCGCGAGGCTCCCTTTTCTTTTGCTTCTTTTCTTTTGGGTGAGCAAAAGAAAAGAAGATTTCAAAGTTCAAAAGAAATTTCTCCGCCCGAAGAACGCGACTCGCCCCGGCATTGAGGACTGGTTCTGCGTGCCCACTCTTGAGAAAGAGGGGACAATTATCTCGTGCGGTCGACGATGAAGTCGGCAACCTGTTCGAGGGCGAGCGCGACGGAAGTTTTCAGCGTGAGCGGAAGATTCACTCGCGCCGAATCAATGTGCGCCTCAGCCCGCGTCCTGCAGTAATCAACCGCGTCCGTGGCTTGAATGATTTTTATCGCGGCTTCGACGTCCCCGCCGCCCGTGACGATTTTTTTCAGCGTCTCCGCCTCGTTGCTGACTTCCAGCGCGCGAATCACCGGCAGAGTTATCACGCCGCTCTTGAGGTCGCCGCCGCGGGGTTTGCCCGTGATTTTTTCGTCGCCGAAAAAGTCGAGCAAGTCATCAATGATTTGGAAGGCGAGCCCCAAGCCCGAACCGTAAGCCGTGAGATTTTCAATTTCGCGTTCATCCATCTGCGCGACGATTCCGCCGAGCCGACAGCAGCTTGAGAGGAAAATCGCCGTCTTCAGATTGATGTGCGTGTAATACTCGGTCATGGTCGGCACTTCAAAGAGCGAGCGGTCTTGCATGATTTCTCCGACGCAAAGATTTTTCACGAGCTTGGAGAGAATCAGTTGGACTTGCGCGCCGTAATTATTTTCCGCGACGAGTTGAAAGGCTTTGGCGAAAAGATAATCGCCGACGAGCACCGCGATTTGCGCGCCGTATTTGGAGTTGGCGGTTTCGACGCCGCGCCGCTTCTTCGACGTGTCGATTATGTCGTCGTGGACGAGACTGGCCGTGTGAATCAGTTCGAGAGCCGTCGCCAGAGGCATGGTCTTTTCGGGCGGACAATTCGTTTTGGAATTCGCGCACAGCAGGAAGAGCATCGGGCGCAAACGTTTTCCGCCTTTGAACAGCGGCGCGCACGCTTCGAAGATGAACGGGTCATCCGAAATTGATTGCCTGATATGCTCCTCCAGTACGAGTAAATTTTTTGCTGCTGCGTCGTTCAGTGCCGCCACGAAGTTCAATCATCTCACCGCCGAAAAATTTTTTGCAATTCTATCACAGCCCAAATTTAAAATCAATTGCGCGGGCAACGGCTCACGGCTTTTTTGATTCGGGAAAAGGATTTTCAATGCGCGCGTCAAAATATTTCGCAAGCGTATGGAAGGAGTGTTTGATATGAAAGTTCTCTTGGTCAACGGCTCACCGAAAGCCAACGGCAACACGAGCATCGCGCTCAAGGAAATGATTAAAATCTTTGAGGCTGAGGGCGTCGAGACGAATTACTTCCACATCGGCAACAAAGTTGTTCGCGGGTGTGTCGCCTGCCAAAGTTGTTTCAAAATCGGCAAGTGCGTCTTCAACGACGTGGTCAACGAGATTGCGCCCGTGTTCATGGAGTCGGACGGGTTTGTCATCGGCGCGCCCGTTTATTTTGCCTCGCCGAACGGAACGGCGATTGCCTTCCTCGACAGACTTTTTTACAGCACGTTCACGCAGGACAAGTCGGGCAAGGTCGGCGCGGGAGTCGTGGTCGCGCGTCGCGGCGGTTGCTCGTCGGCTTACGATGTGCTCAACAAATATTTCGGCAACTGCGGCATGACGATTGCCGGCAGCCAATATTGGAACATGGTTTACGGCTTGGAGCCCGGCGAAGGCGCGCAGGACGCTGAAGGCTTGCAGACGATGCGCACGCTCGCCCGCAACATGACTTTCCTCATGAAGAGTATCGCGCTCGGCAAAGAGAAGTTCGGCTTGCCCAAGCTCGAAGAGTGGACGCCCACTCATTTTATCAGATGAAAATTTTTCGCCCGACTTACGTCAGAGATTTCAAATGCGACGGCAAGGCTTGCGGCTCGCGGTGCTGTCGCGATTGGCGGGTTGTGCTCGACGAGGAGACGCGGGAAAAATTCTTGCGGCTCCCCGCCGACGACCGCCAAAATATTTTTAAGCACGTCGATGAATCTGCGCGCGCGTTCAAGATGAAAAATTCGGGCGCGTGTCCGTTCCTCGACGAAAATTTTTTGTGCAAGCTTCAGCTCAAACACGGCGAAGATTTTCTCACGGCTGTCTGCCAAAGTTTTCCGCGCGTGACTTACAAACTCGGCGAAGGAATTTTTTCTCAGGCGATGACGCTGACCTGCCCCGTCGCCGCGATTTTGATTCTCCTGCGCGAGGAGCCGATTGATTTTGAATTCGTCGACGAGCTCAAGGCACGGCAGGTGTTCGACTTCACGAAAAGAGTTTCGGCGGCGGAAAAATTTTTGGAGAGGCAGCGCGCGGCGATAAAAATTTTGCAGCGGCGAGAGCTGTCGCTGAATCGGCGGCTGGAAAATCTTTGCGAGTTTTTCGGCGAAAAAATTTCCGTGCCCGTGGACTTCGACGCGGAAAATCACGCGGCGGCTTTGGCTGAAATTTTCGGCGAGACTTACGAGGCAAACTTGACCGTCGACAAAAAAAATCGGCTCGCCGAAACTTACTTGGCGAACCGAAAAAATATTTTGAGTCAGCTGCGCGAAAATTTTTCCGTGGTGCTGGAAAATTATCTGGTGAACGAATTTTTCATGCGGAGCTATCCGGTTGCGTTCACGGGCGACGAGGCTTTCAACTGCCGCGTGTTCGTGACGACTTATCGGGCGTTGGAGTTCGCGGCGGTCTTGACGACCATTTCCAAGCGGCGAATGACTTTGGAAGATTTTTTGGAATTGCTGTGCGCACTCAACGACAAACTCGACCACAGCAGCGGCGGCATGGAGGCGATAAGAATTTTTGCCGAGCTGCACGACGCTGAAGTTTTCCATTCGATGATGATTGAACGAGGTGATTGATGTGAAAGAAATTTTGGAACTGCTGGAGCACAACTCGCGGCTGTCGACGAGCGAGCTGGCTTCCATGCTTCAAAAATCGGAGTACGAGATTGAAAAAGAAATTGCCGTGCTGGAGAAGGAAAAAATAATTTTGTCCTACGGCGCGCTGATTAACTGGGAAAAATTCGGCGACGACAATGTCACGGCGGTTATCGAAATAAATCTGACGCCGCAGCGCGAGGTGGGCTTCGACGCGATTGCCGAGAGGATTTACCGCTTCGACGAGGTGCGCACGGTTTATCTGATGAGCGGCAACTTTGACCTGCTGGTTATCATCGAAGGAAAATCTTTGAAGGACGTGGCGAATTTCGTGGCGACGCGGCTGGCACCAATAGAGGGCGTGACGCAAACGCGCAGTCATTTCATGCTCAAGGCTTACAAGAAAGACGGCGTGATAATGGAAGACGACGACCGCGACCGCAGGCTGGTGGTTGCGCCATGACGTGGCAAGACAGATTGTCGAATTCGGTTAAGAGCGTCGCGCCGAGTGGCATCAGAAAATTTTTTGACATCGCGGAGAAGATGACGGACGTAATTTCCTTGGGCGTGGGCGAGCCCGACTTCGTGACGCCGTGGCCGATTCGCGAGAGTTGCGTCTACGGTTTGGAGCGCGGCTACACGAGCTACACCGCCAACCGCGGCATGCTCAAGTTGCGCGAGGAAATTGCCCGCCACTACATTGAAAAGTTCAACGTGAGCTACGACGTCGAAACGGAAATTTTGGTGACCGTCGGCGTGAGTGAGGCTCTCGACCTTGCGTTGCGCGCGATTCTGAATCCCGGCGACGAAGTTTTGATTCCCGAACCCTGTTACGTTTCTTATCAGGCGGGAACTTTTTTGGCGAACGGAATTCCCGTCAGCGTGCCCGCGAAAATCGAAAACGAATTCCGAATCACGCCCGAAGAGTTGGAGCCGTTCGTCACGGCGAAGACCAAAGCGATTCTCATCGGTTATCCGAACAACCCGACGGGCGCGATTATGGAGCGCGAGGATTTGCTGAAGATTGCGGACTTCGCCGAGGCGCATGACTTGATTGTCATCTCCGACGAAATTTACGGCGACCTGACTTACGGCGGCGTCCACGAATGTTTTTCCGCGCTGCCGAAGATGCGCGACCGCACGATTTTGCTCAACGGATTCAGCAAGGCTTATGCCATGACCGGCTGGCGAATCGGTTACGCGCTGAGCAACCCCGACTTCATCGGAGCCATGACAAAGATTCATCAGTACACGATTCTTTGCGCGCCGATAACCGCGCAGATGGCTGCCGTCGAAGCTCTCAAGCGCGGCGAGAAGTATATGAAAAAAATGGTCGCCGATTACGACAGACGCCGCAAATTAATTTACGACGGATTTAAAACTTTGGGCTTGGAAAGTTTCGAGCCGCGCGGAGCGTTTTACATTTTCCCCGACATCACGTCGAGCGGTTTGACTTCGGAGGCTTTCGCGGAAAAATTGATTCAAGCCGAGCACGTGGCGTTGGTGCCGGGCACGGCTTTCGGCAAATGCGGCGCGGGTCACGTCCGTTGCTCTTACGCCACGAGCATTGAAAAAATTTCCGAGGCGTTGAATCGTATCGAACACTTCCTTAAGGGGCACAGGAAATGAACGCCGAAAAAACTTTTGCACGAGCCGATAAGCAGTTCAACGCCAAAAATTACGACGCCGCATTGAAAACTTTGGAGAAGCTGAAACGATACGAGCCGTCTTTCAAAAAGACATATATACTTGAATCCATGATCTGGAAAGAGTTAAATAATTACGTGAAAGAACTCGCTGCGGCGGAGAAGGCTTTGTCCTTGTTAAAACTCGATAAGCCCGAAGAACGAAATCAAGCCGTGTCCGCTTTAGTACTTATTGCATATGCTCTTGCCAATTTGGGAATGACAGAAGAAGCAGTTGAAAAGATTCGTTTGGTAATCAAAAATACCGAAAAAAAAGAGTTGGCTTTGCTTTCGTTAAGCTCGGCGATATATTACGGCAGTTACCTTGAAAATTTTTCCGACGAAAGTTTGCGTGAATTTTATGCCGGGTATAAAAAACTTTTGGCAAACATCAAACCTTATCCGCGAAAATTTTATGACCACGAAAAAATTCGTGTGGGCTTTCTCTCCTCCGACCTTTGCTGGCATCCCGTGCTCAAATGGACTTGGCCGTTGCTTACAAGTCTTGATAAAAATCGTTTCGTGAGTTGCTTTTATGCCAATGTGGAGAAGCCGGACAATTTAACAGATATCGTGCGCTCCCATGCCGACGTTTGGCGGGACATTTTAAATTTGACGGACGAGCAGGCGGCGAAGTTGATTCGCGACGACGAAATCGACATTCTTTTCGACTTGAACGGTCACACGACAGACAATCGCTTACCCGTAGCGATGTATCATCCCGCTTCTGTGCAGCTGTCGGGCATCGGTTATGTGAACAGCACCGGCCTTGACTGCTTCGAATATTTTCTGGCAGACGTTCACTGCGCGAGCAAGCCCGAATACTTCGTTGAGAAATTTATCGTTCTTCCGCACAGTCAGGGTTGTTACGATTTGAGGGAAGATGTTGACCCCGCCGAGTATCCGCCGTGTGTGAAAAATAATTTCGTGACCTTCGGTTGCTTTAATCAATTCAAAAAAATTAATGCTTCAATGCTGGCGGCGTGGAAAGCAATCATGGAGGCAGTGCCCGGCAGCCGCTTGCTCCTCAAGAATGGTATCTTCAGTATGGAAGACGGGAAAAAATTTGCGAGCGAACGGCTGAAAAATTTCGGCTTCGACCTCGACCGAGTGGAGCTTCGCGGTTGGACTGCAACTCATCCCGCAGATTACAACGACGTTGACATTGCGCTCGATACTTTTCCATATACGGGCGTTACCACGACCGCCGAAGCTCTTTACATGGGCGTGCCCGTCGTCAGTCTTTACAGCGACAGATTCGGTACGCGCCTTGGGCGCAGCATTTTGAACAACGTCGGGCTTTACGAGCTGGCTGTCGATTCTTATGAAGAATACATCAAGCGCGCGGTGGCTTTGGCGAACGATTGGGAGCTCTTGACAATTCTCAAGAAAAATCTTCGCCCGATGATGAAAAAATCTCCGCTCATGGACGCGAAACTTTACGTCAGTGATATGCAGGACGCGTTCATAAAAATTCTCAACGAGCAAAAAAATCTTTGGAGAGAGAAAAATTTTTTGGAGGGGAGCAGATAATGAACGTTGAGAAAACTTTTGCGCGAGCCGAGAAACAATACAAAGCCAAAGATTACGACGCCGCATTGAAAACTTTGGAGAAGCTGAAACGATACAAACCGTCTTTCAGAAAAACTTATTTGCTTGAAGTCGATATCTGGAAAAGTTTAGGCAATTTTGTGAGAGAAATCGAGGCAGAGGAAAAAGTTCTTTCTTTGTTCAACATCAATAAGCCCGAAGACCGAAGAGAAGCGGTGCTGACTTTAATACTTATGGCATCAACTCTCGACAATTTGGGAATGACCATAGAGTCGCTTGAAAAGATTCGTTTGGCAAAAAAATATTTAACCGACAAGAATTTGCTGTTGCCTTCGTTGGACACGGAAATGTATTGTTGCAGTTACCTGGAAAATTTTTCCGCCGAAGATTTGCGCCGGCTTTATGCCGAGTACAAAAAACTTTTTGCGCACATCAAACCTTTCCCGAAAAAATTTTACAACCACGAAAAAATTCGTTTGGGTTTCCTTTCCTCCGACTTTCGCAGACACCCCACGCTCAAATGTGTTTGGCCGCTGTTCGTGAATATCGATAAGAATCGTTTCGAGCGGTGTTATTATGCCAATGTGAAAGAGCCGGATCAGTTCACGGATATTATCCGCTCCCGTGCCGACATTTGGCGAGACACTCTCAACTTGACGGATGAGGAGACGGCGAAGTTGATTCGTGAGGACGAAATCGATATTCTCTTTGATTTGAACGGGCACACGGCCGGCAATCGTTTGCCCGTGGCGATGTATTGCCCCGCCTCCGTTCAGATGTCCGGGATTGGTTACATAAACAGCACGGGGCTCGACTGCTTCGATTATTTTCTGGCGGACGTTCACTGCGCGGGCAATTCCGAATACTTCACCGAGAAATTTATCGTCGTTCCGCACAGTCACAGCTGTTACGATTTCAGGGAAAATATTGAGCCCGCCGCTTATCCGCCGTGTGTGAGAAATAATTTCGTGACGTTCGGCAGCTTCAATCAGTTCAGAAAAATTACTCCTTCAATGTTGGCGGCTTGGAAAACAATCATGGACGCGGTGCCCTCCTCGCGCCTGCTCCTCAAAAATAAAGTTTGCAGCACGGAGGACGGAAAAAATTTTGTCGGCGAGCGGCTGAAAAATTTCGGCTTCGACGTGAGCCGAGTGGAGCTTCGCGGCATTTCGCAGGACTGGCTCTTTCAATACAGCGACGTGGACATCGCTCTGGATACTTTCCCTTACACGGGCGGGGTGACGACCTGCGAGGCTCTTTACATGGGCGTGCCTGTTGTCACTCTTTACAGTGACAGATTCGGCACGCGTTTCGGGCGCAGCATTTTGAACAACGTCGGGCTTTACGAACTGGCTGTCGATTCTTATGAAGAGTACGTCAAGCGCGCGGTGGCTTTGGCGAACGATTGGGAGCTCTTGTTGATTTTGCGAAAAAATCTTCGGACGATGATGCAAAAATCGCCGCTGATGAACTCGGAACTTTACGTCAATGACATGCAGGACGCGTTTGTAAAAATCCTCGACGAGCAAAAAAATCTTTGGAGAGAGAAAAATGCCGGCGGTCGTTGATGAACTTCTCTCGGCGGCGCACGAACAATATCGCGCGAAAAATTTTGACGCGGCGTTGAAAATTTTGGACGAGCTGAAAAATCTCGCGCCCGACCGCAAAGAAATTTACGCCATGGAATCCGAAGTCTGGCGTGCCTTGGAAAATCCCGTCAAAGAATTTTGCGCGCTGGAAAAAATTTTGCCGCTCCTCAATTTCTCCACGCCTGCTGAAAAAAATTTCGCCTTCACCGCGCTCACCAACATCGGCAGCGATTGTTACGCGCTGGCAATGACGGAGGCGGGCTTGGAGTTTCAGCGGTTGGCCGCCGCCCTCACCCAAGACAAAGAAAAAATTTTGGCGATAACCGACACGCGCATTTTCAACGCGAACTGCTTGGAAAATTTTTCCGCCGCCGAGTTCCGCGCGCTTTACGACGAATACAAAAAATTTTTGGCGGACGTCAAACCTTTTCCGAGAAAATTTTTTTCGCACGAGAAAATTCGTATCGGTTTTGTCTCCGCCGATTTTCATTTCCATGCGGTGTCGAATTGGTCGTGGACTCTTTTGACCCGCCTCGACAAAAATATTTTTGATGTCTGTCTTTACTCCTCGGATGAAAAATCGGATGTCGTCACGGAACATTTGCGCGCGTCCGCCGACACTTGGCGCGACGTGAAAAATTTTTCGGACGAGCAACTTGCCGAACTCATTCGCGCGGACGAGACGGACATTCTTTTTGATTTGAGCGGGCACACCCAAGGCAACCGCCTGCGCGCCGCGGCGTATCGTCCCGCCTCCGTGCAAGTGTGCGGCGTCGGTTACATGAACAGCACCGGCCTCGACTGCTTCGATTATTTTTTGTCCGACGAAACTTGCGCGGGCGACGAAAATTTTTTCACGGAAAAACTTATCAAGCTTCCGCACAGCCACATTTGTTACGAGCCGTCGACGCGCTTTAAATCCTCCGCGCCGCCGCCGTGTATGAAAAATAATTTCGTGACGTTCGGCAGCTTTAACGGATATTACAAGATGACCAACTCGATTCTTCGCGCGTGGAAAAAAATTTTGGACGCGGTGCCCGACAGCCGTTTGATTATCAAAGGAAAACTTTTCAACACGGAGGACGGAAAAATTTTTGCGGGCGAACGGCTGAAGAGTTTCGGCTTCGACGTGAGCCGAGTGGAGATGAGACCCTTCGCGGTGAATTGGCTCGCCGAGTATGATGACGTGGACATTGCGCTCGACACTTTTCCTTACACGGGCGGCGTGACGACCTGCGAAGCTCTTTACATGGGCGTGCCAGTCGTCAGTCTTTACGGTCAACGGCACGGCTCGCGTTTCGGGCTCAGCATTTTAAAAAACGTCGGGCTGGAGGAGCTGGCTGTCGATTCTTATGAAGAGTACATTGCCCGCGCGGTCATGCTCGCCAACGATTGGGAACTGCTCACGCTGCTCAAAAAAAATCTTCGCCCGATGATGGATAAATCTCCGCTGATGAATTCGCAACTTTATCTGCGCGAGATTCAAGCCGCGTTCGTAAAAATTTTGGAGGAAAGCAAACGCAATGAACGTTCAAGAACTTTATTCGCAAGCATGTGAGCTGCACAAGGAGAAAAATTTCGACGCGACTTTAAAAATCCTCGACGAGATAAAAAGGCGCGACCCGAAATTCAAGGAAGCTTATTATTTGGAGGCGTGGATTTATGAAGACACAAACAATTTCGTCAGAGAGTATCGCGCGCTGGAAAAAATTTTTTCGCTCTTAAAGTTATCCACGCCCAAAGAAAAAAATTTCGCCTCTGAAATCTTGAGTCACATGGCAGACACCTGCGCGCATTTGTCTCTGCTCAAAGAGAGCAAAGAATTTTATTTCCGAATGCTCAAGACAGCCGACAGCCCGAAAGTCCAATGCTTGCACTGCGCAATTTTTTACGGGAATTCATTTGAAGATGCTTCGCAGGATTATTTTCAAACTTTTTATGACGCGTACAAAAAAATTTTGGCGGACGTCAAACCTTTCCCTAAAAAATTTTACGCGCACAAAAAAATTCGCGTCGGATTTATCTCCGCAGATTTTCACAAGCATCCGGTGATTAATTGGTCGTGGGCGTTGCTGACCGGCCTCGACAAAAATTTTTTCGCGACGTATTTTTACTCGAACGACAAAAAACCGGATATCGTCACGGAACACTTGCGCGCGAGTGCCGACGGCTGGCGAGACATTTTTGATTTGACGGACGAGGCAGCGGCACGTTTGATTCGCTCCGACGAAATTGACATTCTCTTTGACTTGAGCGGTTACGCCGCCGGCAATTGTCTGCGCGTGGCGGCATATTGTCCCGCCTCCGTTCAAGTGTCGGGGATTGGTTACATGGGCAGTACGGGGCTCGACTGCTTCGATTATTTTCTTTCCGACGAAACTTGCGCGGGCGACGAAAATTTTTTCACGGAAAAACTTATCAAGCTCCCGCACACTCATGTGTGTTACGAGCCGCCGACTGAACTTGCGCCCGCTCCTTTTCCGCCGTGTGTGAAAAATAAATTCGTGACATTCGGCAGTTTCAATCAGTTTCACAAGATAACCGAATCGATTTTGCGCGCGTGGAAGAAAATTTTGGACGCGGTGCCCGACAGCCGCTTGATTATCAAAGGAAAAATTTTCGGCACGGAGGACGGAAAAAATTTTGTCGGCGAACGGCTGAAGAGTTTCGGCTTTGACACGGCGCGGGTGGAGATGCGCGGCTTCTCGGAACAATATCTCCTTGAATACGGCGACGTGGACATCGCGCTGGACACTTTCCCCTACCCTGGCGGCGTGACAACCTGCGAGGCACTGTACATGGGCGTGCCCGCCGTCAGTCTTTACGGTCAACGGCACGGCTCGCGCTTCGGGCTCAGCATTTTAAAAAATATCGGGCTGGAGGAGCTGGCTGTGAACTCTTACGACGAGTACATTGCCCGCGCGGTCATGCTCGCGAGTGATTGGGAGTTGCTCACGCTGCTCAGAAAAAATTTACGCTTGATGATGAAAAAATCTCCGCTGATGGATTCGGAAAATTATCTGCGCGAGATTCAAACGGCGTTCAAAAAAATTTTGGAGTTAAGGAAGATTCACTGACAGCGACAAAAAATTTCTTGAAAAAAAATCGTGGGCGTGATAAACTGCTTACGGCTTGCGGTTGTAGCTCAGCAGGATAGAGCAACTGCCTCCTAAGCAGTAGGTCGCGCGTTCGAATCGCGCCAATCGCACCAAGTTGCTTTGGAAAAAATCAATCAGCTCTTCGCTTTTCGTGAGGGGCTGTTGTTGTATACGGGAGAGGTCGTCATGAATGGGAGGAAAGTTTTTATGGGTGCATTGGCAGTGGCGTTGGCAATCGCGGGCGGAACTTACGCTTCATTTACTCCGAAAAATTTTTCCGCGCCGCAAACTTTGAGCGCGCCTCTGCCCGAAGAAATTGTTCAGCAAAATCAAAAGGCCGCCGGCGAAAGCGAAATTTATCTGGCGGGCGGCTGCTTCTGGGGCACGGAATTTTTAATGCGCAACGTGCCGGGCGTGGTGAGCGTGGAAGTCGGTTACGCCAACGGACCGACGCGCAACCCCACTTATCACGACGTGTGCAACGACGTGGGACACGCCGAGGCAGCGCACGTCATTTACGACCCGAACGGAGTTTCCTTGCCCAAGCTCCTGGACATTTATTATCAGTCGATTGACCCGACGCTGGTGAATCGGCAGGGCAATGACCGCGGCGTTCAATATCGCACGGGAATTTATTTCAGCGACCCCGCCGACGAATCGGTCATCAAAGAGTCGCTGAAAAATTTGCAGGGCAGTTTCTTCAACGCGGTTGTCGTCGAGTGCGCGCCGATTAAAAATTTTTATCGCGCCGAAGAGGAGCACCAAGAATATCTTTACAAAAATCCGAACGGTTACTGCCACATCTCGCGCAGCTTCATCAACGAGCAGGCGAAGTCCAAAGCGGCTGAAAATTTTCCCGACAAAAATTTTTCGCGCGGCAGAACTTACGGCAGACCGAGCCAAAAAGTTTTGGATGATTTGAGCGACATGCAACGAGCCGTCACGCAGGAAGGACAGACCGAGCCGCCTTACAAGAATGAGTACAATGAAGAGACGCGCGAAGGAATTTACGTGGACGTGACGAACGGTCAGCCGCTGTTCGTGTCGACGGACAAATTTGATTCGGGTTGCGGCTGGCCTGCCTTCTCCAAGCCGATTTCCAAAGACATACTCATGGAGCGCAAAGATTTTTCTTTCGGCATGGACAGAGTGGAGGTTCGCGCGAAGGCGAGCGGCGCGCATCTCGGACACGTCTTCGACGACGGCCCGAAGGAACTCGGCGGCTTGAGGTATTGCATTAACAGCGCGGCACTTCGATTCATTCGCCGCGAGAAGATGGCGGAGGAAGGTTACGGCGAGTGGCTGGATTTGTTCAAGCAGTGAGGAAAAAATTTTGGAAAAAGTTTCTGAGTTCATAACAAAAAAAATGGCGATGCTCGTCGTGGCATTCGCCGTGGTCGGATTGATTTTGCCCGCGTCGTTCAAGTGGGTGACGCCGCAAATCCCGTTGCTTTTGGGCGTGATTATGTTCGGCATGGGCATGACGTTACGCGCCGAAGACTTCAGAGAAATTTTCCGTCGCCCGCGTGATGTTTTAATCGGAGTGGCGGCGCAGTTCACGATAATGCCTCTGCTCGCCTTTGCCTTGGCGAACGCCTTCAGCCTTCCGCCCGAATTGGCGGCGGGCGTGATTTTGGTCGGCACATGCCCTGGCGGCACTGCCTCCAACGTCATGACTTACCTTGCCAAGGGCGACCTCGCGCTGTCGGTCTCCATAACGATATCGACGACGATTTTGGCTCCGCTGGTCACGCCGCTGCTGACGTGGTGGCTGGCGGGCGCATGGATTGAAATTTCTCTCGTCGACATGATGATTTCAATCGTTCAAGTTGTCCTCGCGCCGATTCTCCTCGGGCTGCTCGTCAATCAACTTTTCGGTTCGTTCGTCCGTCGCGTCACAAAAATTTTGCCGGTGATTTCAATCGTCGCCATTCTTTTAATCGCCGGAGGAGTCGTGAGCGTCAACGCGGAAAAAATTTTGCAGACGGGCGCGCTGATTATGTCGGTCGTCGTCCTGCACAATCTTTGCGGATACGCTCTCGGTTTCTGCGCGGCGAAAATTTTTAAAATGAATCTGGATAAGACCAAGGCAATTTCAATCGAAGTCGGCATGCAAAATTCGGGGCTGGCGGTTTCCTTGGCGATGATTCACTTCGGCGCGGCGGCCGCAATCCCCGGCGCGCTCTTCAGCGTGTGGCACAATATTTCGGGCTCAATCACGGCGAATTATCTCGCTCAGAAGTCAAACAAACTCAGCTGACCGCGCGGAAGATTTTTTATCGGCGTTGAAAATTTTTTCGGCGTCGATTTTTTTTGCGGCGGCGAAGAATTTTTTATCGGCTCGGAAATTTTCTTCGACGGCGAAGAAATTTTTTTCGGCTCGGAAATTTTTTGAGGCGGAGAATTTTTGAATTGCCCGCGCTGAAATTTTTCGGCGGTGGAGCGGGCGAGGACGTCGCAGCGTTCGTTGAAAAAATTTCCCGCGTGACCTTTGACCCAATTAAATTTCACGGCGCGCGTCGAAATCAATTCATCCAATGCCATCCACAAATCTTGATTGAGCACGGGACTTTTGTTGGCGGTCTTCCAGCCGTTGCGCTTCCATTTGGCGAGCCAGCCGTTGGTGAAGGCGTTCTTGAGATAACTGCTGTCGGTGAAAAGTTCGACGGTCGTGCCGGCAGAAATTTTTTCCAGCGCGCGAATCGCCGCGGTGAGTTCCATGCGATTGTTGGTCGTGTGCTTCTCGCCGCCGAAAATTTCTTCGCGGCATTTGTCGTCGACGAGGACAGCCGCCCAACCGCCCGCGCCGGGGTTGCCCAAGCACGAGCCGTCCGTATAAATTTTTATCATCATCTTTCCTCCAATTTAAGCTTTCAGCTTTCAGTTTTTTCTAACAGCTACCAGCTAACCGCTAACAGCTAATCTATCATGCGGCTGAAAATTTTTCAATCGCTTGCCTTGAAGTTGACTTGACGTGATATAATCGGGAAAAATTTTTGGAGAGTGATTTGTATGGCATTTGTTTGGCATATCCCGACGAAAATTTTGTTCGGCGCGGGCAAACTCGGTGAACTGCACAAGGAAGCACCGCTCGGCAAAAAAGCTCTGGTCGTCATCTCGAACGGCCGCTCGACGAAGACCAACGGCAGCCTCGACAAACTTGAGGAGGAACTCAAAGCTTGGGGCGCGGATTTCGTCGTCTTCAACAAAATCGCGGCGAATCCCGTGGAGCCCACCGTTCAAGAGGGCGTGGAGTTCGGGCGCGCCAACGGTTGCGATTTCGTCGTGGGACTGGGCGGCGGCTCCGTGCTCGACGCGGCCAAAGCCATCGCCTCGATGATTCCGCAGAAAGAAGGGCGCGTGTGGGAGTACATCATGTTCGGCACGGGCGGCAAGAAGCCCCTGACTGAGAAGGCTCTGCCTTACGTGGCGATAACCACCAGCGCGGGCACCGGCTCCGAAGTCGACGCGGGCGCAGTCATAACCAACCCCGCCACCAACGAGAAGACCGCCTTCTTCGGCAGTTATCCCGTCTTGGCGATTGTCGACCCGCTTTACATGCTGACCGTCCCCAAACACTTCACGGCTTATCAGGGCTTCGACGCATTCTTCCACAACGCCGAGGGTTACATCTCCAACGCATGCAACGAGGCGTCCGCGATGATTGAACTGACTGCCATTGCCAAGCTCGCGAAGTATTTGCCCGTTGCCGTCAACGACGGAAAAAATTTGGAGGCGCGCACGCAGGTTGCCTTCGCCAACACGCTCGGCGGTTTCTCCATGGACGTTTGCGTTTGCACGGCGGAGCATTCACTCGAACACGCGCTCAGTGCTTATCATCAGGAGTTGCCGCACGGCGCGGGCTTGATTATGATTTCCGTCGCTTACTTCTCTCACTTCGTGGAGAAACACGCCTGCGACGAAAAATTTATCGACATGGCTCGCGCGATGGGCAAAGTCAATGCCGACAAGCCCGAAGACTTTATCGACGCGCTCAAGGAAATGCAGGCGGCTTGCGGCGTCGACAACCTGAAGATGAGCGATTACGGCATCAAGCCCGACGAGTTCCCGAAGATGGTTCAGAACACGCGCGACGCCATGGGTTTCCTCCTGCGCTTCGACCCCGTTGCCTTGAGTGATGATGATATGCTCAACATTTACAAAAAATCTTACCGTTAAAAATTTCTCTGCAACAAAAAAGCACTCGTCCGATATTTTCAGGCGGGTGCTAAATTTTTTTATCTGTAACGGTTGGCAACTTCCACGACTTTTACAAGAATTTTAGATTTTGAAATCGGCACGGGATACGACATATTATCAAGGCCGAGCGTTTGGCACCATTGACCATCTTTGTAAACAAAATACCACGGTTTGCGCGGCGAAGTACCGTCGCCGAACCATGCCTGCACTGAAAAACCGCTGTAGCCTTTGAAAGTTATATCGCGAATCGTTTTGGGCAAAATATAAACTTCCTTGTCGCCGTAATCATTCATGCCGACATAAACTTTTTCGGGAATACTCGACCCGCCGGAGCTGTTTGACTTTCCTCTCTCCGACTTAGAACTTACCGTTCCGGTTAAAAGATATTCCACGGTCCACCAAAAAGTGTTACCCTGCGTCTTTGGGTCAATCTCTTGCCAATCTATATTATGCGTAGGGATGGACATGTAAAGCTTGTTCGTCGATTTGTCGTAAATGTATTGCTCAACGGCGTCCAGAATTTTTGAGCCGTCGGGGCGAATACCAACAATTCGCACCGATATTCCGACAATCCCTTTTTCTTTGTCAGTGCGACTTGAAACCGAATCCGTGTCAATATAAGTTTTATAGCCGTTTTCGTTGGTATCGCAGAGCAGGAGCTTGGCATTTGCGCTGCCAGAGAAAAAAATCAAACACGCGGTGATAAACGACGCCGTGAACAAAAATTTTTTCATAAAATCACCGTGTCCTTATCCTAGCTTCCTACCTTCACCCATTTCCCATTATAATAACGATATCTAACGCACCCGAAACTATACCAAGATGACTTCCGTCTCCGAAATAGCTGTTTGGACAATCTTTATATGGGCGGTCATCTCGGAGAATTTCACCAAGGGATGTTGTATATACTAATGCTCTTTTTGTGCAGAAGTGACAGGCATATGGTACGACTGTAATCATATCACCTTCTGTCGGCGTATAAGCTTGTGCCTGCGACATGGCGACGAATTGACTTGCGACGACTCCGACAATCAACGCCGCCGCCAAAAAAATTTTTTTCATAACGCGACCTCCTCCAGTAAATCAAACGTGCCCGGCAAGAATCTTATTTAAAATTCATTAAACCCCCCCCCACTTGCCCTCTGTCAAGCTGTTGTCAGGAAAAATTTTCTGCAGTACAAAAATTTTTTCCCGTTGAACAATCGGCGGGATTTTTTTATGTTATAATGCCCGCGGAAAAAAGCTGATAGCTGTTGGCTGTTAGCTGACTAGCTTTTCTAACAGCTAACCGCTAACCGCTGACAGCCAAACAAGGAGGATTGACAATGAGTATCTTGGGCGCAGTGGCGGTGCCGCATCCGCCGATAATTTTGCCGGAGGTCGGGCGCGGCGAGGAAGAAAAAATTTCCGCGACGGCGAACGCTTACAAAGAGGTTGCGCGGAGAATCGTCGCGCTCCAACCCGACACGATAATCATTACGAGCCCGCACTCGATAATGTACTCGGATTACTTCCACATCTCGCCGGGCGAGGCCGCCACGGGCAACATGGCTCAATTCCGCGCGCCGCAAGTCGCCTTGGCAATAAATTACGACGTTGACTTCGTGAGAAAACTTTCGGCGGACTCGATGAATCGGGGCGTGCCGGCGGGCACACTCGGCGAGAGAAATCCTTCGCTCGACCACGGCACGATGATCCCGCTGAGATTTTTGCAGCAGGCGGGGCTCGACTTCAACCGCGTGAAATTTTTGCGAATCGGACTGTCGGGATTCTCGGCGGCGATTCATTACAAGTTCGGAAGAATAATTTCTCAAGTCGCCGACGAACTCGGACGGAAAATATTTTTCGTGGCGAGCGGCGATTTGTCTCACAAGCTCAAAGCCGATGGTCCTTACGGCTTCGTCGACGAGGGTCCGCAATTCGATTCGCAGGTCATGGAAAATTTAAGCGGCGCGGATTTTCTCAAGCTGCTGACGATGGACAATAAGCTTTGCAATCGGGCGGCGGAGTGCGGCTTGCGTTCGTTCTGGATTATGGCGGGCGCGCTCGACAAAAAATCTGTGCGCGCGGAAAAATTGTCTTACGAGGGCACGTTCGGCGTCGGTTACGGAATCGTTTGGTTCGACGTGGGCGGCGAGGACGAGAGCAGAAATTTTGCTTATCAGTTGGTGAAACTCAAGCAACGCGAGGCCGACGAGCGCAAGGCGAACGAGGATGCTTACGTGAGGCTGGCGCGCCACAGTCTTGAAACTTTTGTCAAAACTCATCAGCCCGCAGCTTTGCCCGACGATTTGCCCGCCGAACTTTTAAATCGACGCGCGGGAGCATTCGTCAGCCTGCACAAGGACGGAAACTTGCGCGGCTGTATCGGGACAATCGCGGCGACGTGTGACACGCTTGCCGAAGAAATTTTGCAGAACGCAATCTCCGCCTGCTCGCGTGACCCGCGCTTCGAACCCGTAAAGATTGAAGAGCTCGACGACATTGAGTACAGCGTGGACGTGTTGGGCGAGGCGGAAAGAGTTTTCGACGTGAAAGAGCTGGACGTGAAACGTTACGGCGTGATTGTGGAGAACGGCGGACGACGCGGCTTGCTTCTGCCGGACTTGGAGGGCGTGGACACCGTCGAAGAACAAATTGCAATCGCCAAACGCAAGGCGGGCATTCGTCCCGAAGAAAAGGTCGCGCTCTGGAGATTTGAAGTCATTCGGCATTACTGAGGAGAAAAATTTGCCATGAAAAAATTTTTGTCGGCGGTCGTCGCGATTCTTCTCGTGACGGCTGCCTGTGCAAGTGTGTTGGCGTCGAGTTACGTCGGCAATGCCAACAGCAGAAAATTTCATTACGCCGATTGTTCGATGGTCGGCAAAATGAATCCCGCGAACAAAGTTTTCCTGAACACGCGCGAAGAGGCAATTGCCGCCGGTTACGTCCCCTGCAAACGCTGCAAGCCGTGACTTCAATTAGGAATGAGGAATTAGGAATTAGGAATGGATAAATTAAAAGTCATCTTCATGGGCACGCCCGATTTTGCCGTACCGAGTCTCGCCGCGCTCGTCGACAAGACCGAAGTGATTTGCGTCGTCACTCAGCCCGACAGACCCAAAGGCCGCGGTCACAAACTTCAGCCGCCGCCCGTAAAAATTTTCGCCGAGGAAAATAATCTGCGCGTGATTCAGCCGCCCAAAGTCAAAGCGCGTGCCGTCGTCGACGAACTCGCCGTGCTCCAGCCCGACCTGATTGTCGTCGTCGCCTTCGGACAAATTCTCTCGCAAAAAATTTTGGACATCCCGCGCTTCGGCTGCATTAACGTTCACGCCTCGCTGCTTCCGAAATATCGCGGCGCGGCTCCGATTGAGTGGTCAATCATTCGCGGCGAAAAAGTCACGGGCATAACGACCATGCAAATGAACGCGGGACTCGACACCGGCGACATACTTTTGCAGAGCGAAGTAAAAATTTCCGACGAAATGATTTTGCCCGAGCTGCGCGAACGATTGATGACTGTCGGCGCAGATTTATTGCTCAAGACGCTGTACAAACTTCTGCGCGGCGAACTTCAGCCGATAAAGCAGGACGATTCGCTGTCGACGTATGCGCCGCTGCTCACGCGGGAAACGGGACTGATTGATTGGAAAAAATCCGCGCGGGAGATTCATGATTTGGTTCGCGGACTTCACGGTGCGGCACGGGCGGGCAAGTTTAAAATCTGGCGGACGAGACTCGCGGCGGAAAATCTTTCGGCGGGCGAGATAAAAATCGTCGACGGAAAATTTTTCGTGGGCACGGGCGACGGCGCGCTGGAGATTTTGGAGATTCAAGCTCCGAGCTCAAAAAAAATGTCGGCGGCGGATTTTCTTCGCGGCAACAAAGTCGGTGATAATTTTTGGACGAACGAATAATCGCGACGATTGAGCAGAGCGCGGACGATTGGCAATACAGTTTGCGGCCGCGCAGATTGGCGGAATATATCGGGCAGGACAAAGCAAAAGAAAATTTGGCGGTGTTCGTGAAGGCGGCAGTCAAACGTCGGGAGGCACTCGACCACGTGCTGCTTTACGGACCGCCGGGGCTGGGCAAAACGACGCTGGCGGCAATCATCGCCAACGAATTGGGCGTGAACTTCCGTCAGACTTCGGGACCGGCAATCGAACGGACGGGAGACCTCGCCGCGATTCTGACCAACCTTCAGGAGCGCGACGTTTTATTTATCGACGAGATTCATCGCCTCAGCCGGCAAGTCGAAGAGATTTTGTATTCGGCAATGGAGGACTTCGCGCTGGACATAATCATCGGCAAAGGACCGCGCGCGCGGAGCATTCGCGTGGACATTTCTCCGTTCACGTTAATCGGCGCGACGACCAAGGCGGGCGCACTCTCTCCGCCGCTGCGTGACCGATTCGGCGTCATCAGTCGGCTGGAATATTATTCGACGGAAGCACTGGTTGAAATCATCACGCGAGCCGCACAGATTTTGAAAATCCCGATTGAACTCGGCGGCGCGGAAGAAATTGCCCGACGCTCACGGGGCACGCCGCGAATCGCAAATCGTCTGCTCAAACGCGTCAGGGACTTCGCGCAGGTGGACGGCTCCGAAGTCATCACGGATGAAATCGCCGACCGCGCGTTGCTTGCCCTGGAGGTTGACCGCGTCGGACTCGACCACACCGACCGTCGCATGCTCGACGCCATGATAAAAAAATTTCGCGGCGGACCCGTCGGCCTGGAGACAATCGCCGCCGCAATCAGCGAGACCCGCGAGACGATTGAAGACATTTACGAGCCGTATCTTTTGCAGTTGGGATTCATCATGCGCACACCGCGCGGGCGTGTCGTCACCGAGGCGGGTTACGCGCACATGGGTGCCGCTTATCCCAAGCTCAACGATTCGCCGTCGCTCTTTGACTTCGAGGAGGGTTGAAGGTGATGACTTGGGCGTTGCGCGCGTCCGAAGCTCTCAATTCTTTTTTGTGTTTTTGAATCATACTTTTCTTTGCGCGTCCAAAGAAAAGTATGCAAAAGAAAGGACGCCTCGCGGGGGCGGTTCCTCGCAAACGGTCTGGAGGTTGAAGCCACCCGCGGCTCGGTGTTGCCCGCTGCGAAGACATCACGTCTTCGACGCGGGCGAGGCCGTCCATCCGGGACGGCCTCTGATTCGTCAGCGGCAAAAAAATTTTACAGCGGCTCAAAAAATTCTCAGCGGCA
Organism: Selenomonadaceae bacterium; assembly: GCA_017527075.1. GTDB lineage: Bacteria > Bacillota > Negativicutes > Selenomonadales > Selenomonadaceae > Quinella. The sequence continues at coordinate 51,369 of JAFXQM010000005.1, forward strand.
AAAAAAATTTCCCCCGGCAAAAATGCTGAGGGATTTTTTTATGCCAAAAAAATTTTTACCGCAAACTTTCGTAAGTGAACGCCGCGCGCAGGAGAATTTCTTCGTCGAGAGCTTTGCCGATGAGCTGGAAGGCGAGCGGCAAATTATTTTTCGTGACGCCGCAGGGAACGGAAATGCCCGGCAAGCCCGCCAAGTTCACGGGCACGGTGCAAATGTCCTGCAAATACATTTGGAGCGGGTCGGAAACCATTTCGCCGATTTTGAACGCGACATTGGGCGTGGTCGGCGTGAGAATCAAATCGAGTTTCTCAAACGCGTCGGTGAAATCTTTTTGAATCAGCGTGCGAACTTTGAGAGCCTTGAGGTAATAAGCGTCGTAATAACCCGCGCTGAGTGCGTAATTGCCAATCATGATTCTGCGTTTGACTTCCGCGCCGAATTTTTCCGTGCGGGTGTTGGTCATCATCTCCACCACGTCCGCGCCGTCGACGCGAGCCCCGTAACTCACTCCGTCGTATCGTTCGAGATTCGTGGCGGCTTCGGCGGGCGCAATCAGATAATAAGTGGCGATGGCGTATTCGGTGTGCGGCAAACTTATTTCGACGATTTGCGCGCCGAGCTCCTCAAATTTTTTCGCGACGGCGTGAACGGCGGCTTCAATCTCAGGGTCGATGCCTTTGACGAAATATTCTTTGGGCAAACCGATTTTCAAACCTTTGACGTCGGCAACCAAACTTTTCGTGAAGTCGGGGACGGGCGCGGCGGTCGAGGTCGAATCCATTTCGTCGTGGCCGCAGATGGCGTTGAGGACGAGCGCGCAATCGGTCACGTCACGAGTGAGCGGACCGATTTGGTCGAGCGAAGAGGCAAAGGCAACAAGCCCGTAACGCGAAACTCTTCCGTAAGTTGGTTTGAATCCGACGACGCCGCAGAAACTCGCCGGCTGACGAATGGAACCGCCCGTGTCCGAGCCGAGCGCGTAAATTGCTTCGCCGCCCGCCACCGCCGCCGAGCTCCCGCCCGAAGAACCGCCCGGCACGCGTTCGAGGTCGTGGGGATTGTGCGTCGTGTGGAAGCCGGAGTTTTCGGTCGAGCTGCCCATGGCGAATTCGTCGAGGTTTGCCTTGCCGACGATCACCGCATTTTGCGCGAGAAGTTTTTGATAAGCGGTCGCGTCGTAAGGCGGGATAAAATTTTCGAGAATTTTCGAGGCGCAAGTCGTTCTGATTCCCTTCGTGCAGATGTTATCTTTAATCGCGCAAGGAATTCCTTCGAGCGGAAAAATTTTTTCGCCGCGAGAAATTTTTTCGTCGACGCGTTTGGCAGTCGCCTCAGCCTCCGCGCGAGTGAGTGTCAGGTACGCGTGAACTTTATTTTCCATTTCATCCACACGCGCGAAGACGTCGGCAGTCAATTCCGCCGCAGAAATTTTTTTCGTCGTCAAAAGTTCGTGAAGTTCGTGAGCAGTTTTATCGTATAAGCTCAAAATTTTTTTACCTCCTCTGGCTGTCCTGTTCGGCCTTGCGAATATCTTCCTTCATGTCAGTTTTGAAGTTCAGCGCATGGAAATTTTCTTTGGTCGGCAAGTCCAGGCGGAAGCTGTCGGTTTTGTCGAACTGCGCCTCGCCGCTCTTCACGCTCAAGCCCAGAACGTGTCCGCCAACTTTCTTGTCGTCGGAGATGAAATGGAAGTGCCAGCCCGTGGAGTTGAGCGAACTCATAAAGTCCGGGCAATACAAGCCGACAACCGTGCCGCTTATATTTTGAAATGTAACTTCGTGCTGAGTCTTCAACGCCTCAACGAGTGTCGGATAAGGTTCGGATGCCCCGCGCTCACTGCGAACGTGAACTTCATTGAACGTGCCGTGAACTTTAACCATGTAAAAGCTGTTGCGCCCGTGCTTGTTGACGTGCTCGGTCAAAATTTTTTCAAACTCATCCTTGTCACCGACATCGCGGAGCTTTACGGAAAAATCTTTTTCAAAGAACGTGACGTTGGAGAAGGGCACGAGGACATTGTCTTTGACGACGTTAATCTTGCATGTTTGGTTCGCGCGATAAACAACGCCGTCGAGGACAATCATCTCGCCGTCGAGCCCCTCAAAAGTTCCAATGCCCGTGTCGCCGAAAGTTTTCAAATCTTTGACGCTGATTGAGCCGTCGAAGTAACCCATCGCCAGCGACTGGAGCAGCGCGATTTGATAAAGCGTGTCGCGGTTCTGAACGGGAGCGGGGGCGGGAGCGGCGGAAGCCACCGCGTTGAAGAAAATCATGCCCGCCAGGAAAATCGATGCAAAAAACTTTTTCATTGTTCAAACCTCCAAAACTCTCGGCACTTTGAAGTACCCGTCCTCTTTGAGCGGCGCGTTCGACAGCGCGAGCTCCCTGTCCAGCGACGGCTTAACTTTGTCCGCGCGGAAAACATTTTGCATGGGCAGCGCGTAAGTCGTCGGCTCAACGTTCGTCGTGTCGAGTGCCTGCAAGTTCTCCACGTAAGTCAAAATTTTGTTCAGCTGAAAGAGAACGTCTTGCGCCTCGTCCTCACGAATCCGCAGCCTCGACAAACTCGCCACGGTCTTGATGTCCTGTTCACTAATCTTCAAAAAAATTCCTCCAATCTTCAACAAATATTGAATGACAAATCAGAGGCGCGCATGGACGCGCGCCGCGCCGCGTCTGACGCCGTGATGGCGTCATCCGGCGCACACCGGGCTGCGGGTAATCCGAAACTCCGAACCACGAAAACCCAACGCCCCTGCGAGGCTCCCTTTTCTTTTGCTTCTTTTCTTTTGGGTGAGCAAAAGAAAAGAAGATTTAAAGGCAAAAAATATTTTATGTTGAATCGAAGCGACGAGCGCGCCACCCGACCTTACCTCCGCTTCGACAACTCATTCAGCGACAAAACCAATCGGTGCACGGGGTAGGCGAGCACCACCTGCATAATCGCCGTCGGCCAGAAGTCAAACTTCAAAAATTTTACCAAATCGATTTGCCGCCCCAGCAAAAATAAAAAAGATATCGTGATTGCGAAGTGCAAAGCCAGCGCGGGTATCGAACTTATCACGGGCAGGAGCGATTGCTCGCGGAAAAGATTGACGGAAAATTTTCCGAAGATTAATCCGACCGTCATGTAACTGAACGTCGCCAGCCCGAAGTAGGAACCCGTCGTCGCGTCCTGCAAAAGCCCCGCCATGAATCCGAAGCACACTCCCTTCTCGTGCCCGCACAGAAACGCAACCGAGACTGTCAGCAGCAACATCAGATTCGCGCTGAAGCCGTCGAAGCTCAGGTAAGTCAGCAGCGAAGTTTGCAGGGCGTAACACAGGACGAGCAACGCCGTCCACAGCCCGATAGTTTTCATCGCGTCGCCTCCTCGGCAACGTTACCCGTTTGATTATCCGCCGCCTCCTCGGAGACGTAACCGGCCTGCTGAAGTTGCTGCTGCTGAGCGTCTTGCACTTGCTGTTGCGCGTCTTGAATTTGTTGTTGCGCGTGCTGAAGTTTTTCCGCCGTCACGGAAGGGTCAGTCTCGGTGCCGGGCGTCTGCGGCGGCGGCTGAAGCGGTTCGGGCGGTGCCTCCCTCGACGCCACGATAACTGCCACGTCCTCCAGCTTTTGGAAGTCAACGGAAGTATCAATCACTCCGTACTCCAGGAGCCCGCCTTCCTCGTTGCGAATCTCAATAATTTTTCCGACGACCAATCCTTTCGGGTAAACGCCGCCGAAACCCGACGTCACGACCATGTCATCGACTTTGACGTCAGAATCTTTCGGGATGTTCACCATGCGCGGGTGATTCGGATTTTTTACGTCGCCCTCGACGATACCCGCCACGCGCGATTCGGGACGCTGAATCAATGTGCCGACCGACGAGCGCGGGTCAATTATCAGCTGAACTTTCGACGAGTTCACGCCCGCCTCCATGACGTGCCCGACCAAGCCCAGCTCCGTGACGACCGCCATGTTGTTCGCCACGCCGTCCAAAGTCCCGCGGTTAATCAGAATGACGCTCGACCACGACGCCGACTCGCGCCCGATGACACTGGCCGCGACCAAATCGAATTGAATCGCCGCCTGCTTGTATCCCAACAAATTTCTCAGCCGCTGATTCTCCGAAGCGTATTCACTTGCCGTCAAATTTTGCGCGCGAAGTATTTCAACCTCCTCGCGCAAAAGTTTGTTCTGCTCGTGAAGGTGAGACATTTCGTTGACCGTGTCGCGCACGAAGGAAAGCTGACTGCCGACCCAAGAGAACGCGCGCTGGAAAGGTGACATTATCATCATGGCGACGCCGTTGGTTGCAGTCGGATTGAACTTGCCGCGCGCCGCGAAGAACACACAACAAAACACGCTGATAAAGACGATAATCAGCGCGATAATTTTTTTTGCAGTTTGTTTTTCCTTACGAAGTTTGTTGCTCATTGTCTCAGCTTTTTGCTCGTCATGACGACCCGCTTAAGCAAGTTCATATTCTCAAGAGATTTGCCCGTGCCCTCGCCCACGCAGCTGAGCGCGTCGTCGGCGACGATAACCGGCATCCCTGTTTCCTTTGCGATTAATTTGTCCAAGTTCGCGAGAAGAGCTCCGCCACCCGTCATCATGATTCCGTGATCCATTACGTCCGCCGCCAATTCGGGCGGAGTCCTTTCAAGCGTGCCTTTGACCGCGTCGACGATTTTAAAAATCGGATCTCCCAAAGCCTCGCGTATCTCACTTGACTTTATCTCGACGGTCTTGGGCAGGCCGCTGAGCAAGTCGCGCCCGCGAATCGTCATGGACTTTTCTTTTTCCGGCGTGATAATCGCGGTGCCGATGTTGATTTTAATTTCCTCGGCTGTGCGCTCGCCAATCATCAAATTGTACATGCGGCGGATGTATTGAATGATTGAAGAATCCATTTCGTCGCCGCCGACGCGAATCGATTTGCTCACGACGATTCCGCCGAGCGATATGACCGCGATTTCCGTCGTGCCGCCGCCGATATCGACGACCATGTTGCCGGTTGCCTCTTCCACGGGCAGCCCCGCCCCGATTGCCGCCGCCATCGGTTCTTCAATCAAATAAGCCTCGCGCGCTCCCGCCTGTGTCGCCGCGTCAATGACTGCACGCTTCTCCACTTCCGTGACGCCCGAAGGAACTCCGACGACCACGCGCGGCCGCACGAATGATTTTGAACTCATCGCCTTGCGGATAAAATATCTGAGCATTGCCTGCGTCACGTCGAAGTCTGCAATGACTCCGTCCTTGAGCGGGCGAATCGCGATTATATTTCCCGGCGTGCGTCCAATCATGTTTTTGGCTTCCGCGCCAACCGCGAGCACTTCGCCCGTGTCACCTTTTATCGCTACGACCGAAGGTTCACGCAAAACTATTCCTTTTCCTTTGACGTGAACCAGCGTGTTCGCCGTTCCCAAATCTATTCCGAGGTCTGACGATAATCCTCCAAAAAAACCCCACATCTGAAAGATTGCTCCCTTCTCTCAGCGAAAATTTTTGCCTGCGCTAAGCCAAATTATTCTATCATACTTTTTACACTTTGCAATATTAATTTTCTCCCGAAAACTTCGGCGGTCAATTGACAAAAAAAAACACAGCCATTATAGCTATGAACCGGCACTTAAGAATTTCATGCGAGGTGATTTTATGGAAAGAGTCAATGCCGTTCTTGCCGTGTTGAATGGTGAGGCATTGGACGATGTGATTAAAAGCTTGAACTTGGACAAAGCAAATTTGGTCGCGATTGTCTCGGACAAAAGGAAAGCAAAATTTTTTACGCTCGGTGAGAGAAAAATTCCAATTTTTTCTTTCACGCAAATCTCGGCGGCTGTGAATAAATGCAAAAAATTCCTTTGGCTCCTTGGCGGTCATTTGAGTGACACTGACGAGCTTGGCAAGTTGAAAAAATTTTTGCAGCTGAACGGCGTGCCCAAAGCCAATATCGTGAATCTTGAGGCTTTGGCGAATCTCTCACGGACGTGGCTTGCAAATGTTCATCATGTCGAAGAACACGGCGCAGATTTTTTTGCCACGGGCGACGAATACATGTGCGACGGCTTGAATCTGAAATTGATTCCTTGCGTCCACGAAAATAAAAATTTCAGTCGCGGCGGAGCAAATCTCGCTTTTGCCGAGCAAACTTTGCAACAAAGTTATCTGACGGCCAAACGCATCTTCGAACGTGTCAAACGCGGCACGATTAAATTTGTCCTCATCGGGCTCACACCGCACACTTTTTATCTCGACGAGGCAGAAAATTTTTTTGAGTGCCAAGACCTTCTCAACGAAGCGACGGAACCCGAAAAAGCCGATTTAAATTTCGACGCTCTTAAGGCGACCTTCCCGAAAATTTTTTCCGCGAATGTCATTGCCGCTTGGAATGACACTTCGTTTTCTGCGCCGGCAGACGTCATCGAAAAAAATATTCAAATCCTCAAGGATTATATAAAGCTTTGTCTCGACAACGGCGCACGACCCGTCGGCGTGGTTTTTCCCGTCTCGCCCGCCGCACGCAAAAATTTTGACGCAGAGCTTCTTAAAAATTTCCGCAGAACGATTCGTCAGTTGGAAGACGGCAAAAATTTTTTTTGCGTGAATATGTTTGACCTCGCCTTTGACTACGAACACTTCCGCGACCTGACCCACTTGAGTCCAAAAGGCATGTTGGCTACAAATTCTTTTCTTGCCATGAAACTTTGCGAGAGGAAAATTATTCCTGCGGAAAGTTTTTGCGACATGACATATGCGTATTTCTTCGTCTTGTCAAAATTCGCGCACAAGGACAGCTACAATTTGCTGCTGGAGAAAATTTTTGAAGCCACCGCCCAACAGATTCGCCGCAAAGATAAAATTAAACTCGGTTTTGTGGTTTACCTGTCGGCGCAGTGGTCCGGCGACGAGCTTTACAATCTGTTTGCCAATGATAAAAGATTTGAAACGAGTATTTTTCTGTGCAAACGTTTGGACGGCTCGACCGACAACGAACTTTTTCAAGAAGATTTTTTGCGCGGAGTTAAACAGTTCAAATCCCACGGCTTAAATGTCATTCCCGTAAAAAGTCTTAAGGCAAAGATTCCCGCTCAAGACGTTATCATTCTTCTCACACCATACTTTGCAAAGCTGCCGAATGTTTTCAAACCGGCTTTTCTTAAAGCAAAAACTTTGGTCACACACATTCCTTACTCGTTTGATATCGCCATACGCCCTTCATCGTATTACAATCTTGCCCTTTTCCGCATCGCTTGGAAAATTTTCTTTTCTTCGGTCAGCGGGCGCGAAGTTTATGCCAAAAACAATTTTATGGGAATGCCGCGCGGTCTCTTCAGCGGCTATCCGAGGATGGATATTTTCTTCGACAAAAAAACAAAATTTAATTTTGATTGGAAGACAGCTCAACCCGACGCAAAGAAAATTATCTGGGCACCGCACTGGTCAATACTGATAAACAACGCCATAAGCTACGCGACTTTCCGCTGGAACTATAAATTCATGTACGAATTTGCCAAAGCCCACCCCGAAACTTCGTGGGTCGTCAAACCTCATCCGGGTTTGTTCTTTTCGGCTGTAACCTCGAAAATTTTTCCGACGGTTGAGGCTTTTGAAGAGTATCTGCAAAAGTGGAATGACTTACCCAATGCTCAGGTTTACACGGGTGCTTACTACCAAGCGATTTTCGCCACGAGCGACGGAATGATTCACGACAGCGGCTCTTTCCTCGCCGAATATCAATTCGTAGACAAACCGATGATTTTTCTTACTCGTGAAGGCGGACTCTTCAACGAACTCGGTCATGCGATTCGCAGTGCCTCTTATCTTGTCGACGGAAAAGATTTGGACGCGATAGCCGCGACCATGCAAAGAGTTTTCATTGAGGGCGACGATTATAAAGCTGCCGAGCGTCGGGAAGTCTTCGACAAATATCTCAACTACCCGAAGTTCAACGGCATGTCGGCCAGCGATTTCATTTATAAAAGTATCGCTGACGAGCTGAAGGAGGTTTCTTCATGACAATAGGCTACACGACCGGCGTTTACGACCTTTTCCACATCGGGCACCTTAACTTATTAAAAAACGCCAAGGGTCTGTGCGACAAATTGATTGTCGGTGTGACGGTCGACGAGCTGGTCAAGTACAAACACAAGCGCGCTATAATTCCCTTCGAGGACCGACTGGAAATTGTCCGTTCGATTAAATACGTCGACGCGGCAATTCCGCAGGAAGAAATTGATAAGTTCAAGGCGTGGGAGAAACTCAAGTTCGACATCCTTTTTGTCGGCGACGATTGGTATCAATCCGAAAGCTGGCAGGCGATGGAAGAAAAATTTAATGCCGTCGGCGTCAAAGTGATTTACTTCCCCTACACCAAGGGCGTCAGTTCCACCGTCATAAGCCAAGCTCTTAAGTTGGTAAGGGAGATTGATTGAAATGATTGACAAAAATTTCTGCATGAGCTCCTATTTTGCGTTCAGATACATTGAGCGCGACGACACAGATTTTTTCGCGGGACTCCATCACAGAAACATTAAACCGGCTAAAGAAAAAATCAAAGTCACCACGGCGGACGACATTGACGCGGCGATTGCGAAAAACTTTTCGACGCTGCACGGCAAGAAACTCGGCTTGATGTTGTCGGGCGGCATGGACTCGGCGATTCTCGCGTCTTATATGAGAGGAGCCGACGCTTACACCTTCCGCTTCCTCGACGGAACTTTTCAAAGCGACGAACTCAAGCGCGCGGAATATTACGCCGAAACTTACGGCTTGAAACTTCATTACGTCGATATAAATTGGCAAAAGATTGAGCCGTACATTGACCCCGTCCTGAAGAACAAATGCGCGCCCGTCCATTCGATTGAACCGCAGCTCCTCGTGGCGGCCGAGCAGGCAAAGGCTGACGGCGTGGAAATGCTCATCGTCGGTGAGAGCAGCGATTTGATTTTCGGCGGCATGGACAAGCTTTTGGCGCAAGACTGGAGCTTCGACGATTTTGCCAAACGCTACACTTTCACCGAGCCCGCCGATGTTTTGGAAAATCCCGTCGACGTCAGTTACCTGTTCGAGCGTTATCGTCAAGGCGACAAAATTAATTTCTTGCAGTTCATGGACGACGTTTTTTCTATCGAGAGCTCAAGCTCCTATTTGAACGCCTTCGAGACTGCGGGGATTAATTACTTCGACCCGTATGCAAATTTGGAGATGAGCGAGCCGCTTGACTTGCACCGCGTGCGCAACGGCGAGCCGAAGTATTTAATCCGTGATCTGTTCGCGAAAAAATATCCCGACTTCCCCGTGCCCGACAAAGTTCCCATGCCGCGCCCCGTTGATTTTTATTTCGCTGACTGGAAAGGTCCGACGCGCCACGAATTCAAGCGCGACCTCGACATGAAAAAATTCACGGGCAACCAAAAATGGCAAATCTATTGCTTGGAAAGATTTTTGAATTTGTTCGAGCCCGAAGCTTAAAATTAATCGTCACGAAAAAATCCCGCAGGAGAAATCTTGCGGGAAATTTTTTTGAAGGTCTTGCCGACTTCAAGGTAATTTCGACGTGAGGCTTTTTAATTTCTGCGGCGCGGGCAAATTTCGCTTTACAATTCTTAGAAAATTTTTTAAAATAGCGGCATGGATTTTCAACCTTGGAAGATTTGAGTGGGGGGATTAGCGTGTTAAATGCTATCGCGGTAATGACCAGCGGCGGCGACAGCCCCGGCATGAATGCGGCGGCTCGTGCGGTCGTAAGGACTGCGCTTTATGAGGGCGTAAAAGTTTTCGGGATTCAAAACGGATACAAAGGGATGCTCAACGACGAGATAATCGAACTGCAGCGTCGGAGCGTCAGCGATTTGATTCAGCGCGGCGGCACTTTCCTGGGCACAGCGCGTTGCAAAGAGTTCAAGACTGAGGAAGGGCGTCGCAAAGGTTTGGACAACCTGCAGAAACACGGCATTGAAGGTTTGGTCATCATCGGCGGCGACGGCTCTTTGACGGGCGGCTCTCTCTTGTCGAAGATGGGCGGCATTCCGATTGTCGGCTTGCCCGGCACAATCGACAACGACGTCTGGGGCACGGATTACACAATCGGCTGCGACACCGCCGCCAACACCGCCGTCGAAGCGATTAACAAATTGCGCGACACTGCCTCGGCGCACAAGCGTATCATGGTCGTTGAGGTCATGGGGCACACGTCCGGCTGGCTCGCCATGGTTTCGGGCATTGCCTCGGGCGCGGAATATATCATCGTTCCCGAAGTCAAATACAATATCGACGAAATGTGCGAAGAGATTGTCGAGTCTTACAAGAAAGGTCGTCGTTACACGATTATCGTCGTGGCGGAGGGCGCGTGCAGCGGCGTCGGCTTGAAGAACGTCGTGCAGGAGAAGACCGGCATTGATACCCGCGTGTCGATTCTCGGTCACATTCAGCGCGGCGGCTCCCCGACCGTCGAAGACCGCATGAAGGCTTCTCAGCTGGGCGAACGCGCCGCGCTTGCAATTATTTCGGGCGTGAGCAACGTCGTCTTCGGTTTCGACGAAGGCAAAGTCGTTTCGATTAATCTTTTCGATTCGGTCAATAACAAGAAGCCGCTCGACCCCGAATTGGTTCGTTTGGCGAGTGTGCTTGTCTGAGTAATGAATAATTTTTGGAAGGCGGCGGCGATTCTCTCAGGCGTTGGGATTTATATCGCCGCCGTAATTTTTATTTGTCTTTACTTGGGCGGGCTCGTCGACGATTATTTTGAACTCGGCGGCAAAGGACGGCTCGTCGGAATAATTCTCGGCTTCCCGCTCGCCGCTTACTCGGTTTATCGTCAGCTCAAACATCACGGCTTCGTTTGAGTTAAGGAACAAGGAACAAGTTCAACTCCTAATTCCTAACTCCTAACTGAACAAAGGAGGAATTTTATGTCAGAAGAAACTTTGGACTTCAAAACATTTTCGCAGGTGACGGACGCCCGCTGGTATCCGCGCTATCACCTCGCCGCGCCCTTCGGCTGGTGCAACGACCCGAACGGCATGTGCTTCTACAAAGGGCAATATCATTTTTTCTATCAGCATTATCCTTTCGCGCCGCAGTGGGGTCCCATGCATTGGGGGCACGCCGTCAGCGACGACCTCGCCTACTGGAAACATTTGCCCATTGCCCTCAAACCCGACGCGCCTTATGAAACGGGCGGCGGATGTTTTTCGGGTTCGGCAATCGAAAAGGACGGCAAACTTTATCTTATGTACACCGGTCATATCAGCGCGACGCCTGAGGAAGAGGCCGCGATTGGTTACGGGCATATCGAATTCCAGTGCCTTGCTTCTTCGGAAGACGGCATTCACTTTGAAAAATCCGAGAGGAATCCGGTTATCGAAGACATTGACGTTGAGAACAAAGACGTTTTTATCAATGACATTCGCGACCCGAAAGTTTGGGAGCACAACGGAAAATATTATGCCGTGCTCGGCTCGCGCACGCCCGACATGGCGAACGGACAAATCCTTTTGTTCGTGTCGAAAGATTTGACCACTTCTTGGAGATTCAAAGCCATTTCCGCGCGCAGTGAAGGAAATCTGGGCGGCATGTGGGAGTGCCCGAACTTCGCGGAGATTGACGGGCAAGATGTGCTGGTTTTCTCGCCGATGGATTTGAGAACCGACGACGGAACGTTTTATCACGACAAAGCGGCGGGCGTTCTTATCGGCAAGCTCAGTTACAAGACGGGAATTTTTAAGCACGGCGACTTCCAATATCTTGACCGCGGCTTCGACTTTTACGCGCCGCAAGTCATGCAGACGCCCGACGGCCGCACGGTTATGATTGGCTGGCTGGACATGTGGAACGTCGACATGCACGAGGCCAAAGACGGCTGGGCGGGGCAAATGACTGTGCCGCGTGAACTCCACGTTCGCGACGGAAAAATTTTCTCCACGCCCGTCAAGGAACTGGAGAAGCTGCGCAAGTGGAAGCCGATAACTTTCGGAAACGTTGTGATTGACGAGGCGACGACCTTCGATGGAGTGGCGGGCGAGGCTTACGAACTTGTCCTGACGATTGACGCGGCGAAGTCGCAGAAATTTTCTATCGCCCTGCGCGCCTCCGACATTGAGCAGACCGTTTTGACTTACAATGCGAACGGCACATTTAAACTTGACCGCACGGGCGCGGGCGAAGTCATCAACGGAATAACTTCTGTCCGCGAGATTCAGATTGAGCCGACCGAAAAACTCAAGCTCCACATTTTTGTCGACCGCTCAAGCGTGGAAGTGTTCATCAACGACGGCGCGGAAGTCCTCTCGGCGAGAATTTATCCGAAGCGCACCTCGCAGAAAATTATCTTCACGCCCGAAAACGAAACGCTCGTGATTGATTCGCTGGAGTATTACAAACTCGACTTCGGCTTGCCGCACCCGCACATCAAAGATACGCCTGAAGATTTGACGAAAAAATTTCCGTTCCTCAAATAAAATTTTCGGCGACAAAAATCCTCCAATGTCTTTCACGACGGCGGAGGATTTTTTTTGCCCCAAATGACAAAAAAATTTTTAAAAAAGCTTGACAAAGTGACGTTGGGGGGGGGGATAATGAGTGGGCAATTATGGTTTCCTTTGGTCTTCAGCAAAAGGAGGTTTGCCCGGCAAAAATTTTGTCGCAGTCGGTTTGTTTTTGGTCAGGAGGCGATTTTATGGCGAGGTTTGATAACGAAAAGTCCAACACTCTGGTTTCAGGCACGAGCGGCGACGATTACATTTACAACAGCGGCTCGAAGGTCACGATTAATGCTGCAAACGGCGATGATACCGTTAATAACTATGGTTATTATGATTATGGCGATTCAGTCCAAATCTACACCGGCGACGGCAAAGATTCCGTTTATAATCAGGAGGGCAAATCCGTCACGATAGAAACCGGCGACGGCAACGATACCGTTTATAATCAAAGTGGCAATTCGGCCTCAATCAACAGCGGCGCGGGCAACGATTCCATTCGCAGCAGTGGCAGTAAGGCTGTGATATATGGCGGCGCGGGCAACGACACGATTAACAATTTCAGCAAGTCAGCCACGATAAATGCGGGCAAGGGCAATGACTTAATCACTTTGGGCTCCTCTGCCTCCGAAAACGTGATTATTTACAATGAGGGCGACGGCAACGATACTGTTTACGACTTCAAAGCAGATTCGACGCTCTCAATCGCCAGCGGCACGTATTCAAGAAAGAAAAGCGGCGACGATGTCATTATCACGGTCGGCGACGGCAAAATCACTCTGGTCGGCGCGGCAGGCAACTATTCCCTGAACATTAAGGGCACCAAGTCGGAAAACGCGCTCAAAACTGTCACGGACGCGGACGCAGCCACGGTAACTGTCGGCGCGGAAATCGTAACAATCGACGGAAGTGCTCGGACGAAGGCCGTTAAGCTCAAAGGCAATAAGCTTGCGAACTCGATAGTCGGCGGCTCAGGAAAAGATACGCTGTGGGGCGGCGTCGGCAACGATAAACTCTTCGGCAACGCAGGAAATGATTCGCTTTACGGCGGAGACGGAAAAGACACTCTCGACGGCGGCAAGGGCAATGATGTTTTGCTCGGCGGCACCAATGATGACTCGCTTTCAGGCGGTTCGGGCGACGATACTCTCGACGGCGGCGAGGACGACGATGTTTTGGTCGGCGGCAGCGGCAATGACAGCTTGAACGGCGGCGAAGGCAACGATACTTTGTCGGGCGACAGCGGCGACGATAAATTAATCGGCGGCGAGGGCAATGACTCACTCAGCGGCGGACAAGGCGACGACACCATCTCCGGCGGCGATGACAACGATATTTTGTTCGGCGGCAAAGGTTACGACAGCTTGAGCGGCGGCGACGGCGACGACACGATTGGCGGCGACGATGATGATGATACAGTGCTCGGCGGCGCAGGAAATGATTCGCTCAGCGGCGACAAAGGCAATGATTATCTCGTCGGTGCTGCAGGTGATGATAATTTGCTCGGAGGCGCGGGCAACGATACGCTCGACGGCGGCAAGGGCAATGATAAGCTCACGGGCAGCACAGGCAATGACTCACTCGACGGCGGTGCGGGCAACGATACGCTCGACGGCGGCGCGGACAGCGATAAATTGTACGGCGGCAAGGGCAATGACTGCATAAAAGGCGGCACCGGCAAAGATTCAATTTTTGGCGGCGCAGGAAACGATTCGCTCTGGGGAGACGACGGAAAAGACACGTTCTTTTATGCAAAGGGCGACGGCAAGGACATTATCTTCGGCTTTGAAAACGATGACACGCTCACACTCGACGGGATAACGTTCAAAACGAGCATGGCGACTTACGACAAGTCCAAAGAAACGCTCACGCTCAATTTCAGCGGCGGCTCCGTGACTTTGAAAGAATTCACCGCCTCGACCTTCCACATTAACGACGATGCCTACAAAATCAACGGCACAAGTATCACAAGAAAATAATCGGCTCGGAAAATAAAAAAACCTCCGCAAGAATTTTTCGCGGAGGTAATTTTTTTTTACTTCAGCTCGAAGCGCGGCGAACACTCAAAAGTTCTCAGCCACGGCAGAGTGAATTTTAAATTCTCCAGCCGCCAATGATTCGGCAAATGCAAATGCTCGGCGACAAGTGCAAGCATTCGTTCGTTCAAAATTTTTTCCAGCGGCGGAACTTTTTCTTTCAGGTCCAGAGGATTTCCCTCGCCCGCAATGCCGTAACTCGCGCCGACAATTTCTTGGCGAACAATCGATTGATAAAGCCAGTCGTCAAGGTAACGCGTGATTAAAAGTTCGCCGATGTCTTTCTCGCCCATGAACTTGGTGAGCACGCCCGAACCGATTAAAAAGCCCGTGGAGTTCGTCGCGGTGCTCCAGCCGCCGTAAGCCCGAATCTTGAACTGCAAATCGTTTTTCTCCAGCCGGTTCATCAAAGCTCTGTCCGCGCCGTTGGCGAAGGAAACGTCAGCCACTGCGACGGGATAATTTTTCGCCGTGAAGTCTTCGACAATCTTCAGGAAAGTTTTCAGGTCGCCGCGCTCTTTGATTTTATTTTTGTCGGAGGATGCCTCAAAAGTTTTTCCGTCCCTGCGAGTGTTGACGGCCAGGACGAGGTCGGCGCGTTCGTGAGCAGGAATCCTCAGCCCGCCCGCCGCGATAATCGCCGCGTCAATCGAAACGCCCAGCGGCTCGTTGCAGTAGCTCGGAAAAGTTTCGGCACCCTTGCCCGCGTTGTATTCGACGGAAACGAACGGGCGGTGGTCGCGGTCACGATTGATGGCGCGCGCAATCATCAACATTCCCAGCTCGTCCGTGCCCGACGTGACTTGCAAGACGGTCTTGCCCATGTCCGCGGCGAGGGCGGTCAAGTGTCGGCTCTCTTTGTGCGTCTGCGAGTACATCGCGCTGTCGTCGCAGCCGAGAAGAAAGTAATCGAAGACACCTTCGCGCGTGTAATCGATGAGGAGTTTGTTGGCGTCAAAATTTTTTGCGCGGCGCATGAACCAATCGTCGAGATATTCGGCGGGAATTTCTTTTTTCAAAGCGTCGAGTTGCTTTTGTTCCTTGCGAGAAAGTTTTTCCGTTTCCTGCTTGTCGAGGAGCGCGGTGTACCGGAAAATTTTTGCGCCGTGCGTGTAATAATATTCGGGCTCGGCACTGGCATGGCTTCCCGAACGCGGCGTGCGCATAATCGTTCCGAGTGCGTAAATCGTCAGGTGCGGAAATTTTTTATGGAAAGCTTTGAATCGTTGCGCGCGTTCCAAAATTTTTTCGGCGGGCAGTTCGTGCATGCGCGAGGCAACGAGGCTGCCGTAAATGAGCGCGTCGGTCGACAGGACGGCGTAATCGGCTTGCGCGGAATTTTCTTCGAGCCACTGCCAAATTTTTTCGGGGTCGCCGCCGAATTTTTTTGAGCCGAGAATTTCTTCGGGCGGCGTCAAAATTTCGTAATCGAGATTCTCCGCCACCTGCACCACTTGAAATAAATTGACGGGGCGATTGTCTATCGGCACGTAAATAATTTTTTTGCTCTGCGCGGCGGCCGTCGACGACGCGAACATCATCAACGCCAGCAGCAGAAAAAATATTTGTCTCAAGATTTTTTTCCTCCTTGGAAAATTTTTCCCGCATTGTATCAAAAATTTTTCCGCAAAACCAGAGGCGTTATCGTGAAATAAATGCGTCCTATGTTGCAGGAAATACCCAAGAGGCAACGAAATATTTTCGCGAAATGATTTATGTTTTTTCTTTTTAGGAGAGGTGAGTTTTTATGGAAATGCTCTTGGGATTCCTGGTGCTGCTGGCGTGCTTGCTCGTCGGCGTGCGCCACGGCGGTATTGGGCTGGCCGTCATCAGCGGCATTGGTCTCGTAATTTTTACATTCGTATTCGGCTACAAGCCCGGCACTCCGCCTATCGATGTCATGCTGACGATCTTGGCGGTCGTCACCTGCGCGGGCTTCCTGCAAACTTCGGGCGGCTTAACGGTCATGCTCAAGTACGCGGAACAATTTCTGCGCAACAACCCCAAACACGTCACGATTCTCGCGCCGCTGACGACGTGGTTTCTGACGGTTTTGTGCGGCACGGGTCACGTCGTCTACACGATGTTCCCGATTATCTACGACATTGCGATTAAGCAAAACATTCGCCCCGAACGCCCGATGGCAGTCGCGTCGGTCGCCTCGCAGATGGGCATTTGCGCGTCGCCGGTGTCGGTCGCTATCGTCTCAATCGTCGGCTTCATGGCAACGGCGGGTCACAATTATTCCGTCCTCCAACTTTTGGCGGTTGCCATGCCGGCAACGGGGCTCGGCGTTCTCTTCGCGGCTTTGTGGAGTTACAAACGCGGCAAAGACCTCGACAAGGACGAACGCTTCCAAGAATTTATCAAAGACCCCGAAAACAAAGCTTACGTCTACGGCGACAGCGAATCGCTCATGGGCAAGGAGCTTCCGAAGAGTTACTATCACGCGATGTACATTTTCTTCCTCGGCATTATCGTTATCGCTGTCCTCGGCAACTTCTCCGAACTCCTGCCGCATTTCCCGAACGCCAAGGGTGACATGAAACCC
Source organism: Selenomonadaceae bacterium (assembly GCA_017527075.1). Taxonomy (GTDB): domain Bacteria; phylum Bacillota; class Negativicutes; order Selenomonadales; family Selenomonadaceae; genus Quinella. The sequence goes on from JAFXQM010000005.1 coordinate 68,423, forward strand.
ATTTCCATGACGGCGGTTATCCAGATGGTTATGTTGCTCGTCGCCGCCGCGATTCTGTTCGTCTGCAAAGTCAAGGCAAAGGACGTCGGCAACAGCCAGGTTTTCAAATCGGGTATCGTCGCGCTCGTGTCGGTCTACGGCGTCGCATGGATGGCAAACACTTTCTTCAGCGCGCACATGGCTTTCCTGCGTGATTTCCTCGGCAACGCTGTCGCCACTTATCCTTGGGCGTTCGCGATTATCGCGTTCCTCACGTCCAAGCTCGTCAACTCTCAGGCGGCGGCTATCGCTATCGTCTTCCCCATGGCGTTGAGCGTCGGCATGGACCCCGTTATCATCATGTCGTTCATCAGCGCGTGTTACGGTTACTTCTTCCTGCCGACTTATCCTTCTGACCTGGCGTGTATCGGCTTCGACCGCTCGGGCACCACGCGTATCGGCAAATACATTTTGAATCACTCGTTCATGATTCCCGGTCTTATCGGCGTCATAAGCGGCTGCTGCGTCGGCTTCGTCATGGCGCACATCGTTCTTTGATATTCCCCTCTTAACGTAAGAGTGGAAACGCAGAAGCTGTTGTTGACTGCGGCGTTGCGCCGGTCGCGGCTATTAATCCTCTTTTGTATTTTAAATCTTCTTTTCTTTTGCTCACCCAAAAGAAAAGAAGCAAAAGAAAAGGGAGCCTCGCGGGGGCGTCGGGCGTCAGTGATTCGGAGGTTAAGGTTACCCGCAATCTGGTGTGCGCTGGACGCCGCTGTCCTGCGGCGTGTGCAGCGCGGCCGTCATCCATGACGGCCTCAAAATTCATCTCGCGTTGCAAACTAAAAAGGCGGGCTCGATTGTCGGGCTCGTCTTTTTGATTCGTGCCGCTGAAAAAATTTTTCGTCTTGACGTGTCTTCTTCTTACTTTCTTTGCTTGCCCAAAGACCGAACAGCAAGGGGTTTCAATCGACTCCGGTTATCATGACATCTGAAAGCAAACCCGTTGGATGCAACGTCACGTTGCCGCGGGTGAGGCCGTCGTCCATGACGGCCTCAATTTCGTGGCATAAAAATTTTTTCGCCTTGACGTATTGACTTTTTGATTTTTTGAGTTTATCATTGGCGGCGTCGAAAGGAAATGAAACGACCAAGGAGTGATAAATCATGGCAGGAGAAAAATATACAGCGAAAGCTCAGCAGGCAATGCAGGCAGCTCAGCAGCTCGCCGCAATGAAATATCATCAGGAGTTCAATTCGTTGCACTTGATGCTCGCGCTCGCCAAAGAGCCCGAAGGTTTGCTTGCGACGATTTTCCAAGAGTGCCAAACCGATTTGCCAATGCTCAAAGTTAAACTCGAAGCGGAGCTGAACAAAATCCCGCAGGTCAAAGGACAAGAGCGGCTCATGATGGGCGTCGACCTGGCGCGCGTCATCGGCAAAGCAAGAGAATATTCCGCCTCCATGCGCGACGAATTCATAAGCACCGAACATTTGCTCCTCGCACTGGTCACCGACGGCAAGAAAGAACTTCAGGACATCGCCAAAGAATTTAACCTCAGCAAAAACAAAATCGACGACGCGATAAAAAAATATCGCAAGCAAAATGTCACGAGCGATAACCCCGAAGAAACTTATCAGAGCCTGTCGAAGTTCGGGCGCGATTTAACTCAGATGGCGCGCGCGGGAAAACTTGACCCCGTTATCGGGCGCGACGAGGAAATCCGTCGGACGATTGAAATTTTGAGTCGGCGCACGAAAAATAATCCGGTGCTTATCGGTGAACCGGGCGTCGGCAAGACCGCAATCGTCGAAGGGCTCGCGCGCAGAATCGTGGCGGGCGACGTCCCCGAATCTCTCAAGAACAAAACGCTTTACGCTTTAGACATGGGCTCGCTCATCGCCGGCGCGAAATTCCGCGGCGAATTTGAGGAGCGTCTTAAATCCGTCCTCAACGAAATTCAAAAATCCGACGGGCAAATCCTTTTGTTCATCGACGAAGTTCACACGGTCGTGGGCGCGGGCAAGGCCGAGGGCGCAATGGACGCGGGAAATATTTTGAAACCCATGCTCGCGCGCGGAGAGTTGCGCTGCATTGGCGCGACGACACTCAACGAGTATCGCAAGTACATTGAGAAGGACACAGCCCTTGAACGCCGCTTTCAGCCCGTCATGGTCGGCGAACCGAGCGTGGAGGACACGATTACAATTCTGCGCGGCATAAAGGAACGTTACGAAGTTCATCACGGCGTTCGGATTCGCGACGCGGCTCTGGTCAGCGCGGCGACACTTTCAGACAGATACATCTCCGACAGATTTTTGCCCGACAAAGCGATTGACTTGGTCGACGAGGCGGCGGCGAAACTCAGAACGGAAATTGAATCGTTGCCCGCGCCGATTGATGAGATTCGGCGGAAGATTATGCAGCTGGAGATTGAGGAGCAGGCGTTGAAGAAAGAAACGGACGCCGCGTCCAAGGAAAAGCTCAAATCAATCGCCGAAGAAATTTCCAAGCTCAAAGCTCAGGAAAAAATTCTTCGCGACAAGTGGGAAGCCGAGAAGCAATCAATCCTGCGCGTGCGTGCAATCAAAAAAGAAATCGACGAGGTCAACAACGAGATTGAAGAGGCTCAGCGCGCGTACAATTTGCAGAAGGCGTCCGAGCTCAAATACGGCAAGCTCCCGCAGCTGATGAACACGCTGAAAAAATTTGAGGAAGAAATTGCCGCGCAGTCCAAAGACGAAAAACTTTTGAAGGAAGAAGTCGGCGAAGAGGATATCGCAAAAGTCGTCAGCCGCTGGACGGGAATTCCGCTGGCAAAAATGTTGACGGGCGAGCGCGAAAAACTTTTGCACCTGGAAGACACTTTGCACGAGCGCGTCGTCGGTCAGGACGAAGCGGTCAAAGTCGTCAGCGAAGCAATCCTCCGTGCCCGCGCAGGAATCAAGGATCCGAATCGCCCGATTGGTTCTTTCATCTTCCTCGGACCGACGGGCGTCGGCAAAACCGAGCTGGCCAAGACTTTGGCGGAAGCTCTCTTCGACGACGAACGCAGCATTATCCGCGTCGACATGAGCGAGTACATGGAGAAGCACACCGTCGCCAGATTAATCGGCGCGCCTCCCGGTTACGTCGGTTACGATGAGGGCGGGCAGCTCACCGAAGCCGTTCGCCGCAGACCTTACAGCGTCATCCTCCTCGACGAGATTGAAAAGGCGCACAGAGATATTTTCAACGTGCTCCTCCAAATCCTCGACGACGGCAGGCTGACGGACGGCAAGGGGCGCGTCGTGAACTTCAAGAACACGGTTATCATCATGACGAGTAACCTCGGCTCACAGGAAATTCTTCAGCGCGCGAAAATCGGATTCATCACGAACAAGGCGTTCGCCGAAGCCGAGAGCATTATCAAAGACCTGCTGAAAAATTATTTCCGTCCGGAATTCCTCAACCGCATTGATGACATCGTCGTGTTCAAGTCGCTGGCGAAGGAGCAAGTCAAAGCCATTGCCGAAATTTTGCTCAAGAATCTCTCCGAGCGTCTGGAGAAGCAAATTAACGTTCAGCTCACGTGGACGGACGAGGCAGTCACGGCTCTGTCCGAGCAGGGCTTCGACGCAAACTTCGGCGCGCGCCCGCTCAAGAGATTGCTCACGCACACGGTCGAGACCGAGCTCAGCAAGAAAATTATTTCGGGCGAAGTCAAAGAAGGTGACACGGTCGAGATTGGCTTCGACGGAAAAAATTTCACCTTCGCCGCCAAAGTCAAGCTGGAGAAATAAAATTCGCGGCTTGAAAAAATTTTCACCGTGATTTATAATGCGAACGCAAGAACCAAAGAATAATCATGTAGTTCCACTGGTACTCACAGGCGCAAAAAAATCCCCCATCAGGTTCTCTGAAAACCTTTTGGGGGATTGCGTCACTCAGGACGCATTGGCACCCGAATCACCGACGCTTGAGCAGGAAGTCGAGCACCTTGCCTACGCCGTAACGAATCACGGTTTCAGCCACTGTCTTTAGAAGCCAAAGAACAATCTCCACCATCCTCACCTCCTTTCCGTCAGCCGGATCGGAGACCACGGCGGTGATGCGTGCATTTTACAACACGCGGCGGGATTTATCAAAGGCTCGAAAAAAATTTTCCCCGTCAAAGTCGGCGGGGATTTTTCTTTTGGAAAAAATTTTCGGCGGTCAATGAAAATCCCCGCGCGTATGTTATAATCGTTGCGGGAGGGATTTTGTCATGAGAGACGACGACTTCAAAACATATTACGAAGAGCAACGGGAACTTTTGCGCGAGGCGTTCGCCGAGATTGGTCAGAAGGCGGAGCTGCTCTTGACGGTCGGGCAACTGCTCATGGAGAACGGAGCCGACACTCCGCAAATCGTCCGCGACATGAAACGAGTCGCCGCTTACATGGGCATCCCCGCCGAAAAATTTCATCTGCACATAATGTACACGACACTCATGCTCAACATAAGCGACGAGCACCACTCGCACACGTCGTTCAGGAAATGTCCGAAGCACGCCGTGAACATGAAAATAATTTCTGCCGTCAGCCGTCTGACGTGGCGAGCCCTGCGCGACCATTACACGCTTGACGAATTCAAGGGCGAACTCGAAGCCGTCGGCAAACGCCCGCGATATTCTCACATCGTTTCAGTCTGCGCGGCGGGTTCGGGTTGCGGAGCTTTTTGCACTTTGTTCGGTTGCGACTTCAACGCGGCGATTTACACGGCATGCGCGGCGATTATCGGCAAGATTGTTCAAATGCAATGCGCCGAGCGATTCGGAATCAATCCGTATGTGTCGATGACGTTCGCGGCGTTCTCTGCGACGATTGTCGCTTACCTCACTCACCTGCTGCCCACGACGACGCCTTGGCACCCGCTCATTGCCGCGGCACTCTTCCTCGTGCCCGGTGTCCCGATGATTAACGCGCTCAGCGACATCCTCAACACTTATCTGATAAGCGGCGCGGCAAGAATCATGCACACGCTGGTTATCGTCGGCGCGATGACTTTCGGGCTGGTCTTCGCAATCGGCATGGCGGACTTCGATTCGTTCACGAACTTGGCAATGCTCCCCGACAGCAATTACGGCTTGTTCATGGTGGCGGCGGCAATCGGTGCGACGAGCTTTGCGATTTTCTTCAACCTTCCGCCCAGACTTTTGTTTGCGGCGGCGTGCGGCGGAGCGATTTGCGTTTGCACCAGAAATTTTTTTATCTTTGAACTGGGAATGAGTTCGGCGGTCGGAACTTTGGCGGGCGCGACTTTGGTCAGTGTCATCGCCATGGAAGCGGTTCACTGGTTGCACACGCCGTCGCTGGTGTTGGTCGTGCCGGCCGTCATTCCGCTCGTCCCCGGCGTTTTGATTTACAGATTTTTGTTCGCGGTCATCAACATCCGCCGAATCACTTTGGACGAACTTTTGTCGGCGATTCAATCGGGCGTCGACGCCTTGCTGATAATTTTGGCAATCGCAATCGGCGCGGCAGCTCCAAACATTTTCGCGAGTCGTTCGCTGACTCAAATGAGCAAAGAGAAGCAGGAAAAACTTTTGAACGAAATTTACGAGACGCGAGACTGAATGCTCCCAATAAAAAAATTTATCGGCGGTGATTTTTTTCTGCCGTCGATAAAAATTTTTGAGCCGCTGATGAAATCGCTCGTGCCGTCGAAAAAATTTATCGGCGGTGATTTTTTTTTATGTGACGAAAAATTTTCAGTGAGTGGCTTTGAGATATTGCAAGTCGCCGAAGTGATAAGAAGCAGTCGTGCCTCCGTCGATTAGGAAATCTGCGCCGCTGATGAATCTGCCGCGGCTGCTCATCAAAAATTCTGCCAGGTCACCGACTTCATCGGGCGTGCCGGCTCTGCCTGCGGGCGAAGCCGCCAACATTTTGCGATAACCTTCGCCGCGCGGACCTTTGAGCTCGTCGGCGGCCAGCGGCGTGATGATTATGCCGGGGCTGATTGAGTTAATCGTTGCGCCGCGTTTGCCCCACGGCGTCGCCTGACCCGCCACGCGCAATACGTTGCACCGCTTGGAATACTGATAAGCTTTGAGCGTGTCGGTTATCGCCTTGAGGAACGGCAAATTCAAAAGTTCTTCGGTCGGCGTCGTCGCCAGTTGAAAATTTTGTTCCTCCGTCAAAGCCGCGAGCCTGTGCCCGCTCTGAGAGGAAATGACCACGCCCGAGCCGCCCGCCGAAATTATTTTCCCGAACTCCTCCAGCATGACCGCCGTGCCGTAAAGGTCGACGCGCAAAATTTTTTCGACGGGTGCCTGCGAGGGACTCACGCCCGCCGCGCATATGAAATTTTTCACCGCGCCGAAACTTTTTGCGTGTTCGACGAGTTTCAAAATCGATTCGCGCTCCGAGATGTCCACGGCGACTGCCGATGCCTCGAAGCCCGCGCCCTCAAAAATTTTTGCCGCCGCCTGTGCCGCCTCCAATTTCAAATCGCCCAAGACGACGTGCTTGCCCGCGCCCACGCGCCGAGCGATTGCCTGACCGATTGAACCCGCGCCGACCAATACCACAACTTCTTTCATGACGAAACCTCCTTTAATCAATTAGGAATTGAAAATGATTTCCCTAACTCCTAACTCCTAACTCCTATCACCATGTCAGCCTTCGTCAAAGAGCAGCTTGCCGAAATATTTTTTGAACCGCCCAAGCTCCATGCTTTGATATTGCTCGTAAAGTTTTTTGCAAATGCTATCCGTCGGATAATTGATTTGGTCTTTGCCGTCGGTCGCCGCCGTGAAAAATTTTTCAGCCGCTGTGAAAAAAATTTTTTGGTTGTCAAGCAGGAATTGGAGAAAAAAATATTGAACCACCACAGGGGGCTGAGGTGGTAGAGAAAACCTTCCGCCGCCCGCCGCACACCCTCCCTTCCGGGAGCATGTTAGTTGAACAGTTCGAGGATTTGTTTGCCGATTAAAATTACTGTCATGCCAATGAAGAGCGGACGGACGTATGCGGCACCTTTGGTGATTGCCATCTTCGCGCCGCAACTCGCGCCGACAATCATGCCGAGACCCATGGGGATTGCGTAAGAAAAATTGACGAGACCGAGCGCGCTGAAGATAATCGCGGCGGCAATATTGCTGGCGAAGTTCGCGGCACGAGCGTTGGCGGCGGCACCGAGGAAACCGTAACCCATCATCAGGTAAAGGAAGAGCATGAAGGAGCCAGTGCCCGGACCGAAGAAGCCGTCGTAAAAGCCGAGCGCGAAAATTAGAACGACACCGAGCAAATAATTTTTGTGGGAGACGCGGACGGATTTTTTATCCGCGCCCCAATTTTTTTTTGCCACGGAGTAAATGGCGATGACAATCAGCATGACGACGACGAGCGGGCGCAGGAAGTCGGGCGGAATTTCTCTGACGACGAAGACGCCGAGAACCGAACCGACGAACGACAGCGGAAACATCACGCGCATAATTTTTTTGTCGATTGTCCCCGAACGCAGATAAGTCAGGAAGCCCGCGCAGGCTCCCATGCACGAGACGATTTTGTTCGTGCCGAGGACGTTGAGCATGGGCAACCCCGCCCACATGAGGGTGGGGACGGAAATTAATCCGCCGCCGCCCACGACCGAATCGATGAACGCCGCGACGAATCCCATGCCCGCCATAATTGCCATAACCGTGAAGTCTAACGTTTCCAATTTCTGCTCCTGCCTCCTGTTGTTTGCGAAAATTTTGCTGTGAATTTAGAGGCCGTCATGGATGACGGCCTCGCCCGCGCTGAAGACGTGATGTCTTCTCAGCGGGCACTCAGAGCACGGGTTACCTCAACCTCCAAGCCACGAACGCAGAGCCGCCCCTGCGAGGTGTCTTTTCTCTTTGCAACTTTCTCTTTGGACAAGCAAAGAGAAAGTTGATTCAACGAACGAAAAAATTTTCTCAGCCCGACGAGCACGACACGCCCAAGCATTGAGGAAAAATTCTGCGTGCCCACTCTTGAAAAAGAGGGGACGATACTCACGTTGCCCACTTCATGAGGAGCGATTCTTCCTCCTCCGCGCTGAGCTCGCCGCCTTGAATCATCTTCTGAGCAACGTCTTGAGCCTTGGCAAAGAGCTCGACAAAATTCTCGTCATAAATTTTATTCAGGTCGACGAAAAGTTTTTCCGCGTCGCTGAATGAACTCGGAGCCAAGTCGTTGGCAGTGCGTCGGTCGCAAACCATTCCGATTGCCAAAATGCAAACGCTTATCTCGACGTTGTTCAAGTTCCGCGAGCGAATCACTCTGCACAGGTCGGAGACGATTTGTTCGCGGCGAATGGAAGAGGGCGTGGGGCGTCCGTCAATCTTAAAGGCGACGCCGAGCGCGTGAGCCGAAATTTGAATCGCGGAGGTCGCTGAGCCCGCCAAAACTTTGTCGCGGTCTTTTTTGAACTCGTAATAAATCCAATCGACTTCGGTCTTGGTGATGGCGTGCGTGTAAAGATTTGCCATGCGGAATTTTTCGTTGTTGTGGAGGTTGACGAGCAAGGCAATGTCCTCCTCGCTGCCACACATTGACAGCGTGTAAATCGATTGAATCTTCGTGTTCATCTTCAAGCCGCGACCGAGCCCGACGCCGGGGTTGTAAAGGTCTTCGTCGAGCTGATAAAGGCAAAGGCGCGCAAGGCGTCTTTTTTGTTGAGCGGTCCAGCCCGCGCCGATTTTCCTGGCGATAACGACGCAACGGAGCTTGAAAGATTCTTCGCGGGAATTTTTTACATCGTCGAACATCTGCAGGAGCGGCTCGGCGAATTCTCTGTGGTTGGAGGCGGAAAGAATCGTGTTGACGTTGAGCTTGAGCGTCGCGGAGTATCTGACGTTCTCTTCTTTGCTGCGGCGGCGGAAGGCGTCGTCGACATTTCGGCACAGCGAACGGATTGTATTGAGTTGCGCGCGCGGATTAACCTTCCCGCCGAACTTTGCGATGAGTTTTGTCTTCGGACCCTTCTCCACGCCCGTCGCGATAGAAATTTCCGTCGTGCCGTGGTCCATCAGGTAAAGCCCGCGCTCGTCTTGGCAGGTGGCGGCGTCCATGCGGATGATTTTGTCCTCGTCCATGAAGATGCTGAACGTGACGAACGTGTCGTTGTTCTTCATGCGGGAATATCTTTCGGGAAATTCGATATTTCCCTTGGCGATGATTCGGTAGGAGCCGTCATTTTCGCAGCGGGCAATCGGGACGCTGATAACATTTTTGCCGGGCGGAAGTCTGAAGCCCGTGAACCGTTCGGAGGTGTAAGGCAACTCTTTGCCGGCGGGAATAATTTCTTCGTAATTGCCGCCGAAGGTGACCAGGTAAAAACTTTCGTTGAGGATGTTGCTGCCGAAGACGACACCGATTGAGCGGTCGGCGGCGGTGATGTTTCTGTTGCTTGAAAAATTTCTGCGCGGGGAGGAGGTGAGGAATTCGGGCTGAGTGGTCTGGTGTTGATAAGAAGTGAGCGGCGGCTGAGGAAGTCGGACGGGAGTTTTATCGGGCACCTCGTTTCGCAAATCCTCGGCGAGTTCCTTATCGTATTTGTGCAGGAAGTAATGATAAACAGCCGCGCCGCGAGCAACAGCCTGGTCGGGGTCGAGCGCGACAATCGGGTCGAAGCCGAAAAATTTTTTCAGGCGATTGATGACCATGTAAAAGCGGGACATGCCGCCGTTCATAATCACCGCGTCGACGTGAACATTTTCCGCGCCGATTTTGTCCGAAGCCTTTTTGAGCACGTCGAGAATCGGCAGGATGATATTTTTTTGCTTGCCGAAATTTTCCGTGACGGCGGCGAGATTTTTGTAATCGTCGAAGTTCAAATCTTCGCCCATGAAGTCGCGCCAAATTTCTTCGAGCTGCGCGGCGGTGAAGCTGTCGCCGTAAGCGTAACCGGTCGTGCCGATGTTGCCGCCGACGGGGAAATCTTCCTCCTCGTCCCACCAGCCCGAGCTCTCTCCGCCGAACGCGTCACTTTTCTGCGCGCTGACTTCCAACTTCAAATTCTCCGCGTAATTTATCAGCTGACTCATGACGCCTCGTTCTTCGCTGCGGATTTTCTGAACGATGTCGGCGTGCGCGGCATATTGATTCAGATAATGTTGGAACATTACCTTGGCGAGACACAAATCAAAATCGTCGCCGCCCAAAAGTGTGTAACGGTTGGTCGCGATGTCCTGAACTTTTAAAATTTCGGGCGCGTCCTCCCGTCGGGAAATTTCGTGGAGAGTTATATCGAGTGTGCCGCCGCCCAAGTCGAAGACCATTACATTTTTCTTCGTGCTCAAATCCAAAATCTGGTCGGCAATTTCTCCGTTGCGAACTTGATTGATGAAATCGTAAATGACGGCACGCGGCTCTGACAAAAGAATTTGTCGCGGTGAGCCGTCGCGCTTATAAATTTTTATTCCCGCCAGTTCCGCCGCCTTCAAGGTCGCCTGCCGCATGATGAAATCGAAATTCGCGGGTACGGTTATAACTGCGTCGTCTATCCTTTCCACGTGATAAATTTTCGCTGCGTTCCTGAGCATGTGCTCCAAAATTCTGGCGGAAACTTGCGCGGGAGTTTTGTCGGGGATATTCGACGACAGACCCTCGGCGTAAGCGTTTCCCATCTGACTTTTGATTGACTTGGCGACAAGATACGGGCGAAGCGGATAACGTCCTTTCGCGAAGTCGCCGACAATGGGCTGATAATTTTTTTCGTCGTTGTAATAGACACAGCTCGGCAAGATAGGGCTTTTCTTGAGCGTGAACTTTGCGCCCGCCCCCGCGTTGTACATGTCGACGGCTCTGTCCAAGTCAACGACTTTGCTGACGATATTTCCGTTCGGGCGGATGTTCACCGTCGCCAAAACGGAATTGGTCGTACCCAAATCAATTCCGACGCACAAATCGTTGTGCTCTTCTCCGTTGATTAACATAAAAAAATCTCCTCCTTACTCCGTGACCTCTTTGAGTCGCGGGCGTGAAATTTGAACGTCTTTATCTTTGTAAATCCAGCCGGGCGAAAGAACTTTAACGCGCTTGCTTTCCTTGGTGTTGAGGAAGGGCGAACCCTCGTAATCGCAGCTCTCCACTTCGTCGAGGCGCATATTCTGAACCAAGCCCGGTTTCATAATCGGATTAATTTCGCTGTCACGGATGAATTGCGCGAGCCGCTCAATCAAAATGAACAGGCCGCCAATTTCGGGCGGGAGCGGAATATTTTTTTTGCGGAGCTGACGGACGCCGTTGCGCGCGTTCAAAACTTCGTCGAGAATGCAGCCGTACTTTTCAGAGTTGAGCCGCGAGAAAAACTCAACCAAATCATTTTGATGACTTTCTTTGATTCGCGCGTCGAATTCGTCCTGCAAATCTTTCAGCAACATATCCGAGCGGCTGAGCATGTTTTCGAGGAGTTCAATCTTATCTTGCTGCGAATCTTTTTTGTCGCCCTTGGAGCTTTTCGGGCGAATGCAAATGTTGCGGAGAAAATCGCTGGCGTCGTAAATGAAATGCTTCATGTAAACGTTGCCGAATTTTTCGATTGTCTCGGAGTCGTTGCCGCTGTCGAGTTCGGGGTGGCGCACGTAAAGCATGATGGCGGCGATTCGCTCCTGAATTTTGTAACGTTCGTCGTCGCGCGTCTGAATATTTTTGTTGCGCAGCGCGATGAACTCGTCGAAATATTTTTGGCTGTGAGTGTCGAGAGCCCGCGCAAAAGTTTCAATCGTGTCCGTCGCCCAATTGAGCAACTCGGCGCGCTTGGCCTGATGGCTGAGGCGATTGGCTTTGAGCAGGCGGATAACGTCCTCGTTGTCCATGTTGGTGCCGTATCGGGCATTCATCTCGGCGGCGCACTGCCTCGGTCCCAGCGTTTTGTCCTCGCAAAGGATTTTGATGATTCGGTTGTCCGTGACGTACTCGTCGTTGGCGTTGGCGGAAAGATTTTTGCTTTTGCGTTCGATTGACTTGTGAAGATTTTCGATGAGTCTTTTAACCAGCGGGTCGTTGATGTTAATCATAAAAAATTTCCTCCTTATCAAAGTTCAAAGGGTTGTCGTCCCGTCTTTCTCAAGAGTGGACACGCAGAATCATTCCTCAATGCTTGGGCGCGTCGTGCTCATCGGGCTGATGAATTTCTTTTGAGTTGATGAACTTCCTTTCTTTGCTTGCCCAAAGAAAGGAAGCGAAAGAAAGGGCACCTCGCGGGGGCGTCGGTCGTTCGTGATTCGGAGTTTCAAGTTACCCGTGCCTGGTGTGCGCCGGATGACGCCATCACGGCGTCAGACGCGGCGCGGCGCGCGTCCATGCGCGCCTCTGATTCGTCAGCGTGTCAAAGTTCAAAAGGTTCGCCCGTATTCGGGAAAATAAAACTCGTGCGCGAGTCGGGGTCGTTAATCAGCACTTGCTCCAGCGTTCGGGTCGAATGGAAGAGTTTGTCGGGCGGGCTGTGAACGACGACGCAAATTTTCGGATTGATTCGGCGAACAAATTCAACCGTCGAAAGAAAATCGTCGTGCAGAGAGAAGTCGCCTTTCAAAATTTCAAAGTCGGAGTGGAGCGGCGGCGGGCGCGTCGTGAGGATGACGTGAGGCGCGCGCGGAAAAGTTCCCAGCGGATGATTTTGCTCGTTCATTATCGGGATGTGCACGTTCTCGAAGCGGTGGACGATTCTCATGACGCGCTCGTCGATAAAAATTTCGGCGCGCGGCAAAAATTTATTTATCAGCGAGATGAGCTCGACGCCCTTGCTGATTTGCGTGACTTGGCAGTAAACAATTTTGCGGCGGTGAAGTGCGCGGTCAATCTTGCGCAAAATCTTTCTCAAGGCGTCGTCGGTGTCGCCGAAGCGTCGGTAATGCGGGTGGCGCGCGTGCAGTCCGCAGAGAATTAAAATATCAATCTTCACGTCGGGCAGGAGAGCCGCGCCGACCAGTTGCGTCGGGAATGTCGAGTAATCGCCCGTGTACAAAATATTTTTCCCGCAGAAATTTATCAGCGTCATCATCGCGCCGGGGATGTGTCCCGCTTGATGAAAACTTATTCGCATTCGCGGCAGAGGAATTTTTTGCAGGAAGGCGACGGACGAAATATTTTTTTCAATCGCGGCGAATCGCTCCTCCAGCTGCGCGGACAAAATTTCTCGCGTCAAGTCGGTCATGTAAACGGCGGCGCGTTCGTTGAGCGATAAAAAATCCGGCAAGGCCGCAGAGTGGTCGAGATGCGCGTGCGATAAAAAAATGTGCGACACCTGATGAAAATCCTGAAGGTAAGGCGTCTGAAGCAGCGCGGAAAATTTTGGCGCGAATCTTATTCCGTGCGTCGAGCCGCAACCGCAGTCGAGCAAAAGATTATTTTCGCCGAGCTTGAGGAAGTAACAACTCGCTCCGACCTCTTGCGCTCCGCCAAGCGGCATGAAAATTATTTTCCCGCCCGTCACTCAAAACACCTCCGCCTTAATGATAGCAAAAAAAGGATTAAGGGAAAAGGGAGAGACAAAAGATTTTTCAAAACACTTGACCCCTGTCCCTTGTCCCTTGTCCCTTTGCTGTGATATAATCGCAGAAAATTTTTGGAGAGTGATTAATATGTTTGGAATTGGCGTCCCCGAACTCATTTTGATTTTAATCATCGGCTTGGTTGTTTTCGGTCCCGGCAAACTGCCCGGCGTCGGCAAAGCTCTCGGTCAAAGCATTAAAGAGTTCAAGCAGGCGAACTCCGAAGACGCGAAGACCGAAGACGCAAATGAGCCGAAGAAACTCGAAGCCGCCAAGATTGACTCCGAGAAGAAATGACTGAGCCCGAAAAAAATTCTGCGCCCGAAGCCGCGCCCGAAGACGACGGCACCATGAGTTTGACCGCGCACTTGGAAGAACTTCGCTCGCGCCTCATAAAATCTTTGCTCGCGATTGTCTTTGGCAGTTGCGTCGCTTATTTTTTTCTCGACGAAATTACAAAGTACCTGACGCTGCCCGTCGGCAAACTTTATTACATGAAACCGGGCGAAGCATTTTTCACGTACCTTAAAATTGATATCGCGGCAGGATTTTTGATTGCCCTGCCGATAATTTTTTATCACGCGTGGAAATTTTTTTTGCCCGCGCTGACTCGCAGTGAACGCGCAGTTTTGGGCGTGCTCGTGCCCGCGTCGGTGATTTTATTTTTCACGGGGCTGGCGTTCTCGTTCTTCCTCATCTTGCCGGTCGCGCTGAAATTTTTCATGGGCTTCGGTCAGGAGTCGGAAAATCTTCAAACGCTCTTCTCGTTCGGCAGTTACTTTGAATTCGTTATACTGTTCGTGTTGCCGTTCGGATTCGTCTTCGAGTTGCCGCTGGTGATTATCGTCTTGGGCAAGCTGGGAATTTTGACGAGCGAAGCCCTGGGCAAGTATCGCCGATACGTTTTCTTTTTTTCGTTCGTGGTCGGCGCGCTGGTCACTTCGCCCGATGTCATCACTCAAATTGCCGTGGCGATTCCCGTCATCCTGCTCTACGAAGTCGGCTACCTCGTCGTGAAATATATTTTGCGGAGATAAAAAAAACTCCGCCGAAGCGGAGCCGAAATTCAATATGCATTTTGAATTTTTTCGACGACAAGTCGTTCAATCCACGGCGGCGGCTGACGCGTGCCTTTGAACCAACTTTTGACCGTGCGATAAGGCGCGCCCAAAAGTTTGGCGGTTTGTTTTGCGTTGAGCCCGACTCGCCTGCCCGCCGCCTTAATCGGATTCTTCACGGCGGCATCATATTTTTCTTTGTCGAAGCACACGAGCGAGACGAATGAACCTTCGGGGCTGTCGCTCAAGTCAACATCATTAACATTCGATGGCACGGGATAATCTTTCTCGTCGATACCGTCGAGCATGAGACCGAGAGCATCTTGCGCCATCCAATAACATTCATCAATGTCATCGCCCATGGTGAAGCAGCCGGGCACGTCAGGGAATTCAAGTGTGTAACCTTCAAGACCGCTCCCTTTCGGAGAAAAAATTGCGGGGTAATAATGTTTCATTTTTATACCTCCCTCAATAATCGAGTTTAAGTCCCAACTGTTTGTAAATGGCTTTGACAAAATACTGAGGCATTTCCGTCCCGAAATGTGCCGGCACTGTTGTGGTTTGTCCCGTCTTCGGATTTCTAAATTTTTGATGGCTCCCGCCGTTGTTTGGCAGAACTTCGCATTTGCTTTCAAGGTCTCGAAGCACTCTGCGCGTTTTGTATGTCGGCATTTCAATTCCCTCCGCGTTTCGTTATACACGACGCAAAATTTTTTGTCAAACAAAAGGAGATGACGCATTGGCTTACAAAGATTTGCGCGAATTCATTGCCGAGCTGGAGAAAAGAAATTTGCTCAAGCGGATAAAAATTCCCGTGGACGCAGAGCTGGAGATAACCGAGATAACCGACCGCGTGTCGAAGTTCAGGGACGCGCGCAACGTTGCCCTGCTCTTTGAAAATGTTCGCGGATATGACATGCCCGTCCTCATGAACGCCCTCGGCAGTTACGAGCGAATGGCTCTGGCTCTCGGCGTGGAAAAATTGGATGACGCTGCCGACGATATCCGCGAGATTATGAAGTTGCCTTACCTGTCGTTCAAAAATCGTTCCAACATTTTTTCCATCGTGTCGACCGCGCACAAGGCGATTAACTTTCCGAAGTACATCAAGAATGCACCGTGCCAAGAAGTCGTCGAAGTCAATCCGTCGCTCGATAAAATTCCAATCCTAAAGTGCTGGCCAAAGGACGGCGGAGCTTTCATAACGTTGCCGCTCGTCTTCACGAAAAATCCCGCGACCGGCAAGCGCAACGTCGGCATGTATCGCTTACAAAAATTTGACGCGCGCACGACGGGAATGCATTGGCACATTCACAAGAACGGCGCAGAAAATTTTCGTGACGCAAAAGCTCTCGGCGCGAACAAAATTGAGGCGGCGGTGGCAATCGGCACCGACCCCGTCGTCACATACGCCGCGACTGCGCCTCTGCCCCGCGACGTCGACGAAATGGTTTTTGCCGGCTTCCTCAGAAAAAAATCCGTCGAACTGACCAAGTGCAAGACCGTCGACCTCGAAGTTCCCGCGACCGCCGAAATTATTTTGGAAGGATACGTTTCGACCGATGAGCTTCGCCGCGAAGGACCTTTCGGCGACCACACCGGTTACTACTCACTCGCCGACGATTATCCTGTCTTCCACGTCACTTGCATCACGCACAGGAAGAATCCGATTTACTTCGCGACCGTCGTCGGCAAGCCGCCCATGGAAGATTGTTACATGGCCAAGGCGACCGAAAGAATTTTTTTGCCGCTCCTTCAGCAGCTCTTGCCCGAAATTATCGACATCAACATGCCGCTCGAAGGTGTCTTCCACGATTGCGTCATCGTCTCCATAAAAAAACAATTCCCCATGCACGCCCGCAAAGTTATGCACGCGCTGTGGGGCTTGGGGCAGATGATGAACGTCAAGATGATTGTCGTCGTCGACGCGCACGTAAACGTTCAAGACTTGAGCGAGGTGGCGTGGCGGGTCTTCAACAACATCGACGCCGAACACGATTTGGAAATTGTTCACGGACCGCTCGACGTGCTCGATCACTCGTCGCCGTATGCAAAGTGGGGCGCGAAGCTCGGAATCGACGCGACAAAAACTTGGGCGGAGGAAGGTCACGCGCGCGAGTGGCCTGATGAAATTGAAATGTCGGCGGAGGTCAAAGCTCGCGTGGATAAAATCTGGGGTTCGCTCGGCTTGGGATGAGTCCCCCTCTTTTTCAAGAGTGGGCACGCAGAACCTTTCCTCATTGCTTTGGGTCGTCGTGTTCATCTGGCTGAGAAATGACTTTTATTTTTTTGAATCAACTTTCTCTTTGCTTGTCCAAAGAGAAAGTTGCAAAGAGAAAAGACCCCTCGCGGGGGCGGCTCCTCTCTCGTGACTCGAACGTTGCGCCCACCCGTGCATTGAGTGCCCGCTGTTTTCACATCACGTGAAAAACGCGGGCGGCCGCCCGTCCATGGGCGGCCTCTGATTTGCATTACAAAAAATTTTTGGAGGAAATTTAATGAGCAGTCTTGAAGTCGGAATCGTCGGCCTGCCCAACGTCGGCAAGTCGACACTTTTTAACGCGATAACCAAGGCGGGCGCGGAGGCCGCCAATTATCCTTTCTGCACGATTGAACCGAACGTCGGAGTCGTCGCCGTGCCCGACGCGCGCCTCGAAGTTCTCACGAAACTTTACACCTCGAAGAAGACGACGCCGGCAAGTGTTCGCTTCGTGGACATCGCGGGGCTGGTCAAGGGCGCGTCGAAGGGCGAGGGTCTCGGCAATAAATTTTTGGAACACATCCGCCAAGTCGACGCAATCGCGCACGTCGTTCGCTGCTTCGAAGACGAAAACATCACGCACGTCGCCGACACGATTGACCCGCTGCGCGACATCGACACGATTCAAACGGAGCTGTGCTTGGCGGACTTGGACGTCGTCGACAAACGCCTGGCGAAGGTCGCAAAACTTTTGAAGTCGGGCAGCAAGGAGGCAAAGCTTGAGTCGGAGATTTTGGAGCGCGTGAAAAATTTTTTGGACGAGGCGAAACCCGCGCGCGGTTTGAACTTGACCGAAGACGAACTCGCCGTGATTCGCGACGCAAATCTTTTGACGCTCAAGCCGACGCTTTATATTGCCAACGTCGCCGAAGATGATTTGGCGGCGGGAAATTCTTACGTGGAAAAAGTTCGCGCGCTCGCCGCGGCGGAGGACGCTCAAGTCGTCGTCATTTGCGCGAAGGTCGAATCGGAAATTGCGGAGCTGGACGCCGACGAGGCTCAAGAATTTTTGGCGGACTTGGGGCTGGAGAGCTCGGGGCTCGACAGATTGATTCATGCGGCGTTCGATTTGCTGGGGCTGATGACTTTCCTCACGGCTGGTCCCGACGAGTGTCGCGCGTGGACGATTAAAAAGGGCACGCCCGCAGTCAAGGCGGCGGGAAAAATTCACAGCGACATTGAACGCGGATTCATTCGCGCGGAGATTGTCAACTACGACGACTTGGTTAAGCTCGGCTCGGTCACTGCCGCCCGCGACAAAGGGCTCGTTCGGCTCGAAGGAAAAGATTACATCATGCAGGACGGCGACGTAACTTACTTCCGCTTCAACGTCTGAGAAAATCAAAAGCGGCCTCGAAAGTTGAGACCGCTTTTTTTGTTTCAAGCTTTGCGCCCCGACTCTTTGCTGCCGTCGGTCGATTGCTTCTTGCGCGATTCGGAAGTTTTGAGCGCGTCACCTTTTTTGATTCCGCCCTGAGTATTTTCTTCTTTTAATTCGCGCGCCAGATTCTTCAGCTTGCCCGCGATATTCGGTTTCGCCATGATTCTCACCTCGCGGCAAATGTAACAAATTTTCTTGACGGCGTCAATCGCATAAAATAAAATTCCCAAAAACTTTTTGGAGGGAACGTATGCACGAACATAAATTGGAAGACGGCACGGTCATTCGTCACAGCCACAGCCACACGCAGACCAAGGCGGTGTTGAATCGCATGGCGCGGCTCATCGGTCATCTTGAATCGACGAAGAGAATGATTGAGGACGGCAGAGACTGCGACGAAGTTTTGATTCAGCTGTCGGCCGTCGACGCCGCGATTAAAGCCGTCGGGCGAATCATCTTGAAAGATCACATTGAGCACTGTATCGTCGACGCGGTAAAGACCGGCGACACCGAGGCGATTGAACGACTCAACAAAGCCATCGAAAAATTTATCCGCTGAAAAATTTTGCCGTCAAGTAAGATTGGCTTTCAGGACGTCCTTTATGTCGAGCGCGGCACGTTAAATTTTCTCGCTAAAGCTCTCGTTCCAAACTCTTTAGACTAAATACCACACAGACGGCTCGCTCCGCAAAATTTTCATCGTCGCGTTCAGCTTGTCGATAAACTCTTTGGAGACTTCGTGGCGCGTCATCGGAATTCGTTCCAAGCTCGCCGGAAAATTTTTCGTCTCTTCAACTTTCACAGAGAATCACTCCTTTAATTTGACAGAAACCGCCGAAACGTTGCGCGGGTCAATTTTTTTGCCGACAATGTGTCGGTTATTTTTTTTGCAGAATCGACTAACTTTAAGGCAGTTCGGCTAATTGTTGCAAAGGCTCTTTTCCGTTAAGATTCGGCTATCGAAGTTGTTCCGGTTTTAACTGAAAGGAGTTTTTTCAAAATGTTGATTGGCGAAAAGAAAATCGAGCGTCCGCTCCGCTGGGGCATGATTGGCGGCGGCAGAACCGCCAACGTGGGGTCCAAGCATCGTCGCGGAGCCTTGTACGACAACACGGCGTTCAAACTGGTCTGCGGCGCATTCGATGTCGACCCCGAACGCAACGTTGACTTCGGCGTGAACTTGGGCGTCGATAAAGACCGCCTCTACCCCGACTACAAGACGATGATTGCCGAGGAAGCCAAGCGCGAGGACGGCGTTGAGGTTGTCGATATCGCCACACCCAATTTCCTCCATTATTCGATGGTGAAGGTTGCTCTTGAGGCGGGCTTGCATGTCATCTGCGAGAAGCCGTTGTTCTTCGAAGTGGCGCAGGGCGAAGAGATTATGAAGCTCGCCAAAGAGAAGAATCGTTTCGTCGGCGTGTGCTACGGTTTCTCCGGTCATCCGCTCCTCATGCAAATGCGCAAGATGGTTGAGAACGGCGACCTCGGCACGATTAACATGGTTGAACTCAGCTACACTCACGGCTTCGGCTGCGATGCTCTTGCCGACGTGAAAGCTGAAGGACAGAAGTGGCGCGTCGACCCGAAGAAGAGCGATCCGTCGTTCGTGCTCGGCGACCTCTCCACGCACACCTTCTACATGTCCGAACTCGTTTGCCCGCAACTCAAACTCAAGCAACTCCTCTGCGACCGTCAATCGTTCGTCAAGAGCCGTGCACCGCTCGAAGACAACGCTTATGTCCTCATGCGCTACGAGGGCGGCGCAGTCGGGCGTATGTGGGCGGCGGCAGTCAACGCCGGCTGCATGGACGGACACCGCGTGAGAATCGTCGGCTCCAAGGCTTCCATCGAATGGAGTGACAATCAGCCGAACGAATTGCTTTATCAAGTTCAGGGCGAGCCGATTCGCAAAATGATTCGCGCAATGCCTTACCTCTATGACGAGGCCAACGCCTTCGAGAGACTCGGCGCACTCCATGCCGAGGGCTTGATTGAATCTTGGGCGAACATTTACACGCAATTCGCCGTTGCAATCGACGCAATCAATCGCGGCGACAAAGAGACGCTTGACAAGCTCGTCCTGCCCGATTTGGCACATGGAGTCGATGGTATTCGTTGGGTCACCAGATGTGTGGAAGTCGGCTGACAAAGGCGGCGTCTGGGTCGATTTCTAAAATAGATTTGTTGGATTAGGGGAAGGAGCAGGGAAAGAATTTTTTTCCTTGCTCCTTGTCTTGGATATGAGGGGAGGTTAAACTAATGGCGGAATCAGGTGAATATCGCTCGACACTCACGCGAATCATGATTATCGCGACGCTCGGCGGGTTGCTCTTCGGTTATGACACGGGCGTCGTCAACGGCGCGTTGCCTTTCATGGCTGCTCCCGACCAGCTCAATCTTGACCCGCTGCAGGAAGGCATGGTCGTCAGCGCGTTGCTCGTCGGCGCGGCTGTCGGTTCATTCTGCGGCGGCAAACTCGCTGACTATCAAGGGCGCAAGACGAATATTCTTTGGCTCTCCGTTATATTCTTTGCGTCGACGCTTGGTTGCTCGCTCGCGCCGAGTTTCCACGTCATGAAGACCATATTCACTCGACGTTTTTGTAACCCTGTCCGGTGACGACTCTTTTAAGCGTTGTTATGCCGACACCAAATTTTCTGGAGAAGGCGGCGAGGCTGAATTCTTTATCGCGAGGAATATAATGCTCGCGTATGAAACGAACTTGATCGGGCGTGAGCTTTGCGCGCGGATTCCTGTAACCGATTTTCTTCGTGCCAATTCTGACCGCGTGATTCTGATTCTCGCTGTTGGTCGCCCAGTTCAAGTTCCAAACGCAGTTGTTCGCGGGGTCGTTGCTTTCGTGATTAACGAGAGGTTTGTTTTCGGGATTCGGCAGAAAAGTTTTCGCAACAATGATGTGAAGGCCAACGCACTTGCGCTCACCGTCCTTGTCCAAAGAAACCTGAATGTAACCGTCCTTGATGACAACAGGCTTCCGAATTATCTTTCTTAGCGTCACTTTGTTGCAGTAGAAACTTTTGACCCGACCGTAGTTGCTGACTTGGTAATGTCCTTCGTAGCCGGCAATGTCGCGCCACTCTTCATGAGGAAAATCTTCAAGTCTGCACCAAACGTTCAAGTCGGTTTGCAGGGCGGCGACGGCGCAGTTGAGCTTCGAGATAAAAGTTTTGTCTTCGACGCGGGCATCGGTCGGCAGCTTCGGCAGGTCGTTCAAAAAAGCCAGTGCATCGTCGACAGTAAACTCGAAGGGCGGAGGTGCCGGGGGAATGTTCCTCATCTCGTCCCAGTTCGTGAGGGTGAACTTAACCGCCTTTTTCACGGCGAGCGGCAAGTTCGGATAGAATTCCGCGAAAATGTTTCTCGCTTCTTCCACGTTCATAAAAATCGCTCCTTTGTGCTTGACGTGGCACGCCGAAACGCTTACAATCAGAAAAACAATTTGGCTTGGCGTTCCGTGTGCTTATGCGTTTACGAAACTAATTTAGCACGAAGTGAGCGTCAAGTCAATTTGTTTTGGGAGGACTTAATATGAAGCTTTCAATCTGTTCTGACGTGTTCGGGAAAATCCCGTTCGGCGAAATGCTCGACAAGGTCAAAGCCTACGGCATCGGCGCAGTCGAAATTACCACGGGCGGCTGGGGCGGCTGTCATTACGTTCCCTCGGCACGCGACCTGCTCGACAACCCCGGCAAGCTCCAAGCCTTCAAAGACGAACTCGACAAACGCGGCATCGAAATTTCCGCGCTGAACTGCTCGGGCAATCCGCTCGTCAACAATCCCATGGGCAAAGCGCACAGCCAAACCATTCACGACACGGCTGAGCTCGCGGGCAAGCTCGGTGTCAAAACAATCGTCACCATGAGCGGTCTGCCTGAGGCAAAAGCGGGCGACGTCACTCCGAACTGGATAACCTCCACAATTTCCTGGCCGGAATTCGACGGCGTCAATTACATGGTCGAAGCCGTGAAGTATCAGTGGGAAGTCGCGGCGAAGTGGTGGAAAGAGTACGCGCAATTCGCAAAGGACAATGGCGTTGAGAAAATCGCGATTGAAGAATTCCCCTGCCAGCTCGTTTACAACGTCCGCAGCCTGAACAAACTCGTTGAAGTCGTCGGCGGAGATTTGGGCAAGATGATCGGCATGAACCTCGACCCGAGTCATTTGATGATTCAGGGCGCGTAACCGATTGCCGCCGCTCGTGCTCTCGGCGAGAAAATTTTCTACATTCACGGCAAAGACGCGCGCATTGAACGTTACAAGGCTGACGTGGACGGCTTGCTGGAAAATCTTCCCGTCGACAAATCCGCTGAGCGCACGTGGAATTACGTTGCCGTCGGCTGCGGGCGCGACCTGCAGTGGTGGAAAGAATTCTTCTCCGTGTGCCGCATGACAGGTTACAACGGATTCGTGTCGCTTGAGATGGAAGACCTTACCATGAGCGTCGAAGCCGGCTTGCGCACTTCAATCGACGCGCTGAACCAGACCATCAGCAAATAAGCCTTACCTCTAATCTTTCGGATAAAAATTTATCCTGCAGGAAAAATTTTTCACTGCAGGAATTTTTTTACGTCAAAGGAGGCGAGCTGCCATGAAGAGTGTCGACCCCGGCATTTTGAATCACTCCGAATGTTTTTCCTTCCAGCCCTCGGAAGTCGCCGCAAGAACCATGAAGTATCTCACCTGGTGCGGTCACTACTTCTGCACGAGCAGTTACTTCATGGAGCGTGAGACTTATCCTTACGTGCTGGTCATCTTCGTGCGTGACGGGCATATGGACGTTCGATACTGCGGAAAAAATTATTTAATCGGCAAAGGCGACGTCCTCCTGATTGATTGCCTCAACCCTCACTACTACCGCGCACACGACGGCTTGGAATTTTTGTACGTGCACTTCGACGGACACTGCTCCCACGAAGTCGCCGAGCTCATCATCCAAAACAACAACAGCCCCGTCTTCCGCCGCTCGCACAATTTAAAAGTCGGGAAGGAAATTTTTGACTGCGTGCAATATTTTATCCGCGGAGGCATAACAAATATTTTTCAATAGGCTTTCCACATTGAACGGATTTTGTATTTGCTCTCGTGCGAGGCGGAAGAAAAAATCACGGAGACTTCGCCGATGGAAAAAATCATCACGCACATTCACGAAAATTTTACGCGGACGATAACGGTCGAGGAGCTGGCAAAACTCGCGAACGTCAGCACGAGTTACTTGGCGCACACGTTCAAAAAGCAAACCGGTTACGCGCCCGTCGAATACGTCCTGAAAATGCGAATGGAGCGGGCGATGATGTTGCTCACCCACTCCAACAAAACTGTCTCAGAAATTTCCGAGGAGGTCGGTTACGATTCGCTGCCGGCCTTCATAAAAATTTTCAAGCGCAAGACGAATTATTCGCCGAGTGCTTATCGCAAACTCCAGAAATCAAATCCTTGACGACTTCGCCCGCGAGAATCAATCCCGCGACGCTTGGAACGAACGCCGTGCTCCCGATGAAATTTTTTACGGGGCGCGGCGTTTCGTCTGACCAAACGACTTTGAGATTTTTTATTCCGCGCTCCTTGAGTTTCTTGCGCATGATTTTGGCGACGGGGTCAACCGACGTTTGAAAAATATCCGCGACTTTGAATCGCGTTGCGTCGAATTTATTTCCCGCGCCCATGCTCGAAATAATTTTCATTCCGCGGCGCGCGCACTCCTCCACCAAAAAAATTTTCGCCGTCAACGTGTCAATCGCGTCGACGACGTAATCGTATTTGCAAATAAAAAAATCCGCGACGTTTTCGTCGGGCAGAAAAAATTTTTGAATCGTGTCGACCTGCGCGGCGGGATTGATGTCCAAAATTCTCTCGCGCATGACTTCGACCTTCGACCTGCCGACCGTGGAGCTCAACGCGTGAATCTGTCTGTTGATGTTCGTTTCGTCGATGTCGTCCTTGTCAATCAAAACCAAATGACCGACGCCCGACCGCGCCAACGCTTCGACCGCGAACGAGCCGACGCCGCCCACTCCGAACACCGCGACCGTCGACGAGCTGAGCTTGAGAAAATTTTCTTCGCCGATTAAAAGTTTGAGCCGCTGAAATTTCATTTGTCATTCCTCGGACGGAAAGTAAACGTCGGCAGCTGGAATTTATTTTCGGGCGGAGGCTGAGGCTTGGGCGCGTCGAAGTTGAAACCCTTCGACACGGTGATCGTCGACTTGGGCACTTCAATCGTCGGGGACTTGAGCGCGAGGCTGTCGGCAAAATCCGTGGCGATAATCGTCGCCTGAATCAAACCGTTCATGCTCTTGTCGATGACCGTGCCGAGGATGATGTTGACGTCGTCTTCGGTCTGGCTGAAGATGTAACTGGCGGCGGCGTTGACGTCGTGAATCGGGAGGGTTTCGTCGCCGGTGATGTTCAAAATAATTCCGCGCGCGCCCTTGAGTGACTTATCAATCAGCGGGCTTTGAATCGCTTCCTTGACGGCCTGCACCGCGCTGATTCTGCTCTGCCCGATACCCAACAGCGCGTCACTCGATTCGCTTTGGCGGAAGATTGTGGTCATGTCCGCGAAGTCGACGTTAATCACGCCCGTGGTCAAGATGAGTTCGGCGACGCAACGAATCGCTTGGCGCAGGACGGAATCGGCGGCGTTGAAGGCGTCGACCATGGAAAGGTTTTTGTTTTCGGGGAGCTTCATCAAGTTATCGTTCTTGACGACGATGAGCGCGTCCATGTATGACTGCATGCGGACGATGCCTTCGTTGGCGATGCGTTGCTTGCGACGCCCCTCGAAGCCGAACGGAAGCGTGACAACTCCGACGGTCAACATGCCGAGCTCTTTTGCCAGCCGCGCCACGACGGGAGCCGCGCCCGTGCCCGTGCCGCCGCCCATGCCCGCCGTGATAAAAATCATGTCTGCGCCGGTCATCATTTCCTTGAGCCGTTCGGAATCGTTCTTGGCAGCCTGTTCGCCGAGCTCAACCCTGCCGCCCGTCCCGCGACCTTTGGTGATTTGCTCACCGATTTGCACAATGCGAATCTTGTCGGTGTTGGAGAAGCTCAGCGCGTGCGAGTCTGTGTTGACCGCGACCAACTCAATCTCCAAAAAATCGCTCTCGGCAATTCTTTTGAGGACGCTGTTGCCGCCGCCGCCCACGCCGAAAACTTTTATCGTGACGAGGGCTCTTTTAATCGCCGCGTCGTCCGCCGCCTTCTGCTGAGCTCTGTTTTGGCGAAGTTTCTTCAACGCTTCCTTGATTGCCGCATCATTAGCCCCCATGAATTTTCTTTCCCTTCCAAAAAACTTTTTCGGCATTTTTCGACGCGCGGAAATTTTTTCCTTCATTGCGTCCGCCGATAAAAAAACGGGCTCGACTTTCGGGCTCGCTTTTTTAATTCAAATTTTTGTGTCCAATTTGTAACCGATGAAAGTCGTCACGACCTTGGCGAGTTTCTTTTTCTCCTCGTGAACGACGACTGCCTCCGCGACCTCCTCGACAATCGGCGGCGGCTCTTCGACTGCGGGCGGCTCGGAAATTTCTTGCGGCTCCTCTTCGACTGCGGGCGCGTTTATTTTCTCGACAAGCTCCAAAATTTTTTCGGGCGTCGTCACCGCGAACGGAATGTGATTGAAATTCTCGTCGCCGGCCGCCAACGCCAGGAACTTGAAGCCGTCGATGAATTTCATGTCCGCGCAGGCGATTATCAAATTTATTTCAGCCTCGCGCAAAATTTTTTCCGCCGCCGCCGCCGTCGTCGCCGCCAAAGTTTCGTAAGGAAAATTTTCTTCAACGGCCTCTTGCATTGCCCGCAAAATTTTTTCGTCGTCGCCGAGAAGCAAAATTCCTTTGAAAATTTCTTCATCCAATTTTTTCTTCACGCGCGCGATTAAGTCCGCCGGCATGAACGGTTTGCGAATGTAATCCTTCACGCCCAGCGCGCCCGCCCTTTGAATCGTCTCGCGCTCGACCGACGCCGTCAGCATCATCACCGGCACATTTTTTATTTGCTCGTCGCCGCGAATTTCTTGCAGAGTTTCTATCCCGTCGAAGTCCGGCATCATCACGTCCAGCAAAACCAAATTCACGCGCCGCTCGCGCAAAATGTCCAAGCCCTCGACGCCGTTATCCGCCGTCAGCACTTCGCACGACAATTTTTTCTCCAAGACCATCTTGGCGATTTGCAAATTCATTTCGTCGTCGTCGATGACCAAGATAACTTTCTTCCGCACGATTCATCCTCCTCAAAAAATTTTTTCCCGCTCGAAAATTATTTCCCGCGCGTTAAAATTTTTCAGCCGCGAAAAAATTCTGTTCTTCATGCCCTCCGCCTCAAGCTCCGTCGCCTCCGACAGCAAGACCAAAAATTTTTTCCCGCTTTGCGTCACGCAATCGCTCCGCCGCAACGAACGAATCAAAATTTCTTTGAACTCCTCCGCGAAAATTTTTTCCGACAAGGTGAACTGCATGAGCACGAGTCCCTTTTTGTAATTCTCCGCCATGCGCGCCAGCAGCCGATAAATTTTTTTGAACGCCTCGAACTCCACGAAGTACGCGCCCGCCTCGACGTTGCGTTCGCCCAAAATCATCCGCATTTGCGAAATGCCTTCGACCGCCGAAGATTTTTCCGCGTGATTTTTTTCGCCGAAGACCGACAAACCGTGCTTGCCGTGCTGCTTGACCTCGTAAAGCGCGACGTCCGCCTTCTTGTAAAGCTCTTGAAAATTATTTCCCGCGTCGGGCACGAAGACCGCCCCGACACTCACGCCCAGCGGAATTTGCATTTCGTTGCCGAGTAAATTTTTCGCCGCGATTAAAATCTGTTCGTTGAGGAATTTTGTTTTGTCCGCCAAAACTTTTTCGTCGTCGACGTCTTGCAGGAAGGCGATGAACTCGTCGCCGCCCATGCGCCCCGCCACGTCCTTTTCCCGAATAATTTTCCGAATCAAATCGGCGAAGCAAATCAAAATTTTGTCGCCTGCCGCGTGCCCGTAAATGTCGTTGACGAGTTTGAAGCTGTCCAAGTCAATCATGAGCAGCGCGCCGAACGAATTTTTTACAAGCTCGCCGAGTTTTTTTTGCGTCGCCGATTTGTTCATGAGTTTGGTCAGCGGGTCAGTGGACGCGGCAACCTCCAGCCCGTGAATCTTGTCCAGGTTGTCGATTGTGTTTCCGACGCGCCGCAGGAGGACGTCGGGCTTGACGGGCTTGCGAATGTAATCTTCCGCGCCGACCTCGAAGCCTTTGCTCTCGGCCTCGTCGCTCTCGTCCGCCGACATAAAAATCATCGGGACGGGGTGCGTGCTTTTTTCCTGCAAAATTCTGTGCAACTCGTAACCGTCCATCTCCGGCATCATCAAATCCGACAGGACGATATCGGGGTGTTCGCGCTCGAAAATTTCTATCGCCTCCTCGCCGGTCGTCGCCGTGAGGATTTCATATTTCTGCGACAAAATTCTTTCCGCCAACATCAACATCATTTCTTCATCGTCGACAATCAAAATTTTACTCATGAACTCGCCCCCGACAAATACTTTTCAATTTCTGTCCGAACTTTTTCATACGCCGCCATCAATTCATCGTGACCCGCCAAAATTTTTTCTGCGTCTTTATCCTTCGCCGCCTGCTCCAAAATTTTTGCCTGCCCGCTCAATTTTTCCGCGCCGATTGACATTGCCGTCGACTTGAGCGCGTGGACGAGGATTTGATAACCTTTCCAATCCCGCGCCGCAAATTTTTCCTGAATCTTTTCCGCCTTGCCGCCGTCCGCGAACGTCGTCAGCATTTGAATCGTGAATTCCTTGCTGTCCATGCAATACTTCAGCGCGATCTCCAAGTTCACGTCGGGGCAAGTCTCCGCGAAAAATTTTTTCTCCCGCTGAGAAAATTCATCCGCGCCGATAATTTCTTCGACCTCGGCGGTGTCTCCGCTCAACCATTTGGAAATTTCCCCGCGAACTTTTTCATACGCCGCCATCAATTCATCGTGGCTCGCCAAAATTTTTTCCGCGTCTTTATTCTTCGCCGCCTGCTCCAAAATTTTTGCTTGCCCGCTCAATTTTTCCGCGCCGATTGACATTGCCGTCGACTTGAGCGCGTGGACGAGGATTTGATAACCTTTCCAGTCCCGCGCCGCAAATTTTTCCTGAATCTTTTCCGCCTTGCCGCCGTCCGCGAACGTCGTCAGCATTTGAATCGTGAATTCCTTGCTGTCCATGCAATACTTCAGCGCGGTCTCCAAGTTCACGTCGGGGCAAGTCTCCGCGAAAAATTTTTTCTCGCCCTCGGTGAATTCGTCTGCGGCGACGGATTTTTTTTCGACGGGTGCGGGCGGCTCTTCCTCCTCGAATTTTTCTTCTTCGAACTTCACGAGTTCCCTCGGCAAATATTTTTCCAACATGCCCTCCAGCTCCGAAACGATAATCGGTTTGCTCAGGTAATCGTCGAAGCCCTCGCGCAGATAAATTTCTCTCATGCCGGCAATCGCGCTCGCCGTCAGCATGATGACTTTGGTTTCGTCGGGCAAAATTTTTTCCGCGCGCATTTTTTTGAGAGTTTCAATTCCGTTCATGCCGGGCATCATGTTGTCCAAGAAGATGATGTGGTAAAAATTTTCCTTCGCCATGTCGATACCCTGCTGCCCGCTCTCCGCCAAGTCGGGAAAAATTTTATTGCGCTTGAGCAGACCGGTGATAACTTTCAAGTTCATGTCGTTGTCGTCGACGGCCAAGACCTTCGCGCCCGCCGCCGTCAAAAATTTTTTCGCCGCGTTTTTGTCGGGAGCCTTGATGTGTTTTTCGTCGTACTCGCCCAAAATATTTTTGTCGATAATTTTTTGCTTGAGCTTGAAAGAAAATTCCGAGCCGCGCCCGTACTCGCTGGCGACTTCCAACTTGCTGCCCATCATCGACAAAAGTTTTTGGACAATGGCAATGCCGAGCCCCGTGCCTTCGATATTGCGATTGCGCTCCTCGTCGAGCCGAATGAATGACTGAAAAAGTTTTTGAATGTCTTCGGGCTTGATTCCAATTCCCGTGTCCGAAACTTTTACGCAAAGTTCAAAAGTGTCATCGTCGAGCTCTTGCCCGTCGATTTTCAAAGTGACCGAGCCTTTGTGCGTGTACTTAACGGCGTTCGTCAAAAGATTGACGATGACTTGGCGCAGGCGAACGTCGTCGCCGTAAAGAGTCTTGGGCAGGTTGGGAGAAATTTCCGTCTTGAGCCGCAAACCCTTCTTGCGCGCGCGCTCCGCCGTCATGTTAATCAAGTCGTCGAGCAAATTTATCGTTTCGTAACTCACGGGGACAATTTCCATTTTGCCGTCCTCAATCTTGCTGAAGTCGAGGATTGAGTTGATGAGAGCCAGCAGCGTCCGTCCCGCGCTTTGAATGTTCGACGCGTACTCTTGAATCTCAGGCTTGCGGCTCTCGCGCAAAATCATTTCGTTCATGCCGAGCACCGCGTTTATCGGCGTGCGAATCTCGTGGGACATTTGCGCCAGGAATTGTGACTTCGCCTTGCTTGCGGCCATCGCCGAGTCCGAAGCAAGCTTGAGCTGTTGATTGACCGAGTCTTGCCAGCGCAGCAGACGATTTATCAGGAAGCGAACGAGCAGCACGCAAATCGCCAGCAAAATTATGAACAGCGCGCCCAAGAGCATGACGTGCCCGTAAATATTCCACCAGTTGTTCGCGACGACGACCGTGAAGTCCGAGACTTTATTTTTCTTCGCGATACACGCCATGAAGTTGCCGCTGTAATCTTTCAACGTGGTGACCGCGCCGTTGTAATAAGCCGCGGCGTATTCGGTGCCGGAGATGTCAATCATTTGGCTCATCGACAGCTGATAATTGTTGTTCGGGTGATTGATTATAATTCCGTTCCTGTCGACGAGGAAAGCGTAACCTTCTCTTGTGTAACTCGCGCCCAAAACTTGAACGAGTCGGTCGAGATAAAAATCGATGCCGAAGATGCCGAGGAACTCTCCGTTCTTGCCGTAAACCATCTGCGCGAGCGTCACGCAATACAAACCGGTCTGCGCGTCGTAATACGGAGCCGAGACACTGAAGCCGTCCGCAGATTTTTCCGTGTCGATATACCACGGGCGAGTTTCGGGGCGAAACTCTTTCGGCGGCTGCCACGCGTTGTTCATGATGACGTTGTGTTCCTTGTAAGGGTTGGCAAGGTAACAGACGGAAATTTCGGGATAATTTTTCGCGATGCTGTCCAAAAATTTTACGGCGGAAGGATAATCGTTCATGAGTTCGGGGTTCTCGCCGATGACGTTCACGAACATGCTCAAGATACTTTTCTGCTTCTCCACCCACGTGGACAGTTGGTGCTCGTAAGTGTCGACCTCGCGATTCATTTTCGTGTCGCCCCAGCTGACCGTCGCGTTGAAACAAATCATGAACGCGAAGACCATCGCCGCGACCAAAACAGAAATGATTCCGAGCCGCGAGTAATGACTGACCCGCGAAAGTTCTCTGTCCTGAAAAGTTTTATTTTCGTCGGAAGATTTTTTTGCGTCGGAGACAATCGTCGAGAAGGAAAAAAGATTGTCCAGCATGTCGGAGAGGCGCAGGGCTGACTCGCGAACTTCGGCGGCCTTCTCGTCGGGGTTTGCGTTTGAATGTATGACTTTCAAGCTCGACGCGTCCAAAATCGTCTGCAGCGGCTCACGCAGTTCCTTCGACAAGTGCGACAAAAATTCTTCTCTGACTTGCAAAGCTTTTTCCGCCAGCAGTCCGTTCCTCATGGCGTTCAAGTAAAAGAAAATTATCGCCAACATCATCACCAAACTAAAAATCGTCGTGAAGATAATTTGGCGGTAACTGTCCTTGTAAAAAGCCTGATTGTCGACGCTCAAAATCATGTACCAATCGTTGTCGGTCTTGGCGGTGAAAATCGTGCGCTCCTCTCCGTTGATTTGCGCGATGAAACTGTCGCGGCGATTCGTCTGGATAATCTGACTCAAAATGCTGTCGTAATCGGGCAAGTACTGCGAAACTTTTTTGCCGACCATTTCGTCGTCGTTGTATCCGATTATCATTCCGCTCTTTGTCACAATCAGCGACTCGCGGTTGCCCAGCTCGTTCATGCGGTGAATCAAAAATTGCACCTCGGAGAAATTAAAATCGAGTGCGACGACGGTTTGCCTGTCGGGAAGCATCTTCGCCATGGTGTAACAAGTTATTCCGCTCATTGCGTCGACGTAAGGCTCGCTGATATAAATCCGCCCGTAATTTTCCGCCGCGCCCTTGTACCAGAGCCGCTCCTGCGCGTGATAATCGTCGGGCATGTTGAAGTCGGGAATCACCGCCCAATCTTTGCCGGCAATGTAAACGTTGAAGCACACGCCGCCCGTCAGATTTTTTTGCTCGCGCTTGCGCTTATAAAAATATTGTTCGATATCTTTGCGCGAGGCTTTGTTCTTGAGGAGTTGTTCGGCCTCCATTGCCATGCGGAGTGTCGTGCCCTCAGCCGCCTGCAGCGTTCCTTGGAAGTCGGAGCGAATCACTTCCAGTTGCATTTGCCCGATCTCTTCCGTTTGATTCGCCGTCACTTGGAAAAGCAGGCGGTCGTTCATCACGATGACGATTAAAAATATCGCCGTGATAATCGTGATTATCGCGAAGTCGGAGCGGCGTCCGCTTTTGAGTATTTGCCAATCCCGAAACCTTTTCATCTTCATCACCGATTGAATTATAAAACTTGAAGCTGAATTTTCCTTCAATCACTTTTCCGAAAATCCTTTCACTTTTTTTGCGCGGCGGGCGGGCGGCAGGATTTTTTTCATTGCGTATTCAGCAACGTTGTAGTATATTTGCGGGCAAGCGTCCCGTCTTTATCAAGAGTGGAAACGCAGAATCTTTCCTCAATGCTGCGGCTCGTTCCTTCGATTGGGCGTGAAAATATTTTTTGTCTGTTGAGCCTTACTTTTCTTTGCTTGCCCAAAGAAAAGTAAGCAAAAGAAAGGGCACCTCGCGGGGGCGGTGGGCGTTCGTGATTCGGAGTAACGAATTACCCGTGCCCGGTGTGCGCCGGATGACGCCATCACGGCGTCAGACGCGGCGCGGCCGTCATCCATGACGGCCTCTTGTTCGCAACGCGTTTGTCAATCATTTAACCAATAAATTGGAAGGGAGAAAATTTTTCGTGAGGACGAACAGTTTAATCAAGCTGATAATTTGCTTGGGCGCAATCGTCGCGCTGTTTGTAATTTTCATCCGACCGCTGGCGCATTCGATTCGTCAGGGCTTGGACTTGCAGGGCGGCACGCACGTGGTCTTGCAGGCGGAGGACACCGACATCGCCAAAGTCAACGAGGACGCCATGCAGCGGGTCGTGTCAATCATGGAGAAGCGCGTCAACGAGTTGGGCTTGACCGAACCGATAATTCAGCGCGAGGGCGAACGCCGAGTGATAATCGAATTGCCCGGCATAAAAGACCCCGACAAGGCGATTGAAACCATCGGCAAAACCGCAATGCTTGAGTTCAAGGACGAGGCAGGCAACACTCTGCTCACGGGCACGGACTTGAAAGACGCGCAGGCCGCCATGAATCAGCAGAACGGTCAATGCGTCGTCAATTTGGAATTCAGCGACGAGGGCGCGCAAAAATTTGCGGACGCGACACTCGAAAACGTCGGGCGGCAAATTGCAATTCTGCTGGACGGAGAAATTTTAACCAATCCCGTCGTCCGCGAACCGATTCTCGGCGGCAAAGCAGAAATTTCAGGTCAGCGCGACTTGGAAGAAGCTCAGCATCTGGCAGTCCTCTTGAGGAGCGGCGCGTTGCCTGTCAAAGTCAACATCATCGAAACGCGGACGGTCGGACCTTCGCTCGGTCAAGATTCAAAAGATAAATCGGAGTTCGCGTTCGTCGTCGGAATCGCGGCGGTTTTGGTTTTCATGTTGCTGTTTTATCGCTTGCCGGGATTCATCGCGGACATCAGCTTGATGGCGTACACGCTCATGCTTTTGGGCACGCTCAAAGGTTTGGACGCGACGCTGACGCTGCCTGGCGTGGCGGGAATAATTTTATCAATCGGCATGGCAGTCGACGCGAACGTCCTCATCTTCGAACACTTCAAAGAAGAATTCCGCCTGGGCAAATCGATTCGGCTGGCAATGGACGCGGGCTTTAAGCGCGCCTTCACGACGATTTTCGACTCGAACATCACGACGATAATCGCGGCGGGCGTCCTCTTCCTCTTCGGCACGGGCACCATTCGCGGCTTCGCGATAACGCTCGGCTTGGGCGTCTTGCTCAGCATGTTGACGGCGGTATCCTTAACGCAATTCATGCTGAAACTTTTGGTCAACGCAAAAGTCGTGGAGAGCCCTTCGGCTTACGGCGCGGACGGATTTGTTTTGTTCGACCCTGTGGCTGACGGAAAGGCGGTGAGGAAGTGATGCCAAGCTTTGACATTGCCGGGCGCGGGAAAATGTGGTTCATCATTTCCCTGCTCGTGATTGTCCCCGGTTTAATTTCCATGGCGACGCGCGGATTTAATTTCGGAATTGATTTCACGGGCGGCACGATTATCGATTTGAAATTTGCTCAGCCCGTCGGGATTGCTCAGGTGCGCGAGAGCTTGAAACCGTTCGGTCTGGACGGCGCGACGATTCAGCTGTCGGGCGAGAGCTCGGACGTTGCCGCTTCCACGGACGTGATGATTCGCACGATTGATTTGGAAGAGGTTCAGCGCAAAGAGGTTATGACGGCGATTCGCGATAAGGTCGGCAGTTACGAAGTTTTGCGCGAGGAAAAAGTCGGCGCGGTCATCGGCGGCGAACTTATCATGAACGCGGTGCTCGCGCTGGTCATCTCTTGGGTGCTGATAATTTTGTACGTCGCCTATCGATTTGAATTCCGATTCGGCATCGCGGCGGTCGCGGCTCTCGTCCACGACGTTTTAATCGTGCTGGCGTTTTTCTCGTTCACGCAGCGGCAAGTCGATTCATCATTCGTGGCGGCGTTGCTCACGGTCGTCGGCTACTCAATCAACGACACGATTGTTATCTTCGACAGAATCCGCGAAAATTTGAAGTTGCACTTCAGGCGCGGCGGAAACGTCGTCGAGATTGTCAATCGCTCCGTCTACCAAACTTTGACGCGCTCGCTGTACACGGTCTTCACCTGCCTGTTCACGACGTTCGCGCTGTTCTTCTTCGGCGGCGAAACGACAAAAGATTTTGCGTTCGCGTTAATCGTCGGCTTCATGAGCGGCTGTTACTCCTCAATCTTCATCGCCGGTCCGCTGTGGTTGGAGCTGAGAAAATTCGGCGGCAAAAAATCTCCTAACTCCTAACTCCAAACTGCTCCGCCGCCCGTCCTCCAAAATATTTTTCCCGCGTCTTGAAAGTCTGAAATTAATCTGGTAAGATACACGCAAGAAATTTTGGACAGCGGAGGGGACGTTTATGGCGAGGATTTGGGCGCGGGCACCGTCTTGCGCGAGGTCATTCGTGTTTGCAAAGGACAAGGTCGTTTGATATAATCGGCGGCGTCAAAATTTAAGGAGAGTTGTGCAATGATAAAATTGGAAAAGAAGCAAGTCAGGATCGTCAGCATTTTAATCGCGGTGATTTTCATCGGCTCGGTGGTCGCACTCGCCTTGACGCAGACGGGCAACATCGCCTCGGCGGCAAGTTCCTCAAGCGTCGGAACGATAGATTATCAGCAGGTCATGGCGGCGCACCCCGACGTTCAAAATCTTCAGGGGCAAATGGAAACTGCAATCGCCGACGTGAAGAAAGAGTTCGACGAAAAATCTGCGGGCATGAACGAAAACGAGAAGGCGGATTATTATCGCCAGTGCCAGGAGCGGCTCGCGCAGAAGCAACAGGAGCTGTTGGATCCGATTAGAAACGCTGTCGACGCCGCGATTAAGAAAGTCGCCGACAAAAAAGGTTTGGCGGTCGTCATCGACAAAATGGCTGTCATCTACGGCGGACAGGACATCACTGCGGACGTCATCACGGAGCTCGGCAAGAAATAATTAGCTGTTGGCTGTTAGCTGCTAGCTGTTAGCAAAATTCTAAAAGCTAACAGCCGGAAGCTAACAGCTATTTTGTTAGGAGGCGGCGGAGCAGTT
This sequence comes from Selenomonadaceae bacterium, assembly GCA_017527075.1. Taxonomy (GTDB): domain Bacteria; phylum Bacillota; class Negativicutes; order Selenomonadales; family Selenomonadaceae; genus Quinella. The sequence goes on from JAFXQM010000005.1 coordinate 103,704, forward strand.
AGGAGTGTGAAGTTAAAATCTTTTCTCCAACTCCCAACTCCTAACTCCTAACTAATGAAAGGGAGGCGGCACGGTGGATATCAGAGTGGTGGCGGCCGGCATGTTGGCATTAATCGGTGTCGGTCTCTACTTATACGAGCCGCACGAGGAGCCCGCCGCGCCGACCGATACAAAAATCGAAAAGCCCGCGTCGAGGGAGGCGCAGGGATTCGGAATAATTTACATTGAAAAAATTCAAGCGGCGCACCCCGACGGAGAATATCTGGACGGATTGCGCGCGACGGAATTGCGTTTGCGGCTGGAGCTCAACGAGGCGATGAAAGTCGTCGAAGTTCCCAAACCCACTCCGCCCGAAACCAACGAGGAAGTCTTCGACGAGGCGGCGTGGCAGAAAAATGCTCAGGCGGTCATAAGTCAGCTGGCAGAATTGGAGAGCCGCAAGAAGGCAGCCGCCGAGCAATATCGCAAAGATTCCGAGCCGCGTTATTTAGAGGAGCGGGACAGAATCATCGGCGAATTCCTCAACGAAAACTTGAACATCAAACTCAAACTTCAGAACGCGGATAATTTGCGCCTGTCACAGGAAGAAGTCAACGAGTTGCTCAAGCAGCTGGACGAAGTGGAATTCGGGCGGAACCAAGCGCAGAAAGAACTTTACGAAAAGTGGCTGGCGGAGATAAAAAAATTTTCCGATGAGTCGGTGGCGGAAGATGAAGTTCGGCTCAAAGCTGAATATGAAAAATTGAAAGCTCAGGTCGAAGCTCAAACGCAAAAGAAAAAAGAGGACGTCACCGAGCGGAATAAACAAGCCATGGAAAATTCCTTGCGCCAAATGGAAGACAGACAAATTCGGCGACGCGAACTTCTCAGCGAATTGACTGAAGTCGGCAGAGAACGCGCCGAGGTTGAGAAAAAAATTTTTGATTCGATAACGGACAAAGCGGCAATGTTGGCGGCAGTTTATCGGCTGGAAATGATTTTGGTCAGGCGCGCGCCCGACGATTACGATAAAATTTTGTCGCGGCATATCGTTTGGAATTTTGAACTCAAGTCGCCCGAAAGAGTCGGGGCGGTGCTTGTCCCCGGCAAAAACGCGCGTGACTTGACTGACGATTTAATCAAGGAAATGAATCGGTTGTAAGGGACAAGGGAGAAGGGACAAGATTAACTCCTAAATCCTAACTCCTAACTGAATTAGGGAGTGGTTTATAAATGAATTTTGCAAAGAAATTGGCGGCGGTCGCGCTGGTTGCGTCGTCGTTAATCATAAGCGGCTGCGGCCAAGGACAAATCGGTGCCGTCGACGTGAGCAAAGTAATGACGGAAGCCCCGCGCGTGAAAAAATTAATGGAAGAGGCGCAGACCAAAATCACCGAGGAGCAAAATAAACTTGAGCAGGCGAACGCCGGCAAGGAGCTGACAGACGAAGAGGCTCTCAAAGTTCAGATGGATTTTCAGCGCAAACTGGACAGCATTAACCAAGCTTACGCCGCGCAGATTAAAAGCCGCATGGACGTCGTGATTGAAGAAATTTCGCGCGAGAAAAATCTTGACGTGGTCATCAACAATTCCTCCGAACAAAAAATTCTTTTCCAGGGCGGCATTGACGTGACTCAAGATGTCATCAATAAAATGCAGTGAGCGGGCGATATTATGGAGAAAACTTTAAAGGAGATTGCTGAACTACTCGGCGGAACTCTCGCGGGCGACGGCGCGCTTAAAGTCAGCGGGCTGGCGAACATAAGCGGAGCACGGGCGGGCGATTTGATTTTCGCGGTGCCTCCTCATCTCGACGCGGCAAAGTCCTGCGCGGCCTCGGCGGTGCTCGTTCCCCTCGACACGGAAAATTTTCCGAAGCCCGCCGTCAAAGTTGCTGACCCGCGCGCTGCCTTCGCCACGTTGCTGGAGCTGTTCACGCCCAAATTCGAAATTCCCGTCGGCATCAGTCCCAAGGCTCACCTCGGCAAGGACGTAAAAATTTCTCCCGCCGCGACCGTCATGCCCTTTGCGGTTATCGACGACGGCGCGGAGATTCAAAGCGGCGCAATTATTTATCCGCACGTTTATATCGGGCAGCACGCGACAATCGGCGAAGACACAATCGTTTACTCAAGCGCGACTGTCAGAGAGTTTTGCAAAGTCGGCAAGCGTTGCGTGATTCACTCTTCGGCGGTCATCGGCTCGGACGGTTTCGGCTTCACGACGGCGGACGGCGTTCATACCAAAGTTCCGCAGGTCGGCAACGTGATAATCGAAGACGATGTGGAAATCGGCGCGCATGTCGGCGTGGACAGAGCGACTGTCGGCTCGACGATTATCGGGCACGGCACGAAGATTGATAACCTCGTTCACATCGCGCACAACTGCAAAATCGGCGCGAACTGTTTAATCGTGGCGCAGACGGGTATCAGCGGCTCGACGACGGTCGGCGACAACGTGACTTTCGGCGGACAGGTCGGCACGGTCGGTCACATTCATATCGGCGGCAATTCCGTTTACGCGGCACGCTCAGGCATTTCAAAAAATATGCCCGAAGGATTTTTCGGCGCGGGCTTTCCCATTCAATCTCACAGCGAATGGCTCCGCAATCAGGCGGCGATGCGGAAGGTGCCCGAACTCCTCGAACGAATCAATCGCCTCGAACGCGAGCTTGAAATAAAAAATCGCGGCGAAAAAATTTTGTAAGCTCTTCAAAGTAAAAGCCCCTCCGATTTTGGAGAGGCTTATTTTTTTTGCTTAACTCGTTGAGAGGGGTTGTCCCCTCTTTTTCAAGAGTGGACACGCAGAATCTTTCCTCATTGCCGCGGTTCATCGTACTCGTCGGGCTGAAAAATATTTTTCGTTTGTTGAGCCTTACTTTTCTTTTGCTTGCCCAAAAGAAAAGTAAGCAAAAGAAAAGGGCACCTCGCAGGGGCGACTCCTCTCTCGTGACTTGGAGGTTAAGATTACCCATGGCGTTGAGTTGCCCGCTGCGAAGACATCACGTCTTCGACGCGGGCGGCCGCCCGTCCATGGGCGGCCTCAACTCAGCAACGCGTTATTTCGAATCAGCGCACCAAAATTATTTCTTCAATGCGCGCGCTCTCGGCTTCCTTTTTGCTGATGACGCCCAAACGTTCCATGGCGTCGATAACCACGAGCTGCCTCTGCTTGGCCAGGTGAAAGTCGACGTAAGGCGAGTAAACACTCGGCGCGTTGGGCAGACCCGCGAGCATTGCGCATTCGGCAATCGTCAGGTCGGCGGGCTCTTTGCCGAAGTAACCTTGCGCCGCGTCGTAAATCCCGTAAAAATTCGAGCCGAAGTAAATCACGTTCAAATATATCTCCAGGATTTTGTCTTTGTCGAAATCTTTTTCCATGTTCATGGACATGACGAGCTCTTCAGCCTTGCGCGTGAAAGTTTGGTCGGAGGTGAGGAAAAGATTTTTGACTGTCTGCTGCGTGATGGTCGACGCGCCTTCTTGAATCTCGCCCGCCTCCACGTTTACGAAAACCGCGCGGGCAATTCCAATCAGGTCGAAGCCGCGGTGATTGTAAAAGCGCGCGTCCTCCACGGAGACAATCGCCTGCAAGAGGAGCGCGGGCATTTGGTCGATTGAAACGTAATGCGGAATGGTTTTTATCTTCTCGTCGACGGCGGGCTTGATTGAAGTCATTCGGTCGAGCGTGTCGAGGACGCCGAGCTCTTCTCCTTGCGTCCGCGCAGGTTCAGTTGCGCCGTTGACTGCGGAAACTTTTTTGTCGTCGGCGGGCGGAAGATTTTTTTCGGCGTCGTCATACTTGCTTGGGTCGAAGGGCTGCGCGTTGCGTTCGTCGAAGAGAGTTTTTATTTCGGGCACGCCGCGCGGTTTAATTTCTTTGTCGGAAAAAATTTCGTCGGCGATTGAATCCAAGTGTTCGGAAGGGTCGTCGCTCTTCATGTACAAAGTCACGGCGAACGATATAAAAAACGTCAGCACCATGGCGACGAGAAACTTTATGATTTTGAAAATGACTCGGAAGGAACGCTTCGGCTTGGGCGAATTATCGTTGCTCAAAAAAAAATTACTCCTCTCAAGTGTCGTTGAAGGGAGTATATCATAAAACTTTCAGCGCGTCGAAAAATTTTTCAATGCGGCGCGCGGTGCTTAAAAATTTTTTCGTCGCGGAGCTCAAGATTGTTGTCCGCGAGAATTTCTTCCGCCGGAGTTTTTCTGTCGAGGATTTTCCGTTCGCGCAGGAGCTTCCCGAAAACTTTAAGCGGCATTCCGTTCACGAACGGCAAATCGAATTCTTCTCCGTCGTGGCGAATCGAAATCGATTTTATCTGCAGGGCGTTCCTGTTAAAAAATCCGTCGACGTTCGTTTCCATGTCGTCGAGCGCGGCGGCCATCTCGTCTTCGGGAATCAGATAAACTCGTTCGTAACTGACTTCGAGCAAACTTTGTGCGGCGACCTTCCGCGCCGAAGAGTTTCGCCCGATTATTTTTTTGTCGTGCAAAATTTTATCGAACAGAGCCAGAGGCATTCCGTTGACGAACGGAATTTCAAAAAGGTCGCCGTTGTGTTTGACGAAAATTTTCGTGGCGTCGTCGGCGTGATATTCAAAGTAAGGGTCAAGGTTGCCGCTCGTTTCGGCGTAAACTTCAATCAGCCTGTCCTCGTCGCAGAGGAAAACTCGGCTGTCTTGAACGTCCAGAAAATTTTTTTTTGCGATGCTCGACGGCGAAGCACCCCTGCCGATGATATTTTTTTCGCGCAAAAGTTTTCCGAACATCTCCAAAGTCATTCCGTTGACGAAAGGCACCTCGAATGTTTTGCCGCCGTTCTTGATTAAAATTTTTTTGACGGCCGCCGCGTGGAAGCTGAGGAACTCGGCGACGTCTTTAATCGTGTTGCCGTAAAGTTCAAGTTGCTCCTCGTCGTTGCAAAGGAAAACGTTTCCGCCCCTGACCTTGAGCAAGCTGTGCCCCGCCGTCTGCGCAATCGAAGCGTTCTTGCCGATGATTTTCCGTTCGCGCAAAAGTTTCCCGAAAGTGTCAAAGGGCATGCCGTTGACGAAAGGCACCTCGTGGAGTTTTCCGTTGTGGCGAATGAAAATTTTTATGGTCTCGGCGGCGTGTTCCTCAAAATATTGGTCGATGAGCTCGGCGGTAGTCGGCGTGGAAATTTCCGTCTCGCTTTGGAAGTAAACTCGGTCGCGGTTTACCTTCAAAAAATTTTCCGCGATGAAATCTCGAATCGAATCGCCGTGATATAAAATGTTCAGCTCGCGCATGGCACGCCCGAAAACGGAAAGCCCCATGCCGTTGACGAACGGAGCCTCGGATAAAATTCCGTTGCGCTTGAGCAAAATGAATTTGATTTTCTCCTCGCGCTCGAAGAAAAATTTTTTCGTCGTGAAACTCATGAGCGGCAAAAATTTTTCCAGCTTCACCGGCGCGGCGAACTTCAGCCGATAATCTTTCAGTTCGACGGCGGCGGGGTTCACGCCCAAAATTTTCAGCTGCGCGGATAAAATTTTATGGCTCGCGCCGTTGGACACGATGAAAACTTTTTTCTCGAAGTCGACGGCGAATTTTATCGCAGGCAAAAAATCTTTGTCGCTCGACACGATTATTATCAGCTCCAAGTCGGGCTCGTCGATAATCGCGCGCACCATCTCCATGCAAAGCCACGTATCGGCAGAATTTTTCCCGTAGAAACAATTTTGCACGCGATAAATATTTTTGTCCAGCCCGCGATACTTGTAAGGCATCGTGTCCTCTTTGGCGACGATGTCGACGCGAGTTATCGTGTGCTCCTGCCCGAAGTGTTCGACGACCTTGAACGTGACCGACGGCGGAACATTTTCTGCGTCAACGAAAACGTGTGCAATCAACTTGAAACTCCTCTCTTGGGCGATAATTTTATCACGGCGACGAATTTTCTACAACTGCAGGATTTTTTCATAGTTGGCAGAAATAATCAGCGTTACATGTCAGAGTTCGGACAGAATGGAGTAGAGGTTGATGAGCGAAAAGATTTTAACTCAAGCGGCGGAAAAAATTTTGGACGGCGTGCTTGAAGAATTTGCAAAGCTGGCAGCAATCCCGCGCCCTTCGAAACACGAGACGCAAGTCAGCAATTTCCTGAAAAAGTTTTTCGAACAGCACGGCTTGAAGGTCGTGCAAGACAAATTAAAAAATATCGTCGCCGAAGTGCCTGCGAGCCCCGGCAAAGAAAATTTTCCGCTGACAATTTTGCAGGCGCACATGGACATGGTTTGTGTGGCGGAGGAAGGTTACGCCTTCGAGCCGACGAAAGACCCGATTAAATTAATCCGCGGCGAAAAATTTTTGGAGGCGGAGGGCACGAGCCTCGGCGCGGACGACGGAATCGGTATCGCGGAGATTCTCTTCCTTACAAAAAATCTTGACGCCTTCGAGCACGGACCGCTGAGGATAATCTTCACGGTCGACGAGGAGCACGGCATGAACGGCGCAAAAGCTCTTGACGAAAAATTTTTCACCGACGCCGCTTACATGATTAATTGCGACTCGGAAAGATTCGGGGAGATTGTCGCGGGCAGCGCGGGTGCCGTCCACATGAATTTCTGGCGCGAGCTTCATTACGTTCGCCCCGACACGAAACTCGGCACGAACATGGAGATAAAAGTCGGCGGACTGCGCGGCGGTCATTCGGGCGAAGAAATTTCTTCGGGACGCGTCAATGCTCTCAAGCTTGCCGTTCAACTTATGCGCGCGATAACCAAGCGCGGAAAGATTCGCATGTCCTACTTGAGCGGCGGGCGCGCCTTCAACGTCATTCCCGACAGCGCGACTTTCGTCATGGCCACGGACATAAAGCCGGATGCCGTTCGCGAAGTTTGCGCGGAGGTGGAGCAGAAGATAAAAAATGTTTACGGCGCGACCGACCCCGATGTAAAAATCGAAACCAAAGTCATCAAACGCCCCGACAAAGTTTTGCACGCCAAAGACTACGAACTGCTCACGAATTTTATCTCGCTCATGCACAGCGGCATCTACGCCGTGAATCCTGCAGAGCCCGCGCAGGTTTTGGCGTCGGCAAATTTGGGCGTCGTGCGCATGGACGATAAAATTGTCGAGCTGAAAGTTTTGCCGCGCGCCAATGCCGACGAATTGCTTGAAGAACTCACCGAGGGTTTTGAGCAGGCCGCAAAGCTCTGTTCATTCGAAAGCAAATTTTCCGAGCCCGCGCCTGCTTGGTCTTCCAATCCCGACAGCAAACTTTTGAACCTCGCCGAAAAAATTTTCACGGAGCAAAACGGCCACGCCCCCGCAATCAAAGTGATTCACGCGGGGCTGGAGACGAGTTTCTTCATAAAGAAAAATCCCAAGCTCGACATAATTTCAATCGGCACGACCAACGAGAACATTCACAGCCCGAACGAACGCCTGCACCTGGACACCGTCGCCCCGCACGTGAAATTCATCGTCGGCATTCTTGAAAAAATTTCTTCGGCAAAACTTTAAGCCGCTCACAGTTTGAAGATAAAGTCCTCTGCAAACGCAGGGGGCTTTTCTTATTTTCAGCTTCCTCTCAAGAAAAAAACTCGCGCCCGTGTTATGTTAAATTTGTATTTGTTCGTTGACGAATTCAGCTTGAATGAAAACCTTTTATTTTAACATGAAAGGAACCTGAAAGCAAAAATAAAATTTTTTTCGGAACGGTTGACAAGCGAAACTTTCTGTATTATTATTGCGGCGGCTTGAGGGACAAGCCGAAGAAGTAAAAGTAAATTTGAGGAAACACGGCCACTCAACTTGAACAGCTTCCGAGGCAAGTCGCGAAAGTCATCCGAGTTACTTTCTTTAGCGGCATCTGCAAGGAGGATGTTCAAAATGAAAAAGACAGTAGCAGCAGCACTGGCAGCGGCGGTCGTCGTCGGAACAAGTGCAACCACGTTTGCAGCAGCGAATCCGTTCAGCGATGTTCCTGCGGGTCACTGGGCTTATCAGTCCGTTGCGAAACTCGCAGCTGAAGGCGTCATCGAAGGTTACGGCGACGGCACCTATCGCGGCGACCGCAACATCACCCGTTACGAAATGGCGCAGATGGTTGCGAAGGCCATGGCGAAGAACCCGACCGGCGCAAGCAAGGCTGACCTCGACCGTCTCGCGGCTGAGTTCCGTGATGAACTCGACGCTCTCGGCGTTCGCGTCGCTGAACTCGAAAAGTATGCCGACAAAGTTGTTTGGCAGGGCAAAATCGAGTACACCTACAAGAACCACAGAACCGATAATGTTTGGGCTGACCAGCGTAAACGTCACCACAGCACCAGCGAGCACACCCGCGTTAAGCAGGACGACTGGATCTTCCGCTTTGAGCCTATCGCTTACGTCAATGATCACTGGACACTCCGCGCTCGTATCGACGCACACGTCGACTTGAGCCGCGACACCAACAGCAGCTTCGAACTGGTTCGTGGTTGGGCACAGGGCGATTACGACAACTTCCAAATCAAAGTCGGTCGTCAACCCCTTTACACCAATGAAGACGGTATCCTCTGGGATACTGAGTACACCGGCGGCGAGATTACCTTCGGCAAACTCGCAAACGGCTTGAGAGCTACCATCTACGGCGGTCGTCTTAAGGCAAATAAAGTCGGCGGCTCCATTCGCAACTCCGGTTCTTGGAACGGACGTCAAGACGGCGTCAGTGCTCATGACAGATGGGCAGCGGCATCGGGTGTGTTGGGCAACGATAGCGAGAGCCAAGTAGGCACACGTAATGATCCTACCAGCTTCGTTGCTGTCAACGTTCAGTACGATCCGGGCGCAAAAGGTATCTTCGGCGGCTTGGGTTACTATTACCTCAAAGATGACGACTTCAAATACTTCAATAGCACTATCGATGGCGAAAGATACCCCAACTATTTCTACAGCAAAAACGGCAAGACCGACAAAGCTCAAATCGTGTCAGCTAACATTGGCTGGCGTCTCGGCAAAGCGCAGGTCTGGGGCGCATACGCTAAGAACTCCAAAGCCGACTATGAAAACAAATCTTGGCAGGCACTCGTTCGCTACGGCGATCTCTACGGCGGCGGCAACCAGAGCACCAAGAAGGGTCAATGGGCTGTCTGGGCAGGTTACAAATACCTCGGCTCCAACGCCTCCTTCAACGCCATTCAGTGGGATGACGCTTATGCCGGCACCAAAGGCTTCGTCGCAGGCGCAAGCTGGGCTCCCATGGACAGAATCGTCCTCATCGGCAAGTACTTCAAGGGCAAATACATTGAAGGCCCCGGCGATGCAGAGCGTCTCTTCGGCCGTGTCGAGTTCTTCTTCTAAGCCGACACTTTCAGCCGAAACAATCTTCTAAAGAAAATTACGGGAGTCTCCGAGAAATCGGAGGCTCCCTTGAGTTTAGTTAGGAGTGTGGAGTTAGGAGTTGGGAGTTGGGCGCGCGGAAAATTTAAAAGCGACGAGAGATTTTCTCCCGCCGCTTTTTTTGTCGGAAAAATTATTTCAGAACTCTTGGTCGCGCGTGGAAATTTTTTCCTGAACGTAAGCAATGAACTCGTCGACGCTCATGGCGACGCTGTCCTTCGCGCTGTATTTGCGAATCGGCAGGATGCCCGTCTCCACTTCCTTATCGCCGAGGACAATCGTGTACGGAATTTTTCTGACTTGGCTGTCGCGAATTTTTTTGTTGACCTTCTCGTTGCGGTCGTCGACTTCAGCGCGAATCTTCAGCGCGAAAAATTTCTCCGCGAGTTCTTTGGCGTAGGCAAGGTGGCTGTCGGTTATCGGCAAAAGTTTTATCTGAACGGGCGCCAGCCACACGGGGAATGCGCCCGCGTAGTTCTCAATCAAAATTCCGATGAATCGTTCGATTGAGCCGTAAACGACGCGGTGCACCATAATCGGGCGATGCTTCTCTCCGTCCTCGCCGATATAATTCAAATCGAACTTTTCGGGCAGGAGCATGTCGAGCTGAATCGTGCCGCACTGCCACGTCCGCCCGATTGAATCTTTCAGGTGGAAGTCAATCTTCGGGCCGTAGAAGGCACCGTCGCCCTCGTTGACCACGTATTCAAGCCCGCGGTGTTCCAGAGCTTTGCGCAAGGCGTCGGTCGCCAATTCCCACGTCGCGTCGTCGCCCATGGAATTTTCCGGACGCGTCGACAGCTCAGCCTTATAAGTCAGCCCGAATGTTTTATAAACCTCGTCGAACAAATCAATCGTCTTTTGAATTTCGGGCTCAACCTGCGCGGGCGTCATGAAGATGTGCGCGTCATCCTGCGTGAAGTTGCGGACGCGGAACAGCCCGTGGAGGACGCCGCTCTTCTCGTGGCGGTGAACCAATCCGAGTTCGCCGAGACGCAGAGGCAAGTCGCGGTAGCTGTGCACGTGCGTGTTGTAAACCAACATGCCGCCGGGGCAGTTCATCGGCTTGACCGCATAATCTTCCTCGTCAATCTTCGTGAAGTACATGTTCTCTTTGTAATGATCCCAGTGCCCCGAAGTCTCCCACAGCTTGCGATTCAAAATTATCGGCGTCTTAATCTCGTGGTAGCCGTAGCGACGGTGAACCTCGCGCCAGTAATCAATCAGCTCGTTGCGGATAATCATTCCGTTCGGGTGGAAGAACGGGAAGCCGGGACCTTCGTCGTGCAGGCTGAACAAATCCAATTCCTTGCCGAGTTTGCGGTGGTCGCGCCGCGCCGCCTCCTCCAGCATGTGCAGATAATCTTTCAGCTCGTCTTTGCTCTCGAACGCCGTGCCGTAAATCCTCTGCAACATTTTATTGTGCTCGTCGCCGCGCCAGTATGCTCCCGCGATACTCATCAGCTTGAACGCTTTAACTTTGCCCGTAGACTGAACGTGAGGTCCCGCACACAAATCCGTGAAGTCGCCCTGCGTGAACAGAGATATCTCCGCGTCCTCGGGCAGAGCCTCAATCAATTCAACTTTGTAAGTTTCGCCCTCGTCCGCAAATTTTTTCAGCGCGTCGGCTCGTGAGAGCGTCGACCGTTCCAACTTCAGATTTTGCTTGACGATATTTTTCATCTCGCGCTCGATGTCGGCGAGGTCTTCGTCGGTGATTTTTTTCTCCGTGTCGATGTCGTAGTAGAAGCCCGTGTCAATCGCCGGACCGATTGCCAGTTGAACGCCGCGTCCGTCCGCGCCGCCGTAAAGATGCTTTATCGCTTGCGCCATGACATGCGAGGCCGTGTGCCTCAGCGCGTGCAATGCCTCCGCGCCGTCGACTTCAGCCAAGCTGCCGTCCTTCGTGATTATCGTTGCCATTTATTTAGCCTCCTTCGCCTGCCTTGATTCGGGCAAAGAAAATTTTTTCCTGCTTAACAAAAAAGCTGCGGCGTTAAGACAAAATCTTCCGTCAGCGAGCTGAAAAAATTTTTGCGGGCGTTTCGGATTTTTGAGCGACGAAAAAATTTTCGCGGGCGTTTACGAGTTTCAAGGCGGCAGATTTTTTTTTCGAACTGTGATAGAATTCGCCGAGAAAAATTTTTGGAGGAAACTTTATGACGAAAAGAATTTACTCGCTGGACGTGCTGCGCGGCGTGGCGATATCAATCATGCTCTTCTTGGACGGACCGCCCGACAAAATTTTTTCCATCCTCGAACACCCGCAGTGGGCGGGGCTGACCGTGCCCGATGTCGCCTTGCCGATGTTCGCGTTCGCCATGGGAGCCGCCGCCGCAATTTCCATGTCGCGGCGCGAACCGAGCGCGAAAAAAATTTTAAAGCGGACGGCGTTGATGTTCGTGATTGGCGTGCTGCTGGAGATGGAGCCGTTCTTCCTCCTGCCGATTTTCTCCGACAGCTTCACAGCCGCAGATTTTCTCGACCGCGCAATTATTCACGGGCGACTCTTCGGAATAATTCAGCGGCTCGCCATGGCTTACGCGCTCGGAACTTTTCTGGCGTTGGCAATAAAAAACAGCCGCGGAATTTTGCTCGCGGCGTTCGTGCTGCTGATTGTCTCTTCGGCGGGTTATCACCTTTACGCGCCCGAAAATCCCTTCGACGAGGCGCACAACATCAGCCAAGCCGTCGATTACATTTTCCCCGGCGTCAATCACATTTACCGCCCGACGCACGACCCCGAAGGTCTTTACGGCTGCCTGGCGACCACTGCTTCCGTTCTCTTCGGTTTTTTGGCGGGAAAAATTTTCGTCGACCAATCGTCGGCGCGCGACAAAATTTTTCTCTTCATCGCTGCGGGAATTTTGTTGAGCATAATCGGCGGCGTGTGGAGTAATTTCGACATCATCTCAAAAAAACTTTGGACGACGCCTTACGCGCTGATTAACGCGGGGCTCGATTTCCTGCTGCTCGCGCTGTTCATGAAATTATTCGACGCCGTGCCCGCCGCAAAAAAATTTTCTCAACCGCTCGTCGCCCTCGGAATGAATCCGCTTTTTTTCTTCGTGATGAACAACGCGCTGCTCACTTTCCTTTACGTCATCCCGAACGGCGACGTGAACAACAGCTTTTATCTGCAACTTTATTGGAACACGACGCAAGGGCTCATCTCCACGGAATTCGGCGCGACACTTTTCTGCGCGATTTGGGCTCTGCTCTGGTTGCCGATTGCCGAGCTCTTTTATAAAATGAAAATCGTAATTAAACTTTGAGGAGGAAACTTTATGGCAGGTTGGGAAACAAAAACCGTCGACGAAGTCATCACAAAAATTCGGAGCAAAAAATTTGTTTTGCCCGTCATTCAACGCCGCCTCGTCTGGAAGGAAGACGCCATGACGAAACTTTTTGACACGTTGCTCAAGGGTTATTCGTTCGGCGCGGTGATTGTCCTCAAGGAGCGTTCGGGATTTCAGCCGCTTTTTGCCTCCCGCGAATTTTCCGACGACGGCGAGCCGCGCAACGCCGATTTGTCGACGCAGGAAAAATTTTTGGACGACGAACAATTTTTTGTCATCGACGGGCAGCAACGCCTGCAAAGTTTTTATATCGGGCTGTGCGGCTCCTTCGGCGGAAAGAAAATGTACTTCGACCTTTACAGCGACTTTCAGAAGGGCGATTACGATTTCAAATTCGCCAGACCGACGCAGGGAAAATCTTCCGTGAAAAATATTGAGCGCGGCGAACGAACTCTCGACGAATCGGAGATTGAAACCACTGCGGAATGTTTTTGGTATCCCGTGCGCGAGCTTTACGAAAAACTTTCGCGCGTCGGAGGGAACAGCGGCCGAATCGCCGACGAAATTATTTCGGAGCAAAACATCGACGAGCCGCACAAGATAAAACACATCGAAGAGAACATCAAACAATTTTACGGAAATATTTTCGAGCGCAAGAACGTTGGCATTTCGGAAGTCGAAGTCGATTACGGCAGAAACGAAATTGAAAACCGTCAGCGCATGGTCGAACTTTTTCGGCGGCTCAACAGCGGCGGCACTTATCTGTCGACGCTGGACTTGGTTGCCTCCCGCCTGAAAGGTTTCGACAGCCGCATGGAAAATTTCCTCGACGCCATGGTCAACGACTGCAGCGATATCCGAATCAGCCAAGACGAACTGATTAAATTGATAATGACTTTGCAGGACAAACCTTTGAGCGAGATTACCGACTTGGATGAGGACGGCGAAAAATTTGCGGCGTTCGCTCTGGAAAATTCCACTCGGATAAAATCGACACTCGTCGCGCTCCGAGAATTTTTGCGCAAGGCCGGCGATTACAATTGGTTCGCGCTGAACAGGAGCCGCTCGCCCATTCCGCTTTACGTTTTGGCTTACCACATTTTTTACGCCGAACGCGCCGACGAAAATTTTTTCGCGATGAGACGCTGGCTTCGGCTTTCCATGCTGAACGGAATTTTTCGTCGCGGCTGCGGCTGGATTCCCTCCGAACGCGGCATGAAGTTGTTGCACGATGCCTTCAAAAATTTTCACGGGCAACCTTTCCCCGTCGACGCGCTCTTTGACGTTTGCAAAAAAAATTTGCATTCGTTTTACTCCGAGGTCAAGCCCGGCAACCTTGACGACTTCGACAGGAACCGCGATTACATGTTTTATCTGATTTATGACGGCGCGCCCCTGTCGAGTGGTGCCGTTGACCACATTCAGCCGCGTGCCCGCCTTTTGGGACAGATTGGGCGCGGGCAAAAAAATATCACCGAGGAAATGATTGACAGCATTGCGAACCTGGAATTGCTGACCCGCGAGGACAACGCCGAGAAGAGCGACAAACGCTTGAAAGACTGGCTCAATCGTCAGGCGGACAGACAAAAATATTTGGAACGCCATTTGATTCCCGACAACGAAGGACTTTGGAAGCCGAGCAACTTCAAACAATTCCTCAAGGCGCGCGCCGAAAAAATTTCCGCAAAGATTAATGCCTCCATGAGGTGATGAAATGATTCACTTCGACCGCCCGCCGCTCAAGGACGTGTTAAAAATCCTTCTGCGCGGACTGAAGATTGAAACTCTGCCCAAGCCCCGCGCTCAGAAGGACGACGCCGAAAAATTTTCCCGCACGCGCTCACTCGCCGAAGTCTGCTCGCCGAGTCATCTGGTCAAGTTCATGGTCGACGCTCTCGACGAGGAAAATCTTTTCTGGCAACTTCGTGTCGACGCGCGCTGGCTGGAGGCGGCTTGCGGCGAAGCTCCCTTCATCACCAACCGTTACGACGCCGAATCGGGCGAAGAAATTCCCTTCGAACGCCGCGCGGGAATTTTGGACAAAAAGCTCCGCGCCGTGCCCGCCGACGCCGATAAACTCCTCTGGGCGAAACGAGCCGTTCAAAGTGTTTACGGTTTTGAGATTCAGCCCGACAGCCTGCTCCTCGCCCGCGCCAACGTCTTGCTCACCTTTGCCGAGTTCGCCGACGATTACTCGCCCGAAGACCTGCAAGAGGTCGCTGAAGTCATCGCAGAAAATTTTTGGCTCATGGACGCGCTCAATCCGCCGCCCAAACAAATTTCTCTCTTCGACGAAGCAACCGACTGGCTCACCGGCGAAAAAATTTTTCTTGGAGGCTCTGACATGAAAAAGTTCACGTTCGTTATCAGCAACCCGCCCTATCAGGACGACACATCGGGCGACAACAAAACTTTCGCCCCGCCCGTTTACAACAAGTTCATTGACGCCGCGAAAAAAATCGCCGACAAAGCGGTTTTCATCACGCCCGCCAGATTTCTCTTCGACGCCGGCGCAACCCCCAAAGATTTCAACCGCCGCATGCTCAACGACCCGCACTTTAAAGTTTTGGATTACGCGCCCGACGCAAAAAAATATTTCCGCGGCGTCGACATTGACGGCGGCGTCGCTGTCACCGTTTACGACAGCTCGGAAAATTTCGGCGCGATTGGAACTTTCACGGCCTTTGAAGAGCTCAACACCATTCACAAAAAAGTTTGCGTCGACAACAAAAATTTCCGCCCGCTCAGTGAAATTATGCGCGGGCAAATGACTTACAGATTATCGGCAAAAGCTTACGAAGATTTTCCTGACTTGCCCGAACGACTTCCTAATCGAACCGACACTGCGTTGCGAACAAACGCTTTCAAAATTATGCCCGATATTTTTTTGGAAGATAAACCCGACGACGGACACGAATATTTGCGAATGCTTGGCAGAATTGGAAACGAGCGCGCTTACAGATTCATTCGACGCGATTATGTCAACGCGCCCGCGCCGCTGGAAAAATTCAAAATCATGTTGCCGAAAGCAAACGGAGCAGGAGCACTGAGTAAAGTGCCGTGTACGTCACTTATCGGCAAGCCCGTTATCGGCGAACCGTCCGTCGGTTGTACTCAAACTTTCATCACGGTCGGAGCCTTCGACACGCGCGAGGAGGCTGAGGCTTGCTTGAAATATATCAAGAGTAAATTCGCGCGAGTCATGCTCGGCATTTTGAAAGCGACGCAAGACAATCCGCCGGCGACGTGGGCAAAAGTTCCGCTGGAAGATTTTTCTTCGGACAGTGACATCGATTGGCGCGGAGACGTTGATGTGCAACTTTATCGCAAATACAATCTGACGGACGCGGAGAAAAATTTTGTCGAGGCTCACGTCAAGGAGATGGTCTGATGATTGAGGACGAAAAATTTATTCGCGGGGAAGTGCCGATGACCAAGCAGGAAGTTCGGATATTGACGCTGGCGAAGGCGCGGCCGGCGGTCGATTCGGTGATCGTGGACGTGGGAGCGGGCACGGGTTCGATAACGGTCGAGGCGGCGTTGCTCTGTCCGCGCGGGAAAATTTTTGCGCTGGAGCGGAAGGCGGAGGCGGTCGAACTCATCCGCCGCAACGTCGAAAAATTTTCCGTGCCGAACGTGGAGATAATTCACGCGGAGGCACCCGACGGCTTGGAAAATTTGCCGGCACTCGACGCGGCGATAATCGGCGGGAGCGGCGGACGGATAGAAAAAATTCTCGACGCCCTCGCCACGAAATTAAAAGTCGGCGGGCGTGTCGTCGTCAACGCAATCACGATTCAGACCTCGGCGGGCGCGCTGGAATATTTCAGGAAACACGATTGGAATTACGACGCGTTCCAAGTTCAAATCACGCGGCTGAAAAAAATCCGCGCGTATGACATGACGCAGGCATTGAATCCCGTTTGGATTATCACGGCGGAAAAAAGTTGAGAGGAGGATTTTTATGTTCATCACGAAACCGATGGAGATTGAAGACCGAAGCATGGAAATAATCGCGCCGCACCTGGCGGGGCTGGCGTTGACGGACGAGGAGCGGAAAATTTATTCGCGAATCATTCACGCGTCGGGCGACGTGAATTACGCGCCGATAATCCGCATTCACCCCGAAGCAATCGCGGCGACCAAGGCGGCACTGCTGCGCGGCGGAAATATTTTCACGGACGTGGAGATGGTCAGGCGCGGGATAAGCATTCGGACGTTCACGAAATTCGGCGGAGAAATTTTTTGCAAAGTGTCTGATGTCGACGTTCGAGACTTCGCCAAGCGCGAGGGCATTACTCGTTCGATGGCGGCGATGAGGATTTTCGGCAAGCGGCTCAACGGAGAAATTGTGGCGATTGGCAACGCGCCGACTGCTCTGTTTGAAGTGTTGCGTTTGGTTCGCGAAGAAAATATTAAACCCGCCGTGATAATCGGAGTGCCCGTGGGCTTCGTCGGAGCGGCCGAGGCAAAAGCTCAGCTCGCCGCGCAGGACGAAATTCCGTTCATCACCGTCATGGGCAGCAAGGGCGGCAGTTCAATCGCGGTGGCCGCCGTCAATGCGATTCTTTATCTGCTGGACAACTCGCGCGGGCTCAGCGAAAAGTGAGGAGGACTCGTCATGAAGAAATGCAAAATCACAATCCTGAAGACGACGCTTCAAAAAGATTTGGCGGAGGAATATGGCGTGCCGAATCTTTCGACGTGCCCGATGATGAAAGAGGGGCAAGTCTTTTACGCGTCGTGGGCAAAGCCCGAAGGTTTCTGCGACGAGGCGTGGAAGGCGGTTTATCAGTATGTGTTCGCGCTGGCGCACGGCGCGGAGAATTGGTATTACGGCGACTGGATTGCCCCCAAGCACAAGGGCGTGGCGATTTGCTCATGCAACGACGGCTTGCGCCCCGTCATCATGAAGATTGAACGCACAGATGAAGACGACGCTTAATTGACAAAAAAATTTTCCCGCTGAAGTCGGCGGGATTTTTTTTGCTCCGAAAAAATTTTCAAGCCGCGAATTTTTGCAGGCGGCCGGGATTTTTTCTCCGAAAATTTTTTTGAGCCGCGCCCTTTGAAAAATTTCTGCGCGTGTTGTAAAATGCAAGTGTCGTTGTCCGACCCCGATATTTCTTGGGATAAAGGGGGTGACAACATGTTTGATAATCTCAGAGTGATCGTACAGAGAATCGTTGCGGGCGTGATTTCGCGTCTTATATACGATTGGCTCAAATCCTTCTTCAAGGACAACGATTGAGCCCCAAATGCGCTGAAAGATAGCGCAACCCCCCAAAAGGTTTTCCAGAGAACCTGATGGGGGGTTTTTGCTTTTGTGACAACAATGTTTGACATTCCTCAGAATCGTACATGCGCATTATAAATCACGACGAAAAAATTTTCAAGCCGCGAATTTTTGCGGGCGGTCGGGATTTTTTAGTTGCGCCGAAAAAATTTTGAACGTATAATACCTGAAGTTTTTCTAAGGAGGAAATTCAATGGGAGTAAATTCCGAACGCAGAAATATAGCGATAATCGCGCACGTTGACCACGGCAAGACGACTCTGGTCGACGCCATGCTCAAACAAAGTCACATCTTCCGCAAAAACGAGCAGGTTGCCGAGCGCGTCATGGACAGCGGCGACTTGGAACGCGAGCGCGGCATAACGATTCTGTCGAAGAACACGGCGATTCTTTATAAGGGCGTGAAGATAAATATCGTGGACACCCCCGGCCACGCGGATTTCGGCGGCGAGGTCGAACGCGTGCTGAACATGGTCGACGGCGTGTTGCTTTTGGTCGACGCCTTCGAAGGACCCATGCCTCAGACCAAATACGTCCTGCGCAAAGCTCTGGAGCACAAGCTCAAGCCAATCGTCGTGATAAATAAAATTGACCGCCCCGAAGCCCGCGTCGACGAAGTTTACGACGAAGTGCTTGAACTTTTCATGGAGCTGGACGCCGACGACGAACAGCTGGACTTCCCCGTCATTTACACGGCGGCCAAGGCGGGCATCGCCAAGAAAAATATGGAAGACGAGAGCCGAGACCTTCAGCCGCTCATGGACACGATTTTGAAAGAAATTCCTCCGCCCGAAGGTGAACTCGACGCGCCGCTGCAGTTGGTCGTCACGACGCTTGAGGCTGATGATTACGTCGGGAAAATTGCCATCGGTCGCGTGCAGCGAGGGAAAATTAAATCGGGCGAGACAATCGCGCTGATGAGTGAGGGCGAAGTCAAAAAGGCGAAGGTCGGGAAAGTTTTTACTTACGACGGCTTGAACCGCGTGGAGACCGCCGAAGCGCAGATGGGAGAGATTGTCGCGCTGACCGGCCTGAGTGAAGTTTCAATCGGCGACACGGTGGCCGACGCCGAGCACCCCGAAGCTTTGCCGTCAATCCGCGTGGACGAGCCGACGCTCAGCGTGACGTTCGGAGTAAACACTAGTCCTTTCGCGGGAAAGGAAGGGCAATTCCTCACGAGCCGCCACATTCGCGACAGACTTTTCAAAGAGGCTCAAACGAACGTCGCCCTGCGCGTGGAGGAAACCGATTCGGCGGACGTGTTCAAAGTCAGCGGGCGCGGCGAGCTCCACCTGTCGATTTTGATTGAGACGATGAGGCGCGAAGGTTACGAAATGCAAATCGGCAAGCCCGAAGTCGTTTACAAATTAATCGACGGGCAGAAGTACGAGCCGATAGAAAATTTGACGGTCGAAGTGTCGCAGGAGTACATGGGCACAGTCATGGAGAGCCTCGGCCGCCGCAAAGCCGAGCTCAAGAACATGCAAAACGTCGCGGGTTACATGCGGTTGAACTTTTTAATTCCTGCGCGCGGGCTTATCGGTTTTCGTTCGGAGCTTTTGACTTCGACGCGCGGCAACGGAATCATGAATCACATCTTCCACGGTTACGAGCCGTACAAGGGCGATATCCCCGGGCGCAGTCGCGGGAGCCTTGTTGCCTTCGAGCAGGGCGAAACGACAGGTTACGGCATTTTCAATCTGCAGGACAGAGGCGTCATGTTCATTGAGCCGGGGCAAAAAGTTTATGAGGGAATGATCGTCGGCGAAAACTCACGCGACATGGATATCGATATAAATCCGTGCAAGCAGAAACATCAGACGAACATTCGCTCCAGCAATTCCGACGAGGCGATTAGACTTGTGCCGCCGCGTTTCATGAGCTTGGAGCAGGCGATGGAATATATCAACGACGATGAGCTTGTCGAAGTCACGCCCAAGAGCATTCGCCTGCGCAAAGTGATTCTCGACAGAACCGTCCGCGGGCGCGCCGCCAAAAACGCTCGGAAATAATTCACAAAAAATGTCCGTTCCCACTCTTGATTGAAGAGCGGGATTTTTTTCGGACGGAGCGGCGGGAAAAAAGAATCTTGACATTTTGTTGATTCGGGATTATTATATCGCCCGAAAGTTCGGCGGGGACGTCGAGCGGGTTTGAATCAATTTAGGAGGCAGATATTTATGATAAAGCCACTGGGAGACAGAGTTGTTGTTGAAGTAGCCGAAGTCGAGCTCAAGACCAAGAGCGGAATCATCATGCCCGAAACTTCCAAAGAGAAGCCGCAAAAGGGCAAGGTCGTGGCGGTCGGCACCGGCAAACTCCTCGACAACGGCACGCGTGCGGTCATGGAAGTCAAAGCCGGCGATGAGGTCATCTTCAACAAGTACGCGGGCAGCGAAGTCAAAGTGGACGACAAAGATTATCTCGTGATTCGCGAGAGTGATATTTTGGCAATCCTTTAATTCAGCGAAGTTTTCGGAGGTAATTAATTTATGGCAAAAGAAATTTTGTTCGATGAGGAAGCCCGTCGCGCGCTCAGCCGCGGCGTGGATGCTCTGGCAAATGCAGTTAAAGTTACGCTCGGCCCCAAAGGTCGCAACGTCGTTCTCGAAAAGAAATTCGGCGCACCGTCCATCACCAATGACGGCGTGACGATCGCTCGCGATATCGAACTCGAAGACCACTTTGAAAACATGGGCGCGCAGCTCGTCAAGGAAGTCGCAACCAAGACCAATGACGTGGCAGGCGACGGCACCACCACCGCAACTCTCCTGGCGCAGGCAATCGTCCGCGAAGGTTTGAAAAACGTCGTGGCGGGCGCAAACCCCATGATTATCAAAAAGGGTATCGAAGCGGCTGTTGCCAAACTCGTCGACGAAATTAAAAATAACGCGAAGAAAGTCGAAGGCAAAGAGGCAATCTCGCAGGTCGCGGCAATTTCTTCGGGCGACGTCGAAATCGGTCAGCTTATCGCCGACGCCATGGAAAAAGTCGGCAACGACGGCGTCATCACCGTTGAAGAGTCCAAGACCATGACGACCAATCTTAAGGTTGTCGAAGGCATGCAATTCGACCGCGGATACATTTCGCCTTACATGGTCACCGACGCCGACAAGATGGAAGCAGTCCTCGACGACCCGTACATCCTCTTGACGGACAGAAAAATCTCCTCGATTCAGGATATCCTCCCGATTCTTGAGCAGGTTGTTAAGCAGGGCAAGTCGCTCGTTATCGTCGCCGAAGACGTTGACGGCGAGGCTCTGGCGACAATCGTCGTCAACAAACTGCGCGGCACCTTCAAGGCTCTGGCGGTCAAAGCTCCGGGCTTCGGCGACAGACGCAAGGCAATGCTCGAAGACATCGCAATCCTGACGGGCGGCACGGTTATCAGCGAAGAACTCGGACGCAAACTCGACAGCGCGACATTCGCCGACCTCGGTCATGCGCGCCAGATTCGTGCGACCAAAGAGGAAACGACAATCGTCGAAGGCAGCGGCGACAAAGACGAGATTAAAGCTCGCGTCGCTCAAATCCGCAAGCTCATCGAAACCACGACCAGCGACTTCGATAAAGAAAAACTTCAGGAGCGTCTCG
Source organism: Selenomonadaceae bacterium (assembly GCA_017527075.1). Classification (GTDB taxonomy): domain Bacteria; phylum Bacillota; class Negativicutes; order Selenomonadales; family Selenomonadaceae; genus Quinella. The sequence goes on from JAFXQM010000005.1 coordinate 125,224, forward strand.
CGAAATTGGCGGGCGGCGTCGCGGTTATCGAAATCGGCGCGGCAACCGAAGTCGAAATGAAAGAAAAGAAACTCCGCATTGAAGACGCGCTCAACGCAACCCGCGCAGCTGTCGAAGAAGGAATCGTCGCGGGCGGCGGCACCACCTTTATCGACATCCTGCCCGCGCTCGACGACATCAAAGCTGAGGGCGATGCAAAAGTCGGCGTGGAAATCGTCAAGCGCGCAATCGAAGAACCCGTTCGCCAAATCGGCAACAACGCCGGCCAGGAAGGCTCCGTTGTTGCCGAGGCAGTCAAGAAGGCGGGCAAGGGCGTCGGCTTCAACGCGCTGACCAATGAATACGTCGACATGATTAAAGCCGGTATCGTTGACCCCGCAAAGGTCGTTCGCTCGGCTCTGCAAAACGCGGCGTCAATCGCGGCGATGATCCTCACGACGGAAACTCTCGTCGCGGACAAGCCCGAACCCAATCCTCCTGCGCCTCCCGCAGGCATGGGCGGCATGGGCGGCATGATGTAAGTCGCTTAACGCAAAAAAATTTCAAGCCTCTGTCAAAATTTTGACGGAGGCTTTTTGATTTGAATCGATGAAGTTGAGGCCGTCATGGATGACGGCCGCCCGCGTTTTTCACGTGATGTGAAAACAGCGGGCACACCGAGCACGGGTAATCTTAAACTCCGAACCGTTTACGAGGAGCCGCCCCCGCGAGGTGCCCTTTTCTTTTGCTTACTTTTCTTTTGGGCACGCAAAAGAAAAGTAAGGCTCAACAGACAAAAATTTTTTCACGCCGAATGAAAGCGATGAGCCGCGCGCCCGATTCCGTCAGTCATTCCAATACACGCTCAGCCGAACGATTTTATCTTCGTGGCTGAAGTCGACAAAGGCATCATATTTTTTCGCGAAGAGCTCCAGCGACGCCATGCCCAGCCCGTGACCAATCTTCGACGTGTAAGGCAAACCGTTCTCGCCGATTTTTATCGGGAAGTCGAATCGGTTTTCTATCTCCAAAACATTTTGACCGCCGCTGTTGCGAAGTATCACGGAAATTTTTTTCTCGGCGGGATTTTTTTTGCTCGCGGCGATTGCGTTCTCCAAAAGGTTGCTGACCAAAACCGCCAAGTCATTTTCGTCCGTCGCGGGCTTCGCGGGCAAATCAATCTTGTGAAAAATTTTTATCCCGAATTTTTCTGCGCGGCTCAAGTGAATGGAAAGCGCGGCGTTTATCAGCGGCGACAGACAAAAAGTTTTTACGCGCGTCGAATCCAAAAGTTTCGTCTGCCGTCGGATAAATTTCATCGCCGAAGATTTTTTCCCCGCCGTCAGCAACTTTTCTATCTCCAAATAATTTTTCTCCAGGTTCGCGCGCAACTCGGCGACCTCCCGCTGGCTTTTCTCCATCAGCGCGTTGTGCTCGCTTATCGAATCCGCCTGTTGCTGAAGTGCCCGATTCTTCCGCTCGCGCAAATTTTTTTCCTCGACCTGCCGCGTCGCGAGACTCAACGACCGATATATCAGCAGGAACATGACCGGAATGATTAAGTGCGAAAATTTATCTTGCCACGTCGGAAAGAATACCACGTCGGATATCCCAATCATTGCTCCGATAAAAATTATAATCGGCAAGCCCGCAATGTACCACCGCAAAGATTTGTCCGCGAAAAATTTTTCGTTCGGCAACAGGTTGATAAAAAATTTTCGCTCAAGCGGAAATAAAATCGTGAACAGCACGAGGTAAGTGAAAAGTTGCAGCGGGATAAATTCCTCAGTCATTGCGCCGTAAAAAAATGCAATCGTCATTCCCGCCAAGGCGTGCAGCATGAACGTCCAGAGAAATTGCATTCCGATTATGAACAGGTGCTGCGCAAATTTTTTTCGGATGACAATCAGCGACGCGAGGACGTAAGGCAGCCAGCCCGGGAACATTGCAAATCTGTACGCGCGATAAGTCAGCCCGTCCGAGAAAACGGAAATGTTCCACGCCAAGCTGAACGCGCCCGCCGCCAAAAGACTTTTGAGGAGCAGAGAAATTGTTTCGTCCGACAGCTCGCGGCTGAACGGCAGATATCTCAAGTACGCGCTCGACAGCTGAATCGTCGTCGCAAAAATTCCCGCCAAAAGCATCGCTCAATCCTCCAAAAATTTTTTTTGCGCGCGTATGTGTTCCAGTGCTTTGTCGACTTCGCCGTTTTGCAGCAGCGTGTAAATTAAATTGTAACTGTGGCGCAGGTCGTGGCGCATGACCGAGACGCGCGTCCGATTCTCTTGAATCCATTCGTTGTAATCTTTCAGCGACGCCAGCTTCTCCTCCAAAAAAATTTTACTCCGCTCAAGCCTCTGCATGTCATAAAAATTTTTCGCCGCGGATAAAATGTACCGATAGAAAAAGAAAAATACCACGGGCAAATAAATTCTCGACAGCCGCTCCGTCCACGAGTGAACCAAAACGTCGTCGGCGATTCGGATTAATGGTGCCAAGACGGTTATCAGCGGCAAAATTGCGATGTAAATTCCTTGCGGGCGCAGGTCAAAAAATTCTCGGCTCGGAAGCAACTTCACGAAAAAATTTTTGAACAGCGGAAAGGAAATCGCGAACAGCAGAAGGTAAAACGTCGCCTCGTAAAAAATTATCTCGAACGGCGCGCTGAAGTTTAAAAGAGTTATCGTCATGGCGACCGTGTGCTGAATCAAAGATAAAATCGCCGCCATGCCCAGCACGAACAGATGCTGCAGAAATTGTCGGCGCAAAAGTCTCAGCGAAATTAAAAAATACGGCAGCCACCCAAGCATGACAATCGACTTGTAAGTCACGGCGTTCACTCCGAAGTGCGCGAAGATAAATCCGTACAAAAAAATGCTCGCGACGCTCCAGAGCGCAAGGCACAAAAAAATTTTTCGTTTCGATTCCTCGGTCTCGTGCATGGAGAAGGGCAGCCAGCGCATGTACGCTTCGAAGAGCTGAGCGAGCGCGATTAAAATCGGAAGCATGATTTCCTCCAAAAAGTGATTTGATTTTCGGAAAAGTGCGTTTGACTTTCGACAGGCGGGATTATACCATAAAAGCGGTTACCGACTGCAACCTGAGTTACTTCCTCCTCGATAAATTTTTTTCCAACAAAAAACTCCCTCGGCGTCGTGCCGAAGGAGTAAATTTTTTTACTTCATGCCCTTGTAAAGATAACCGAGATGTTCGACGGAATTCATCAGCAACAGTTGCCACTCGCCGTTCTCGTACGCCAAGACGTTCACGCAGGTGTTGTCCTGTTCGAACTGATTGAAGTGGTTGAGGTTTATGTTGAGGACGCTGCACAAGAGTGTTATGTTGCCGCCGGAGTGTGCGCCGACCAAAACGGTTTTGCCGGAATATTTCGCGATGATGTCATCCAATGCCGCCCGATAACGCTTCTGCATGCTCTTCAAGCTCTCGCCGTGAGGAGGAGTAAATTTCCAACGCATCTCGCTTTGCAGTTTATACTCGCGCGGAAATTTTTTCTTGATGTCAGACCTGAGTTGCCCCGCCCAATCTCCGTAACTCGCCTCGGAAAGTCGCGCGTCGGTGTAAGCGACTTTCATGCCGTGGAGTGCCGCGCATTTCTCTGTCGTCACGTAAGCGCGCTTGAGCGGGCTGGAGATGAATACGTCAATCGGCACGTCCTTCAAACTCTCCGCCAACATGTCCGCCTGCCTCAAGCCGGTCTCGTCCAGCGGAATGTCCATCGTTCCTTGGAAACGGTCTTCCTTGTTGTACTCAGTCTCGCCGTGCCGAATCAAAATAATTATCGTGCGTTCGGCCGCCTGAACCGTCACGGGCAAAAGGAAACTCGCCAGGAGCAAAATCATCGCGCCGAAAATTTTTACTCTCAAATTAATCAACCGCCTTTCAAAAACTTCGGGCGAATTTTCGACGCGCAAAAAATTTTTTCCTGCCGAAAATAATTTGACAAAAATTTTTCGGTGTGATAATCTGCGGGAACTTTAACTTGAGGAGGGATTATTGTGGCAGATGTTATGAAACGCGACACGACCGGAGAGATTCGTGCGGCGGTGGAAGATTTTTTTGCGCGCGACGATGTCAAACACATTCCGTTCGACGACCACAACGTTGCGATTGCGGTTTATTCCGTCGAAGCAAAGTTCGGGCAGGTCAGAGTTTTTTTCCTTGCCCACAAGGACAGACTCGTCTTGCGTATGATTCTCCCGATTAGTGCGGGCGAGGAGGAGCGCGCAAAGGTCGCGGAATTTCTTCTTCGGGCGAATTACGGCTTGAAGGTCGGCGGATTCGATTTCGATTGCGACGACGGCGAGATTTCCTTCAGGATGTCAATCTTCTGCGGCATTAACGATTTCACTCCTCCGACTTATGAGCAAATCGATTTCTCGGTGGTCGTCGGCTTGATGATGATTGAAAAATACGGCGACGCGCTCGGCAAGGTTATCTTCGGTCTGCTTGAGCCCAAAGAAGCCGTCGAGAGTGCCGAGGCAGATGAGTGACGCTTAAAAATCTCTGCGCGGCTGAAAAAATTTTTGACGGCAGTTTCGAGTTTTGAGCGGCGTAAAAGATTTTCGGCGGCGGTTTCGTGTCGGAAGATTGACAAAAAATTTTTCGCGTGATAAACTGCGGAAACTTCAGCAAAGGGGATGTAATGGTTTCGACAGGGATGGACGGGGTTCAATAAGCGAGCATCGGCTCCGCAACCGATTCGACAAGCGGAAAAACAAACAATAACTGCGGATACTGAAGAGTACGCACTGGCGGCCTAACAACCGCCACGTCGCCTGACCGATTCCCTTCCCGTCAGGTCAGTGTCGACGTCAGAAACGGGAATACCGCGCTTGAGAGCACTGTAAGGCGCGGGAAATTCAAAGTGCTCAGGCTTTATCAAGTTTGTCGTCGAGTTTGGTGAGGCTGAAATTTTTCGGCGACTGCGCTCGGAGAAAGTTGAGCAACGACATTTTTGGACAGGAGTTCGATTCTCCTCATCTCCACCAAACAAAAAATAACAGCCCGACGGTTTCTTGCCGACGGGCTTTAAAATTTTATTCACGATTCGGACTTAACGACTGCCCGGGGACGAGTTGAGCGGCCGCTGATAAAAGAACGGCTTGTAAGTTTCGTAACCGATTTGCCGCGAATTCAAAATGGATTCGGTGCCGCCGACGAAAAGAATTCCGCCGGGCTTGAGAGCCTTAAAGAAATTGGCGTAAAGCACGGCCTTGGCCTCTTCGGTGAAGTAAATGACGACGTTGCGGCAGAGGATGAGGTCAAAATTTGTTTCGAAGCGGTCTTTCAAAAGATTGTGCCGCTTGAAGTCGACGGGCATTTTTATTTCGGGCTTGATGGCGAATTTTCCGTCGGGGGTCTTGGTGAAATATTTTGTCTTGCGGTCGGGACGCATGGCGCGAATCTCGTCGGCGGTGTAAATGCCGCGCTTTGCCTTGCCGATAATTTCGATGTCGAGGTCGGTGGCGAGAATCCTGTGGCGTTTGCCGGGCGTCAGTTCCTTCATGATAATCGACAGGGTGTAAGGCTCCGCGCCGATTGAACAGCCCGCGCTCCAAATGTTGAGCGAGTCGTTGCGCTTGAGCAAATACGGAATGACATCCTTTTCGACCTGGTCAAACTTGTCGGGGTTGCGGAAGAATTCAGAGACGTTGATTGTCAGGTACTCGATGAAGTCCGCGAATTTTTGTTTGTCCTTTACTGCGTCGTCGAAGAAACTCGTGTAAGATTTGAACGGCGTCTTCTGAATCAAATTGTTAATGCGCCGACGCATTTGCTGCTCCTTGTACAGCTGCAAATCGATGCCGGTCTTTCGGTTGAGTTTGCCCTTAAAAACTTCCCAATCTTTGTCGTCCATAATCCTTCCCCCTTGCTGAAAAATTTAATCGCATTGTATCAGAGGCTCGGAATAATTTCAACACAAAAAGCCGCGCCCTTGGACACGGCTTTGAAATTTCTTTATTGGTCGGGGTGACAGGATTTGAACCTGCGACCCCCTGCTCCCAAAGCAGATGTTCTGATACCAAACTGAACTACACCCCGACGCCGTGAATTTTAATCAATCGTCGACGCGCTGTCAAACGTTACAAAAAAATTTTTCATTCGAAGACGATTCGAGATTCGCGCAGCCAACGACGGAACTCGGCGATGAGCAAATCGTCCAAGACCGTCAAGGTCACGTCGAGAGAGCCCTGAGCTTCGTTGAGAGTTTTGGCGGCGACCTTTAAAGCTTCGAGCGGCGGGTAACCGTAAATGCCGGCGGAGATGAGCGGGAAGGCGACGGTTTTTAAATTGTATTCGACGGCGCGCTTCAGGCTGTTGACGTAACAGGCACGTAAAAGATTTTCTTCGCCGAAATGCCCGCCGCGCCAAATTGGTCCGCTCGTGTGAATGATAAATTTCGCGGGCAGATTGAAGCCGGGAGTGATGACCGCCTCGCCCGTTTGAATCGGCGCAAGTTTATCGCAGGCCGCCTGCAGCTGATGACGCCCCGCCGCACGGAAAATCGCTCCGCAGACGCCGCCGCCCGCCGCCAGCTGAGGATTCGCCGCGTTGACAATCGCGTCGACGTTCAAGGTCGTGATGTCCGCGTTCAAAATTGTCAGTGACATAAAAAATCCTCTTTAAAAATCCAAACTCATGAAGACTTCGTCGGTGTCGAGGTCGAAGATTTGAATTTTGTCGTCGGTGATGAGCGCGACGCTCGTGCGCTTGTCGGGCTGATTGGTCAGGTAAGGCGAGACCGTGCCGGGGTTTAGGAAAATCGTTGAGCCGCGTTTCTCCAGCACGGGCTTGTGAATGTGTCCGGTGATAAAAATATCCGCGCGGAAATTTTTTGCCGTCTTATCTTTGTCGGCGTCGGTCGGCAGCAGGTGTCCGTGATTGACGACGATTCTTTTGCCGCCCGCGAAGACGTGCGCGTAGGGAATGAGCACGGGGACTTCCAAGACGAGCTGGTCAACTTCGCTGTCGCCGTTGCCGCGCGCGATGACGAACGGAATCTGCGAGGCGTTGATGAAATTCGCCAGAGCCTTTGGATTGTAATCGTCTCCCTTGTAGTTCGGATTGTTCGGACCGTGATAGCAGACGTCGCCGGCGTGCAGAATCAAATCCGCGTCGGCGAAAAATTTTTTCACGGCGAGTTTAACTCGTTCGTGGTAGCCGTGCGTGTCAGAGATAACTCCGATTTTCATTTCAAGCACCCCTTTTTAGGATTTAGGAGTTAGGATTTAGGATTTAGGGAAAAAATTGTTCCTTGTCCCTTCATTTGTTTTCGAGAGCCATGATTTTGTTGACGCGCCGCTCGTGCCTGCCGCCCGCGAAGTCCGTGGTCATCCATGCGCGAACAATTTCACCGGCGGGACCGAAGCCCAAGACGCGCCCGCCCATCGCCAAGACGTTGGAGTTGTTGTGCTCGCGGCTCATCTTCGCCGAGTAGACGTCATTGCACAGCGCGCAACGAATGCCCTTGATTTTGTTGGCGGCAATGGAAATGCCCAAGCCCGTGCCGCAAAGGACGATACCGCGCTCCGATTCTCCGCTTACAACGTCCGCGCAAACTTTTTCGGCGATGTCGGGATAATCGACGCTCGCGGTGCCGAACGTGCCGACGTCTTTGACTTCGACGCCCGCGAACTCCGCCAAAACTTTTTTAACTTCCTCTTTGAGTTCAACTGCGCCGTGGTCGCTGCCGATTGTAATTTTCATATCGAAGGCTCCCTTCCAAAATTTTGAAGCAATTATATTTGAGCGCGCGGCGATTGTCCATAAAAAATTTTACGGCTGAATGTCGTCGAAGACCGCCGGCAATTTCTCCGCGAGGATTTTATAAATCTTGAGCGCGACTTCTCTCATCTGCGGGTGAGCCGCCGCCGCCGTCCGCAACTTCAAAAAATGTCGCAGCTCGCGCAAATTCATCGTCACGAAAATTTCCGTCTTGAGCGAGTTCGGGAGGATTGAGCGCGCCTCTTCGGGTTTGGCTCCGTTCGCGCGCATTGCCAGATAATTTTTTTCCAGCCGCGCCATCGTCTCTTTCCACAGCAAAAAATTTTCGTCGTCGTCCGACCAGAAGCACGGCTTGATAAAAGTCAGCTCGCCGCCGAATTTTCCCGCGCTGTAATCGCAGAAGCGCGAACTTTCCTGCGAGTAACTTGCCAGCCTGTGGCGAACGAGTTCATGAGTAACTCCGCGGTCACAAATAATTTTGAACGAAACCGACGCGTGCTCGATGACCGATTCGTGCCCGCGCTTGATTATCCCGCGAATAAATTTTTCCGCGCTGTCGGCTTTGATGTTGCCTTCGGATTTGTAACAGACGCGCCCCGCCCGCTCCAATTTTTTCATGACGGCAGCCGCGTCGAAGTCCTCGACGAGTTCAACGCTCGCCTCGATAATTTTCATTTGCTCTCAACTCCTCGCCATTCTCTCATGTCTTCGGGCAGATTGAACAGCCGCAAAATTTTGTTGACGATGTGATTAATCTGCGCGTCCAAGTTCGCCGGCGTGTGGTAAAAAGTCATGACGGGCGGCATGATTATCGCGCCGCAGTCGGCGAGCTCTTTCATGTTGCGCAGATGAATTCGGCTGAAGGGCATTTCCCGCGGCACGAGCAGCAGCTTGCGATTTTCTTTCAGGCAGACGTCCGCCGCGCGCAGCAAAAGATTTTCGCAGTAACCCGAAGCAATGCCCGCCAAAGTTTTCATGGTGCACGGCACGACGACCATTCCGTCGACGAGGAAACTGCCGCTGGCGATTGACGCGTCCATTTGATTCACGTCGTAAACGTAATCGGCGAGGCGGCGAATCTCGAACGTGTCGAAGTCGGTTTCGTCGCGGATGGTCAGCTCCGCGCCTTCGGTGATGATTAAGTGCGTCTCGACCGATTCAATTTCTTTGAGCCGCCGCAAAAGTTCCACGGCAAGCACGACGCCGCTCGCGCCCGTCATTCCCACAATCAATCGCATAAAATTTCTCCCTTCAAAACAAAAGGGACAAGGAACAAAATTTCTTCCGCTTGTCCCTCGTCCCTTAAAAATTTTCCTTTAAATTTTATACCCGCGCGGGGTGAGCATGTAACCCGCCTTGACGAAAGTCTGAGAGTTGCCGATTATCACCAGCGAGAACATGTTGACTTCCTCTTGAATAAAATTTTCCAGCGTCGAAATAATTTTTGATTCGCCTTCGCGTCCCGCGTTCGTCACGATGCCGACGGGCGTATTTTTTTTGCGGAACTCCAGCAAAATCTTTTGGACTTCGGCGAGCTGACTGACGCGCCGTTTGCTTTTGGGATTGTAGAGGGCAATGACAAAATCACCTTGAGCCGCAGAGCGCACGCGATTTTTTATGAGCTCCCACGGCATCATTAAATCACTCAAACTTATAATTGCAAAATCATTCATGAGCGGCGCGCCCAAAATTGCTGCCGCCGCGTTGACTGCCGACACGCCCGCGATAATTTCAAGCTGCGGACGATTTTCTTCGGGCAAGTCCAAAATCATTTCCAGGACGAGACCCGCCATACCGTAAACGCCTGCGTCGCCGCTGGATATGACTGCCACGTTGCGTCCCTTCGAAGCCTCTTCAATCGCCAGGTGCGAGCGTTCAATCTCTTGCATCATCGCCCGCCCGATAATTTTTTTCCCGCCGAGAATTTTTTCAATGAGCCTGATGTATGTGTTGTAACCGGCGACGACCTCGGCGGATTCAATCGCGCGCAGAGCTTTGGGCGTCATCTCCTCCAAGCCGCCCGGTCCTATTCCGACGACAAAAATTTTTCCGTTACTCAATCAATCACTCCCATTCGTCAGTCGCCGACAATTTTTTTTGCGCCGACGAATCGCGGCTTCCAATACTCGTTGTCCAGGCTGTCAATCTTCACGCCCTTGCTTGACGACGCGTGGAGAAATTTTCCGTCGCCGACGTAAATGCCGCAGTGCGAGACGCCCGCCATGTAAGTCGTGAAGAAAACCAAATCGCCGGGCGTCAGTTGATTGGGCTTGGCGGCTTTACCCAGGTTGTATTGTTCGTCGGCCAGGCGCGGAATCGTCAGCCCGTTCATTTTGAAAACGTATTGGAGGAGGCCGGAACAATCGAAGCCGTCGGGCGTCGTGCCGCCGAAGACGTAAGGGATACCCATCAAAGCTTGCGCCGTCGAAACGATTTGCTTGCCCTGAACACTCGTGATGAAACTTCGTCCGTAAGGCGCGAGGGTCGGCGATTTGCTCAAGTCCACCTCCGAGGAAGGTTTGACTTTAATTTCGGGGAGGCGTCGCCCTTTTTTCTCTTTGGCCTTTCTCAGAGCGCGCCACGTGACATTGGTGACGATGCCCGTGACGCTTATCTTGTGGTCGTGTTGGAAGGCGGCAACCGCGCGTTCAGTCTCGTTGCCGTAGACGCCGTCGAGTTCGGTTATGTCGTAGCCGATAAGATAAAGTTTCTTCTGCAGGGTCAAGACGTCGTTGCCGCGAGAGTTGCGCGATAGGGTGGGCGAAGCCAGAGCTGTGCCGCTGAGCAAAGTCACGATTGCCGCAGCGGTTATTGCAGTTTTAAACTTCATCGCATCACCTCCAGACAGTTAGGAGTTAGGAGTTAGGAGTTGAAAACTAATCCCTAATCCCTAGTTCCTAAACAAATTTAAATGAAAACTTCTGGCGCGGCTTGAGGTAGCCGGTCAAAAAATTTTCCTCGTCGAGAATGTGCGCCGCGATATTTACACGCCCGTCGGCAGGCAACACATCCTGAAGTATTTGAACCTCGCCCGCGTATCGACCGAAGTTTTCATTGTCAATCGTCACGTCCCCGAAGCTGCGCTCAATCGGCAAAACCTCCGCAGGAATTTTCCCGCCGATTTCTTTGAGATATTGCCGCCCTTCGACAGCGCGAATCACGGACTTGGCAACGTCAGCGCGGCGAGTAAATTTCCTGCTAAAAATTTCCGCCGTGGTCAAATCGTCGCTGAGGAGTTTGGCGCGGAAAATAATTTCGTCGTCGACAATCGCCGCGACAGATTCAAGCTCCTCTTGCGTGGGCGCGCCGTCCCCGATGATTATGAAATCAATTCCGAGTGCCGCCAAAAATCTCGCGGACAAATCCGTAGAAAAATTTCTGCAGTCTTCGAGTGTCGGCAGACCTTCGCGCAGAGGGAGCCGCCGCTTGCCGTCCTTGCTCGGAACGAACGCGCCGACTTCAATGTCAAAGTCGTGAAGGATTCGATTTTGGTTGTCGAAGAAATAAGTTTCGAGTCCCGTCCACGGGTGCGGATAAAAATTGTGGAGCGCGGAAATATTTTTGAAGTTCGCCTTGAGTTCGAGGAGCTCGTCCAAAAATTTTTCGGTGACTGTCGAGGCGTTGAGCTGAATTTTTCTGGCGCGACTTATCTCGGCGACTTGTTCTGCGCTGAAGCCGTCGTCGAGTCGCAAAGTTATTCCGTCGATGTCGAATTGGGAAAAAGTTTCGGCGTTCACGTCGAGGATAATTTCAAGACCGTAAGTTACGGCGGTCGTCAATATGTCCGTGAAGTCGTCGAAAAAATTTTCGCCGTCCGCCGCCTCAGGAATTTGCGCGGAAGTGAACAGTCGTTTGAAGCCGAGAGCCGCCGCCGACTTTATCAGCGAAAGATTTTCCGCGCTGTCATAATCGAGCCCCGCGTAAATCGATATTCCGTTCTGCATGACAAAATCTCCTTCGTTAGGGATTGGTAATCATTTTTTTGATTCGATTGATTCGGTCGCGGAGCTTGACGTTGGTCGCCTGCACGCAGACCATCAAATTGCCGCGCACCTTTCCGATTTTTATCATGGCGGCGGTCGTGAGCATGTTGAGCACCATCTTGGTGGCAGTGCCGGCCTTCATGCGTGTCGAGCCCGTCAGAGCCTCCGCGCCCGTCACGGGAGTTATCGCGATGTCGACGGCTTGGGCGAGCTTGGAATTTTCCACGCAAGAGACACCGACGGTCACCGCGCCGATTTTTTTTGCGAAGCCGACGCCGCCCAAAACGTAAGGCGTTCTGCCCGAAGCCGTGATGCCGACGAGAATATCCGCCGCGCAGAAATTTTTCGCGGACAAATCTTTCGCGGCGAGAGACAAATCATCTTCCGCGCCTTCGACAGCTTTAATCAACGCGCCCGCGCCGCCCGCGATTAATCCTTGAACCATGTCGGGCTCCACTCCGAAAGTCGGCGGGCATTCGGAAGCGTCCAACACTCCGAGCCGCCCCGACGTTCCCGCGCCGATATAAAAAAGTTTTCCGCCGCGCGAAAAACTTTCGGCAATCGCGTCGACCGCGCGCGCCACCTCCGGCAAGACACGTTCGACCGCCGCCGCAACTTTTTTGTCCTCGTCGTTGATGAGCTTGACCATCTCCAACGTCGAGCACTCGTCGATATGAGCCGTCGCGGGATTTATTTTCTCCGTCGTCAGTTCAGAAAAATTTTCCATTGCGCCCACCTCACGGAATGAAAATCAAATCGGCAATCTCAGGGTTGCCCTCGGCGATATCCATTTTAAATCTGTGGAGCGGCGCAAAAATCGGCGAGCCCCTCAAGCGAAGTTGAAACCTCAGCAGTGTGTGCGAGTTGCTGCCCAGGACGGGAATTCTCGTCAAAACGTAAGCGTTCGAGTCGTTGACTGCCAGCCCGTAATCTTCAATGAACGCCGCGCGGAACCCGACCTCCTTGGAAGTTTCCTCGGCGTCGACGCTGTATTTGCCTTCGGGGTAAGCGATGAACTTCGCGGGCTTCTTCAACGCCCACTCAATCGCCTGCTTCGAGCCGTAAATTTCATTCCAAAGTTTGTCGCCCTTGAGCGTCGTCAAAACTTTGTAACTCATGGTGTGGCTTTCAAAGTCCATGAAGCCGCCCGCCTGCAGAGCGCGAATCCAATCCCACGTCAGATAATCTTTCATGCCGATGTGGTCAGTCACGATAAAAATCGTCGCGCGCATGTTGTACTTTTGCAGGAGCGGGAAAACATTTTTGAAGATATCCTCGTGTCCGTCGTCGAAGGTCAGCACAATCGGTTTGCTCGGCAAAGTTTTTCCGTTCGCCCACGCGTCCAGCAAATCGTCGGGCGCAATGACGTGGTAACCGTTGTCGACCAAAAATTTCAGCTGCGCCTCGAAGTCCGCGACCGTCAGCGTCGAAGGATTTGTGTCCGTGTCGCTCACCCGATGATAAACCAAAATCGGCACGCCGTCCTCCGCGCGCGCGAACAGCCAGAAAATAAATCCGGCCGCCGCCAACAGGAGCACAATCATCACCGCGAAAAATTTTTTCATAAGCTTGCGCTCCTTTCACCGAAATTTCATTTTGGCTAATATATATCAAGCGGCGGGCAGTGTCAAGAATCGTAACGCCAAAAAAATTTATGCCCCCTTCCATGATACGATTGACGTAAGAAAGGAAGTACTTTAAAATGACATGCAACATGCAACGAAAAGAGGTATCGCAATGAAAAAATTTCTGGCGACAATCTGCGCGGCGGCTCTGCTGATGACGGGCTGCGGCGGTGAAGAAACCGACCCTGAAGCTCAGCAGGATTTTCCGACTCCTGTCAAGGCGATTAAGGTCATGGTAACCGACGCGCCGTTGACTCTGTCTTACAGCGGGCAAGTCGTCGACCGCAACGAAATGAAAGTTCAATCCAAAGTCAACGGCTCCATCGTCGAAAAATATGTCAAAGGCGGCGATAACGTCGTCGAAGGTCAGATGTTATTCAAAATCGACGACCGCCAATACAGCTCGGCAGTCCTGGAGGCAGAGGCAAAGCTCGCGAAGTCTCAGACGAATTTGGCAAAGGAACGTGTCGACCTGCAGCGCGACGAGGAACTTTGGAGGTCAAATGCAATCTCCGAACAGACGCTGACCAATCAGCGCGCCGCCGTCAAATCGCAGGAAGCCGAAGTCGCCGCCAATGCAGCTCTGTTGCAGAAGGCAAAGGATGATTTGGCGGACACGATTGTTTACGCGCCGATGAGCGGAAGGCTCGGCATTGATGATGTGCCCGTCGGCACACTTGCCACGGCAGGAGCCACACCGCTGGCGACAATCGGTATCGTTGACCCCGTGTTCGTTCAGTTCGCCGTCTCCGAACAGGAATATCTGCGGCTGTCCAGAGGTGAACAGCAGGCGCAGGCAAAAGGACAGGCTCAGCCCGATTTTAAAATTTCTTTGACGCTCGCCGACGGCTCGGTTTATCCTTATCAAGGTCAGTTCGCCGAATACGACCGCACGCTCGGCAATGAGACCGGAACGCTGACAATCCGCACGATTTTTAAAAATCCAAACGCTTTGCTCGTGCCCGGCATGTACACCCGCGTCGAAATAACCGGGCTCAAAATCCCCGGCGCAATGCTCGTGCCCGAACGCGCCCTTCAACAGCTGCTCGGCGAGACCATGGTTATCGTCGCGCGCTCGGACAACACTTCCGCCATCCGCAAAGTTGAACTCGGAGAAAAAATCGGCTCCTATTACGTCATCAAGAAAGGCTTGAAGGCGGACGATTGGGTTATCGTCGAGGGCTTGACGACTTTGCGCGAAGGCATGCCTTTGGAAGTCACGCAGGTCACCGCCAAGGATATGGATTTCTCATTCACGCCCAGCGATAAAGTTTTTGACGTTCAACAAAACGCGAACAAGTGAGGTGGATGAAGCATGGCAAAGTTTTTTATTCACCGACCGGTTTTCGCCATCGTCATTGCAATTATCATCAGCCTAATCGGAATTATCGCGGGGCTCAATACTCCAATCGCCCAATACCCGAACATTTCCCCGCCGATGATTAACGTCAGTGCTTATTACACGGGCGCAAATGCCAGCGTCGTCAATCAATCCGTCGCGCAAATTATCGAACAGCAAGTCAACGGCACGCAGGGCATGGATTACATGACTTCAAACTCCAATGACGACGGCTCTTACTCGCTCAGCGTTTACTTTGAAGTCGGTTCGGACGGCGACATGGATTCGGTCAAAGTTCAAAACAATGTCTCCGCCGCCAATTCAAACTTGCCCGAAACCGTCATTTCCTCAGGCGTGACGACCGCAAAGTCTTCGCAGGATATGTCAATGATTTTTGCCTTCTACTGCGACAACGGACTTTACGATACCGCTTTCGTGAAAAATTATGCGGACATTTATATCGCGGACAATTTGAAGCGCGTCAAAGGCGTCGGGCAAGTTCAGGTTATGAGCGCGGATTATGCTCTGCGCATTTGGATTAATCCCGAAAAGCTGGCGAACTTCGGCTTGACTGTCGCCGACGTTCAAAGCGCAATCCGAACGCAAAACGCTCAGGCGGCGGCGGGCTCAATCGGCAAGCTGCCCGTCGCGCAAGGTCAAGAGAAGGAATACATGGGACAAATCCAAGGCAGATTGGAGACGCCCGAACAATTTGAAAACATCATCTTGAAGACGGGAGACGCGGGCGCGTTCGTGCGCTTGAAGGACGTGGCGCGCGTCGAAATCGGTCAGAAGTCAAACACATACATCGGCAAGTTCAACGGGCACACGGCGGTTCCGTTCATAATCAATTTGACGAGCGACGCCAATGCCCTGGAAACAATCGGCGAAGTCAAACGCATCCTCAAAGAGGCAGAAAAAAATTTGCCCGAAGGAATTAAATACGGTCAAGTTTTGGACAGCACGGAATTTATCCAAGCGTCAATCAACGAAGTGGCGCACACGTTCTTTGAAGCGTTGGTTCTCGTCGTACTGGTAATTTTTATTTTCCTGCAGAGTTTTCGCGCCACGGTCATTCCGTTGCTGGCAGTGCCGGTTTCGTTGCTGGGAACATTCGCGGCGTTCACGGTCTTGGACTTCACGATTAACACATTAACTTTGTTCGCCATGGTTTTGGCAATCGGTCTGGTCGTCGACGACGCGATTGTCGTTATCGAGAACGTCGAACAGCACATGGAGCGCGGCTTGAATCCCGTGGAGGCGACGGAAGTTGCCATGGCCGAAGTGCAAGGACCTGTCGTGGCGATCGCTTTCGTGTTGTCGGCGGTGTTCATCCCGATTGCGTTCCTCGGAGGCATGACGGGCATTTTGTATCGGCAGTTCGCGCTGACAATCGCGGTGTCCATGGGCTTATCGGCGTTCGTCGCGCTCACGTTGACGCCCGCACTGTGCGCCATGATTCTCAAGCCGCACGAGCACGGAAAGAAAAATTTCTTCAGCAAATTCTTTGACGCATTCAACAACTGGTTCGACCGCACGAAAAATTCTTACGTCGGCATCGTCGCCAAAGTTATCGCGGGAACAAAATTTGCCGTCATCTTCCTGCTGATTGTCTGCGGCGTGACGGGTTTGCTTTACAAAGTTTTGCCGTCGACTTTTGTCCCCGACGAGGATCAAGGTTATTTCATCGGCGCGGTGATGATGCCCGAAGGCACTTCGCTTAACCGCACGTCAATGACAACCGACAAGGTTGCCGCCGCCCTGCGCGAGCAAGTTCCCGGCGTCAAAGACGTTATCTCAATCGCGGGATACAATGTCGTTTCGGGCGGTACGAAATCTTCTGCGTCGACGTTGTTTTTGAGTATGTATCCGTGGGCTGACCGCAAAGAGGTTGAGAAGAGCGCGAGTTCCGCGATTCAAAACGTTTTCCTCGTCGGCAACAGCGTCGCCCCCGAATCGTTGGTCGTTGGCTTTAACCCGCCCGCATTGCCCGGCCTCGGTGCTGTCGGCGGTCTGACAATGCAGCTTATCGATTTGGAAAGTCACTCTGACCAAGACCTCGCCGACATAACAAATCAAATCGTCATGGCGGCCAATGCCCGTCCCGAACTTCAGGGCGTGGATACATCTTTCAGCGTGACTTCGCCCAGTTACAAATATGACATTGACCAGGAGCAAATAGAAATGCTCGGCGTTCAGCTGTCCGACGTTTACAGCGCATTGCAAGTCAATTTCGGCGGCATGCAGGTCGACGATTACGACAGATTCGGGCGCACGTACAAAGTCGTCATGCAGTCTGACGTTTACTTCCGCGGCGAAGTCGACATGTTGAAATTTATGTTCGTCAAAGGCTCAGGCGGGCAAATCGTTCCACTCGACACGCTCATCAGTTACAAGATGAACACGGGCACGACGCAAGTCACGCGCTTTAACGGCAAACGCTCCGTGCTGATTCAGGGACAACCCGCCGAAGGTTATTCATCAGGTCAGGCGATGGCGGCTTTGACGGAAGTCGTTTACCAAGTCGCGCCGACGGGTTTCGGTATCGAATGGTCGGGGCAATCGCGCGAAGAGTTCAAAGCTTCGGGCTCCACGGGACAAGTCATGGCGTTGGCGTTGGTGTTCGTGTTCCTGTGCCTGGCCGCGCTGTATGAAAGTTGGTCGGTGCCCTTCTCGGTCTTGATGACGGTGCCGACGGGAATTTTCGGCGCGCTCCTCTCCGAGTTCGTTTTGAATTATTACACGAACAATTTCGGCGTGGGCAATCCCGGTTTCCAGAACAGCATATACATGCAAATCGGCGTGATAATGATCATGGGATTGGCGGCGAAGAACGCGATACTGATTGTCGAGTTCGCGAAGATGCGCACGGACAAGGGCATGGAAGCGGTCAAGGCGTCGTTGGAGTCGGCGGGCTTGCGTCTGCGCCCGATACTCATGACGTCGTTCGCGTTCATCATCGGCTGCTTGCCTTTGGCGACGGCGACGGGCGCGGGCTCGGCTGCGCGCAACTCCATGGGCGTGGCTGTCGTCGGCGGGATGACTGTCGCGACGTTCCTCGGAATATTTTTAATCCCCGTGTTCTTTGTCGTCGTCCAAAAGATTGTCGAGAAAATTTTCGGTTCGTCAAAGGCAAAAACTCCAATCACCGAAGCCGAAGAGCAGACGAATTAATTTCGGCGCGTCACGCTCACCAGGCGTGAAAATTTCTTTTGAATTTTTGAATCAACTTTCTCTTTGCTTGTCCAAAGAGAAAGTTGCAAAGAGAAAGGACACCTCGCGGGGGCGGCTCCTCGTACACAGTTCGGAGTATCGAATCACCCGTGCTCGTCATGCCCGCTGAGAAAACATCACGTTTTCTGCGCGGGCGCGGCCGTCATCCTTGACGGCCTCTGATTTCCTTCAGCAAAAAAAAATTGGGAGGCAGAACTTTTAAGTTCCGTCTCCCTTTTTTAATTAGGAATGAAAAACAAATCTCAATTCCTAAATCCTAACCCCTAATCAAGGTCTGCTCCGTTGCTCGCGATGACTTTCTTGTACCAGAAGAACGAATCCTTTCTGCTGCGCGAGAAGTCGCCCGTGCCGTCGTCGTGGCGGTTGACGTAAATGAAGCCGTAACGTTTGGCGTATTGCCCCGTGCCCGCGCTGACCAAATCAATCGGCCCCCAGGTCGTGTACCCGATGAGCGGGACGCCGTCGTCGACAGCCGCGCCCATGGCTCTGATGTGTTCGCGGAAATAACTGATTCGATAATCGTCGTGAATCGCGCCGTCCGCCTCAACTTTGTCGAAGGCACCGAAACCGTTCTCGACGACCATAATCGGCGTGTCGGGGTAGCGCGAGGCAAGTTTGTTGAGCGTCCAGCGCAAGCCGTCCGGGTCAATCTGCCAGCCCCAGTCGCTCGCCTTCAAGTACGGATTCTTCGCGCCGCCAATCATGCTGTCGTTAATTCGTTCGGCGTTCGCGTCGGCAGTAATGCAGTTGGACATGTAATAGCTGAAGGTGTAGAAGTCGACGACGCCCGCCCGCAAAATTTTTTGGTCGTCCGCGTTGTCCATGAAGGCCGTGTCGATTCCCATGTCGCGATAAAATTTTTTCGCGAAGTAAGGATAAGCCCCGCGCACTTGAACGTCGCCGCACAGGTCGTTGAACAGGTGGTCGATGCGCTGAGTCTCCAACATATCTTTCGGGTTCGGCGTGAGCGGGTAGCGGGTCACGTGGCAGACCATGTTTCCGATTTTAAAATTCGGATTGATTTTGTGGCCGGCGAGGACAGCTTTGGCGGAGGCGACGAATTGATTGTGCAGAGCCTCAATCCTCTGCTGCGGCACGTCTTTGAGCTCGCTGAATTTGCACGGCGCGGTTCGATTCAAATCCTCGTCCTGAATGATTCCGACGCTGTAAAGATTGCCGACGGTCGGCGACATGATTGTCATGTTAATTTCGTTGAACGTCAGCCAGTAAGTCACTTTGTCCTTGAAGCGTTCAAAGCAAGTCGTCGCGTATTTGACGAACAGGTCGATAACTTTGCGGTCGTAGTAGCCGCGATATTTTTTTACCAGCTCGAAGGGCATCTCGTAGTGATTGAGAGTGATGAGCGGCTCGATTCCATACTTGCGGCACTCGTCGATGATGTTCTCGTAAAATTTCAAGCCCGCCTCGTTCGGAGCAGCGTCGTCGCCGTTCGGGAAAATTCGCGCCCAATTTATGGAGAAGCGGAAGCAAGTGAAACCCATCTCGGCGAAGAGCGCGATGTCCTCTTTGTAGTGGTGATAGAAGTCAATCGCGGTGTGCGACGGATAGAAAACGCCGTCCTCAATCTTCGGGCAGAATGTGCGCGGAGTGTTTACGTCGCCGCCGAGCAGCATGTCGGGCACGCTCAAGCCTTTGCCGTCCTCCAGGTAGCCGCCCTCGTATTGATTCGCGGCAACGGCTCCGCCCCACAAAAATTTTTTCGGAAATGCCATAAAGATTCCTCCTCAAACAAAATTTATCGTGTTAAACGTAGGATAACCCGCCGCTTTGATTTTTGCAATATCAAACTCGATGCGCAACCGACTTTTCTTGACGCGGTCGCCCTGTTGCACGTGAGTTTTAAATCCGTCGCCGTTCATCTTGACGGTGTCCGGGCCGATGTGAATCAAAATTTCTGCGCCGTTTGAAGTCTTCATGCCGATTGCGTGACCGGTCGGGAAGAGCGTGGTGATTTCTGCGTCGGCAGGCGCGACAACTTTTCCTTCGGCGGGATTGACTGCGGCACCCTTGCCGAGCACGCCGCCGGAGAAAACTTCGTCGGGCACGTCGCTCAAAGCAACGACTTCACCCGTCAGCGGACTCGACAAAATTTCGCGCTTGAGAGTCGGGGCGGCGGATTCCTCTTGCGCAACGCTCAGAGCAATGTCACCGGCTGTCGTCGTTTCACTCGCGGCAACAGCTTTGGGTGCCTCGTCTTTGTAAAGCGGAAAAGCCATGCCGAAACCCGCCGCGAACGCAACCGCCGAAACAATCATGCCGTTGTACATGCCGCTGACGTCATTGGTCGCCGGGTCGATGAAGCAGGGATATTGGAAGACACCAAGGCCGCCGAAGATGAAAAGTTTGACGCCGAGCAGTGCAACCAACGCGCCGCCAATTGCGCCACCGATACAGCTGATGATGAAGAATTTTTTGCGCGGAAGTGTGACACCGAAGATGCCGTTAATCGACAAATGTCCAATGCATTCCCAATGCGATTCTTGTGGGCTTTCGGCAAGCGCGACTGATATTTATGCCAATAACAATTTGGTATTGTCCGCCGCTCTGAACGACTGTAACAACGCCGTCCATTGCCTTGAGGACGTCAGTGTTCGCCTTCTTCTCGTCCTTGAGTTTGAAGCGCAAACGGGGGATGCAGTGAGCCGGCGAAATGACATTGCCCTTGCCGCCGACGTTTTTAACGATGTCCGCCGCGAGTTGCGTATATTTTGCCATAACTATTCACCTCATTGTTTGTCAGTGGATTTGCGACATTTCGCCGCCCGCGACGCCACGCTCTTAGCTACGGCTTTCATAATGTTGGCGTGACCTTCGGGAGTAGCCGCTCGACGCTTTGCCGCTTCAGAAATTTTTACAAACTTCGGAGGACGCTTGCCGCCCTGCTCGCGGCGTTTGACTTCCGCCAATTCTTTTGCCTTTGCAGAGGCAGCCAAGAGTTCTGCTTTACCTTTGGGCGTCTGTGCACGACGTTTTTGCGCTTTGGAAGATTTCTCATGTTCGGCGGGATTGAGTAACGACGCTTCTGCCCTGCCGACATATTGCGATGAGCTTGTTCGGAAAAGGCACAGGCACCTCCGCCGTCGGTCAGATTGTAGCCCTTCGGTGCAATGCAGTCGTGGAAGGCTATCCAATAGTGTTCGCGCTCGTTCGCCTGTTTGCGGGTCTCGCAGACTTCGATAAGCTCTATCGTGAAGTTTTCGATACCGTACTTTTGCATTGCTTGCCCGATGGCGTATTTGAGATTGTTCGCGTGCTCCCAAAAACGCCTTGCAAGTGTCCGCGACGTTTGCCCGACATATTTCTTAAAGTTGGTACGATTCATGAGGAGATAAATTTTGACTTGCATTTTCCTCGCTCCTTTGTCATTGACAAGCACAGCGGGAAACTTTAGAATGAATATGGAAAGGCTCCGCGCCGTGTTTGAGATTGATGTTGACGTTTCAATCTTAACAGCGTGGAGCTTTTCCGTCAATATTTCATGAGTAATTGTCGCTGAAAGCTAAGTTTCGTCTTTCGTCGAAACCGCTGAGAGAATTGCGATAGCCCATATGGAGTGTTGCTTCCCGGTTATCGTTGATTTTGTAATGCGTGGCAACTTGCAAGTGAACCATGTTTGCACGAGCAGTTCTGGTTTTTTCGCCGGTGTTCTTATCGTGCTTGATGTAGTGGTCGTTGAGGAAGCGAACGTAACCGTCGAATCGGAATCTGTCCGACAAGTCTTTGAGTTTGCTTTTTTCTTCGGGCGTGAAGTCTTCGCCGCTTTGCTCCGGGGCTTTTTCATCAGCGGCATTGAGTTTTTCGAGCAACTGAAATTTCTTCACGTCGTAAAAATATTCTTTGCCGAGTTTGGCGATAAGTTCCTGCTCTTGCTCCGTGAACGCCGACAAATTGCGCTGAGCCTCGTCGACAATCATTGCCGGTTCCAAACGGCTCATGATTCGCCCATGTGGAATTGGCTCGGTGTAATCTGCGACGTGACCGGTTGCAATCAGTTCGTTCACGGCGGCATAAGACCAATCGTTTGCGGGGACATCCGCCAAGAAATTTGCCAACGCCGACACGTGAGCACCGACGCAGATTATCGCTGACGACAACGCGGCGACAAAAATTTTTCTCTTCATGTCATGACCTCCAAAGTTTCGATTCTCTATTCAAACTCCGAAGATTTTGCCGACTCAACGTAACAATCCAAACCGAAGTGCCGGAAAATTAAAGCTGCCCTCCTTCCGCCGTCTACTGAGCGATGACTTTCGCGATATGAATCGTCAAATAAAATTTTTCTTCCGCGCTGACCTTGTAACGATTTTTCTTTTCTATCAGCGCGGAAATTTTTTCGGCACACTGAGCTGCCCGCGAATATTTTTTCTTAATCACCGAATAAATTTCGTCCTCGACCTCGTCCTTTGTCTGTTGACCGACGAGCACTCTCTTTGCAAAAAATTTTAAGTGAGTGACGAACCGATAATAAGCCAACGAATCTTTGTCGAACTCCGCCCGGCAGCTCAGCCGATTTCGTCTTCGGGCATGTTGACTTTGAATCGCTCGTTCATAATTTCCAAAGCCGGTTGCCCGACCAAAAAATTCTTTCTCGTAAAATTTGTGCGTCTCTTGGAGAACCATGTTGCGAATAATTATTCCGTCACGAATTCTTCTGACCGCCATGTGAATGTGATCCGTCAGCACAATGTAAATGCTTTCGTTGAGTTTGCAGCCCAAAGTTTTTTCGGCGAGCGTGATGATTACGTTGTTGTTCAGGATTTTTTTGATAATCATCTTGAGACTCCTCACGACAAAAATTTTTTCTGTCAATGCGGCGGCGCGCCTTCTCATTACAAAATTTTTTTTGAGTAAAGGGAAAATGATTGTGGCGTCGAAGTGTGCTTGCATGAGACAGGTATTGAATACGTTCAAGAAAAGTTGGAAAATATTTCTGACAGTCGCGGCAGTTTTGTCTTTGCAATTGATTTCGGCGGGGCAGCTCAAGTTGTGCGGAGCGGTTCTGACGGGCGCGCTGTTGAGTTTTTTTTATTTCCTGTCGACGGCAGCGCGGCTGGAAGCGGCGGCGAATTCTTCGGCGGCTCAGGCGAAAAAAATCATGCTGGTCGGATTGCTCTTGCGGCTCGGAATGGTTTTCATCATCTTGGCGGTCGCCGTCCACATCTCGGTTGAACTTTTCTTGGCGACGGCGGTTTGCTTCGGCGTATTTTATTTTGCCGCGCTCATCGTCCTGGCTCGCTCCGAACTCAGACGAAAGTTTTAGTCGGAGACATTTATCACAGCAAAAAAAATTTGCGCGTGATATCTTGCGCATGAGATAAGGGAGGTGAGAAGCCCGACCCGAAAATTTTTTTGTAAGGAGGTGAACTTATGCATGAAATTGGTGTCCGCGAGACGGTAAATTTCCTCGGCTTGACGTTCAACATCGAGACGCTCAAGATGACGTGGCTGGCAATGGGCATTGTGATTTTGGTCGCGTGCCTGGCGACGCGCAACTTGAGAGTCGTCCCGCAAGGCTGGCAAAATTTCGTCGAGATGATAATCCTCTGGCTCCACGACCAAATCGACGCAATGATGGGCGCGCGCGGCAGACTGCTTGCGCCGTTCATCGTCGGGTTGTTCATGTTCTTGCTGGCCAGTAACTTAATCGGACTCGTGCCGCTCATGGCGTCGCCGACAAATGACTTGAACACGACGCTCGGGCTCGCGCTGTTGGTCGTCTGTATCGTCCACGTGCTCGGCCTGTACTTCAAGGGCGGACATTACATCGCGCACTTTTTCCAACCCACGCCCGTCTTCGTCATCATCAACATGATTGAAGAAATCGCAAAGCCGATAACGCTTGCCTTCCGTCTTTTCGGAAACATTCTCGCGGGCGAAATTTTAATCATCGTCTTGCTCAAGCTGATGCCGATTTGGATGCCGATACCGTCGGTGTGTTGGCTGGCGTTCAGTATTTTTATCAGCTGTGTGCAGGCGGTCATCTTCACAATGCTGAGCATGGCGTATCTTGCCAACGCGGTCAGAGAAGACCACGCGGAGTGAGTCCCCTCTTAACGTAAGAGTGGATTTGCAGAAGCTGTCGTCGACGGCGGGGCTCGTCACACTTATCGGGCTGAAAAATTTCTTTTGAGTTTTTGAAACATACTTTTCTTTGCTCGTCCAAATACCCGCTTAAAAAGCGGGGGAACAGCAAGGGGAATCAACCGACTCCGGTCATCGTAATGCTCGAAAGCAAACCCACAGGATGCAACGTCACGTTGCCCTCGCGGGGGCGTGGAGGCTCGCACTTCGGCAGTTAAAAATTTTTTTATGATTTAAGGAGGATTTTTTAACATGGAACATGCGATTATGGTAGCAGCAGCACTTTTGGGCGCAGGTATCACTATGGGCTTGGCGGCAATCGGCGCGGGCGTCGGCGACGGCTTGGTCACCAGCAAATTCATCGACGGCATCACTCGTCAGCCCGAAGCAAAGAACACGCTCTTCACCAACACGCTCATCTCCGTCGGCTTGATTGAGGCAATGGCGATCATCGCAACGGTCGTCGCGCTCATCATGCTCTACGCCAACCCGCTCCTTGGATAATTAGGAATTAGGAATGAGGAGTGAGGAATTATTTTTACAATTCCTAATTCCTAATTCCACATTCCTAATTGATTAAAGGGGTGATTTGTTTTGATTGAAATTAACGCAACGATTCTCGCGCAGATTCTCAACTTCCTAATCTTGGTCATCATCTTGCGTGCCGTCGCTTACAAACCCGTCGCCCGACTCCTTCAGCAACGCTCAAACAAAATCAAGGGCGACTTGGAAAAGGCGGAGGCTGATCGCAAGGCGGCGGAGCAAACTTTGGAGCAGTACAAAGTTCAGCTGTCCGACGCGCACCAAAAAGCTCAGGCAATCGTCGACAAGGCAAACCTCACCGCCCGCCAAGAACACGACGCCGCAGTTGAAGAGACGCGCAAGGAAATCGAGCGCATGAAACAGTCCGCGCAGGCCGAGATTGAGAGCGAACGCAACCGCGCCTTCGAGGAAATGAAATCGCAAATCGTTTCGCTCAGCTTGGCGGCCGCCGGCAAAGTCGTTTCCAAAAACATCGACACAAAGGAAAACGATAAGCTCGTCAACGATTTTATCTCCAAGCTCGACAAAAATATGTTCGTGGATTTGAAATGAGGTGCGGCAATGCTCAACATTCAGCTCGCCTCCAAATACGCCACGGCGATTTTTGAAATCGCGAAGGACGAAAACAATCTCGACGGTTACGACAAAGACCTGGGCAGAGTTCGCGCGGACGTGTTCGCCCTGCCCGAAGCCGTAAAATTTTTCCAAAATCCGCTCGTGCCTCAGCAGGCGAAAAAAGATTTGCTCAAGCGCGCCTTCGACAAAGAAATTTCCGAAACCGTGATGAATTTCCTCATGCTCCTCGTCGACAAGAAACGTATCGGCGTCTTCAACGAAATTTACGACATCTTCACGTCGCTGAAGAATAAAGAGCAGGGAATTTTAATCGCGGACGTGACGACGGCTTTCCCGCTCACGAAGAAGCAACAGGACGCGCTCATCAAAAAGCTCACGACGCTGACGGGGCGCAAGATAAAAGTTCGTCCGCACAAGGACGAATCCATCCTCGGCGGAATCATTTTGAAAATCGGCGACAAGCGAATCGACGGCTCGGCTGCCGGTCGCCTGCGCGCCCTCAAAAATACTCTTAGGGATTAGGCAAGAGCCAAGTCCTCGGCAAGAGGTGACGAATCAAATATGAAAATAAATCCTGATGAAATCACTGCGATAATCAAGGAACAGATTAAAAATTACAACGTCGATTTGAACGTGGACGAGGTCGGCACGGTCATTGAGATTGGTGACGGCATTGCGCACATTCACGGGCTGGACAAGGCAATGTCCGGCGAGTTGCTCGACTTCGGCGACGATATTTTTGGTCTCGTTCTCAACCTGGAGCAGGACAACGTCGGCGCGGTTATCCTCGGGCGCGACAATGAAATTAAGGAAGGCGCAACCGTCAAGCGCACGGGCAGAATCATGCAGGTGCCCGTCGGCGAAAATATGATTGGGCGCGTCGTCGACGCTCTCGGCCGCCCGATTGACGGCAAGGGACCGATTCAAACTTCAAAGGCGCGTCCCGTCGAATTCAAGGCTCCGGGTATCGCCGACAGAAAATCCGTCCATGAGCCGCTGCAGACCGGCTTGAAAGCAATCGACGCGCTCGTTCCGATTGGACGCGGGCAACGTGAGCTGATTATCGGCGACCGCGGTATCGGCAAGTCTGCAATCGCAATCGACACGATTATCAACCAGAAGGGGCAGAACTGTATCTGCGTTTACGTCGCGATTGGTCAGAAGGCGTCGACTGTCGCGCGTGTCGTGAAAACCCTCGAAGACCACGGCGCGATGGAATATTCAATCGTCGTGGCGGCCACCGCTGCCGACTCCGCTCCGCTCCAATACCTCGCGCCTTATTCGGGCGTCACCATGGCGGAATACTTCATGTACGAAAAGCACGGGCACTGCCTCTGCATTTACGACGACTTGACCAAGCACGCGGCGGCTTATCGTGCAATGTCCCTGCTCCTCAGACGTCCGCCCGGCCGTGAGGCTTACCCCGGCGACGTTTTTTATCTCCACTCCCGCCTCCTCGAACGCGCGGCAAAACTCAGCGACAGACTCGGCGCGGGCTCAATCACCGCCCTGCCGATTATCGAAACTCAGGCGGGCGACGTTTCCGCTTACATTCCGACGAACGTCATTTCAATCACCGACGGTCAGATTATGTTGGAAACCGATTCGTTTTATTCGGGCATTCGTCCCGCAATCAGCGTCGGCTTGAGTGTCTCGCGTGTCGGCGGTGCCGCGCAGATTAAGGCCATGAAGCAAGTCGCGGGCACAATGCGTTTGGACTTGGCGCAGTATCGTGAGCTGGCTGCCTTCGCGCAATTCGGCTCCGACCTCGACAAGGCGACAAAAGCTCAGCTCGACCGCGGCGCGCGCATGGTTGAAACTCTTAAGCAGTCGCAATACTCGCCGCTGGCCGTCGAAGACCAAGTGCTCACGATTTTCACGGCGGTCAGAGGATTTTTGGCGGACATTCCCGTCGACAAGGTTGTTACCTTCCACAACGACTTTATCAAGTTCATGCACGCCAATCATCCCGACATCGGCAAGAAAATCGCCGAGAAGAAAAAATTGGACGACGCGCTCGAAGCCGAGATTAAGGCGGCGGTCACCGAATTCAAAGAGACGGTCACCTACAAGGTCGCGGAGTGAGGCGGTGGAGTAAATGGCAAATTTACAACACATTCGCCGCCGCATTAAGAGCGTCAAAAACATTCAGAAGATAACCAACGCCATGGACATGATCGCGCGCTCCAGATTCAACGCGGCACGCGAGGCACTGCTGTCGAATCTTCCATACGTCGCCAAGACCAGAGAGATTATGCGGCGCGTGATGAGTCAAATGCGCGGGCAAGAATATGAGCACCCGTTCATCAAAACGCGCGACGAACTCATTGCCGAGCAGCAGGAAGGCGCGGGAAAATTTTTGTTCATCGTCATTGCCTCGGACAAAGGGCTGGCGGGTTCCTTCTCAAGCAACGTCTTGAAAGAAGCGCACGACACGATTGAGTACGACGGCACGAGCGAAACTTCTTCCCTCGACGCGGACGACGACGACGAAAATTTTCACAGGAAAAATTTCGACGCGCTTAAGGGCATCAAACCTGCCGGCAAGCGCACGCCCAAACAGCAACGGCAAATGGCGGCGACGGGCGGCATGGCAAGGGCGGCGGGTCATCGCGGCGGAGGAACTTCAGGCGCAAAAAATCTTTCCGTCGCCCGCGAATACAACGACGCCGATTACATCGAAGGCATTGAGTTAATCACCGTCGGCAGGAAGGCGACCACTCATTTCAAGCAACGCGGATACAACATCATCAAAAGTTATCACGGCATAAGCGAGCGTCCTCAATACAAATACGCCAAAGAAATTACCGACTTGGTCATGGAACGTTTCGCCAGCGGAGAAATTATCGACGTGACTTTGATTTACACGCAGTTCAAATCCGCGATAAGTTGCACGCCCGACGACGTGACGCTCCTGCCGATTGTCACCGACGATTACGCCAAGACGAGCGCGAATCTCAAAGAGGAATACATTTATGAGCCCGACGTCGTTTCCATTTTGAATGACTTCCTGCCGCAAAGGATTGCCACGCGGATTTACGGCGCGATGCTCCACTCCGCCGCCTCGGAACTTTCCTCGCGCATGAACGCCATGAGCAACGCGACCGACAACGCGCAGGAACTCGTCGGCAGGCTCAATCTGTTTTATAACAAAGTTCGTCAGGCGGGCATCACCAACGAGATTAACGAAATTGTCGGCGGCGCAAATGCGCTCGAATAATAAAGGAGTGAAAAAAATTTGGCGAAAGGAAAAGTTGTTCAGGTTATCGGCGCGGTCGTCGACATCGAATTCCCCGTCGGCGAGCTGCCCGAAATTTTGAACGCGGTAACGATAAAAGGCAAGTCCGGCAATGTGGAGATTGACTTGGTCGCGGAAGTCATGCAACACCTCGGCGACGGCGTCACCCGCTGCATTGCCATGAGTTCAACGGACGGACTTGTTCGCGGCATGGAGGCCGAAGACACCGGCGCACCGATTACCATCCCCGTCGGCGAAGAATGCCTCGGGCGCGTCTTCAACGTCCTGGGTCAAACCGTCGACAACAACCCCGAACCCGTCGGCAACAAACACTGGAGCCCGATTCACCGTAAAGCCCCGACGTTCGAAGAGCAAGAGACTTCGACGCAAATTTTGGAGACGGGCATTAAAGTCGTCGACTTGATTGCGCCATATTCTCGCGGCGGCAAAACGGGTCTGTTCGGCGGCGCGGGCGTCGGCAAGACGGTTATCATCATGGAGCTGATTCACAACATCGCCACGGAGCACGGCGGTTACTCGGTCTTCTCGGGCGTCGGCGAACGCACACGCGAAGGCAACGACCTCTGGTCAGAGATGACTGAATCGGGCGTTATCGACAAGACTGCGCTCGTTTACGGGCAGATGAACGAACCGCCCGGTGCTCGTATGCGCGTCGGACTCACCGGCTTGACCATGGCGGAATATTTCCGTGACGCGCTGGGCAAAGACGTGTTGCTCTTCATCGACAACATCTTCCGTTTCATTCAGGCGGGCTCCGAAGTTTCGGCTCTGCTCGGACGCATGCCCTCCGCCGTCGGTTATCAGCCCACGCTCACCAACGACGTCGGCGCGCTGCAGGAACGAATCACTTCAACCAAGAAAGGCTCGATTACTTCCGTGCAGGCCGTTTACGTCCCCGCCGACGACTTGACTGACCCCGCACCCGCCGCGACGTTCACGCACTTGGACGCCACGACCGTTTTGAGCAGACAAATCGCTGAGCTCGGAATTTATCCCGCCGTCGACCCGCTCGACTCGACAAGCCGTATCCTCGACCCGAATGTCATCGGGCGCGAACATTACGAAGTTGCGCGCGGCGTGCAGGCGGTCTTGCAGAAATATAAAGAGCTCCAAGACATCATCGCCATCCTCGGCATGGAAGAACTTTCCGACCAAGACAAACTCACCGTCAGCCGCGCCAGAAAGATTCAAAGATTTTTGTCGCAGCCGTTCTTCGTCGCCGAAGTCTTCACCGGCTCGCCCGGCAAATACGTCCCGCTCAAGGACACGATTCGCGGCTTCAAAGAAATTCTTTCCGGCAAATACGACGACTTGCCCGAGGCGGCGTTTTACATGGTCGGCGGCATTGAGGAGGCCGTTGCGAAGGCTGCGAAACTCAAGGAGGCGTGATTCATGGCCACAATCCTGCTTGAGGTTGCCACGCCCGACAAAGGCGAAGTTTACGCCAAAGAAATTAACATGCTCATCACCCGCTCCATTTGCGGAGAGCTGGGCATTTTGCCCAAGCACGCCAACCTGCTGACGGAACTCGTCCCGCACGCCATGAGGATTAAGGAAGGCGGCGGCGAAACAAAACTTTTCGTCAGCGGCGGCTTCATGGAAGTGACGCCCGAAAAAATTACAATCCTGGCGGACGCGGCGGAGGCTCCCGACGATATTGACGTCGAACGCGCCAAGGCTGCTTACAAGCGCGCAGAGGAACGCCTTGCCAAAAAAGATTCTGAAATTGACATCGACAGGGCGGAGGCGGCACTCGCCAGAGCAAAGGCAAGACTTTTGGTTAAGGGCGTCCCCATTCCCTGAAAAAATTTTTGCACAAAAAAATTTCCCGTCGAACACTCGGCGGGATTTTTTCTGAGGAGGAATTCATTTGGACAGCAACCAAGCTCACGCAGGCGAGCAAGCTTACGACGAAAATTTTTATCGCGGACGGAGAAAGGCGGGGCTTTACAAATCTGCGGCTGAAGTCTTGTCGGTCGTCGGAAGATTCATTCACCCGCGCACTGTCATCGATTTGGGCTGCGGCACGGGCGAATGGCTCGCGGCTTGGCAAAATCTTTTCGGCACGGAAATTTTCGGCGTCGACGGCGATTACGTTGACCGCTCCCAACTTTCCGTCGACGAAAAATTTTTCCATCCGTTCAATCTTGAAGAGCGCGTAAATTTAAATCGTCGATTCGATTTGGTCGAAAGCTTGGAGGTCGCCGAGCATCTCTCGCCCGCCCGCGCCGATTCTTTTGTCGAAGATTTGACCCGCCTCGGTGACGTGATTTTGTTCAGCGCGGCGATTCCCGCTCAAGGCGGCACCAATCACGTCAACGAGCAATGGCAGTCTTATTGGGCGCAAAAATTTTTGCGGCTCAATTACGTCGCCGTCGATTGCATTCGTCCGGAGATTTGGGACAACAAAAATATTTGGGCTCATTACTGCCAAAACATTTTAATTTACGTCAAGGGCTCGGAGCTTTATCGTTACCCCGAACTGCACGATTTTTATCTCAAGCACCGCGACTCGACGATTTACGACGTGGTTCACCCCATAACTTTCTTCATTAAGATTAACGAGTTCAAAAATTTTTATCAGCGCGTTCAAGAGCAGTTGTCGAATCAAAAATAAATTTCCTTCCGCAAAAAATTTTCCCGTCGAAAAACTCGGCGGGATTTTTTTATTGAATACCTGAATACATTGCCGAAAATATTTGCCAAAAATCTGCGAGCGGTTATAATGGCGGCGACAATTTCAAAATCAAAGGAGACCGATTAAATGTCAATGACCATGACGGCTTCACACGCGGCGGGCAGAAAGTTGCGCGACGCAATTTTCGACGCGAACCAAGCTTGCAACGAGGCAATAAAAATTCACGGGGCGCAGGCGGTGACCAACGCGACAATCGGCGTGGTGCTCGACGAGGAAGGAAAGCTCGCGACGCTGCCGACCGTCGAAAAAATTTTCCGCGCGATGGATTTCTCGGAGCTGGTGTCTTACGCGCCGATTTCGGGGCTGCCCGCGTATCTCGACGCCGTGATTGATTTGACCTTCGCCGACAACAAGCCCGAAGGATTTTTAGACGCGGTGGCCACGGCCGGCGGCACGGGCGCGATTCACCACGCCATTGCCAATTACGCCGAACGCGGCGACGCTGTCCTCACGTCTGACTGGCGCTGGGGCACTTACGATTTAATTTGCAACGAAACCGGCAAGCGTTTGGAAACTTTTAAGCTCTTCGACAACGCGCTGAACTTCAACATAACCGATTTCGCCGTGAAGGTCGACGCGCTCCTCAAGAAACAAAATTCTTTGCTCGTGATTATAAATTCGCCCGCGCACAATCCGACGGGTTACGCGCTCTCCTCCGAGGAGTGGGACAAAGTTATCGCCGTGCTCAAGGCTCAGGCCGCCGCCGACAAAAAAATTTCTCTGCTCGTCGACATCGCGTACATTGACTTCGCCGGCGAAAAAAATTCCACGCGCGCCTTCATGAAAAAATTTTCCAACCTGCCCAAAAATTTCTTCGTGATGATTTCGTTCAGCATGTCGAAGAGTTACACGGCTTACGGGCAGAGGACGGGCGCGCTTATCGGCGTGTCGTCGAGTGGAGAAGTCATTGACGATTTTAAAAACGTCAGCAAATATTCCTGCCGCGCCACGTGGTCGAATATAAATCGCGGGGCTCAAGCTCTGCTCGTCAGGCTCGCCGCCGACAAGGAACTTCTTCCCGTTTACGAGGCGGAGCGCACCGAACTTTACCAAATGGTCAAACGCCGCGCGGATGTTTTCGTCGCCGAGGCAAAAGCTTGCGGCTTGCGGGTCGTGCCGTACAAGGGCGGATTTTTTATCGCGGTGCCCGCCGAAAATCCTGCCGCCGTCTGCAAAAAACTTCACGACGATTTGATTTTCGCCGTCCCGCTCAAGTTGGGCATTCGGGTCGCGGCCTGCTCAACCTCTTTTGAGAAAATGCACGGCGTCGCTGAAAAAATTCTTCGCGCGATGAAATGATTGCGGCGGAAAAAATTTTTGGCGGCTGAAAAATTCTCTGCGCGGCGTAAAAAAATTTTCAAAGACGGATTCGGAATGATTACAAAAAAATTTCCGCGAGTGATTATCGCGGCGACTCAAAGCGGCTCGGGCAAGACGACGATTACCGTCGGGCTCCTGGCCGCTTTAAAAATGCGCGGGCTCGACGTGCAGGCTTACAAGGTCGGTCCCGATTACATTGACACGGGCTGGCACGCGCTCGCCCTCGGAAAAATTTCTCACAACCTCGACAGCTGGCTCGTCGGCGCGGACAAGCTCAAAGAAATTTTTGCTCAGACTTCGGCGGACGCGGACGTGTCGATTGTCGAAGGCGTCATGGGTCTTTACGACGGCGGACGCGGCGGAGTTTCTTCCACGGCGGAAATTTCCAAGCTCCTCGACGCGCCCGTTGTCCTGGTCATCGACGCAAAGAGCATGGGCACTTCGGCGGCGGCGGTTGCGCTCGGCTTCCGCGAATTCGATAAGGCGGTCAAGCTCGCGGGCGTGATTTTGAATCGCGTCGGCTCGGACTCGCACAGGCAGATGATTGTCGACGCGCTGAACGATTTGGGCATCAAATGCTTCGGCGCGATTAAACGCAATGACGAATTTCATTTGCCCGAACGCCACCTCGGACTCGTGCCGACGACTGAAAATAATTCCGCCGACGTGATTAAAAAAATTTGCGCGGCCGTCGAAGAGCAAATCGACGTGGACGGATTGATTGCTCTCGCGAAAAATTCTGCGCCGCTCGAAGTCTTCCCTAAATCCCAAATCCCAAATCCTAAATCCTTAAAGCTGGGCGTGGCGAAGGACGCGGCGTTCAATTTTTATTACGGCGCGGGGCTCAAGGCGTTGGAGGAACTCGGCGCGCAAATTATTTTCTTCAGCCCGCTGAACGACGAACACTTGCCCGAAAATATTTGCGGGCTGATTATCGGCGGCGGCTTCCCCGAAATGTTCGCGGCGCGGCTGGAGCAAAACAAAAACCTCCGCGCGGAAATTTTTCGGGCGGCGGAGGCGGGCTTGCCGATTTTCGCCGAGTGCGGCGGCTTCATGTATCTCATGCGCGAACTCGTTGACTTCGACGGGAAAATTTTTCAAATGTGCGGCGTGCTCGACGGGCGCGCGACCATGACCCGCAAACTTCAGACCGTCGGTTACGTGGAGGCGGAAATTTTGCGCGACTGTTTAATCGGGCGGGCGGGCGAAAAAATTCGCGCTCACGAATTCCACTTCTCCACCGCGGAAAGCTCCGACGAAAAAATTTTCAAGTGTCGACGGCTGAGGACGGGCGCGGAATATTTTGCGGGCGCGCTCAAAAAAAATCTCGTCGCCTCGTATTTGCACATGCACTTCGCGGGCAGTCCGAACGCGGCGAAAAATTTCATTCACGCCTGCAAAAATTTTCGGCGCGAAACTTGAGACCGCCCCCGCGAGGCGTCCTTTCTTTTGCTTACTTTTCTTTGGACGCGCAAAGAAAAGTATGGCTCAACAGACAAAAAATTTTTTCACGCCCAATCGAAGGAACGAATCGCCAAGACCTCAGCTGACTTGCGTCCTTTTGCTTAACGAACGAAAGGATTACTCCTCCTCCTCGTCCTCGCCGAAATGTTCCAGCAAGGCCTGATACATGTACAGCAGCTGAATCTTCATTGCCGGCTCGTCCATGTCCGGCGGAAAGTGATACAACTTCATGACCGCCGCGTCGTTTTCCGCGTGTGCCCGACGCAAATCGCTCGGCATGGAAATTTCGTCGTAAAGGTCTGCGAACGTCGCCCGCGGATAATTTTTCCGCGCGTCCAAAATTTTTTGCGCCGTCGCCTCGATTCGCGCCTTGTATGTGTCGGGATAAAACAGCGGCCACGGAAACGGATTGTAACAAATCGTCGCCGAGTATTGGTAATCACTCTTCAGACGCCCGCCGACCAGCCGCATCCAGTTCATGTGCACGGAGCTCGTCAAAATCCCGAAGTGAAACAAATCCGCGTCGGGAATCATCAGGGCAGTGTTCACGACAATGTTATCCGCGCTCATGAAACCTATCGGGATATATCGTCGCCGCTCAGAAGAAACTTTCGGAATCAAAATAAAATCGGTCGTCGGTTGTCTTATCTCGGCGAAGAGCGTCGGCTTGTCGGCAAGTTTTCTCGTCGCCGCTCGTTTGCTCGCCAGCCGATATTCGCGAACATTTTTTACTCGTTCATAAACGCGAGGCATTTTGCGAAGTTCATCGGGCGGACAATCTTTCAGCCACAGACAAAATCTTTTCTTGCCTTTGATGAAATCGTCGCTGCCAATCAACGGGCGAATCCATTTCTTTGCGGCGGGCTCGGCTTTCAAAAAATTTTCCAGCTCTTCGGGCGTGAATTTAAAATTTCCGTCCTCAGCCATCATGCTGCCCATAATCATTTCGGGCACGCGGAAAAAAGGTTTGGTGCGCGGCGCGACCATGATGTCGGGGCCGGGCAACAGGTAAGGATTGATGTTGTCGACGACGACAGGAATTTGCTTCGACACGGGCGGTCACTCCTTTATAAAAATTTTCCCCCTCCAAATTCGTGGAAGGGGATTTTTTTTTGCGGAAAAATTTTCAGCGACAGTAAAGAACTTTTTCGCAGGTCGTGGGCAAGAGATAAGGCAAGCCAAAATAATTCAGCAACGCGCGCTCCTCGTCGTCCAAAATATAATCCGTGCAATCGATTTGGTAATGGCGGAACTCAAATTCGTAATCGGGTCGGAGAGATTTAATGTACGTGGCGAGCGTCCACAGGTCTTCAAGTTTGTGATAAGCACTGACAGCCATCTTCGGCTTGCAGCGAGTGATTGTCTTGGCCGCGCCGCGGAGCATGTCGAGTTCCGCGCCTTCGATGTCGAGCTTGATGTAATCGACGCGCGGTAAATTTTTTCGGGCGACGTAAGTGTCCAGGTCGATGAAGTTTGCGATTAAGTTTCCGTCCGAACGCTTAAAGCTGCTTGCTTCGTGTCTGAAATATTTTTCGGTGCCTTCCTTGTCGCTCAGGCCGAAATTCTCCAATGCGATGTCATACCCCCCCCCGAATCGTTCGAGGCGAGCCGCGCAGTTTTTATAATTGGTTTCGTCCATCTCGAAGGCAAAAACTTTCGCGCCGCATTTGGCGAAGGCAAGAGCAGTCGTTCCGTCGTATGCACCGCCGTCGACAGCAATGTCACCCGCCGCGGGAGTGAAGCCTTCCAAAAAATATTGCGGCTCGGGCGCGAAACGATAATCGGAAATTTTCCCGGTGAGGTCTCCTTTAATCGACGCGCGGAAAACTTTTTTGGACTCGTCGGAGGCGAGCGATTCGTGGACGCTGTAAAGTTCGGGCAAGTGAGTCATCAGGAAGAAAAATTGTCCGTCGTCGGAGTGAGTCAGCACCTCCATGCCGTGGCGCGCGAAGAACGGAACGAACGCCGCGTCATGAAGACCGGTTACGTTGAAAATTTCTTTGGGCTTTGCGGGAAAATTTTCTTCGCCGAAGCGCGGGAAGTCTTCGAGGGTGATGACGGGCACGTCGACAAATTTTCTGAGCGCGTTCGCTTGGACGTCTGCGAGGACGATGACGCATGAAAGATTTATTCCCCGGTCGCGGATTCCTTGAACGTGAGCGGCAACGTTGGCGGGCACGAGCACGAAGCCGAAAAAAATTCCGCAGGGAGTTTTATCGCGCGCGAGTGTTTGAATGTGTGCATTGAATCTTTCCGTGTGAACTTCGGAAACCATTTTGATAAAGTCTGCGCTCAAAATTTTTACGCCTCCAATTTTTTTGCGAGGAGTTGATTGACGAGCTGAGGATTTGCTTTGCCGCGCGTGAGCTTCATGACTTGACCGACGAGCGCGCCGAGAGCTTTTTTCTTCCCGCCGCGATATTCTTCGACGGCCTTTGGATTTTTGGCGATGACTTCGTCGACGGCGGATTCAATCGCGCCGGTGTCGGTTATTTGCACGAGCCCCTTATCCTTGACGATTTTACTCGGCGCGTCGGAGCACTTCCACATCTCGGCGAAAACAGTCTTGGCGATTTTGCCGCTGATTGTTCCCTTGGCGATGAGCTGAATCATTTCGGCGAGGCGCGCGGCTTCGACGGGCGAGCTTTCAATCGTCAGACCGTCCGCGTTGAGATTTTTGGACAGGTCGCCCATAATCCAGTTGGCGGCGGCTTTTGCGTCTGCGCCCGCGTCGACAACCGCGTCGAAGTATTCGGCCATTGCCCGCGAGCTTGTGATGATTCCCGCGTCGTATTCGCTGAGCCCGAAATTTTTTATCAGGCGCGCGCGGCGAGCGTCGGGCAATTCGGGCAAAGATTTTCTGAACGCTTCAATCTCTTCGTCGGTCGTGACAATCGGCGGCAGGTCGGGTTCGGGCATGTAACGATAATCGTGGGCGTCTTCCTTCGAGCGCATGGACTGAGTGATGCCGCGTTCGGGATTCCATGTGCGCGTCTCTTGAATAATTTTTCCGCCGTCGTCGAGGACTTCAGCCTGCCGTTCAATCTCATAATTAATCGCGTCTTCGAGAGCCTTGAACGAATTAATATTTTTCATCTCGGTGCGCGTGCCGAGCTTATCGGAGCCGACAGGGCGCAAGGAAACGTTTATGTCGGCGCGCAGGTTGCCCTCCTCCATGCGGCAGTTGCTCACGTCGATGTATTCGAGGATGGATTTAATCTTCTCCATGTAAGCGCGGGCTTCGGCGGCGGAGTGCATGTCGGGTTCGCTGACAATTTCAATCAGCGGGACGCCCGTGCGGTTGTAATCGACGTTGGAGCTGGCGGAGTCTTTGATGGTCGTGCCGCTGTGGACGAGCTTGCCCGCGTCCTCCTCCATGTGAATTCGAGTGAGGCGGACGATTTTTTTCTCGCCGTCGACGTTAATTTCCACGTGTCCGCCGTAAGCAATCGGCAGGTCGTATTGGGAAGTCTGCCAGTTCTTGGGCAGGTCGGGGTAATAATAATTCTTGCGGTCGAACTTGCTGTACTTGTTAATCTTGCAGTTGGTGGCGAGGCCGGCTTTGATGGCGAACTCAACGACGCGCCGATTAATCGTCGGCAAGACGCCGGGCAGTCCGAGGCACACCGGGCACACGTGAGTATTTTGCTCCGCGCCGAAGGTCGTGGCGCACCCGCAGAAAATTTTCGTGTCGGTCTTGAGCTCCGAATGAATCTCCAAACCGATGACAGCTTCGTAATTCAATTCAATCACCTCAAAAATTTTTTATCCAAGCTTTGAACTTTTCTATTCTATCCTCCGTGTCAATGCCGTCGCGCTGAGAAATTTTCAGGCGGTCTTTCACGGCGTCCGTCGCAGAATTTTTCACGACGTAAGAATCGTTCTCGCACACGACGTAAAAGTCTCCGAAGTAAAGTCGCGTGCCCCACTCGTCGGGCGAAATGCTGCCGACGCCCGCCGCCTTCAAAAACGGCTGATAAGATTTCGTCGAACGCTTCAGTTGCTCCGACAGTGTCACGAAACAATACGGCTCCTCAGAAAAATTTTCCCACCAATATCTTCCGTAACGCGTCGGACGAAAAACTTTGTACTTGATGAAGTAATACGTCCAATCGAATTCGGATTTGCTCTCGCGGTCGGCAAGGTAATCGTCGATAATTTTCTGCAGATACGCGTCCGAAAATTTTTTCACGCCGCGCAGGATTTGCCAAAGAATTTCTTTTGTCTCTTCGAAATTTTTTACCAGCGCGCTCTTGTGGAAAAGATTTTGCCAAGATTGAGGACGCGCGGAGCCGAGCTGAAACCGCCAGCCGTTGTTGTCGACCTGCCAATAATCGCCCTTCGCCAGCAGCGCGCAACTGATTTTGTCGTAATCGCATTTGAACAGCGAGATGAACGGCGCAAAGTGTTCGGGGCAATCCAAGCCGACGACGCCAATCTGCCCGCCCAAAAGATAATGGTCTTCCAGCTCAAAGAGTGATTCGGCCTTGTCGGGATTTTTTAT
The DNA here is from genome assembly GCA_017527075.1 of Selenomonadaceae bacterium. Classification (GTDB taxonomy): domain Bacteria; phylum Bacillota; class Negativicutes; order Selenomonadales; family Selenomonadaceae; genus Quinella. Next base: position 163,596 of record JAFXQM010000005.1, read on the forward strand.
CGTCCAAAGAATTTTTTCGCGCTCTTCCGCCTGCTGAACTTCGTTAAAGTTGTAAGGGTTTTTGGTTTGAATTTCTTTGCGCTGAAGAATTTTTCCGCCGCGGATGATGTTGTCGACCTGCTCAAGCATGGCGGGAATTCGGTTGCCGTTGTTGCGCGCCGTGCTGTTGCTGAGTTCCGCGTCACCGGAATTTGTCACCAGATTGTTCACGATACGAATGCGCCGCCGAAAATCTTCGTCGGAAATTTTTTCGCGGTTGAGCAGATAAATCAGGAAGGCGTAAAGCATGACGACTTTGCCGAGCGAAAAATTTTTGTCGAAGGACTTCACACAGTCGCCGAAAAAATCTGCGTCGTCGAAGTAAGTTATAATCTTGCCCGCCTCGTGATGATTGACGGTCTTGTCGGAGCGACTGCCCTTGGTCACGCGCGCGGCGAAGAAGTCGGAAATTTTTTCCTGCGCGGCGAGCTCACACCAGCAATCAAAACTTTTTTCCATGAAGGCGACGTTCTCCAAGGCGCGGGCGTCGAAAAATTCTTCCAGCAGGTCGAAGGGGTCGCGGCTCTTTTTGTAAGGCGTGTCGCCTTTGCGATAAAGAATCACGTCGCACAGGAAGTTGAAATACGCGAGGAAACCGTCGTCAATCAAATTATTTTCGTCGCGGTAAGTCCAAAGTAAATCTGTCCAAGCCGTGTCGATTTTCAAAAGGATTCTGTCGGAAAGTTTTCGGTCGAGCGCGTCGAGTTTCCGTTTGAATTCGGCTTTGAAGTGTTCGAAGTCGGTCAGCGGTTTGCCGCGCGAATTCATCGTGATGTAAAGTTCGTCGGTCAAGCCCATGTCTTTAATCGACAGGAAGTAAAAGGAAATCGCGCCGCCCGCGAGCTTGCCCCAAAGATTTTCCACGCCGCGAAATTTTTCGTGAATGGCGTCGAGCATGACGAGCATGGAGCTGACGGTCGGATCCTTCTTCCAGCCGAGCGGGAAGCCTTCCAAATTTTCCAGCGCGGCGGACAAAGTTTCAAACTCGGCGAATAAATTTTCTCTGTCGAAAACTTCGGCGGTCGTCAGAAATTTGCAGAAGTCGCGGGAGTCGGGGCGCGTGTCGTAAGAAAATTTTTCGAGGCAGGAAGTTTCTTCGGGCGAAATATTTTCTTTCCATGCGGCGTACCGGTGCAGGAGGAAAAGCGTCGTCAATCTTTGCTGACCGTCGAGCGGCGTCAAAATTCCGTCTTCGCTCATGTCGCCGTAAACGAAATCCAATTTGATTTTCTCGTCGGTCGTTACGGCTTTATAAAGCGCGTCCAAAAATCTGGAGCGCACGCGCCGAATCTCGTCGGTTGACCTGCCCTGCGCGTAATCGCGTTGGATTTTCGGGATGATAATTTTCTTGACGTTGCCTTGAAAAATATTTATGAACGTCTGCAGCGATTCGGGCATGTTAATCCTCCTTGTTCAAAATTTTAATCGGTTCCGCCAAAAAATTTTTCAGCACGTCGTTAATCGCTCCGAGGTAAGCGCGCCTGTCATTCGCCGACCAAAAGTGAATCTGATTTTTTTCCGCCTTGGTGTAATACTTGAGGAACGCCATCTTCGTGCAGAAGGGAATGAACGCGCCCGCCATGTCCAGCCGAATAATTTCGTTGCGCTTCACGTCGAAGACCGAATTGCCGAGCGCGGAATTGTCTTTGCACTTGAGCAGCGCGAGGTTTGCGATTGAGTCGACGGTTTCGTCTGTCATTCCTTCGGGCGAAAGTTTTTCCAAAATTTTTTTCTGCAGCGCGACGAATTTGTCGTAAGTGATATCCCTCTGCTTGAGCAGCTTATCAATTTCGGCGAGGAGATTTTTATTTTCGTCGGGGAAATTTTCCAGCGACGCCCGATGAAGTTTAAGCCAATCGCGCCACTGCTCCTGGTTGCCTCTGTCCTGAGAATTGACCGCGTGAATGTGTTCCAAGCTCCAAGAATTTTTTTCGTCGACGCCCTTGTACTTGTCGAAGGGAAACCACTGAGACTGCTCGCCGTTTTGCCGCACGGATTCGACATTGAACAGCAAAAGCAGCCGGCGAATTTTTTCGGCATCCTCGCTGTAATTCCAATCGGAATAATTTTTCCCCGCCTCCAACTTGATGCTTGCCTTGATGAGTTCGTCGAGCCGCGCCAAAAATTTTTTCTTGGTCTTGCCGCGCGCCTCCGCGTAAATGTCGGAAAGATTTTTGTAACCGGACGCGATAAGGTAACCGATTTTGTGATAAAACTTGTGGTCTTCGCGCCAATCCTTCAGCAGCAAAAAGTTTCGAACGATTTCTCCCCAAATTTTTTCCAAGTCCGCGCCCTGCCGCTTGAGCCCGTCGAAATAAAAAAACGTGAAATATTTTTCCTTCTCGTCGACCTTTTTGCCCGCCATCAAATCCAAAATCAAATCAATGCGCGTCTGATATTTTGTCGCCGAATTGTTCGTGAGGAAATACCACAGCGAATCGTTGTGCAATTCCTTTTCGAGATTGTCCCACTGCAGAGCAATTTCATCTTGCCGCCGCTTGTCTTGCTCCTCGTCGCTGAGGAAAGCCGCCTTGACCAGCTCGGCACTCGTCAGAGGAATTTTGCCGATGTTGAGGCGCGTGAACATTGCGGTTGCGTCTTCGGTCTCGTCCACCTCGTACCAAATGACTTTGACGTTGTAAGTAAAAAAATTGTTCAGGTTGGTCATGACGACGGGTTTATCTTCTTTCCCCGCGAACCAGTTTTCGATTTGCTCGTAAGCGTTCGCCATGAAGTAAAAGTCAATGTTCTCGTCCTTGCGCTCAACGTCGACGTTCGCCAGGAAGTCAGCGGACTTGTCGCGGGTCTTGTACTCCAAAGAAAAATTCGGCGGCGTGATGAAACCTCCGCTGAACTTGTGCATGTACTTGTAAATCAAAAAAATTGTCGTCAGGCGTTGTTGCCCGTCGATGAGTTCAAACTCGCCGTCGCCGATTTTTTTCACGACGATTGGCTGAAGGCAATAATTTCTCGCCGCCTGCCCGCCGTAACCTTTGAGCGCGGAGACGTCTTCGAGCAAACGGCACACTTCGGACTTGCCCCAGCGATATCCGCGCTGATAAGCCGGCACGAAAAATTTTCCCGCGATTTTGCTTACGAATTTTGTTTCAAGAACAGACATAAGGTCACCTCAAATTTTTTCTGCGAAAAATTTCTTTCAAGCTTTCATGGAAGGGCGGGCGGGCAATTCCGTACTCCGTGACGATGGCGGTGATAAGTTCGTGGTCGGCGACATCAAACGCGGGATTGTAAACTTTGACGCCCTGCGGTGCCATGCGTTGACGATACCACAGCTCAGTGACTTCCTCCGCCGCGCGCTCTTCGATTACAATGTCCGCGCCCCGCTCGACGCTCATGTCGATTGTCGACGTGGGACCGAACACGTAAAAGGGCACGCCGTAATATTTCGCGAGAATCGCCAAGCCCGACGTGCCGATTTTGTTGCAGGCGTCTCCGTTCGCCGCCACCCTGTCGCAGCCGACGAACACCGCGTTAATCCGGCCGTTCTTCATGACCTGCGCGGCCATGTTGTCGCAGATAACCGTGGTGTCCACGCCGTCAGCCATCAGTTCAAAAGCGGAAAGCCGAATGCCTTGGAGCAGCGGGCGAGTTTCGTCGCAGAAAACTTTGAAGTTCATGCCGCGCTCGCGTCCGAGATGAATCGGTGCCAGAGCCGTGCCGTACTTTGAAGTCGCCAGCTGACCCGCGTTGCAGTGAGTGAGGATTCCGTCACCGTCTTTGATGAGTGTGAGCCCGTGCTCGCCGATTTGCCGACACATCTGCACGTCCTCCGCTTTTATCGCGACGGCTTCCTTGTGCAACAGCTCTTTGATTTCGGAAACGGATTTGTCTTTGTTGTTCACGGCGACGGCTTCCATGCGATTCAATGCCCAAGACAAATTCACCGCCGTCGGTCGCGAGGAGTTCAGAAATTCTTTCGCCGCGTGGAGTGTCGGGAAAAATTCTTCCCACGTGTCCGCCCGAATATTTTTTGCCGCCAAGTACAGCCCGAAGGCAGCCGCCATTCCAATTGCCGGCGCGCCACGCACTTGCAGCAGATAAATCGCCTGCCAAATTTCTTTTTGCTCCGTCAGCCGCAAAAATTTTATTTCGTTCGGCAGCTTCGTTTGGTCGAGGATAACCAACTCGCCCGCCTGCTCGTCGAGTGCCACCGTTTCATAATTTAAAATGTTCACGAAAATTTTCCTCCGCCGTTTGAAATTTAAATCAGCGCGTCGATTTGCTCGCGGGAAAGTTCATTCGCCCGCCCGATAATTTTTCCGTACATTAAAATCTTGGCGAAGTGCTCGGCGGACTCCATGCGATACCACGCCTCCATGAGCGACGCGCCCCACGTGACCGCGCCGTGATTGGCAAGCAGGACGGCGTTGTGGTCGCGGACGTAAGGCGCGAGTGAGTCGGCGAGTTTCTGAGAGCCGGGCAATTCGTAAGGGACGCAAGGAACTGTTCCGAGATTCACGAGAGCTTCGGGATAAATCGGGCGGTCGAGTGCCATGCCGGCGATGGCGAACGACGTGCACACGGGCGGGTGCGCATGACACACGGCGGCGACATCTTCTCGCGCGGAATAAATTTTCAAATGCATTTTCACTTCGCTGGAGGGCGCGCGCTCGCCTTGAGTTATAATCGTCCCGTCGAGATTCATTTTGACCAGCTCATCTTCGGACATGAAACCTTTTGAAACTCCGGTGGGCGTCGTCCAAATAATTTCGTCGTCAACTTTGCAGGAAATGTTTCCGTCGTTGGCGGCGACGAAATTTTTCAGGTACATGCGCCGCCCGATTTCCACAATCAAATTTTTTGCCTCGGCGTCGGTCGGGTATCGATTAAAATTTTTCATGCGCTCGCCTCCGATTAAGACTGCAGCCAGAGTACTTGCCAACGCTCCATTTGCTCCAGCGCGAAGTTCATCAACGACAGGGCGACTTCCGAATTGTCTCGGCTCGCCTCAATCAAAACGTCGCGCGGGAGAATCAAAAGTTTGACCTGCTCCGACAAAACTTCGGCGGAAAGTGTGAGCCGCGGCTTCTCCAAAAGATTGGTCGGGTTGACGAAAGAATTTTTCCCGACGACATCAATCGGATTGTACCAGCCGTCGCCCGCGTCCACGTTGCGCACGAGTTTTCCTTCGGCGACGAACACGAAAATTTTTTTGAGCAGCTCGCCCGAAATTCTGTCGCCCTCGTAACGCGTGATGATTTTCGATTGATTTTCGAACAGCGCAATCGTTCCCTCGAATCGTCCCTGAAGTACGGGCAGTTGCGAGAGGAAGTCGCGAACTTTTTTGCGTTCGTCCTCGCGGGAAGCAATTTCGATTTTGCGTTGAGTGTCGACGCGTTTGGCGAGCCGCGCGCTGAAGTCGGAGAACTTTGCGTTCCAGTCGACGAGCATTTGCTTGAGGACGAGTTCATATTGCGCGCAAAGATTTTCCACGCCGAAGTCTTGGAATTGGTTTTTGTCGTAAAGAAAACTTATCGTCAGATTTTTTTCGGAGTAACGGAAGTAAACGCCGAGTTTCATGCCGCGCGCGTCCCACGAGTTGCGCGAAATAATTTTGCCGCGCTCTTCGGCGGGCGTTTCAAGATAATTCATTTCGCTCGCCTGAAACTCTTTGAAGCTGAGGAAGTGGTCGAACAAATTTTTCTTGCGGTCGGTCAAGCCTTCCAAGGTCGTCCAGTCGACGCAGCTGTAAGGTTGGGAGACAACGAGCTGACGGAACTGCCCGCGAACAATTTTCTCGACGGTTAAATCGTTGTCGCCGGTGAGGCGGACGGGAATCATCTTGAGCGACGAATCACTCGCCGAGAGGATTTGGCAGAAGAGGCAGTCGCGGCGTTTGTTCGCGAGCTGGAGCATGAAACCCCACGCGCTCTGCAGAATCGCCGTGAGCATGACGCGATTTGATTGAGCACGCCCGCGCAGGTCGGAGAGGATGTCGGCGGGGATTTTCGTGCGGAAATTTTTTTGACGATACGCGCCCGAAGTTTTCTTCTCGAAGGGCAGGGCGCAAGGCGGCGGAGCTTTGTCCAAAACTTTTGCCCAGTAATCGCGAATGGCCTCTTGATTCTTCGGCGGCAGGTCGTCGTTAAAAATTTTCGGTTTGTCTGCGGCGGGCAGTTCCAAAACGTTGGCGAGAAATTTTTCGGCGTCGAAACTGTCGGCGATGAGTTGCGCGGCCGTCACGAGCAAAGCGAATTCTTCGTCGCCGGTTTTGTACACCGCGAACCGAATCAGTTGGTCGTGGCGCAGGTCGCAGTCGCGTCGCATGTCCGCCTCCAAAATTTTTCTGAACTCGTCGTCGAACTCTTCGGCGTCGATTTGCATAAAGTTGCGGAAGATAACTTCGGGCTTGACAGAACCTTTCGGGTTAATGACCTTGACCGTGCGCGTGCCGAGGTTACAAAAATTTGCGCGCAGGTTTTCGTTCTCGGCGAGCAAGCGATTGACCGCGACGTTGAACTTGAGCGGGTGAACCGTGCCGCGAACTTTATAAAGCGTTTGCACGAAGAAATGCGGCGACACGAAATTTTTTTCCGCGAAAAATTTTTTCTCGTGCGCATTCAAGTCGACAATCGCTTCGAGCTTTCGCGGGTTGTAAGCGGTGTTGCCTTCCACCTGCCGCCCGTAAACGCTCTCCAAAATATTTTTCTCGTCCGGCGTGAGTTGCAAAGTTTCCATTCCAATTTCTCCTTTGCATGAAGTTGTTGCGCTTATGATAACACACTTCGTCTTGCATTCAAAAAAATTTTTTGTTATCTTATGCGCAAAACCGTGGGAGCTGATTATTATGATGAGAATTTTTTTAATCCGACACGGCGAAACAGAATGGAACAGACAAAACAGACTTCAAGGCAACTCCGACACGCACCTTTCGCCCGAAGGTTTTCATCAAGCGATAACTTTGGCGGAGCACGCGCCCTTCCACCACGTCGACGCGATTTATTCGAGCGACCTGACGCGGGCACTGTCGACGGCGAATATTTTGGCGGAAAGATTTGACTTGACCTTGAAAGTTTTGCCCGAACTGCGCGAGACAGATTTCGGCGACTGGGAAGGACGCTTCATCAGCGAGCTGATTGACGAATCGCCAAGGGATTTCGGAAAATTTTTCACCGACCCCGAAAGATGTCACCCGCCCAACGGCGAAACTTTTTTGGAGGCTCAAGCGCGCGTGATGATTGGCATTCGAGAAATTATCGCCAACCACGACAATCAAAACGTCGTCGTCGTTTCTCACGGCGCGGCGATTCGTCTGATACTCGGCGCGGCGTTGGATATGCCGATTCATAAAATGTGGGCGATTGCTCAATTCAACATGGCACTGAACATTTTGCGCGTGGACGACGGCGACTTGACGGTCGAGCTCATGAACAGCACGGAGCATCTTCACACGTCCTGAAAAATTTTTTGGCTCGCGGCGATTTTTTTCGTCACGAGCTTTTTCATTTTTTGCGCGGGTATTGACTTAAACAAGCGCAAAGGTTATGATTGGGCGGCGAGCGGCTCTTTCGTTGCCAAAAGCTTTGAGTCGCGCGAACATTCTCATCAGGAGGAAAGTTTTTATGAAGTACGGCTTGATTGTTCATTTTAAGACGCACAATATCGGCGACGACGTTCAGTCCTACGCCATGGAAAAATTTTTGCCGCATTTGGATTACCTCATTGACCGCGAGCACATCGACAGTTTTTATACACCCACCGGCGAAAAGGTCGCGGCACTCCTCGGCGGCTGGTATCTCCATAAACCGCTCAATTGGCCGCCGTCTCCGTTCCTTAAAGTTTTGCCCATATCGTTCCACTTGACCAAGAAGGCGGGCAAAGGTCTGCTCGCTCTGAACAGTTACGGCGCGGGCTGGCTCAAGAAGCATGGTTCGATTGGTTGCCGCGACAGAGGCACGGTCAGCTGGCTCAAAGATTACGGAATTGACGCGCACTTGTCGGGTTGCTTTACTTTGACGTTGAAGCCCTTTGAGAACGTGGAGAAGCACGGGAAAATTGTCCTCATTGATTTGCCGGATGAAGTCATCAAGTTCATCAAAAGACACACGGGAAAAGACACCGTCGTCGTCTCGCACAAGTACACGAGCCCGTTGTTGCCTCCTGAGGTCGTTGAGTACGCAAAGAAGCACGACACCAAAGAAGTCTTCACCACCTCGCATAAGCCCGCCATTCCCGACCAGCCGTACAGAGAAAGCTGCTACCCGGGAACTTGGAGCTATCGCCGCGCTTTGGTTGAAGGTCTTCTGAAATTCTATCAAGGGGCGTCACTCATCGTGTCGAGCCGCCTTCACGCGTCTTTGCCCAGCATGGCTCTGGGCACGCCCGTTTTGCTCTGCCGCGACGAAGCCGACCTTATGAACTACAGAATGGCAACTTACTTGCCTTACCTCAACTACACGACGCCCCCGGATTTGCTTAACAGAAAATTCACTTTCAATTTCGATTCGCCCAAGCCGAACCCCGGCGACCACCACAAATTCGCCGAGAGAATCGAGAAAGCTTGCGCCAATTTCGTGAACGATTGCGAGACCAACCCGAAAGATCCTCCCATCGACGTTGACGTTTGGCTGGACGGGCACCAGAAAAATATGCGCTTGAAGAGAATCATGCAGATGCTTCTGCCCGAAGCACAACTGCCCGATCCGCGCTTCGCCGCTCCCGCTCTTTACAAATACTGAAAAAAATCAGACAGATACAATTTTCGGAGCTGTATCCTCACTTCTCGCGCCGATTGCACGCCGAGTGAGGGCAGCGTTTTTTTTTGGAGGACGACATGTATTATTACTCCACAGTCGACGGCATTGTCATGACGCACAGCGCGCTGGAGACCGACGAATATTCCATGCCCTGCGTGCGCGTTCACTTCGAGCGACCGAATCAAAACAACGGCTTCGACTTCGCGGACGGCAGGATTCCGCATTTCAATTTCCAGAAGGCGTTCGGCTTCTCCGAGGACGAGCTCTTCCGCCTGCGCGACTACATGCGGAACAATTCCTTTTTGATTTGGGAGTTCGCGCAAAAGGGCGGTGGCATGAATGCCTAAGGTCTTGCAAGATTTTTTGGGCTACGCGATTTATTTCTGGGTAAGCGAGCCGGGCGAGCCGCCTCACGTTCACGTCTCGAAGGGCAAGCAAACTGCCAACGCGACAAAGTTTTGGATAAGGCGCGAGGGCGTGGAGCTGGCGCACAACAGAAGTCGAATCCCGCGCAAGGACTTAAGCAAAATCGAAGCTTATCTCTTGGCGAATCAAGATTCCATTCTTGCCGCGTGGTTCAGAGTCTTTGGTATGCAACAATAATTGGGAGGAAAAAATTTTGGTAAAGGTAAGTGTAATCGGCGCGACGGGTTATGCGGGGGCGGAGCTGCTCTCGATACTCAATCGTCACCCGCAAGCCCAAATCGCGCACATAACCTCGGAAAGTCACACGGGCAAAAAAATTTCGGAGCTGTATCCTCATCTGCGCGGGCTGTGTGACATGACGCTCGAATCGCTGGCGGACATTGAGGCAATCGGCAAGGACAGCGAATTTATTTTCATCGCGCTGCCGCACGGTCACGCCATGGACGTCGGGCTCAAGCTGGAGAAATTGCCCGTGAGGATAATCGACTTGGGCGCGGATTATCGTTTCAGCGACGTCGGCATTTATGAGGAGTGGTACAACGTCCCGCACAAGCACCGCCACGCCAAAAGAGTTTACGGGCTGGCGGAAATTTATCGCAACGAAATCCGCGACGCAAAAATCATCGGGAACGCCGGCTGTTTCACGACCGCCTCAATCCTCGCGCTGGCTCCTCTCGTCAAGCATCACCTCGTGGAGGCGAACTCGATAATCGTCGACGCGGCAAGCGGAGTGTCGGGCGCGGGCAGAGGCTTGAAGCTCGGAAACCACTTCCCCGAACTCTACGACAACTTCAAAGCCTACAACGTCGCGCGCCACCGCCACACGCCCGAAATTGAACAGGCTCTCAAGGATTTGAGCGGCGAGGAGACGATTATAAATTTCACGCCTCATTTGGTTCCGATGTCGCGCGGGATTTTGGCGACGTGTTACGCCACGATTAAAGAAAATGTTTCCGCCGAGATGATTGACGCCGCCTTCCAAAAAATGTACGGCGCGGAAAAATTCATTCGGCTGCTCGGAAGAAATTCTTATCCCGAAACAAAATTCGTGCGCGGCTCCAACTACTGCGACCTGGGCTGGCACATTGACGAACGGACGCGACGTGTTATAATCCTTTCCGCGATTGACAACTTGGTTAAGGGCGCGGCGGGTCAGGCCGTCCAGAACTTCAACATTGCGGCCGGCTTTTATGAAGGCGTCGCGCTCGATGTCATTCCGATTTATCCCTAAGGAGGCTTTTAAATGTTCAGCGATATTCATAAGGCGGCGGGCGTCTGTCATCCTCAAGGCTTCAAGGCGGCGGGCGTTCGCGCGGGCATCAAAAAAAATGGCAACCTCGACGTGGCTGTCATTTACACGGAAAAGGAGGCGGCTGTAGCGGGCGTCTTCACGAAAAATCTCGTGGCGGCCGCTCCCGTCCACTTGAGCAAAATCGTCGTTGGCACGGGCACGGCTCATGCTGTCGTTGCCAATGCCGGCTGCGCAAACGCCTGCACGGGTGAACAGGGCATTCGCGACGCGGAAAAGATGGCAACCATTACCGCCAAAGAATTGAATTGCCGCGCAGATGATGTTATCGTCGCGTCTACGGGAATTATCGGCGTGAACCTGCCCATGAACAAAATGGAGGCGGGAATCAAGGACGCCGTTAAAAATCTTTCGCGCGAAGGCTCGGTCAACGCGGGCAACGCAATCATCACGACCGACACTTACTCGAAGGCTTGTGCGACTGAAGTTGAGCTCGGCGGCGTTGAAGTTCGTTTCGGCGCAATCGCCAAGGGCTCCGGCATGATTCGCCCAGACATGGCCACCATGCTCTGCTTCATCACCACCGACGCCGACATTGACCAAAAACTTTTGCAGCAGGCTCTGCGCGACGCCACGGAAATTTCTTTTAACATGATAAGCGTCGACGGGGACATGAGCACCAATGATTCGGTCGTCGTCTTGGCGAACGGCGCGGCGGGCAATAAAAAAATCGTCGACAAGGATGCCGACTACGAAAAATTTTATGAAACGCTCAAGGGCATTTGCGTCGAGCTGGCAAAGAAAATCGCCGCTGACGGTGAGGGCGCGACCAAGTTCATCACCGTCAACGTCACGGGCGCGGAAAGTTTCGCGGACGCAAAAAAAGTCGGAATGGCCGTCGCCAACTCTCCGCTCGTCAAGACTGCCTTTTTCGGGCAGGACGCAAACCCCGGCAGAACGATTTGTGCCGTCGGTTATTCGGGCGTTAAAATTATCCCCGAAAAAATTTCAATCAAATTCGGCGGGCTCATCGTTTACGACAAAGGCCTCGTAAAAAAATTTGACGAAGACGCCATGAAAAAAATCCTCGCCGAACACGACGTCATCGTCGACATTGAACTCGGCCTCGGCGATTCGGCGGCGACGGTCTACACCTGCGACCTCAGCTTCCAATACGTCAAAATCAACGCGGACTACACAACTTAATGTCTGCCGTACTTTTAATGACAACTTTCCTCAAAACTTTATCGTCGGCAAATCTTCCACGATTTCCAGCGTCTTGAGGCTCACCGTTATCGAACTCAAAACCAAATTCAAAATGTATTTCTCGTCGCCGTGCTCGGCCGCCCACGCGTTCGGGTCGTTGACGATTCCGCTCGCTTTGTCCGGCGGCTTCAGCTGATAACGCTCAATCACCCACTCCAGCGGGCTCCTGCCGTTCACCACGTACTCAAAACTTTTCGGCGGAATATTTTTTATCTTGATGTCTTCGTTGTAAATCAGCGTCGTCTTGTCTTTGGACAGGCGCATTTTTTTTACGCGGAAATTTTCTCCGCCGAGAACCTGCACGCCTGCGGGCGCGGGCTGCTTCTCGTAATTCAGATGAATCTCGGCGAGGCGGCGGCCTGCGCGGCTCAAGCTCCAAAATTTTTCTGCGGCGTCCACCAAAAAAATTCGCGGCAAAGATTTCTTCAGCTCCGAAGAAAATTTCTCCCGATAGGCAGGCAGGTGCAGGAAGCCGTAAACGTGAATATAAAGATTCAAGTCCTTTCATTGCATAACTGCCGCCGCTTTCAAGAAATTTGTCTGCGCTTTGTCTGCGTCAGTGGTTTGTCTGCAAATTTTGTGTCCAAAGTTCAGCTAAATTTTCTTGTAGGGGTTGTTGGTAAATTCAGGTAAAGAAAAAACATAAGCAGTTCTTTGATAAAATGAGTTTGAAAGAAGTGAACAACTTATGTCAAATTCATTTTACCACAAAGATTTAACCGACGCTCAATGGAACAGAATAAAAATTGTGTTTGAAGAAAAGCCAAAGGTCGGA
>JAFXQM010000022.1 GCA_017527075.1 Selenomonadaceae bacterium
CAACGCAATCAGCAAAACCCTTGTCGAACAGACGCGCCTCGGTGCAATGGAAGCGCGTCTCGGCTACACCAGCGACAACCTCGTCACCATGAACGAAAACCTCGAATCGGGCGTCGCGGCTTACACCGGCTCCGACATGGCAAAAGAGATGACCGAGTACATGAAATACTCGGTTGTGTCGCAGGCAGCGCAGTACATGCTCGCCAATGCCGGCCAGAACGCTTACAACGTCCTGCAGCTCCTCCAACCATAAGTGCCGCAGATTTTGCCAATGTTGCAGGAAATGCGGCCGACGTAAATATCATTGCTTAAGGCTACTATGCAACACTCGACAAACAGAAATCAAAAAGCTCGTTGACTTCGGTCAGCGGGCTTTTTCGTTTCCGTCAACATTGCGGCGGAGAAATTTTTTTGTTAAAATTGCAAACGCCACGAATAACTTTGGGAGGCGAGCGGCGTGGAAATGAATCTCGTAAAATTTAACACAGACATCGGAAGGACGAAGCCCGAAAATTTGGTTCACGCCGAGGCCGCCTGCCCCTTCTGCGACGTGGAACACCTGACAAACATAATAGAGACCGACGGCGATATAATTTTCTTGCGCAACAAGTACAACGTCATTGAGGGCGCGGACCAATTCGTTTTGATTGAGGGGCGCGAGTGTAAAAGCGATATGCCTGCCTACCCGAAAGAAAAAATGCGGCGCGTGATTCGCATGGGCGTCCGTCAATGGAAAAATCTTTTGGCGTCGGGCAAGTACGAGGAAGTTTTGTTCTTCAAGAATTACGGGATAATGAGCGGCGGGACGATTCGTCATCCGCACATGCAACTTGTCGGCTTCCCGAAATTGAATTCCGAATTGCTCTTCGACGAGGTGGAACTGCGCGGGCTGGTGATTGCCTCTCGCGACGGCGTGGAGTTTAACATTTCAAATTTTCCGCGCGTGGGCTTCGGCGAGCTCAACGTCGTGGTGGAGGCGGGCGGCAGCTTGGACGCGCTGGCGGATTTCATTCAAGTCGGCGTCCACTACGCCATGAATCATTTCAGCAATAAGTGCACGAGCTACAATATTTTTTTCTATCGGCGCGCCGAGAAAATTTTCGCGAAGGTCATGCCGCGATACGCGACCTCGCCCTACTTCGTCGGTTACAACATCCACTTCCTGCCCAACAACATCGCCCGCATTGCCAAAGAGATTCAAGAGTTCTATTCGCTCTGAAAATAATTTCCCTAACTCCTAATTCCTAACTCCTAATTGAATGGAGGCGTTAATGATGACCAATGAAAACCACGCGGAGACTTTCCGCACGCCAAAAATTTTTCCGCTGAACGAAACCGCCTTGCGCGAAGTCATAAAAAAATTCCCGACGCCCTTCCACATTTACGACGAAAAAATCATTCGGGAAAATTTTAGGAAGTTGCGCGAGGCATTTTCTTGGGCACCCGACTTCCGCGAGCACTTTGCGGTGAAGGCGACGCCCAATCCTTACATCGTGGAAATTTTGGCGCGCGACGGAGCCGGCACCGACTGCAGCTCAATCGCCGAACTTTTTATCAGCAAGACGGCGGGTGTCGTCGGAGAAAAAATTATGCTGACCTCGAACGACACGCCCGCCGATGAGTTCCGCAAAGCTCTGGAGCTCGGCGCGATTATAAATCTCGACGACATCACGCACATTGATTATCTGGAGCAAAACGCGCGCCTGCCCGAAATTATTTCCTTCCGATACAACCCCGCCGATATCATGAACGACGGCAACGATATAATCGGTCGCCCCGCCGAGGCAAAGTACGGGCTCACCCGCGAACAAATTTTTCAGGCTTACAAGATTTGTCTCGACCGCGGAGTCAAACGCTTCGGCTTGCACACGATGATTGCCTCCAACGAACGCAAGGCTTCGACTTTCATTTACACCGCGCGGATTATGTTTGAACTCGCCGCGAAAATTAAATCGCAGCTCGGAATAAAATTTGAGTTCGTGAACTTGGGCGGCGGCCTCGGCATACCCTACAGCCCCGACGAGTTGCCCGTCGATTTAAAAATGGTCGGCGACGGCATTAAAAAACTTTTCCATGAAATTTTGGTGCCGAGCGGCTTGGGCGACGTGCGCCTGGCCATGGAGAGCGGCCGCGCCATGACCGGTCCCGCCGGCTGGCTCGTGTCCACCGTCCTGCACAAAAAGAACACGTATAAAAATTACGTCGGGCTCGACGCGTGTATGTCCGACTTGATGCGCCCCGCCCTTTACAACGCTTATCATCACATCACGGTCTTGGGCAAGGAGAATGAACCCTGCGACGAAATTTACGACGTGACCGGCTCGCTGTGCGAGAACAATGACAAGTTTGCCATCGACCGCCGCCTCCCGTCCATTGACGTCGGCGACGTGCTCATCATCCACGACACCGGCGCACACGGCCACGCCATGGGCTTCAATTACAACGGCAAGCTCAGGAGCGCGGAACTTCTCATTCGCCAAAGCGGTGAGGTTGAAATGATTCGCCGCGCCGAAACCCTCGACGATTATTTTGCCACGCTGAACTTTCCAAACGCGCGCCTCCGCCCGAATCGCTGACAAAAAAATTTTCCCCGCTGCAGAGAACGCGGCGGGGATTTTTTTATTGCAGGGGCGAGCCGAAAACTTTTTTAATCTCTTGGCTGTCGCGACCGCTGACGGGGTGCCCGATTCTTTCTTCGACGGCGTCCAAGATTTTTTTCGCGCGGTCGACGAGGAACGCATTGAAATCATCTGCGCGGCAAAGTGCGGGGGCGATGAAGTGCCGCTCAAGAATTTCATCCAGCTCCGCGCCCGAAAGATTCAACTTCTCCTCAATCTTTCCCAAGTAAAAGCTCGGAGGATTGTCGCCGAGAAATTTATTCGTCCGCTTCATAATCGGCGTGCGGTTTGCCACGTTGTCATAACGTTCCTTCGGGAGCTTTTGAATCTCGCAATATTTTTTCGGGAAGACGTGATGAATTTCAATGCTCTCGGCGAAGTTCGCGCTCGCGGCCATGTCCGTGCCCGCCAAAAAATCTTTCGCGCCGTGATGAAAAATTATCGAGATGAGTCCTCTGTAAATCGCCGACTGAGTGATCTTGGCTCTCATCAAATTCCACGCGTTGATGTGCGCCTTCTCGACAATTTCGGGCATTTTGTCGCGGATAATCCAATCCATGACCTGCACGATGTCTTTCACGAAGCGATTCAGGTGTCCGTCCCTGTAAGCCTCGCTGAAGACCGAAGTCCAATACCACTGCCGAAGTTTTTTGCGCGTCGCCAAGTTGTCTTTGCCGAGTGCTTTGACCTTCGCGAAGATGGCGGCCAGGGGAACGAGTTGAGTTTTGTACGGAAGATATTTTTTCGTGGTGATACCTTCCTCCGCCAAAAATTTCGCCGCGTCGATGAAGCCGTCGACAATCGCCGCCCTGTTGTCCAGGTAGTCGCGGTAACTGAGTTTCAAAATGTCTTCGCTCTTGCAGCTGACGGAAACTTTTTTGTCCGTGCGAGATTTTTCGTAAGTGACCAGAAGATTTAAAGCCGTGATGAAATCCGTGCGCTCAATCGCCGACAAAATCTTCAGGCTGTTCTCCTCGAAGTCGCTCTTTATATCGTCAAGCTCCTTGCGCAGGGCAATGCTCTTGCCGTCGTCGGTCTTGTGCGCCGCGAAGACAGCCGTGAGCAAATCGAAGACGTCCAACTTCACGACGCCGATATTGACCTTCTCAAAAATTTTGCAGACGGCCTCCAGCGAAATATTTTTCTCCAGCTCCACGCTGATAATTTCGTAAGCCGAAACTTTCTTGACGACCAGGTTGTTGAATTTCATGACGAAAGATTTTTTATCGTCGTCGTCGTTCGCGTGGTAAGACGTGTAAGCGAAAATCCATTCCAAAGTGTCTTTAAAAATTTTATTGAGCGGGAACATGCCGGCGGCGAATTCTTTTTCGGGCGTCGACAAATCCAATTTGATTTTTCCGCCGCTCCTCAATTTTTTGTTGGGCGGCACGGAGATAATCAAGTCTTCTTCGGCCTCGGAGGTTTCGGCGGCGGCAATCGCCTTGTTCATGTCGACGTAATAAAAAAATTCTTTGTCGTTGGAAATTTTCACGGGCTTGTCGGAGAAGAGCGCGCCGAAGAGTGAAGTCAATCGCTGTTGCCCGTCGAGAATCAGAGCTTGCGGCTTGTCGGAGACTTGACCGACGCCTTCGACCGTCCGATAAGAAAATTTCAAGTTGTCGACGTCGCAGCCCATGAGCAGAATCGAATTTATCGGGAAGCCGCAAATCACACTCTCCAGCAGCGATTTAATCCGCGCGTCGTCCCAAACCCAGTCGCGCTGAAAATCGGGTAGCTGAATCTCTCCGCACTTTATTTTCTCCAACAACTTATCGAGACTAAATTTTTTTACGTCCAGCAACATTTACGTCCGCCCCTTCGCGAGTTATCGGCGTCGATTATAACCGGGGGAAAATTTTTCGTCAAACAAAAACGAGGCGAGCCGTTGAGACCCGTCCCGTTTTTTTGCTTGCGGAAAAAATTATTTGCGGAGATTGAGTTGCGCGAGGATTTCGCGGTAACGATTGATGTCCTTGTTGCTCAGGTAGTTCAAAAGGCGGCGGCGATGACCGACCATCTTGAGCAGACCGCGGCGCGAGTGATGATCCTTTTTGTGCTCCTTGAGGTGTTCGGTGAGGTAGGAGATGCGCGCCGTCAAGAGTGCGATTTGAACTTCGGGCGAGCCGGTGTCGCCTTCGTGCACCGCGAACTTTTCCATAATCTCCTGCTTTGCTTGTTTGTCTAACATGTCGTGTCCTCCTGCATAAAAAATTTTAAACGCTTCGCTGACTTGAAACGCGGCGAACGATTTGCCTTTATCGCAAAGCCGCAACGCGCCCATTGGGTCAAGCGTCACGCTTGTCCAACGGCTCAGTCCGCGTCGGAGATTCGTCGAACCGCGCCGAGGTTAAGGTTGCCGCAGTTTAACACAGGATTTTTTTTCCGTCAAGGCTTCAAGAAATTCCGCGCGGAAAAATTTTTTTGCGGCATTGTCTTTTCAGTCAAAGTTCAATTATAATTGGCGGGAATGGAGGCGAGGTTTTGATTAAGAAACTCAGCGAACTGGCATTGCTGATACCCGACGCAAAAATTTTGGGCGAGGACGTGGAGATAAGCGGCATTGAGCACGACTCGCGCTCCGTGGCGGCGAAAAATTTATTCGTGTGCATGGAGGGCGCGCACGTCGACGGACACAAATTTATTCCGCAGGCGCAGAGCCGAGGCGCGGTCGCGATTTTGACGGCGCGAAAAAATTTCCGGCCGCTTGAAAATATTTCCGTGCTGATTGTCCCCGACATGCTCAACGCGCTGGCGGTCATCGTCCCGTACTTTTATGATTATCCCGCGCGGAAGATGCGCGTCGTCGGAATCACCGGCACCAACGGCAAGACCACGACGACTTACATGTTGCGCGAAATTTTTCGGGGCGCGGGGCTCAAGGTCGGACTCATCGGCACGATTCAGATTTTAATCGGCGACGAAAGTTTTCCCGTGCGGAACACCACGCCCAACGTCATTGACCTGCAAAAAATTTTGGCGGAGATGTTGGCGGCGAAAGTTCAAGTCGTCGTCATGGAGGTTTCGAGCCACGCGCTTGCCGAGCACAGAGTCGCGGGCGTCGAATTCGATACGGCTGTCTTCACGAACCTGACGCAGGACCACTTGGACTTTCACGGCACGCTTGAAAATTATTTGCGGGCGAAGACAAAACTTTTCGACATGGTTTCGCGCCGAGGACGCAAGCAAAATAAAACGGCGGTGGTGAACGTCGACGACGCGGCCGCCGAAGAAATTTTCCGCCACTGCCTCTGCAAAAAAATTTCTTACGGCGTGGAGAGCGCGGCTGACCTGCGCGGCACCGAAATAAATTTGCGCGCCGACGGAATGAATTTAACCCTTGGCGATTTGTCCCTCAGCTTGCACGTGACGGGTTTGTTCAACGCTTACAACGTGCTGGCGGCGGCGGGCGCGGCGACGGCTGAAAATATTCGCGCGGATGTCATCAAGCACGCGCTGGAAAATTTTAAGAGCGTGCCCGGGCGTTTCGAGAGAATTTTTTCCGACGCGCCCTTCCAAGTCATCGTCGATTACGCGCACACACCCGACGGCGTCAAAAATGTTTTGCAGACCGCCGCGCAGATTGCCGCAGGAAAAATCATCACGGTGTTCGGCTGCGGCGGCGACAGAGACAATTCCAAGCGACCGATTATGGGCAGGATCGCCGCAAAATTTTCTGACGTGGTCATCGTCACTTCGGATAATCCGCGCACAGAAGACCCCGAAAAAATTTTGGACGAAATTGAAGTCGGGCTCGGCGACAAAGCTCACGAACGGATTGTCGACAGGCGCGCGGCGATTTTCAGGGCGATTGAACTGGCGGAGGCGGGCGATATCGTTTTGATTCTCGGCAAAGGCCACGAGACTTATCAAATCCTCAACACCGGCACGATTCACTTCGACGACAGAGAAGTTGCCAAGGCAGCGATTAAGGAGGCTTATCCCCATGAATAAATTGACACTGGCTGAAGTGGCGCAGGTCACGGGCGCGGAGACAAATTCCGACGCCGAAATTTTTTTCGATAAAATTATGACCGACAGTCGGAAGATAACGAGCGGCGTGTTGTTCGTCGCGCTCAAGGGAGAAAATTTTAACGGCGAGGACTTCGCGGAAGAGTCGCTCAAAAAGGGCGCGGCGGCCGTTCTCGTCAGCAAAGACTTTGACAAAAAAATCGACGGCGTTGTCCTGAAGGTCGACGACACGTTGGCGGCTTACAGAAAAATCGCGGGCGCGTGGCGCAATCGCTTCGACATCCCCGTGGTCGCGGTCACCGGCTCCAACGGCAAGACCACCACAAAAGATTTGACTGCCGCCGCACTGAACGGGCTGGGCAACGTCCAAAAAACTTCGGGCAACTTCAACAACGAAGTCGGCGTCCCGATGACTTTGCTCGGGCTCAGCGAAAAAAATTGCGCGGCGGTCGTGGAAATCGGAATGCGCGGGCGCGGTCAGATTGAAAGCCTGGCGCAAGTCGTTCGCCCGACGATTGGAATCGTCACGAACGTCAGCGAGGCTCATATCGAGTTGCTCGGGTCGATTGAAAATATCGCGCGGGCGAAGGGCGAGTTGGTCGAGGCAATTCCTTCGGGCGGCACGATTATTTTGAACGCGGACAATCGTCACACGGCGGAGATGAAAAATTTGGCGGGCGCGGGCGTCCACGTCGTGACTTACGGCTTGGAGAATCCCGCAGACTTGACCGCGAAAAATATTTTAATCGGGAGCGTCGCCACGGAGTTCACGCTGAGTTATCGCGGCGAGGATTTTGATTTTGAAATTCCGATGCTCGGTCGCCACAACGTCTCCAATGCGCTGGCGGCAATTGCGGCGGGCTTGACGGTCGGCTTGAATGTCGAGGAGATTCAGCGCGGCGTGTCGACGTTGACCACGACGAAAATGCGCTTCGAGGTGATTCGCCGCGATGGCCTGACGATTGTCAACGACGCTTACAACGCAAGCCCCGCTTCCATGCGCGTGGCGATTAAAACGACGTCGGAAATTTACAGCGGGCGATTGATTGCCGTGCTCGGCGACATGATGGAGCTCGGAGAAATTTCTGAGGAAGTGCACCGCGAGATTGGCGCGGAGCTCGTCGAAAATAAATTCGACACGCTGATAACTCTCGGCGAACTCGGAAAATTTATTGCGGCGGGCGCGCGCGAGGCGGGCTTGGAAAACGTTTACACCTTCGACACGCACGAGGACGCCGCAAAAAAAATTTTGGAGCTCGTCCGCGACGGCGACACGATTCTTTTCAAAGCGTCGCACGTTTTTGCGGAAGGAACCATCATGTACCCCGATGAACCGATTTTGACCGTTGTGGCGGATCTCATTGATGCGCAGCTTGTGGAAACCGCCATCCTGGCGCAGATCAATCATCAGTCGCTGATTGCGACCAAGGCGCGGCGCATCGTGCGCGCTGCCGACGGGCGCGCTGTCTCGGATTTCGGCGCAAGGCGGGCGCACAATATGGATGCGGCAACCTACGGGGCAAGGGCCGCTTATATCGGCGGCGTGGTGGGAACGGCAACGGTGTCTGCGGGGCAGATGTTCAGTATCCCGGTCAGCGGAACGATGGCACACAGCTGGGTCATGTTCTACGGGGATGAATTCGAGGCATTTAAGCACTATGCGGAAATCTATCCCGATGCGACAGTGCTGCTCGTGGATACCTATGATGTCATTCATTCGGGGATACCCAACGCGATCCGTGTCGCAAAGGAAGTGCTGGAGCCCATGGGCAAGCGCCTGAGGGGCGTCCGCATCGATTCGGGGGATTTGGCCTATCTTTCCAAGCGCTTGCGTGTC
>JAFXQM010000023.1 GCA_017527075.1 Selenomonadaceae bacterium
CACCTTGCAGAAAGTGGAATCAAGCTCAAGCAAGGTTGAATTATACTTGTCGGCGTTGATGATTTTCATCAGTCGCTCAAACAAACCGAGGGAACACCATTTTCGAAACTTGTGATAAATGCTGTTCCAATTACCGTAACGGGCAGGTAAATCGCGCCAACGCGCTCCGCTTTTGAGTATCCACATGATGGCGTTGAAAACTGTGCGAGGATTAAGCGGCGGACGTCCGACCTTTGGCTTTTCTTCAAACACAATTTTTATTCTGTTCCATTGAGCGTCGGTTAAATCTTTGTGGTAAAATGAATTTGACATAAGTAATGATCTACTTTCAAATTCATTTTATCAAAGAACTGCTTATGTTTTTTCTTTACCTGAATTTACCAACAACCCCTAATTGAATTTACCAGCTGTGAGTGTAACCGACCGAAAAGCCCAGCGTGTTGTAACCCGGATTGTGCCTGCGCAAACCGTTGGAGCAGTGGCTGAATGAATAACCCAGGCTGATTGAATCGTCCTCGCGGAACTGCCACGTAAGGCGCGGACCCAATCGCCAGAGGAAACCGTAAGCGCGACCGTCGTAGGGGTGAGCTTTGTTGTAAAGCATGAGCGCGCCCGTGAAGTCAAACGCGCCGTGGAGTTTGCCCGAAATTTTTTTGTCCCAGCGGAGCATGAGCGCGGGACCGACTCCGATGCCTTGGCTGTCGTGGTGGACGCCGCCGTCCTTGCGCGGGTTCGTGTATCCGAGCGCGCGCGTGAACGTCAGCCCGCGCCAATAACTCAGGACGCCGTTGTCCGTGACCTTCTCGAAGAAATGGACGTTGTAATTGTTCACGTGGCGTTGACTGAACGCTCTGCCCAAAAGATATTCGACTTGAATTTCGTTGGCGTCATCGAAAATTTTTTCTTCAACGTCCTCGGCACTCGCGACGCCGCTCACGAGCAGACTCGCCACGAGCACCGGTAAAAATTTTTTCATGCGTTGCCGCCTCCAAAGTTTTTCGGAGAGTTTATCGCAACGAAAATTTTTTGGCAACGTGAATTTCATCAAGCAAAAATTCTCAGGCGTTCAAATTAAAAATCCCTCCGACGACGAGGGAATTTTTTTTTTGCGCGCGTGCCGAAAATTTTTCGCAGACAAAAAAGAACGCCCGAAGGCGTCAATGACTCCTTGGCGGGCGTCCAGTTCTCCCGCATCTCTCAAGCTCGCGCTTTGTCAGTACCGTCGGCGTGTGGATTGGACGAAATCTTCCACCTCAAGGAATCGAATGAAAGTAACTCCTTGGCGGGCGTCCGGGTCTCCCGCATCTCTCAAGCTTGCGCTTTGTCAGTACCGTCGGCGTGTGGTTCGGACGAAATCCACCACCTCAAGGAGTTTTTTTGTAGAGAATTTTTTTCTTTTTAAGAAGGCGCGCCCATTCTTTCCTGTCCGTCCGCGTGAAGGTAATTACCGAGTTTTGATACTCGACAGGGTCTTCAAAAGTTTTCAGGCGCAGAATTAATTTTACAGGTCTGTCTTTCTGTAGAATTTCCTTCAGCAACAAGAATGTACGCTCAGTATTTCCCTCAAGGATATAATCAGGGTCGTTAATCGTTTCAGGAAAAAATTCGGCAAAGCACTCAAAATCTCCAGGGTGATGCTCTTTGATGTGCTGAATTCTTTCGTCGGTTATTATAACGTCATCGCTTGCAATGTCTTTGGTGACGACGCTGTAAAGTTCTCTGTCGAGCTTGCAGACGAATTGCAACGCTTATCACCCGAAAAAAATATATTCGTTGCCGTTCAGATTGTCAAGAAAATTTTTTGCGGGAAAATTTTTTGCGCGCGGCATTTGCTTGACGCTCAATCGCAAAGGTTATAAACTGCCCGCAAATAAAATTTGAGGAGGAAAAATTTTATGCAAGTTACAAAGACGGCTCTCGACGGCGTGCTGATTATCGAGCCGAAAGTTTTCGGCGACGCGCGCGGCTGGTTCATGGAGACGTGGTCGGCGCGCAAATTCGAGGCGGCGGGTTTGAAATTTAATTTCGTGCAAGACAATCAATCTTACTCGGCGCACTGCGGCACCCTGCGCGGCCTGCATTATCAGACGGCACCCTTCGCTCAAGCAAAACTTGTTCGTTGCACGCGCGGAAAACTTTTGGACGTGGCGGTCGACATTCGCGAAGGCTCCGAAACTTTTGCCAAGTGGATTGCCGTCGAACTCTCCGCCGAAAATAAAAAGCAGTTGCTCATTCCCCGCGGCTTCGCGCACGCCTTCCTGACGTTGACCGACGACGTGGAGATTCAGTACAAGGCGGATAATTTTTACGCGCCGATGTGTGACGGAAATATCCGCTGGAACGATTCGGAAATTAAAATCGAGTGGCCGTTCACGCCGCGGCTCCTCGCCGAAAAAGATGCAAACGCTCCGTCGCTCCGAGAACGCTTGGAGAACGGCGAGCTGAGATTCAACTGAGGTCGCCATGGAACTGACACGCGAACAGCAAGAGGCAGTCGACGCGCGCGGAGAAAATTTGTTGGTGGCGGCGGCGGCGGGCGCGGGCAAGACTCGAACGCTCACCGAACGCGTCGTCCGCCTGCTGGAAGAAAATTTCTGCGAAGTCGACGAACTTTTAATCATGACCTTCACGAACGCCGCGGCTCAAGAAATGCGCGCGCGAATCCAAGCCGCCCTCATGAAAAGATTGGAGACGGAACTCGACGCCGCGAATCAGGCGCGACTCGAAAAGCAAATCATCCTTCTGAGCGGCGCGCAAATTTCAACGTTCCATTCGTTCTGCCAGACGGTTTTGCGGAGAAATTTTTCGCGTATCGACCTCGACCCGAAATTTCGCGCGGCGGAGGACAACGAGCTGGAAATTTTGAAGCGCGAAGTCATTGAGGAACTTTTTGAGGAAAATTATCCGAACGACACGTTCAAAAAATTTACGGACGAATTCGGCGGCAACGTGCGCGGCGATGAAAAAATCCACGACATGATTATCGACCTGCACAAATTTTCGATGAGCATGGCTTACCCCGACGCGTGGCTCGACAAACTCGCCGACCCTTACGACTTGCCCGAAGACGCCCGCCTCGAAGACACGCACTGGTTTAAATTTCTCAGGCCGTACATTCTCCAAACGCTCAAAAAAATTTTCGACGAATGCGCGGAGGCTTCTCTCCTCGCCGGAAAAAATAACATCAAAGTCAAAATCATTCTCGGCGATTTAAATCAAATCAACGCGCTGAAATCTTCGCTCGCCAATTGGAACGAACTTTACGACAAAATCCACGCGATAAAGTTTGATAACTTCGGCGGCGGAAAATTCGTCGGCGACAGGTTAATCATCAAGGACAGGATTAAAAATTTGCGCGACACTTACAAAAAGAAAATCGAAACCCTGCGCGAAAAATATTTCCTCGCCGACGAAAACAAAATGCTCTCGGACATCCGCGAGCTTCACGCGCCGATTAAAGAACTCATTCGCGTGACGAAACTTTTCGCGGAAAAATTTTCCGACGCCAAGCGCGAGCGGGGTATCATTGACTTCAACGACATGGAACACTTCGCGCTGAAAATTTTCGACGCCGCGCCCGAAGTCGCCGCCGCTTACCGCGAAAAATTCAAATTCATCATGGTCGACGAATATCAGGACACGAACGGCGTGCAGGAGGCGATTGTCCAAAAAATTTCTCGCGGCGACAATTTATTTTTCGTCGGTGACGTCAAGCAGTCGGTTTATCGCTTCCGCCTCGTCGACGCCGAAAATTTCCGCGACAAAATGGATTCTTATCGCTGCATAAATCTTTCCAAAAATTTCCGCAGTCGGGAGAAAATCATCACGGCGGCGAACGAAATTTTTAAGCGGCTGATGAATCGGCGCGCGACGGAGATTGATTACGACTCGGCGGCGCAACTTCAATTCGGCGCGAGTTACGAAGTCGGCGAAAAATTTTTTGACGAACGCCCCGAATTTTTTTTCATCAAGCCCGAAAAAAATCCCGACGACGACGTTAAGGCCATCGAAGTTGAAATGCAATTCATCGCGGGAAAAATTTATGAGCTCATCGCCGCGAAAAAACTCGTGCGCGACGGAGAAATTTATCGCCCCGTGCAGTTCAAGGACATTGTCATCCTGCACCGTTCGCCGAAGACCACCGCCTTTGAAATTCTCGACACGCTGAAAAAATTCGGAGTGCCGGCTTACGTGCCCGACGAGGAAAATTATTTTCGCGCGAACGAAATTCAAGTCGTCATGAGTCTGCTGAATCTTTTGGACAACGCGCGGCAGGACATTCCGTTGGCGGCGGTCATGCTCAGCCCGATTGGCGGCTTCAGCGCGGAAGAGCTCGCCGAGGTCAGAATCGCGAACCCCGACGGCGATTTTTACACGGCGGTCAGTCGCGGCTCGGACAAGTGCAAAAATTTTTTGGGCAAGCTCAATCTCTGGCGCGAGGCGGCTCGGCAGGTCGGCGTGCCCGAACTCCTCAGCAATCTTTATCGCGCGACGGGTTATTACGATTCTGTCGGGCAGGAGGAACGCGGCGAGGCTCGGCAGGCGAATTTGCGGATTCTCATCGACCGCGCCGCAAATTTTGAATCGACGAACGCGCGCGGGCTTTCACGCTTCATTGAGTTTATCGGCAAGCTCAAAGATTCGGGACAGGATTTGGCGACGGCGACGACGCTCGGCGAAAATGAAAACGTCGTGCGCGTCGTGACGATTCACAAGAGCAAGGGCTTGGAATATCCCGTGGTGTTCGTGGCGGGCGTCGGCAAACAGTTCAACGCGGAGGATTACACACGCGCGAATATTTTCATGCACAAAGAATTCGGAGTCGGAGTTTATCGGACGCCGAAAGATTCTCAGCTGAAAGTCAGAACGCTGGCGACGCAGGCCGTGGCAAAAAAAATCGCGGACGAGTCAATCTCGGAGGAGCTGCGGCTGCTTTACGTGGCGATAACCCGCGCGGAAGAAAAATTATTTTTGGTCGGGACGACGTCGAAGACCGCGCTGGGAAATTTGCGACAGGTCGACACGCCCGACGATTACGAAATTTTGTCGGCGGGAAAATTCATGGACTGGTTGTTGCCGATAAAAGACGCGCTCGAACCGTTCATGCGCTCGCACCTCGTGGAGCAAATGGAGCTCGACACGATTCAGCCGCGCACACTCGAACGGGCGGAAGAAAAAATTTCTCGCGCGCCCGAAAAACTTCAGCCGACGCCGCTCGAAAAAATTCCCGCGAAACTTTCCGTCACGGAGCTCAAACGCCGCGCAGAGGAAGAAGAGCTTCCGCTGCTTGAAAATTTCGCGCCGAAAAAATTTCTTTACCGCCGCCCGAACTTCATGCAGAAAAAAGAAATGTCAGGCGCGGAGTTCGGCTCGCTCATGCACAAAGTCATGCAGAGTTTGAACTTGGGCGGAGACCTGTCGCCGAAAGGAATTGCCGCGCAGGTCGAAGAGTTGGCGCGCCGAGAAATTATTCCGTCGGAGCATGCGGGACAAATTCGCGCGGAAAAAATTTCAAAGTTCTTCGCGAGTGAAATTGGTCGGCGGCTGGTCACGGCGCAGGAATTTTATCGGGAGCTGCCGTTCAGCCGATTGATTGACGCGCAAAAATTCTTCCGCGTCGACGAGAAAATTTTCGTCCAAGGGATAATCGATTTGCTGTTCAAGGACGCGGCGGGGCAATGGGTGCTGCTCGATTACAAGACGGACAGAGACACAGAGGACATCGCCGAACGATACCGAGTTCAGATTGATTTGTACGCGGCGGCCGTCGAAGCTCTGCTCAAGATAAAAGTCGCGGAAAAATATTTGTACCTGCTCGGCGGCGGGCGATTGGTAAAAATGTAGGAGGTTCGAAAGATGATTAAAGTTTTGGTCAACGGCGCGCTGGGTCGCATGGGGCGCACGGTTTGCGGCGCGGTGAAAGCCGACAGCGAATTGGAATTGGTCGGGGCGGTCGACATTATCGCAGGCGAGGTCGAAGGCTTGCAGGTCGAGACGGACTTGGACGCCGCGCTGAAAAAATTTTCGCCCGAAGTGATGGTGGACTTCACGCGCCCGAATGTCGTCTTCCAAAATGTGATGACCGCGCTCGCGAACAAAGTTTCGCCCGTGGTCGGCACGACGGGTCTGAGTGACGAGGCAAAGGAAAAAATTCGCGCGCGTGCCGAGGAAAATCAAACGCCGGCATTCATCGCCCCGAACTTTGCGTTGGGCGCGGTGCTCATGATGTTGACGGCGCAGAGGATTGCAAAGTACATGCCCGACGTGGAGATAATCGAACTCCACCACGACAAAAAACTCGACGCGCCTTCGGGCACAGCCGAGCTCACTGCCAAGATGATTTCTGAAGTTCGTCCGCCGCACAGGCAAGGTCACCCCGACGAGGAGGAGCGGCTGGCTCACGTGCGCGGCGCAGATTTCGACGGGATAAAAATTCACAGCGTCCGCCTGCCCGGTTACGTCGCGCACCAGGAAGTTATCTTCGGCGGGCTCGGTCAGACGCTCACGATTCGTCACGATTCGACGGGCAGAGATTCATTCATGCCGGGCGTCGTGCTCGCCTGCAAAAAAGTTCGCGGGCTCAAAGGTCTGACGGTCGGGCTGGATAAAATTTTGGATTGAGGCGTCGTCATGAAAAAAATTTTTAGCGTGCTGCTCGCCGCGTTCACGATGATTTTGTTCACGGCCTGCGGTGGTTCCGCCGAAAAATCTTCCGCGCCCGAAGAGAAGGCCGAGGCTCCCGCCGACAAAATTTTGGTCGCGTACTTCTCTTGCACCGGTCACACGAAAACCGCCGCGCTGGAGGTCGCAGAAATTTTGCACGCCGACGTAATGGAGATTGTGCCCGCCGAACCTTACACGCCCGCCGATTTGTATTACCAAGAGGAAAATTGCCGCGCCAACGTCGAGCAGAAAGATTCGTCCGCGCGCCCCGCCATTAAAAATAAAATCGACAACCCTGCGCAGTACAAGGCGATTGTCATTGCCTTTCCGATTTGGTGGGGAGCCGAGCCGCGAATCATTGACACGTTCGTCGAGAGTTACGACTTGAGAGGCAAGACGATTGTCCCCGTGTGCACGAGCGGCGGCAGCGACATCATGACCGCCGTGAAAAATCTTCAGGGCATGTGCAAAGGCGCGAACGTCACCGACGGCAAACGCCTCGGAATTATTTCCAAGGACGAAGTTAAAGCTTGGCTTGAAACTCTGAAGTTATGAAAAAATTTTTTCTCGACGTGATTTTGCTCGCGCTGTTCGTCGCGGAGCTGAGCTTTCATCATCTGCCGAAAATTCTTCACGAAATTTTGGGCTTGGCTCTGGCGGCGGCGATTGTCTTGCACGTCGCGATAAATTTTCGGCGGCTGTCGGCTCTGTTCAAAAAAATTTCGCCGCGAAAAATTTTTCTCGCCGCGGATGATTTTGCACTCGCGGTCGGCGCGGCGATAATTTTGTTCGCGGGCGTGTGCATGTCGAATTATTTGTTCGCGGAGTTGGTGAGCTTCGAACTGCGGCGCAACATGACGATTCATCAGCTGCACGTGGCGGCGCCTTACATGATGATGATTTTAATCGGCGCGCACGTCGGACTGCACGCGCAAGAGCTGCGCCAAAGATTTTCGGGCGTCAAAAAATTTTTCGACGCGGCGATAATAATTTTGGCGGCAATCGGAGCGTTCGGATTATTTTTCAACCGCGTGCCCGACAGAATTTTGATGAAGCACATCTTCGCGACGCCCGCCACCGATTTGCCCGCGCCGCTGTTCATGACGTTCACACTCGGCGGAATAATTTTTTTCGCGCTGATTACTTTCCTCGTCGACAAAAAATTTTTACGCCGCTGAAAAAATTTCCGCCCTTATTGCGGGGCGAATTTTTTTTGCATATAATCGCGGCGGAGATGATTTTATGAAGCAACTGATAATTATCGGCGTCGGAGGCTTTGCCCGCGAAGTTTTTAGGTACGCGCAAAAATCTGTGGGCTTCGGCGTCGACTGGCAGATAAAAGGTTTCCTCGACGGCGACGTGAAACTTTCGGCGGAGGAGTACAAACTTTTGCCCGAAAAACTTTTGGGCGACGTCGACACTTACGAAATTTGCGCGGACGATGTTTTCACATGCGCGGTCGGCTCGCCCAAGGCGCGGAGGAAGCTCGCGGAAAAAATTTTGGCGCGCGGCGGTCAGTTCATCAACTTAATCAGCTCGCTCGCTGAAATTATTTCGACGGCTGAGCTCGGGCGCGGCGTGATAATTTCTCCTTTCGTCGGCGTGAGTGAGCGCGCGCATATCGGAGACTTCGTCGCGGTCAACGCGCAGACGATTATCGGGCACGACGCGCACGTCGGAAATTTTTCCTGCATCATGCCGCACGTTGCACTTTCCGGCGGTTGCAAAATCGGCGCGGAAGTTTTTATCGGCAGCGGCGCGGTCATCTTGCCCAAGGCAAAAGTTGAGGACGGCGCGACAGTTGGCGCGGGCTGTGTCGTTTTAAAAAAAGTTCGGGCGGGCAAAACCGTCTTTGGAAATCCCGCAATCGAAATTTAAGGAGGAAAATTTTATGACACCTGAAGAATTTGTAATCAAACTCGCTGACGTGATGGACACCGAAGCCGAATTGAAACTCTCGACGAAACTCGCCGACGTGGAAGATTGGGACTCGCTGAGCATGGTTTCCTTCTTTTCCTTCTGCAACTCGACGCTCGGCAAAAGACTCGCGCCCGAACAAATCAAATCCGCGCAGACCGTCGAAGATTTATTCAACCTCACGAAGGATTGACCATGAACAAGGACGCCGTAAAAAATTTCGCCGACGAATGGTACGAACGCGGCGACGAAAAAAGTGACACGCAAAAATTTTGGCTGACTCTTCTGCGCGACGTGTTCGACGTCGACCGCCCAGAAAAATTTATCGACTTCGAACAGCCCGTGCCGAACGGATTCATCGACGGGTTCATCGCCAAGACAAAAGTTTTGATTGAGCAGAAAAGTTTCGACGTCGACCTCTCGAAAGAAATTGTTCAGTCCGACAGCACGAAGCTCACGCCTTACGAGCAGGCTCTGCGTTACGCCCAAGCCCTCGACGAGCCGCCGCGCTGGATTATCACCTGCAACTTTTCCGAGTTCAGAATTTACAAAGCCGGCCGCGAAGACCCGACTGTCATCAAGTTGCGCGACCTGCGTTATCAATTTCCGCGCCTGAAATTTTTAATCGACCCGAACGCCGACGACACTCCGCCCGAAGAAAAAATTTCCGACGAGGCCGCAAAAATTATCGAAGCAATTTGCAAAGCCTTCGACAAAAATTATTACAAGCGCGAGCCCGCCTTCCGCGATTCGCTCAGCAAACTTTGCACGCGCCTGGTTTTTTGCTTTTACGCCGACGATGCAAAAATTTTCACAGAAGAAAAATTCGGCGACTACCTCAATAAATTTCCGCCCGAAAAAATCCGTGACGCGCTCCAAAAATTTTTCGACGCGCTCAACACTCCATACAACCAACGCGCCGGCCTCGACGACGATCTGAAAAAATTTCCTTACGTCAACGGCGGCCTCTTCGAAGAAAAAATTCCCATCCTCCCGATTGACGAGAACTTGAAGCTGACAATCACACGCGCGCACATTTTGAAAGTTGGTTTCGTCGAAAGCATAAAGTTCAGCTGGCACGAAATCAGCCCGCCGATTTTCGGGGCAATGTTCGAATCCGTCGTCAGCCGCCGGCGCGAAAGCGGAATGTTTTACACGAGCGTCGAAAATATTCACAAGGTCATCGACCCGCTCTTCCTCGACGACCTGCGCGACGAATTTGAAATTGCCAAACGCAAGCAGATAAAAAATCGGGCGGAGGCTCTCCTCGAACTGCAGGAAAAAATTTCCACGCTCACCTTCCTCGACCCCGCGTGCGGCTCAGGAAATTTCCTCACCGAAACTTATCTCAGCCTGCGCCGCCTCGAAAACGAAATCCTCGAAGCTCTCCACTCGCTGACCACGCTCCCCGAAAATCCCGTCAAAGTTTCCATCAATCAGTTCTTCGGCATTGAAATTAATTCGTTCGCGGCGGCCGTCGCGCAAACTGCTCTGTGGATTGCCGAAAACCAAATGCTCCAAGAGACGGAGGGCGCGCTCGGCATCGACCTGGACGCCTTGCCGCTGAAAAATCACGGACGAATCGTCTGCGCCAATGCCCTGCGCGTTGATTGGAAAAAAGTTTTTGAGAAAGACGAACCGAATCACTTCGACTTCATCATTGGGAACCCGCCCTTCGTCGGCTACTCCAATCAGACCCCGCAACAAAAATCCGACATGCGCGTGGCTTACGGCGAAAACCCAAAGGTCGGCAAGATTGATTACGTCGCCGCCTGGTACAAGAAAGCCGCCGAGTTCATTCGCGGCACCGAGACCCGCTGCGCCTTCGTGTCCACCAACTCAATCACGCAGGGCGAGCAATGCGCTGACGTTTGGAAAATTCTTCACGAAAATTTCGGCGTTCACGTCGACTTCGCCCACCGAACTTTCAAATGGCTCAGCGACTCGGACAATCCGGCGCACGTTCACTGCGTGGTCGTCGGCTTCAGCTGCGCGGCAAATGACAAGCCCAAAAAAATTTTCGACGGCAACAAAGTTTACGTCGCGGACAACATAAATTTTTATCTCACCGACGGCGAAATTGTTTTCGTGGAGGCGCGCGCCAATCCGATTCAAAAAGGCGTGCCGAAAATGGTGACGGGCAATCGTCCTGTTGACGGCGGAAACTTAATCGTCGAAGCTGAAGACTTGGATTATTTTTTAAGCCGCGAGCCCGCCGCCGAAAAATTTATTCGTCCTCTCCTCGGCGCGGCAGAATTTATCAAGGGCAAGAAAAGATTTTGTCTGTGGCTTGACGGAGTTCCGCTCGACGAAATAAAAAAATTCCCGCTCATCGCTGAACGGGTGGAAGCCTGCCGAAAGTTTCGTTCGCTGAGTAAAAAAGCTGCCACTCGCGCCAATGCACGTCGTCCAAATGAGTTTCAGGAGATTACTCAGCCAAAAAAAAATTTTGTTGCCATTCCGGAAATTTCTTCTGAACGCCGCCAATATATTCCGATGGATTTTTTATCGTCGAAAATTATTTGCACGAACAGACTTAAAATGGTTCCCGACGCAGAGCTTTATCACTTCGGAATTTTAACGAGCTCAATTCATATGGCGTGGGTCAGGGCGACTTGCGGAAGATTGAAAAGCGATTACAATTATTCAATCGCGGTCGTGTACAATAATTTTCCGTGGCCGGAGGTGACGGGGCGGCGGCGGCGCATGATTGAACGCAGTGCCCAAGAAATTTTGAATGTCCGCGCAGATTTTCCGTCGTGGACGTTCGCTAAACTTTATTCGGCGGAGACGATGCCCGACGAGTTGCGGCTGGCGCACAAGTCAAACGATTTTGCGGTGGCGATGGCGTATGGCTTCGAAAATTTTTGGGAGGACGAGGCGCGAGTGACGGCGGAGCTGATGAAACTTTACAAGTCATTGACAAAAGCTTGAGCGCGTGATAAATTTTGGACGATTTGAAATTGACGATTCTTGAGCCGGTGCTAGCGGCTTATTTTTTTCGGAGCCAAAATTAATTTGACAAAAGCTTGAGCGTGTGATAAATTTTGGACGATTTGAAAAGCAAACAACGGAAGGCAGCTCGATGGTAGCGCGTCGACCTCCTCCCTCGTTGATAAAAGTTTTAAGAGTTGAAGGGATTCTTTGCCGGGCGTTGCTCGGCTATTTCTTTCCGTTGAAGAACGTCAGTGCCGCGAAGATGAGGGTTCCGACTTCGCAGATAATATCCAACCAGTCTTTGAACTCCATACGCGTCACCTCCTTCCTTCGAGGAAGAAAGCCGACACATCGAACTGCCTGCCGCGGCGAATATATCATACGTTCAGAAACTTTTCAAGCCAAAATTCATTTGACAAAAGGTTGAGCGTATGATAAATTTTCTTTCGATAAGAAGAAAACTTTAAAGGCAGGTCGGTGTGTGAGAACGTCGACGCCTCTCTTAATAAGATGTCAGGTGAAGAACGTCACGTGCGCTGATGAAATTTTCGTTCCTAAATTATTTCAGGTACGTGAGCAAGGCAGGATAATTTTGATAAGGTTCTTTGAAGAAGGTCGCGTGCACTTTCGCGGCTTTTTTCGTTTCCAAAAGAATTTAATCGGCGGAAGGAGAAATGAAATGACGAACGCGATTTTGCTCGACGGTAAAGACAACGTGGCGACGTGTACGGCGGCGGCCGCGGCGGGCGAGAAGATAAAAATCCTCGGCGGCGGAGAAATTGTCTGCGTCGAAGACATTCCGATTTGGCACAAGGTTGCGCTAAAAAAAATCGGCGCGGGCGAAAAGATTTTCAAGTACGGAGAGATAATCGGCGAGGCGTCGGCGGAAATTGCGGCGGGCGGTTGGGTTTCTCACGAAAATATTTTCAGCGTGCCGCGCGATTATGAGAGCGAGATGAAATTAATTAGGAATGAGGAATTAGGAATTAGGAATGAAAATCCTGCTCCTCAATCCACTGCCCAAAAATTTTGGGGATATAAGAGGACGGAAGGGCGCGCGGGCATTCGCAATCACGTTTTGATTTTGCCGACGTGCGCATGCGGCAGTGAGACGGCGCGAATCGTGGCGAGCCAAGTGCGCGGGGCGGTCAACATAATTTTCAACACGGGCTGCTCTGATGTTCAGGCGAATACGGAGATGTCGCAAAAAATTTTGACGGGCTTCGCGTGCAACCCGAACGTGTACGGCGTGGTGATAATCGGGCTGGGCTGCGAGACGGTTCCGCATGCCAAGCTGCGGGAGAAAATCAAATCGCAGACGTGCAAGCCGGTCGTGTCGTTCGGGATACAGGAAGAGGGCGGCACGCTCAAGACGATAGAAAAGGCAGTGCGGGCGGCGAGAGATTTGGCGGCGGAGGCGGGACTTCAGCAGAAAGAACTTTGCGACATCTCGGAGCTGTTGCTGGGGATTGAGTGCGGCGGCTCGGACGCGACGAGCGGCATTGCGTCGAATCCTGCGGTGGGCGCGCTCAGCGATAAACTCGTGGACTTGGGCGCGTCGACTTTGATGAGCGAGTCAATCGAATGGATTGGCGGCGAACACGTCTTGGCAAAGCGCGCGGCGACTCCCGAACTGCACAACAAGATTATAAAAATTTGCGCGGATTATGAGGAGCACTTGAAGGCGGCGGGGCAAGATTGTCGAGCGGGTCAGCCGACGCCGGGAAATAAATTCGGCGGGCTGTCGACAATCGATGAGAAAAGTTTGGGCTGCATACGCAAGGGCGGCACGCGTCCGATTGTCGAAGTACTCAATCAGGCGGAGCGACCGACGAAGCGCGGGGCAATCGTCATGGACACGGCGGGTTACGATATTTCCTCGGTGACGAGCATGGTGGCAGCGGGCTGCAACGCAATCATTTTCACGACGGGGCGCGGCACACCGACGGGCAACGCGATTGTCCCCGTGTTCAAGGTCACGGCAAACGCGCAAACTTTTTCATGGATGGAAGACAACCTCGACGCGGACTTGAGCGGAATCATTTCGGGCGCGCTGACGATTGACGCGGCGGGCGATTTGCTTCTGGAAAAAATTTTCGACGTGTGCAACGGGCGGCTGACGAAGGCTGAGGCTTACGGCTTCTCGGATGTCGCCGTCGACCACGTGTGCAGATTCGTGTGAGGCTGTCCCCTCTTTCTCAAGAGTGGAGGTTGTTCTTACTTTCTTTGCTTGCCCAAAGAAAGTAAGCAAAGAAAGGGCACCTCGCGGGGGCGGAATAATAATTCGTAATTGATATGGAAGAAGGAACAAGCAATCGATATGAGTGTGACATTTGATTTTAAGGGGAAAAATTTTGTAGTCGTCGGAGCGTCGTCGGGAATCGGCAGGCAGACGGCTTTGGAACTTTCACACAGCGGCGCGAACGTCTTGGCAATCGGGCGGAACTTGGAGCGACTCGCCGAACTCAAAAGAAATTCGCCCGTCAGCTTGGTTAAACGCCCGCCGAAAATTTTCACGGAGCAACTCGACGTCCTCACGGCGACGGCAGAAGATTGGGTGGAGGTCTTGAGCAACTTCACGAGCACGGTCGGGCGAATCAACGGCGGAGTTTACACGGCGGGCATTTGGGGACTGACGCCGCTGAATTCATTCGACGAAAGCCTCGCGCATAAAATTTTTGACACGAGCTTTTGGGGCGCGGTAAAATTTCTGAAGACGGCGACGCGGAAAAAATTTTCGGACGGCGGCGCGTCGTTCGTGCTGATGAGTTCGGTCGCGGGCGAGTTCAGCGGAAAAAGTTTGTTCGCGTATTCGGCGGCGAAGGCGGCGGTTCAGGCGGCGGTCAAATCCTTCGCGGCGGAAATCGTTCGCGGCGGGCACAGAATAAATTCGGTGGCACCCGCGCTGGTCAAAACGGAAATGATGAAAAACGAAATGTACGCGGCGGCGGCGAGCGAGGAAATTATTTCGCGGCACCTGCTGGGCTTGGGCACGGCGGAGGACGTGGCGGGCATGATTTTATTTTTGCTCAGCGAGCGCGCCTCTTGGATAACGGGACAAAACTTTTTCGTGGACGGCGGATACATGTTGGGAGTTAGGAGTTAGGAGTTTGAAGTTATGGGCGTGAGATTTGTCAGCGGCGGCGAAAGTCACGGACCGCGGCTGGTTTGCATTTTGGAAGGATTGCCGGCGGGCGTCAAAGTTTCGAGCGAGTTCGTCAACGCGGAGCTCAAGCGTCGGCAGGGCGGATACGGGCGCGGCGGGCGCATGAAGATTGAGAGCGACCGCGTGGAATTTTTGTCGGGCATTCGTTTCGGCGAGACGATTGGCAGCCCGATAACTTTGAGCGTCGAGAATCGCGACTGGAAAAATTGGACGGAACGAATGAGCGCGGAAGGTCTTCCGTTCGGCGAGAAGGTCACCAACGCCCGCCCCGGTCACGCGGACTTGACGGGCGCGGCGAAATTTGCGCGCGCTGACGTTCGAGACATCTTGGAGCGTTCGAGTGCCCGCGAGACGACCATGCGGGTTGCGGCGGGCGCGTTGTGCAAAATTTTTCTCAAGGCTTGCGGCGTAAAAATTTCGGGCGAAGTCTTGAGCGTCGGCGGAGTGAGCGGCGAAAAAATTTTTTCCCGAATCGACGAGGCAAAAACTTTGGGCGACACCGTCGGCGGCGTGTTCGAGGTAAAAGTTTCGGGCGTGCCGGCGGGCTTGGGCAGTCACATTCAGTGGGACAAAAAGTTGGACGCAAAATTCGCGGCGGCGTTCATGTCGATTCAGGCGATTAAGGCTGTCGAACTCGGCGACGGATTTTCCAACGCGACGAAACTCGGCAGCGAAGTCCACGACGAAATTTTTATCCGCGACGGAAAAATTTTTCGCGAGACGAATCGAGCGGGCGGCTTCGAGGGCGGCATGAGCAACGGCGAGGATTTAATCATTCGCGCGGCCATGAAACCCATTCCGACTTTGATGAAGCCGTTGCGCACGGTCGACATTGCCACGAAAAATCCGACGACGGCGAGCAAAGAACGCAGTGACACTTGCGCGATATGGGCGGCGGAGGTCGTCGGCGAGGCGATGGCGGCCTTGGTCACGGCGGATGCGTTCGTCGAAAAATTTGGCGGAGACGCTCTGTGCGACACGCTCACGAACTTGGAAAATTATCGCGCGCGGCTTGCGAGGGAGTTCGGCTTATGAAAGACAATGTAATTTTGACGGGCTTCATGGGGACGGGCAAGACGAGCCTGGGAAAACTTTTGGCGACGCGGCTGGGGCGGCCGTTCGTGGACATCGACAAAAAAATCGAGGCGGAGCAGAAACTTTCTATCCCGAAAATTTTTGAGCAGTTCGGCGAGGAACATTTCCGCGCGCTGGAACGGGCGGCGGTCAAGGAGCTGAGCGAGCGGCGCGGGCTGGTAATCGCGACGGGCGGCGGCACAGTCAAGGACGAAGAAAATCTTCGGCTGCTGAAAGATTCGGGCGTGCTGATTTGTCTGACGACGGAGCCCGAAGAAATTTTTTCGCGGACGGCAAGAAGAGGCGAGAGACCCGTACTCGACGGCGGCGGCAACGAGCGGCTGGAGACGATTAAACGCCTTCTCGCCGAGCGGAAAAAATTTTATGATCGCGCGGATTATCAAGTCGACACGACGGAGTGGTCGCCGCTGCAAATCATCGACGACATTTGCAAATACTTACGGCAGTTCAGGAGCTGAGCGAGCGGCGCGGGCAATTCATCTGCGCGGACGGCAGAGAAAGCATGAAAGGAATTTATGATGGAAAAAGTTTTGGTTGACTTGGGCGCGGCAAGTTATGAAATTTTTATCGGCGAAAATATTTTGGGCGGCGTAAAAAATTTTGTCACGGGCAAGGCTCTGCTCGTCACGCAAAAAAATATTTTGGACTTGTGCGCGGAAAAATTTTCGTGCGAGGTCGCGCTGATTCCCGACGGCGAAACGTCCAAGAGTTTGAGCGAGGCGGAAAAACTTTTCACGCGAATGATTGAAGCGGGGCTGGACAGGAAGTCGGTGGTGATTGCGCTCGGCGGCGGGGTCGTCGGAGACTTGGCGGGCTTCGCGGCGGCGACGTTCATGCGCGGCATAAATCTGATTCAAATCCCGACGACGTTGCTGGCGCAGGTCGATTCTTCCGTCGGCGGCAAGACGGCAGTCAATCACGCGCTGGGAAAAAATTTAATCGGCGCATTTCATCAGCCGCGCGCAGTCTTCATCGATTTGAAATTTTTGGAGCACCTGCCCGAACGCGAGATAAAGTCGGGGCTCGGCGAGGTCGTCAAGTACGGAATCATCAGCGACGAAAAATTTTTCGGCTTTTTGGAGGACAACGCAGAAAAAATTTTGCAAAGGGACTTGAAAACTTTGGCGCATGTGGTAAAACGTTCTTGTGAGATAAAGGCGGCGGTCGTGGCGGCCGACGAGCGCGAGGCGGGCTTGCGGCGGATTTTGAATTTCGGGCACACGCTGGCGCACGCAATCGAGGAGCAGACCGCTTACAAAAAATATCGGCACGGCGAGGCGGTGGCTGTCGGCATGATGGCGGCGGCGCAAATCAGCTGCGAACTCGGAAAAACTTCGGCGGAAAATGTTCGGCGGCTGGAAAATCTTTTGAGACGCTTCGACATGCAAACGACTTGCGCGGGGCTCGACGCGGACAAACTTTACGCCGTGACTTTCCGCGACAAAAAAACCGTCGGCGGCGTGGTCAACTGGGTGCTCATGAAAAATTTCGGCGACGTGGAAATTTGCCGCGAGGTGCCCGCGTCCGTTGTCAAAAAAGTTTTCGGCGCGCTTTGTCAGCAGAAATTTCGGCGGTGAGAAAAATTTTGGCGAGGTGTCTGCGTCCGTTGTCAAAAAAGTTTTCGGCGAGCTTTGTCAGTGAAAATTTCGGCGGCGGGAAAAATTTCTCGCGTAGGGAAAAAATTTTTCGGGAGGTTATGCAATGGAAATTAAAATCAACGACGACTTTGACTTGAAAAAAATCGTCGACAGCGGGCAATGCTTCCGCCCCAGAGAGATTGAGGCGGGCGTTTTCCGTTTCATCGTCGGCGAAAATATCTTGCACATCAGCAAGCGCGACGAAAATCTTTTCGACGCGGACTGCGACGAGGAAACTTGGAAAAATGTTTGGGAAAATTATTTTGACCTGAGCACGAATTACGCGGGCATTCGTCGCGACATCGAAAATTTTGCGGCGGGCAAACCTTACGAAAAAATTTTGCGCGATTCGACCGAGTTCGGCAAAGGCATTCGAATTCTGCGGCAAGACCCGTTCGAGATACTCATCAGCTTCATCATCAGCCAGAGAAAAAATATTCCCGCCATCAGAAGTTCCGTCGAGAAAATTTGCGAGCGATTCGGGCAGCTGATAACTTTCGAGCGCGCCGGACATTCGCCCGAAGAAATTTATCTTTTCCCGCGCGTCGAGGACATCGCGGACGCGACGCTTGAGGACTTGTCGGGCTTGGGGCTCTCTTATCGCAAGCCTTACGTTCAAGAGGCGGTGGAAAAGGTCGCGAGCGGCGCGATTGACTTCGAGGAGCTTGGAACTTTTTCGGACAAGGACATGACCGAGGAGCTCAAGATAATCAACGGCGTCGGCGACAAGATTGCCAACTGCGTCGCGCTGTTCGCTTATCACCGCGTCGACCGCGTGCCAATCGATATTTGGATTCGCCGCGCGATTGAAGAGGACTTCGGCGGCGAAAATATTTTCGCGCAGTTCGGAAAAAACGCCGGCATTCTCCAGCAATATATCTTTTACCGCAAGCGCAGCAAGAAACGTTAAGCTCAAAGAGGCTCTGCTCCGAGCGCGAGCAAAGCCTCTTTTAAATTTGCGGCAAACAATTCTTTCGACGCGCTGAGAAAAATTTACGGCAAGACTTGAGGTGTAAGCATGAAAAATTTTATCGTGACGACGACGCGCAAGCCCGACCCCGCGACAGAAAGTTTTGCGCAGGAAATTTCTTCGCGGCTCGGCGGACGACTCGTCGAACGCGCGGATAATTCTTTCGACGCGCTGAGAAAAATTTACGGCGCGGAAAATATTTTGCTTGTGAAGAAAAATTCTCTGAGCGTGGTCACGGCGGAGGGCGAACTTTTTTTCCACCCGAACACCGCGCACTTGCGGATAAAAAATCTTCGCGGCGGCGAGGGCGACCGATTGAT
This sequence comes from Selenomonadaceae bacterium, assembly GCA_017527075.1. Classification (GTDB taxonomy): domain Bacteria; phylum Bacillota; class Negativicutes; order Selenomonadales; family Selenomonadaceae; genus Quinella. Next base: position 18,706 of record JAFXQM010000023.1, read on the forward strand.
TGACGCGCTGAAAATTTCCGACGGCTCCAAGGTTTTGGACTGCACGCTGGGTTTGGGCTCTGATGCAATCGTGGAAAGTTTCGTGGCGGGCGCGAACGGAAAAGTTGTCGCGCTGGAAATTAATCCGCTCATCGCCGAAATCGTTCGCCACGGGCTGAAAAATTTTTCCGAGGACAGCCCGCACATTTTGGACGCCATGCGCCGCGTCGAAGTCCTCAACGTCGACTGCGAAAAATTTTTGGCGTCCTGTGCGGACAATTCATTCGACGCGGTTTACTTCGACCCGATGTTCCGCCGCCCGATTCAAAAAAGTTCGGGGCTCAATCCGATTCGCCCGCTCGCCGACGCCAGCCCGCTGACTGAAGAAATTATCCGTGAGGCTCGGCGCGTGGCAAAATTTCGCGTCGTCATGAAGGAGCATTCGGGCAGCGCGGAGTTCGCTCGGCTCGGCTTCAAAATTTTGGGCGGCGGCAAATACAGTTCCGTTGCCTTCGGAGTGATTGACAAGGGTTATGGCCTTCTGTAAAATCGTAAAAAATTTTCGGAGGCTTCAAATGTTTGACCAAGAAGTACTGCAGTACAAAGTCGGCGCGCTGCTTTACATGCCGGCTTTCCAAAAAAATATCGTCCAAAAAATTTCGGAGAAAAAATTGCCGCGCTTGACGTCAGCGGCTTTTTGTTTGGAAGATTCGATTCGCGCGGAGTCACTCGACGCGGCGGAGGCGTCGCTGAAATTTATCTTGCGCGAACTCGACGGCGTGAACGATTTGCCGCTGCTCTTCGTGAGGATTCGTTCGCCGCGGCATTTGGAAATTTTCCACGAGGAAATCGGCTCGCGCTCAAAAATTTTGACGGGATACATCCTCCCGAAATTCGACATGAGCAACGCCGCCGCTTACCTGCAGCTCGCGCGGCAAATAAATCTTCCTGTCATGCCGACGCTCGAAAGCAAACGCATTGCAAATCTTCTGACGCGGCGCACGGAACTTTTGTCGCTGAAACAAATCCTCGACGACTCGAAAGAACTCGTCCTTAACATCCGCGTCGGTGCCAATGACTTTTGCAATCTTTACGGGCTTCGCCGCAGCGTGAACCGCACGATTTACGACCTCGGCGTTGTTCGCGACGCGCTGATTGATATCGTCAACGTCTTCGCGGGCGATTATGTGGTGGCGGGCGCGGTCTGGAATTTTTTCGGCGGAGAATTTTGGGCGGAAGGTTTGCGCCGCGAACTGGAGCTCGACAAGATAAACGGATTCGTCGGCAAGAGCGCGATTCACCCCGCGCAGTTGCCGATTATTTTTGACGGCATGAAGGTCAGCCGCGCGGACTTGGACGACGCCGAACAGATTTTGAATTGGAGCTCGCAGACGCACGGCGTGATGAAAAGTTCGAACGGCTCGCGCATGAACGAAGTTAATTGCCACAGACGCTGGGCGCGCCGCGTAAAAATTTTGAGCGAACTTTACGGGGTGGAAAGCAATTAGGGGTTGTTGGTAAATTAAAAGTGAATAACGGAAGAAGCAAGTAAAACGAAATTGAAAAAGCAAAGAGCCAATTTGTCGTAACGAGTGGAGACGTGGCGGTAATTTTTGATTCGCTGAAAAAAACGCTCGACGATATTGCGTTGTTTGTAAAGTTCTGAATCAAAGTCATGCTTAATCCTGAAATTGGCTTTATCGGGAATACAAGCAAAGGCTCCATGCTCGGCGATGAAAAAGCGAATTTGCTCGCTACTGTATGTTTTATCCGCGAGAATTTTTTTACCCTTGAGTGCAACGCTTTTAAGAAGCTCGATAGCCGGTTCTGAGTCGTGAATTTGCCCGCCGGTCAATATCACTTTCAAAAGTTGCATTCTCTCGTTGAGGAGGACATGGACTTTGGTGTTCTTACCGCCGCGCGACGACCCGATTGCTTGCTCTTTCCTGCCCGATAACGAGCTTCTCAAACAAAAATTTTTATTCTGTTCCATTGAGCGTCGGTTAAATCTTTGTGGTAAAATGAATTTGACATAAGTTGTTCACTTTTTTCAAACTCATTTTATCAAAGAACTGCTTATGTTTTTTCTTTACCTGAATTTACCAACAACCCCTAGGAGTTAGGAGTTAGGAATTTTTTTTCCGCGGGTCGTCGTGCTCCTCGGGCTGAAAAATTTCTTTTGAGTTATTCATCTTCTTTTCTTTTGCTCACCCAAAAGACCCGCTTCAAAAGCGGGGGAACAGCAAGGGGCATCAACCGACTTTGGTTGTCGTGACGCCCGAAAGCAAACCCGTTGGATGCAACGTCACGTTGCCAAAAGAAAAGGGAGCCTCGCGGGGGCGTTGGTCATCCGGGACGGCCTCAGTGTTCGCGGCGCGTTCGCTGAATTAATTTTCACGATAACTTGCAAAGGTGGTGATGTGGAAGAAAATTTTTCCGTCGAAGCAGTTCAAAATTTTTGGGAGGGATTTTTGAATGGCAAAAAATTATGTAATGGCACTCGACGCGGGCACCACCAGCAACCGCGCCATCATCTTCGACAAAAATTCTAAAATCATCGGCGTGGCTCAAAGAGAATTCACGCAGCATTTCCCGAAGCCCGGCTGGGTCGAACACGACGCCGACGAAATTTGGAGCACGATGGTCGCCGTCATGAAAGAGGCTCTCGAACAGTCTGACCTTCTTGCAAGTGACATTGCGGCAATCGGCATAACCAATCAGCGCGAAACGACTGTCATCTGGGACAAAAAAACCGGCCGCCCGATTTACAACGCAATCGTTTGGCAATCCCGCCAGACCGCGCCCATCGCCGAGGCTCTCAAGGCTGAGCACGCCGAAGAGTTCAAGGACAAGACCGGCTTGGAGATTGACGCGTACTTTTCCGGCACGAAGATTAAATGGCTGCTCGACAACGTGGAAGGTGCTCGCGCTCGCGCTGAGGCGGGCGAACTCCTCTTCGGCACAATCGATACGTGGTTGATTTGGAAACTCACGGGCGGCAAAGTTCACGTCACCGATTACTCCAACGCCTCGCGCACGATGATTTACAACATCAACACGCTCGAATGGGACGAACAACTCCTCAAGTACCTCGACATCCCCAAGGCGATTCTCCCCGAAGTCAAACCGTCCTCTTGCGTTTACGGCGAGACAAATCCTCTTATCCTCGGCGCGGTCATTCCCGTCAGCGGCGCGGCGGGCGACCAACAGTCCGCGCTCTTCGGGCAAAATTGTTTTGAACCCGGCACGGCGAAGAACACTTACGGCACGGGCTGCTTCATGCTCATGAACACGGGCACAAAAGCTATTAAATCAAAAAATAAACTCGTCACGACGATTGCCTGGGGGCTCGACGGCAAAGTTGAATACGCGCTGGAAGGTTCAATCTTCGTGGCGGGCTCGGCGATTCAGTGGTTGCGCGACGGCGTTCGCATGGTCGACAGCGCGCCCGATTCCGAGTGGGTTGCAAAGAAAGTTAAAGACACGGGCGGCGTTTACTTTGTGCCGGCGTTCGTCGGGCTCGGCGCACCTTATTGGGACTCGAACGCCCGCGGCATGATTATCGGCTTGACCCGCGGCTCGACAAAGGCTCACATTGTCCGCGCGACTCTCGATTCACTCGCTTATCAGACGCGCGACGTGCTGGAGGCAATGGAGGCCGACAGCGGCGAAAAACTTTCCGCGCTCAAAGTTGACGGCGGCGCGTCCGCGAACAATCTTCTCATGCAATTCCAAGCTGACCTGCTCGGCGTGCCCGTCGACCGTCCGCAAATCGTGGAGACGACGGCTCTGGGTGCGGCGTATCTGGCGGGCCTGGCCGTCGGCGTCTGGAAAGATAAAGAGGAGCTCAAATCTGCTTGGCAACTCGAAACGCGCTTTGAACCTGAGATGAAACGTTACGAGGCGGATAATCTTTACAAGGGCTGGCGCAAGGCAGTCAAGCACGCGATGAACTGGCTCGCTGACGAGTAAAATTTTTTCGGCTCAAAGTTTTTGGAGGGCGGGAAAATTTTCGCCTCCCGCTCTTCAATTTGCATTTATAACTGAAAGAAGGGAATCTTCATGGATAATTTGTTCGGCGAATTTATGGGCACGATGGTGCTTATCGTTTTCGGTGCCGGCGTCTGCGCGAACATGACGCTGACCAACTCCAAAGGACAGGGCGGCGGTTGGGTCTGCATTACTTTGGGCTGGGGTTTTGCAGTCACGCTCGGAGTTTTCACCGCCACGACGCTCGGTGCCCCTCAGGGCGATTTAAATCCCGCAGTCACTCTCGCCAAGACCATGGTCGGCATTTACACGCCCGCACAATTTTTGGCGACGTCCGCCGCGCAGCTCGTCGGCGCGATTGTCGGCGCGACGATTGTTTGGGTCGCTTACCTGCCGCACTGGGAAAAGACTGAAGACCCTGCCGCAAAGCTCGGAGTCTTCGCGACGGCGCCCGCCATTCGCAGCCCCATTGCCAACTTCCTGTGCGAAGCGATTGCAACTTTCTTCCTCATGTTCGTCATTTGGATGATTTTCGGCGAACCTGTCGGGCAGCTCGTCCCCGGTTACGGTCCGTACATGGTCGGCATTTTGATTATCGCCTTGGGCTTGTCGCTGGGCGGTCCCACGGGTTACGCGATGAATCCCGCCCGTGACTTGGGTCCGCGCATTGCTCACGCGATTCTTCCGATTGCCGGCAAGGGCGGCTCTGATTGGGGTTACGCCTGGGTTCCGATTGCCGGTCCCTTCTGCGGAGCAGCGGCGGCTTATCTCGTCGCGGCGGCGTCGGGTCTCTTCTGAAATATTTTTCCTCTGCAAATTAATAAATCCCTCTGCCAAACCGACAGGGGGATTTTTTTTTGCCGGCTCATTAAGTACGGTCGTCCGCCGACAATTTATCATAAGCCCTTAATCGTTCTTGAGCGTGACGGTGGCGAGTGAGGCAACTTTGTCGTCGTCCTTGGTCTTCATGAGGATGACGCCTTGAGTGTTTCTTCCGCGCAAGCCGATATCGTCAATGCTCGTGCGAATGACAATTCCTTCCGTCGTTATCAAGAGGAGCTCTTGGTCGGGCGTGACAACTTTAATGCCGACGACTTCGCCGGTCTTCTCGGTGACCTTCATGTTGATTAAACCTTTGCCGCCGCGTCCTTGAGGGCGATACTCTTCGGTCGGCGTGCGCTTGCCGATGCCTTCCTCGCTGACCGATAAAACCTCCGCGCCCTTGCGGAGCTTGTCCATGCCGACGACTCGGTCGCCGCGCTTGAGAGTGATGCCGCGGACGCCGCGCGCGTTCCTGCCCATGGAGCGAACTTCCTCTTCGGCGAAAGAAATAGTCATACCCTGCGCGGTGCCGAGGATGATATAACGTTCGCCCTCCGTGAACTTCACGCCGATTAATTCGTCGTCGCTGTCGAGTTTGATGGCAATCAAGCCGCGCTTCATCATGGAGCTGAATTCGCTGAGCTGAGTTTTCTTGACGATACCCTTCTTGGTTGCCATGAACAGATAACGGGTCGGGTCGAAGTCTTTGACCTTGACGAGCGCAGTAATTTTTTCGCCCGGCTCAATCATCAAAAGGTTGCTGATATGAACGCCCTTTGCGGCGCGCCCGGACTCGGCAATTTGATACGCCTTGAGGTGGAAGACTTTGCCCTTGTTCGTGAAAAATAAAATCGTGTGGTGCGTCGTGGTTATCAAGAGCTGCTCAACGAAATCCTCTTCCTTTGTGCCCATGCCCGTGACGCCGACGCCGCCGCGTTTTTGTTTTTTGTAAGTGGAAAGGTCGATTCGTTTGACGTAACCGCCGTGCGTGAGCGTGACCACGATGTCGTCGTCGTTAATCAAATCCTCCGCTTCGAACGCCGTGAGTTCTTCGCCGATAATTTCTGTGCGCCGCCTGTCGTTGAATTTTCCTTTGACGGCTCTGAGTTCGTCCTTGATGATTTGCAAAATTTTTTGTTCGTCGCCGAGAATCTCTTGGAAATTTTTTATGTCGGCGAGGAGGGTGTGATATTCTTCGTCGAGTTTGTCGCGTTCGAGGCTCGTGAGCTTCTGCAGACGCAAATCCAAAATCGCCTGCGCTTGAGCGTCGCTGAAGTTGAATCGGTTGACGAGCGCAACTTTTGCGTTGAGGGTCGAGAAACTTGAGCGGATAATTTTAATCACGCTGTCGAGATTTTTAACGGCGGTGGTCAGCCCCTGCAAGATGTGCGCGCGCGCCTTTGCCTTTGCCAAATCAAATTTCGTGCGGCGAGTGATGACTTCCTCTTGGTGTTTGATGTAATGCGCGAGAATTTCTTTGAGCGTCAAAATCTGCGGGCTGCCGTTGACGAGTGCAATCATATTCACGCCGAAGCTGTCTTGCATTTGCGTGTGCTTGAACAGCTGATTCAAAACGATTTGCGGAGTGATGTCGCGGCGCAGGTCGATGACAATCCTCATGCCCTGGCGGTCGCTCTCGTCGCGCAGGTCGGTTATGCCCTCAATCGTTTTTTCGCGGACGAGGTCGGCAATTTTTTCAATGAGCCGCGCCTTGTTGACTTGATAAGGAAGCTCCGTCACGACGATTCGGCTCCTGCCGTTCAGGCGTTGTTCAATCCGTGTGCGCGCCCGCATTTTGATTGAGCCGCGGCCTGTGCGATAAGCATCGCGAATTCCTTCCTTGCCGATAATCAACGCGGCGGTCGGGAAATCGGGACCTTTGACGATTTTCATCAGGTCGGCGGTCGAGGCGTCGGGGTCGTCGATTAAGTAAAGCGTCGCGTCGATAATCTCTCCGATGTTGTGCGGCGGAATATTCGTCGCCATTGCCACCGCGATACCCGACGTGCCGTTGACGAGCAGCTGAGGAAATTTCGCGGGCAGGACACTCGGTTCCTTGAGCGATTCGTCGTAATTGGGCACGAAGTCGACGGTTTCTTTGTCGATGTCTTGCAACATGAGCTCGGAAATTTTTGACATGCGCACTTCGGTGTAACGCATGGCAGCGGCGGGGTCGCCGTCGACGGAGCCGAAGTTTCCGTGGCCGTCGGCGAGTTGATAACGCATTGAAAAATCCTGAGCCATGCGGACAATCGCGTCGTAAACTGAAGTGTCGCCGTGCGGATGATATTTACCCAAGACTTCACCGACGATGCGCGCCGATTTTTTGTAAGGCTTGCCGCTTGTCATGCCCGCCTCTTGCATTGCGTAAAGAATCCTGCGGTGCACGGGCTTCAAACCGTCGCGAACGTCCGGCAGCGCGCGCGAAACGATAACCGACATCGCGTAATCGATATAAGAAAATTTCATTTCGTGTTCGAGATTGACGGGAACGATTTTTCCATGTCCAAAGTCCAATTCTTCCACATTCTCACCTCTTCCAAAGTTTGCCCCGAAATAATAACACTTGCGGCGGTAAAAGTCCAATTTACAGGAAGAGGAAGAGCAACGCGCCGACGAACATCACGACGCTGAAACTGTGCAGCGCGTTTTGGACGGCGCGATTGTGTTTGCCGGCGAGGACTCCGAGCAATGGGCGCAACAAAAAAATCAGCAGAGCGGCTGACAAAAAGAAAAGCGGCTTATCCGCTTCGGCGAGGCTGTAAATGAGCATGACCGCCGATATCGCCACGCCACTCGTCTCCGCGTGCGTGAGTTTCATTTTGAGTTTCGTTTCGGGCGGCAAAGATTTTTCTGCGTCCTCTTGAGCTTGCGTCTCGCTGTCGACGAAATTTTTACTGCGAAAAGTTTTCGGGCGCGCGTCAGAAATTTTTTCCGCGTAAAGGTCGTCGTCCGAATCTTCCACAGCGTAAAGGTCATCGTCATTAAATTTTTTATCGTCCATAAAATTTTCCAATCGCCTCGACGAGTCCGTCAATCGTAAATTTTTCCGCGACGACCGCCGGCATCACTCCGAAGCTTTGCAAAGTTTGAGCGGTTATCGGACCGATGGCAGCCGTCGGAAATTTTTTCAGCGCGTCGACGCCGTGAGCCGCCGCAAAATTTTTCACCGTCGAAGAGCTCGTGAACGTCGCCAAGTCAATCGCGTCGAAGTCAATCTGCGCGGACACTTCGGGCAAAGTTTTGTAAGCGGGAGCGACCGTGACTTCCGCGCCGAAATTTTTCAAGGCTTCGGGCAAAACGTCGCGCGCCTCCTCCGCCCGCGCCAGCAAAATTTTTTTCCCGCCGACGAAATTTTTTAAAGCCTCCGCCAAACTCTCCGCGACAAAATCTTTCGGCACCACGTCCGCGACGATTCCGCAGTTCAAAAGTTTTTCCGCCGTGGCCACTCCGATTGCCGCCACCTTGTTCAAAGCCCGCGCGTCCAGCCCGTGAAGTTTCAGCCGCGTAAAAAATTTTTCCACGCCGTTCGCGCTCGTGAAGATTATCCAGTCGAAGCCGCGAAGATTTTTTATCGCCGCGTCCAGCTGTCGGAAATTGTCTGACGGCTCGGCGATTTTTATTGTCGGGCACTCGATGACTTCCACGCCCAAATTTTTCAGCGCGCTTGAAAGTTTCGACACTTGAGCCCGCGCGCGCGTCACCAAAATTTTTTTCCCGAAGAGCGGACGCGTCTCGAACCACCGAAGTTGCTCGCGAAGATTGACGACCTCGCCGACGACGAAAATCGCGGGCGGCGAAATTTTTTTGCTCGGAGCCTCTGCCAGCGTCGTGAGCAAAACTTTTTGCGCGGGCTTCGTGCCCCAGCGAATCAATGCGGCGGGCGTATCGGGCGCGCGTCCGTGCTCGATGAGTTTGCTGACGATTTGCGGCAAGTTCGCCACGCCCATGAGAAAAATCAGCGTGTCGACAGCCGTGGAAATTTTTTCCCAGCGAATTGTCGATTCGGGTTTCGTCGGGTCTTCGTGCCCGGTGACGACCGCGAAGCTCGCGGCGAGTCCTCTGTGCGTGACGGGAATGCCCGCGTATGCCGGAACCGCCACCGCGCTCGTGACGCCGGGGACAATCTCGAACGGCAAATTTTTTTCGCGCAGGAAGAGAGCCTCCTCGCCGCCGCGCCCGAATACGAACGGGTCGCCGCCCTTGAGCCGCACGACGATTTTATTTTGCCGCGCCTCCTCCGCCAGCAACCGATTTATTTCCTCCTGCTTGAGCGTGTGCTTGCCCGCCGATTTTCCCACGTAAATTTTTTTCGCGCCCGCGCAGAAATTTAAAATCGCGTCGTCGGCGAGTCGGTCATAAATCACGACGTCCGCCGCCCGCAAAAGTTTGCAAGCCTTCAGCGTCAAAAGTCCGACGTCGCCGGGCCCCGCGCCCACAAGATAAACCATTTAATCATCTCCGAAAATTTTTCCGTGATTATATTTCGCGCGGGAAATTTTTTCAACGGCAAAAAACTCTTCAGCGCATTTTGTTTGACGGCGAAAAAATTTTTTGTTAAAGTCTGTAACGAAATGGAATTTGGAACGTATAAAGGACAGAAAAATTTTTGGAGGCTGATAAAAATGGCGAAAGAAATTTTGAAGGACGAAATCTTGAACGACGAGGAACTCGACAATGTGGCGGGCGGCTCGTGGGTGGAATTCACAGCCGATATGCTCGACGCGCAAAAACGCGGCATTCCCGGCTTTGAAAATCTCAACCTCACTGACCCCAACAGCGACCTTATCAAGATGATTACCGACGACAAATTGCGTCATCAATATGTTGATAAGGTGGGCGCAGTCTTCGCCTCGCACGGAATCACCATGGAATATAACGGAAAATTCTTTGAAAGCAACGTTTACACCTATCAAGGCAAACAAATCACTCGCGAACAAGCTTGGAATATAGTTGACGGCAAATAATTCACAGCTCTCTCAAAAAAATCCCTTCGGCGATAATGTCGGAGGGATTTTTTTTATTTTATCGCTGACCCAAATAATGATTGACGAATTGCTGAGCCGTGCGCCCGTTGCGCCCCGAATGCGACATCTCCCAGCGCAAACCTTCCAGCCGCAAAGTTTCCGCGTCCAACTCCACGCCGCGCCGCTTTAACATGCTGCGAATAATTTCAAGATACTCCGCCTGCGTCGGCGCGTAATAATGGATAATCAGCCCGAAGCGGTCGGACAGGGAAATGGTTTCGTTCGCGCTGTCGTCGCGGTAAAGTTCGTCGTGGTCTTCTGAGCGGTCGCGCCACGTTTCCCGAATCAAATGCCGCCGATTGCTCGTCGCGTAAATCAAAACATTTTCCGGCCGAGATTCGACGCCGCCCTCGATTGCAGACTTCAGATATTTGTATTCCGCCTCCGACTCCTCGAAGGACAAATCGTCCAGGAAGATGATGAACCGCTTGCTTAAAAATTTTCTCAGCGTCTCCATGAGGTCGGGCAAATATTTCAGCTGCGGTTTGGTGAGCTGAACGAGGCGCAGACCCTGCGAGTAATATTCGTTGACCAGAGCTTTGACGCCTGAAGATTTTCCCGTGCCGCGCGTGCCCACGAGTAAAACGTTGTTGGCGGGCTTGCCGCTGACAAAGGCGGTCGTGTTGCCCGTCAAAAGTTCTTTCTGGTGCGCGTAACCGATTAAGTCGTCGAGGCGAATCGTTTCGAAGTGGCGAATGCCGACGATATTTTTTTCTGCGGCGTCCCAGCGGAAGGCACGATAAGTCGCAATGTCGCCGTAACCGAATCGCCGCCAGTGTTCGATGAACGCGTCGGCAATTTCTTCCGCGTCGATTAAATTTTCCAGCCGCCGCAAAAGTTCGTTGAAAGATTCGTCGGCGGTGGCGGCGGTCGGCTTGTAAAGGTTGAGGAGTTTCAAATCGCTCCAGAGTTCGCCGCGAAGAATCGGCAACAAAATTTCCACGTCGTGAACAAAAATTTCGCGGAGGCTCTCGCCGATTTTCCCGCCGCGCATTTCAATCGAAGTCGAAATTAAATTCGGCTCGTGCGCCAGCAGATAAATCAGGTACGCGCGATAAAGATTGCCGCTCAAGCCGAGGAGTTCCGCCCGCTCGACGAGATGAGATGCCGTTTCAAATTTGTCCGCCGCGCCGTCGAAAATTTCCGTGTCCAAAAGATTGCGGCAAACGATTAAGCCTTGCAAATTCATTTTAAAATCCTTTCTGTTGTTCAAAAAATTTTTCCGCCGTTCACCGACGCTCGACGCCCGCAAAATTTTCCGCCGCATGCAACGCTCGACGTCCGCGAAAAAATTTCCAGCCGCTCGCCGACGCTCGCCGTCCGCGAAAAAATTTTCAGCCCTTTGTCAGCGTGAAGTCGTCCAAAATTTTTCCGTCGACAGTTTGAGCCGTCAATTTTATTTCGTCCGCACGAACGTCAAGCACGATGAAACTCTCGGGCTCGCCGCGCAGGTCGGGCGCAGTCACGTCGTCAATCGCCGAATGCGGCTCGACATATTTTTGGTCGCCCGCCCGCCCGCACAAAATGTAAGTCGTGCCCCGCGAAGATTTTTTCCGCGCGAAAATTTTTCCGCGGTTGCGATAAGTGTGCAGGTGCCCCGTGAAAACCAAATCAATCTCCAGCTCGTCGAACAGCTCCAAAAATCTGTCGGCGATGTCGTTGAACGTGTCCTGCGCGTAATCGTAAATATCTTTGTGCATGAGGACAATTTTCCACGGGCGAGTGACGTTGGCGGCGTCGCGGCGGAAAAAATATTCTTGCGCGGACTGAAGATTCGGATGGAACTTTTCCAGCTCGGCGAACTGCGTGTTCAAGATAAAAAAATGAGCCGCGCCGAAGTCGAAGGAATAAAAATATCCGCCGAGATTTTTGGCTCCGTTGTCGGGCAAGGCGAACTGATTCAGGTAACCTGTCGGCAGCGCGTTGAACCAATCGACGCCGTAACATTCGTGGTTGCCCATGACCGGCGCAAAAATTTTTCCCGCCAAAAGTTTCGTCGCCGCCAAATTCCACGCGCGCCACTGATAATCCGCCTCGCCGTTGTCGACCAAATCGCCGACGACCGTCACCAGCTCCGCGTCGGGAAATTTTTCGTGAGCGGTGTCCGCCGTCCGCTGCCACACTTCGTAATGCTCGCACTGGCTGTCCGCGAAGATTAACATTTGGAACGCGCCGTCGCCCGCCGTCCTCAGCTCCTGCCAAGCCGTCGCCCGTTCGCCCGAAATGATTCGGAACTTGTAAAGACTTGCGGGCTTGAGATTTTCCAGCGCGCACGAGCAAATTGATTCGCGCCGAGTGACTTCAGAGAAGTGAGCCGCCTCCTCGCCGACGAGCTGCCACTCCACCGAAAAATTTTCGTCCGAGTCCGCCTGCCACATTATCATCCGCGACGACCGCGAATCGCGCGTGACGACCTGCCGCAAAAATTTTACACTCGTCAGCGGCGCGTATCCGTCCTGCGGCGTGTGAAGTTCTTCGAGCCGTGACGCCTCCGCCAATTTCGGGAAATATGCTCCGAGTCCGAGCGCGATTAAAATCTTCAGGAAAAATCTTCTGCTCATTCCAAACCTTTTCCGAGTCGCGAGAAATATTTTTCGGGCAGCCGACAAATTTTTCCGCCGCTCGTGAAGACGTTGGTCGAGTTGCCCTCCGCCAAAATTTTTTCGTCGCCGCACCTGCGAATCACGTAATTGAATTTCATCTTCGCCTTGGTCAGAGCCTCGGCACTCGTCACAATCTCCACCACGTCATCGAACTTCGCGGGCGCATGAAACTTCGCGTCGACTTCGACAATCGGGAAAAGGATTCCGTCGCTCATCATCTCGTTCAAATCAATTCCGAGCGCGCGCAAAAATTCCACGCGCCCCGTCTCGAACCAGCGAATGTAATTGGCGTGGTGCACGACGCCCATCGTATCCGTGTCAAAAAATTTTACGCGGTGAATCGTTTTTATTTCCATTGACTGACCTCCTTGGCGGAAGTATATCATATCGCCGCCGAGTCTGCTACAACGAACGGAGCGTCAACTTTATCATTAACCTTGAAAAATTTTTCGGTTGACAAAAAGAAACGCCGCGTGTATTTTTATCTGGCATCGTTAACCGAAAGGAGATACGCACCTTGAGATTGAGCAACAGAGAGTTGGTCTTTGTGGGATTGTTCGCGGCACTGATTACGCTTGGCACATTCATCAGGATACCGATTGGCGCAGATTTTTACACGTTGCAATTTTTGTTCACGCTGACGGCGGGGCTGGTCTTGGGAGAAAAGTTGGGCGCGTTGGCGGTCGGCGTTTACGTTTTGCTGGGCTTGGTCGGAGTTCCCGTCTTCGCGTCGGGCGGCGGGATTAGTTACCTCTTCAAGCCGACGTTCGGTTACTTGGTCGGATTCATATTGCAGGCTTGGTTCTGCGGAAAATTTTCGCGGCAGTTGTCCGTCATAAACTTCAAAAATATTTTCGCGATAAATTTGCTCGGCATGCTGATAGTTTACGTGATTGGCATGAGCTGGCTTTACCTCGTTTCCAATTACGTAATCGACGCGCCGCTGACGCTGTGGGTGCTGTTCATCGACAGCTTCGTGCTGCAAGTGTTGCCCGACGGATTCTTGTGCGTCTTGGCCGCGATTTTGTCTTTGCGTCTCAGAAAAGCGGGGATATGGTTTTGATGAGCAAAAATATTTTCGTGACCGGCACGGGCACCGACGTCGGGAAAACTTTTGTGACGGCTCTGCTGATAAAAAATTTTCGGGCACGAGGAATTTCGGCGGGTTATTACAAGTTCGCGGCTTCGGGCGAAGAAATTGACAACCTCCCCGCCGACGCGTGGCACGTAAAAAAAATCGCCGCCCTGCCCGACGAAAAATTTGTGTCGTACTCTTACAAAGAATCCGTGTCCCCGCATTTGGCGGCGAAGATTGAAAACCGCCCGATAGAAATTTCCGTGCTCGAACGCGACTTCATCACGGCGCAGAAAAATTTTGAGGTCCTCGTCGTCGAAGGCAGCGGAGGAATTCTTTGTCCCTTGCGCTGGGATGACGAAAAATTTCTCCTGAGCGATGTCGTCAAGAGATTCAACTTGCCGACGATTATCGTCGCGGATTCGGGGCTCGGCACGATAAACGCCACTGCTTTGACCGCAAAATTTTTGCAGGCGGAAAAAATTCCCGTCAAAGGCGTGATACTCAATCGCTTCCGCGAAAAATCTTTGCTCGACCTCGACAACGCGAAAATGATTGCCGCGCTGACCGGTCTGCCGATAATCGCCAAAGTTCCCGTGAACGCTTCGGAGATTGAACTCACGGAAAAAATTTTTTGACGCAAAGAAAATTTCAAAACGCGGCTTGCCCTTGGAAGGCGGTCGCGATTTTATTTTGCCGCCGATTACTTGACAACACGAACGTTAAATATTATTTTGAGAAAAAATTGGAGGGCTGAGCTTGCTGTACTTGTGCGCGACGCCGATTGGCAACTTGGAGGACATGACCTTCCGCGCGATAAAAATTTTGCGCGAGGTAAATTTAATCGCGGCGGAGGACACGCGGCGCACGCGAAAACTTTTGACGCACTTCGAAATCCACACGCCGCTGATTCGCTTTGACGAGAACTGCAAAGAATCCGTCGGCAAAAAAATTTTGGAAAGACTTCGGGCGGGCGAATCGGTGGCGGTCGTCAGCGACGCGGGCATGCCGGCAATCTCGGACCCCGGCGCGGACTTGGTGAGGCTGGCACTCGGCGCGGGCGTGGAGGTTTGCCCGATACCCGGAGCCAACGCCGCACTCAGCGCGCTGATTTGTTCGGGTCTGGACACGACGAAATTTTTATTCGCGGGCTTCGCGCCGAAGACAAAAAAAAATCGCCGTGAGTTTTTGGAAAAGCTTTCGGCGATTGAGGCGACGATAATTTTTTACGAGGCACCGCATCGGCTGAAAAATTTTTTGGCGGAGCTTTTGGAAGTCTTCGGCGAGCGCGAGGCGGTCTTGGCGCGGGAGCTGACCAAAGTCCACGAAGAATTTTTGCGCGGGAAAATTTCTGAGCTGCTTGAGAAAATTTCTGAGCCGCGCGGAGAATTCGTCGTGTTGGTCGAAGGAAAAATTTTCTCGGAGCCGTCGCCGCCCGCAGAAGATATTCCGTCCGTCGTCAAAAAATTTTTGGAGCAGGGGCTCGACAAAAAATCAGCCATGCGCGAGGCGGCAAAAAAATTCAACGTGAGTCGCCGCAAAATTTACAACGCACTGCTGAAGATTGAGGATTAACTGCAGCGAAACTGAGGCCGTCATGGATGACGGCCGCGCCCGCGCAGAAAACGTGATGTTTTCTCAGCGGGCACGAGCGGCTGACTTCGGGCGCAACGTTCGAGCCATGAACGAGCAGCCGCCCCCGCGAGGTGCCCTTTTCTTTTGCAACTTTTCTTTTGGGCACGCAAAAGAAAAGTTGATTCAAAAAAATAAAAGTCATTCATCAACCCGCCGAGCACAACGAGCCAAATTGAACGACAGTTGACTTTGCGTCCTTTTGCTTAACCAACGAAAGGACTTCAAATAAAACAGGAGGACACTCAATGAAAACTTTTTACATCACGACACCGATTTATTACCCCAGCGCGAATTTGCACATCGGGCACGCCTACTGCACGACGATTGCCGACGCCATTGCCCGCTTCAAGCGACTGGAGGGCTGCGAAGTTTTTTTCCTGACGGGCTCTGACGAACACGGGCAAAAAATTCAGCGGACGGCGCAAGCTCAAGGCAAGACGCCGCTCGAATACATCGACCCGATTGTCGACAGCTTCAAGGAGCTCTGGAAAAAATTTCACATCTCCAACGACGATTTCATCCGCACGAGTGAGCCGCGCCACGAAAAAGTTGTCCAAGAAATTTTCCAACGCATTCAGGCGAACGGCGATATTTACAAGGGCGAATACACCGGTTTGTACTGCACGCCCTGCGAATCGTATTGGACGGAACTGCAGCTCGACGAAAACGGCTGTTGCCCCGACTGCCACCGTCCCGTCGAAAAAGTTTCCGAGGAGGCTTACTTCTTCCGCCTGTCGAAATACGCCGACGCGCTTTTGAAACACATTGAGGAGCACCCCGAATTTATCGTGCCGACCTCTCGACGCAACGAGATGATTAACTTCATCAAGAGCGGGCTGGAAGATTTGTGCATTTCGCGCACGTCGTTTGATTGGGGCATCCCCGTGCCCGGCGACGAACGCCACGTCATTTACGTTTGGTTCGACGCCGTTATAAATTACATCACGCCGCTCATTCACAACGACGCCATGAAAAAATTTTGGCCGGCGGACATTCATCTCGTCGGCAAAGAAATTGTTCGCTTCCACTCGATTATCTGGCCGGCAATGCTCATGGCGGCGGGTCTTCCCCTTCCCAAACAAATTTACGGACACGGCTGGCTGGTCACCGACGGCGACAAAATGTCCAAGTCCAAAGGCAACGTCGTCGACCCCGTGCTGCTCGTCGATGAGTTCGGCGCGGACGCAATCAGATATTTTCTCCTGCGCGAGATAACTTTGGGGCTCGACGGAAATTTTAATCGCGACGCGCTGATTCAGAGGATTAACGCCGACCTTGCCAACGACCTCGGAAATCTTTTGCACAGGACGCTCAACATGATTGGCAAGTTCCAAAAGAAAATTCTTCTGCCCGCGCAAGACTTGAGTGACCTGGACAAATCTTTCCGCGGGGAGGCTGTCGACACTTCAAAAGAATATCGGCGGCTCATGGAAAATGTTCAGCTTTCCGACGCCGTCAAAGTCGTGTGGAAATTTATCGGGCGCGCGAACAAATATATCGACGAGACCATGCCCTGGAAGCTCGCCAAGGACGAAACTCAGCGGCAGGCACTGGCCAACGTCCTTTACAATCTCGTCGAGGCTCTCCGAATCGTCAGCGTTTTAATTTCTCCGTTCATGCCCGTGACCGCCGAAAAGATTCGCGCGCAGTTAAAAATTTCCGGCGAAGTCAAACTCGCCGACGCGGAAATTTTCGGGCAGATTGAACCGAATCACGAAGTCGCAAAGCCCGAACAACTTTTCCCGCGCATTCTCGTCGAAGAATAAAATTCGCTCGTAAAAAATTAATCGGTCGTCGAAGTCGATGACCGATTTTTTTTTGCCCGAATCGTTGACGCGGATTATAATTTGCGATAATATTTTCGCAGTGATTCATTTATCTTGCAAACAATCTGAGGAGGAGTGGTAGAAAAACTTTTCGCAGACATCCCCAAAATTTTTACAGGAGGTTATAAAAATTTATGAGCAATGCCACAGAAAAAAATGCTGAGCTCGATTTGCAGGCACTGATAAAAAAAGCCGAAGCTCAGGAAACTTTCCCCGAAGTCCCGCTCGACGAATTCTCCGCCCCGACGTATGACGAGTGGAAGGCGGCGTGCGTCGCGTTGTTGAAGGGCGCACCGTTCGAAAAGAAACTTTTCACCAAGACTTATGAGGGCATCACCTTCAGCCCCATGTACTTCCACGCGGACACCGAAGCGATTCAACCCGTCGGCTCCTTCCCCGGCATGGGCGATTATCTGCGCGGCGTCAAAGCAAACGGATATGTCAACGCGCCGTGGGGTATCGCGCAGGCGTGCGACGAAACTTTGCCCGAAGAGAACAACGAATTGCTCAAGCACGAGATTGAAAAGGGCTCGACCGTTTACAACATCAAAGTGGACTGCGCGACCCGCAAAGGCAAAGACGCGCGCGAGTGCAAACACATCGGCAAGCACGGCTGCTCCGTCACGACCCTCGGCGACGTGGAAACGCTGCTCAAAGGTCTCAAGCTCGACCAATATCCGCTTTACGTTTACGCGGGCGAAAGTGCTCTGCCGCTGCTCGCGCTGATTGTGGCTGCCGTCAAGAAGAACGGCGGCGACGTTTCCAAACTGTGCGGCGTCATCGGTGCCAATCCGATTGCCGAATACGCCGGCAACGGCAAACTCACTCAAGACCTCGACAAACTCTTCGACGAGGCGGCGAAAGCGGCGAAGTGGGCAGTCAAGAACGCGCCCGCAGTCAAAACGGTTTTCGTTAAGAGCAATGTCTTCAGCAACGGCGGCGCAAATGACGTTCAGGAAGTGGCTTACACTTTGGCAACGGGCGTCGCGTACCTCAGAGCGTTGCTTGAGCGCGGGCTGACGATTGACGAGGCGGCCGGCCAGATTATGTTCGGCTTCTCCATGGGCGCGAACTTCTTCCTGCAGATTGCAAAGCTCCGTGCCATCCGTCCGATTTGGGCGCAGATTATCCAAGCGTTCGGCGGCAACGAGGAGTCTCAGAAGATTCACATTCACGGACGCCCCGCGAAATTCTTCAAGACCGTTTACGACCCTTACGTCAACATGCTGCGCGACACGACCGAACTTTTCAGCGGCGTTGTCGGCGGCGTCGACAGCTTTGAAAATTCCACGTTCGATGAGCCCGTCCGCAAGGGCGACGAGTTCAGCCGTCGTATCGCGCGCAACATGCAAATCATTCTTCAGGAAGAATTCGGTTTGCTCCAGCCGATTGACCCCGCCGGCGGTTCGTGGGCTGTCGAAAACTTGACCAAAGAGATTAAAGAAAAAATTTGGGCGGAGTTCCAAGTCATTGAGGGCAAGGGCGGAATCGTCGCCGCGCTCAAGGAAGGTTATCCGCAAGAACAAATCGCCGCGATTCTCGACGCGCGCTTCAAGGCAGCCGAGACCCGCAAGGACAGAATCGTCGGCAACAACATGTATCCGAACATGACCGAGGAACGCATTGACGCCCGCCCCGAAAATCAGGAAGAAAATCTTAAAGCTCGCAAGGCGGCAATCGAAAATTATTTAAGCACGGTTGATTCTGCCGCTGTTGCAGATGCGCTCGCTGCTGTCAAAGACGGTTGCGCATGTTGTGCCATCGCGGCGGCGGAGAAGGGCGCGACCATTGCCGAACTCAGAAACGCTCTGGGCACCGCTGATGTTCCCGAAATTAAAAATATTGAGGCGCACCGCTGGAGTGAACGCTTTGAGGCTCTGCGCGAGAAGACCGAGAAGTTTAAAGCCGCGACCGGCGACAACGTAAAAATTTTCCTCGCGAACATGGGTCCCATTCCTCAGCACAAAGCTCGCGCGGATTTCACCACGGGCTTCCTGCAAGTCGGCGCGTTCCAAGTCCTGGGCAACAACGGCTTCAAGACTGTGGAAGAGGCGGCGGAGGCTGCCAAAGCTTCGGGCGCGGACGCTGCCGTCATCTGCTCGACCGACGCGACCTATCCCGAAATTATTCCCGCACTCGCGCCGAAACTCCATGAGGCTCTGCCCAACGCAACCGTCTTCCTGGCGGGCGCGGCTCCTGCCGACTTGAAAGCGACCTACGACGCGGCGGGCATTGACGAGTACATTCACGTCAAGGCGAACTGCTATCAGATTCTTCAAGCTCTTCAACAGAAAAAGGGGATGAACTAATTGGCATACAAAAATCCTGACTTCACGCAGATGAGCCTGAGCGACGCCCCGACTTCCGACGAGGCGGCTTGGAAGGCTAAGTTTGAAAAGGCGGCGGCTGAAGATTACGACAAACTCATCTACAAGACGATGGAGCATGTGCCGGTCAAGCCGCTCTACACTCACGACGAATACGCGCACATGAATCATTTGGATTTCGTCAGCGGCATTCCTCCGTTCCTGCGCGGCCCCTACGCCACGATGTACGTTTTCCGTCCGTGGACCGTTCGCCAATACGCGGGCTTCTCGACGGCTGAAGAATCCAACGCTTTCTATCGCCGCAACCTCGCCGCAGGTCAGAAGGGTCTGTCGATTGCGTTCGACCTGCCCACACACCGCGGTTACGACGCAGATAATCCGCGCGTCTTCGGCGACGTCGGCAAGGCGGGCGTCAGCGTCTGCTCCATGCTCGACATGAATATTTTGTTCAGCGGCATTCCCCTCGACCAAATGTCCGTCTCCATGACAATGAACGGCGCAGTTCTTCCGATTCTCGCGTTCTTCATTCAGAGCGGCATTGAACAGGGCGTCGACAAGTCAATCCTCAACGGCACGATTCAAAACGACATCCTCAAGGAATTCATGGTTCGCAACACTTACATTTATCCGCCCGAAATGTCCATGCGAATCATCGGCGATATTTTTGAGTACACGACCAAGTACATGCCGAAGTTCAATTCGATTTCTATCAGCGGCTACCACATGCAAGAGGCGGGCGCGCCGGCTGACATTGAGCTCGGTTACACGCTGGCGGACGGTCTCGAATACATTCGCACGGGCATCAACGCCGGCTTGGCTGTCGACGCCTTTGCAAAACGCCTGAGCTTCTTCTGGGCCATCGGCAAAAATTATTTCATGGAAGTTGCAAAGATGCGCGCGGCTCGTGTCCTCTGGGCGAAAATCGTCAAGCAAATGGGCGGCACCGACGCAAAGTCCATGGCACTGCGCACACACTGCCAGACTTCGGGCTGGTCGCTCACCGCGCAAGATCCTTTCAACAACATTTCCCGCACGGTCATGGAGGCAATGGGCGCGGCTCTCGGTCACACGCAATCACTCCACACCAACGCGCTCGACGAGGCAATCGCTCTGCCCACCGACTTCAGCGCACGCATTGCCCGCAACACTCAGCTTTACATTCAAGACGAAACTTCCGTCTGCAAAATCATCGACCCGTGGGGCGGCTCCTATTACGTCGAAGCTCTCACGAACGAAATTATTCGTCGCGCTTGGGCTCACATTCAGGAGGTTGAACAGCTCGGCGGCATGGCCAAGGCAATCGAAACCGGCTTGCCCAAGATGCGTATCGAAGAGGCGGCGGCTCGTCGTCAGGCTCGTATCGATTCGAACAACGAAACCATCGTCGGCTTGAACAAGTTCCGCCTCGACAAAGAAGACCCGCTCGAAATTCTCGCCGTCGACAACACCGCCGTCCGCAACGCGCAAGTTGAACGCCTCAACAAACTCCGCGCCGAACGCAACGAAGATGATGTCCGCGCCGCCCTCGAAGCAATCACCAAGGCGGCTGAGACTCGCGACAACGGAAACCTTCTTGAGTGTGCGGTTGAGGCTGCTCGCGTCCGCTGCTCCCTCGGAGAAATTTCTGACGCCGTGGAAAAAGTTTCGGGACGTTACGTCGCCACGATTCACACAATCAGCGGCGTTTACTCCAAAGAATTCGGCGCGCAGACTGAGCTCGATAAAGTTCGTGCTCGCGCTGATGAATTTGAGAAAGTCACCGGCCGCCGTCCGAGAATTTTCGTCGCCAAGATTGGTCAAGACGGTCACGACCGCGGCGCAAAAGTTATCGCTTCCAGTTTCGCGGACATGGGCTGGGACGTCGACGTCGGTCCGCTCTTCCAGACGCCCGTCGAGGCCGCGCAGGACGCTGTCGATAACGACGTCCACATCGTCGGATTCAGCTCGCTGGCCGCAGGTCACAACACGTTGCTGCCCGAACTCGTCGACGAACTCAAAAAGCTCGGGCGCGAGGACATTTTGGTTGCCATCGGCGGCGTTATCCCCGTTCAAGATTACGACCACCTTTACAAGAGCGGAGCCGTTGCAATCTTCGCGCCGGGCACCAACATCCCCGAAGCCGCGATGAAACTCTTGAACATCCTTCTCGACCGCGCCAAGGAAGAGGAAGACGCCGGCTGAATTCAATTAGGAATTTGAAATTAGGAATGAGGAATGAAGAGCGAAATCAATTCCTAATTCCTCACTCCTAATTCCTAATTAAAAAAACCCCGAACGATTTGCTCGGGGTTTTTTTCGTTGAAGATTTTTCATTCGTCGAGATAAGCCAAGTACCGCCGATATTTTTCCGCCACGATATTTTTCACGAACGCCGCCATGTACTCGAAATCGGGCGCGCCGCTGTCCGTCACCGGCAACATGACTTTGAATGCGTTCAGCCGCCGATTGTTCAGCGAATAACCGTGACCAAATTTTTCGCGCTGAATCGTTATGCTCCGCGAGATGAACAGCAACGTTTCAGCGGACAAAAAATTTTTCGGGTAAAGAGCCGTGACGTGAGTGTCGAGCAAAAAATCTGCCGGCTGATAGTAAGCGATGCCCGCGCCGCCGTCGCCGTCGTTGTTGAGCGTCAGGCAGTGACCGCTGAAAATTTTTTTGTCGTTGCCGTCGACGAAATCTTTGCAGCCGTTGTTTGAATTCTTCGCCGAGATGAGCGGCACGTCGCCCGCCGTCAAAGTCGACATATCTTTTTGGTCGCCCTTGATGAAGTCGAAGTAATCGAGCAGACGAAACGCCCGCCAAATTTTTTCAGCGAGAGGCACGACCTGCGCGGCGTCAATTTCTTGAACGAAATCTCGGTAGCGTTGCAAAATTTTTTCCTCGGCGAAACGAACGAACGCTTCCATGTAATTGAAGTCGGGCGCGCCGCTGTCGTCCACGGGCAACTGAATTTTTTGCCGCCTCATGCGCGTCTCGCTGAATTTGTAGCCGTAATTAAATTTATTTTTCTGCTTAAGAATTGTCGCCTTCAGGAAAAGATAAACGAACTCGTTGCCGTCAAAATTTTTCAGCTTAAAACGTTTAACAGAATCGGAAAAAATACAATGATAAGGATGGTAGAAACTTATAACCATTCCATTGCCGTCGTAATTGACGCCGAGAACATTTTCGTCCGCCGAAATATTTTCGTTGCCGATGAAAGCCGTGACTCCGTTGTTTGAATCGCTCGCGCCGATGAAAGGAGTGTCGCCCGTAATCATTTCGGCTTTGGTCAAGCGTTTGCCGGGGCTGATGTCGAAAATATCTTTGATAAAAAATTCTCGCCAGCGTTTGGAGTGGAGCGGGGGCGGCGGCTCATTCAGCGGCGGAAGTTTTTTTTTACGCGGGAAAAGATATTCGCGCCCGTGAGCAATCATGTTGAACTCGAAGGTAAGGTAATCGGCGACGGAATTTTCCACGTCGGCATCGTCGGGCAGCTCGTCGTTGTAATAATAAAAAGAGTGGAGCCACTCGTCGGCGGGCTCAATCGTCGTCTCGACCATGAACTTGGACGGGGCGTCAGAAATTTTCCCGCGCCAGCAATCCAGCAGATAAAATTTTTTGTCCTTGGCGCGTTCGGTCTCGACCAGCCCGACGTGTTTCTTGACTTCGAAGCCGTCGTCCTCAAAGTTGATGAACTTGACGAGTTTGGACTTGGGATGAGGTTCGCCCGCCGTGAAGACCGCCACGCACGGAACGGTGCCGATACCGTAGAAAGTATTTTTGTTGAGGCTGATGACGCCCTCCAAAGTGTGCGCGCGGAGGATGTCGCCCTTAACAACTTTGTCGTCGCGGTTCTTGCCAATCATGGCGGAGACGGGCACGATGACTGCGACGCGTCCGCCGCGAGTGACAGACTCCAGCAGGTGACGGATGAAACGCAGCTCGGACAGGTGAGCGGTCGCGGCGTTCTTTGCCTGGCTGTAGGGCGGATTCATGAAGCCGACGGTCGCGCCGATTTTTATCTGCAGGTCGTCGGGCTCGTGGGAGAAAAAATCTCCGCAGAGCAAATTGCTTTGACCGTCGCCGCGCAGAATCATATTGGTCGTGGCAATGGAGAACATATCCTCGCGCGCCTCGATTCCGTGAATTTGATTTTGCTTGATGAGTTTGCGCTGAGGTTCGTCGGCGTCGCGGAGCATGCGGCTCATGGCGGTGACGAGGAAACTTCCCGTCCCGCAGCAGGGGTCGAATACAACGTCGTCGGGTTTAAGGTCGACGAGTTCGCAGAAAAGTTCGGTGATGTGTCGCGGGGTGAGCACCACGCCCAAGCTCTGCCCGTCGCCGCCGCTGTAACTGATGAATTCGCCGTAAAATCTTCCGAGATAATCTTCCGCCGAATTGTTGACCACCGCGTCGTAAATGTTGTCGGCGATGAACTCTGTGAAAAATTTCAGCGGGGTTTTCTCCAGCGCGCGGTTGATTGAGTTGAGGAGCGGGCGTTCGCGAATCAAATTGAATTGACCGAGGACGCGTTCCTTTTTTACTTCAGGGCGAACGTTCGCGCGCTTGAGATGATTTTCGACGTGCTCAAAAATTTTCGCGCCGTCGGATTTGATTTTGTCGCCGGTGAGTTGCGCGATGTTGAAATTTTTTTCTTCGGCCAGCGCGAGCAAAATCGCGGAGACAACCAGCGGCTTCTCGTCCTCGCCGAGCTGTCCGTAATTCCTCAGATATTCGTGCAAAGTTTCCGCGCGCCGAAGAATTTTTTTGAGTTCAAGTTCCTCGGCAGATTCTTCGCCCAAAACCATGCGGCGGTAGTAAGATTCGATATTCTCCGCCGAAAAATTTTTGAACGTGTCGACGGCGGGCAACTCGAAAATATTTTTTTGTTCGTCGACGAAAATCGGCTGGATGATGTGGTGCTTGCGGTCGCCGGCGTTCCCGAAGGCGAAAACTTTTTTGTAAGGCGAGCCGTCGATGATTTTTTGCGCGTAAAAGAGTGCGCCGTTGAGTGCGTAATTTTTCGTGGCGTCGACGCTCTGAGAAATTTCGTTTTCTTCGCCGCGCAGGACGAGTTTCAAGCGGTCGGATTTGTCCTCCATGACCAAGACGAAACCTTCGACGAGCGCGATATGGTCGGGGTAACCGCGCCTGCCGCTCTGCTCCTTGGACGCCGTGCCCAACGCGCCGTCCAATTCGACGTTGCGGCTGCTCTGCGTGTCGGAAAAAATTTCCACGGCCTCCAAACGATTTT
The DNA here is from genome assembly GCA_017527075.1 of Selenomonadaceae bacterium. Classification (GTDB taxonomy): domain Bacteria; phylum Bacillota; class Negativicutes; order Selenomonadales; family Selenomonadaceae; genus Quinella. The sequence continues at coordinate 43,226 of JAFXQM010000023.1, forward strand.
GAATGTAATAAGTAAAATCTTCTTCCAATCTCATGTTCTCTCCCTCCCGCGAAGATTTTAAAAAAATTTTTTCGGCGCGTCAAAATTTTATGGTAGAATTGCCGCGAAAAATTTTTTGGAGGTTTTGACATGAAAAGTTCGTTGAAAAAATTTTTGACTGCCGCGCTGTGCCTCGGAGCCTTGAGCATTCCGCTTGCGACAAACGCCGCGCCGCTTCCCACTGACCTGACCATGCTGCCGAGTACAAAAGTTGAGCCCGAAGAGCTTGAGCTCGAAAAAAAATGGGACAAAGTTTTCCCGCGCAATTACAAAGTCAAGCACCACAAAATCACGTTCGTGAATCGATACGGGATAACTCTGGCCGCCGACATGTACGAGCCGCAAAATTATTCGGGCAGGCTGCCGGCTCTTGCCGTGGCGGGTCCCTTCGGCGCGGTCAAGGAACAGTCCAGCGGTCTTTACGCGCAGGAGATGGCGACGCGCGGATTTATAACGATTGCCTTTGACCCGTCGTTCACGGGCGAGAGCGGCGGCTTGCCCCGCAAAGTTGCTTCGCCCGACATCAACACCGAAGATTTCTGCGCGGCCGTCGATTACCTCGCCACACACCCGAACGTCGACGCGAATCGAATCGGGATAATCGGCATATGCGGCTGGGGCGGCTTCGCGCTCAACGCGGCGGCGATTGACACGCGAATCAAAGCGACCGTCGCCTCGACCATGTATGACATGAGCCGCGTCACTGCCAACGGATATTTCGACAAAGAAAAAAGCCCCGACGCTGTGCGCAAGGAACGAATGGAAATGCGGAAAAATCTCAGCGAACAGAGGACGATTGATTATCGCAGCGGCGAATACAAAATGGCGGGCGGCGTCCCCGACGACGTGTCGCAAATGCCGCAGTTCGTCAGAGATTATTACGCTTATTACAAAACCAAGCGCGGTTATCACAAACGCTCGGCAAACTCCACCACGGGTTGGATCTCGACGAGTGCTCTGTCCTTCATGAGCATGCCGCTCCTTTGTTACAGCAGCGAGATTGAATCGCCCGTGCTGATTATTCACGGCGAGAAGGCGCACTCCAGATATTTTTCCGAGGACGCGTTCAAAAAGCTGACGGGCACGAACAAGGAGCTGATGATTATCCCCGGCGCGAGCCACGTCGACCTTTACGACAACATGAAAGCCATTCCGTTCGACAAGATTGAAAAATTTTTCAAGGAAAATTTAAGATGATAAGGCTGACAGCAAAAAAAAATTCAGTCCCGAATCAGGACTGAGTTCAAAAAAATTTTTCACGGGGTGACGACGAAATTAATTTGCACGAGAGCGGGGCGCGAGGCTTCGAAGACCGAACTTTTCAGCGAGCCGAGGATTCCGTTCAAGTTCAAAGTTTTTGAGCCGTCAAAATTTCTCGCGGCGGCGTCGACGTTCGCGCTCCACATTTCAATCCACGGCGGCAGGCGATAACCTTGCTCCGTCGGCATGACTTTTATCCGCACGAAATTCATTTTCCCTTCCGCCAAAGATTTTTCGGGCGTCAAAGAAATTTTTATCAAGAAACTTTCCGACTGTCTGTCGTCTCTCAGCAAGCTGACGCGGACGTCATTTTTTTCTCGCGGCGTCCACTCTTCTCCGTCGACAGAAAAAATTTCGACGGCGGAATCGACTTCGAACAAATCCAGCGGGCAGGCTCCGAGCGGCGGTTCATATTGCCAGTTAATCATGAAGGACGCCGCCTCGTTGAAATTGTCCAGCCCGAATTCTTTAACGCGGTCGTCCAAGCCGAGAGTGTCGTCGGAATAAAAATTTTCCACCTCGTCGAGTTCAAAGTCGCTGAAGTCACTCTGCTTTTCGGTCAAGCTTTCGGACAGGAGCAGGTAACCGGTGTCGTTGGGCAAAGTCTGTCGCTCATTGAACTTGCGCAGAAAATTTTTTACAACGTCGTCGCGTCCGAGGATAAAAAGATAAAACGGGCGGAAGCGATTCGGGTCGGCGAAGGAATTGTAATTGAACTTGGCGGCCTTGAGCCCGACGTCAAAAATTTCTCCTTGGAAAGAATTTCTGATACCGATGACTGCGACTGTCGAGTGCGCGGCGAAAAATTTTTCGCGGAGCTTTTGCGTGACGAGAGCCCAATCGGATTCGCTCTCAAACAAATCCGTGACGATAATCGACAGGTGATTGGGGTCGGCGCGGTCGATGACATTTGCGACGGCGGTAATCGGTTCGACGTAAACTTCGGGCGCGGTGAGGCGTCGATAATTCGTTCGGTCGAGCGGGTGAATCTGTTCGCCGAAGGAAAAAAATTTTGTCTCGCCCATGGCGCCGCACATGTCGACGAGCAGGTCGGGCAGCGTGAGGTAAACGTTGCCCGCCGCCAAGGTCGTGAAGCCCTTCATGGAAACCGTCGCGTCGAAGTAAATGTCGCTGTCGATTTTTTCGGGCGCGGATAAAATTTCGGGCAACGTCCCGGGCAGCGGCGGCACGCTCTGAATTTTATTTCCGCAGCCGCAAATTAAAATCGCCGCGCAGATGAGTACAAAAAATTTTTTCATGTCACATGGCTTTGACGGGAATTGGACCGCGCGAGAGGGCAATCGTGCCCGTGCGAGCAATCTCAACAATTTCGTAATCGCTGAGGACTTCGCAGATGGCGTCGATTTTATTTTGACTGCCCGTCAGTTCGATGACGACGTTTTCGCTGGTGATGTCGACGATTTGCGCGCGGAAGATGTCCACGACGCTCACCAGGTCGGCGCGGGTCTGTTTGTTCGCCCGAACCTTAATCATGACGAGTTCGCGTTCAATCGACGGCGACTTGCTGAGGTTGACGATTTTAATCACGTCGATGAGTTTGCTGAGCTGATTGACGACTTGGTCGAGTTCGTTTTCGGATTCAACGCTGACGACGATGTTAATCCTGGTGACGGACGGCTCCTCGGTGTAACCCGCGGAAATGCTTTCGATATTGAAGGCGCGGCGGCTGATGAGCCCCGACACGTGCGTGAGGACGCCCGGCTTATTCTCCACCAGGACTGCCAAAAAATATTTCTTCAAGATAAATCCCCCTAAAACTTTGTGTTGAAAATTTAACAACCGCCTTGTATAATGCAGGCAGTCAATTACTGACTGTTGGGAATAATCATTCAAAGGAGGTTCGCCATGAAAAAGTTATTCGGATTATTGTTGGCTCTCGTTATGATGCTGGCGTGCGCGGGTTGCGGCGGCGGCGGCGAAAAGAAAGCGGAAGAGCCGGCTCCTGCGCCCGCGGCGAGCGAGCAGACGGGAAGCAAAATCGGTGCACTCATGCCAATCGGTCTGGACGAAGAGGGTTACAAGCGTTGGACGAAGGACATCTCCGAAGTCGAAGGTCAAACCGTTTACACCGCTCCGAGCAAAGTTATTTTCTTCGACGACATGAACTCAATGATTATGGCACTCAAGGCAAAAGAGATTGACCGTTTCGCCACGCCCCGCAGAGTCGGTCAATACATCGTGGCACGCAACGACGATTTCAAACTCATCGACGACAACCTGAAACCAATCCTCGGTTACTCCATGGCAATGGAAGAAAAATCCAAAGCGCAGGTCGACGAGATTAACAACGCCATTCAAGCCATGCGGGACGACGGCACGCTCGACAAACTCATCAAGGAAAACATCACCGATTTGGGCGGCAAAGACCCCGTCGCAACTCCCCTGCCCGTGATTGACGGAGCCCCCACGCTCAAAGTCGCCGTGACAGGTGACATGCCCGCCCTCGACGTTATCCTCGCTGACGGCTCGCCCGCCGGCTTCAACGTCGCGTTCCTCGGCGAACTCGGCAAACGAATCAACAAAAACTTTGAACTCGTTTCTGTCAGCGCAGGTGCTCGCGGTGCCGCATTGGCTTCGGGTCAAGTCGACATTCTCTTCTGGGTTCTCGGCACTTACGACCAAGACGGCAAGGCTCTGCCTTATCCGCTCGACAACATGAAAGGCGTCGCAATTTCTGTCCCGTACATGATGGACAGCCGCGTCGGCGTCGCGCTCAAGTAAAATCTTTTTGCAAAGAACAACGGCAAGCACTCTTAACGGGTGCTTGTTTTTTTTATCGGGCGAACAGCACACACTCTTCAAAACTGACGAGCGCGGGACGCAAGCCCAAGGAGTCCAAAAATTCTTCCGTGCCGTCGTGAAAATGATACGCGCCGTCCTCTTTGGAGATGGCGAACTGGCGCATGGCGAATTCGTAATCGGGGCGAACGGATTTTACAAAATTCATCAGCGTCCAGAAGTCGTCCCACTTGTGATAGGCACTGAGCGAGAGAATCGGTTTGAAGCGGGCGATTGTCGTCGCGGCTCCGCGCAGGACGTCGAGTTCCGCGCCTTCCACGTCGAGCTTGATGAAATCGACGCGCGGCAAATTTTTTTCGCGGACGTAACTGTCGAGTGTCGTGATTGTCGCCGTGAGCTGTCCTTTTGAATCCAAGCGACTTGCGCCGGGGTTTGGCATGTGCGTGTAAGTCGTTTGGTGTTTGAAGGAGCCGAGCCCCAAATTTTCCACGACGAAATTATTTTCCTCTCCGACCTTGCGCGCGACTTCGTAATTTTCTCTGTCCATTTCGAAGCCGTAAACTTCGTAACCCATCTGCGAAAATCTCAGAGCCGTGCCGCCGTCGCAGAGCCCGCCGTCGATGACAATCGCTCCGCGTTCGGGGAGAAAGCCCGCGCAAATGTAATGCGGCGTGTTCGAGTAAACGATTTTGCCGAGCTGAAGAGAAATATTTCCTAGCCAATAACCGCGAAAAACTTTTTTGGATTCTTCGTCGACGAGCGATTCGTAAACTTCCTGCAAGTCGTCGAGGTGTGTCATAAACGTTTCGTAAATGACGTCGGTGTCATTGCCGAGGAGAAGAACCTTCGACGCGGGAAAATTTTTAATCGCGACCCGTGCGGCCGTCAAATCGTGCGGGATAATATATTCGGGTTGCGGAAAAACTTTTGCGGCGTCGCCCGGATTGATAATTTCAAATTCGGCGGGCGCAGGATAAAAATCGTTTTCCCTGACGAAAAGGGCGATTATGTTCAAACCTTGCGCGCGGAAAGTTTTTGCCGCTTCGACAGCTTGAGCGGTGGGCGCGACCGAAAAAAATGTGACGGGCAATTTTTCGCGAAGGATTTTTCCCATGACGGCGGAGTAACGTTCCTCGTGCGCTTGCTTGATGAGTTTGACGAAATTTTTCAAAGTGCGTCCTCCTCAATTCATTTAGGAGTGTGGAGTTAGGAGTTAGGAGTTAGGAGTTAGGAGTTGAATTCCCTAATCCCTAATCAGAGATAACTGATGGGGTTGACGCGGTTGCCGTTGACGTGAACTTCGTAGTGGACGTGAGGACCGGTGCTGAAGCCCGTGGAGCCCATGTAAGCGATGAGCTGCCCGCGTTTGACTTGCTGGCCGGTGCTGACGACGACCTGCGAGGCGTGCCCGTAACGCGTCATGAGTCCGTTGCCGTGATTTATGTCGACCATGTTTCCGTAACCGCCCGAATTCCAGCCCGCGTATTCGACGACGCCGTCGGCCGTGGCGACAATCGGAGTGCCCATGTCGTTTGCAATATCGATGCCCGGATGAAAATCTGTGCCGCCCCAACGAAGACCGTAAGGAGAAGTGACTTCGCCCGTCGTCGGCCAGATGGACGGAATGCGGGAATCGGCCGCGCCGCTGCCGCCGACCAAGCTCGGGTCAAACGGGAAGGAGCCGGGCGCAGGAATGGAGCCCGCCGCAGGAATAATCGGCAAGCCGTTCGCGAAATCAAATTGGACGGAGCCCGCGGGAGCTGACCAACTGCCCGTGTTGGGAGAGTAACCGCTTGCCATGGCCGCGCCGCGTGCAAGTTGTTCGCGCTGCTGCTTGAGCTCGTTTTGGAAATCATCAAGGCTTTCCTTGCGCGTGGAAACTCTGACCGCCAACATATCCAAAGCCTCTGAAACTTCCGCGATATCCAGCTCGCCGACGGGGCCGCCCTGTCCGTTGTGCGCGGCGGAATTTTGTTTTGCGTTGTCGATTATGGATTTGATTCGACTCTCGCGTTCCTGCTTGGCAGAATCATTTTCGGCGGGCGGAGTTTGACCTTCTGCAAGTTGAGCGTCGGCGGGAGTTTCGGGCGGCTTATCATCTTTGGGCGGATTGAGTCCCGCTTGGATTCTCAGCTCCTGCTCCTGCTGTGCGAGATTTTGAATCGTCTCACTCAAAGTCGCCGCTTTTTTTGAAAGAGTCAAAAGTTGTTCCTGCCTCAGCTCGGACGCCTGCTCGACCTCGCGGATTGTCGCAGCGTCGCGTTGCATTTTCATCGCGCTGTAAAAAGAAAAGGCCGCCGTCCCGACGAGCAACAGCCCGCCGACCAGCACGCTTGCCACACCGAAGCGGAACATGCCCGATGAAAGTTTTATCGTTCGTTCTTTGTCGCCGCCCTTTATGCTGATTAAGTAGCTCTCAATCTTGGCGGACGGCTTCGAAACTTTTTCCTCCGATGACATTCCTAACTCCTCATTCCTAATTCCTAATTCCTCATGGCCTGTCGCAGAGCTTGCTCCTCTTCGCGCGTGAGTTTGTAACTGGCGGCGGCGCGCCCATCCTCTATCGGCTTGACGTAACTGCGTTCGGTTTCGTTGCCGCAAATCGAAGAGAAGACCACGCCGTTGTTGTTCCTGTCGAGCAGCGCAACGCACCAGCTCAAACCCTGCCCCGTCTGTTCGAAGGCGTCGAAGTGAATCACCGCGACGCGTGCCAGAGAACTTCGCACGAGGTCATCCAGTTTGTCGACCTGCTTTTGAATTTTTTTGTACTCGCCGACCGCCTGATTGACTTCGACGCTGTGTTCGGCAAGCATTTGCTCAATGCTTGAACCTTCCGCGCCGCCCATCATTTTTTTGTAACGCTTCTTTATCGTCGACAGCTCCGAGTACAAATTTATTATCAAGCCAAACAGAACCAGAATAATTGCAACCAACGCGAATGCAACCAAAAAATCTGTCGTGAAGGCGGCACTCATGCCCCTCATATTTCCAAAACCTCCAATTATCTCTTGCTGAATTTTTTTGCCAAGCGGTGAATTACTTTGAAACGGTAGAGCAAGCCGGCACCGCTCATCGGAATTTTTTCAGCCAGCTCCCTCATCGTGCCCGAAGGATTTTCCAAGCGAACCGTCATTGCTTCCCGTAATTTTTTATTGACGGGTACCTTTTTGTCAAGAAGAATTTTTATGTCGGCGAGCTGACGTTGGGCGGTGTCGACGGATTTGTTCAGAGCCGCCGTCTCCACGTTGACGATTCGATTGACTTGCCCGCGAACCTCTTTTAAGTTGCGCGCAACTTCGAAGCGTTCGACGGACTCGGCCGCGCCAATCATTCCGAGGAAATCGCAAACGCTGTCGCCCTCCCTCAGCCACACGACGAATTTTTTTTTGCGCCGAGAAATTCCTCCGATGAATTCGAGCTTCTCCATCTGCCGATAAATGAAATTTGCCTCCGCCTCCGTCAACGCCACGATTTGCAAAAAATATTGAGCCTCAGGACGATTGACACTGCCGCTTGCCAGAAACGCACCGCGCAGGTAAGCAACTTTGAATCGTGTGCGCTTGAGCAATTCGTTCATGTCGAGCGCGTCGAAAAAATTTTGGACTTCGCCCGCCGCGCGGAATCGAACGGAGTAAAGAATATTTTTGAGCAATTTTTTTCGTCGGACGGCAGCGACTTCGGGTTTGACGTGCGGGAAAAAATTTTTGCCGAGCAAGATGACTCGTCGGACGACAGCCGCGTTTGAACTCGTGAACTCCAGGCGGTCGTCGATTTTTTTTGCGCCGACTTTCATCAGCGCGACGAATTCTGCCCGCCGGCAATCAATGTCGTCGTCGAGCTTGTGCGCCAATTCATTCTTAACATCCTGCGCATAAGACGCCATGAATTTTCTCCTTATTTAAATTTGCGCTCCGTCGGCACGAACTGCGGCGCGTAAATCATTCGCTTGCCGTCAATCTCGTCGACAAGGTAAATCGGGCGGTGTTTGCTCTCGTGAAAAATTTGTCCGAGATATTCGCCGATAATTCCCAGCGATAAAATTTGTATGCCGCCGAGGAAAAGCATGACCGTCATCAAAGTCGGGTAGCCCGCCACGGGGTCGCCGTAAAGCAGTGCCATCATCAAAACGAAAATCATGTAAGCCAGCGCGCCGAACGAAATTATCATTCCGAGGAAAGTCATCAATCGCAGCGGGGCGGTCGTGAACGAGGTCATGCCCTTCATCGCCAAGTTGAACAGCGAAAAATAATTCCACGTCGTCGAGCCGGCAGCGCGCGGTTGAACTTCAAACGGAATTTCTTTTTTGCGATAACCGACCCACGTGAACAATCCTTTCGTGAACCGCTGATTCTCGCGCATGAGTTTCAACGCCTCAACGCATCTGCGGTCGAGCAGGCGGAAGTCGCCGACGTCGCGTTGCATTTCGTATGACGTGCTGAATTTTTTCATGACGGAGTAAAAAAGATTTGCGCAGCTCCTCTTGAGCCATGACTCGCCGGCACGGTCGACGCGTCGCGCGCAAACATCGTCGTAACCTTCGCGCCAACAGCGAACCATCTCAGCGATTGACTGCGGCGGGTGCTGAAGGTCGGCGTCCATGATAATCACCGCGTCGCCGTCCGCGTAATCGAGCCCTGCCATCATCGCCGATTCTTTCCCGAAATTTCTCGACAGGCTGATATACGTCACGTCCTCATGCGCGGCGGAAAGTTCTCTCAGCTTCTCCAGAGTTCCGTCGCGGCTGCCGTCGTTGACGAAAATGTAATTGAATCGGCAGTCGGAAATTTTTTCGACGCAAGCCTGCACCGTCGGATAAAAAAGTTCGATGACTTCCTCTTCGTTGAAGCACGGAACGACGATTGTAATTTTGTCTGTTGAATTCATGTGCGTATGATACCGAACAGCGGATAAAATGTAAAGGCAACGGGCGCACAAAAAAATCCTCGGCGCGCGCAGAGGATTTCCGGATAAAAAAATATCGCCGGCGAGTTCAACTGAACTTTTCGCCCGCGATAAGTTTTCCGGAGCTTATGAGGAGTTTTTGCTTTTCGAAAGAATCACCCATCATGTCGACGATTATCAAAATTTTTTCGGCGCGATTGAGGTCGGAGCGTTCGTCGATAATTTTTGAGTAGGAATCGATGAGCGCGCACGCCGAACGGAAATTGACAGAAAAAAATTCTCCTTCCGTTCTGTACGGGGAGAAAATTTTTTGGCAAATGGCTTCAAGCTTGAGAGCGTCCTTGCGGGTCATGAGCGGCGAGTAATGCCAGTTCACGACGGTCAATTTGTATTGGCGTTCAATCTGAGGCATGCGCTTTTCCACGTCGCCGGCAATTCCGATTTTGACAGTGTTATCGCTCATCAAGAACGCATAAACGTGAGAGTCGCGAAGCTGAGCTGCGCGGCGGCGGGGATTGGGGGCGGGTTTGGATTTGGCTTTGGGTTTTTCTTCGACGATGGAGTAGCTGCCGGTCTTGCGAATTTTCGGCAGGACATCACGCGTGACCCATTTGCGGAAACGTTTAGCGATTGGCTTGCGGCTGTCGAAGAGGACATCATAAAAACCGTCTTCGTTGACGAAATACATTTGTTGTATACGTCCCATGCTGTCCACGATGGGGTGCGTACTAAGCACCTCATCTCCGAGACGTTGCACGACCTTTGCGACCTGCGGCAATTCGAGCACACGGCACACATCGGCGAGACAGAAGAGCGGATTTTCGAAATCACCGATAACGCGGATTTTGCCGAACTGCTCGTGCTCGAAGATTTGAATCAGATTTTCTGCGGAGCCGCCTTCTTCTTGCGGCTGACTGTGCGGCGCGGATGCGGAGTCATTCTTGCTGAAGTAGGATTCCCTCAACAGCTCGAACACATCCCACGCCTTGTCATCGGACAGCATTTTTGCGTGACGAGCTGCGCCACGTTCCGTCCACAGATACAAGTTGCGGGTCTTCGGCGAAATTTGCAGGTGAGGATTTTTCCGTTGCAATTCTCCCAAGAGTGCGCTTGAAATTTTAAAGTAGTGAACGCCCTCTTGGTAATAAGTTCTGTTGTTGCCAAAGTTCCTTCTGAGTTGTTCGCCGGAACAGTTATAACACTCGGCGAGCTGAGCGTTGAGCAGAACCCGCTGACCGTTCCACTCGACGGACGCGGGGACTTTGAATTTTTTCACAAGACCATCTCCTTTTTTTGACTCTTCACAACGCGGCACAAATCATCTCCTTTCAAAACTGTTGACAACAAAATTATCCTCTGCTAGAATTGCACGTGAAAGAGTTGGACGCGCCCTGCGTCTTTTGGTAAATTTTCCGTAACGAATACTATCATGGCGGGCAGGGGTTGTCAAGATTAAACTCTTGCTCGCGTCGAATAAACTTTAACAGCAAAAACAAATCCCCCGCGTGAAATGCCGGGGGATTTTTGATTTACGTGATTCAATCTTCGGGCGCGCTTCAGAAGCTGCTGCCACCGCCGCCATGACCTCCTCCGCCATGGCCGCCGCCGCTGCGACTGCCACCGCTGCTGCGCGGACGACGCTGAACATTCATGAAAAGAAAAGTGTCGCGGCTCTCAAGGAACTTGACGCTGTTCTTTTTAAGATAATCGCCCGCCGCGCGCGCGTGATGAACGTTGCTCATGGCACCGATAAGCATCGAACGAATTCCAAAGCCGCCGAGAATCGCCAGCAAGCCTGCCATGGTCGCCGCCATCGGGTCGAACTCTCCGGGCTTGCGCTGACCGTAAGCAACGCCGTTGGTTTCGTAGTAAGTCATCAACTCGTCGACGCCCTCCGCGAAATTTTCTGCCGCGGCGTAATAATCGCCCGCGCTCAAATCCGATTGAAATTTATCCTTCAAAAACGAAATGCCGTCCGTGTCCGTGATTCGTTCGAGCATTCGGCTGTCGGTTGACATTTCATATTTGCGGTTGCCCATGTTCACGAGCAAAACAATTCCGCCGTTCTTTCCGTTTGCAAAATTTTCGTCTAGGAAATCGTTGGAGGCGGTGACCATGTCGAGCCCGCCGACCGATTTGACGAACGCCACGCCGATTTTAATTTTGTGCGCCTGCTCAATTTCGCGAATCCTTTGATTGAGTAATTCGACCTCCGTCGCCTTCAAAACTTTTGCGCTGTCTGTGACGGGCTCAAGTCGCGCGGCACTCGCGGCAGAAAAATTTATCAGCAAAATCAGCGCGAGGAGTCCGAAAAATTTTTTTATCATGACGAAGCCTCCTCAAAGCATGAAACTGATTAAGAAGTAGAGAATCGGCGCGAGGACGAGCGAACACAGCGCGGGATAAAGGAACGCCTTCATTTTGTCATAAGGCAGTGAGCCGACGACTTTTCCCGTTTGCCCGTTCATCATGAAGGTGTAGGGTCTGTCGTTGTAGCGCGTCGTCAAAATCCACACGGGCACCATGGCGTAGCTGACCTTGCCGACATCTTTAACGACGGCGGCGTCCTCCAGCTGCACGGCGTCGAAATTTTCCACGGAACTTTGCAAGACTTCAATCGCGCTGTTCTCGACGCGTTTATCGGCGCGCGCGGAACTCTCTTCGGCAGTCACATCGTATTTGTCGGCAAGGTAGCCCGTGAGATATGCCGCGCTGAAATCGACGAGCTCTCCGTAATCGAACGGCTCAATGCTTTCCATGTAAGTGTCTTCCATTTTTTTTGAACCGTCGACGGGAATTCGTTCAAAGCGCATGACACCTTTGCGGCGGCAATTAAAAATGCTGACCTCGGTGATAATTTCCTTCGGCGTGGTGATGACGTGATGCTTCTCGGCGCGGAACTCTGCCTGCGCGGTGATTTTGGAATCGAACAGCCAGAAGGGCACGTACATGGGTTGAATCGCCTCGACGCGGTTATTCGCCGTGAAGTTGCTCGGCAGGAGCATGTGTCCCTTGTAAAATTCTTTGAGCGCGGCAACGGCGTCCGCCTTGGTCTTTTTGAACGGGATAACGTAATCGGGCTTGAGCATTCCGTCGAAGCGTTTCGGAATCATGGTCGGGTTGCCGCAATAGACGCACTCGGTCGCCATGGTGTTTTCGTCGCAGACAAGCTCGGCACCGCAGCTCGAACAGGTGAACGCGTGCAAAGCCTTCGCCTCGTCGCTCGTCCACTCGGAGCCCGCGTCTTCGGTCGCCCACTTTGCCTCTTGCGCCTCAGCCGCGCGTGCCGCCGTCTCCTGCTTGTCGCGGAAGAGTTCTTCAATCGCGCTGACTTCAAATTCAGTGCCGCAGTATTCGCAAGTAACCGTCTTCTTGCCCGGCATGAAACTCAACGGCGCACCGCAGTTCGGACATTTATAACTGACCGATGAATCAGCCATATCAACACCTCCAATTTAGCTGGTAGCTGGTAGCTGTTAGCGGTTAGGATTTTAGCAGAGAAATTTTTCGCGTGCAATGCATTACGATTGCCACCAAGACCAAAATTATTCCGAGCGATTCAATCACTCCGAAGCCGCCACAAAAAATTTTTTCGCGCTCAACGTTTGACCACCGACGGCATGACGATTGCCACCAAGACCAAAATTATTCCGAGCGATTCAATCACTCCGAAGGCCGTGCCGAAAATTATTCGGCTGATGATGACCGACGCCGCCGGCTCTGTCGTCGCAGTGATTGACGCTTCCTCCGGCGTCAAAAATTTCAGCCCCGCGTTGAAGCTCAGGAACGCCGCGACCGTTCCGAAAATTATTATCCAGCTCACGTCGAAGAGCACGCCCGATTCAAAGAACGGCAGCCAATTTTTTTCGTCAATCAGCGCGAACGTCGTCAGCCCGCCGATGAACATGCCAACGCCCGTCAAAAAGTACGGGTCAATTTTTTTTGCAAACAAATGCTTCGGGAAAATCGCGCTGAACGCAAACGCCGCGCCGCTCAACAAAGACCACACCACGCAGCCGAGCGGCACGAGCAATTTCGTCGGGTTGCCGCCCGTCACGAGCAGGAAGACGCCGCTTATCGCCAAAATCACCGCGATAACTTCTCCGCGCCTCGGCAGTCTTTTGTGGTAAAATGATTCCCACGCAACGACCATGGCAGGGCACGCGTAAGTGATGACTGTCGTGGCCGCCGCCCCGCCGATTGAAATTGCTTGGAAGTAAGTGAACTGCATGAACATCACGCCGATTACTCCGTAAATTATCACGTCGAGCCAAAGCCGCGGGTGCCGCTTTAAAATTCCCAGCGAGATGAAAAAATTTTTCCGCCGCGCCGCCACCAAAATCAAAATCGCGCCCGCCGTGCACATGCGGATATTCGTCAGCTCCATCGCCGACTTTTCCGAGTGCGCAAAAAAATCTTGAACCGCGACGCCCGAACTCGCCCAAAAAATCCCCGCGAGCCCCACGAAGACCAACGCCAAATTTTTCTTCAAAGCTGCCACCTTAATTCAATAAAAAATATTACGCCGAATGTGAGGAGAAAGAATGAACATTTGCCTGCTTATAAAAGATTTTGCCGTCGGGAAAAAATTTTTGGCGGACGGACGGCCGACCAAGAGCGGCGCGGAAATTCACGGGGAAAATCACGCGCTCCAACTTATCCGCCTCGGACACCGCGTCACGCTCATGACCAAGAAAAGATTTTTCCACACGGCGGCGCGAGAAAATTTCAACGGCATTGACCTCGTCCGATTGCACCCGCCGTTCCGCTGGCTGGAAATTTTTTTGCGGCTGCTCACCACGCACAACGACATCGACGCCTTTTACATCATCGGCACGCCGAAATTTTCCGTGTGGGCGATTCTCTTCGCGAAAATTTTTAACAAGCCGGTGACGCTGGCTTTGACGGGCAAGGCTGAAATTTTTTCCGCAGGAAAGAATTGGCGGAACAAAATTTTTGCAAAGTGCACGCGTTATGTTGCGACGACCAAAGAGATTCGCGACGGCTTCGTGGAGAGCGGCGGCATTGCTCCCGAAAAAATTTCAATCCTGCCGCACGGTATCGACACAAAAAAATTTCCGCAGTCAAATGAAAATCGTCGGCGCGAACTGAAAATTTCTCACGGCATCGAGCCCGAACGAAAAGTTTTGCTGTTCTGCGCGCGCGTCGTCAAAGATAAGGGCGTCGACACATTGCAGGACGTGTGGAAGATTCTTCACGCGAAATTTCCCGACGCGCTGCTTTACGTCGTGGGCGGCGGGCTGAATCATTTGCTGGACGAGCTGCGAACACTTTCAGCCGCGCTGGACGATTCGATAAAAGTCATCGGGGAAGTTGACGCGCCGCAGGAATTTTATCAGCTGGCGGACGTTTACATTTTTCCTTCGCGCCACGAGGGTTTGCCGACATCTCTGCTGGAGGCCATGGCGAGCGGCTTGCCGTCGGTCACGAGCGACATCGGCGGTTGCGAGGACGTGATTGCCGACGACGTGAACGGTTACCGCGTTTATTCTGAGGACGCGGCGGCCTTCGCGGAAAAAATTTCGTTGCTGTTCGAGGACGACGCCCGCAGAAAAATTTTCGGCGAACGCGCGGCGCAACTGATTCGCGAGACCTGCGACTTCACGACCGTCATTCCCAAGCTTGCGGAAATTATCGCGGCTCAGTGATTCGGCTCAAGTGTCAAAAAATATTTCTGACCTTCGCGAAAAATTTTGCCTTCCACAGTCTGAATTTAAATTCCGTCAGCCCGAAGCGCGGCTTGCGAATGTGCACGCGATAAAGTTCGTAAGGGTTCGTCGACAAAGTGTTCAAGCCCGCCTCGCCCGTGACAGCCGTCAGATAATTTTCTTCGCGCAAAATTTTTTCAATCTCGGCATTGAACGCGCCGTTCGGGTAAGAGAGGCTGTAAATCGTCTGCAGGCCGCTCCACTCCAAAAAAATTTTCGACTCGCGGATTTGTCGGCGGCAAGTGGTCGCGTCGGCTGAAGTCAGCGGCAAGTGGTCTGAAGTGTGCGAACCGATTTCCAGTCCGCGCCTTTGCATGTCCTTGAGCTCGTCGACAGTCAGATAATTTTTTTTGCCCAGCTCGTTGGTTATGACGTAAACGACGGCGGTCATGGCGTGCGCCTCCAAAATCGGCAGCATCGTCGAGTAATTGTCCGCGTATCCGTCGTCGAAGGTCAACACAATCGGTTTGGCGGGTAGCGCGGCCTTGCCGTGGACGGCGCGCATGAAATCCTGCAACGTTATCGTCGTGTACCCTTCCGCCTGCAGATAATCCAACTGCGCGGCGAATTCGGCGGGCGGCACGTTGTAAACTTCAAAGACGGGGTCAAGCTGTTCGTCGGTCACTTGATGATATTCAAGAATCGGAAAGCCTTCGGGCTCCGGCGACAAAAAAATTATCGCGGCGATGAGTGCGCTCAAAATAAAAATCGCGCCGAGGATTCGCAAATCAATCACCTCCGCGCGCATTTTATCATGGCGAAAAATTTTTTTGCAAGGCGCACTTCGACTTGAGCGCGGCAAAAAAAATTTCCCTCGGCAAAAATGCTGAGGGATTTTTTTATGCAAAAATTTTTTCCGATTTATTTCTTGAGAAAGACTTGCTTGGCGAGGAGGAGAATCCCCACGGCGGATTTTGCGTCGAAAATTTTTCCGCTCTCGACCATCTGCACGGCGGCGGTCAGCGGAACTTTTATGGCGTTGATGAACTCATCGGAATCGGGATGAATTTTGCCGGGCGTCAAGTCGCTCGCCGCGTAAATGTGGATGTACTCGTCCGTGAAACCGACGGTCGTGGCAATCGTCGTGAGCTTCCAAAATTTTCCTGCGGTGTAACCCGTCTCCTCGGAAAGCTCGCGCTTGGCGCATTCGATTGGGTCTTCGCCGACCACGTCGAGTTTGCCCGCGGGAATTTCCAACGTGACTTTGCCGACGGGATAACGGAACTGGCGCACGAGGATTATCTGATTGTCGGGCAGCAGCGGAATGACTGCGGAGGCACCGGGGTGTTTAATCCACTCGCGCACGGCTCGGTGACCGTTGGGCAGCTCGACTTCATCTTTGTGCACGTGAAGGAGCACGCCGTCGAACACAGGCTCGCTCGAAATTTTTTTCTCGACCAAAGTTTTATCTTCATTATCAATCAACATTTTAACACTCTCAACTCCTAACTCCTAACTCCTAACTCCTAATTCCTAACTCCTAACTCCTCGGCTTGCCGCACTCGTGACAGAATTTTCCTTTGTTGACGGCTCCGCACTCGCACTTCCATTCATCGCTGACGGGCTTGGGCTTGCCGCACTCCGAACAGAATTTTCCTTTGTTAATTGCTCCGCACTCGCACTTCCACTCGTTGACGACGGGCTTGGGCGCACCGCACTCCGCGCAGAAATTTCCGCGATTGTCCTCGTGCCCGCACGCCGAACACTTCCACGTTGGCGGCTTCTGCTGCTGAGCCTGAGCCTGCTGCTGTTGTTGCTGAGCCATGGCGAACAAATTGCCCGCGTTGATTCCGCCCGCCTGCGCCGCCATGCCCATGCCCATGAAACCCGTCATTGCGCCCGCCGTGTTTTGCGCCGCCTGCTGCATTGCCGAAGCCTGCGCGCCCGTCAAGTGAGCCGCCGCCATTGCCGGATTCCTCAACGCGCCGTTGCGTTGCATCTCCTTAATCATGTTGGCGTCTTCCTCGCTCGCGCTGACATTCGACACGCCGAACGACACGACTTGCAAGCCGCGCAGTTCGCCCCACTTTTTGCTGAGGACTTGGTTGAGGGCGTCGGCGATGTCCTG
This sequence comes from Selenomonadaceae bacterium, assembly GCA_017527075.1. Taxonomy (GTDB): domain Bacteria; phylum Bacillota; class Negativicutes; order Selenomonadales; family Selenomonadaceae; genus Quinella. The sequence goes on from JAFXQM010000023.1 coordinate 59,984, forward strand.
AGTGTGCGCGGGCAGAGCAGAATATCTTATCCCCATCTCCGACAGCTTCGCGAACGCCGGCTGAAGTGCAGTCATCAGTTCGGTCTTGAGTTGCGCGTCAATCTCCGAGCGGTTGTAAGTGTCTTTGACGTTGCCGCAGACGTTCGTGTAAAAGAGAATCGGATTGACGATTTTGTAACTGTAAGAGCCGAAGCATTTAATCGCGATGTCCACGTCGAGCCCGATGTTGTAATCGACGACGCGGAAGGGAATGGGCGACGGCGTCCCGTACTTGTTGCCGATAATTTCCTTTGTGTTGAAGTAATAAATGCGTTGGTCGCGGCCGGTGTCGCCGCCGAATGTGAAGCGTTCCTTCATGGCGAAGAAAATATCTTGAATGCTCTCGGCGACGGTCTTGTTGTCGTTGAACAGAGACGGCTCAGTCGATTTGTCGTAAATGTATTCGCCGCTGTCCGCGCACAGTTCGAGAACCTTGCCCTGCTGAACGATCATCATGCACTGGCCGTCGTTGACCGCAATCTTTGAGCCGTTGGTTATGATGTTGTCGTCGCCGTCATTTGAGCTCCAGCTGTGGCTTTTGCGCCGATGACCTTTGGCAACCAAAATTTCGGGCGAAAGACTGTCGCAGTAAAAAAATTCTTTCCACTGGTCGCCGAGCACGCCGCCCGCCGCCGCCAATGCCGCTTGAATCAATCCCATGGAATAATCCCTCCCAAAACTTTTTGCCGATTATATCACGCGCGGAAAATTTTTTTAAGCGTTCGGGCCACAGAATTTTTTTCAAGCGAAGAATGAAATTTATCTGTACTTGTCCTTTACAATCCGCCGCCGATTCGGTATCATACAAACACATTCATCAAGACAGAAAGGACTTTCGATGAGCGTCATTGATAAGATTAAACGCAAAGTCAACGGCTTTGAAATTTCCACGAAGATAACGCTCGGATACGCGGCGTGCTTCGTGACATTGCTCGCCGTGATTAATCTGGCGATGTGGCTCGGAGTCATGAGCGCGCTTTACGTTCCCGCCGAAAGAACAATCACGCGCAGCATGGAACACATTGAAAAAGTTTTCGCCGCGCTGGAAATGAATTACATGAGCTTCGACCCGAATGCTTTCCGCGGGGCGTTGGTGGCGGGCGTCGTGCTCAGAGCCGTCGACGAGCGCGGTGAAGTTTTTATCGACACCGACGAAAATTATCCGTCGAATGAAATGTTTGAAGCCGGTCTGCTGAAGAATCCGCCGATTTTTGCCAACGCGGACTTCGACGTCGCCAAAATCGGTTCCGCGCTGATTTATCGAAACGAAATGGATTACACGCACGACGGAGAGACCGTCACGCTTTATTTTTTCAGGACAATTACTTCCGAACTGATTCTTTTGGAGAATCTGGAAAAATCTTTGCTGATGTTGGACGTCCTCGGGGTTTTGCTTGCCATCGGTTTGGGTTACGCGCTCAGCCGAAAAATTTTGACGCCGATAAAAACCATGAACGAGTTGGCGCGCGAAATTGCCTTCGAGAAAATGGGCGGACGAATTCCACTGGGCACGGCCGACGACGAACTCAACGAGCTGGCAAAAACTTTGAACGAAATGCTGGACCGACTGCAGGGCGGCATAAGCAAGCAGCAAAAATTTGTGTCCGACGCCTCGCACGAACTGCGCACGCCCGCCGCAGTCATAAAAGGTTACATTGACTTCATTGAGACTTACGGCACGGCGGACGAAGCTCTGCTCAAAGAAAATTTGAAAGTCATCGGCTCCGAGGCGCAGAACATGCAAGCCTTGCTGGAAAATCTTTTGTTCCTCTCGCGCACCGACCAACACCGCCAGAAACTCAACAAAAAAATTTTGGACTTGGATGATATCGTCGGCGACGTGATGAGTAAGATGAAAACCGTCGTGAAGACTCACAAGGTTGAGCTCGTGAAAAATATGCCCGCGAAAATTTTCGGGGACGAAACGACGATTCGGCAGATGATGAGAATTTTTTTGGACAACGCGGTCAAGTACACGCCCGAAGGCGGCTCGATAAAAGTTTCGCTGGCAGTTTACGGCGAAGAAATTTTGCTGAGCATTTCGGATTCGGGCATCGGTATCGCGCCGGAGAATCAGAAAAAAATTTTCAGCCGCTTCTTCCGCGTCGACAGCGAGGATTTGGTCAGCGAGGCGAACGGCAGCGGGCTCGGCTTGTCGATTGCCAAATGGATTGCCGACAACCACGAGATAAAAATTTTCGTCGCGAGTGCTCTCGGCAAGGGCACAACCTTCACGCTGAGAATTCCAAAAGCAAATTGACTTCCCGCCGTCAACGCGACGGTGTTTTTTTGACAAGACGCCGCGATAAATTTATAATCAGCCGAAACTTTTTCTTGCATAAGGAGAGAGACCTTTGAACTTGAAAAAATTTTTGTCAGCGATAATTTTAACGGCGACGATTTTTGTCGTGGCGGAGGCGGCTCCCGAAGGACGAATGCCCGCCTCGGAACTCATGCGGCTCGAAGAGGCTCCGCGCGGAGAAATCGCTCGCCCGATGCAAACTTTGACTTCAGAAAATTCGGGGCTCAATCCCGGCTACTCGGTCACGCCGATTCAAAACACCAGACCCGTTGCCCCCGACGACGTCCTGCCGAACGTCACGGCGACCGCGGCGATTGTCATTGAGGCTTCGACAGGTCATGTCCTTTACGAACGCAACCCCGACCAGCACATGTTCCCCGCCAGCACAACAAAGATGATGACGTTGATAACCGCGCTCGAAGGCAACAAGCTCGACGAAATTGTCACCGTCGGTCCCGGCGCGTACAACGCGGAAGGCTCGACGCTGTGGCTCGACGTCGGAGAAAAAATTCCGCTCGGCGATTTGCTTTACGGAATGATGTTGGTTTCGGGCAACGACGGCGCAATTGCCATCGCCGAACACTGCGGCGGAAACGTTCACGACTTCGCCGCGAAGATGACGCAACGCGCTCACGAACTCGGCGCGGTCAACACGAACTTCACGAACGCAAACGGCTTGCCCGACCCGAATCATTACACCTCGGCGCGCGACTTGGCAATTATGGCGGCGCACGGATTCACCTTGCCGCACTTCGAAGAAATTTGCTCGACGAAGGAAATTTCATTCCCTTGGATTCACGACGAAACAAAACTCCTGCGCAACGAAAATCAAATGCTGTGGTTCTATCGCGGCTGCAACGGAATCAAGACGGGTTACACGGACGCGGCGGGGCGGTGCCTCGTGACTTCAGCCAAACAAAACGGCGTTCAGTTAATCGCGGTCGTGCTCGACAGCCTTTACATTTGGAACGATTCAATTTTACTGCTCGACTACGGATTCGGGCGCGTGTCCTCTCAGAGTTTGATTAAGGCGGGCGAAGTCGTTAAAACTTTGCCGATAATTTCGGGGCGGCGCAAATCCATGCAAGTAAAGACGGCGGGCGAAATCATCATGCCGGTGTTTGAGGGCGACGCCAACGCTTACGAAATTGTTTACGATTTGCCAGAAGCTTTGACGGCCCCGATAAAGGCGGGCGAGACGATTGGCAAGATTCGTGTGGTGTTGCCCGACGGAAGAGAGGCGGCCGCCGTCGACGTGGTCACGACTGTCGACGTGGAGCAAAAATCTTTCTTCCGATTGATTTTGGATAAGATAAAAAGTTTCTTTGCGTAAAAAATTTTGGAGGAGAATTTAACATGAGCGAGAGAATTAAATTGGCGGATGAATTGCACCGCAAAGGTTACAGCTGTTCGCAGTCGGTGGCGGTCGCCTGCGCGGACTTGGTGGACGTGCCGAAAGAATTTTTGTTCAAGGCAACGGAAGGCTTCGGCGCAGGCATGGGCACGATGGACGGCGTGTGCGGCGCGTTGACGGGCGGGCTTTTAATCGCGGGGCTCAAGAACAGCACGGGCAATCTCGCCACGCCCAAATCCAAATCTTCGACGATGAAAATTTCTAAGGCAATGCTGACGAGTTTCCGCGAGAAATGCGGCGCGCTCATTTGCCGCGAACTCAAGGGCGTCGACAGCGGCAAAATGATTTGCTCGTGCCCCGATTGCATTAAGCACGGCGTCGAAGTCGTCGAAGAGCAATTTAGGGGTTAGGAGTTAGGATTTAGGATTTAGGTGTTGAGGATGAAAAAATTTTTACTCGCGCTGATGTTCATGCTGACGTTGGCGAATACCTCGGAGGCGAGCGACGAACTCGACGCGGCGGAACTCAGACTTGCCTGCGCGATTTGTTCCATGGGTGCTTACAGCGACGACGAAAGTTACCTCATGAGCTCCATGCTCAACGAGCGCGGCTGGACGATTGAAAAAATTTCCCGCAAAAATAATCGCGCCGCAGCCAAGGCGTACCTCGTGAGCAAGGGCGACGTAAAAATTTTGGCGGTCGCGGGCACGGAGAGCATTAAGGACGTCGAAGTTAATTTCCGCGTCGGGCGCGTCAATCTCGTGGACGACACCATGCTCAATCCCAACGACAAAAAGACCGCCCAAGAACTTTTCGTGCACCGCAGCTTCCGCGATTATGCCGACGTGGTTTTGAGTGACGGGCTTGCCGAATGGCTCAAGGCTTCCCTCGAAAAAAATCCGCGCGAGACAATTTATCTGACGGGTCACGGCGTGGGCGGCGCGGTCGCCACGGTTATGGCGATTCGGCTGACGGATTCGGGCGTCGACAAAAGCCGGCTCAAAGTTATAAGCTTCGGAGCACCGGCTGTCGGCTCGCGTGCCTTGGCGAAAACTTACGCCGAAAAGCTCGACGTCACTCGTGTTGCGATGAAAGGCGACGCTGTAAAAAAATCTTTGCGCGCGCTCGGTTACGTTCACTTCGGAGAAATTTTGCAGTATCGCCAAAGCAATTCAAGCGACCACCTGGAGCACAAGATGGCCGTCTACCTCGACTGCGCCATCCGCGAATACCTGGCGGCGGGCGGCACTCTCCGTTACGAAGCGCGGGACAAAATCGCCACGCCCGTTTACGTCGCGCCGTTTGTCCTCGTCAAAGGCGAAATTAAATCCGACGACGAAAAAATTATTTTGAACGCGCTCGACGACAGCCTGCGAAATAATTTTTCCGCGCCGGTCTTCGCTGATGTTCAAAGCGTCAAGGTTAAAGAGAAAAATATTTCGGACGAAGACTTCGACGAACTCATCGACGCGGGCAAGGCTCACGGCAGCAAATATATTTTGGTTCGCGTGCTCCGCGCAAAAAAAATTCGTGACGCGCGCGCGGGTCAACGGCTCGTCACGTTGGAAGAATTTATTTTCGACGCAAGCGGCATTCCGCTCGCCATGCACACTTCGGGCACCTCGACCGAGGAGCTGACAATTTTTGAAGCGGCTCTTGCCACTCAAGAAAAATTGAATGACGACCTGAAAAATTTTTTCCGCTGAAAAATTTTTCGACGCGCCGATAAAAATTTTTTCCGCCAATGAGTTTCACAACTCGTCGGCGGAATTTTTTTTGTGCCCGTAAAAAAAATTAAACCGCTTTGCGCGGAAAGATTCAATTTTGGTGGAGACGAGGGGGATCGAACCCCTGACCTCTTGAATGCCATTCAAGCGCTCTCCCAGCTGAGCTACGCCCCCGTGACTTGCGCATAATAAATCATTTGCCGTTCGTTGTCAAGAAAAAATTTAAAAGACCCTGCGCCGCTGCTCGACGTAAAGAGCGCGGACGCTTATGTCGACGGCGTGGACGATCATTCCCGTGGTGAACTCGACAGCGTCGCGGATATGACTTTGCGTCTGACGAATCAGCGTCGGGATGTGGTTGCCGTAACTCAAAACGACTTCGCAGGAAATTGTCAGCCCGCGGTCTTCGTCGCCCTTGAACACGTGCTTGACCGTGACGTTCTTCAAACTCTTGACGAACTCGCGCGCCTTGATGATTCGCTCGACGACCGACTGAACAACTTTATCGTCGATAATCAGCTTGCCGTAATAACTGAAGACAGGGCGGACGATTGATTTTTCTCCGAGTTTGCGGCGGCGCACGGATGATTGTTTGAAGATGGATTGGAGCGGGTTGACCAGGAAGCCTGAGAAGTGCGGCTTGAGTTCAATCGTCGGCACGGGGATGATATGCTTGCCTTCCTTGAGGCGGTGGAACTGAGCCGTGGCGATTTCCGAGCGCGAGGCAATGTCTTCAATGCGGATGATTTGCTGAATCGGCGGGAGCTTGAGCGTCTTGGCAATTTTTTGAACCATGTTTTCCGAAGTGCCGATAACTAAAATTCTGTGCGGCTGGACTTCTTGAATTGCTTGGCTGACTTGTTCGGCGTGCCCGGGCAAAACAAAAATCGCGCGCCTCACCGCCATGATTTTGCTCTTCTCGGTCTTGGCGGATTCGCCGGCGACAATGTGTCCGTCCTTAATCAAAATCCCGTCGTCGATAATAGTGTCGGCGTTGTGTTCGCGGGCGACTTGCAAGGCGCGATGACTTTTGCCCGTGCCGCTCGGTCCCACCAATGCAATCACGTCCATACGCCAACACCCCCTTCGACTCTTAGAATCAGTGTTCATAAACGATTGAGCAAAGTATGAATATGAGAAATTTTGATTAATGTTTCAGCCGAATCCACAGTCAGCTCGCAGTCTTTGGAAAATCGGCGAGAATGATTGAGCAGGGCAAAGTACGTCCACTATCCAACGTTTTGGTAAAACTTGCCGACCGTGCCCCTTGAGCTTCTTACTTATCTCTACCCGCAAGCCGAAATATTTGTATGCCTCAAAAACGAACGACTCGCGCCAGCCGCCGTCGCCGCAGATTTTCTCCAACGTCGGATAAGCAAAAGTCGCCAAACCCGTTGCCCAATAACCAATTTTTGTGTCGTGCAAATCGGCTTTGTGAATTACGACGGAATATCGTCGGTGCCAATTTGCCGTTTTACTCCTTTCGTTTTTTCCCGCATCAAAGCCTTTTTGCTCAACGGCTCCGGTCGTCTTCACACTTTGAGAGTCGATTAAAAGCTTGAGGCGGACTTTCGCTCAATCCTGCTCTTTGGCGCGTGAGCTTGACAAGGTGTTTCAGGATTCTCTTTTTTCCTATTTGCGATTTCTTACAAGTAAAATTATCTAATGATTATCGTTTAAAGTTTATACCAAACGCAAATTATAGTCAAGGCGCGCTGAGTTATCAGCGATGAGATTGACTGACAGGCAAGCTCAAGCGAACGTCAAATACAAAGACCGCGTTTATCAGAAATATTTGGACAACGGCTTGAGTGAGGCGAAGGCGCGCGAACGTTCCGAGGCGGCGGCACTCAAGTATGCGGGCAAGCAACACCGCTATCGTGCCGAATCAATCGTGCTCACGGAAAATGCGTTCGCTTACAATCGTGGGGCGCACATGAGCGTGAGTCAATTAATCGCTGACGGGTACATGGGTCGCTGCGAAATGGTCTGGACGACTGCCGGGACAAATCGAGTTTGCGGTCGTTGCATGGAGTTGAAGGATACCGTGGTCGGTTATACTGACCAAAGTGGAGTGACAATCCCGCCCTTGCACCCGCGTTGCCGTTGCGCTATCATGTACCGCGAGGTCGGCACACCCAGAGTTATGCAACCGAAGCCGCAACCTGCGGACATTGTTGTAGAAATGCCTCGCCGAAGGCGGGCGCAAGACGGGCATGAAATTATTGATAAGCCAACGTACAATAAACTGACAAAATCGTTTCTAAAGGCGGGAGGTTTAATAATCCGAGGTGAAGACGCGGCGCAACATTTGAAGTTGGTCAATGCGAGTGCGTCATATCTGGCAGGCGAAAATGTGGCGTTCATAGCTGACGACGCAACAATCTCCGATGTATTAGAGGAAATGTATCACGCCCGACAAGACCGTGCTAAAATGTTTGGTGAGATAACAGAGGATTTGGTTTGGCTGAAACGCGAAATCAATGCGCAGCATTATCTTCTCAGAGCAGCAAAAAAATATAAAATACCACCTGCAGAAAATGCTGTTACGAAAAAGAATCTTGAACGTTACGAAAAACAATTGGAGGAAATACTAAATGAGAGACGAGTACATGATTGTCGATGACTTTCAAGTTAAGCAAATGCGCGTGTTGGTGCTCGACGGCGATTATGAATTTGGGGGATTTAATAGAGTGCTGATAGACGGGCAGAGTTATTCTTTTGCGCCTAATTCCGTTATGAATTGGGTAGTTATCAAAAGCAAGGATAATTTTAAAGGTAAGATGGCAAAGTTTGTTCGTATCATTAAGGAGGAGCAATGATTTACAATGAAGACTGCTTGGAAGGCATGAAAAAACTCGCGGACGGAAGTGTGGACGCAATAATCTGCGACCCGCCCTACGGAGTGACATGCGCGCCGTTCGATAAAAAATTGCCTCTCAATTTTATGTGGGAACAATTCCTTCGTGTGACGAAAAAGAATGCGGCGGTTGTTCTCTTCTGTCAGCAGCCGTTCACGTCGGAGTTGGTTACGAGCAATCGGAAAAATTTCAAATACTGCCGACGTGGCACAAGAGACAATGCAGCGGCTTCCTCAATGCAAAACGCCAGCCGCTGAGAAGTTGCGAGGATATTGCGGTCTTCTATCGCGGTCAGTGCACGTATAATCCGCAAATGCGCAAAGGCAAACCGCAACTGAAATTGACGGGCGGACGAACGATTAATTACGGCAAGTTCACATACAAGCCGCACGTGTCGGAAGTTTATTATCCGACGACGCTGATTGATTTTCCGTTGGCTCGATTCAAGGACGGACATCCACAGCAAAAACCTGTGGACTTGCTCGAATACTTAGGGTGTGTTGAAAAAGTAAAACCATGAGAAATCTGATAAGATATGTTTGCTAAAAAACTCTAAGGGAGATTCTCATGGCAAACAAATCTTATCACGAATTAACTGACAAAGAATGGAAAATGGTAGAAAAAATATTGCCGGCGGAGCAAAAAACAGGACGCCCGCAGATAAACCCTCGCGCCGCTTTCAATGGTATTCTGTGGATATTAAAAAGCGGAGCTCCGTGGCGATTATTGCCTTCCAAATACGGCAAATGGAACAGCGTTTACAAGAAATTTCGACAATGGGCAAGTGTGGGTATTTTTGAGAATCTCATGCCACGGCACAAAGATTACGGAGAAATTCTTGCCATGGATTCGAC
>JAFXQM010000024.1 GCA_017527075.1 Selenomonadaceae bacterium
GAGAGTTTCCGCGCCGTCGCCGCCCGACAATGTGTCATTGCCTGCGCCCGCGCTGATTTTTAAATTGTCGCCCGCGCTTGTAATGTAATCGCCGTCCGCTGAGCCCGTGAGCACTTTTCCGCTGTAATCGCCCGCCTCCACGCTGAACGTAAAGCCGCCCGCGTTGCTGACGATTTTCAGGTTCTTGTTGAAGTTTTCGGCTTCGAGAACTGCCACGCCGTCCGCAGGAGCTTTGAGCTTACTTGCCACGCCGCTGAGCTTGAGCGTCGGGTCGGTCGCTGCAGAGTATGTGATTGACTGCGCGTCGTCGGAGAGAGTGTAACCCGCCGTCTGTCCGCCGAATGTGTAGACGCCGCCGTCGAGAGTGCCCGCATTGTCCGTCGGAGCCGCCATATTTTTTCCGAGCTTGAGCGAGTAACCGTCGGTCAAAAGTTTAACGGGCGTGCCGTCGGTTTTCATAGCCGCCTTGCCCACGGTGATGACGTCGCCGCTGAGATAAAAATTTTTAACGGAGGTGTCATCGTCGAGGCCGCTGAACTCAAAAGTTTTCGTCGTCGGAGCGGAGTATGTGATTGACTGCCCGTCGTCGGAGAGAGTGTAGCCCGCAGTCGTTCCCTTGCTCTTATAAATTCCGTCGGAGTAAGTCGCCTTTGAATTTTTCGGGGCGGTCATGCCGTCGCCGAGCGCGAGCGTGTATCCGTCGCCGGCAATCGTCACGACTTCGCCCGCGACAAAATCTTTGCTCAAGGTCAGCACGCCGCCCGCCAGCATGTCATCCGTCGGCTGTTTGCTCAGGCCGCTCACCGTGAATTTCAATTCGCCGTCAACGTAATAATTCCAGTCCGCGCCGTCGGCAACAAAGCCGTTAAGATTTTCTGCGCGCGCCCCGACGATGTTCAGTTGCGTCAAGTCCGCCGCGTTTTGAAGTTCAATCGTGCCCGCGACATTTTCTCCGCGCTTGACGGTCAAAATATTTTCGCTGAGGTTGTAAGTGTCGTTTTCGGCGAGATGAATCGTATCGTTCGCCAAAAGCCCGACGAGAGTGTCATTGCCGAAGGAGCCGCTAAAGATGAAATGATTTCCGCCCGCGCTGCCCGAAATTTCTTTGAGGAGGTCGTCGCCCGCGCCCGTGAGGATTGTGTTGTTTGAGCCGGCGAAGTCGAGGCTGTCGTTGCCCGCGCCCAGGTCGATTAAATTTTCGTCGTGGGCAATGTAACCGGCGGCTGTGAGGCTGTCGTTGAGTCTGCCGAAGAGCACGTAATCGGAGCCGTCGCCGGTGGTGATTGAATTGTTCGAGGCGGAGTAATTGCTGAGGACAACGATATCGAGCCCCGCGCCCGTGACGATTGAATTGCCGTCGCCGCCGCCCAAGCTCACGAGGTCATTGCCCGCGCCGCTGAAAATTTTTCCGCCGTCGGAGTGAGTGACGATGATTTGGTCGACACCGCCGCCCGTGAGGATTGAAGTGTCCGTGAGGTAGGAAAGATTAATTTGATTGTCGCCGTCGCCCAGGTCGAAGCTGTGATTGTAATTGAACTGGAAGAATTGGACGGGCTTGACGGAAATATTTTCTTCGACGTAAACGCCGTCCGCGTCGAGGTAACCGCTGACGTAAAAATTTCCGTCGTCGCCCTGAAAAACTTCGTAAGCGGTGTAAGCGTTGCCGATTGAATCGACAGCCGCCACGCCGTTGCCGTTGGTGAGGGTATCGTTGCCCGCGCCGCCCGTGATTGAGTTGGAATAATTTCGCGCGATTGCGTAAGAGCCGTCGCCGCCGAGCAGAAGCTTGCCCTCCATGCGAACAAAATTATCGCCGTCGCCGAGGTTGATTGAGTGGTGCCCGCCTTCGCCGAGCCGAACGGTGTCTGAGCCGTCGCCCGCGGTGATTGATGAGTATTGCCCCGTGACCACGAAGTAATCATTGCCGTCGCCCGAATTAATTTCGCACGCGCCTTCGACAACTTCAGCGTAATCATCCGCGGTCGAGCCGACGTAACGAACGTCAGCGGTGATTTGCCCCACTTGGAAGTCATTCGCCGCCGTGTGGACGATTTGTTTCACACCGCAGTCGTTGACGAGATAAATCGCGTCGCCGCCCGTGCCGCCCACTTCGATATCGTCGACGATTTTGCCGAGGAAAATTCCGCTCGCGTCCGTCGAAACGTTTCCTTCGTCGTCGCAGTAGAGCGTGTCGCCGATTTGAAACTTGGACAGGTCGATATCGGCGGTGATGTCGCCGAAGGCGGGCAGGAGGAGAGTTTGGAGCGCGGCTTGCTTTGCGAAATATCTGAGGAACATGAAGCCGCCCGCGTAAGCGTTGAGGGTGCCGGTGCCGGGGCTGAGGTCGAGCCCGCTGCTCAATTCGTCGGCGTCGAAGGCGAGGCGGAAAATTGTGCTTGCGCGTTCGTCGTCGATGCCGTGCGCCAGTTCCGCCAAGCCTTCGGTGATGAATTGCGGCAAGAGGTTCGTGAAGTTGACGTTGGCACCCATGAGCGCGTGAACAAATTCGTGAGTGAGCGTGCGGTCGATAAGTCCTGCGTGGCTGCCGTTATAAACGCCGTCGCCGTCGAGGTCGGTCGCGCTGATGTTGTCATAATATTTCATGTTGACGCTGAGCGTGAGGCGAACGGGCACACCGTCGGCTGAGGAGCGTTGGGCGTTGCTGACGGCGGCCAGAGCTTCGGAGCTCGTGTCCGTGTAAAAGTACAGCCCGATGTCTTTAATCATGGCGGTCGGGTCGTTGAAACTGATTCCGAGACTTTTTTCGTCGAGCGTGAGGCAATCGGCCGCCCACCACTTGAACAGCCCCGCGACGATTGCTTTCTGCGCGTCGGTCAGGTCGTCGAGGGTTTTGGCTTCGATTGTGCCGTCGGAATTTCTTTCGCCGAGCAGATGAATGGTCAGTCCGTTGCGCGTGAAGGTCGCGGCGTCGGGGAAGGTGGAAGAGACCGAGCCCACTTCTGCGCCGTCGACAGAAACTTTATCGCCGTCCGCCAGCGCGGTGAATTTTTCAAGATTAACCGTGGGAGAAGAGCCCGTGACGTTGAGCGAAAAATTTTCCGTCGGCTTCTCGTCGAGTTCAATTTCTGCGGGCGGAGTTTCAATCGGCGTGGGCTGATACTCGTCGTCGGAAGCCGGGCGCGCGCCGAGCCATTGGTCGAAGTAAGTTTGATTATTTTCTTCGGAGAGGTCGGCGAGGTTAATGCCCGAATCGCTGAGCCACTGACCGATTGAAGTTTTCGTGCCGTTGACGTTTACCGTGCCGTCGAGGTTCGTGAAGTCGCCGAGCTTGAGCTTGCGCGTGCCGGTCGCGTCCGTGATGACGAGCATCATATCCTCAATCTTCGCCGCGCCGATTTCAAACGTGCCGCTGATTGTCATGACGTCCTCGCCGCTGAAGTCGGTTAAGGTCACGTCGTTGACGTCCGCGGAAATTTTAATCGTGTCTGAGCCGTCGCCGCCCGTGACGGTCGTGCCGCTGCCGTTGACGGTGATTGAGTCGTCGCCTGCGCCCGCGTTAATCGAGTCGGCACCGTCCGCCGTGATTGTGTCGTCGGCGTCGGTCGCTTGCACAACCCAGTTGCGCGTGCCTGTAATAATTTTCTGCGCGGCTGAGGTGGAGGCGGTGTAAGTGTTGACAGAAATTTCGTCGACGATGGAGCGGTCGGTTTTCTCTTCGCCCGTGCCGATGATGAGTGAGCCGTCCTCTTCGAGCGTGAGCCCGTAACTTTCGGCGAGCGCGCTGAGGTCGAGTTCAGTGCCGTAAAAATCTGTGTCGCCCGCCGTGAGAGTGATGTTTGCGTCGGAGCCGGTGATCGCGCCCGTGTCGACGTTGGAGGCGGTGCCGAGGCTGAAGCTGACCAATTCGCCGCTTGAGGTGAAGAGAAAATTTTTTCCCAACTGAATGCCGCAATATTTTTCCAGAAAGATTTTAGCCTTGCGCAACTTGATTGAGTTCTCTTTGCCGGAGAGGGTGTCGGCGTCGAGGTCGCTCATCAATTTGCCCGCGTATTCGGAGCCGAGGATTTCTTCGACGGCCGCGCGTTCGGCGGATTCCTGGTCGGCTTTCATCGCGTCGATAACTTCTTGCGCGGAAGAAAATCTTGAAGAGGCACGGACAGCCGCGTCGAACATGTCGTTGCCGAGGTCGTCGTCGGCGGTCGAGAAGCCGTGGTTGGCAAGTCTTGCCATGAATTTTTTTATGACTTCCTGTGGTGTCACATTGAATCACTCCTTTGATTGAAAAATTTTCCGCGCCCAATTATAAACGCGAGAAATTAAAAACTCCTAACTCCTAACTTTAATCGGTGCGCGCGGCTTTCATTGCCAGCTTGTTCGCATACATTTGCTCGTCCGCCCGCTTGAAAACTTCGTCGGCAGATTTATCGACGCCCGCCCGATAAGTCGCCAAGCCCACCGCCGCCGAAACTTTTTCCCACAGCGCCAGTGACTCGTTGGAAAGTTTGTGCTCCATCTCGGATTTGAATTGCGCGACGAAATATTTGCTCAGCGAAACTTTTTCGCCCTCCAAAATCACGACGAATTCATCGCCGCCGATTCGATAAACATTTTCCGCGCCGAACACCGCGCACGTCAGGCGGCAGGCGTTCTGCAGGTAAGTGTTGCCCAGCTCGTGGCCGTAAGTGTCGTTGACGCGCTTGAGATAATTCACGTCGACCATGACCATACAAAATTCCGCCGCGCCCGCGGAAATTTTTTTGTCCAGCGCGGCGACTTCCTCGGAGTAAGCGGTTTTATTTTTTACGCCCGTCAGAGAATCTTTGTGCGCGATTTCATCCATGGCGAAAACTTTAACTTGCATGTCGGCGACTCTGGTCTTGGCGCGTTGCAGGTGAGTCAGGTATCGCAAAAAATTTTCCGTCGTCCGCAGCAGTGCCCGATATAAATTTTCTATCTCGTCGCCCGTCTTTATCTTCAAGTCCTTGATGAGTTTGATATTTTCCTCGCGCGCCGTCGTGTTGTCGTAAGAAAAATTTCGCGCGCAGTAAGCAATGGAATTGACGGGCAAGATGATATTGTTCTCGACGAACGCCCGCCCGATTGCAAAGATAAAAATGAAGCAACCCGCGAACAACGCCAGCAACTTGATGATAAAAATGTGCGTGTACTCCAAGAGCGGCTCCATGGAAAAATCGACAGCGACATAACATTGACATCTGCCTGAGCCGTCGTAAACGGGTTTGTAAAGCGTGAGCAGGTAACCGTACTCGTCGTCGGTGATAATCGGCGGAATCGGTCTGCCCGCGACCAAATCTTCCATGTAAGGCTTGAGGCTTTCTTCCGCCTCGACGATTTGCCCGGGCTTGTCCGCCTCGACCATGGCCGTGTTCAAATCGAAAACGACTTGGCAGCCGCGCTCCGAAAATCTGTAGACGTAAAGATATTTTGCATCCACCGCGCTGTTTTTTATCGCGTAAAGTTTTTCCTCGGTTTCTTTGTAACCTTCGGCCGCGCGTCCGAGTTTTATGTAATTGTCGATTCGGTAGGGATTAATCTCGCTGACGGCGACCGTGACCATTCCGTCCACCGTTTTGATTCGTTCATCGACGGCGGAGTCTTGGAAGAGCAGATAACTTATCAGCGCGATTGAGCTCGACGCGAAGAGCGAACTCAACATCAAAATCGCCAGCGTCTTCGTGCGCAGCGACGCCGACAGATAACTTTCCTTGCTGACGACGCGTTTCATCTCGTCGGAGAGCGGTGCCTGCCGCTGACCGAGTTCATGAAATCTTTTTTTGACATGCGCGGGCGTCAACTTCAGCAGCACGAACGCCAGCACGATTGAGAAACTTTTGTCGAAGGCTTCGTTGAAAATATTTTCCGCGAACGTCGCCTCAAATTCGTTGACCGAGCTGAGAAAGTTCGTGGAGTTTAAAAAATCGGCGATGAGCAAATCGAGTGTCCCCGTCACGAACGTCAGCGACGGCACGATGATTAAAAGTTTGCCGGCGTTGTCGAAGAATCCTCGCCGCGCGAAGAACGCCGTGAAAATTGCGACGAACACATTGACGGAGCAAAAATACATTTCTGTCGGCTCGTAAAGGACAGCCTTGAGTAAATTCGTGAAGAAACCGACGGCGATGCCCGGCGCGTATCCTCCGAGTGCCGCGATAAAAATCGTGCCGCTCGTGTCCATGTAAACGGGCAGGTCGAAAGCTTCCGTGACCATTGAGCCGAACAAATTCAAAATCAATCCGCCGATAAAAATTAAAATCAGTTTTGAGTCAGACACTTAACGCGCTTCCTTCTCCGAAAAAATTTTCCCAATTATAACACACTCAATCACAGGCAACAGAAAATTTTCGCCGTGAAAAATTTTTACCGCCGCTCCAGAAAATTTTTGGGCTGAAAAAATTTTTACCGCCGCTCACAGGAAAATTTCGGGCTGAAAAAATTTTTACCGCCGCTCACAGAAAATTTTCGGGCTGAAAAAATTTTGACGCCGCTCACAGAAAATTTTCGCCGTGAAAAATTTTTGCCGCCGCTCACGTTCGAGAGGCGTTAAAAAAAATTTTTGTCCGCCGATAAATTTTCAAAGGAGGAATTCTTATGGGCAACGAGATTCACTTGGACAACGTTTATATCGGCGCGGCGGTCACGCTCATGGAAGATTTGGAGCGGCGCGTCGAAAATTTTCACAAGCCGAAGACTTACGCCGAGATTTTGTCGGAGGCGCGCGACGGGCTCAAAAAAATTTCGCCGAGCGAAATGTCACTCGACGAATACAAAGCTTACATTGAAAGCGCGCTGCAAAATATTCCGCGCAACATCACTCGCCACCGCGACGACGTGACGGTTGTCATCAGCGACGAGGGTTATCGCGCCATGCAAAACGATTCGGAGTACGAGGCTTGGGTTATCGACAGCGTGCGCAAGGAGCTGAGCGTGCCCGATTATCTTTGCGGTTACCCCGGCACTTACGGCCGCCGCGAAGTGATTCAATTCGGCGCGAGTAAGGAAGAGTATCGCGGACAATCTTGCGCCATTCGCAAAAACGATTCGCCGCACGTCGAAGAGGAAACTTATTGGGAGCGGCGGCTGAAACGATTGAAGGCGCGGCTCAAGGCGGAGCAGGAACTTTTCGAGCACGAACAGATTTTGCAAAAGGGCAGCGAAGAGTCCGCGCAGGTCGAGGTAATTCAAAAGGCGCGAGAAGGTTTGACTGACCCTTTCGCGCCGCAAAAGCCGATTATCGGAGTGCCCGCCGCTTATCTGCTGTCCATGCTTTGATGTGAATTTTGAGGCCGTCCCGGATGGACGGCCCCGCCCGCGTAATGAGCGTGACGCGAATTCAGCGGGCAACACAGAGCACGGGTGGCTTCAACCTCCAAACCGTTTGCGAGGAGCCGCCCCCGCGAGGCGTCTTTTCTCTTTGCTTCTTTCTCTTTGGACGCGCAAAGAGAAAGAAGGTTAAACAAACGAAAAATATTTCTCAGCCTGCTGAACACGACGCGCCCAAGCAGTGAGGATTGGTTCTGCGTGTCCACTCTTGAGAAAGAGGGGACGAGCCTTCACGCATAACTCAATCCTCCGACAGCCGCGCAAATTAAAATCACGAACGCCGCCGCCTTGAAGTCCAAATCCGTCAGGCGCAACTGTTTCATGTGCGTGCGTCCTTCGCCGCCCCGATAACAGCGCGCCTCCATTGCCATCGCCAAATCGTCCGCGCGTCGAAAGCTCGACAGGAACAACGGAACCAAAATCGGAACCATCGCCCGCAGCCGACTGATTAACCCGCCCGATTCAAAGTCCAGCCCGCGAGATTTTTGCGCCTTGATTATTTTGTCCGTCTCCTCCAAAAGCGTCGGCACGAATCGAATCGCGATTGTCATCATCATTGCCAGCTCGTGAGAGGGCACGCCGATTTTTTTCAGCGGCGACAAAAGTTTTTCCGTGGCGTCGGTCAGCTTCAGCGGCGAGGTCGTGAACGTCAGCAGGCTCGCCAACAAAATCAACAGCACCAGCCGCAAACTTATCTTCGCGCCGTAAATAATTCCTTCCGTTGTCACCTTGAACACGTAAACTTTCGCCAAGACTTCTCCGTCGTGGCTCACGAAATGAATCAGCAGCGTGAACAAAATTATCCACGCGAGCGGCTTGACGGATTTCAAAACGGTCAGCGGCGGAACCTTCGACAAAAAAATCAGCGCGCAGGTTAAAATCGTCAGCAGTGCATACGCCGCCCAACCTTCAGCCGCGAAAATCAAAATCATCAGCGCGAAGAGCGAAATTATTTTTGTGCGCGGGTCGAGCCGGTGCAGGATTGAGTTGCCGGGGAAAAATTGTCCGAGTGTTATGTCTTGCAGCATTTATCAAACGTCCTCGCGGAACATCGTCGGCAAAGTTTTTATCCGCAAATGATTTTTCATCAGCCAGACGGTCATCAATCGTTCGGCGAAGTGTCCGACCACGCGCGAGTAATCGTGTCCCATCTCCTCCAGGCTCTTGCCTCTGAGTTCTATCTTGTCACGAATTTCTTCCGTCGCGTCGAGGAGGAACGAGAAGAGCCATTCGCAGTAGGCATTGAAAATATTTCGGCGCGTGATTTGAATCGCGGCGGGAAAAAGTGTGACGCCGTTGATTAAATCGTCGAAGGCGTCGAGGTAATCGGGGTGCACGCGCGCCAAGTGACTGCGGACAATTTTTTCGGTGACTTTGACCAAATCGGGCTGACCCGTCGACAAAATTATCATGTCACGTTGCGGGCGGTTGAACATGTTTTCGTGATGAGTGATGATGTCGTACTCGTCCAGGAGCTTGAGAATTTCTTCCGCGCTCAAAATTTTTTCCGCGTCGAAAATTTTTTGATTGTCGTCGGTCGTGAGGAAGCGGCGGTAGTGAACGAGCCCGACGATTGAGTGCGAAGTATTTTTCCAAATCCAGTAAAGCGCGGTGGCTTCGTCGAGGAAAGGATTGAGGCGGCTGATGTTGGAGCCCGAATCGTCGCCCGCGTAACCGAAAAAATTTTTTGCGCGCGCGTGGCCGGCGTGAATGAATTTGTAACCTGCGGGCAGCGCGGAAAGTTTTGCGTCCTTGTGCGTGACGACGTAAACGCAAACGTCGGCGGGCGGGACGATTTTTTTTATGTGGAACCAAGAGCCGTTCGAAAAGCTGAATCGTTCGACACTCGCGAAAAAATTTTCTTGCGCCGCCAAAAATTTTTCGAGCGCGGAATTTTTCCTCACGAACGCAAAAATATTTTCGGACAGCGCGTCGGTTTTAATCAGCGCGTCGACAAATTCTTCGGGCGAACGTTCCTTGCTCAAGATGAGCGCGTCGAAGTGATGAAATTTGCATTCGTCGAACGCGCGAAAAATTTTCCCGTAAACATTTTCCATAATCGGATGAACTTTTTCGGCGAGGCAATCGACCGCGCTGTTGAAGCCGATTGTATGCATGCGGAAACCGCTCGCGGCAAGGAAGGCGTCGAAGTCGAGGGCGCGCCCGATTTTTTTTGCGATGAGCAAACCTTCCAAAAATAAAAAAGTTTCTTTGGAGGAGAAGCCGCCGTGAATTTTCCGCACGAAAGTTTCGACGGGCACGACCTGCGAACTCGGAGAAAATTTTTTGAGGAAGTAATAAAAATCCAAAGCGTCGACGAAAATTAAATAATCTGCCGCGCCGTCGAGGAGCAGGCGAATATTTTCATCCGTCAGAGCTCGTCCTCCGAGAAAAAGTTTTGCGCCGTCGTCCGTCTTATCAAAAAGAATTTGCCCGACGACTTCGACGGGCTTGTTGCCAATTTTTTTTATGAACTCCTCCATGCTTCCGCAAACCAACACGCGCGGCACGTAAGTCGCCATGACGATTCCCCCTTTGAAAAAAATTTTAAACAGCAACCTTTGATTCGTCAAGCAAGATTCGTTATAATGGAAAAAATTTTTGAGGAGAGTGGACAACTTGACGGAGAAAGAAAAAATGCTCGCGGGTCAATGGTACGACGCAAACTTCGACACGGGATTGATTGAGGAGCGGGCGTTCGTCAAAGATTTGTGTTTGGAGTTCAACTTGACGCGCATGCAAGATTTGTCTCGGCGCAGAAAAATTTTGCGGGAGATTTTGCCGAACGTGGACGCCGACGCCGTGGAAATTTTGTCGCCGTTCATGGTCGATTACGGTTACAACATTTTCCTCGGCGCGGGCACCTTCCTGAATCACAACTGCTACCTGATGGACTGCGCGGCGATTCGGCTCGGCAAAAAAGTTTTCGTCGGACCGAACTGCGGATTTTACACGGCGATTCATCCGCTCGACTCAATCAAGCGCGCGGAGGGTTTGGAGCGTGCCGAACCGATTGTCATCGGCGACGACGTTTGGATTGGCGGCGACGTGACGATTTTGCCCGGCGTAAAGATTGGGCGCGGCTCGGTCATCGGCGCGAAGTCTCTCGTGAGCAAGGACGTGCCCGAAAATGTCATGGCGTTCGGAAATCCGTGTCGCGTCATAAAAAAAATCGGCGCGGAAACTTTGCTCGTGTGAGGCTCGTCCCCTCTTTCTCAAGAGTGGACTCGCAGAACCAGTCCTCAATGATTGGGCTCGTCGTGCTCTTCGGGCTGAGAAAAATTTTTTCGTTTGTTGAATCAACTTTTCTTTTGCTTGCCCAAAAGAAAAGTTGCAAAAGAAAAGGGCACCTCGCAGGGGCGGCTGCTCGTTCGTAATTCGGAGGTTGAGGTTACCCGCAACTCCTCATGCGCCGGATGCCGCCATCACGGCGGCAGACACGGCGCGGCCGTCATCCTTGACGGCCTCAACTTCATTGACGCAAAAAAATTTTTATCCGAGAGGAATTTATTTTGATTAAGGCTGACAAAAATTTTTACTGGTTGTTGTTCAAGTCGACGTTCATCGTGAGCATGTTCACGGTCGGCGGCGGTTACGTCATCATCCCGCTGCTCAAAGCAAAGTACGTCGACGAATATCATTGGATAAGCGACGAAGAAACTTTGAACATGGTGGCAATCGCGCAATCGACGCCGGGGGTCATGGCGGTGAACACGGCAATCATGCTCGGCTATCGCATGGCGGGCGTGGCGGGCGCGCTAACCGGAATGCTCGCCACGGTTTTGCCGCCGCTCATCATAATCACAATCGTCGCCACGTTTTATGACCTTGTTGCTTCCAACGAATACGTTAAGCTCGTGCTCAAGGGCATGCAATGCGGCGCGACTGCTCTGTTGCTCAACGTCGCCATCGATTTGCTCAAAAAACAATTCTCCAAGAAACTCATCCTGCCGATTGTAATCATCCTCGCCACCTTCGTCGCCAATTTATTTTTCAACGTGAACATCATGTTGCTCGTTGCGATTGACGGGCTCGTCGGCTTCTTCCTCATGCGCGACAAAAAATATGAGTGAGGTGAAAATCTTTTGGACAAAATCAGATGGAAAGTTTCAGACCCGCTCGGCAACGAAATTTGTTTGACCGAAGAAAATTTTAAGTATCATATAACCTGAACGCATGACGATAAGGACGCACAAACACGCGAGCGTATCGAAGAACAAGTCAAGTATTCTTTGCAAAACCCTCGCTTTGTTGTCAAGGACAAAGATTCTGAAACGAGACGAGTCTACATCGATTTTGTCGACATACTTAATGATGACATAATCAGCATTCGTCCGCTCTTTATCGTCGTCGAGAAGAGCAACGAAATTGTCACGTGGTTTGCGAAGCGCACGGTTAAAATTAATATTCAAGAAAATGGAGGGGTTTTGTATGACAGTCGATTACATAACTTACAAATACGACAAAAGGTCTGACGTCATGCACGTGTTTTTTACTGAAAAGTACAGGGACGCGGATTACGGTTGGTACGTGGCAGATGAGGTCGCGGACAACATTAATGAGGTTCGTGACGAGCGCAACGAAGATTTGGTCGGCTTCGTGATTTTGGATTATCGCCGCAACAAACCCGAGCTGGTCAAACGTTACCCCGAATATTTTTTCTGACGGAGGAATCCGATTGATTTACTTGCAACTGTTCCTTGAGTTCGCGAAGATAAGTTTGGTTTGCGTCGGCGGCGGTTACGCGTCCATGCCTCTGATTCAAGCGGCGGTCGTCGACAGTTATCACTGGCTGAGCCTGAGCGAATTCATTGACATCTTTACAATCTCGCAGATGACGCCGGGACCGATTGGCATAAACGCGGCGACGTTCGCGGGCATGAAAATCGCGGGGCTCGGCGGAGCTGTCTGTGCGACGGCGGGTTTCGTCACGCCGAGTATTTTCCTTTGCATTGCCCTCGCAAAAATAATTTTCAAATACGGAGACCTCGGCGCGATTCACGGCATTTTGAACGGCTTGCGCCCCGCAGTCATGGCGTTAATCGCGGCGGCGTGTGTGAGCTTCGTTTTGCTGGCCGTGTGGAATGCCGAGAAGATGCCCGAAAATTTTTTGGCGACGTTCGACGTGAAGGGCGCGATAATTTTAATCGCAGCACTCGTCGCCGTCCGAAAAAAAATCGGCGTGATAAAAGTTTTGCTCGCAAGCGGCGCGGCGGGTTTGCTCTTGGGGCTGGTGATTTGATTGGCTGACATAATTATTCTCGTGATGATTGTCTGCGTGATTTTTTACGCGTTCGGCGACGACATCTTTACGGAATGAATTTTTGCAAAATAAAAAGGAGTGGAGCTGATGGCAAAATATACGACGACGACTCCCGATTGGGCTGTGTCGAATCAATCGGCGGTGATGAGCGGCATCGAGGGCATAAAGGACACGACTGTCGGCAACATCAATCCCGCGTTCGCGTCGGGAGCTTTCAAACCGAAACGCCGCATGACTTTGACGGAAGATGAACTCGTTGACGGAGTGACGCGCGGCGACCGAATGATTTTATCGCGGGCGATAACTTTAATCGAGAGCAACAGCCCGAAGCATTTCGCAAAGGCGCAGCGGGTTTTGCAAAGACTTTTGCCGCGGACGGGCAAGGCGTTGAGAATCGGAATAACGGGCGTGCCCGGCGCGGGCAAGTCCACGTTGATTGAGGCGTTCGGCAACATGCTTTGCGACGACGGACACAGAGTGGCGGTGCTGTCAATCGACCCGACAAGCTCAATCACGAAAGGTTCAATCCTCGGAGACAAAACGCGCATGGGAACTCTCAGCCGCCGCCCCGAAGCTTTTATCCGCCCGAGCCCCGCAGGCGGAACGTTGGGCGGTGTGGCGCGCAAGAGCCGCGAGACAATGCTCATGTGCGAGGCGGCAGGTTACGACGTGATTTTGATTGAGACCGTCGGCGTCGGGCAATCGGAAACGACTGTGCGCTCGATGGTGGATTTTTTCATGCTGGTCGTGCTCACGGGCGCGGGCGACGATTTGCAGGGAATCAAAAAGGGAATCATGGAGCTGGCGGACGCGATTGTAATCAACAAGGCTGACGGCGATAATCTCGTTCGCGCGAAGGTCACTCGCGGCGAATACGAACGCATGACGGAATTCATCCGCCCCGCCACCGACGGCTGGCCGACGCACGCTTACCTTGCCAGCGCACTCACGAAGATGGGTTTGCCCGAACTTTGGGAAATGATTCAGCTGTTCAAAGAGATGACAACCAAGAGCGGCGTCTTTCAGAGGCGGCGGGATTCTCAGTTGCTTGATTGGATGCACGCGATGATTGACGAACACCTGCACAATCTTTTCTTCGGCGACGCGGTGATAACCGGACGCATGCCCGAAATCAAAGAGGCCGTCTTGACCGGAGTAATTTCGCCGACTCAGGCCGTCGCGGAGCTGATTAAAATGTTCGACATCACTCGAGCGGCGCAGAAGAAAGTTGATTTGTTTGAAGCGTGAAAGATTTTCCCGTGACGTTCAAGGACAGCGAGCGGCTGAAAATTTTCGGAGACTTAAAAGCATACCCGCTGTTCCCCCGCTTTTAAAGCGGGCGCGCGGCTCAAAAGAAAGTTGATTTGTTTGAAGCGTGATTTAAGCAGGAATTTTTATTGGAGGCTAGAAACTTTTAAAAAAAACAAAATCGCGGAGGTGATTGTCGTGACAAAGCTCAACATAAGAAACTGCGCGCGTTGTAAAAAAATTTTCGTTCCGACAAGCGGAGAAAAAATTTGCCCCGATTGCCGCGCCGAAGACTTGGAGCTTGAGGAACGCGTCAAGGCTTACGTCCGCGACCATCCGGGCATCACGGTTAATCAATTGATTGAAGGTTCGGGCGCGCCGCGCAATTTGGTCTGGCGCATGATTCAACAAGGTCAGTTCGAAAATTCCGGCTTGAAGGACGCCAAGTATCCTTGCGCAAACTGCGGCAAGATTATCACGCGCGGAACTTATTGCAGCGACTGCATGGCCAAGCTCAAACAGAACGCGCAAAAATTTGCCGCCGCCATGAACTCCAAACGCAAAGCCAAAGAGGAATCGACTTCAAACAAAACTTTTTCCGAATCGATGTACGACGCCTTGGACAACTCGCGCAATCGTTAAGGCAAACGAAGTCAAAAGAGAGGAGCCGCCCCCGCGAGGCTCCCTTTTCTTTTGCTTACTTTTCTTTTGGGTGAGCAAAAGAAAAGTAAGATTCAAAAACATAAAAGTCATTTATCAGCCCGACGAGCACGACGACCCACGGCAATGAGGACGGGTTCTGCGGATCCACTCTTGAGAAAGAGGGGACACGAGCCGCAATCGTTAAGCGCAAATAAAAATTTTCGCGACGCCCTCAAAACCTTGCATATTTTTTTCAGGTAAGTTAAAATACGCCCGACAACACTCAAATGAGGTGAATCGGTTTGCGCAAAATATTTTTCCTTACCACGCTGCTGATGATGATTTTGGCGGCGACGGCGTTCGCGGAGGAGGCACCCGCCCAAGAGGCTGCACCCGCCGAGCAGGCTGAGACCAACGACGAGCCCTACGTTTACACGAGCGAGGATTTTAAATTTACAATCACTTGCCCGTTCAAACCAATTGCCGTCGTCCAAAATCCGTGGCAGGAGACGGACAAACGCGGCGAGATGCTTGTCTTCGCCAACGAAGGCTTTGACGTTCAGTACGGTTATATAATTCAAGTCAACGCCTTCGAGGACAACCAAGTCCCCGACTTCAACAAGGGAACGATTGCGGCCATCGGCGATTATCTGAAAGGGCTCAAAGAGAACAACGGATTCGCTGACGCGCGGCTCGTCAACATCACCAAGAAAAACAAAGGCGTCTCCGCCATCACCGCCGAGAAAATCGACGTCCTCAATCCCGACACCGGCGAAGTCGAAGGCGAATTCGTCGCCGACAAGCAATACATTTACACCTTCTTCCGCACGCCCGAAGGTCGCTGCATAAGCATTCAACTCGTGAGCGCGAGCCTCGATAAAAATTTCGTCGACGTTTATCGCGGCTCCGTCGCCAGCTTCAAGGACAACAGCAAGGACAAGAAGTCCAAGAAGGATAAAAAAGATAAGAAGGACAAGAAAGATAAGAAAGACAAGAAGGATAAGAAAGATAAAAAATAATCCGATTGACAAAGCGAACGCCGTATGGTATAAATGACAACGGTTTACCACAGGGGTATCGCCAAGTTGGTAAGGCACCAGACTCTGAATCTGGCATGCGTTGGTTCGAGTCCAGCTACCCCTGCCAATTAGAAATTTCAGGCCCGCGTCTTGAACGGCGCGGGCTTTAATCATTAACGGGGAGGTCGTGATTATGGAAGAGGCAGCAGTATCGCCGGTGTTCACGGAAGCATTGAATTTCCTTTCGCTCGGCTTGAGTATCGTGCTGTTGTTCGCGGTGGCTTATCTGTGGTCGAGCAACAGCAACCGGTCCGCCGAATTGGAAAGGCTCAAGGCGGACGTCAAGAAAATGAAAAAAACTTTGAGCACCGTGCAAGAAAAAGTTAATCAGCTGAGAGAGCCGACGGTCGTTTCGGATGTGCCGCAGGTCGAGCCGTTCGGTTTGGATTTGACCGAGCCGCTGTCGACGAGGATAACGCCACTGGCTCCGCAAGACCCGTGGCTTAACTTCGTCGACGAGTACAACAAGCTTGCCGCTGAGATGAACAAGCCCGGGCAGTTGATGCGCTGTGAAAAATTCGTCCGCAACAACAAGCTGAGGATTTTGACTTACGGCGGCGCGCTGACTTTCCGTCCTGCGATTGACGTGAAGGACAGCGGGTATTGGGCTTTCAAATGTGAACTCGATGAATACGCCGTCGTTCCAAACCCGATGAATCCCTGCGACGAGGAACTCCATGAACACGGCGGCATGAAAGAAACTTTCGCGCTGAATTACGTCGAAGGAATTTATCGGAAATATTTCGTGAAGTTGCCCGCGCTGTTCAACTTGGAGGCGGGCGACGACGGCTGGCACCTGAAAAGCCCCGGCGTCGTGAATTTGGAGAGGAAATGACATGAGAAAATTTTTTGCACTTATGTTGGCGGCGATTTTTTTTCTGACAGGCTGCGGCGAAGTCAAAGAGGTTCAAGCCGACGTGTTGCCGCCGCCCCCGCCGCCCGACCCGATTGAGACGAAATTGAATTCCATGACGCTCGAAGAAAAAATCGGGCAGATGGTCATGATTGGCGTCTACGGCACCGCGCTCAACGACGACATAATTTTTTCCATGAACAATTTCCACTTCGGCGGCGTGATTTTCTTCGACAGGAACTTGGAGAGCGTCGCGCAGGCAAAAAAGTTTGCGGCTGACATTGAGTCCGTCGCCAATCAAAAAGCTCCGCTGTTCTTCGCGCTGGACGAGGAAGGCGGACGAGTCGCGCGCGGCAGAAATTTTTTGGAGGTCGCGCCTTCCCAGGAGGAAATCGGGCTGACGGGTGACCCTGAGGTCGCAAATTATTGGGCGGTGCACAACGCAAAAATTTTGAAGAGTATCGGCGTGAATTTGAACTTCGCGCCCGTCGCTGACGTGGGCAGCCGCGACACCCGCTCCTTCGGCGACGACCCGCAGCTCGTTGCAAATTTCGTCGACGCCGCCGCGCG
Source organism: Selenomonadaceae bacterium (assembly GCA_017527075.1). Classification (GTDB taxonomy): domain Bacteria; phylum Bacillota; class Negativicutes; order Selenomonadales; family Selenomonadaceae; genus Quinella. The sequence goes on from JAFXQM010000024.1 coordinate 16,958, forward strand.
CGGTTACGAGTCGGAAAATTTTCTTTACACGCTGAAACACTTCCCCGGCATCGGCAAGAGCAAGATTGACCCGCACAAAGAAATTTCTTCCGTCGAGGACAGCAAGGAAATTTTGGACGCCGTCGACATCTTCCCGTTCAAAAAAATTATCGGCGCGCACGACAATTCCAAGTTCATGATTATGGTCGGGCACCTGAGATACGACGCGCTTGACCCCGTGAACTCCGCGAGCCTGTCGCCCGCCGTCATGACTGGTCTCCTGCGCAATGAGCTTGGTTATTCGGGCGTGGTGATAACCGACGACTTGGAGATGGGCGCGATTAAAAATAACACCGACCTGCCGACGCTCGGCGTGAAAATGATTTTGGCGGGCGGGGACATCGCGCTCGTCTGTCACAATTACGAAAGCCAGCAAATCGTTTACAACAGCATTCTGGCGGCGGTCAAGCGCGGAGAAATTTCCGAGCAGCGAATCAATGAATCCGTCCGCAGAATTTTGAAGATGAAGGCGCACTTGTGATTCGGAGGAAATTTTATGATACGGCATATTTTTATCGGCACGTTCAAGGCGGACGTCAGCGACGAGATTAAAAATAAAGTTGTCGCTGACCTGCGCGCCATGAAGGAAAAAATTCCCGGCGTCGTCGAGTTGCACGCGGACTTGAGCACGGGTTGGGTCGGCAGCGAAAATTCCGTCGTCATGACCGTGGACATGAAAACGAAGGCGGACTTCGACGTTTACATGACTCACCCTTACCACACGGAGCACGTCGCGAAGTTGGGCGAGGCTTACGTCGCGAGTTACGTCGCCGCGCAGTTCGAGTTATGAAAATTTCAATCGCACAATTCAAATCGGAGCTCGGCGCGGTCGAAGAAAATTTTTCCACGGCCGAAAGATTAATCGCGGCGGCAAAAAATTCCGACGTGATTCTTTTGCCCGAACTTTGGTCGACGGGATATTATCCGACGCCCGTGGAAAATTTCGCGGAGGCGGACGGTGAGCGCACAAAAAATTTTCTCTGCGCGGCGGCGAAAAAATTTTCCGTGAACATAATCGGCGGCTCGGTCATCGTCGAGAGCGGCGGAAAAATTTTTAACCGCTGCTTCGTCGCCAATCGTCACGGAGAGCTCGCGGCGGCTTACGACAAAACTCATCTGTTCAGCTTCGCGCAGGAGGACAAAGTTTTCAGCGCGGGCGAAAAAATTTCCGTCGTCGAGTTGGACGGCGTGAAGTGCGGGCTCGCGATTTGTTATGACCTGCGCTTTCCCGAATTCATCAGGAAGATTGCGCTCATGGGCGCGGAAATTATTTTCATCCCCGCCGCGTGGAGTTTGAAGCGGCTCGTGCCCCGACAGATTTTGACAAAGGCGCGCGCGATTGAAAATCAAATCTTCGTGGTCTTTGCGAACTCTTCGGGCAAATCGGAGGTCGTCAATCCGCGCGGTGAAGTTGTCGTCGAGAGCGGGCGCGGCGAAGAAATTTTGACGGCGGAAATAAATTTGAACGCGCGGGCGGAAGTCATCTCCGCGATGAATCTCCTCGCCGACAGAAACTTGAGCGTCGATTAAAAAAAAAATTCAGCCTCGGCTTTCGTCGGGGCTTTTAAATTTGTGTAGGTTTTGTTCTTTAACGCGACTCGCGGGTTCAAAATTCGAGTCACGTTTTTTTGCCGAACGAGAGCCGCTCGGAACTTGGGGAGAGTTCGGCGGGATTCTCGCCAATAGAGAGGTGTGTAGGTTTTGGAAGGTGCGACGGAGCTCAGGGGTTCACTTCGAGTCGCGTCGCTTTTGCCGCAGACGAGAGCCGCTCAAAACTTGGGGAAGATTTTAAACGTTACCTCGTCCTCCGAAGTTGCCAAAAAGTTTTCGGCCTGACGATGTCGCCTTAAAGATTCACAAAAGGAAACGAGACCGGCTGACCAAGCATTGAGAGAATCATTTCCCTTTTCCGAATCGTTCAAAGCCGCGAACGTCGAAATATATTTTACCTTGCGCGCGAGTGCTGCGGGCAGGGATTATATGGGAGGAACGAACTCAAGCCGAGTTCAAGTCGCGAGCGAGCGGTCAAGTCGTCGCGATTCAAAATGGAGGCAAAGTTGCCTCAAGCTTTTGTGATTTTATAACCAAATTCCCTTTTGTGTCAATAGCATTGGACATTTCGGCGCGTTGCATTATAATAGGCGAAACGCAACTTGAAGCAAAAGATTTTGGGAGATGTTTTGATGAAAGAATTGATGTTGGGCAACAAGGCGTTGGCGCGTGGGCTGTGGGAAGCGGGCGTGGCGTTCGTGTCGAGTTACCCGGGCACGCCTTCGACGGAAGTGACCGAGGAAGCCGTCAAGTTCGACGAGATTTATTGCGAGTGGGCACCAAACGAGAAGGTCGCAATGGAGTCGGCGTTCGGCGCGTCGCTGGCGGGGCGCAGAGCTTTCTGCGGACAAAAGCACGTGGGCTTGAACGTGGCGGCTGACCCGCTGTTCACGCTGAGTTACACGGGAGTGAACGCGGGGCTGGTGGCGGTCGTGGCCGACGACGCGGGCATGCACTCTTCGCAGAACGAGCAGGACAGTCGCCATTACGCAATCGCCGCGAAAGTTCCCATGCTTGAGCCGAGCGATTCTGCCGAGGCTTTGAACTTTGCAAAGCTTGCTTACGAAATTTCCGAGCAGTTCGATACGCCCGTGCTGATAAAAATGTGTACGCGCGTGGCGCACAGTCAATCGGTCGTGGAAACTTCAGAGCGCGTCGAACACTCCAAGGTTTACGAAAAAAATATCGGCAAGTACGTGATGATGCCGGGCAATGCCAAGCGTCGGCACCCGATTGTCGAGGAGCGGACGCGGCGGCTGATTGAATACGCCGAGACCACTCCGATTAATCGCGTGGAATTTTTTACGGACGAAATCGGAATCATCACGTCGTCGACGAGTTATCAATACGTCAAAGAAGTTTTCGGCGAATCGGCGAGCGTCCTCAAACTCGGAATGATAAATCCGTTGCCCGTGGAGCTGATAAAAAATTTTGCGGCGCGCGTGAAGCGATTGGTCGTCGTCGAGGAGCTTGACCCGATAATCGAAACGCACGTGAAGTCACTCGGCTTGCAGGTCGAAGGCGCGGAGCTTTTGCCGCGAATCGACGAGTTCAGCCAAAATTTAATCGCGGAGGCGTTCGGCAAAAAAATTTCGGCGGGCGTCAGCTTGAACGACACGATACCCGCGCGGCCGCCGGTCATGTGCGCGGGCTGTCCTCACCGCGGATTATTTTATTCGCTCAAGAAGAGGAAGTGCACGGTGCTCGGCGACATCGGCTGTTACACCCTGGGAGCAGTGCCGCCGCTTTCCACGATTGAATTGACGTTGTGCATGGGCGCGAGTATCGGCGCGACGCACGGCTTTAACAAAATGCTCGGCGCACAGAGCGAGGGCAAGACCGTGGCGGTTATCGGCGACTCGACGTTCATGCATTCGGGCATGACGGGGCTGGCGAACGTCGCTTACAATCAATCGAACTCGACGGTAATTATCCTGGACAATTCGATAACGGGCATGACGGGGCATCAGCAAAATCCTTCGACGGGTTTGAACATCAAGGGCGACCCCGCCGGCAAGATTGACTTGGAGGCGTTGTGCCGCGCGATGGGAATCAATCGCGTGCGCGTCGTCGACCCGTACAACCTCAAGGAGTGCGACGCCGCGATTAAGGAAGAACTCGCCGCCGCCGAGCCGAGCGTTATCATCTCGCGCAGACCGTGCGCCCTGCTCAAGACCGTCAAGCATAAGCCGCCGCTCCACGTCGACGCGGACAAATGTATCGGCTGCAAGTCGTGCATGAAGATTGGCTGCCCCGCCATCAGCATGAAGGACGGCAAGGCTGTCGTTGACCAGACTCAGTGCGTCGGCTGTGAAGTTTGCAGTCAGCTCTGCCCGAAGAAAGCGTTCGCAAGGTAATCATCCCGTCTTTCTCAAGAGTGGAAACGCAGAACCCGTCCTAATTGCTTGGGCGCGTCGTGCTCTTCGGCTGAAGAATGACTTTTATTTTTTGAACCTTCTTTCTCTTTGCGTGCCCAAAGAGAAAGAAGCAAAGAGAAAAGGCACCTCGCAGGGGCGGCTGCTCATCAACAGTTCGGAGGTTGAGGTTACCCGCAGCTCAGAGTGCGCCGGATGACGCCATCACGGCGTCAGACGCGGCGCGGCCGTCATCCATGACGGCCTCAACTTCGCGGTGTAAAAAAATTTTTGGGAGTTCAAAATATGGAGACAAAAAATATAATCATCGTGGGCGTCGGCGGGCAAGGCTCGTTGCTCGCCAGCAAAATTTTGGGGCACCTGCTCCTCAGCGAGGGCTTCGACGTGAAAGTTTCCGAAGTGCACGGCATGAGTCAGCGCGGCGGCTCCGTCATAACTTACGTGCGCTTCGGCGACAAAGTTTACTCACCCGTGGTGGACAAGGGGCAGGCGGATTTCATCGTGTCCTTTGAAATTTTGGAGACGGCGCGTTGGTTGTCGTATCTCAAAGACGGCGGGCAAATCGTCACGAACACGCAGCAGATTGACCCGATGCCCGTCATCACCGGCGCGGCGGAATATCCTTCCGACCTCGTGGAAAAAATTCGCGCGGCGGGAATTAAAATCGACGCGATGGACTGCTTGACGCTGGCAAGGCAGGCGGGCTCGCAAAAGGCAGTCAACATCGTCCTGCTCGGACGGCTGTCGCATTACTTTGACATCTCGGAGGACGCGTGGCAAAATTCTCTCAAGGCAAACGTGCCGCCGAAATTCCTTGAAATAAATCAAAAAGCTTTTGAGCTCGGAAAAAATTTTAACGGCTGAAAAAATCTTCGCGGCTCGAAAAAATTTTTTCGGTGGGCGATAAGTGCCGCGTGGAGGAAATTTTAATCCTGTCGTTCGGCAGGATTTTTTTTTGCAATGAAAAATTTATCAGCGTCGAAAAATTTTTCGGCAGAAAGTTTGAAAGAGGTAGTTTGAATGGGAAATTATTTTCAAGAAGAAATCGAATGCATGCCGGTCGAAAAGATAAAGGCGTTGCAAGATGAGTTGCTGCCCAAGCAAGTGCGTTACGTGTGGGAGAACGTGCCCTACTACCGCAAGAAGATGGAAGAGAAAGGCGTGACGCCCGACGACATCAAATCGGCGGCGGATTTGCACAAGCTCCCGTTCCTGTCGAAGGCTGACTTGAAGGCGGCGTATCCTTACGGGCTGCTGGCGGTTCCGCTGAAAGACTGCGTGCGAATTCAATCGACGTCGGGCACGACCGGCAAGCGCGTCATCGTTTTTTACACGCAAGAGGATATTGACCTGTGGGAGGACTGCACGGCGCGCGCAATCGTGGCGGCGGGCGGCACCAATGAAGACGTTTGCCAAGTTTCTTACGGTTACGGATTGTTCACGGGCGGCGCGGGTCTCGACGGCGGCTCACACAAAGTCGGCTGCTTGACTGTGCCGACGAGTTCGGGCAACACCGAGCGGCAGATTATGTTCATCATGGATTTGCAAGCGACGATTCTTTGCTGCACTCCGAGTTATGCCGCTTACCTCGCCGAGAGTTTAAAGGAAGCAGGTTATCAACCCGACGATATCCCGCTCAAGATTGGTATCTTCGGCGCGGAGGCCTGGTCGGAGGAAATGCGCCGCGACATCGAAAAAACTTTGGGCATTAAGGCTTACGACATTTACGGCTTGACGGAAATCAGCGGACCGGGCGTCGCCTTCGAGTGTTGCGAACAAAAGGGCATGCACATTCAGGAAGACCACTTCATCGCCGAAATCATTGACCCCGACACGGGAGAAGTTTTGCCCGAAGGAACTCAGGGCGAACTCGTCTTCACCGCGCTGGACAAAAAAGCTTTTCCGCTGATTCGTTATCGCACGCGCGACATCTGCACGCTCACCCGCGAAAAATGTTCCTGCGGGCGCACGCACATTCGCATGAGCAAACCCAAAGGCCGCTCCGACGACATGCTTATCATCCGCGGCGTCAACGTCTTCCCCAGCCAGATTGAAACCGTCCTCATGAACAACGGATACGCGGCGAATTATCAAATCATCGTCGGGCGCGTCAACAACACGGACACCTTCGAAGTCAAAGTCGAAATGACGCCCGACATGTTCACGGACAATATCGGCGAGATTCAGGCGCGCAGAAAAGTTTTGGAGGACGGCTTGCGCGCCATGCTCGGTATCAAGGCAAAAGTTTCGCTCGTCGCGCCCAAGTCAATCGCGCGCAGCGAAGGCAAGGCCGTCCGCGTCATCGACACCAGAAAAATCTGAGTCATGAAAGGTTCATCTTACTTCGTAACGATTTACGTGGTACTCATGTCGATTCTCGTCGTCAGCATTTGTTTCGTCATCGTCAACAAGAAAGGTCTTTCGTCGCTCGGTGAAGTTTCCAATCAAAAAAAATATGTGATGTACCTTGGCACGAACGACAAAGACACTTTGAAGCAAGAAATCCCGACGGAAGTCATCCGCGAACAAATGCACGAGATTTGCATGAAGTACGCGGACGGTTACACGCTGTCGGTTATGGACGGCTACTATCGTGACGGCGCGGGCAATCCGACTCACGAAGTGACTTTGGTTTATGTTTTCTTCAATACGCCGTTGGAGTCAATCAAAAAAATTATGGACGAGGCACTTGTCAAATTCAATCAATCGACCATCTTGCTGGAGGAGAACAAAACCAAAAGCATTTTTTACGAACTGAAAAATTAACGGAGGTGTAATCCATGAGCGTCAATCAAGTTTCCGTTTTCCTTGAAAATAAACCCGGAACCCTCAACAAGCTGACTGAAGTCTTGGCGGCGAACAATGTCAACATTCGCGCGCTGAGCCTGGCGGAGACCAGCGAGTTCGGAATCGTCCGCATGTTGGTCAACGACGTCTTCGAGGCGACCAATGTCCTCAAAGAAAATAATTTCGTCGCGACACTGGCTCCCGTCCTTGCATACGCCATTGCCGACGAGGCGGGCGACCTCAACAAACTCTTGCAAAAATTTAGTGAGGCGGACGTCAACATCGAATACATGTACGCCTTCGCCGGCAAGACCCGCGCTTACATGATTTTCCGCGTCAACGACACGAAGAAGGCCGAGTCCCTCCTCAAGAGCAAAGGTTTGAAATCTCTGACGCAGGAGGAAATTTCCGCCGTATGATCCATATCAACGCAGTGCCTTTGGACTTCGAGCCGCGCAGAAAAATTTTGTCGCAACTGCCCAAAACTGCTGACATACACACCGCTTTAACCTTGATGACAGAATTTGACATGGCGTTTTTGTGTGGCGCGCTGAAAACTTTTCGCCCGAAAAAAGTTTTGGAAATCGGAGTGGCGGGCGGCGCGACCACCGCGATAATTTTGCAGACGCTTGAAGACCTTGGTGAGCCGTATGAAATGCATTCCGTTGACGTGGCAGAAAAATTTTATTCCGACAACTCGAAACCGTCGGGCTTCTTGGCGATGTTCGCGAAGGAAAAAGTTTTCGGAGAGATGCGCGGCACGCACGAGTTTCATCTTGGAAAATTTTTGGCGCAGGTCATCGACGAAATCGGAGGCGACATTGACTTCGTGGTTCTCGATACGGTTCATAAATTGCCCGGCGAAGTTCTCGACCTTCCCGCCGTGTTGCCTTACCTCAAAGCCGGCTCGGTCGTCGTCTTGCATGATGTCCGACTTCATCAAATCAATTCGGACAGATACCGTGAATGCTTTTCAAACGCGGCTCTGTTCAGCTCGGTCACGGCAGAAAAATTTTTGAACTTCGACGAGCGCGCTCCCTTCCGTTATCCGAACATCGGCGCGTTCAGGGTCAGTAAGCAGACGGTTGACCACATCGACAACGTTTTCCTCTCGCTGATTCTTCCGTGGCATTATCTGCCTCCCAAAGAAGAACTCGTCGCTTATCTTCAGCTTTACCGAAGATTTTATCCCGCCGCGCTGTGCGAAATTTTTCAAGAGGCAATCAACATGAACGTTTACAACTTCGCGCTTGCTCAGCGCAAAAATAATTAGTAATGAGGAATTAGGAATTAGGAATGATTGGAGAGGATTTAATTCCTCATTCCAAATTCCTAATTCCTAATTTTTTTGGAGGTGAGGCTTTGGACAGATACAAGCTCACGGTCGACGAAAAAAATTTTTTCGGGCTCTTCGACGAAATAAATTTGGATTGGGGAAGCTCCAAGCTCAAAGAAATCATCGTCACGCCCGAAATAAATCTCTGGCAAATTACTTTGTTCACCGAAAAAAATTTCGACAAAAAAATTTTGGTGACCGCTCAAGAATTTCTCCACAAAAAATACGGAGCCAACGTCGAAATTCATCACGAAGTTCTCAACGGCGACGAATTTATTCCCGCCGAAAAAAAATCGTCGCCCAAGAAAAATTTTTCAGCGGGCAACGGAATGAGGACGAACGGCAACGGCAAGCGCGAAAAATTTTCCGAGACCGTCACGAAAATTTCTGCCGTCAAAGAAAATGAAACCGTCACGATTGTCGGCGAGGTCGGCGGCGGCGACAAAAACGGCGTCAGCCTCCGCGAATTCAAAAACGGAACGACCGGCGTCACCTTCAGCGTGACTGACGAAACCGACGGCATCGTTTGCAAAAAATTTTTCAAGGCGGACAAAAAATCTGAGGCGCAACCTTTCGCCGACAAACTCAAAGCCGGCACGCTCGTAAAAATTTCCGCCAACGCAAAGTACGACGAGTACTCAAAAGAAATTGTCCTCTTGGTCAACGCGCTGGAGCCTCAGGAAAAAAATTCTGTCGCGCGCGTCGACACCGCCGAAGTCAAACGCGTCGAACTCCACGTGCACACGCAGATGAGTGCCATGGACGCCGTTATCCCCGTCGAAAAATTAATTCAGACCGCCGCCGACTGGAACTGGTCAGCCGTCGCCATCACCGACCACGGAGTCATTCAAGCTTTCCCGAACGCCGCGCTCACCGCCGAGAAGCTCGCCAAGGCCGGCAAAAAAATCAAAATCATTTACGGCATGGAAGGTTACCTCGTCGGCGAAGATTGGAAGCAAAAATTTGCAAACCACGTCATCATCCTCGCGAAAAATAAAATCGGGCTGGAAAATCTTTACAAGCTCATTTCAATCAGCCAGATTAAATTTATGTATTACCGCCCGCGCATTCCGAAAAATCTTTTGAGCGACCTGCGCGAAGGTTTGATTATCGGCTCGGCGTGTGAGGCGGGCGAATTGATTCGGGCAATCGTCGCGGGCAAGGACGACGCCGAACTCGAAGCCATTGCAAACTTTTATGACTACCTGGAGATTCAGCCGATTCAAAACAATCGGTTCCTCATTCGCAGCGAAGATTTTCCGAACATCACGACTGACGACGACCTGAGAGAGATTAATCTTAAAGTCGCCGCGCTCGCAAAAAAATTGGGCAAGCCGCTCGTCGCCACGACCGACGCCCACTTCCTCAACCCCGAAGATTCGATTTGCCGCGCAGTCCTCATGCACAGCAAAGGCTTCGAACACGCCGAAGACCAGCCGCCGCTTTACCTGCGCACGACCGACGAAATGTTCGCGGAGTTTGATTATCTCGACGAGGCGACGGCTTACGAGGCAATCGTCACCAACCCGAACAAAATCGCCGACGCCGTGGAATTTTTGAAGCCGATACCCGACGGACTTTATTCGCCGCAGGTGGCGGGCGCGGAGGAAGAAATCCGCGAGACCTCTTACGCCAAAGCGCGGAAACTTTACGGGGAAAATTTGCCGGCGTTGGTTGAGGCAAGATTGGAACAGGAGCTCAAGCCGATAATCGCGCACGGATTCGCGGGGCTGTACCTCATCGCTCAGCGGCTCGTGAAAAAATCCAACGACGACGGTTACCTTGTCGGCTCGCGCGGAAGTGTCGGCTCATCGTTCGTCGCCACGCTGATTGGAATCACCGAAGTCAATCCGCTGCCGCCGCATTATCGCTGCCCGAAATGTCTTTACAGCAAATTTTTCACGGCGGGCGAAGTCGGCTGCGGTTACGACTTGGAAAATAAAAATTGTCCCGTGTGCGGCCACCCGCTCATCAAGGACGGGCACGACATTCCGTTCGCGGTATTCCTCGGCTTCGACGGCGACAAAGTTCCCGACATCGATTTGAATTTTTCGGGCGAATATCAATCGACGGCTCACAAGTACACTGAAGTCCTCTTCGGCAAGCACAACGTCTACCGCGCGGGAACAATTTCAACCGTCGCCGAGAAAACTTCCTTCGGGCTCGTGAAAAAATATTTTGAAGACCGCGGACAAAAAAAGCACGGCTCGTTCATCGCCAAAATCGCGGAGGGCTGTCAGGGCGTCAAGCGCACGACGGGTCAGCACCCCGCGGGAATCATGGTCGTGCCGCGCGACATGGATATCCATTACTTCACGCCGATTCAATATCCCGCCGACAACAAAGACGCCTCCACCACGACGACGCACTTTGATTATCACTCGATAAGCTCACGGCTCGTTAAGCTCGATATCCTCGGTCACGTCGACCCGACGATGATTCGCATGCTGGAAAGTTTAACTCACCGCGACCCGAAAACCATTCCGCTCGACGACAAACCGACGCTCAGTCTTTTCAGCTCGACGGACGCGCTCGGCGTCACTGCCGCTCAGCTCGGCACGAAGTCGGGGACGTTCGGCTTGCCGGAGTTCCGCACGAGTTTCACGCGGCAAATGATTGACGACACTCACCCCGATTGCTTCAGCGACCTCGTGAGGATTTCGGGTTTCTCGCACGGCACAGACGTCTGGCTCGGCAACGCGCAGGATTTGATTCGCCAAGGCATTTGCAATTTGAAGAACGCAATTTCCGCCCGCGACGATATCATGATGTATCTGATTCATCACGGCGTCGACGCGCTCAAATCTTTCAAAACGATGGAGAGCGTTCGCAAGGGCAAAGGCATTAAGCCCGACGACGTTGCCGACCTCAAAGCTCATGGTGTGCCCGACTGGTACATTGATTCGTGTCAGAAGATAAAATATCTTTTCCCGCGCGCGCACGCCACGGCTTACGTCATGATGGCTTATCGAATCGCTTACTGCAAAGTTCATTATCCGCTGGCATATTACGCGGCGTATTTTTCAAAGCGCACGGAAGAATTCGACGCCAACGAAGTCATCAAAGGTCAGCAGCACGTTAAGCGCAAGTTGGACGAGTTGGAAGATTTGTCGGAGGAGCGCAAGCTCGACGTGAAGGAGGGCGACAAGCTCGCCGATTACCAAGTTGTTTACGAATATTTTCTGCGCGGCTTCAAATTTGAACGCGCGGACTTGTATGAGTCGGCGGCGGAGGATTTTATCATCAAGAAAAATTCTTTGCTCATGTCTCTGAGTTCAATCGCGGGCGTGAGTGAGTCGGCGGCGAAAAATATCGTGGCGGCTCGCGAGGGCGGAAAATTTTCTTCCATCGATGACCTGAAGAATCGCGCGAATTTAAATCGGACGGTCGTCGCCGCGCTCAAGACTCACGGCTGCCTGAAAGACTTGAACGAATCCAATCAGCTGACACTGTTTTGAAAAATTTTTCAGCCGTCAAAGTTGACGGCTTTTTTTATTGTCAAAGAGCAAGGCGGCGTTGTATAATTTGAAAAAATTTTTGGAGGGAAAAAGTTTTGAAGATGAACGGAGCGCGGGCACTCCTTGAGAGCCTGAAGAAAGAGGGCGTCGATTTGGTATTCGGTTACCCCGGCGGCGTCGTGCTGAAACTTTATGACGAGATTTATAAAATGAAGTTCCCGAACATTTTGACGGGGCACGAGCAAGGCGCGGTTCATGCGGCGGACGGATACGCGCGGGCGAGCGGCAAAGTCGGAGTGGTCATCGCCACGAGCGGCCCGGGCGCGGCGAATTTAATCACGGGCATCGCCACCGCCAACATGGATTCGGTTCCAATCGTCTGTATCACGGGGCAGGTCGCCAATCCGGCAATCGGAAAAGATTCGTTCCAAGAGGTCGACGTCAGCGGACTCACCACGCCGATAACCAAGCACAATTATCTTGTCAAAGACGTGAACGATTTGCCGCGCGTGGTGAAGGAAGCATTCTTCATTGCGAAGACAGGTCGCCCCGGTCCCGTGTCGATTGATATTGCCGCCGACGTTTTCAACACCGAATTTGATTTTGAATATCCCGAAGAAATAAATTTGCGCGGGTACAGCGGAAAAAATCCCGTGGCGGTTGCGGCGGTCGACGAGGCAGTCAAAGCCGTGGAAAATTGCTCGCGCCCGCTGGTTTTTGTCGGCGGAGGCGTGACGAGTTCAGAGACTTCCGAGGAGCTGAGAAAAATTTTGTCGCGGCTCGGTTGCCCGTCCACGTCGACGCTCATGGGTCTCGGCTGCATTGAGGCGGACACCGACGGCTTTTTGGGCTTCGCGGGCATGCACGGCTCTTTCGGCGCGAACATGGCGATTCAATCTTGCGACCTGCTGCTGGCAATCGGAATGCGCTTCAGCGACAGAGTCACCGGTCGCGTCAAAGATTTTGCGCCGAACGCGAAGATTGTCCACTTTGAACTTGACCCCGCCGAAGTCAACAAAAACGTCGAAGTCGATTTGAAAGTTATCGGCGACCTGCGGCAATCGCTCCCGATGTTCAGAGAGAAGCTGGACGAATCGTCCGCGAACTTTGCCGAAAAATTTTCCGCGTGGAAAGCTGAGGCCGTCGAGAAAGGTTTGGAGCACCCGTTCACGTGGACGGAGGAGGACGACGAGATTAAACCCGGCGCGCTCATTAGCAAAATCAGCAGCGTGTGCGACGACAACACAATCGCCGTCACCGACGTCGGTCAGCACCAAATGTGGGCGGCGCAATTCTTCAAAGCCCGCAAGCCCCGACAATTTCTCACGAGCGGCGGCCTGGGCACGATGGGTTTCGGCTTGCCGGCCGCCATGGGCGCGAAACTCGCTTGCCCCGACAAAAACGTCGTGCTCTTCACGGGCGACGGCTCAATCATGATGAACGTTCAGGAGCTCGCCACGATTGCCGACAACAACATTGACATCAAAATTGTCATCGTCCACAACTTTATCCTCGGCATGGTCGGGCAGTGGCAGAGACTTTTTTACAATCACCATTACTCGGCGTCGGAGCTCAAGTGCAAGCGCGACTTCGTGAAGATTGCAAACGCCATGGGCTTGCGCGCTTATCGGCTGACGAAGGCTGAGGAGCTGGAGGACGATTTGGTTGAGATTATGTTCTCGAAGGGCGCGGCGGTCATCGACGTTTACGTGCCCGAAGAAGAGAACGTCATCCCCATGGTGCCGGGCGGCAAGCGGCTTGACCAGATGGTTTTGGGCAAATGAAAATCCCAAGCGTTGACTTCGCGATAATCGGCGGCTCGGGCACGCTCAGCAGCGACTTCCCGAAAAATTTTTCGGGCGCGGAGATTTTGGCGGAGAATTTATTTTTCGACACGCCTTACGGGAAAAGTCCCGCGTTCAGACTGTGCAGCGTCGGCGGAAAAAATTTTTTGACTTGCAAAATGCACGGCTGGAGGAGCGGCGTCACGCGCGCGGATTCTTCGCGGCAAATCTTTTGGACGTTCCGAGCGGCGGGCGTCAAACGGATTCTGTCGGAAGGCGGCGTCGGCAGCGTCAATCGCCTGCTCAATCCCCGCGACCTGATAATTCCCGACGATTACCTTGACCTGTCCGTCCGAAAAGATGTTCAGCTCGACGGACGATACCTGCTCATCATGCGCGACGCTCTCTGCCCCGAACTGCGCGGAAAACTTTTGGCGGCGGCGAAAAAATTTTTCGGCGGAAGAATTTTTGAACGCGGAATTTACGCCGTGACTGACGGGCGACACTTTGAAAGCCCCGCGGAAATTTCCATGCTCCAAGGGCACGCGGACATCGTCGGGCAGAGCCTCGCGCCCGAAGTTTATCTCGCGCGGGAAATCGGCGCGTGTTATGCAAATCTCTCGTTCGTCGTTAATTACGGCGAAGGGCTCAAGGTTTGGTCGCACGAAGTCATGAAAAATATTTTCTTCGACGACGCGCAGCTCATCGGAGAAATTTTGCTCGACGCGATTAAAAACACCGACGCCGAAAAAAAATCCTGCGAATGCCTCAGCCTCCGCAAGGAAACTTTGCTCAAAGAAATTTACGACTCATAAAAAAATCCCCCGTGACTTTCGCGGGGGATTAAAATTTTTATTCGACTTCTTGTCGGACACCTTTAAGGATAAATTCACAGGCTTGAGGATTTTCTTCCAAGAAATTCAAAAGCTCCGGCACCAACCGGCGAGTGATTCGGCAAAGATTATTCAAGGCGTCGACACTGTTACGAATTTTTTTCACGGGACAACCGCCGCGGCAAACCAAACGGTAAGGACACTTTGCGCACTTCGATAAGCTCAAATCTTCCAAGCTCCGCATATTCAAAATTTTATCGCGGAAAAGTTCGACGCCGTCGGCAGTCACGCGCCCGACGATGAAAGTATTTGCGGCCGAATCGTCGAAACGTGTGACCTCGTAGCAAGTGGAAATGAAACCGTCGGCAGTCAGCGCAAGGTTGAAGCCGGACAGCGCGCCGCAATAATGATAGCCGGGATAACGGAAAGAAGTCGACGTTATCCTCACGCCGCGAGCGCAAGCGTATTCAACGGACTTCATATAATTTTTCACGTAAACATCGTCACGCGGCACCAAAGCCGTGTCGAAGGAGCGACCGAAATTGTAACAGGGCGAATAGACCAAATGCTTGACGCCCAAGCCACAAAAATATTCCGTGATGTCCAAAAGTTTTTGCGCGGAATCGTTTGTTATCGTGCTTCGGACGACAAACGAAAAATCTTTTTTCGCAAAGTATCTGATTGTATCTTCGACCTCTTTGGAGCTGTCGTGCCCGTCGGCGAAGGGACGATTTTTATTTTGAATTCCAGGCATCCCGTCACAGGAAATCGCCATGTTGTTGACGTTCTTCAAAATCCATTCAAGCTTTTGAGATTTTTCGTCGATTATTGCGCCGTTGGTTATCAGAACCGTGCGATAAAGTTTTTTCGTGGCTGCGGCGTATTCATGAAGTTCTTTAATCAAATCAAAATGGAGCAACGGCTCGCCGCCACCGTGAAAATCTAAAATCAATCGGTCACATTTTTCGGCGACGAAATCAATCAATGTCTTAGCTTTGTTCGCAGAAACGACGCGGTGTTCTTCGCCGGAATTGGCATAACAATAAATGCATCTCAAGTTGCAGTCGCTCGACAAAAATATTATCGCCTTGGCAAGACGTTCTCTTTCGGCGACCGGCAAATTAATTTCGGGACGACGGCGTTCCTTTATGGCGGAAAGTTTTTCATTCAAGTTTGCGTCGCGGTCAAGAAAATATATTCCCGATTCGTGCAAAACAGCGTAACCTTTTCGAGTTTTGACTGCCACAGGTTCGCGATTCAAATTAATTCCTCCTCGCAAAAAAGCCGCAAGCCAAAAAATCTGAACTCGCGGCAAAAGACATTCGGCGGATAAAATTATTTAATCATGTCGAACAAAGTTACGGTGTTGAAAACGGGCATCTTGTCCATGCCGTATTCGCAACAACTGTCCTCGTCGCCGGTAGTGTCGCGGCAACTTGAGTCGAGACCGTCCACCGTCAGCAATTCTTCTTTTTCAACTATCTTGACCATAAAATTTTCCTCCCCTGAGCTTCAAAAAAAATGTTCAACCTTTTTGCTATTATAATTGTTTTTTTTTTTGTCAACGCGGGGATGTTTTTCTTTACGAATAAAAATTCAGCGACAGACTCAATCGAATCCGTCGCTTTTTTGTGCTGAAAAATTTTTCAAGACGCGCTCAAGGCAATTCGGGCAAATTTTTGGCGACGGCTGAGTTGTGGACGATTTCTTCCACGCGCTGGTCGAGCACGAGCTCCTGCTTGTGCAAACTCTCCGCCGTGTCGAGAGCAGTCGCGCTGTTCTCGGTTATCCCTTCGATGTAAGATTGCCAAGCCAAAATCGTCACGCGCGTCGATTCCTTCCGCAGGTTCGCCAAAAATTGTGCGCCTTCGGGCACGGGCACTTCGTCGAGCTCCGCCTGCCGATTTTCCAGCGAAGGAATGACCGTGTTGGTTATGTAATTTGAAACCTCCACGCGCTGATTGGCAAACATGATTCCATACGGCGAACGCTGCAACGCGATGAAATTATTTTGCTCCGCCGCGAACGCTTGATTGTAACGGAAAATAATTTCCTCCGTGGCGTCGATGTAGTCCGCCAAATTTTTCCGCAGAATCGGCGAGACCGCGTCGAGGTAGCCGCGATAATTTTCCACGCGCACGACTTTCCAATCGCTGCCGCCGAGATTGAACGTGAAGCCGGGTAACTTCATCTTCTTGCCAAAAATTTCAAACTCGCCGCCGCCGATGTTGAAACCGTCACTCGCCAAATCTTTGAGCGTGACTTTGAGCGTGAACGGCGTCTGCGAATAATCTTCGACGATTGTAAAAGTCGCGGTCGCCTCCTCGCCGTTGTGCTCCACGTTTTCCAAATCGACGAACGACGTGTGCCGAATCAAACTTCTGTCGAGCAAAAGGTCGTAATCGATGCCGAGTTGCCGTCCCTTTAAAATTCCGCCGGGCAAAGTCCATTCGCGCGTGTCAATATATGTGTCGAGAACTTTGACTGCGCCGTTGCACATTTGCCGACGAATCAGCACGTAAAAATTTTCAAAGAGACTTCGCTCGCGGTCGGTCAGCTGCGTGTCGTACTTGAAGAGGTCGCTCGTCAAATCGTCGTAGGCGGCCAGAGTAATCGCGCTCAAGTCGACGTGGCGGCGGAAAGTGTTTGCGTCGCCCGACTTGTAAGCCGCAACCATCTCGCGCATGGCATATTCGGGCGTCTTCGTGTAAACGGAAAAGTAAAGGAAGACGGCGGTGAACGCCATGACCAGCACGGTCAGCAGGAACAATCGCTCGCGCTGCCGTCGCCTGCGCCTCGCGGCAAGTCTTTTTCTCCAAGTGTAATCGTCCATTGCTCAGCCCTTAAAAATCTTTTGAAGTTCAGCAATCTGTTCGCGGTCGGCAACGTCAAAGTTCAGCGGCGTGACCGAGACGAGTCCGAGTCGGCTCGCGTGAATG
This sequence comes from Selenomonadaceae bacterium, assembly GCA_017527075.1. GTDB lineage: Bacteria > Bacillota > Negativicutes > Selenomonadales > Selenomonadaceae > Quinella. The sequence goes on from JAFXQM010000024.1 coordinate 34,060, forward strand.
TCGGTGCCCGCGCTCACGTCCAAGTCGATAATCGTCCCGCCGATTTTAAAATAAGCGCGTCCCTTTTCGTCGGTGCGGCTCGTGAAGGCGTTGATGTAATCGCGGCGACCGAGACGCGTGCTCACGAACTCAGCTTTGCCCGCGCGAAATTTTTTCGGAAAGTTGACGTTGTGCAGGAAGGGCGCGTGCTTGACGGACAAAATTTTTTCCAAGTAATCGACGGTCGCGCTCGCTGCCTCAGCGAAAGTGACTTCGGAATTTTTATCCAAGGAAACTGCCAGCGACGGAATCTCGTGAAGGAAACCTTCCATGGCCGCGCCGACAGTTCCGGAGTACAAAACGTCCGTCGCCAAGTTCGCGCCGTCGTTTATGCCGGAGATGAGCGCGTCGAAATTTTTTTCGTTCAAAGCCTCAAGGAAAATCTTCACGCAATCGGTCGGCGTGCCGTCGAAAATCCAAGCATCGCAGTCGGCGGCCTCGAAGCGTCGGTATTCAATCTCGCGTCGAACACTCAGCGCGTGAGACATGCCGCTCTGCTGATTGAACGGTGCCGCGATTGTGACGCTGTGCCCGCGCGTCCTCAACGCCTCCTCCAACGCCCAAAGTCCCGCGCCGTGTATCCCGTCGTCGTTGCTCAACAAAATTTCCAAAGTATCACCTCATCTGTCATATTGCCGAAAGTTTATCACGAAACTTTTCAAAAGTCGACGGGCGCGAGGAGCAGATAAGCCGAGGCAATCGCCAGCGCGACGAACAATCCCGCGAAAATATTTCTCTTAAGCCGAAAATCTTTTGCCAGGCTCTTGGATTCTTCCTTGCGAGCTTTGCGGAAGAAAAATATCGTCGCCGCCAAAAGCAACAGCTCGAACGCCGCAGTCAGCGCGAATTTTTCTTTGTGCCAGATTTTGAATCGCGCCTGCAAAAATTTTTCGCCGCCGTGAATCATCACCGTCGACAACTTCCACTTCAAAAATTTTCCGTCGGCAGAAATTTCGTCGGCGTTATTTTTTTCGGCGGAGTAAGGCAGCTGAATCGTCACGTCGAACTCCACGCCGTTGAATGCCTCCTGCGTGATGAATTCGGCTTCGGGCGGGAGATTCGTCGGCGAACTCGTCCAGCAAAAATCAAAATCGTACACGTCGAAGAACCAGCCCGCGCGTTTGGAAATCCCGCGGCTCTTTCCGTCCTTGGCGCGATACAAACTCGTTGCCTCCTCCGCGAACGTTTCGATGTCGGGGTAATTGTAATCGAATCGGTATCCGCGCAGGTCGCCGTCGACGATGACTTGCCCTTTGACGAGCGGATTGGCGCGTTCGTTATTTTCTTTCCACTCTTCAATCCGCCGAATGACCAGCGCGTTGCCGATAGCTTGGTTGTGCACGACGACCGAGCCGTCAGCGGCGATTATCACGTCGGATTTTGCTTGGAAGCAGCCGGCGCACATCACGCAGAAAAAACTCAACGCGACGACAAAAATTTTCTTCATGACCAATTCTCAATTCATTTGTTGCGAGGATTAAAACTTGCCGCAAGCTTGAGGCCGTCATGGATGACGGCCGCGCCGCGTCTGACGCCGTGATGGCGTCATCCGGCGCACACCAGGCACGGGTTACTCGTTACTCCGAATCATGAGCGACCGACGCCCCCGCGAGGTGCCCTTTTCTTTTGCTTACTTTTCTTTTGGGCACGCAAAAGAAAAGTAAGGTTCAAGACACAAAAAATATTTCTCAGCCTGATGAGCACGACGCCCCGCGGTAATGAGTACAGGTTCTGCGTTTCCACTCTTGAGAAAGAGGGGACAGCCGCCCGCAACTTTTAAATTTTACTCTCGCCAACTTTGTCGAAGGTCTCCAAAATTTCTCTGTCGGGTTCGGGAGTAATTTTGCTGACGAGGAAAATCGCAATCAGCGCGAAGAAAAATCCGGGGACAATTTCGTAAAGCCCGAAGAAAGCAAATTGTTTCCAAACCAGAACGGTGACGCCGCCGACGATAATTCCGGCGATGACGCCCGCGCGAGTCGTCCTCTTCCAAAACAAACTCATCAGCAACGCCGGACCGAACGCCGCGCCGAATCCCGCCCACGCATAAGCAACCATGTCGAGGATGAAGCTGTCGGGATTGAAGCCGAGGTAAACGGCAATCGAGGCGATAATCAAAACGGACGCGCGCGAAATCCAAACGAGCTCCGCTTGGTCTGCGTCCTTGCGAAGTAAAGTTTTGTAAAAGTCTTGCGCGAAGGCTGAGGCGGCGACCAAAAGTTGCGAGGAGGCCGTGGACATAATCGCGGCGAGCACCGCGCTCAAGAGCAAGCCCGCGACAATCGGCGGGAAAAGTTGGTTGGTCATGACGAGGAAAACCGTTTCGGCGTTCGTGCCTTCCAGCGGCGTTGTCAAATAAACCGTGCCGACCATGCCGATTGCCACCGCCGCCGCCAAACTCAAGACGACCCAGACCATCGCGATTCGAGTTGCTTGCGGCAATTCTTTCGTCGACTTAATCGCCATGAATCTTACAAGGATGTGCGGCTGACCGAAGTAACCCAAGCCCCACGCCAGCAGCGAAATTAATTCAATCATGCCGAGCGTCGAGCCGTCGGGTTTCGTGAACGGTTCAAAGAGCGTCGCCTTGTACGCGGAAATTGCGCTGACCGTTTCACCTAAGCCGCCCAAACTCATCGCCGCGCATGTCGGGACGATTAAAATTGCAAAGAACATCATGACGCCTTGAATGAAGTCCGTGCGACTGACAGCCAGGAAGCCGCCGATTAATGTGTAAAAAACGACGGAGCCCGCGCCGAGGAAAATTGCATATTGGAACGGCAGACCGAAGACAGTTTCAAAAAGTTTGCCCGCCGCCACGAAGCCGCTCGAAGTGTACAGAATAAAAAATATCAAAATAAAAATCGCGGGGACGATTCGCAGCAAGTTGCTCGTGTCCTTGAAACGATTCTGCAAAAATTCGGGCAGCGTCAGAGAGTTGCCGGCAAGTTCGGTGTATTGACGGAGGCGCGCCGCCACAAAGTACCAGTTCGCCCACGTGCCAATCGAAATGCCGATGGCAATCCAGCCGGCGTTGAGTCCCGCCAAGTACGCGAAGCCCGGCACACCCATGAGCATCCAGCCGCTCATGTCCGAGGCCTCGGCACTCAGCGACGTGACCCACGCGCCCAGCTTGCGGTTGCCCAAAAAATAATCGCTCATGTTTTTCGTCCGGCGATAGTAGTAAACGCCGATTGCCATCATCAGCCCGATGTACAGCACGAAGGCGTTTATAATCATCACGTCATTTGTCAAAGCAAAATCTCCTCCTTTCAAAACGGAGTAATTATAACCGCGCCGATAACTTTTGTAAAATTTTTTCGTTAAGGCTCTCGGCTAAAAAAATTTTTTCGCCCGCTCGGAAATGAAACTGCCGCTGAAAATTTTTCCAACTCCTAACTCCCAACTCCCAACTCCCAACTCCTAACTAAAAAAAAGACTGCCGAACTTTTTCAAGCGTGGCAGCCTTTTTGATTTCGATGTTCGTTTAAAGTTTATTCGACGACAGCCGTCCCGTTCAATTCGTTTGCGCGAGTGTCGAAGCGGCTCATAATTTCATTGTAAGTTTGCGTGGAAATTTCGGGCAACTTGCTCTGACCCGTCGCGTCCTTCCAAGTCAAGCCCGCCTGCTCGAAGCCTTTCTCGACTGCCGCGCGCATTTGCGAAAGTCTTTCGGGGTCGTCGCCGGCAATCGCTGTTGCCAAATCGAAAATGCGAGTGGAAACCGCGTCGACTGACCAGGCACCGCCGGGCGCGATGGCTTTTGCGGCGTCCTCGGCATTGGTCGCCACTTCGGGCAGGGCGAACCGTGACGCGTCAATTTGCACGCCGTTGAAGTTGAGAATGCCGACGCCCTCGTCCAGCCAACTTTGCAACTTGTCGTTGGATTCGGTCATCGCCTGAATCATGATATTGAGCATGGTTTGCTCTTGCGTCGCCAAATCTTCTTTGAGCGCGTCGACTTGTTCGGCGGAGAGACCTTTGGTTGCCTTCGCGCTCTCGTTGTCGACGGACAAATCTTCCGCCGACTTGGTCGCTTGCTTCGCCGACGAAGAAAGAGCCACTTCAAACGCGTCGCCGATTTTCACGTCGGACGATTGACTTTGCGCCGGCTGATTCTGCGCGGGGGACTTTGCGTTCGTCATGTTCTTGGCTTGCACCGCGTATTGAGCGATTGCCCAAGGTGCTCCCGTTGCATTGCTTACGCCCATGATAAAAACCTCCTTGTGAAATAACTATTCCGTTACGAAAATCTCGTGAGAAAAATATACAGAAAATCCTGTGCAAAGTCAAGCGCGGCGTGTGAGGAGTTGGCAAGCGTGCTGATGTCCCGCCGCCCCCGCGAGGTGCCCCGGTTAGCTGTCAGCTGTTAGCTGTTAGAAAAGCTCCTCAGCCAACAGCTGTCAGCTGAATCTGCGTTTCCACTCTTACGTTAAGAGGAGGACGCCGCTCACATCATCAGCAGCATTTCCAAATCGAAATTCTGAACGGGCTTGAGTTCCGTGGCAACCGAGCCGTCGGGTTTGGGCGGCGCGCTGTAATCGGGCGCAACCGTCATGTGCGGCTTGTGGCGAACCTGCTCAACAATCTTGCTGCCCTCATAAGTCGTCACCATAATCGAGCCGTCGGGCATGAAGCGTTTGACCGTCTCAAGCTCAACTTTTTTTGACAAGCCGTCGCCTTTGCGGTTTGCGTTGCCCGAATCCTCGTCCTCTTTGACTTTGCCCGTCAACTCCTCGTGCATGTCGCGAATCTCATCGAGTTGCTCTTGGACGATTTCCATTTGCCGAACGTCTTCCTTGACGTTGGAAATTTTTTCGTCGAGAATCCGCGCGTACTCCGAGGCGACGCTGCGCACTCTGCTCTTGCACGTGGTCTGCGAGGCGGTGACGGAAAATTTTGTGACGGAAACCGAAAGTTCCCAAAGTTCCATTTCAATCACGCTCCAAAAATTTTTTATGACTTTGGAAAAGTTATCGGCATTTCTTTGGCGGCGATTAAAGGCGGTGACATTTCAAGCGCGGCTGTGTTAAGATGTCCGCGAAAAAATTTTTGACGGAGGCAGATGACTTGAGCAGAAAAAATTTATTCGGGCTGACGCTCGCCGAACTTGAGGAGGAGCTCGCGCCGCTCCCGAAATTCAGAGCAAAACAAATCGCCGCACACATTTACAAGCACGGCATAAAAAATTTCGACGCGATGAACGACTTGCCGAAAAATCTTCGCGCCGAACTCGCGACGCGTTTTGAAATTAAAGCCGCCGAACTTTTGAAGCGTTTGGATTCGCGCGACGGGCTGACGACAAAATTTCTTCTCGGCTTGGCGGACGGCGCGGCGGTCGAGGTCGTCTTGATGCGTCACGATTACGGCAACGGCGTTTGCATTTCGAGTCAGGTCGGTTGTCAGATGGGTTGCAAGTTTTGCGCGTCGACTCTCCGAGGCTTGGAGAGAAATTTGACGGCGGCGGAGATGCTCGGCGAAATTTTTTTCGCGGAAGAATTTTTGCGCGGCGAAGGAAAAAAATTGGATTCGGTGGTCGTCATGGGCACGGGCGAACCGCTTATGAATTTCGACGCGCTGATTAAAATGCTGCGCCTCCTCCACGAGGATTACTGCCTGGGCATGAGCTTCAGGAAGATTACGATTTCGACGTGCGGCATCGTGCCCGCGATAAAAAAATTGCGCGACGAAAAAATTCCCGTCACGCTGTCGATTTCCCTCCACGCGCCCGACGATAAACTGCGCTCCGCACTCATGCCAATTAATTCCGCGTTCGGACTCAAGAGCTTGCTGGCGGCCGGCGACGATTACGCGCAGGCGACGGGGCGGCGCGTCACTTACGAATACATTTTGCTCGGCGGCGTCAACGACACGGAAGAGCACGCCCGACGCCTCACGAAAATTTTGAGCGGGCAACTCGCCAACGTGAATTTAATTCCGTTCAATCCCGTCGACGAGAGAAATTTTTCTCCGCCGACGAACGGTGCCTTGAAAAAATTTTTCCACTTCCTGAACACGCACGGGCTCGGCGCGAAGATTCTTGCGTAAAAGAGCGCGAACGACGGCGAATCATTTTTCAGAATTTTTCATTCGGCGTGCTTGACGGAATGCACCAAAAGTTGTACACTTTTTTCAAACAGAGCGTAATGCTCCGCGAAGATTTTTTTCTATCAGTGGGAGGAATGTCAAATGGGTAACCGCAGGAAAATTGTTGTCGTCGGAACTTCCAACGTCGGCTCGGCAGTCGTCAATAAGCTTGCCGACTTCCAGCTCGCGTCCGAGATTTGCTTGATTGACTTGAACCAAGACAAGGCATGGGGCGAGGCCACCGACTCCAGCCACGCGACCGCTTGCGTCTACAGCACCAACATCAAATTCCGCGCTACCAGCGACTACAGCGTCTGCAAAGGTGCCAACATCGTCATCATCTGCGCGGGTCCGTCGATTCGCCCGGGCGAAACTCCCGACAGACTCAAACTGGCCGGCACCAACGCAAAGATCATGAACTCGGTCTTCCGCGCAATCGCCGAGCACACCAAAGAGGCCGTCATCATCCTCATCACCAACCCGCTCGACGTTGCGACTTATGTCGTCACCAAAATCGCTGAGGAAATCGGATATCCGACCAACCTCATCATGGGCACCGGCACCATGCTCGAAACTTATCGCTTCCGCCGCATCCTCGCCAACAAGTACGAAGTTGACCCGAAGAACATCAACGGTTACGTCCTGGGCGAACACGGCAACGCGGCATTCGTCGCTTGGTCCACCACCGGCTGCGCGGGCTTCCCGCTCGAAAAACTCGACGAGTACTTCCGTCACACCGAACCGCTCGACAAGAAAGCTGTTGAGCAAGAACTCATTCAGGTTGCTTACGACGTCATCAACCGCAAAGGCTTCACCAACACCGGCGTCGCCATGGCGGCTGTTCGTTTCGTCAAGTCCGTCCTTTATGATGAGCACACCATCCTGCCCTGCTCGGCTCTCATGAACGGCGAATACGGCATTACCGACGTTGCGCTCTCGATGCCCCGCATGGTTTGCGCCGACGGTCTCATGCGCGTCTTTGAAATCGCTCTCACCGACGAAGAACAAGAGAAGATGTACGCGGCGGCAAAATCCGTTCGTTCCGCTCTCGACGGCGCAGGCATCAAATAATCTCGACGACAAATTTTTCTTGCACAAAAAAAGCCCTTCCGAACTCGGAGGGGCTTTTGGTTTGCCGTAAAAATTTTTTCAGCCGTGAACTTCGACCTCAGCCGCTCGAAAATTTTTTGAGGCGTGAGCTTCGACCTCAGCCGCGAGAAAATTTTTTCAGGCGTGAGCTTGGACTTGAGCCGCGAGAAAATTTTTTCGGCCGTGAGCTTGGACTTGAGCCGCGAGAAAATTTTTTCAGCCGTAAGCTTCGACTTGAGCCGCGAGAAAATTTTTTCAGCCGTAAGCTTCGACTTGAGCCGCGAGAAAATTTTTTTCGGCCGTGAGCTTCGACTTCAGCCGCGTAAAAAATTTTTTGAGCCGTGAGCTTGGGCTTCAACCGCTCGAAAATTTTTTGAGCCGTGAGCTTGGGCTTCAACCGCTCGAAAATTTTTTTCGACCGTGAGCTTGGGCTTCAACCGCTCGAAAATTTTTTGAGGCGTGAGCTTCGACCTCAGCCGCTCGAAAATTTTTTCGGCCGTGAGCTTGGGCTTCAACCGCTCGAAAATTTTTTGCAAAGGAAAAAGCCCTTCCAAACTCGGAGGGGCTTTTGTTTACAGCGAAAGATTTTTTAAGCGGGCGAAACGCAACTCGTGCAGGGCAATCGGCACGGGAACGAAATCATTCGTGCCGTAAAGCTCGGAATATTTTTCGCGGCAGTGGAGGACGCGCTTGACGTAATCGCGAGTCTCGGCGTAAGGAATTTTGTCCGCGTCCGAAAAATTTTCGCTCCAATGATTTTTCTCCATCCACTCGTGAACATTTCCGCGCCCCGCGTTGTACGCCGCCAAAGCCAGCACGTCATTGCCCTTGAACTCCGCTTTGAGCTCGGCGAGATACCACGTGCCGTATCGGATATTCGTTTCGGGGTCCCGCAAATTTTTTATGTCGTCGGCAACTTGTTCGGGCGGCTCGCCCAACTGATAAGCAATCCAAGCCGCCGTCTCCGGCATGATTTGCATGAGCCCGACCGCTCCGCTCCGCGAGTGCGCGTCCTCGGAAAAATTGCTCTCGGCTTTCATCACTGCCACCGCCAAGAATTTGTCGACCTTCCAGCGCGACGAATAACTTTCCACCATCGAGCGATAAGGGAACGGATACAAAAATTTCTTTTGAATCGCCGGCATGCTCACGAAAAAATATATCGCGACCAGTGCCGCGCAGATTGTCAAAAATTTTTTTATCATCGATTCACCTCCGCACATCTCGCGTGAATTTTAAATGATTGACCTGCCGCTGTCAAATCACTCGCGCATGACGGTCTTGCGAACGACTTCAGCCGAAACCGAAACCTGCTCGTTCCTGACGCTCACGCCTTCGGGCACGAGCAACCTCAGCGTGCCTTTGAAAAATCTTTGACCCGTCTGCACCGTGAAAGGTTCTGTCCTGAGTGTGACGATTGGATTTACCGCCGACTCCGCGCCGACGATTTCCATCTGCGCGGGCTCGACGCTGACCTTTGTCAGCTCCCAGCCGTCTGCCACGGAAAGTTCGGGGATAATCGGCACAATTCTTTTCTTGACTCCGCTCTCAATGTCGACCGAAACCGTGATGACACTCGGCACCACTCGCACGCGCGCAATGACATTGTCCTTGGCGTCGACGGCGTTCATTGGGATTTGCACCTCGAAGCTCGCCGCGTTGTTGTTCAAGTTCACGTTGCCGTAAACTTTTGCCGCCTGCTCCACGAAACTTTTCGGACCGACGACCGTCACCGTGTCCATTGACTTTTGAATGTCTGTGACGACCGCGTCCTGAGAAACATTTCCCGTTGTCCGAAGTTCAATCGGCATTTGCCGTTCAATCAGCGGGTCCAGTTTGACTTTAACCAAATCGGGCTTGGTCTCCACCAGCTCAAAGCCCTGCGGCATGATGACTCGCGGAGTGATTTGGTGTTCGCCCTCGCCGAGCCCTTCCAGGTTTGCGTAAACGCGGAAAGCATTTGCGTCGTATTTGACGAAGTTTGAACGCGGCGCGCGCGTGTCGAGCGTCACGGTCTTCACGTCGCACAGGGCGATGAATTCATAAGGCGCGTTCGACATTGTAAGCGGCACGGTGTAAGAGTCTTCGATTTCGGGGTCCTGCTCAATCATCACGAAGAACCACATGATGAACGCCGCGACCAACGCGATTACTTTCTTGAAAAAGTTGTGGCAGAAAAAATTTATTATGCGCGTCATTTATCTGCCCTCCACTTTGAAAAGAAATTGCCAAAAATTTTGTCGTCCTTCCTGACGAACGCGGGACGAATCTTCGCCGCCAAAGTTTGCTCGTCGAAGCGGCGCATCAACCTTCCGCCCTCTGCCACGGAAATTGTTCCCGTCTCTTCGCTGACCACGACAATCAACGCGTCGCACTGTTCGGACAAACCGATTGCCGCGCGGTGACGAGTGCCCAACTCCGTCGACAGCTCATGATTTTCTGTGAGCGGCAAGACGCACGCCGCCGAAATTAATCTGTTGCCGCGAATGATTGCCGCGCCGTCGTGCAGGGGCGTGTTCACGATGAAAACGTTCAACAAAAATTCCGATGAAATAATTCCGTCGATATGAATGCCCGTCACGCTGATGTCATTCAATTTCATCTCGCGTTCGATGACCATGAGCGCGCCCGTTTTCGTCTGCGAAAGTTTTTTGGCGGTCTTAACGATTTCGTCGACGACCGTTTCCGCTTCTTTCTTGTCGAGCAACGAGGTGCCTTGAGTAAAAAATTGTCCTTGCCCCAAATGTTCGAGTGCGCGACGCAACTCCGGCTGAAACAAAATCGGCAACGCGATTAACAACCAATCCGAGCTCTTCTGCAAAATCCAAGTCATGACGTGCAAGTTGAGCCAGCCGCAAATTATCGTCAGGGACGCGATAACCATCAAGCCCTTGACCAAAGTGATGGCGCGAGTATCTTGAATCATCTGATACGATTTGTAGAGAATCATCGCGACGATTATTATGTCGAAGATGTCCAGCGGCGTTATCGTCGAGACCAAGTCGCGGACTCTCGCGGGGAATTCAAAATCTAAAGGCACAGGCATCACTCTCCCATAAAATCTTCTGCGCTTAATATACTACAAAAATTTTTCAGATTCAATCCTAACCAAATTTTTGCAAGCCGCTCAAAATTTATAGTATAATCTTCGCGGTGATTGGTATGAAAAAATTTTTGCTCCTCGCCGCGCTCCAAATTATTTTTGAGGGGCAAGGGAAAAGTTTTCCAACTCCCAACTCCTAACTAACTTGGGCGGTGATTGGTATGAAAAAAATTTTAATCGTGCTGCTGACGGTCGCGACGATTTTTTGTCCGCTGAAAGTTTTCGCGGCGGACGGCTGGGCACTGGCGGCGGAAGCTCTCGGAGTGTTGGCGGCGTATCAGTCGACGCTCAAGCAAATGCTCGCGCTCGGCAACAACGTCGACGCGCAAATGATTGTTCGCAAGCAGGACATGCAAACCAATGGCGTCGACAAAAACAAACACGACGTGGAGCTCGTCGATTCGATTATGACTCGGCTCGTAAACAACGGGCGATACGAATTGCGCGTGAACTCTCTGCCGTTCGTGTGGAGCGTCAACGACGACGAAAAATTTAACGCCGCCTGTTACCCGATGAATTACATCAGTGTCAATCGCGGGCTCGTCAGGAATTTGAACGGCGACGAAAATCAAATTGCCGCAGTCCTCGCGCACGAGATGATTCACGGGCTGGAGCAACACTCGGCAAAAAGTTACGCGCAGGCGGTGGCGCAACAGCTCGGCGCAATGATGCTGGGCATGAACTTGGACACCGGCTCGAACATCGATTGGAGCAAATTTTCTGCCATGGTCGATTACTCAATCGCCAAGAACATCAACGTGCCCGTCGAATACGAGGCGGACGCGGGCGGCTTCTACCTCATGACCAGCGCGGGCTTCAACCCCGGCGGCGGCGCGGCTGCCATGAATCGCCTCGGTTATTACGTTCGATATGAAACGCAAAATTATTTGGAGTTCGACGCGCACGACAAACCGAGCGAAGAAACTTTCAGCGACCACCCCGACACCGACAAGCGCGAGGCAAAGTTGGCGCAGATGATGAGCGAGTACGGCGGCGGGCATGTTATCGTTCGCAAAGTCGACAGGGCGTATAAAGTTTTGATTGACGGGCGAGAAATTTTTTATTCAATGAACATGAGCGACGACCCGAACTCTGCGGCGGTCAACGCGTATTACTTCGCGGGCGGCTTGTCGAAAGCTTTCCACGATTACGATTCGATTGACGGCTGGAATTTTCGGCGCGTCGGAAACCAAATCGATTTCCTCAACGACGAGTTCGCTTACCGTGAACTGCGCGCGCTGTCGAATCTGTACAACCTCGGAGAAAAAATTCAAACGCTGGTTGAGCTGGCTTACAAGTATGAAAGTCCTCGGACGCGTGAAAGAATTCGTGAGGCTGATGAGGCGCGGGAAATTGCTTGGGCGAAAATAAAATCCGAAGCCGACAACGCAAAGGCAAAGGCCGCCGCGCAGCTGAGAGTCAACGCCGACATTTACAACGACCACGGGCGGGGCGACCTTGCGCTGGTGGAAATTGAACGAGCCCTGCGCGCGAAGAATCAGGACGACGTCGCCGAGTGCTTGGGCATTCGCGGGCGGGCGAAGGCGATTTGCGGCGATTACGACGGAGCACTTCTCGACGCGGACGCCGCTGTTGATAAAGACCCGAATAACTTGTATAATTTCTTGAATCGCGCGGACGTGCGGCACATGCGCGGGGAGTTGGAGCTTGCGTTGGAGGACATCAGTCGCGCCTTGACCGTCGACGAAAAAAATCCGATTGCTTACAAGTTGCGCGGCGACATCTTCGACGAGAGCGGACGCGCCGCCGAAGCTGAAGAAAGTTATCGCAAAGTTTATGAGCTGACGAAAAAAAATCCTCACGCCGTCCCGCTGAGTTATCTGGAGAAGATTGACCCGAAGGCGGCGGAAAAAATTCGCAAAGCTCAAGAGAAAGCAAAAGACGAATCGGAAGCAAAAGACGACGAATCTTGAGGCCGTCATGTTAGTTAGGAGTTAGGAGTTAGGAGTTAAAATCTTTTCCTTAACTCCTAACTGAATCCGCCCCCGCGAGGCGTCCTTTCTCTTTGCTTCTTTCTCTTTGGACAAGCAAAGAGAAAGAAGGTTAATTACTCAAAAAAAATTTTTTACGCTCAATCGAGCGCGCGCCGTCCCTTATAAAAATTTTTAAGGAAGGAAACCAAATGACATTTACTCACGTGGCAGAGCTTTATCGCTCCGTCGGCAAATCGAAAAAGTGCACGTTCATCTTCTGCGCGGACCACGGCGTCGCCAAGGAAAACGTCAGTGCCTACCCGCAAGCGACGACCGCCGACATGGTTCGCAATTATCTGGTGGAGGGCGGCGCGGCTGCCAACGTCTTCGCCAAGTTTGCTTACTCCGAACTTTACATCGTGGACGTGGGCGTCGACGCGGACATTTCCAATTTGCCGGGGCTCGTCGACAGAAAAATTTCTCGCGGCACAAAAAATATTGCCGAAGGCTCCGCAATGACTTTCATGGAAGCAGTGCAATCCGTTCGTGTCGGAAAGAAACTCGCGGAGGAGGCAATCGCTGCCGGCTGCAACTGTTTCCTGCTCGGTGAAATGGGAATCGGCAACACAACCGCCGCCGCCGCCATGACCGCCGCTTACTTGGACAAGGAGCCCGAAGAAGTCACCGGCCGCGGCTCGAACATCGACGACGAAAAATTTGCGCACAAGGTTGAAGTTGTCCGCCGCGCGCTCGAAGTCAATCAGCCCAATCGCAACAGTTTGCTCGACGTGCTCACCAAGGTCGGCGGTTATGAATTCGGAGCGATGGCCGGCGTGATTCTCGCGGCTTATCATCACAATTGCGTCGTGATTCTCGACGGATTCAACACGGCTGTCGGCGCGCTCGTCGCCTCGGAAATTTCAATGCAATCCATCGACTGCGTTATCGCCTCTCACGTCGGGCGCGAAGTCGGACACAGACCGATTCTCTCTTACCTTGACCTGCGACCGATTTTTAAACTTGACCTTGCGCTCGGCGAAGCAATCGGCTCGTCAATCGCCGCCAGAGTTCTCGACAATTTGGTTTACATTTTTGTTTGCGGACCTGACGCAGATTTTGACGGCGACTTCACCGAGGGCGACACCATGCTCGAAACTTTCAAGAAGCAGCTCGGACTCGACGGCGTGGAAGGGCTCGACACGATTGAAGACGTCCAAGAACTTTTGGGCGATGAAATTCAGATTGAAGAAATTCCTCTCGACTTTCACGTCAGCGAACACCGCATGGAAAGTGTGGAGTTGCCGTTCAGCACACAGACTTTGAACATCCCGCGCACTTACCCGATATCCATTCGCGCCATGGGCGAGGACAAAGACGAAGCCGTTGCCGCCACCGACAGAACTTTTAATTTTTATCTGCAGACGATGCCGCGCCTTCACGACCGCCCCATGGAAAATTGCCGCAGACTTCTCGACAGCCTGACCAAACCCAAGAACAGCCTCGGTTATCTTGAGGAAATTGCGATTCAAGTTGCCGGCATTGCCAACGAAGACTGCCCGACGAATAAACTTCGCCACGGAGCTCTCGCCTTCACGAACTTTGAAAATTGTCCCGCCTACTTCAATCCCGATTACAATTCAAAGGCGGAAGGAGCGCGCCGCGATTTGTCGATGGACTTCAGTGCGACCGCCCGCACGTTCGGCATGAAAATTTTTTTGGGCGTCGTCAATCCCGAAGAAAATCTTAACGTCGCCTTCAACTTTGGGCGCAACCTCGCAGAGGAAATTACTTTTGATATTCCGATTCTCGCGCTCACGGACTTGAGTCATCTTTTGCTCGACAGACTCGCCGACAAATTTTATAACGCGCTGGTTAATATATACGGCGAATTAAAATATCCGCCCGAAGAATTTTTGCGCCACGTCCCCAAAGATTATCAGTGCATGACGAGCGCGATTATCGGCGCGTTGGTGGCCGCCGCTCACAACTCAACCTTAATCGTCGTCGACACCGGTGCGATTGAAATCATCACCCGTTACCTTGAAAAAATTTGCCCCGAAATTCGCCCGTTCATCCTCCATTCCGACGAGCTTATCAGATACAGAAACGAGGACGGCACTCCGCGCGGCTTCGACGGCGAGGCGGCGTGTATCGGCGTGGAAATTGTCGAGGCGGCCTTGGCTGCCATTAACGAGATGAAAACTTTCGACGAGGCGGGAGTAAGGAAAGCAATTAGGAGTTAGGAGTTGGGAATGGAAAATTTGGAGCAACGCATGGAAAATTTCGGCGCGGAAAAAATTTTTATCGCGCTGTTCTTTTTGTTCGGCGTGATGATTTTGTTCATGCGTCCGCCTTATCGTTTGATGGACGAGCCCGTTCACTTCGCGCGCGCCTGGCAAATCTCCGAGGGAATTTTCCTCAGCCCGCTGAAGACGCAAACCGAGCAGGGTCCCGACAGAAATTTCGGCTGGGAAAATCATTCGCCCGAAGCCGCCACGGAAAAACTTTATTCGGCGAGCGTGCCCGCCTCACTGATTCCCGACGAATTTCTTTTTGAGATTGAAGAGGACTCGACGCTCAGGAAATTTTCCTTCGACGCGCTGAAAAAATTTTTGGCGACGCCTCTCAACGTCGACGCGCGCGAAGAAGGTTTGATTCCGAACACGGGCGTTTATCCGCCGCCGACATATTTGCCGCAAGCACTCGCCGCATTCCTCGGACGAATTTTAAATTTGAACGCGGGAATAATTTATTACCTCATGGGCTTGGGCGGATTAATTTTCGTGACGGCGTGCGTGTGGTGGGCGATGAAATTTTTGCCGGAAGCCAAGCCGCTGATTTTTTTGCTGGCAATGCTGCCGATGTTTTTGGTGGAGGCGGCGTCGACGTCGGCGGACGCGGTGACCTTCGGCGTGTGCTTTGTCGGGACGGCGTGGCTTTTGTCGCTGAGGAACTCGACGGAAAAATTTTCTCGCGCGGAAATTTTCGGGCTGATAATTTTGTCAGTCATGCTGGCGTGCGCGAAGTCGGTTTACGGGACGATTCTCCTGCTGTACTTTTTGATTCCGCGTGAACGAGTCGGCTCGACGAAAAAATTTTTTTTGCTCGGCGCGGCGATTTTATTTTTGAATTTGTTCGTGTCGCTGGCGTGGTCGTGGCTGGCGGTTGGCTCGACGGGCGTCGAACTCGCAACGCTCAGTCAATATAACGGCGCAGAGAATATCGACGCTGCCGCGCAAAAAGATTTTATAATGGAGAACCCGATAACATTTTTCTCCACAATAATTTATTCGGTTTATGTCGGAGGAATTTATTTTTGGTTCATCTCCATGGGCACGTGGGGCGCGAACGGCAAATTTTATTTACCATTCACATTTTACATTGCGTATTCGGTGCCGATAATTTTTTTTGCGCTCTCGAACAGCTTGAAACTCAAGCTCGGCGAACGCGGCGTTTTAATCTTTGCCTCGGCTGTGTCATTCGTCGCGCTTTTCCTGTACGATTACTTGGTTTGGACGACGGTCGGCGGAGATGTTGTCTGCGGAGTGCAAGGGCGATACTTCATTCCGATTGCCCCGATGATTTTGTTCGCGCTGTCGGTCTTGCCGCCCATGCGCCACAAAAATTTGCTCGCGACGTCGGCGGGCGTCTTCAGTGGCGTGATGATGTTGGCGGCAAATTTTTTCGCTTTCTATTGAATAATTTTTGCGGGCAGTATATAAATTAGGCGAAGGAGGTTTTTGAAATGAAAATTGTTGTGCTGGACGGTTACACCCTCAACCCCGGCGACTTGAGCTGGGACGCGTTGGAAACTTTGGGCGAGTGCAAAATTTATGACCGCACGAGCCTGACCGACGACGCGGAAATTATTTCTCGAATCGGCGACGCGGAAATTATTTTCACGAACAAGACACCGCTGACGAAAAAAATCCTCGACGCCTGCAACGTGAAATACATCGGCGTGCTCGCCACGGGTTACAACGTCGTCGACGTCGACGACGCCCGCGAAAAAAATATTCCCGTCACGAACATTCCGACTTACGGGACGACGGCCGTCGCGCAATTCGCCTTCGCCCTGCTGCTGGAGATTTGTCATCACGTCGCTCATCACAGCCGCGCCGTTCACGAGGGGCGTTGGGAAAGTTGTCCCGACTTTTGCTTCTGGGATTATCCGCTGATTGAACTTGCGGGCAAGACCATGGGCATTATCGGTTACGGGCGAATCGGACAGACGACGGGCAAGCTCGCGCAGGCGTTCGGCATGAAAGTTATCGCGTTCGACGCCATGCGCGAAGTCGGCACGAAGCTCGGCGATTGTTCGTTCGTGGAGCTCGACGAACTGTTCGCGACCTCGGACGTGATTGCTTTGCACTGCCCGCTCTTCCCGTCGACGCAGGGCATCATCTGCAAAGAAAATATCGCGAAGATGAAAGACGGCGTCATCATCCTCAACAACAGCCGCGGCGGTTTGATTGTCGAAAAAGATTTGCGCGAAGCTCTCGACAGCGGAAAAGTTTTGGCGGCGGGCGTGGACGTCGTGTCGACCGAACCGATTAAAGGCGACAATCCTCTGCTCGGCGCGAAAAATTGTTTCATCACTCCTCACATCAGCTGGGCACCGAAAGAATCTCGCGCGCGGCTCATGAACATTGCCGTAGAAAATCTCAAGGCGTGGCTCGCGGGCAAGCCCGTCAACGTCGTCAACAAATGAGGCAAATAATTTCCCTGTTCGTGCTCGACGCGCTGATAAGCGGAGCGGTGGCGGCTTGGCTCTACTTCGCGCGCGGGCTCGACGCGGCACTCATGACGGGGCTTTCAATTTTTATCGCGCTCTCCCCGATTTGTTTAATCTTTGCGTCGCCGTTCACGCTCTTCCTGGCGAAGAGAAAAATTTCAAAGCTCGGCGTCAAGTGCAACCGATTTAACGCGCTGACAATTTTGAAGGACGCGGACGTGGTCGCGCTGCCTTACAACCGAGTGCTGACGGGCGGAGAATTTTACATCACGGACTTGGTGCCCGAAGGATTGAATCAGCCGACGCTGCTGGCGATGGCGGCTTGCGCGGAGACCGACGCGGAAAATATTTTGGGGCGATTGATTTACGACACGGCAAAGCAACGGCGGCTCAGGCTGCAACAGTCGACGAACTTCAAAGAGTTGCCCGGCCTCGGCGTGGAGGCGACGGTCAGCGGGACGACAATGCGCGTCGGGAATTTGTCTTGGCTGGAAAGTTTAAACGTGTCACTCAGCGCGAAGTTGCGCACGAAGGTTGACCAGCTCCTCGTCAAGGGCAAGACGGTTTTAATCGTGGCGACGGGCAGGGCGGCTCGCGGGCTCATCGCGCTCAAGGACGACATCAACGACGCGGCGATTAATTTCCTCACCGCCCTCAAGCAAAACAAAATCGAATCGCTCGTCCTCACCGCGCAACCCAAGAAGATGACCAGTTGGATTACAAAAAATTTTTCGCCCGACAATCTGCGCACGAACCTGACGCCCGAAGGAAAATCCCG
Organism: Selenomonadaceae bacterium; assembly: GCA_017527075.1. GTDB lineage: Bacteria > Bacillota > Negativicutes > Selenomonadales > Selenomonadaceae > Quinella. Next base: position 51,825 of record JAFXQM010000024.1, read on the forward strand.
CGAAGTTCAAATCTTCCGCGCCAAAGGAAAAATCGTCGCAGTCATCGGCAACGACATTCACGACGCGCTCGCGCTGAAAAATTCCGACGTGTCATTTCTGTTGGCGGGCGGCTCGCTCATTCCCTCGGACGAAAATAAATTTGATTTTGAAATTCCGTCGCTCGAAAGTTTTTTGGCAATCAGAGAAGTCGCGCTCAAGGTCGCAAAGACTTTGAAAGTCAATCGGCTGCTCGCGCTGGCCTCGTGGATAATTTTGGTGCCGCCCGCGATTATGTCCGCGCTGGACAATCCGCCGATACCTTTCCATCCGCTGGCGGCGGCGGCGGGCGTGATAATTTTCAGCGCGATAATTTTGGTGAACTCATTGCGAAAAAGTTAATTCGGACAGAAAAAATCCCCGCCAATTTCGGTGGGGATTTTTTTATTCGTTCGCGAGGTAATGGCTGAAGTTTCCAATCGTCAGCGACGGGGAAAATTTTTTCAGCGCGCGGAGAAATTTTTTTGTGCCGAGGAAATTTTCGTCGGGCGGCATGACGGAAAAAAATTCGTCGGGGTCGTAATTGAGGTTGCGCACTTGAATCATCTGCACGGGTAGTTCGTCGAGAAAATTTTTCCACGCGTCGAGTTCGGAGGCTCTGTCGTTGAAGCCGGGCATGTACAGCAGGTTCAGCGACACGTGAACATTTTTATCCAGCGCATATCGAATCGAATCTTTGACGGCGGCCGGGGAGTAACCCGCGCGATAATATTTTTGATAATTGTCGGCGTTCGCGCTGATAATCGACACGCGCATCGAATCCAAGCCCGCGTCGACGATTTTTTTTATGCCCGTCGTGAAGCCCGCGTTCGTGTTGATGTTAATCTGCCCGCGCGTCGTCGTCGCCCGAATTTTTTTTATCGCCGCGCAAATATTTTCCGCCTGCAAACTCGGCTCGCCCTCGCAGCCCTGCCCGAAGCTGATAATTCCTTCGGGCGCGTGTGACAAGTGATAAATTCCGACGGCGGCAATTTCTTCGGCGGTCGGCTTGAAAGTGATTCGGCTCTGCGGGCTCGGACAGCACTCGGCGGCCTGCAGGGAGATACAGCCCAAGCAATTCGCGTTGCACGTCGGAGAAGTCGGCACGCCGCATTCCCAGCGACGATAAAATAAATTTTGCGCGGTCAGGCAGTGCCACTCCAGCGAACACTTCGCCACCTGCGCGACGATTCGGTTATCGGGCAAATCTTTTTTCACGCGGCGGATAAATTTTTTCAGCGCGGGCGTGTTGTAATGTTCGGGCTCCCACTTGTGATTCTCGTCAGTGTAAAGTGCGGCGGCGTGGAGTTCGTCTTTGTAAAGGACGACGGCGGTGTATCCGTACAGCGGCAGAATTTGCGCGCGAGAATTTTTTTGGAAGGCGGGCAGGTGCGTGCGCGTGAAACCCTGCGGCAAAATCGCCGAGACCGCTCGCCCGTTCAGCGGCACGAATTCTCCGCGCTTGAATCCGATTGCTCTTCGCCGCGGCAGGAACATTAAGTCAGCCGAGTCGGGCAGGCGGATTAAATCTTCGGGCTTGAGCTTGAAAAATTTTTCGCCGACGCGCCCGACGCCCTCCGCTTCCGGCACGTCGAAGATATTTCCGTGCTCGTCAGTTATCAGTGCTGAGATTTTGTTCCTCATGAGCTTTGACCTTCCTCGGATTGAATTTGTTCATGGCGTTGTCGATTCCCTCTTTGAAAATGCAGAGGACGGCGGGCACGAGTTCATCCAGCGCGGCGGAAATTTTTTGGGCGTCTTCGGCGGTGAAGGGGCTGAGGACGTGATGATTGACCGTCCAATTTTTTGGCGGACGCCCGACGCCGATTCTCACGCGCGGAAAATTTTTTTCGCCGCCGAGATGTTGGATAATCGATTCGACGCCGTGATGACCTCCGCCCGAACCTTTTGGGCGCAAGCGAATCATTCCGAGCGGCAAATCCATGTCGTCGTGCGCGACGGTCAAATCTTCCGCGCCGAGTTTGTAAAAGTTCATGAGCGAACCGACTGCCTCGCCGCTGAGATTCATGAACGTCTGCGGCTTTACGATTAAAATTTTTTCTCCGTCGAAGAAACTTTCGGCGACGAGCGCGTTGAATTTTTCTCGCCAATAGGTCGCGGAAATTTTTTCGGCAAGTTTATCGGCGAGCATGAAGCCGACGTTGTGTTTGGTCGCGGCGTACTCGGCGGTCGGGTTTCCGAGTCCGACAAAAATTTTCATAAGCTGTCCTCCGTTTGGAAATTAATTTGCTGCGGTGATTGTATCAGTTGTCGCCGTGAACTTCAATTTCTCACTTGGTTTTAAGTCAAGGAAAAATTCTTTCGATATATAAGCAAACATGGAAGACAAACTGAAAAATTTTTGCAAGGAATGCAGCCAACAGGTGGTGAAAGTCATGATTGTCAACAACGTGAACTCGTCCTCGAATTATTATTCCAACGTGGCGGCGGCGAGATACAACGGTTCAGTCAGCTACGTCCGCGGCGCGCAAAAGAGTGACGCCTTTACTCCGTCGAAGGAGGCGCAGAGCTTCAGCGAAATGCTCAACAAGCTCAAAAACACCTCCGACGTTCGCGAGGATAAAGTTCGTCAGCTCCAAGAGAAAATTTCTTCGGGGCAATATTTTGTCTCCGCGCAGGACATCGCGGCGAGTCTTTTGACGAATCGTTTCTGAGGCGGCGGACATGTGGCAGGAATTGATTGAAACGCTCGACAAGCTCGGCGAAGTTTACGACAAGCTGGCGACGCTCGGCGAAAGAAAAAATTCGGCACTGGTCGCCATCGACATGAAGGGGCTGTCGAACATTCTCGACGAGGAACAACTCTTGGCGGCGCGAATCCAAAAGCTGGAGCAAAAGCGCGTCGGACTTCTACACGACTTGTCGAAGTCAGATAAAAGCGTGACGGCGGCGACGAAGCCCAAAGATTTTTATCGGACGGCACCCACGCCCGCCGCGCAGAAAAATTTGATTGAACTGCACGACCGCCTGAGCAAGAGCGTCGACCGAGTTTTGACACTCCGAAACAATAACCGGGTCTTGGCGCAGTGTGCGTTGGATTTCGTGCAGGGTCAGCTGAACAGATTGAGCGGTGCCTCCGTCGAGCCGACTTATTCCGGCAAAGGCGCGGGCATCGTCACTCATCAGAAAAAATTTGACTTCAAAGCTTGAGGGCTCAGCCATGGACGAGACGATTAAAATTTTGCGGGAGCAAGCGATACTTTGCGCGCACCTGCCCGAACTCTTCGACGAGCTGATAAAAATCATGGAAAGCAATTCGCCCGACGTGCAAGAGCCGATTCGCAAAATCGAATCAACCGTGCGAGACCTGTCGAAGAACGAGCAGAGGGCGCGCGAATTTTTAAATCGGGTCGGGTCGCCGTCGTTCGCGGAGTATTTGTCCGCGCAGGAAAAAAATATTCAGCGGGACGTGGCGGAAAAACTTTTGAAGAAAACCGCCGACGCTCAGCTGCGACTCAAGAATCAAGTTTCGCAAGTCAAACTGTTGCTCAAGAAGGGCAAGGACTACGTCGACTTCAACTTGAACATCTTGGCGCGGACATCAGCGAGCGACACTTACGGCGCGGCGGCTCAGACGAACTCTCAAAGGACGAGACGAATGTTCGAAGCAAATGTTTAGGGACAAGGAAGAAGGGAAAAGAAAAATTCCTAATTCCTAATTCCTCATTCCTAATTGAAAGAAGGGATTGAGATATGAGGGCAACATTTTCCGGATTAAATACGATGGTGCGCGGCATCATGGCCAATCAGCTGGCACTCGACACCACCGGACACAATATAACCAACGCGGGCACCGAAGGCTACTCCCGACAGACCGTCACGCTCGCGACGACTTACGCCGAACAACGCGCGGGCTTGCACGGCAACGTCATGGTCGGCACGGGCGTCGACGCTCAGGCTGTCGAACGGGCGCGCAACATTTACGCCGACATCCAATACCGCAACGAAAATCCCACGCAAAAATATTACGAGACGATGGCTGTCAACTACGACAAACTCGAAACGATTTTCGACGACAGCAAAAATTTGGGCATTGAGGCGGCGTTGAATAAATTTTATCAAACGTGGGTGGATCTCTCGACGAACGCTTCCAACTCATCTGCGCGGACGCAAGTCATTGAGCAGGGCAGAAACTTAAGCGACATTCTTCAGACGTCGACCGCCGAACTTCAAGAGCAAATCCGCTCGCAATACGAAGACCTCAAATCGGAGATAAAGCAGGTTGACGACATCCTCGAAGAAATTGTCCTGTTCAACAAGCAAATCGTCACGCAGGAAGTCACGGGCGCGACCGCCAACGACCTGCGCGACCGCCGCGACCTGCTCGTCGATAAGCTGTCCGATTACATGAACATTTCCTTCACCGAAAACGAACTCGGAGCTTATCAGATAAACTCGGGCGGCGTCACTTTGGTCAACGGCTCGACACGCGGGCACCTCCTCATGAGCGACGGCATCTCCTCCAGCCTCTACGGCGTCGACTACGGCGTGACCGACTACAACATCAAAATCAAGGAAAGCAATTTGGTTTTCACGCCGCAAAACGGAATCCTAAAGGCGCGCCTCGACTCCATCGCCGAAAACAAATCTTATATCGACAAATTGGCGGATATCGCCAGCTTCATGCTCACCGCCTTCAACGACCAGCACAAGCAGGGTTGGGACATCAACGGCAATTATAAATTCGTTAAGGAAGACGGCAAGACGACTTACACGGGCTCTACGGACGGCATGACGGCGGTTGAGTTCGCAATCGCGGGCGACGACGGAGAAATGGAAACTTACCTGACCGCCGAACAAGCCGCGACCGTCACTTTGAATCCGGACGGAAAATATTATCTCGGCACCCAAGAAGTCACCAAGCTCAACGGCGACACAATCTTTCGGACGACGGGCGGAGAAATTATAAAGAAAGTCCCCGACACGATTAATTTCTTCGGCAAGGGCTCAATCGATTACGAATACCGCTACGACTCGGAGTTCAAAGACAATTATCTTTACAAATACGACCCCGACGAACTCGACGACAAGAAAAATCTTTTGAGCGGCGTGCAGATTATCGCGGCGTTGGAAGTCAACACAATGTTCTCGGAGAATCGCGGCGATCGTTACGTGGCGGCGGCTACGAGTTATGAAGTTGCCGAGCGGCAGAACGACGACATGACAATCACCCGCCAATACATTCCCATGCAGTGGGGCAACCGCACCGGCGACGGCACCAACGCTGTTTACCTCAGCGAGCTGTTCAACATTTCGCAGGAGACAATCCTCAGTGACGGCAAGGCAAATGCTCTCATCTCGAAAAATTTATACCTCCGCGACTTGGACGGCAACCGAATCGCCGAGAACGGAAAGCCCTCGACCGACCCCGTTTACGGCACGGCGATGACGACGCTCAGTTTAAATTCCTACTACCAGAAAGCAATGTCGACCATGGGCATTGACGCCTACTCGACCGATGTGAACTATGAAGGCATGCAGGCGATTATGACGCAGGTTACAAATTGGCGTGACTCGACCGCGGGCGTCGATTGGAACGAAGAGCTCACCAACATGATTAAATTCCAAAAAGGTTTTACGTCGTGCTCGCGTTGCCTGAACGCCATGGACGAATGCCTGGATCGTCTCGTCAACTCGACCGGCGTCGTCGGCAGATAATTAACGGAAACTAACGACTAAGGAGGGATTTCTATGGGCGTAAGAATAGGCAGCATGCATTTCATGTATAACTATCAGCAGTCACTCAATCATGCCTATCAGCAGCAGGGCAAACTTTTTGAGCAGGCGGACGGCTCCTCACTTCACCGCGCCAGCGACAACCCGATGAATTACGCGAAGCTCCTGCGCTACAACGTCAGCGAATCCGAAAACAATCAATACTTGGAGAACATCAAGACCGCAGGCTCGTGGATGAAACACTCCGACGACGTTATGATTCACATGACGGAAATGATGCAGACGTTGAAGGAAAAATCCGTTCACGCGGCGAATTCCGACAACGCCGAGGACGATTACGCGGCGATTCACAAAGAAATGTTCGCGCACATGCAAGAGCTCGTTTCCGTGGCGAACAGCCAACTCGGCGACAGATATCTTTTCTCCGGACAAAAAGATTTGACCAAACCCTTTGAGATGTCGCTGAAGGAATACGACCGCGGGCTGGCGAAAAATCTTGACGTTTCTCAGTCAGCGTTTTTCAAAGGAACCGACTCCGACTACAACACGCAGCTTTTCCAAATGCTCACGTTGAAGGACAGCGACGGCAACACTTTTTATCTGGAGATGGACGGCGGCAGGCTGGACACGGATAAAGTTCAATACAATCTTTACACCAAAGAATTTATTGACGAGGGCTATAAGGAAGTCATCGCGCACGGCTACACGACAATCGAAGCCGCGCAGAACTCTGACGACGAAGATGTTAAAGCTCTCCTCAAGGCGGGCACCGTCACTCAGCTGGACGAAGAGCAATTCAAAGTCTCTGACGCCTTCACGAACCAGGGCTTGTTGCAGAAAAAAGATGACGTCCCCGAATCCTTGAAAGATTTGTTCACCTACGACGACCAAACTCCTCAGCGCGTCAAAGGAATTACAATCGACGGCAAGGAATACACCTTCGAAACGGTCAAGCAAAATATCGTAACTTATAACGGCGATGAAAATCTTATTTCGATGGTCAAACTCAACGGCGCGACCGACCCCAACGCCGACACGGTCAATTCGACGGGCGGCGGCATGTTCGGCAGAGATATTTTCGACAACGCGGCTTCCGGCAACACGGCTTCGGGCACGGCAATGCTCAACGAACTGTTCGGGCTTTGCTCCAAAGTCAACAACTGCGACATTCACTGGATGTCCTCCGACGGCGTGACGATTGCCGACGTTGCTCACTCAACAATGCTCGTTCAAGAAACAAAAGTCGGCGCGCGTCAGCAACTTTACAATCAAGTTGAAACCATGCTCAACGCTCAAGCCGACAATATCACCGAAGATATCACCAACGTCAGCGGCGCGGATATCGCCGACCTCGCGACGAAGCTCATGCAACAGACTGCGCTTTATAATCTGTCGCTGTCACTCGGCGGACGAATTCTCCCGCAATCCTTGGCAGATTATCTCTAATCTCAATCCTTGATAACTCAATAAACTTTTACCTGCAGGCGTCAGCGAATACACTCGTTGCCGTCTATTGCTGTTTTCGGGATTTTCATTCTCGGCAAAAATTTCGGCGGCATGCAGGAAAAATTACGGAAAGGAGGGAATAAGCCATGATGATGGTGAGGTTAAATACTCGACATGAGTTGCCGCGAATCGCCATTCGGCAGACGCAGGGACGCCTCGATGAATCGGGGATAATCCAGCCGAAGTCGCGAGGACACGGAAACCGTCAGGCACGAATCAATGAAGGCACAACCCAGCCGAGCCTCAGCCTTGACAGCTATCAAAGCCGCCGAGCTTACGGATTCAGAAAAATGAACGACTTGACGGCTGAACAAGGTCAACGGGGTCTCTCGGACGTGCAAGCCGCGACAGGCAGGCATGGGCAAGAGGGTTGGTCAAAGGCCACGACGGCAGCTCAGCGCGGCAACGACGTCGTCCAAAAAATCAAGGCGGACATGTTCGCCGATTATCAAGCGCGACCGGTTTTCACCACGGACGCCATACCCGACCCGCAAATGCAAGGTTATGCCGGCGAAGTCGTCGGCGAGCCCGACACGGGGGATGTTACTGTCGATATTGAAACTGAGCCGAATGCAAGGATTCACTACACACCGGGCAGCGTGGAAACTTATCTCCAAGACAAAGGTTTCATCCGCCACTGGGTCTCCACCGAGCATTATGACATTTATGCCTGAGCCGAGAAAAGTTTTTCATTCTGTCGGGGAAAGTTCAAGGGAGGAAAGCAATATGCGCAAAGTTTACACCAGCAGATTTGGTGAGATTGAGGTTGACGAAAAGAAAGTTGTTCATTTCAAGGACGGTATCCCCGCGTTCGAGGACGAGCACGAATTTGTCATTCTTCCTTATGAAGAGGACAGCCCCTATTACTTCATGCAGTCGCTTAAGTCGCCGGATTTGGCTTTCTTGCTGACGATTCCTTTCCTGTTCTTCAACGATTACACGTTCGAGCTTGACGACACTGTTGTTGCGGATCTCGGCATTGAAGACAGCGAAAACGTTTTCTATTACACCATGGTCACAATCCCGAACGGCTCTATCCGCTACATGACGGCGAATCTCTTGGCTCCCATCGTCCTCAACGGCGCGAACATGCAGGCCAAACAGGTCGTCCTGGAAAAGACAAACTACACGACCAAACATCGCCTCTTCCCCGAATCCGCCAAAAAGGAGGGGTGATTAGATGCTTGTCTTGACGAGAAAACCTCGTCAGCAAATAATGATTGGCGACAACATCGTCATTAACGTCGTGGAAGTGCAGGGCGAAAACGTGCGCATTGCGATTGACGCGCCGCGCGATATAAAAATCTATCGCGGCGAAATCTATCGTGCGATACAAGAGGAAAATCAAAAGGCGGCTCAAAAATTGGACGTCGATTTACACGGCGCGCTGCCGCTGAAAGACAATTAAGGGACAAGGGGGGCAGGAATAAAAACTCCTGCCTCCCGACTCCCGACAGAACAAAGGAGTGTTTTAGTTATGGTAGGGAAACTTAATGACATGGTCACGGCAGCAGTCGTCGTTGACTCGGCACCCAAGGCTCAACCGATTAGCGAGAAAGATTTCGCGCAGGTTCGGCAGCCCGTCGAGGCACCGCAAAAACCGTTGAATGTCCTGACGCCCGCGGAAAAGGAAGAGGCAAAGCAGGAAGCCCGCTTGGAGCCCGGCACAATGTCGGAGGCCTCTGTCAGCCAGATGACGGAAACCTTCAACGAGCTCATGGACAAAATCAACGTCAACCTTGAGTTCACCTATAACAAAGAAGTCGACATGTTTAACGTCAAGATGATTGATAAGGAAACCAAGGAAGTCGTCAAGGAATTTCCGCCCGAAGAAATGATTAAGAACATGATTAAGGCTAAGGAATGGTTGGGCGCTTTCATCGACAAGGCAGTCTAGAGCGGACGCCCTTTCTAAGGAGGGATTACCATGGGTGTCAATGGAATTTACGGCTTGTCGGGTTCGGGCATGGACATCGAGTCGATGGTTAAAGTCGGCATGATGAGCAAGCAAAACGAATACGACAAGATGGCACAAAAGTTTACTCAGAACGAGTGGCTGAAGGCGGACTACCTTGAACTCAACAACCAAATCACCACGTTCAACGCCTCCACCCTCTCGCAGTATAAAATGTCGAACACCATGAACGCCAAGAGCGCGGAGACCAACTCCACGCAGGTCAAGGCGTCGGTGAATTCGGCGGCGGCTGTCATGGATCACAAGGTTCAAGTCACTCAAGTCGCCTCGGCTGCCTATCTCGTCGGCACGAACAATTTGACCCGCTACAACACGTCCACGGGCAAGGCTTACACGTCGACGGACGAAGGAAGCTCCAGCATTAAGCTCAGCGACGTCCTCTTCCAAGCACTCGCCACGAATTCTGCCGGCAACGTTTACGGTCAAGTGGCAGGCACGGATTTGGACATGGAAGATGGAACCCGCGACAAAGCTTCGGGAACCAAATCGGATGACGGCGTGGTGATTAATAAGCCGCGGAAATTCGGCTACGCGGACATGACTGTAGAGGCACACTGGGAAAAGGACGGTGTTGCTATTGTTCCTGACGACACAGATCTTGCCACTGCATACGGAACTGTAGATACAGATGCTGGATGGAGATATGGGAAGAATACAAGAACCGATGAATACTACTGGCGACAGTACAATACGAGCACAAACAAGTGGGAAAGAGTCAGTAACCCTATGGATGCTGCCCACGTAGACAGTTTCAAGGCTTTCATTGATAGCAAGAAAGAGAAAACCGGTCTGCAATGGTTACCCACCGAAACTAAACCAGCCGAGAGCACGGAAGGCACCTTGTCGAAGAGTGAGACGGCGTTCAGCTTCACCCTGTCGGACGGCGTGACGAAAAATGAGGCAAGCACCGCCCTGAAGGAAGTTACAATCAGTTACACCTACGCGCAGCTGATGGGTGACGACGGAAAAACCTTCAACGACCTGGTTTCGGACATCAACAAATCCGGCTTGAATATAAAAGCGTCTTACGATTCTGTGCACGACCTGTTCTCCTTCTACAACAGCAAGACCGGCGCGGACAACACCATAGACATTAAGATTGGCACGGACACCGATTATACGGGCTCGCGCTCCGCTTTGGCGACGAGGAATTTCTTCAACAACCTGGGGCTCTATCAGTCGGTGGGCGGCGAACTCTACAAGTCAAACGAAATAATCGACGCAAATAAGACGGAATCGACCGAAGCCACGACGATACTTTTCAACCTCGACAAAAATGGCACGGGCGGCACAAATTCTTTCGCGGGCACGAACGCGGAGTTCAAGATTGACGGCGTGACTTACGACAACGTTGCAAGTAACAACATCACCGTCGGCGGCGTGACCTACACCGCGCTGGAAAAAATGAACTCCGACTCCGTGGCGACCGTCACAATCACGCAAGACACCGACGCGATTATCGACAAGGTTAAGAGTTTCATCACGGACTACAACAAGCTGCTCGCTTCCCTCTACGAAAAATATGAGGAGAAACCGAACTCCGATTACAAGCCGCTCACTCAATCTCAGAAAGACAGCATGAAAGAAGAGCAGATAACCAAGTGGGAAGAGAAGGCAAAGAAAGGTCTCCTTTACCACGACCAGACAATCGGCAAAATCATTCAGAACATGCGCAGCGGGATTATCCAGAGTGTTGAGGGCGTCGACGGGCAATATAATTCGGTGTTCAGCCTGGGCATTTCGACGACGGGGCTCAAAGGTCAGCTGGTGCTCGACGAGGACAAACTCAAGAAAGCTCTCTCCGAAGACCCCGACTCCGTTTACAACGTCTTCGCCAAGCTTGACGCTAACGACATGGACAACCAGGCAAAGAGCGGTGTTGCTCAGCGGCTCGGTGACATTCTCGTGACGGCGAACAAGAGCATTAAAGACCGCGCAGGCTCCTCGGCAGACATCACCGAAGACAGCGACCTGAACTCTCTTTTGCGCAACCTGCAGACGAAGATGAGTAACTTCAAAAAGCTGATGAACTCGTTTGAAGACGCGCTTTACAAAAAATACGACGCAATGGAGGCGACGCTCGCCAAGCTCGGCACGCAGCTCAACTTCATCATGGGCGGCAACGGGTAAGGCGCGCGGACTTTAACGTAAGGAGTTGATGTGATATATGGTGAACCCGACAGAAGCTTACAGGCAGCAGCGGATTTTGAACGCCCCGCCGGAACACCTGACGCTCATGCTGTACAACGGCTGCATAAAGTTTATCGACGACGGCAGAGAAGCTCTCGAAAAGAAAGATTACGAGAGTGCCAACAACTTGTTGCAGAGGGCTCAGCGGATAATTTCCGAGTTTCGTCTGACCTTGAACTTTGATTATGAAATTTCTCACCAGTTGCTCCCGCTTTACAATTACATTTACGACAGATTGGTTGAGGGGAACATAAAGAGTGACTTGGCTCAAATCGACGAGGCGCGGGGAATTGTCGTTGAACTGCGCGACGCCTGGTTCCAGGCCATGAAGACGGCGCGAATCGAAAAAGGCGGCGGCGAAGGCGGAAACGGTTATGCCTGAACGAAACGTTCTGCAAGAGGCGCGAGTGCTTTGGCAAAAGTATTTCACGCTGACCAAGGAGCTTTTAAAGTTCAGCGACCAGCGGGATACGGAACTGTTCATGGAAATTGTCAACCAGCGCGAACGACTCGTCGAGATGATAAAAGCTTTGCCGCCGAATGATTATCGCGAATCCGAGGAATGCAAGCAGATGATTGCGCAGATGATTCCGATGGACAAGCAGATAATTTATCGGGCGAAGGCGTGGCTGAACAAATCTCGGAGACAAAACAGCGCGGTGCGTTCTTACGACTTAATCGAGTCGGCGGAGTTGCGCGGGACGGTTTTCAACAAAAGATACTGACGACAAATTTAAAAGACCGATGGAAAAATCCACCGGTCTTTTTTGTTGCGCGGTGTCCCCTCTTTTTCAAGAGTGGAACCGCAGAACCCGTCCTCAATGCTTTTGCTCGTCGCGCTCATCGGGCTGATAAATGACTTTTATTTTTTGAATCAACTTTCTCTTTGCTTGTCCAAAGAGAAAGTTGCAAAGAGAAAGGACACCTCGCGGGGGCGGCTGCTCCCTGATGATTCGGAGTTTAAGGTTACCCGCGGCTGAGAGTGCCCGCTGTTTTCACATCACGTGAAAAACGCGGGCGGCCGCCCGTCCATGGGCGGCCTCTTGTTGAAATCATTTTGAATTGCGTTTGGACAAATCAACTTTGCGCGGCGAGAAATTTTCGGGTGAAGTTTTTTCCGCCATGGAAATTTCGAGCGACGACGTGCGCATTGCCTCGTCGGAAATTTCTTTGCGGGCGACGGCGAGCTCCTTTTCCAGTTCGTTGACGCGCGTTTCGAGCCGCTGAATCTGTCGGAGGGCAACCTCAATCATTTCGCGTTCGGGGTCGGGCAAGATGTCGTGATTCAAGTCGACGTCGATTTCCTCAAGAAGTTCCGAGCGGACGGCGGGATTGTCCATGTCATAACCGCGCGCCCTGCAAAGTTCCAGGAGAGCCTCGCGATATTCTTCCTCGTTATGGACGCGCTGACCGTGCAAGACGACGACGCGCCCGGGTATGCCGACAACCGTCGCGTGAGGAGGAACCTCTTTAAGGACGACGGAGCCCGCGCCGATTTTTGCGTGGTCGCCGACTTTGAACGAGCCGAGAACTTTTGCGCCCGTCGCCACGACGACATTGTTGCCGATTGTCGGGTGCCGCTTGCCCTTTTCCTTGCCCGTGCCGCCGAGTGTCACGCCTTGATAAAGCGTCACGTTTTTGCCGAGCTCAGCCGTTTCGCCGATGACGATGCCCGTGCCGTGGTCAATGAAAAGTCCGTCGCCAATCGTCGCGCCGGGGTGAATCTCAATGCCCGTTAAAAATCTGCAGAAGTTTGAAATCAGCCGCGCCGAAACAATCCAGCCGCGTTTGAAGAGGGCGTGCGAAATTCTGTGCAACCAAATCGCGTGGAGCCCCGAATAACACAGGACGACTTCGAGCACGCTTTTGGCGGCAGGGTCGCGCTCAAAGATGACGCGGATATCTTTCTTGATGCGCGAAAAAAATTTCATCAGCAATCCCCCAAATTATTTTTCGAGTGCGGCGACGGCGTAGGCGGCAATGCCCTGCTCCGTGCCCGTGAAGCCGAGCCCTTCCTCCGTCTTTGCCTTAACGCTCACCGCGTCGAGTTCCACGTTTAAAATTTCTGCCAGCCGCTCACGCATTTTCAAAATGTGCGGCGCGAGTTTCGGGCGTTGCGCGACGATTATCGAGTCCACGTTGCCGATTGAATATCCCTTCGCCGAAACCAGCGCGCAAGTTCTCTTGAGCAGTTCGACGCTTGAAATATTTTTAAACTCCGGCGTCATCGGGAAATTCTGTCCGATATCGCCGAGTGTCGCCGCGCCCAGCAGTGCGTCGATTATCGCGTGAATCAAAACGTCGCCGTCCGAGTGCGCCTCCAATCCCAGCGGGTGTTCGATTTCCACGCCGCCCAAAATTAATTTCCGATTCGGCACGAGCTTGTGCACGTCGTAGCCGATTCCAAAACGAATCATCATCATCGCCTCAGTCAAAGTAAGTTTCCCAAAATTTTTCGCGCGCCGCCTTGAAGCACAGTTTGACCTGTTCGGCGGTGCATTTGTATTCGACGAACGCAGGCAGCTCATCTTCCGCGAAATATTTCCGCGCAGTCGTCTCGATATTCGGAGTGAACTCGCCGCCCGTCGCGCGGCACAGATAAAAAATTTTCACGACGTTGAAGATGTAAAGCGGGCGATTGTGCTTGGCGCGGTCTTGCACGGCGATAACTTTCTCCACGACGCAGTCCAGCCCCGCCTCCTCGCGCGCTTCCTTGATGACGTTTTCGGCGGGCGAAAGATTTACCTCGCACCAGCCGCCCGGCAACGCCCAGCCGCCTTCCTCTTGCACGAGCAAAATTTTTTCGTCCTTGAAAATCGCCGCGCGCGTGTCGACCTTCGGCGTTTGATAACCGACCTCGCCGCAAAATAAATCTTTGACCTTCGCAAGCGGCAAATCCGTCCGCGCCGTCAACATTTCCGCCGCAATTTCCCGAATCCGTTCGTAACGTTCGCGACAAAATTTATCCTTGCAATAATAAAGCCCCGTCTGCGCCAGTGCCTGAAGCTCGCGCGCGAATTCAAGTTGCTTGTCCATGCTCGACCCTCAAAAAAGTTTCCGCGACGTTGATGTCTTCGGGCGTCGTGATTTTTATGTTGGAATAACTGCTCGTCACGACCTTTATCCGCCCGCCGATTCGTTCGACCAAGCTCGCGTCGTCCGTCCCCAAAAATTTTTCCTCGGCGGCTCTCTCGTAAGCGCGCAACAAAATTTCTCGGCGGAAACCCTGCGGCGTCTGCACCGCGATAAGTTCGGCGCGCGGCGGCGTGTACCTGACGAATCCTGCCGCGTCGACGAGTTTAATCGTGTCCTTCGCGGGCACTGCGGCAATCGCCCCGCCAAATTTTTCTGCCGCGTCGATGACTTCATCAATCGTCCGCGTGGAGATGAGCGGGCGCGCCGCGTCGTGCACCAAAATTATTTCCGCGTCTTCGGGCAAAAGTTTTAAGCCGTTCGCGATTGAATATTGCCGTTCGCTGCCGCCGACCGTCACTCGCCACGGCTTGAGCCCGTCCGCCTCGCGCAAAATTTTTTCGACCGTCTCGACCTCGTGCGCCGCCACCACCGCGATTAAAAATTTCACGCGCGCGACCCGCGAAAAAGTTTTCAGCGTCCGAAGCAAAATCGGTTCGCCCGCCAGCTCCAAAAGATTTTTATTTACGCCGCCGCCCATGCGTTTGCTTGAGCCGGCAGCGGGAAAAATCGCCGCGACCATTTACATCAACCCGTCCGCCATGAGCCGCCGAATCCCGACGAGAACGCCGGCCTCGTCATTGCCGGCCGTCTCGAAGCGCGCAACTTTTTTCAGCTCGGGGTGAGCGTTCGCCATGGCAAAACCGTAACCGACAGCCTCCAGCATTTCTTTATCGTTGAGGTAATCGCCGAACGCCGCACACTCCTCAGGTTTGAAGTTCATGACGCGTTGAACATTTTTAACCGCCTCGCCCTTGCTGATATTCGGAGCCATGACGTCGACCCAATAATCGGAACTCAGGACGACTTGCAACGAATCGTAAAACGGAGTGAGTTTGTCGTAAATATTTTTCTTGGATTGAGCCGTCGGGTCAAAGAGCGCGACCTTGAGCGGCACGTCGTCGATTTCGTCGAAGCTGTCGGTCACCGCGGCGTGCGTGTAATATTTGTCCAGCTCGGCTTTGAATTCGGGTCGATTCTGTTCGCGCAAAATGTACGCGTCGTTCTTGCCGCAGTAAACGCGCAAAATATTTCCGAAACTCATGCTCGCCGCCAAAACTTTTCGCGCGGGCTCGAAACCAAGTGGGCAGCTGAAAATTTCTTCGCCGCGATAAGTGACAAGCGTGCCGTTCTCAGCCAGGAATAAAAATTCGTCGGCGTAATTGGCGAACGATTTCTTCAGAGAAAAAATTTGTCGACCGCTGGCGGGCGAAAAAATTACTCCGCGGCGTTTGAGCTCGGCGACGGTCTCTTCGAAGCCCGCGGGCAATTTATTTTCACTCGTCAGGAGCGTGCCGTCCATATCGCAAAAAATTATTTTAATCATCAAAGTGCCTCCAAAAATTTTTACGCGCCTAACCTTCGACACAAAAAAATTTTTTCCTGTGCAAAACAAAACCGCCCCCAAAAACTGAGGGCGGCTTATTTGAGTCGAAACGAATCCGAAATTATTTCGCGGCGAGTTCCATGATGGCGGCTGCGCTGCCGTCGGAGCCGAGAACTTCTTTAATCTTGTGCGCGACGAGCTCTTTGATGTAAGCGCGGCCGGGAGCGAGATACTGGCGCGGGTCAAAGTGTTCGGGGTGCTGCACGAAGTGTTCACGGATACCGGCAGTCAGGGCGAGGCGCAGGTCGGAGTCGATGTTGATTTTGCAGACTGCGGACTTGGCTGCCTTGCGCAGCTGTGCTTCGGGGATGCCGACAGCGTCTTTCAGGTTGCCGCCGTTGTCGTTGATGATTTTGACGTACTTGGGAATGACGGAGCTTGCGCCGTGGAGGACAATCGGGAAGCCGGGGATTTTCTTTTCGATTTCGGCAAGGATGTCGAAGCGCAGTTCGGGCGGTTCAAGGACGCCGGTTTCGGGGTTGCGGGTGCACTGTTCGGGCGTGAATTTGAATGCGCCGTGGCTGGTGCCGATTGCGATTGCCAAAGAGTCGCAGCCGGTCTTTTCGACGAACTCGAAGACTTCCTCGGGTTTGGTGTAATGAGCTTTGTCGGCGTCGACAGAAACGTCGTCCTCAACGCCTGCGAGCTGACCAAGTTCCGCCTCGACGACAACGCCGTGAGCGTGTGCGTATTCGACAACTTCTTTGGTCTTTTCAATGTTCTCGGCGAAAGGATAATGCGAGCCGTCGAACATGACAGAGGTGAAGCCGCCGTCGATGCAGGATTTGCAGGTGGCGAAGTCGGGGCCGTGGTCGAGGTGCAGAGCAATCGGAATGTCGCTGACTTCGAGAGCTGCGCGGACGAGGTGGACGAGGTATTGGTGGTTGGCATACTTGCGCGCGCCGGCGGAGCACTGGAGGATGACGGGCGACTGGAGCTCGGCTGCGGCACCCGTGATACCCTGAACGATTTCCATGTTGTTGACGTTGAACGCGCCGATAGCGAAGCCGCCTTCGTAAGCCTTTTGGAACATTGCTTTGGTTGTGATTAACGGCATTTAGCATACCTCCTAAAATTTGTTCGGATAGATTCGCGGGCTTTTAACCCGCCCCAAAATGACTTCTGCATTGTAACATATTTGCGGGCAAAGTTGCAACAATCAGTAAAAAATTTTTTGACAATTTCGCGGGCAAAGAAAAGGGAGCCGGGATTTTCCGAATCCCAACTCCCGAAACAGAAATTTTTATCGCGAAAATTTTTTTATCTGGGCGAATAAGTTTTGAGGACGTTGCCGGAAGCGTCTTTGATGTCAACGTAGCTGCTCGCGGCGTTCTCGAAAGTGAGTCGTCCGTCGCCAATTTCAAAGATAACCGAGTTCGACCTGACGAAGGGGTTGCCCACTTTGTCGGTGGTGTTGACAATGACCGTGTCGAGGTCCACGTCGTAATCGGTGATGAAGTCGTCGCCGTCGCCGTCGGTGTAGAAGAAAGTATCTCTGCCGCTGCCGCCCGTGAGAGTGTCGGAGCCTGCGCCGCCCCACAGCGAATCGTTTCCGCCGCCGCCGTTGATTGAATCATCGCCTGCCAAGCCGTAGAGTTTGTCGCCGGAGATGCCGCCGATTATCACGTTGTTCTTTTTGTTGGCGGTTATGCTCAAGCCCTGAGTGACTTCCGAGGCGTCAATCGTTTCGACGGAATCTTTGTACTCGTCGTAGTCGGCAATGTCGAAGCTGTCTTTGGTGTAGCCGGAAAGAATCGTCGCGCCCGTGCCTTCGTCGTTGAAGCGGACAACTTCGGGATAGCTGTGCTCGCCCTTGGAGTCGCTGTAGGCGATGACTTTTTCCGCCGCGCCGCTGAGGGTGATTTTGCCCTTGCTCGCCAGCGTGAGGATGAGATCCTTGCCGCTCTTGCTCGGCGCAATTTTTTTAACGCTGTCGGAGACAATGTTGAGCGTGTCGTCCTCGTCGAAGTCGGTAATCTTATCGTTGCCGTCGCCCTTGTTGTAAACGAACGTGTCGGAGCCTGCGCCGCCCGTGAGCGTGTCATTGCCGGTGCCGCCTTCGATAGTGTCGTCGCCCGCTTCGCCGTAGATGGCATCCGTTCCCGCGCCGCCCACGAGTGAGTCATTGCCTTTGCCGCCGTAAATCACGTCGTTGCCTTCGCCGCCGAGGACTTTGTTATTTTTCTTGTTCGCGGTGATTGTGAGGTCTTGTTCCACTGCCGCCGCGTTAATCGTGACGATTGTGTTTGCGTAATCGGGGTAATCTGCAACGTCGAAGGTTTCCGCAGTATAAGCCGCCGTCAACGTGACTGCCGTGCCTTTTGCGTTGAAGGTGACAACTTCGGGGTAGGTGTGTTCGCCCGCGCTGTCTTCGTAGCTGACCACGGCGTCTTTGGCGTCTTTCAAGGTGATTGTGCCCTGCTTCTTGCCCGTGCCGACGGTGAGGATGACATCGTTGCCTTTGGTCGCGATATCCACTGCGTCCGAGGCGATTTGGAGTTTGTCGCCCGCCTTGTAGTTTTGAATCGTGTCGTTGCCGTCGCCTTCGGTATAGATGAAAACGCCCGTGCCGCCGGAGCCCGTGAGCAAATCGGCACCCTTGCCGCCTTCCAGTGTTATCTTCCGCCCGACAGCCGTAATCGTGTCAGCTTTTCCGCCGCCGCTGATTTTTGCCGCCTTATAATCCGTGCCGAATTCAAACGCGTACTCGTCACTGCCGACGGCGATATCTTTGGTCAGCGCGCTTGCTTTGGCGGTTATCGCCGTTTCACCAACCGTGAGACCTTTCGTGGCCTTCGCGCCTTCAATCGTGGCAAGCGGTGAGCCTTCCGTTGCCTTCGAGTAGGTAATTGCTCTGCCGTTGGTTGAAATGCTGTAGCCCGCGCTCGTCGTGCCGCCCGTGTAAGTTGCGGTGGAGCCGTCCAGTGACCAATCGCCGTCCTCAGCCGTCGGTTCGGGGACGTTGCTTGCCAGCGCGAGGGTGTAGCCTTTGTTGACTGTGACCTTGCTCGTGCCGAGTGCCGCCTTGCTTACCGTGACGACCGTATCATTGACTTTCAAACCTTTGATTGACTTGACGCCCTTGAGGATAATCGGGTCTGCGGCGTCTTGGGCTTCGGTGTAGGTGATTGTGTTGTCTTCGAGGGTGTAGCCCGCCGAAATTGCGCCGCTGCTGTAGGTTGCCGTCGTGTCTTCGAGTGTCCAGCCTGCGGGCTCAACCGTCGGCTCGTCCACGTCTTCAGCCAGCGCGAGGGTGTAAGTTTTGCCGGTGATTGTGACATCGCTCGTGCCCAAGGACTTCGCGCCGACCGTGACGACTTTGCCTTTGACGTTGAGTCCGTCGGTGCTCGTCACGCCTTTGACTTTAACCAAGTTCTTCGTCGCTTCGGGAATGTAACTGATTGCGTTGTCTTCGAGTTCATAGCCCGCGCTCGTCGTTTGCTTGTAGGTTGCCGTCGAACCGCTCAGGCTCCAATCTTTTGTCGTCGAGGACGGGTCAATGTCGCCGTCGAGGGCAAGGCTGTAACCGTCGCCGCTGATTGTGACATCGCTCGTGCCCAAGGACTTTGCCCCCACCGTCACGACGTTATCTTTGACCGTAAGTCCGTCGGTGCTCGTCACGCCCGCGACCTTTGCCAAAGTCTTTGTTGCCTTGGGGGTGTAGCTTATTGCGTTGTCTTCGAGGGTGTAGCCCGCCGAAGTCGTCTGCCTGTAGCTTGCCGTGTTACCGCTCAGCTTCCACGAATATTTGACCGTGGCTTCGTCAACATCGCCGTCGAGGGCGAGAGTGTAACCTTTGCCGCTGATGGTCACGTCGTCCGTGCCCAACGAATCCGCGCCGACCGTGACAACTTTTCCTTTCAGCGAAAGACCTTCAAGGCTCGTCACGCCCGTGACCGTCGCCAAGTTCTTCGTTGATTTGGGCGAGTAAACGATGACATTGTCTTCGAGTTCATAGCCCGCGCTTATCGTCTGCTTGTAACTGGCGGTGTTTTCTTTCAAGGTCCATTTCTTTTTACTCGTCGGAGCTTTCACGTCGTCGCCGAGGGCAAGCGTGTATCCGTCGCTGATACTCACGTCGTCCAAGCCGAGGGAGGCAGCCGAAACCGTCACAACTTTTTTCTTGCTGGGTTCGCTGAGGCCTTCGAGAGATTCGACGTTGGTGACAACAATCAAAGTCTTTTTCGTGTTGCCGTAAATGGCGGTGGTGCCGTTGAGTCTCCAGGTGTTGGTGAGGTCTTCTTCCGTGCCGATAATGTTGATTGAGGACAACTTCGCCGCGTCTTTGAGGGTGATTGAGCCGTCGCCGACGGTGAAGACGATATCAGAGCCGCTGACCTCCGAGGAGTAGACGTTGCCGGCAATCGAGAGGGTGGAGTTGGTGTTGAAGCCGCTGACAGTGTCGTGGCCGTCGCCGTCGCTGTACTCAATCAAATGACCGAAATTGTATTCGCTGATACGAATGGAATCGTTGCCCGCGCCGCCGCGCATGGTAATACTGTCTCCGTTGTTGACGTCGGCGAAAAGGGTATCGTCGCCTTCGTTGCCTTCGACAATTGCTCTGTCTCCGGTGAGGATATAATCGTCGCCCGCACCGCCGCGCAGTGTCACGTCGTGGACGTGGTTATCGATGGTGTCGTTGCCGTCGCCCGCGTCGATGATATCATTCGCGCCCGAATAACCGCCGTGGTTGCCGATAGAGTCGTCGCCCGCACCGCCGCTAATGGTGACTTCAATAGCGTTGTTGTAAATAACGTCGTTGCCTTCGTCGCCGTCGATTGTGGTATTCGAACCGGTGTTGGAAATTTGGTCGTTGCCGGGCAGAGCCAAAATCGTGGCGTAGTCTAGGCTGTTTTCAAGGGTGTCGTCTTCGGGCGTGCCCACGATGTAGCGGGGATTGACGGGGGTAGGAATCTCGCCTTCAACGTTGACGGACTTCAAAGAAGCCGCGCCGAGCAGGAGCACGGAGCCTTCGCCGACTTTGATAAGGACGTCGTCGCCGTCATCTTCTCTGGAGTATGTGCCGGTGCCGTCGCCGATTCGCAAAGTGGAAGTGGCGTTGAAGCCGTAAATGGTATCGTGGCCTTCGCCGTCAGCGTAAGTGAAAAGAGCATTGGCACCGCCGTTGGAAATGGAGTCGTTGCCTTCGCCGCCGTCGATTCTCACCGCGTCGCTGCTTTCGTTGACGATGATATCGTTGCCTTGTGCACCGAGAGCCGTGACGGAGTTGCCGACAATGTTAATGGTGTCGCTCAGATATGTGCCTTGCGCGAGCCAGTTTGCGGGAACGGTGATGGCTTGACGCCAAGCGGAGTTGCGGACGGCAATGTAATTTTTATCCGAGTCCACGTTGCCCACGACGTAATCGCCCGTTGCCTCAGAAGTTTTGAAAGTCGCGACATCGGAAGTGAGCCCCACATTTCCCGTCGAGTCTTTGACAGTCGGGACAACCATCACGCCGTCGGACTCCGAGCCGCCCAAGCTGACGTTGACGGAAGTCGCGCTGATAATTTTTTGGGCGATAATTTGAATGTCGAGGTTGTTAATGTCATAAAAACTTCCGCCCGTGGCGTTTGCGATAGGCTGCCACTCCGTCTGGCAGTTTCTGCCGACTGTGCCGAAGACATCAATCTGAACGTCGGTGCCGCCGAGCATTTCGAGCACGGAATCAGTGCTCAGATACGAGGAAGGGTCGCCGTCGCCGCTCTCGCCCAGATTGTGGAAATCGGCGTCGGTTACAACGATAAATCTTTTCTCGTTTCCGGCGAGGAACTCCATTTTGGTCGCCTCAGTCACGACCTCCAAGCCCGATTCGGGACCGTCCAAGCCGCCGTCGGCGCGAATGCCCGAAATCCATTTTTTGAAAGTTTCCGGGTCTTCCGTAAAGCCGTAGGACCTGATGGCACTGTCGGCCAAGTCGCCGTATTCAATCAAGCCCAAGCGGAAGCTCGTGCCGCCCTCGTTCAGGGTGTTTGCAAACGAAGTTATTGAATTTTTGACCTTGGTTATATAACTCCACATGCTGCCCGTGTTGTCAATAATAAAGACAATGTCAGTGGGGGTGCCGCCTGAAATTGTTGCCGGCATATTAAAACCTCCTTTTTACCAAAAAGAAAAACCCGACGAAAAAAATTCCCTCCTTCCCGTCCCAAACTCCTAACTCCCAACTCTTAACTCCTAAAATCCCTCCTCTTTTAAAAAACATAGAAAACATTCATCTGCCGTAGTATACAGCACGAATTTAAGTAAAGCAAGAAAATTTCGTGTCTCAAGAATATTTCATGACGACGCCGCGAATCATATCGCCGACGCGTTTGGTGTGATCGAGTGCCTCTTCCACGTCCTCCAAAATATCTTTCCACTTAATCAGATGAATGACCGCGCGACTGGCTCCGTGTTCGCGGGCAGCCTCCGCCGCCTCGTCGAAGAGGATGCCGATATCCGCGCGGTAAATCAAATCTCCGCGGCTCTCGTTGTCGGAAATTTTGTGAACGGCGTCCAAAATCTCATTCTGATTTTTTTTCACGTCGCTCAAAAGCTTGAAAGACTTAACCAACTCGTTCGTGCTGTCGAGCAAAAGTTTCGTCAAGGCGTGCGAGCGTTTGGTCGAGTGCCCCGCGTGATACATGATTATCCTCTGCAGCGCGCCCTGCAACATGTCCACGCCCTTGTCCAGCTCATTGGCGATTGCGAAAATATCTTCGCGGTCAATCGGCGTGATGAAACTCAAGTTCAGCTTGTTGATGATTTTCTCGTTTACTGCGTCCGCCGCCGACTCCAAGCCGAGTATGTCTTCGATTCGTTCGAGTGCTTGATTGGGGTCTTTAATCACGTCGTCGAGCAGCACCGCGCCCAGGTGAAAAAATTTTGCGTTCTCCAGGAACAGGTCAAAGAACTCAGTGTCCTTCCGTGAAAAATTAAACATCGGCAAACTTCCTTTCTGTCAATCAGGAATTTAACTCCTAACTCTTAACTCCTAATTCCTAATTCAATTAAACCAGGTCATAACTTCCTGAGCCGCGCCGCGCAAGCAAAATAAAATCGTCCTGTCGCCGGGCAAAAGAATCGTGTGGCCGTTTGGTATCTGCGCCTTGTTCTTGCGAACGTAAGCGCACACCAGGCACGACTTCGGCAACCTGACGTCCATTAATTTTTTCCCCGCGACCCGCGCGCCCTTCTGAACGATAACTTCAACTGCCTCGGCCCTTGCCCCCTCCAAAATCGAAACGCTCACCACGCCGCCGCGCCTCACGAACGCCAAGACTTCACTCGCCGACAAAAGCCTCGCCGAAATCACCACGTCGATACCGACCTGCTCAATCAAATCCGCGTATTCCGTCCGATAAACTCTGACGACGGTTTTTTTCGCGCCCAAATGTTTTGCCAGCAGAGCAATCATCAAATTCAATTTATCGTCCTCGGTTAAGCAAACGACCACGTCCGCCGACGCCACGCCCTCTTGCGCCAACAAATCCACGTTCGTGCCGTCGCCGTAAATCGCAATGCTGTCGCCGCTGAGAAGTTGCGCAATGTCCTCGCAACGTTCGCGATCCTTCTCAATCACTTTGACGTTGACGCCCGCATTAATCAGCATAACCGCCAGCGTCCGTGAAATTCTGCCCGCGCCGATTATCATCACCCGTTCCAGCTTCCGCGAATCGCGCTGAACAAAATTTTTGCTGAACTTTTCAATTTCGTTCGGAAAACCGATGAAGTACGCGTTATCCCGAACCTGCAGCGAATCGTCGCCGTGCGGGATAATCATCTCCCTGTCACGGAAAATTAATCCCGCCAAAACTCCTTCGGGCAGCCGCAACTTTTTGAACGGGATGTCGACGTATTGGCTGTCCCTGCGGATTTTGACTTCAAAGAGTTTGACTTTGCCGCCGGCGAATTCGTCGACGTCCAAGGCGGCGGGCGTCATGAGGATTCGATAAATTTCGTGCGCGGCAATCATTTCGGGATTGAGCATGAGGTCGATGTCAAAATTTTTTTTGAGATAATCCCTTGCCTCGCTGAGGAATTGCATGTCGCGGATTCGGGCAATCGTGTGCTTTATGCCGTGCTTCTTTGCGAGAATGCAGGCAACCATATTCACCTCGTCGATGGCAGTCACCGCGATGAAAACGTCCGCGCCGTTGACGTCGGGGTCGTCCATGGTTATGGGGCTGGCACCGTTGGCAACAATCGTCAGCACGTCCAGATTATTTTTCAAGGCAGTCAGCCGGTCTTCCTCGCGGTCGATGACGGTCACCGACATTTGCTCGTTGCTCAAAAGTTCCGCGATTGTGTAACCGAGTTTGCCCGCCCCGACAATCACCACTTTCATTTTATCACCTCACAAACTCCGCAACGTTTGCAGCCGTCGAAGCAAGGCGGCGTCGATTTTAATTCCCGCGCGCGTTTGAACTCGTCAATCAAATATTTTTTGCTGAAGCCCTGGTCGAGAAAATCCCACGGCAAATTTTCTTCCACGCTCCGTTCGCGCAAGTAATCGTCCTCGTCCAAGCCCGCCGCTTTGAAATTTTTCCTGAAGTCCTGCGGCGTCTCCGAGTGCAAAATTATTTCCGAAATTTTTTTGTCGCCGCGTGAGAGTATCGCCTGAACCTGCGCCGACTTGAGCGACTCCGAAATCATTTCCGCGCCGCCGAGTGATTTTAAACTGCCGCGCAAAATTTTAAAAGCCGCGTTCAAATATTTTTTGTCGGCGAACTTTGACCACTGAAACGGCGTGAACGGCTTGGGCACGAAGGGATTCACGCTGAGCGTCAGCCGCCCGCGACAAAATTTTTTTATCCGCGCCGTCAGCCGCGAAATTTCTTCCACGTCCGCCAATTCCTCGAACGGCAACCCGACCATGAAGTACAGCCGAAAATTTTTTATCCCCGCCCGC
This sequence comes from Selenomonadaceae bacterium, assembly GCA_017527075.1. Lineage (GTDB taxonomy): Bacteria > Bacillota > Negativicutes > Selenomonadales > Selenomonadaceae > Quinella. Next base: position 76,681 of record JAFXQM010000024.1, read on the forward strand.
AAGCCGAGTTCAACCGCCGTGAAAATATTTTCCTCCGTCAGCCCCTTGTTGATGACGCGCCGCATTTTCTCCGAGCCGACTTCGGGCGCGATTGTCAAAGTCTTCAGCCCGCTCGCTGCCAAAGATTTCACCAGCTCTTCCGTCACCGAATCCGCCCTGAAAGACGCAACCGACATTTGCAGCCCCGCGCCCAAGATGAATTTGCACAGCGCGTCGATTTGCGGGTAATCGGATATCGCCGCGCCCATGAGCCCGATTTTTTTCCCGAAATTTTTTGCGTCGACAATTTCCTTTTTGAGCACGTCGAGTGAACGGTTGCGCGGGCGTCGGAAGCAATAACCCGCCATGCAGAAGCGGCAATGACGTCCGCAGCCGCGCGCCGTCTCAATCAAGTACATATTGAACTCGGCGTCGTCGGTCAGCACCGTGGAGTGCGCGGGGGATTCGTCGAGATTTTCAACCCACTGCCGCGAAACTTTTTTCGGGAAGGCGGGGACGTAAACGCCGGCGACCTGCGAAATTTTTTCCAGGCGTTGGAGGCGCGGAAGATTTTCGGAGGAAATAATTTCGTGGAGGAGCGGCGGCAAAATTTTTTCGCCCTCGCCGATGACAAACGCGTCGAAGATTTTGCTGAGCGGTTCGGGGTTGAACGTCGCGCACGGTCCGCCCGCGATGATTATCGGGTCAAAGTCCGTCCGCTCGCTCGCCCGCAATTTTATCTTGCCAAGCTTGAGCATTTTGACGACGTTAAAATAATCGGGCTCGAAACTCACCGCGAAGCCGACGACTTGAAATTTATTCAGCGGCGTCTGCGTCTCGACACTGAGCAGTTCTCCGCGTTCGGGCAGAAAAAATCTTTCGCAGGAAAAATTTTTGTCGGCGTTGATGATTTGGTAAACGATGTGAATGCCGAGGTTGGACATGCCCACGCGGTATGCGTTCGGATAAGCCAGCGCGAATTTCAATCGCCCGCCCGTCCGCGCCGCCAAAATTTTTTCGTGAGTTCGAGTCATGAGTTCCCTCCAATTTTTTCTGCATGATAACAAAAAAAATCCCCCGCCGCAATTCGCAACGAGGGCTTGAAAATTTTCGTTCAGTTATAAAGCTTCGGGGGGGGGGTCTATCGCCGGCAACTTCAGGAGGCTGCCCAAATATTCGTCCGTGCCTTCGGAGCTGTAAGAAAAATATCCTGCGCCGGGGATGAAAGTCATCTCGCCGAAATAAACGCGCCCGTCAATCTCGTACAAGTCGACGCGCACGAAAATAAATCCTTCCGCGAGCGTGGCGGCGATTTTTTTCATGAGTTCAAAATTTTTCGGGCGAGGAATTTTTTCGGGGTGAGCACTGCGCGGGTGGTCGCTTCGTTCGACGTCCGTCGCTTGCCAATTCTCGTCGAAATAATTCAGTTTCAATTCGGTTGAGCGTTCGGTCAGATATTGGCAGTAAATAATTTTTCCGTCGAAGCAAATGAATTTGTAATCGATTAGGTCGGGCAAGTCACCGTTCGAGAAAAATTTTTCGGCGAGGATTTTCCGTTTGATTTTTGAGTAATGGAGCTCAAAACAATGCGAGGCGTAATCGATGGCGAGGAGGGCGTTGATTTTTTCGCGGGCGCGGGTCACGTCGAAATTTTTTTTGTCGCGGACGATGATGTTCATGCCGGAGCCGTGGTTGCACTTCAAAACAAATTGGTCGGGCAGCGCGTCGAAGTCAATGTCGTCGAAGTCGTCCCACACGCCGAGGAGCGGAATCAGATATTGCTCGCCGATTTTGTCCGCGACCCAACTGCGAACGAGAAATTTATCGGCGAGGCGGGTCTTGAGCGGAGTGGCGTCAAAAATTTTCAGCCACTGCATTTTCTCCGTGAGCGTCCGCAAATTTTTGAAGTCGAGGGTTTTGCCCGTGCGAAGTTGAAATTCCTGCGCCAAGACTGCGGGATAATTTTTCGGATTTATATTTTTGAATCGGCGTTGGCGTTGGAGCCGAAGGTAAATACTTTGGAAAAATTTTTTGTCCTCATCGTCGCGGATATGAAACTCCAAGCCGCAGAAAAAAATAATCTGCGCGCCGGCTTTGTCGGTCATGCTGAAACTCCGCCAACCCTGCCGCGCGTCCCACGGAATAATTTTGCGGGGAGGCAGACCGCGTTTGATAAAAAATTGAAAGTCTCTTATGTCCGTCGTCGAAGTAAAAATAATCGCGTCGATGATTCTGTAAACGAACGGCGGGACGGCTTTGGGCGCGAGGACTTCGAGCCCTTGGATTAAAAAATTTTCATCACTCAGGACGCCGACGAGTTCATAATCGCGGCTGACGGCGTCCGCGAAAAATTTTTGCAAAGTGTCGGGCGTGCCGTGCACCAAAATTTTTTTCTTCAAAAAAATTCTCCTCTTAACTTTTTCCGCCATGATAACAAAAAAAAATCCCCGCCGCAATTCGTGACGAGGAATTGAATTTCATTTCGTGTCGAAGATGTTCATGGAGCCGACGCGATAACCTTGCAGGTCGAGCGTGACGTATTCGAAGCCGAGAGATTTTAATCGCGCCGAAATTTTTTCGCGAAGGTTTATGACGGCGGCGAAGTCTTCGGGCAAAACTTCAATGCGCGCGATTTTCCCGTGAACACGCACGCGCAACTGATTGAAGCCCGCGCCCGCCAAAAAATCTTCCGCCGCCTCAACCATGGAAAGTTTTTCAGCCGTCAAAGTTTCGCCGTAAACGAAGCGCGACGCCAGACACGCCATCGACGGCTTGTTCCACGTCGGCAAATTCATTTCGCGGGACAGATTGCGAATCTCAGCCTTGCTCAGCCCGACGGAGCGCAGCGGGCTTTTTATTTTGAGTTCAGCCAACGCTCTCATGCCGGGGCGATAATCGGAGGCGTCGTCGACGTTCGAGCCTTCGATAACCGTAGCGAATCCGTTCTCCTCCGCCAGCCGCAAAAAATTTTCAAACAGCGCGCGCTTGCAAAGATAACAGCGGTCGACGGGATTTTCTTTGACGCCCGCGATGTTCAAGACGTCCGCCGCGAAAATTATCTGACGAATATTTTCCGCCGCGCAGAAATTTTTTGTCGCGTCGAGTTCTTTGCGCGGGACGAAATTACTCGCCGCCGTCAACGCCAAAACTTTTTTGCCCAAAACTTCATGCGCAACCTTGAGCAGGAAAGTTGAATCCACTCCGCCCGAAAACGCCACTGCAACCTTTCCGAGCCCGCGCAGATTTTTTTTCAAGTCGTCGAGCTTACTCACGAGCACTCACCCGCGCATGCGATGACCTTGAAGATGTTTTTGATGATGAGCGTCGCGCGGGATGAGGTCGTTGAAATTCACGCCGAAAGATTTTGCCACGTCCTCCCACGTGTTGTTGATTCTGCGCTTTTCGAGGACGCTCTTGATATTTTTGTTCGCCGCTTTGGCAATCGCGCCGGCGACTGCGATATCGTGCGGGTGATAACCGTCTTTGAGCAACGCTTGGAAAGTTTTCAGTTCAATGCCCGCGCGTTTGGCGAAAAATTCCGTGCGCTCCTGCATGAGAAATTCTCCGACCTGTTCGCGCGTGACGCCCAACTTATCGGCGACCTGGAACCAGTCAACTTTCATGGCCAGCACGTCGGAAAAATTTTTGCCGCTGAGTTTGGCGAGAACCGCCGCGTGGTGGATGTCCGACGGGTGCGCGCCGCTCTTCAAAGCCTGCTCAATTTGCGCGGAGCTGACGCCGTATTTCTCGGAGAAATAATTCGCCCAGCCGCCTCTGTGCGCCGCCTCTTCCTCCTGCCAAACGTCATCTTCGGGCATTTCGGGTTCAGCCGCATTCACCGCGCCGCATGACAGAATCATCGCGCCGCTCAAAAGTCCGACGAGTAATTTTTTCTTGAAGTTCATACTTCTCACCTCGCGCGCAGTATAAATCAAATCCGCGCCTTTGTCTTTAGTTCAAGGTTAAAAATTTTACGCCAAGTGAAAAGCTGTCTTGGGTTGCTTGCAGCGCGGACAAACTTCGGGCGGCTCATCTCCAAAATGTTCGTAACCGCAGACGGAGCAAACCCATTTTTTGCCGACGGATTTTTTCTCGGCTTGAGTTTCGACGACGAGAGCATCCTCGACTTCGGGCAGGCTCATAATTTTTTTCGCGGCGAGATTTTCATAACCGAGCGGCGTGTGCGTCGACAGATAAACCGTCGGATTGTCTTTCATGAACGCGCGAACTTTGCGGAGCGTGTCGCGGGCGGCGGGGAAGTCCTCGGTTGCGACCGCCAATTTATTTTCCAGCAAAGCTTCGTCGGTGTAAGTCACATCGCCGTGAATCATGTAAAAAATTCCGTCCGCCTCCACGACGACAATGCTGTTGCCCTTGGTGTGGCCGGGCGCGAAGAGGTAACGAACGCCGTCGGAAATTTTTTGGCTCGCGGGAAATTTTTGTACGCGCCGTCGGTGAAGTCCACGCGCACGACGTTATCGCCCGTCAACTTCATGTCGTCGGCTTCGATTCGTGAGATGAAAATTTTTGCGTTCGGGAAAGCGCGCAACTCGCCCGTGTGGTCGGGGTGCTTGTGCGTCACGAGGATTTTGGAAACTTGCGCGGGCTCGTAACCTGCCGCCTTGAGCGCGTCGACGTAATTGTTAATCTTGTCGCCGAAGGTTATCACGGAGTCGGGCGTCACGGGGATTTCCATTTCGGCGGGCATGCCCGTATCGACGAGGATAACTTCCTTGCCGGTGTCGATGACATAATTTTGCAGGCTGGAGCGGAGCTTCTCTTCCTTGATGGAACCTTCGGGCAAGCCGCCGCCGCACGCGAACGATTTCATCATGAAGCCGCCGTCGTAAAGTTTAACCGCTGAGATTTTCATTTTGGGTTTCGCCTCCGTTATTTTTCCGTCGAGCATCAAGCCGAGTGTCATGACGCCCGCCGCTTTGATAAAGTTGCGTCGATTCATTTTTATTTCTCCTTGAAGACGGACGCGGGCTGACCGCAAATCGGACAGACCTCGGGCGGCGCGTCTCCGACGTGCTCATATCCGCAAATCGTGCAGACGAAAATTTTTTGCGCGGGAGAAATTTTTTCGGGCGCGGGCGCATTTTCGAGAAGCTTAAAATCTTTTTTCGGCTGAGCGCACACGGGGCACGTCCAATCGTCGGGCTCCGCGTCCAGGTCGCCGTAATATCTGTAACCGCAGCACGGGCACACGTAAACTTTTTTGCCTTCGACATCAGCGGGCTTGAAGTCGGGATTGAATTTTTTGAACAGCGCGTCGATGACTTCGCCGTGGTGAGCTTCCTGCTTGGCGAAAGTTTCCATCTCGTCCGCCGCTTGATTCAAACCTGCCGCGCGGAATTTTTCGGCAAGAGCTTTGACACTCGCCTCGCCCGCGTACTCCGCCGACTTGACCCTGTCGAGCAGTTCCCAGAAATTTTTCGGATATTTTCCGCTGAGCGTGGCGTAAAAGCCTGCGTGCACTGCCTCCTGATTCGCCGACTCAATCAACGCCTCGGAAACTTCGTCGAGACCCTGCTCCTTCGCCATGCGCGCCAAGGCGTAATACATCAGCGTGCCGTTGAGTTCGGCGCGTGCCGCTTCCTTTGCGATGAATTCCAGCTCCGTGCCTTTCGTCGCGCCGTAAAGATTTACTTTTTCCTTGAAGACTTTTGACGGCTGACCGCACACGGGACAATTTTCGGGCGGCTCATCTCCGACGTGCTCATATCCGCAGACGCCGCAGACCCACCGCTTGCCTTCTGTTTTGAAAACTTCGGGCGCGTGTTTCCTCAGCAGCTCGTCGATAACAACTCCGTGGTGCCATTCCTGTTCGGCGAAGACTTCCATTTCGTCGGCAACCTTTTCCAGACCCGCCGCGCGAACCATATCCGCCAAGCCTTTGATTTTTGTTTTGCCGCAGTACTCGGCCTTTGCGACGCCCGCAACGAATTGCCAGAAATTTTTCGGGACTTTGCCGACCAGCGTGGCATAAAAGCCTGCGTGCACTGCCTCCTGATTCGCCGACTCGATAAAGGTGTTCGCCACGTCGTTCAAGCCCTGCTCCTTCGCCAGCCGTGCCAGCGCGTAATACATCATGGTGCCGCTCGCCTCGCCCGCCGCCATGGCAGCCATCGCCGACTCAAGGTCCGTGCCCTTCGCCAAGCCGTGCAGACTTTCCTTTGCCTTCGTCGACGGGGAGCGGTCAATCTTCGGATACTCGAACGCGTAACCCACGCTGAAGTGAATAATCCATTCGGGCTTTTCGGGAATCGGAATCCAGTAGCCGTAAGCTTTGCCGAACTGTCCCTCGTAAGTGCAAAACTGCGGCTCGCCCGTGTCGACCGCCTTATCGCATTGGCAGCCGCGATGATTTTCGGGTTTGCCGATTGACGAACACTTGATGCCCGCCTTCAGCCCGAACTCGGCAGCCTTTTTGTTCACGGCGACAATCTCGCGACTTTTCTGAGTTATCGTCACGGCTTCGGGGAAATTGTCCCACATCAAATGGAACGCGCGGATGATTTCTTCGTTGCTCACACGAATCACTCCTCGAAATATAATACGCAATAAAAATAACCCGCCGCGAAAAGTTTTGCAACGGGTTTATAAAAAATTTTTACGAACTTATGAAACTGTAAAGTCACGCGAGATTTTTAATCAAGAAAATGTCGCCCAAGGAGCCAATCCACGCGTCCGAGCTCTTCCAGTCAAATAGTTTGTCAATCGGATAAATTTTTCCTTGACCGCGCTGAATGATGTCGAGCATCCAAATAAAATGCGTGTAACCAACCGACTTGAGCAGTTCAACTAATCTGTCAAAGTAACCGCTCCTGTTCCACGGCATCGGATTGAACTCCATGAAAATCGGCGGAGCATTTTGAGTGAGGAAATTTTTCGCGCCGAGCAAAACTTGAGCCTCAAAACCTTCCGTGTCAATCCAAATGTATTTAATTTCCGCCACGGCGATTTTGTTTTCGGCAAGGTATGAATCGAGCGGAATGACTTTAATCTTTTCGGTCGGGGCATTACGTTCGGAGGGCAGCCATTTGTTAAATATTCCGTTGCCGCCGGGGTTGCTCAAGTTCCTGTACATGATAAGCTCATCGAATTTGTCGCCGAGCCCGCAGTTGACGAGAGTCGCCCTGTCCTCCAGGTCGTTGAGGATTGTGTTGACGCGCAAGAGTTTGAAATTTTCGGGGTCGGGTTCAAAGGCAAGCCACTTCATATTCGGCGCAATCTTTTTGAGGAAATAAATTCCCGCCGTGCCGATGTTCGCACCCAGTTCCAAAAAATATCCGCTGCTGTCGTCGACGCCGCCGTAAAATTTTTTCACGAGGTCGTGGAAGATTTTCAACTCATCCGATGCGTGACTTTTACTTTCTATGTATGCCGTGCGGATAACAAAATTGTCCGCGGCGGTTGCCAAGTAATGAAGACCTTCGGCGGAGGCGGTATGATAGTAGTGCCAGCGTCTGTGGTTGAAAAAATTCCAGTAACGATAAAATTGGTCGTGCGCTTGCGGCTTCAAGAGAGCAAAGACGGCGGCGGGATGATTCAGCCAGCTGTCGATATCGTTCGCGAAGACGATGTTTTCAGTGGAAAAATTCACTGCGCGCAATTTTTTAAAAATCTCGTCGAAAAGTTCGCGCTGACCGTTCTCGAAAATCAAAACGAAATTCCAATCGCCGCGCATGAGGACTTCGACTTTATCGGGGTCATCGGGGCGGAGCGTCCTAATAATTTCCACGTCGCGCTTCAAAAATTTTTTCGCCCACAGAGCACTTTCGCCCGTATTATCCCAAAGCAACACTTTGAACATTCAATCACCTCAAAAATTTTTTATTAACGTCCGTGCCTTGCGAGCCGCTGCAAATATTTTCCGTAATCGTTTTTGGCGAGAGGTTCGGCGAGTTTCAAAAGCTGCGCCTCGTCGATGTAATTCATGCGGTAAGCAATTTCCTCAATGCAAGAAATTTTTAAGCCCTGGCGAGTTTGAATCGTGTGGACGAACGCGCCCGCCTGCAAAAGTGATTCATGCGTGCCGGTGTCGAGCCAGGCATAACCGCGCCGCATTTTCTCCACGCGCAACGAGCCGCGCTCCAAATAAATTTTGTTCACGTCGGTGATTTCCAGTTCGCCGCGCGCCGACGGCTTAATCGACTTGGCAACGTCGACAATATTTTTATCGTAGAAGTAAAGCCCCGTCACGGCATAATTCGAGCGAGGCTCTTTTGGTTTCTCCTCCAAGCTGACCGCCTTCCCCGTTTCGCGATTGAATTCGACGACGCCATAATTTTGCGGGTCGTTGACGTAATAGGCAAAGACGGTCGCGCCCTCGTCGTGGGCGGCGGCGCGTTGCACGAGCTTGGCGAAGTCCGAGCCGTAAAAAATATTGTCGCCCAAAACCAGCGCGCAACCTTCGCCGTCGATGAATTCCTCGCCGATTAAAAATGCCTGCGCCAGACCTTCGGGCTTGGGCTGAACCGCGTAAAAAATTTTCAAGCCGAGCTGATTTCCGTCGCCGAGCAGTGCTTGGAACAGGTGGCTGTCTTGCGGCGTCGTGATGATTAAAATTTCGCGAATGCCGGCGAGCATCAGCGTCGACAGCGGATAATAAATCATCGGCTTGTCGAAGACCGGCATGAGCTGCTTGGAGACGACTTCGGTCAGCGGGTAAAGCCGCGTGCCCGACCCGCCCGCCAAAATTATTCCTTTACGTATCATAAATTTTCCTCCTCAAAAAAAGTTCACGCGTGCCGAAAAAAATTTTTCGCGCCCGCCGCCGACGATTCACCGCCGAAAAAATTTTTCTTCGCCCGCCGAGGACGATTCACCGCCGAAAAAATTTCCCGTGCCCGCCGCCGACGATTTACCGCTGAAAAAATTTTCACGCCCGTCGCCGACGATTTACCGCTGAAAAAATTTTTTAAGCCCGCCGTGGACGATTAACCGCCGAAAAAATTTTTTAAGCCCGCCGTGGACGATTTATCGTCGAAAAAATTTTTTAAGCCCGCCGAAGACGTTTCAACGCTGAAAAATTTTTTTCTCAGTCAAACATTTCATACGCGCTGAAGAAAATCGAAATTTCTCGCGCGGCACTTTCTTGGCTGTCGGAAGCGTGAACGGCGTTTTTGGTTTTGTCCGCGGCGTAAAGTTTGCGGACGGTACCTTCGGCGGCCTCGGCGGGATTCGTCGCGCCGTTGAGCTCGCGAACTTTTTTAATCACGTCGTCGCCGCCCAAAACCAGAGCCATGAGCGGAGCACTCGTCATGAACTCGACCAGCGCGGGGTAATACGGGCGGCCGATGTGTTCGACGTAATGTTTGGCGGCGAGTTCGGGCGTCATCTTCATGACCTTCGCCGCGACGATTTTGAAGCCCGCGTCTTCGTAAAGCTTGAGGATGTCGCCCGCGTGATTTTTCCCGAAGGCGTCCGGCTTGATAAGCACCAAAGTTTTTTCCATAAAAAAATTCCCTCCAAAAAATTTTTCTGTGTGATAAAATTGCGGCGAGGAGTTGAAGTTTATGTTCAGCAATTTTATCGTGGCAGTGAGCGCAGTCGTCCCTATGTTCTGCCTGATGGCAATCGGCGCGTTCGTGAAGTTTCAAAAGTGGTTGACCGACGAGGAACTCAATCACATGAACCGAATGGTCTTCCGCGTTTTTTTTTGTTGCATGATGTTCTACTCGATTTACACGACGGAGCTGGCGACGAGTTTTCGCCCGAAGCTGATGATGTTCGGGGCGGGCGGCGTGCTGATAATTTTTTTCCTGCTGATGATAATTATCCCACGAATCGAGCCGGATAACAAGCGGCGCGGCGTCCTCGTGCAAGCAATTTTCCGCAGTAATTTTGTTTTGATGGGCGTGCCGATTGTCGCCAACATTTTCGGCGACGAAAACATTGCGGTCTCCACCATGATGATTGCAGTCATTGTTCCGATTTACAATATCTTGGCGGTGTTCGCGCTGGAAACATTTCGCGGCGGACGATTCAGGCTCCTGCCGATTTTGAAGGGCGTTTTCAAGAACCCGATGATCCTCGGCGCAATCGCGGGCGCGACGCTTCTAATCCTCGGCGTGGAAGTTCCCAAACCCGTCCTCAAACCAATCGGACAAATCTCGGCGGCGACCACTCCCGTCGCGCTGATAATTTTGGGCGCGTCGTTCAAATTGGGCGCGACGCATGAGCACCGCAAGCAACTGCTCGGCGCACTCTTCGGGCGATTGATTCTCGTGCCCGCGATAACTCTTTCGACGGCGGCATTTGTGTTCGGCTTCAGCGGCATTGAATTCGTCACGCTCGTGGCAATTTTTGCCTCGCCGTGCGCGGTCGTGTCATTCGCCATGGCTCAGCAGATGGGTGGCGACGCGGATTTGGCGGGCAACTGCGTGGTGTTCACGTCGGCTCTCTCGTGCCTGACCATGTTCTGTTGGATTTTACTCTTCAAGACGCTCGGAGTATTTTAAGGGCGGCGTTCAATAAAAAAAAATTTCCCCGCGGGTGTGCGAGGATTTTTTTCAGCCGGCAGTGATTTGATTGAACTTGTCGCCGTAAGCAAGCGCGAGATTTTTTCTGAGGTTTGCGAAGTAATTCAGGTTGTCGTCGTCGGTGATAAATTTCTCGGCGGCGTCACGCGCTTGAATCAAAAGTTCCACGTCGCGGAAAACGTCGGCAACTTTTAAATCGGGCAAGCCGTGCTGAGCCTCTCCGAAAAATTGTCCGGGGCCGCGAAGTTTCAAATCCTCCTCTGCGAGCTTGAAGCCGTCGTTCGTCCGCTCCAAAATTTCCAGCCGCGCCTTGGCGACGTCCGCTTTGCTGTCCGAAATCAAAATGCAGTGAGACTTCGCCGCGCCGCGCCCGACTCGCCCGCGCAGCTGATGAAGTTGCGCCAAGCCGAATCGCTCCGCGTGCTCGACGACCATGACGGAAGCGTTGGGCACGTCGACGCCGACCTCAATGACCGTCGTCGACACCAGCAACTTAATCTCGCCGTCACGAAATTTTTCCATGATGTCATCTTTGTCGCGCGGTTTCATCTTCCCATGCAGGAGCGCGCATTTCACGTCGCGGAAAATTCCTCGGCTGAGCTTGTCGAAAATTTCTTCGGCGGATTCGATGTTCGCCAGCTGCTCCGAATCACTGTGTTCAATCAGCGGGCACACGACGTAAGCCTGCCGCCCCGCCAAAATTTCTGCGCGGACAAAATCGTAAACTTTTTTCCGCCCGCGCGTGGTCTTCGCCTCGGTCTTTATCGGCTTGCGTCCCGGCGGCAATTCTTTTATCTGCGAGATGTCCAAGTCGCCGTAAACTGTCAGAGTCATCGTGCGCGGAATCGGCGTGGCGGTCATGACGAGCATATCGGGCACGGCGTCAGATTTTTTTTCGAGCGTCGCCCGCTGCGTCACGCCGAAGCGATGCTGTTCGTCCGTCACGACCAAGCCGAGGTTCGCAAACTTCACGCCCTCCTGAATCAGCGCGTGCGTCCCGATTATTATGTCCGACTCGTGCGCGGAAATTTTTTCGTAAAGTTCTTCGCGCGATTTTTTTGTGCGAGTGACCTTCGCGCTGAGCAAATCGACGCGAACGCCCAAATCCGTCAGCAGCGCGGAAAATTTTTCGTAATGCTGACTCGCCAAAATTTCCGTCGGTGCCATGAACGCGCCCTGCCGTCCGCTCTCCACAGTCTTGAGCAACGCCAGCAACGCCACGACGGTTTTGCCCGAGCCCACGTCGCCCTGAAGCAAGCGGCGCATTGGGAGTTTGCTTTCCATGTCCTTTGAAATTTCGCGGAAAGATTTTTTCTGGTCGCTCGTCAAATCGAACGGCAACTTTGCCAACGCCGCCTTGACCAGTGCTCCGTTCTTTTTGTGAGTTATGCCCAGCCTCTCGTCGCGCGTCTGCCGCTTTATCAGCATGAGCCCGCATTGGATTAAAAATAATTCATCGAACGCCAGCCGCCGTCGAGCCTCGTCCAGTTCAAAAAAATCTCGCGGGAAATGAATCGCGCGCATTGCCTCGTCCAACGAAATTAATTCTTGCGCGTCCAAAATTTTTTGCGGCAAAATTTCTGTGAGCGGCGGCATCGAGTTCAAAAGATTTTTTATCGCCGCGCGCAACACCTGCTGACTTATCGCCGCCGTCGACGGATAAATCGGGACGATTCCGAGCGCGGGCTCCTCGTCCTCTTCGAGTATCGTCGTGCTTTGGATTTGATTGAGTGCAAGCCCGCCCGACCACGAATCGAATTTTGCTTTGCCGATGATTAACAGCCTCATGCCGTTGCGCAACTTCGTCAGCAAATATTTTTGATTGAACCACGTCAGCCGAATGTAACCGGTTTCGTCTTTGAGCAGGGCGTTGATAATCGTCAGGCCGCGAGCCTCGCGCGACGTGATGTTGCTGACGCGTCCGACGATTAAAACTTGTTCGCCCTCGAAGACGTCGGAAATTTTTGTCAGGCTGCTGTGATTTTCATAAGCGCGCGGGTAATGCGTCAGCAGGTCATACTTCGTGAAGATATTCAGCTTGTGCAAAGCCTCTGCACGCCTCGGTCCCACGCCTTTGACGTACATAACTTCGTCCGTCAATTCAAATTGCTCTTTGCTCACGCTCGTCCTCCAAAATTTTTTCGACGATTATATTTCGCCGCGCGGTTTATTTCAAGTTCTTGTTCCTCAATCTGTTTTTTGTTATAATCTTCGCGGAAAGGATGGACGCAATGAAAGCTAAAAAATTTTTCGCGGAGATACTTTCGGCGGCGATAATTTTTTCGGCGAGCCCGACCGAAGCGGCGGAGGAAGACGGCGAAATTATAACCGAAGTGCCGACTGAAATTTATATGTGGGTGCAATCGACGCCGCGCGGAAATTATTGGTTCAATCATCAGCAGGCGGGCTACAAGATTCGCCCCGACGGCACGCTGGACTTGAACACGCTGATGGTGCCGACGGTTTGCATGTACGACAACATTCAAATCGAAGACGTGATTCAGAAGCGGCGCTGGAAAAAACTTTCTCTCAAAGGTTACGACCGACTCGCCGGCCGCGCAGATTATTTGAAATTCGATTTGGCTAATCACACGGTGCAAGTGGTTGAGCGCGTCGACTTGGACGACACGTGGGCGACACTCGACAAGGACACCTCATGCGAGCCGATTGACTTGAAAACTTTGCCGAGCACCGACCTGCGTTACAATTTTTATCGGACGATTCTGGAGTGGGCGCGCGACCACAACGAGCTGATAATCGGGCGTTCGAAAGGACACCTCAGCGACGAAGACGGCGACTTGCCGTTCAATGAAGTGCCGATTAACAAAATGTTTATCCCGCCCGCCGCCCCGAAATAAAATAATTCTTGACAGCCGATAGTTTGAATGATAAACTGCCTCTTGCTGCGGAGAGTTGTCCGAGTGGCTTAAGGAGCACGACTGGAAATCGTGTGTTGCGTTGATAGCGCACCGAGGGTTCAAATCCCTCACTCTCCGCCACCGAATGAAATTTCTTGAGCGCGTCGCATGATGCGCGATGAATATAAAGTCTCAGCCGTGAACGCAGGGACTTGGTCTTGCCGAACACAAACTGTACTGACAATCTCGCCAGGGCATACGCAGCAACGAGAGGTTATTGTAGCGCAGCTTCGGATTAAGGTCAGGTTCTTGCGTTGACGGCTGATTTTTTTTTGCGCGGGCGTAAAAAATTTTTCGGCGGCATTTCGGCTCGGGGCGGGCGCAAAAAAATTTTCTGCGCAGTTTATAATACGAACGAAACGAATGCTAATTTAAATCTTTCACCGATGTCACAAAAGCAAAACCCCCCATCAGGTTCTCTGGAAAACCTTTTGGGGGGTTGCGTTTTTTCTTCTTACTTTCTTTGCATGCCCAAAGAAAGTAAGCAAAAAAAAGGCACCTCGCGGGGGCGTTCGCGTCCATGCACACATCAAAATTCGCAGGCGGAAAGATTTTTTCAACGACAGAATTTTTGAGGCGAGAAAAAATTTTCAGCGGCGTTTTCGTCTCGGCGAGGCTTGAAAAATTTTCAGAGCCGTCGAGTGTCGGGCTGTCGATTGATAAAAAAAAATCTATGCAGTATAATGCATGGAAATAAAAATCGGGAGGGAAACTTCAATGGCAAGTGCACCGAAGAAAATTTGGCAGGACAGCTACAAGCTCTACATCGGGGGCGAGTGGCGCGAGGCAGAGGGCGGCAAGACCTTCGACGTGTACAACCCCGCCAACGGCGAGTACATGTGCAAGGTGGCGGCGGCGAGCAAGCAGGACGTCGACGACGCAGTCAAAGCGGCATGGGCGGCGTTCCCCGCGTGGAAGAAAACGTCAATCACCGAGCGCGCGACAATCCTGCTGAAAATCGCCGACATCATCGACGCGAACCGCGAGCACCTGGCAATGATTGAGACACTCGACAACGGCAAGCCGATTCGCGAGACAATGAACATCGATATCCCGATGGGCTCCGATCACTTCCGTTACTTCGCGGGCGTCATTCGCTCCGAGGAGGGCAGCGCGAACATGCTGACCGACAACGCGCTGAGCCTCATCCTCAACGAGCCGATTGGTGTCGTCGGACAAATCGTGCCGTGGAATTTCCCGTACCTCATGGCGGCGTGGAAATTGGCACCGGCACTCGGCGCGGGCGATTGCATTGTGTTCAAGCCGTCGTCGACAACGTCGCTGAGTGTGCTGGAGCTCATGAAGCTCATCGAAAAAGAACTTCCGCCCGGCGTGCTCAACATCGTGACGGGCAGCGGCGGCAAGACGGGGCAATATCTTCTTGACCACCCCGACATCAGCAAGCTGGCGTTCACGGGCTCAACGGAAGTCGGTTACTCCGTGGCGGACGCGGCGGCGAAAAAATTAATCCCCGCGACGCTGGAGCTCGGCGGCAAGAGCGCGAACATTTATTTCGAGGACATGCCGTGGGAAAAAGGAATCGAAGGCGCGTGCATGGGCATCCTCTTCAACCAAGGGCAAGTGTGCTGCGCGGGCAGTCGAATCTTCGTGCAGGATACGATTTACGATAAATTCCTTGCGGCGTTGAAGGCGAAGTTCGAGAGCGTCAAAGTCGGTCTGCCGTGGGAAGCCGATACGCAGATGGGCAGTCAGATTGATAACCGTCAGCTGGAAAAGATTTTGAATTACGTGGAGATTGGCAAGGCGGAAGGCGCGCAAGTCATCACGGGCGGCGCGAAGGCTGTCGTTGCCGGCGGCGAGAAGGGTGCCTTCATGCAGCCGACGATTCTTGCCGACGTGAACAACAACATGCGCGTGGCCTGCGAAGAAATTTTCGGACCGGTGGTGGTCGTCGTCAAGTTCCATGACGAGGACGAGGTCATCAAGATGGCGAACGACAGCGAGTACGGCTTGGGCGGCGCGGTCTGGACGAAAGACATCAATCGCGCGTTGCGTGTGGCGCGGGCAGTCGAGACGGGCAGAATGTGGATTAACACTTATAACGAACTGCCGGCGGGTGCTCCTTTCGGCGGATACAAAAAGTCGGGCATCGGGCGCGAGACCCACAAGCTCATCATGAATGCTTACACGCAGAAGAAAAATATTTACATCAGCATCGGCGACGCTCCCCTTGGGCTCTACTGAGTCGACGGTCGTCGTCACGGGCGGCACGAGCGGAATCGGATTGGCGGCGGCGAAAATTTTTCTGAGCAAAGGATTTAACTGCGTGGTCGTCGGCAGAAGTCGCGCGCGCTTCGAGGCAACGGATTTGGTCGGGCGCGCGGAGTTCATCGCGGCGGACGTGCGCAAGGTCGAGGACTGCGAACGAATCATCTCGGCGGCGGTAAAAATTTTCGGCGGAGTAAATGTGTTGGTCAACAGCGCGGGCATTTATCGCGAGGGCGCAATCACTTCGACGGACGAAAAAACTTTCGACGAAATTTTTTCCACGAACGCCAAGGGAACTTTCTTCATGGCGCGGGCGGCGGTCGACGAGCTGAGAAAAACTCACGGGGCGATTGTGAACGTGGCGAGCGACGCGGGCTTGCGGGGAAATTATTTCTGCGCGGCGTATTCGGCGAGCAAAGGAGCGGTGGTGGCGTTGACGCGGTCGCTGGCACTGGAGCTGGCAAGTTTGCAGGTGCGTGTGAATTGCGTGGCACCCGGCGACGTGCTGACGCCGCTGACGCTCAAGCAGCTGAAAGATTCGGGCGAGCGCGTGGAAGATTTGGCAAAACTTTATCCGCTGGGAAGAATCGGCACGGCGGAGGAAGTGGCGGAGGCGATTTACTTTTTGTCGACGGCGAGCTTTATCACGGGCGCAATCTTGAGCGTCGACGGCGGGCTGACGTGTTGAAAATTTTAATCTTATCGGCGTCCATCGGTTCGGGTCACACGAAGGCGGCCGAGGCAATTCAATTAGGAATTAGGAATGAGGAATTAGGAATTGATGTCCGCGTCGTTGACTTCATGGCGCGCGAGGTCTCGACGCTGAATTGGCTGACGAAAAAATTTTATCTTGCGGCGTTGAAGTTCATCCCCGACCTTTACGACAGGATTTACAAATTCGCGGACGGGCGGCGCGTCGGAGTGTCGGCAAGATTTTTAAGCTCGGCGTCAATGTATCTGCCGTTCGCGCGCCTGCTGAAAAAATTTCAACCCGACGTGGTCATTTGCACGCACCCTTTCCCCGAAGCGGCGGCGTCGCTATGGAAATTTCTTCACGCCAAGTCTGCGGAAAAATTTTTGCTGGCGGCGGTGCTCACGGATTATTCGCTGCACGAGATTTGGATTTACGGCGAGGTCGACGCGTACTTCGTGGCGACGGAGGAAATGCGCGCGAAGCTGGCGGCTCACTCGCGGGCGGGACAAAAAATTTTCGCGACGGGCATTCCGATTGACGAAAAATTTTCCGCCGCGCAGAAAGTCACGGACGAAACTCGCACGACGATTTTAATCATGGGCGGCGGACTCGGCTTGGGCTCAATCGAGGAGACACTCGCCGAACTCAACCGAGTTTCCCTGCCGCTGAAAATTTTGGTCGTCGCCGGTCAGAACGAAAATTTATTGGCGCGACTGAGGCGGATGAACTTCAATCACCCGACGGAAATTTTCGGATACGTCACGGACGTCGACAAGCTCATGGCGGCGGCGGATTTGCTGATAACGAAGCCGGGCGCGCTGACGATGACCGAGGCGTTCGCGGCGGGGCTGCCGTTGATTCTCCACGCGCCAATCCCCGGCCCCGAAGCTTTGAACGCGGCTTACGCGACGACACACGGCGCGGCAATCGAAGTCGGCGACAAAAAAATTTCGGCGGTCGTCGAGGAACTGCTGAGCGAACCCGCGCGGCTGGCTGAGATGAAACTCAACGCGCGCAAACTTTCGAAGCCGCGAGCCGCCACGGAAATTTTTAATCGGATAAAAAAAATCGGCTCCGTCGAATGACGAAACCTTTGAACCCTCTCGGCACACGGGAGGGAAATTTTTTTACTTGAAACGAATCTGCAGGTTGAGGTCGATGGCGAATCCCCCCCCCCGCAAAATTTTTCCGAAATTATGACGACTCGCACTCGGCGTCTCCAAATTCGTGTTGTTGAGCAGATAAGTTTCAAAGTCGTCGCGGTTGTCGAGCGGGAAGACGGAAACTTCACCGCGCCCGCCGACGAGGAGATATCCGCCGTTCGATTCGTCGCGCCCGTTCCATTTTTTTGCGGGCTTGAGTCCGAGAGCAACCGCGCCCAAAAATTTTTTTATCTTGTGGCGGTAAAAATTTTCCACGCGGCGATTCAGCGGGTCGCGCTCCTCCAGAAGCGTGGCGAGCTCCGCGCAGCCGGCAATCCGTTCGACGTAATAAATTTTTATCATCTCGCCGAGAATTTTATCCATGTCCGTGTCGACCAAGCTCAAGTTGTCCGCGAAAATTTTTTTGACGACGGAATCGAATTCGAGGCGCGGAATTTTTTTCAGGCGGTCTTGAATCTTTGTGCGCGTTTCGATTTGATTAATCCGTTCGGCGAGCGCGTCGTCGACGCCAAAGACTTTGAATCGAAAATTCGTCGCGCCCGAAGCGTTGAGCAACGTCGGCGGGTCGCCCAAGTCAGATTTAATCGAGTAACCGCGAATTGAACTCGTGCTGGTGAACGCGTCGTGAATCTCCAATTCGATGTCAGTCTTTTTGTTCGCGGGCGATTTTATTTTCGTCAGACCGAGCCGCCGCATAATTTCTTCCGCGCCGTCGAGTTCAAACGAAAGCCCCTTTGAATTTTTTATGCCGCGCAAAATTTTTTCAGCCATGTCCGCGAACTCGGAGGCTTTGACTTTCCAAACGCGGCTGCCGTTCTGAAAACGTGCGACGAAATCTTTTTCCCGACGAAATTCCAATTTGAAACCGTCGACGTCCTCGCGGAAAATTTTCAGCACGGGCAACGCGTAATTCCCCGCGTCGACCTTCCCGTCCGCCAAAATTTTCAGCAGCGCGTAAAGTTCACTCCACTCGCCCTTGTTGCCGTTCATCGGTTCAAGCACCCTCCTTATCTCGTGCGCAATCGATTCAATGACGTTAATCGAAACCGTGTTGCCGAATTGTTTGTAAAGATGAGTGTCGGGCAGAATCAATCTGAAGTCGTCGCCGAAGCCCTGAAGTCTTGCCCATTCGCGCGGAGTGAGTTTGCGGATATTTTCCGAGTTAATCGCGCCGTGAATTTTTGTTGTGGGCGTCAAGGAATGCTCGCGGGCGTCGACGATTAAATTTCTCTCGCGCCCCATGCCGCCGCACACCAGAGCATTTGCCACGCCGTCCAAATTTTTTATCTCGTAACCGAAGCCGTGACCGGCAGCCTCGTGGCGTCGACGGTGCTCGCGAAGATTTTCCAGGTAAACGTCGCTGAGATAATATTTCGCGGGAATGGGCGCGTCGTCCAAGATGTCGCGAATCGTGCAACGCTCATCAATCGGCGCGGGGAAGAAAAATTTTTCGGGCGCGATATCTTTTCGGAAGCAGACGATATAAATCCGCTCGCGATTTTGCGCCAGCCCGAAGTCGCGGCTGTTGAGAACTTTGTAAAAAATTTTGTAACCGATTTGCTCGAACGCCGCGCAAATGATTTTAAACGTGCGTCCGCGGTCGTGACCGACGAGCCCTTTGACGTTCTCGCAGAAAATAATTTTCGGCTTGTGGAAGTCGCAAATCCTCACGACGTCGAGGAAGAGAGTGCCGCGGCAAGTTCCGTGATAATCGTCGTCGAAGCCGCCGCGCCTGCCCGCCACGCTGAATGCTTGGCACGGGAAACCCGCCAGGCAAATATCGAACGGCGGAATCTCTTCGGCGGGAATCTGAGTGATGTCTCCGGCGATGAACGGGCTGTCGGGAAAATTTTCCGCGTAAGTCGCGCGCGCAAATTTATCAATCTCGCTGACGAAAACGGTCGCGGCGTCTGCTCCAAAAATTTTTTCAAAGCCGAGGCGAATCCCGCCAATGCCCGCGAACAAATCAATCATCCTGTACAAAGTCTCGCCTCCGATTTTTTCTGCGCGACGGTCTCGGCCACCACTCGGACGCACTCGCCGACGTCATTTTTAATTTGCCTGCCGAAAAATCTGAGCACCGTCCAGCCCTCCGCCGTGAGCCGTTCGTTGACTTCGCGGTCGCGTGCCATGTTGCGTTCAATTTTCGGTATCCAAAAATCTTGGCGGCTTTTGAAATCGTGCTTGCGATTTTCCCAATCATATCCGTGCCAAAATTCCGAGTCGCAGAAGACGGCAATCTTCAGGCGCAGGAAAACAACATCGGGGCAGCCGAAGACACTGCGAAGATTTTTTCTGTAACGGAAGCCCGCGTGCCACAGTGCCCGCCGCAATTTCAATTCAATCTGCGAATCTTTGTTGCGGACGCGTTGCATATTTTTTCGTCGCTGCGCGGGAGTAAGTCTGTCCATCGAATCAGCTCCTTTGCAAAAAATTTTACCGGACGAGTGATTGAATGTCCGGCAATTTTTTTTGCTCAAGCACAGTTGCCCGCGCAACAACACGGAAAATTTCCCAATGATATAATCAGCAAAATTTATCGGAGGAGGCGACGGCTTGTGCGGAAAATTTTTTTGATTGTGTTGCTGGTCGGGTTCGTCGGATATGCCGGCTTGAATCTGGCCGAGAGCGTCACGCCTTACGTGAGCATTGCCGAGGCGCGCGCGACATCAAACGGCGTGCAAGTCAAAGGTCTGCTCGATAAAAATTTTGAGCCCGTGCAGCGCGGCAATGAGTTTGACTTCAGCCTGCTCGACGAGGCGACGGGCGAAACCATGCGCGTCAAGTTCGACGGCATGAAGCCTGACCAATTCGACGAGGCGTATCACATTGTCGCGGTCGGCAAGTACGAGGCGGCGGACGAAACTTTCCACGCGAAAAAACTTTTAATCAAGTGTCCGTCCAAGTACGAAGGGCAGAAACCCCAAGCTTGATTAAGGGGGAATGCTGTTGACGGGAAATTTATTTTTGGGCGGCGGACTGGCGGCGGCTCTGGCGACGATGGCAATTTGCTTCGCGCAAAAAATTCCGTCGGCGCGGCTCGTGAAAATCTTCGCGGCAACTTCAGCGGGATTTGTCACGGCGGCGAGTCTTCTGCTTTGGATTTTGATCTTTGAAAATGATTTCAGCGTCGAATACGTCGCGACATATTCATCGACGACGCTCCCGACGCTTTACAAAGTCTCGGCGTTTTGGGCGGGGCAACAGGGCTCGTTCCTGCTGTGGCTGCTCGTCCACGCGATAATCGGGGCGGTGCTGACGTGGCGGAGAACTTCGGCGGCGGCGTTGGGAATTTATTTTTTACTGCAAAGCATTTTGGTTTTGCTCGTGCTGGCGAAGTCACCGTTCGCCAAACACAGTGCGCAGGTCTTCGAGGGCGTCGGGCTCAATCCGCTGCTGCAAGATTTTTGGATGGCGATTCACCCGCCGATAATTTTCGTCGGCTACTCACTGCTGGCGGTTCCATTCGCGCTGAGCTTGGGCACGCTCTTAACCGAAGCAAACTCGCGGAATTGGTTGGAAGAGGCGCGGCGTTGGACATTGGCGGCGTGGAGTTTCCTCGGCGCGGGAATTTTCATTGGCGGCTACTGGGCTTACAAAGTTTTGGGCTGGGGCGGCTATTGGGGCTGGGACCCCGTGGAAAATTCTTCGCTGGTGCCGTGGCTGTTGGCGGCCGTCCTCCTGCACCTGATTAAATTGGCGCAAAAAAAATCCGCCGTGCTGAGTGTGGCGCACGTGGCGGCGACGTTCACCTATTCGCTGGTCATTTACGGAACGTTCTTAACGCGGTCGGGAATTTTGGGTGACTTCTCTGTCCACTCGTTCGCGGGCTCGGACATCGGAGTGGCACTCGCCGCGGCAAATGCATTCGTGTTAATCGGCGGGCTGCTGATAATTTTGGTCAAGGCAAAAAATTTTCCGCAGGGCAAAATGTATGACGCGCACAACTCGGCGGCGTTCATGATTCTGCTGAGCTGCCTGCTGATAATTTTCATCGCGGCAATCGTTTGGATTGGAATGTCCATGCCGCTTTTAAGTCAGCTGTTCGGAGAGGCGGCGGCGGTCGACACAGATTTTTACGTGAAGAGCACCGCGCCCATCGCTTTGACTTTGGCGGCGTTGATGATTTACACGTTCGCGAAGTTCGGGCGCATGATAAGCCTCGGCGGAAAAATTGCGCACGTCGGATTCCTGATGATGCTCGCGGCGATTGTAATTTCCGCGCAGGGCGAGACAGTCACTCAAGAATTTCAGCCGCGCACAAAAGTTTCAATCGCGGGGCACGAAGTGATTTACGAAGGACAAGTCTTTCAAGAGGACGAGCGGGAAAAATTTTACGTGTACACGGTCGACGGCGAGGCGGTCAAAGCTTTGACGAAACTTCGCGGCAACGGAGAGGACGCGGCGCGCGAGCCGGCAATTTTGAAAAATTTTTCGGGCGACGTGTACATTGCTCCTCACGCGCCGAAGATTGACGACGTGCAAGAGCTGTTGCTGACGAAAAAACTTTTCGCGCTGGACGGAGAGCTTGGTTACGTGTTCGAGGAGGCGCACATCGATTACGACGAACACGGGCAGGCGATTCAGGCGACGGCGGCGATAACGATAACGGACGGCGAGGTTGAAGAAGTGATTCACCCGCTGATAACGGTGACACCCGACGGCGGCTCCTCAAAATCGCTGGAGGTTTTTAACGGGCGGCGGCGCGTGCGCTTGACGGGGATATCGGGCGACTTGGAGAAGGCGCGGCTGGAAATTTTGCCGACGTATGAAAAACTTTCGTCCATGCCGATAACCGCGACCGTCACGACCAAACCGTTTATCTGGCTGCTGTGGCTGAGCGTCACGGCGATTTGTGTCGGAACAATGACAGCGATAAAACGTTGACGAATCAGAGGCCGTCAAGGATGACGGCCGCGCCGCGTCTGACGCCGTGATGGCGTCATCCGGCGCACACCAGGCACAGGTGATTCGTTCGTTCGAGTCATGAGCGACCGACGCCCCTGCGAGGTGCCCTTTCTTTCGCTTCCTTTCTTTGGGCAAGCAAAGAAAGGAAGTTCATGACACAAAAAATTTTTAAACGTTCAATCGCAGCGATGCGCCGCGACAATTTACACAGAAACTTTTTTATCGATAAGAAAATAATTTTCACGGAAGGAGGTAACGAGATGTGCATAAAAGATTTGCTTGAGAAGCACACGCTTAAATGTCTGGCGGGCGGCTTTATCGTCGGAGTGCTGGCGGTCGGCGCGGGCATGGGCGCATTGCACGCGAGCGGCACAAAATTTTTCTGCGGGCAATGTCATTCCATGCAACACGAATCGAAAACGTTCGCTGTCTCCAGTCACAGAGAACTTGACTGCGTGGAATGCCACCTGCCCCACGACAACACCGCGCACTACCTTTTTGAGAAGGGACGCACGGGCATGGTCGACATGTATCACGAAATGATGCGCGACTACCCCGAACGGATTAAACTCGACGCCGACGCCCGAAAGATGGTTGCCGAGAACTGCGTCCGCTGCCACAGCGCAACGATGTCTTACGTCGAAACCGCGCCCGAAGGTTCGCAGGAAGATTGCCTGAAGTGCCACAGCAGAATCGCGCACGGCTCGAATCACTTGGAAGGGGGTATAAAAGTTGAGTAAGATGCAAAAATATATCGCGGGCGCACTGGTCTTGTGCGTGGCGTTCTTCGGACTCTTGTTCGCAAGAGTCATTGCCAAACCCGCGACGAAATTTGAACTTAAACAGATTCCCGAAGACCAAAAGCTCACGCGCATGGGTTACGCCGAAGCTTATCCGTTGCAATTCAATTCATACAAGATGAACATGGATAAATCTCCGAGCCCGACAGGTTTCGGCGGCGCGGATGCCTATTCGCACTTAACCGAACAGCCCGAACAGATTGAGCTGTTCAAAGGTTACAAGTTTTCCATTCAATATGACGACGACCGCGGGCACTGGTACGCCGGCGAAGATATCCTAAACTCCAAACGCCGTCCCGGTCAGCTGGGCTCCTGCATTGTCTGCAAAGGCTCCTACATGTACGACGTTTATTTCAAGCAGAGCGGCTGGGAATTTGCCTCCAAGCCTTTTGATGAAGTTGTCGCCCCGATTAAAGATGACGAATGGTTCGGCTGCTCCTCTTGCCACGACCCCGAAACCATGAAGTTGCGCATTTACAATCAGGGCTTTGTCGAATCGATGGCTGAGCTCGGCATTGACGTGAACAAAGCCACGCACAACGAAATGCGCGCTTATGTCTGCGGGCAGTGCCACAACGAATATTATTTCAAGAAAAAGGAAGACGGCAGAGTCCACATGCCGTTCGCCAACGGACTCGGTCCCGAAGAGGAATGGAAATATTATCACGACGGACACGACCCGAAATTCGACGCCGACTGGATTCATCCCGACAGCGGTGCCGCCATGTTGAAAGTTCAGCACCCCGACTTTGAAGTTTGGACGGACAGCGTTCACGCACTCAACGGCGTCACCTGCGTCGATTGCCACATGCCTTACATGCGCAAGGACGGACAGAAGTACACCTCGCACTGGATGACGAATCCGCTCAAGCATTACGACACGGGCTGCGCAAAGTGCCACGACGAATCCTACGAAACCATGCTCCACCGCGTGCAGACGATTAACGACAACACGTTTAAACTTTTGCGCATGGCAGGTCAGACGACGGCGCGCGCGCACAAAGTCATCAAGGCGGCTCATCTTGCTGGCGCGACCGATGAACAGCTCGCCGAATCCCGTCAGCTCGTCCGTGAGGCGCAGTGGTATTGGGATTGGGTCAGTGCCGAAAGTGCCATGGGCTTCCACAACCCCGACAAGTGCATGAAGGCGTTGGGCATTTCGATTGACGCCGCGCACAGAGCGATTGAATCCGCGACCGCCGCAGTCAAAGGAGGCGCGCTTGCAATCGAAGCGATGCCGACGGAACCTTTCACGGATACGAAATTCCCTGACGCGATTAAACCGGGCGCACCTGCTCCCGCACCCGCTCCCGCGCAGTAAAATAAAATCGTTCGGAAAAAAATTATCGCCCCTCAATTTCGAGGAGCGATTTTTTTTTGCGCGAGCAAAAGTTTATTTGAGCTTCGAGTACTGTTCGTCGTCGACGGGCTCCAGCCACTCGTTGGAAGAATCTTCTGCGGGAATCTCAACCGCCAAATGCGAGAACCAACTGTCCGCCGCCGCCCCGTGCCAGTGCTTGACCTCGGGCGCAATGTTCACCACGTCGCCGGGCTTGAGTGCCTGTGGAGCCTTGCCCCACTCCTGATACCAGCCGCGCCCGCCCGTTACGAGCAAAATCTGTCCGCCCTTGTGGTGCACGTGCCAATTATTCCGACAGCCCGGCGAGAACGTCACGTTGGCAATCGGGCCGCCCGTCTTGGTCAGCGGATTCAGATACGCCTGCCCGATAAAATATTTGCTGAACTGTTCGGGCAACGGTCCGCCCATTTCAAACACGCTCGGATTTTTTTCCACAGTCAATCTCTCCTTTAAAAATTTTAAAACTCCAGCGTCTCACCGTCGGCGGGCATGAAATAATTTTCCACACCGCGACACGCCAAATGTCCGCGCATCTCGTGGCGAGTAATCGTGGCGTGCGGGACGTTGTCCATGTGCGAGACGATAATTTTCGCGGACGGCAAAGTTTTCGCGACGCACTCAATGTCCTCGTCGTTCATGATGAGCCGCCCGTTGCCGATGAGTTCAGCCGCGCACGCGTTGACGACCACGACGGCGGGAGAAAATTTTTTCAGCGAATCTTCCACGCCGCCGAACCAAACGGTGTCGCCCGCAAGGTACAAAATTTTTTCGTCGGGTGCTTGGAAAATAATTCCGCAAGCCTCGCCGAGCGGAGCAATCGTCCCGTGGCGCGCGGGAGTCTTCGTGAGTTTTATCTTGCCCAAAAAATTTTCTTCGAGCACGTCGACGGATTTGAAGCCCGAATTTTTCAGCGCGGCGGCGTCCTCAGAATTTTGCACGAAGAGCGGAATATTTTTATCGAGAGGCGCGCCAATCACTCCGTCGAAGGTCATGTCGACGTGGTCGGGGTGCAGGTGCGTCACGATATAAAAATCCACGCCGCGAAGAATTTCTTCGACGGGGCAGGGCAAATCATAAATCGGCATGGGAATCTGTTCGCGAACGGGGTCGGGCGTGTGAAAGGGTTGCCCCGGAATGTCAATGAAGCGTCCGAATTTTTGTCCGCCGATGAGCCACGGGTCGACGAGAAAATTTTTTCCCGCGAATTCAATCTTGAGCGTCGCGTTTCTTATCTGCCGAATCTTCAAATCAATCAGCCTCCGTTTCTTAAAGGATTATGCCATGGCGCGGCGAAAAAGGCAATTGGGTATCAGTTAATCGGGAAGCAGGAATTTAAATTGACAGAAACAAAATCGAGCGAGAAATTTTTAAAGGGCACGTTCATCTTGACGGTGGCGAGTTTCGTCGTCAAAGTCATCGGCTCACTGAATTGGATTTTCGTTTCGAGAATCCTCGGCGGCGAAGGCATCGGGCTTTATCAAATGGCGTTCCCGATTTATTTTTTCGCGCTGACAATTTCTCAGGCGGGCGTGCCGGTTGCAATTTCAATCATCACCGCCGAGCGCGTCGCCCTCAAAGATATTTTCGGAGCCAAGCGCGTCTTCCGAATATCGCTGGTCTTGATGTTGTTCACGGGAATATTTTTTTCCGTGCTGACATATTTTTCCGCGCAGTGGTTAATCGATTGGCAATTCATCCGTGACCCGCGCGCTTACATGTCGATTGTCGCCCTGTCGCCGACGATTTTCTTCGTGACGTTCCTGGCCTCGTCGAGAGGTTACTTGCAGGGCTGGCAGCGCATGACACCGACGGCCGTCAGCCAAATCGTCGAGCAAATTTTCCGCGTGATCGTCATGATTCTCTTGGCGGATTTGTTCCTGCCGTGGGGCTTGGATTATGCGGCGGCGGGCGCGAGCCTCGGAGCGTTGGCGGGCGCGGTCACCGGCTTAATCGTCCTCGTGTACTTCCACATAAAATTGAATCGCGACATCGAAAAAACTTACGGCGCGAACTTGAAACCGTTGCCCGAAACGGAGAATGAATCGACGAGCTCAATCATCAAACGGATTTTCAAATTGGCCTTGCCGGTCAGCGCGGCGTCAATCATGTTGCCGGTCGTGTCGAACTTGGACTTGATGATCGTCCCGCAGCGGCTGGAGGTGGCGGGTTACTCTGTGCGGCAGGCGACGGAGCTTTTCGGATACTTGACGGGCATGGCGGTTCCCCTCGTGAACTTGGCGACGATTTTAACGGCGTCGCTGGCGGTGTCAATCGTGCCTGCCATCTCGGAGGCGCGCGCGCTCAAAGACACGGCAAGAATCTTTCGGCAGACGGCGGCGGCGGTGCGAATCTCAAATTTCGTGTGCTTCCCCGCGTTCGTCGTCGTGTTCTTCCTCGCCACGCCCATTGCAAGTTTGATTTACAACGCGCCGGGCGCGGGACCCGCCGTGATGATTTCCGCCGTGTCGATAATTTTGCTCGGACTTCATCAGGTGTCGACGGGCGTCCTCCAGGGCTTGGGGCACACGACAATCCCGATGATTAACATGGTGCTCGCGGCGGCTGCGAAGGTCGTTTTGAACTGGACGCTCACCGCCATGCCCGCGCTCGGAATCATGGGCGCGGCTTGGGCGACGGCAGCGGACATGGGCGTTGCGGCGTTCATAAATCTTTACTTCATCCACAAATACATCGGGTACAAGCCTGAGGCGGGTCAACTCTTCAAGACAATCTGCGCGGCGGGAGCAATGGCGGTCGTCGTGAAATTTTTCTACGATTTGACGGTCGCGCAGTGGCACATGGAAATTTTTTCGACGTTCGGAGCAATCGGCGCGGGCTGCGTGGTTTACGTCGCGACGCTTGCACTCATCGGCGGGCTGCTCGAAGAGGACATGGCGCGCATTCCCATGGTCGGCAAATTCGGCATAAAAATTTTCCGCAAGCTTGGTATTTTCAAGTCATGAAAAAAATTTTGCTCGTTTACAATCCCGTGTCGGGTCACGCGGCATTCAAAAACAAACTCGACAGCGTCATTGAAAATTTTCAGCGGCGCGAAATTTTTTTGTCGGTGTATCGGACGCGCGCCGAGGATAACTCAGCCTTCGCCGACTGCGTGAAAATTTTTCAACCCGAAGGAATAATCGCGGCGGGCGGCGACGGAACTCTCCACGCCGTGATTAATTGGCTCAAGAAAAATTCGCTCGCCCTGCCCGTCGGAGTTTTCGGCTCGGGCACATCCAACGACTTCGCCGCGCACTTGAACTTGGACGATGAAAAAATTTTTGACGCCGTCGCCGAGAATAAAATCCGCCCCGTCGATTTGGGCGTGGTCAACGGCAAAGATTTTTTCGTCAACGTGGCAAGCGCGGGCGTCTTCACGTCCATTGCTCACGAGGTAAACTCGCGCCTGAAAAATTTTTTGGGCAAGAGTGCTTATTACTTGCGCGGGCTCGGCGAACTGAAAAATTTCAAAACCGTGCCGCTCGAAATTTCTGCCGACGGGAAAAATTTTTCTGTCGACGCATTTTTATTTCTGGTGCTCAATTCTCCGTCGGTCGCCGGTTTCAAAAAAATTTCGGATACGGCGCGAATCGACGACGGCAAACTTGACCTGCTCGCGCTGAAAAGTTGCTCGCCGCCCGCGCTCATTGCTTTGGCGAAAAAAATTTTGGCAGGCGAGAGCATTCAGGGCGACGAAAATATTTTCTCCGCGCAAGCCGAAACTTTTGAGATAAAATCTTCCGCGGAACTCGTCAGCGATTTGGACGGAGAAGTCGGAAATATTTTGCCGCTCAAGATTGAAACTCTTCGGCACGCGATAAATTTTTACGCATAAAAAAGCCGCTTTAAAAGCGGCGGAACAGTGGGTATGCTTTCAAGTCGCCGAAAATTTTCAGGCAATCATCGCATAAAAAAATCCCTCGCAACTCGCGGGGGAGCCGCTTTAAAAGCGGCGGAACAGCGGGTATGCTTTCAAGTCGCCGAAAATTTTCAGGCAATCATCGCATAAAAAAATCCCTCGCAATTCGCGGGGGAAATTTTTTTTGCAAAGCTTCAGCCGTTTATCTTCTCGAAAATTTTTTCGCGCGGGATTTTTTCTTGCGCGGACGTTTCCAAATTTTTTACCGTGACGGAGGAGCTTGCGACCTCGTCCTCGCCGACAATCAGCGCGAACTTTGCGCCCGACTTCGCCGCCGCCTTCATCTGCGATTTCATACTCTTGCGCCCGAAGTCCATCGCCGCCGAAATTTTTTCCCGCCGCAAATCCGTCAGCAACTTGAACGCGTAAGCCTCGGCCGCCGCGCCGCCCGCCACCACGAACGCCGAAATTTTTTTGTCCTGCGCGGGCACCAGCCCCTGCAACTCCAGCGCGAGCAAAATTCTTTCGAGCCCCGCCGCGAATCCGACTGCCGGTGTGTCGTCGCCGCCGATTTCTTTTATCAGCCCGTCGTATCGTCCGCCGCCCGCCACAGCCGATTGCGCTCCCAGCGGCGCGTACTGAATCTCGAACGCCGTCTTCGTGTAATAATCCAGCCCGCGCACCAGCCGCGGATTTATCTCGTACTCCACGCCCGCCGCCGTCAAAAATTTTTTCAGCGCGTTGAAATGTTCGCGACAGTCGTCGCACAGGCACGTTTCAATCTTCGGCGCGTCGTCCATGAAATCTTTCAGCGCGTCGACTTTGCAATCCAAAATTCTCATCGGATTTTTTTCCAGCCGCCGCCGACAATCGCCGCACAATTCGTCCGCGTTTTCCGTGAAATATTCCGTCAGCTTCTGCCGATAAATCGGGCGACACGCGGGGCAGCCGACCGTGTTGATTTTCAACTTCAGCTCGGTCAGTCCCAAGCTCCGCAAAAATTCCCACGCCAACAAAATTATTTCCGCGTCGACCGCGGGATTTTTTTCGCCCAATGCCTCCACGCCGAACTGATGAAATTCTCTGAGCCGCCCCGCTTGCGGTCTGTCGTATCTGAACATCGACCCGACGTAAAAAAGTTTTACCAAGCCCGCGTTCGCGAAAAGTTTGTTCTGCAGGTAAGCGCGCACCACCGACGCCGTGTTCTCCGGCCGCAACGTTATCGAACGCTCACCGCGGTCCGTGAACGTGTACATTTCCTTTTCCACCACGTCCGTGCCCTCGCCGATTCCGCGCTTGAAAAGCTCCGTGTGCTCGAACGTCGGCGTCCTTATCTCCTCGTAACTGTAAAGCGCGCACACCTCACGGATTTTTTCTTCCAGCCATTGCCACGCGCCCGCTTGGC
This sequence comes from Selenomonadaceae bacterium, assembly GCA_017527075.1. GTDB lineage: Bacteria > Bacillota > Negativicutes > Selenomonadales > Selenomonadaceae > Quinella. The sequence continues at coordinate 106,486 of JAFXQM010000024.1, forward strand.
TCGGCAAAATATCTTTCGTGCCTCTCGGTGCATTCGTCAGCATGTCTCGACCTCCTCAAATTTTTAAATCGGATACGGCGAACAAAACCGCGCTCCCCGAAATTTTTACGCGCGCGCCCGAAACTTCACAGTGCAAAATCCCTCCGCGCTCCGAAGCTTGCCGCGCGATTAATTTTTTCTTGCCGAGCCGCTCCGACCAATACGGTGCAATCAGGCAATGCGTCGAACCCGTCACGGGATCTTCCGGGATTTTTATTTTCGGCGCGAACACTCTCGACACGCAATCGAAATTTTCGCCCGCCGCCGTCACCGCCTGTATCAGTCCGTCCAATTTGCTCAGCTTGTCCATGTCGGGCGACAAATTTTCCACGGCCGCCGCGCTCTCCAAAACCATCAGCAAATCGCGCGCAAGGTAAGCCTCCAAAACTTTTGCGCCCAATGCCTCGCTCATCGCTGCCGTCACGGGAATTTTTTTCGGCGTGTATGCTGGGAAATTCATTTCAAAAAATTTTCCGCGCCGCTCGACCGTGAATCGCCCGCTGAGCGTCTCGAACTCCACGCGCGGCGAATTTTTTTCAAGCTCCGTCAAAATCACGAACGCCGTCGCCAAAGTCGCGTGACCGCAGAAGTCAATCTCCGTCGAAGGCGTGAACCACCTCAGCCGATAAAAATTTCCCTCGCGCACCGCGAACGCCGTCTCCGACAAATTATTTTCCCGCGCGATGTTGAGCATTAACTCTTCCGTCGGAAATTTTTCAAGGACGCAAACCGCCGCAGGATTCCCGCCGAAAATTTTTTCCGTGAACGCGTCGACGATGTACTGTTTCATTTTAAAATCCTCTCGAAGGCGTCAAAGTTCTGCGTTTCGTTCGGGCGGCAGTAAATCGCGAAGACAACTTCCTTGAAGCAGCCGTCGAACTCCGGCAGAATTTTTTTGTAAACGCTCGCCACGACCTCAGGGTTATTTTTGAACGCGCCGCAGCCGAATGCTCCCGTAACAAAAATATCCGCGCCGTGATGAGCGACGACCGTGAACATGTGCCTTATGCGCGTCTCCTGCAGCTCGAACAATTCCTCGTCCGTGACTTGCGCGGGCTGAGCGTCGCCGGGGTTGAACTCGTTGTTCGGATTCGCGCGCAAATTCGGCGCGGCAATCGTTATCACGTCCACCAAGTCCCATTTGTCTCGCGGCAGGCGCACGGGTCTGTCGATGTCGCTCTTGCACACGACAATTTCGGGCGTGTAAATGCAGGCGTCGTCGTAAAGCGAATCGCCGCGCTCGCGATTGACCGTGTAATATCTGTCCAAATTTTCCTGCGTGTTGAGCACGGGGTAAAGCGTCGTGCAGCGGCAGAGTGATTCCTCTTGCGCGCGCGAGCCGAGCCGCACACCTCCGCCGGGATTCGTCGCCGAGGCAAAGTTGTGCACCGCGATTTTCAATTCCAAATGTTTCTTCTGCAGGGACATTGCCGCGTCCAGAGTCCGCCGCCGTGTCAGCGTGATTGCCGTCTTTTTGAATCGCCGCTCGGGCACTTCGGGATAATCGTCGCACTCGTAAAATGCCGTGTTCTTGATTGATTCCTGAATCGCCGCTTTCAAGTTCTCATCCGTCTTGCAAAACGCTTCCGTGTCGCGGAATATCGCCGCCATATCGTCTCGCGTCACATACGCCATTACTGCTCCACTCCCCCGTAAACCTGCGCCAAAATTTCTTCGCGCCTCGTGATGTATCGCTCCAAGTCGTTCATGTAAGTTTTCAAATCTTTTGCGTTGAACGCCGTCCAAATTTTCCACGCGGCATGGTCGGGCACCTTCGTCGACGCCGCCGCGCCCACGCCGATAATCGTCTGCCGCTCGCCCATTATCTCCACGTTGTAAATTCCTTCCGCGCCCCGCCGACACCAGCCGACGTTTTCTATTTGCCCGCTCATGTAACCTTGCCGATAAAGATAATACGGATAAAAATTTTCGCCGCGCAAAATTTTCGCCGCGTGCTCGGACATCAGCCGCACTTCTTCGTCGCCGGGCAAGTTGAAGTCTTCCAGCGTGTTGAGCTCGTCCGACAATCTTTTTTGCAGCCGTGACCCGCGCTTTATCGCCAGGCTGTGTATCGTCACGTCGTCGGGCGCAAGCTCCAAAATTTTTTCCAGCGTCTCTTTGAAGTCGTTGAGTCGCTCGCCGGGCAGGCCGATTATCAAATCCATGTTTATCTGCCAAATGCCCGCCGCCCGCAGCTGATTGAACGCGCGAATCACATCCGCCACCGAATGCTTCCGCCCGATTATTTCCAGCGTCCGCTCGTGCATGGTTTGCGGATTCACACTCACGCGCGTCACGGAAAATTTTTTCATCACGGAAATTTTTTCCGCAGTTATCGTGTCGGGGCGTCCGCACTCCACGGTGAATTCCTCGACGCCCGCGCTCCAAAATTTTTCGTGAACCAGTTCCATCATCGCCGCGAAAAATTTTTCGGGCAACGCGCTGGGAGTTCCGCCGCCGATATAAATCGTCTCCACTTCCAAGCCGTAACGTTCAATCGCCTCGGCCGCCGCCTCCACATCTCTGCGCAACGCCCGCATGAAATTTTCCACGACTTCCTCGGCGGGCAAAACGTTCGACGGGAAGGAGCAGTAAAGGCAGCGCGTCTTGCAGAAAGGAATGCCGACGTACACGCTGATTTTTTTCTCGCCGCGTTTGATTATCGGCACCTGCCGCAGCGCGACCTCCGTGAGCAACTGAGCTTTGTCCCGCTCGGTGAGGAAGTCACTCATCAGCCGCCGCACGATTTTGTCTCGGTCAATCACGCCGTGGCTCGTCACGCCGAAACCCTCGCGCAACCACCGTTGAATGATTTTCGTCGGGCGAACGCCGTGCATGATTCCGTAAGGCACTTCCTCCACGCCCGCGCTCTCGACCAGCAGCCTGTAAAGATTTTTTTTCACCAGCCGATTTATTTCCGAACTGCGCCGCTCGTCGGGGCGCGCCAATGAACTTTTTCGCAGGCAACCGTTCTCCGTCGTCACTCGCGTTATCACTCGCCGCCCGATGATTTCGTTGCTTATCTCCAGCCCCGACGCTTCGACCTTCAGCGCACGCAACACCTCGCCGATTTCTTTTGTGTAATTACTCATCGCTGCTCCTCGCGCGGCATTCACTGCAGTAACCGAAGAATTTTACCTCGTGATTGACTATTTCAAAGCCCGACTTGTTGGCGATGTCCGCCTCCAGCTCGTCAAGCAAATCTTCCTCGAACTCGATGACTTTCTTGCACTTGAGGCAGATGAGATGGTGGTGATGATGAACTTTCGGGTCGGCGGTGTTGAGCTCGTAACGCGCGCACCCGTCCCCGAAGTCCATGCGCACCAAAATTCCCAGCTCGCTGAGCAAATCCAACGCCCGATACACCGTCGCCAGCCCGATTTCCGAATCGTTGCCGCGCAGCAGTCCGTAAACGTCCTCCGCGCTCATGTGCCCGCCGTGCTCCTCGAAGATGCGCAATATTTCCTTGCGTTGCGGCGTTATCTTGTAACCCCGCTCCGAAAGCTTCTCTCGCATGTCTGCCAACCCATACAGCTGATGATTTTCCATCGTCACTTCCTCCTTTTTTCTTTGCGACATTATAACATACATTGGCGATAAGTTTTCAAACTTTTTTTCTACAAGCTTCGAAGGTTCCGCCTCAAAGAAAAAAAACGCCGCCGACAGAAAAAGCCCCGACGATTTGCCGGGGCTTTTAATTTTTTTACCAATCCAAATCCTTGGGCTCAAGACTTTTGCCGACGATTTGCTCGGCATGTTTCCACGCCTGCGCCTGAGAAATTTCTTCGCCGTTAAGGTAGTAATGATGTATGCCGAAAAGATTTCCATGTTCAATCACCACGCCGACGCTCTCCCAAGCAATTTCCATTTCATAAAGTGAAACCGTCCACATGTTGCGGCGGTCGGGTTGCTCCTCTCTGCCCGCCAACAAAATATTCAACACGCGGCTGTCGTCGGCCAGCGCGCTTCTGTCGTAAAAGAAAATGCTCGCCACGTTTTTAAATTGATTCGCGCCAAAAATTTTTTCGTTCAGTTGAATTGCATTCGTCATGTTCATTCCTCCTTCGTGCTCGGTTAAAAGAGTCAACCTTTCCTTGTACGTTGCGCGGAGAAATTTGTTACACGCGGAGAAAATTTTTTGCGGCGGCGAGGACTTGAGCGGGCGTGACGTTCTGAAGGCAGGCGGGCTTCGGATAAGTCGGACACTGTTCGGCGCGGACGGTGCATGGGCAGCAGGGCTCGCGGCTGGTTAGGACGACGGCGTTTGGATTAATGGGGTGCCAGCGGTCGGGGCTCGTGCAACCGTAAATCGTCACCATCTTAACGCCGGTGGTCGCGGCAATGTGGGTTGCACCCGTGTCCACGGTGATGAATAAATCGGCGCGGCGAAAAAGTTCAGCCAAGTCGGTCAGCGAAGTCTCGCCGCAAAAATTTTCCACGCCGCCGCCAATCTCGGCGATGACCTCTTCGGCATAAGCGCGGTCGCCGGGCGCGCCGACGATAAAAAATGCCGCGTCGAAATTTTTCCGCAGAGCGCGAACGACTTCGGCGAAATATTCTTTGCTCCACGTTTTGAGCGGGAAAGTTCCCTTGACGCACAGCGCGATTTTGAATTGAGCTTCGGGCAGGCGCGCGAGCAGTTCGTCGGCGACGGGCGAAAATTTTTTCGGGAAGACGGGTTCGGCGTGACCTTCGAGCTTAAAAAATTTGCGGACGATTTCCTGATACGTTTCCGCCTGCAAAGTTTTGTCCAGGTCGTGAGAAATTTCCACGACGTCGGTGTAAAGCAAAGTCACGCGGCTTTTGTTGTCGTCAAAAACTTTTGAGGGACCGACGCGCCGAGGAATTCGCGCGAAAAAATTTATCAGCGCGGGGCGCAGCTTGCGGTCGAATGAAATTGCCAAGTCAAAGTTGCGCCGCCGAATCTCTTTAACCAGCGCGCGCATCTTCCCGAATGAATTTTCCTTCGCGCGATAATCGAAGACAATCACGTCGTCGACAACGGGGTTATCAATCACGGCGTCCTTGACCGCGGGCTTAACAAGCATTGTGATTTTCGTGTCGGGGAAATTTTTTTTGATGAGAGCCAGCGCGGAGGTCGTGAGCACCACGTCGCCGAGATTTACCAGCGCGTTGACCAAAATATTTTTAAACATCTTCTTGCTCCGTGACGTGAACATTTTCCTTGCCGAAGTAGTAAAGCTTAACGTACTTCGCCATGGTGTAGAAGTAGTGGAAGCCGGCAAGCACGAAACCGATTTTCCCGTCGAGGAAGCCGCCGCGCAAAAAATACATGCGGAAGCTCGCCCACAGCGGATGAAAAATCATGTCCAAGACGCCGGCAGTCTTTCCCTGCTCGTGAGCTTTCTTCGCCGCCAGAGTAGTGTACATGTTCAGCTTGTTGAAGTAGTGATTCCAGTCGCGGTAGGGATAGTGGACGAGGTAAGCCGACTCGGTGAAATTTTTTTCTTCGCACGTGTGATGGATCTGCGGGTGGACGAAGCCCGTGACGTAACTGCCCTCCGTCGGGAAAAGCCGCGTGACATAATCGGGGAACCAGCCGCCGTGGCGCAGCGGTTGCCCCCAAAAATAACTCAGCCGCGCAGTCCGCCACGCAATTTTTTTGTCGTCGGCCGCCAAAACTTTTTTTATCTCGGCAGAAAGTTCGGGCGTTGCGCGTTCGTCGGCGTCGATAAAAAAAATCCAATCGAAGCGCGCCTGCTTAATCGCAAAAGTTTGTTGCCCGCCCCAGTCGCCGTTGAGCCCGCGTTGAATCACTCGCGCGCCCAGTTCGGCAGAAATTTTCGCGGTCGCGTCGTCGCTGAAGTCGTCGATAACGACCACCTCGTCGGCGAAGTCCAAAACGCTCTTTATACACGCGCCGATGAATTTCTCCTCGTTCTTCGCCAAAATCAGCACGGATACTTTAGCCATAATTCCTCCAAAAATTTTTCTTGCGTGTGTGAACGGGTTTCAGCCGCGCGAGCTGTTCGTCCGTCAATTCGGGGCAATCTTCGTCGCAAAAAATTTTTTCGTCCGAATCGTCCGGCGTTGCCAATTCTTTCAACGCAGTTTCTTTAAATTTTTTTAGTTCGGCTTCGGTCGGCGGCATCGGCTCATTTATCAAAACTCTAACGATTGACATAAATATCTCACCCTTTCCCTTTTTGTTGCACGGCGCGCAGAAATCAATCTTGTAAATAGTCGTTGCGTATTTTCTTCCATGGTTCAGCCTCTTATAATTTTTTCGAGCCGCCGTGCAAAATTTGTGGGGGAAAAATCTTCGCCCGCCGCCCTGAGATTTTCTGAGTACGTCGGAAAATTTTCGTCGAAGCCGTTAATAAAATTCTCCAGCACGCGGGAAAGGTCATCCACATCACCGCTGCGAAAAGTTTCGCCGACACGATAAAGCTCAAAAACTTCAGGGTTCATGTCATCGCTGGCGACGACGGGTTTGCCGAAGCCAATCGCCGTGAAGAGCATGCCGCCCCAATGATAACGATAACGCGGCGCGGAATAGGGCATGAGCAACGCGTCGACGTCCAAAATCGCCCGCTGCCACTCCGCCCCGATTAATCCTTTGTGCAGGAAGCTCAAGCCTTCGACGCCGCGATATTGGCTGATGATTTTTTCAAAGTCCTCGGCGTCCTCGGCGTGCATGGTCGAGCCCTGAACTTGCAATTCAACCCGCCGCGTATATTTTCCGCGCAAATAAACTTCAAGCAGCCCGCGCAAATTTTTTTCCCGCCGATATTGCCCGAAGAAGCCGACCTTGAGGACTTCGCCCGCCGCAGAAATTTTCGGCTCAACTTTTAAATCTCTGGCTGTGTAAGTTGGCGGATAAATCGTAAAAATATTTTCGCGCCGCTCGCCGAAGATGTTGTCCGTGAAAGTCAGCACGACGGGTCTGATATTTTTGTTCGACGAAAGTTTATCCGCCTCCGCCAAAAATTTTGGAGCCTCCGTCGGATTTATTCCGTGCAAGATGAAAATCAGCGGCACGGAAATTTTTTTCAAGTCGCTGCCGTTGAGCGAGCGCAAATATCTGTACGTCGACGTCGGGACAATCAGCGCGTCGAATTTTTTTTGCAGGAGCAGGAGCTGGCTGTACCACCGCTGGCGATTGAATTCGCGGCGCAGAGCCGAAAAAATTTTCTTCAGCCCGCGCGAGTTCGTGTAAGTCACGGCGTCGCCCCTCAGCCGCGTGACCGGCGTTTGATAATTAAATTGGAAGACAAAATTTTCGGGGACGTAAAACTCGACCTCGTGACCGAGCGCGCGAAACTCCTCGACCAAAATTCTGTCGAACTCAACCTCGTGCCCGCCCGGCGTCATTATGTTTTCAAAAATTGCAATCTTCACGACCGAAACCCCCGCAAAGTTTTTTCTATCGACGCGTCCAAATCATCCAGCAGAGCAAACCGCCGCCGATAAAGTGCCCGCTTGTGTGTCGGAATTTCCTCGGCGGTCTTGCGCGTCTCAGTCAGCGGCAACTCGTAAAATCTTTCGTCGCGCGTCGGAGTGCCGCCCGCCTCCGCCCAAAAATCGCTGAACGAAGTCTTCAACTTTCTGTCGCGGCGCACGTGGTTGTTCGCGTAATATCCTTCGTTCGTGACGGCGAAAATTTTTTCCACGCCAATCGACCGAGCCGTCGCCTGCGCGGCGTAAAGAATCAAATTTTTCGTGCGGCAGCCGTGGCAGCGTTTGGTGATTCGTTTGACCAAATCTTTCGCGTCGTCGACGTTGGGACCTTGCATTGCGCCAATCCACATCGCCCACGCGCCGTCGGAGGAGCGCGCCACCCAAAATAAAATCTGATAGACGGGCACTTCGTCGGGCAGGTTGAACATCACCGCCGCCAACCCTTCTTTGCGCTGACCGGGCTCCGCGCACAAAACCAAATTCATGTCGCCGAGAGTTTCGTCCAGCGTCATTCGCCACAGCTCAATTTTTTTGTCGCCGTAAAGTGTCAGCATGAATTCCTCATTGAAGCGCGCCGACAAAAATTCCATGTTCTCTTCGATTATGCGCGCCCGCTCCTCGAACGTCGACCGATGATAAAAAAATGCTCGCGTCGCCTGCTCGTAAACGAACGGATAACTTTGCGCGACTTTGGTCAACAGCTCCGACTGCGCGAAAAATTTTTCCAAGCGGCTCATGCGCTGCGGGTGCAAAAGGCATCTTGCCACGAACACTGCAAAGCGATGCGCCTCCCGCGGATTGTTCAAGTCGTAAATTTTTTTTCCAAGCTCGATGAAGTTGCTCATAACTTTTCTCCTGCGCGGCGATTGTAATTTCTTTCGCGGGTGATTATATCATAAACGAAATTAAAATTGCATTGCCCCTGCCGATTTGATAAAATGATTCAAGCGTTGAGAGTTCGGAAAAATAATTAGGAATTAGGAGTTAGGACTTAGGAATTAAAAAGCAAATCTCAATTCCTCATTCCTAATTGAAAAAAGGAGGAGATTCTATTTGAGAAGTGACCAAAGAGGAGACAACAAACTAAAAATTATTCCGCTGGGCGGGCTCGGAGAAATCGGTAAGAACATGACGATTATCCGCTACGGCGACGAAATGATTATGATTGACGCGGGGCTCATGTTCCCCGAAAATGATATGCTCGGCATTGATTTGGTTATTCCCGACATTTCTTATGTCCTCGAAAATAAATCTTGCTTGAAGGCGATAATCCTCACGCACGGACACGAAGACCACATCGGAGCGTTGCCTTACATCTTGAAAAAACTTACCGTGCCCGTCTACGGCACAAAGCTCACGCTCGGAATTTTATCGGGGCGGCTCAAAGAGGACGGCGTTGATTGCAAAAATCTTCGCGTGGTTTCGGGCGGCGAAATTGTAATGATTGGCTGCTTCAGCGTCGGCTTCATCCGCGTGAATCATTCCATCCCCGATTCGGTCGGCTTGTCGATTAAAACACCCGTCGGAATGATTGTGCACACCGGCGACTTCAAACTCGATTACACTCCGATTGACGGAAAAATGACTGACTTCCGCCGCTTCGCCGATTTGGGTCAACGCGGCGTGCTCCTGCTCATGGCCGATTCGACGAACGCCGAGAAGGAAGGTCACACGCCCAGCGAACGAACGGTCGGCGCGGCTTTCAACAGAGTTTTCCAAGGCGCGCCCGGCAGAATCATCGTCGCAACTTTTTCCTCGAACGTGCACAGGATTCAGCAGGCGATTGACATGGCAATTCGTTACCGTCGACGCGTGGCGATTTTGGGTCGAAGCATGGTAAACGTCGTCGCCACATCTCTGGAGTTCGGATATCTGCACGCGCCCGAAGGTGCAATCATTGACATTGAGGACATCAGGAATTATCCCGCGAACAAAATCGTAATCATCACGACGGGCAGCCAGGGCGAACCGATGAGCGCACTCACTCGCATGGCAATGAGTGACCACCGCCAAGTTGACGTCATCCCCGGCGACACCGTCATCATCTCCGCCACGCCCATTCCCGGCAATGAAAAACTCGTCGCCAAAACCGTCGACAATCTCCTGCGGCTCGGAGCAAACGTCGTTCACCGCCGCGAAGAGGGCATTCACGTTTCGGGTCACGCCGCCCGCGACGAACTGCGCTTGATTCACAACCTGGTTAAGCCAAAATTTTTTATGCCCGTCCACGGCGAACTTCATCACCTGTTCGCGCACGCCAAGCTCGCCGAGGAGATGGGCATGAATCGCGAAAATATTTTGGTCGGCGAAAACGGCTCGGTCATTGAACTCACTCGCGACAGCGGAAAAATCGCGGGGCACGTCAACGCGGGCGTGATTATGGTCGACGGGCTCGGCGTCGGCGACGTGGGCAACATCGTCCTGCGCGACCGCCGTCAGCTTTCCCAAGACGGAATCTTAATCGTCGTCGTGACCATGAATCGCGCTTCGGGCAAAATCATTTCCGGCCCCGACATCGTCTCGCGCGGCTTCGTTTACGTCCGCGAATCCGAACAACTCATGGACGAGGCGCGCTCCCGCGTCTTCCACGTTCTGCGACGCTGCAAAGATGACCAAGTCTCCGATTGGATGACGATTAAGCTCAACATCCGCGACACGCTTGCCCAATTCCTTTTCGAGCAAACGCGCCGCCGCCCGATGATTCTTCCGATTATCGTCGAAGTCTGAACGAAAAATCCTCCGCCCGTTCGAGTGGAGGATTTTTTTGATTAATGACCGACGCCCCTGCGAGGTGCCCTTTCTCTTTGCTTCTTTCTCTTTGGGCACGCAAAGAGAAAGAAGGTTAAACAGACAAAAAATTTTTATCAGCCCGATGAACACGACGCGCCCAAGCATTGAGGATGGGTTCTGCGTTTCCACTCTTGAAAAAGAGGGGACACTTCCCCCCTTGACAGCGCAAAAACTTTTTATTACAATCGCCCGTATATGGCGGCCTGCCTGTGTTTCCATTAGCCCCGGACATATGCACGCACCACAAAAATTTTTTGGAGGAATCCTCATGAAAGATACATTCATGGCAAAGGCGGGCAGCGTCGAGAGGAAATGGTACCTTGTCGACGCCGAAGGCAAAACCGTCGGACGCCTCGCCGTCGAAGTCGCCAAAGTCCTGCGCGGCAAAAATAAACCCGTGTTCACTCCTCACGTCGACACGGGCGATTTCGTCATCGTCATCAACGCGGCAAAGGCTGTCTTCACCGGCAAGAAACTGCGCAAGAAAGTTTACTTCCATCACACCGGCTACCTCGGCGGCGGCAAGTACGCGACCGCAGGTGAGTGGATGCAAAAATTCCCCGAACGCGTCATTGAACACGCGGTCAAGGGCATGTTGCCGAAAAATAAACTCGGCGCGGATTTGTTCAGGAAACTTCACGTCTTCGCCGGCGACAAACATCCCTACGCCGCGCAGAAGCCCGAAGAACTTAAAATTGAAACGCGCTAAGGAGTGGACATTATGGCACAAGTAAGTTATTACGGCACCGGCCGCCGCAAGAGTTCGGTTGCTCGCGTCCGCTTGGTTCCGGGCGACGGCAAAGTCACAATCAACAACCGTGCAATGGAAGAATATTTCGGCTTGAAGACTTTGGAGCTGATTGTCCGTCAGCCGCTCATCCTCACCGAGATGAATGATAAATACGACGTGATTGCCAACGTCAAAGGCGGCGGCACCACCGGTCAGGCGGGCGCGATTCGTCACGGCATCACCCGCGCGCTCATGGAGCTCGACGCCGACCTGCGCCCCGCGCTCAAGAGAGCCGGCTTCGTCACCCGCGACCCCCGCGAAAAGGAACGCCGCAAGTACGGCCTCAAGAAAGCCCGCAAGGCTTCCCAGTTCTCGAAACGTTAATCGGAAAATATTTTCGGCTCCCGACAAAGCTGCGGGGGCTTTTTCTTTGGAGTGATTGCCATGAAAAAATTTTTGCCGCTCGCGTTGACGGCGTGCCTGCTCTTCGGCGCAGGTGCCGAGGCAAAAAATTTTCCGCCGCCAAATTTGACTGCGGAATTTGAGCAGATGGACTTTATGCAACTTTATCCGACGTATTCTTGGGAGCCGCTGCCGAAGACGGAATTTTATCAGGTGCAAGTCGTAAAAATTTCCACGAACAAAATCGTCCGCGAACTTTTCAACGACGAGGCATTCGACCGCACGACGGATTGGACGCCGTTCACCGAGGCGGGCGATTATTATTGGCAGGTTCGCGTCGTCAGCAAAAGCCACAAGCCGCTGAGTGATTGGTCGGAGAAAAAATTTTTCACGGTGACTGCGCCCGTCAAGTTCGCGGTGCTCGGCGACAGCATTTCACACGGCGGAGCAAATTACATTCCCGCCGGTCAGCTCTCCTGCCAGTGGGAAACTTATTCCGCCGTGCCGATTAAAAATCTCGCGCGCAGCGGCGACACCACTCAGCAAATGCTCGACCGCTTCGACAGCGACGTCCTGCCCTTCAAGCCGCAGGTGCTCGTCATCATGGGCGGCGTCAATGACATTCGCACGGGCGCCTCAGCCGAGGACGTCATCAAAAATCTTTCTGCCTTGCGCGACAAATGTTTGGCGAACGACATCACGCCCGTTTTCTGCACGCTCACTTCCATGAATCCCGAACTGATTCACAAGCGCGGAATTTTTTTGACGGACGGAGACTGGCGCGCGGCTCGCGAACAAGTTAATCTCTGGATAAAATCGACGCCGTATTTCGTCGACGCGACCGAAGCTTTGACGGACGAGTTTGGTTACCTGCGCGCCGAGTTCACGCCCGACGGTTTGCACCCCGCCCTGCGCGGCAAAAAAATTCTCGGCGAGGCAATCGGCTCTTACCTCAAGAAAAATTTCTGACGGACAAAAATTTCTCGGCGGCTCAAAAAATTTCTGACGCGACAGTTTGAATAAAAAAAGTCCTCCGCAATTTTGCAGAGGGCTTTTGATTTTTTATCGCCGCGAATTATTTTTTCTTCTTGCGCGCGCGGAAATCTTTGTCGAGGTCTTCGCGCCAGCTGTCGTCGAGGGGCACACTTGCCGACGGAGCACTCATCGCGAACGAAACGAAGTTACTCATTGCGCCGTAAACTTTTTGCGTGCCGATTTTGTCGGCGTGATAATTCACTGCGCGGCGGCGGTCGATGCCCAGGTGGTCGGCGACTTCGGGGGCGTCGATGTTCGCGCCGAGGAAAATAAATTCCCAACCGAGTTCCTTTTGCGCCTCAATGAGTTGCTTGACCTGCTTGTAAGTGAATCGTTCGCTGGCATTTTCCTTGCCGTCGGTCGTGATGATAAAAATCGTTTTGGTCGGGCGGTCTTTTTCGCGCGCGTACTTGTGAATATTTTTTATGTGCTTGAGCGCGTCGCCCACCGCGTCGAGCAGAGCCGTGCACCCGCCGACGAAATAATCTTCCTCCGTCAGCGGCTTAACTTCGTTGAGCGGAATTCTGTCGTGCAAAACCTGCGACACATCGTCAAACAAAATCGTCGAGACGAGTGCCGCGCCGTCAGTTTCCTTCTGCTGCTTTTTAATCATGGCGTTGAAACCGCCGATTGTGTCACTCTCCAAGCCCGCCATCGAGCCGCTGCGGTCGAGGATAAAAATCAGTTCAGTCATTTTTATCTGCCTCCTTTTCCCGCGATTATACTCCGAAAAAATTTTTCCGTGGTCAATCGCCAGGCGACAAATCAGTTAGGAGGTAGGAGTTAGGTGTTAGGGAAGTCACCCCTAAATCCCAAATCCTAATCTCTATCTGCTGAAAAGAATGGGCTGCTTGTACTCATAAAGGTAATCGTTGAGCAGAGCCGTGTCGAAAATTTCGTTCTCAATGAAGAACGTGATGATTAAGTCGCGCTTGGATTTTGTGAGCGTGTAACCGGCGGCGGCGAGAAAATTTTTTGCCGTGTCGATGTTGAGCTTGAGTGCCAGCGCGAGGGCAACCGCCGTGTCTTTGCTCGGCTGATAATTTTTGTTCAGCTTGATTCGGGAGAAAAGTCGGCGGTCGATTTGCGCGCGCTTATAAACGGCAGAATTTTTTTCGCCGCTCTCCTCCACCAGCCTCATCATCATCTCCGAAAAAGTTTCGCCCTCTTTTTCCTCCTCCAAAATTTTTTCGAGCTTAACCTTGGCACGACGTAAATCGGGAGCAGTCCGCAAGTAACAAATTTTTGCAACGGATTTTATCGGAGCAAAAAAATTTTTCTCAAAAATTTTCTCGGCGGCGAGCTCTTCCTCAAAAAAATCTTCGGCAGAAAAATTTTCGGCAAGGTAAGCGTCGAGCCGCGCGTGCAAATTTTCGTGAACGTCCATTCAAAACACCTCCACAGAAATTTTAACGGCACGCCTTGAAACTCGCAAGTCAATGCAATAAAATTTCGATAAGATTTTCAAAACGAAGGGAGTTGATTCAATGCCGTTAATTGATGCAGGTTCAACGGGCATAAGACCGATAGACCGACAGCGGCCGACCGATAACTTAGACCGAGTGCGGCGACGCGACGAAGGCTCAGGTGCTTTCCGACCGCAGACCACTGTCAATTTGAAAACAGCCATTCAAGACTTGGCGGCGACGCTCGGCAAAATCGGCACGGAAGAGAAGCAAGGACTTCAAAAAATGCCGCGCGAAGTCGGAGACGTCGTAAAAAATATTTTGAGGCAATCGCTCTCTCTTGAGGCGACGCTCGGCAAAGGAATCGGCAGCACCGTCGAAAGCCAACGCTTCTCGATGGATCAGCTCATGCTTTTTTCGCGAATGCTTTTGCAAATCGGAACGCTCGCCGAAAAAGGTTACTCGATGAAGTTGAGCGAGGACACGCAGGCTTTGATGACAAATTTAAAGAGCGCGATAATCGCTCAGGAGGGCGGCGACGAACTCGAACCGATTTTGATAACCAAGGCGGCGTTTGAATTGGTCGACGCAAAAACCGCCGAGCAATTGCCGCAAGCCCTTTACGAAATTTTATCGCAGCTGGCGAATCCGACAGTTATCCCGCAGCAGCAGCCGTCCGAGAGCATGGAATTTTTAAAGCAGCTGGTCAGATATTTCATGCCGCGCCCCGAAGTCGATAACTTGGTGCCGGAAAAGCCGCAGCCTCTTCCTCAGCAGGAACAGCCGCTCACTCAGCAGGAGCAGCCGGCTCAGCCGAACGCCGCGAATCAAAAATTTTTGGATAACATGTTCAGAAATTTCGGCGGGAAATTTGCTCAGCAAACTCAAGAGCAGCCGACGCAATTCAATCAGCCGAACGCTCAAGGGCAGCCGACGCAATTCAATCAGCCGAACGCTCAAGGGCAACCGACGCAATTCAATCAGCCGAACGCTCAAGGGCAGCCGACGCAATTCAATCAGCAGAATACTCAAGGACAACCGACTCAATTCACTCAGCCGAATGCTCAAGGTCAGGCGACGCAATTCACTCAGCCGAACGCTCAAGGGCAGACTCAATTCACTCAGCCGAACGCTCAAGGGCAGGCGACGCAATTCAATCAGCCGAATGCTCAAGGGCAACCGACTCAATTCAATCAACCGAATGCTCAAGGGCAGACTCAATTCAATCAGTCGAATGTTCAAGGCCAGCAGACTCAATTTAATCAGCCACAAGCTCAAGGGCCGACTCAATTCAATCAGCCGAATGCTCAAGGCCAAGCGACTCAATTCAATCAGCCGCAAGCTCAAGGCCAGCCGACTCAATTCACTCAGCCGAATGCTCAAGGTCAGCATACTCAATTCACTCAGCCGCAAGCTCAAGGGCAGACTCAATTCACTCAGCCGAATGTTCAAGGACAGCCGACTCAATTCAATCAGCCGAACGCTCAAGGTCAGCCCGCGCAATTCACTCAGCCGCAAGCTCAAGGCCAGCCGACGCAATTCAATCAGCCGAATGCGCAAGGGCAGCCGACTCAATTCAATCAGCCGCAAGCTCAAGGTCAGCCGACGCAATTCAATCAACCGAATGCGCAGGGGCAAGCTCAATTTAATCAGCCGAATGCTCAGGGACAAGCGAATCAGTTCACTCAGCCGAACGCTCAAGGGCAGGCGACGCAATTCAATCAGCCGAATGCTCAAGGGCAAGCTCAATCGACGCGACCGACCGCGCAAACGATGGAATTCGACCCGGAAATCCCGCGCATGCGCCGCAGCCGCATAAAGCCCAAGCACGTCAGCGAGGACTTCATCAATCGCCAGGAAGAACTGCGCATGCAAATGGAAATGGCAAAGAACGCCATGCTCAAGCAAAACATGCAGAACACGCCGCAGACAAACGACTCAATGAAAAATCTGGCGAAGTTCCTCCTGCACAGCCCCGACACCACTCCGCGCGACGCCGCTCTGCTCCAAAATTTCGTGAACAACTCGCAGCGGATGATGCCCGAAGCCGAAGCGCGTCACTTGCAAAATCTTTTGCGCCTGTGCCAAAACAATATCCCGCTCACCGTCCGCCAAGCCGCCGTTCAACAAAATCTCCCCGACCTGCCGCGGCTTTGGGCTTTCATGCAGATGTGCGACATGGCAAACGTCACGTCGAAGATGAACTCGCGCGCCTTCAAACGAGCCGGCAAAGACGTGGCAGACTTCACGACCGCCATGCGCCACGCCATGAGCGCGGAAAATTCCGTCGTGCAAAATCAACGCTCCTTCCAGATGATGCTCCCGCTTTACATGGGCGAAAACGAGGCGAGCTACCCGACCTACCTCAACGTCTACGACGAGAACACCAAGGACGAGGAGACCGGCGAAGAAAAAAAAGAAACGTGGTTCCGAATCTGCGTGCTGACAGATTATATCGGAGCCGCCGAATTGGTTTTCCGCGTCTACGAGGAAACTCATTTGGATATGAGATTTTATTTCTCGCGAATCGACATCGCCGAAGAATTCAGGAGCACTTACCTTGATTCGTTGAGAAATTCTCTGAAGGACACCGAGCTCAAAGTCGGAGAGGTTCGCGTGGGCGGCGTCGGCGAAAGAATGTTCAGCCTGTGATTAAAGCCGCGTTGAATTTTTTCCGCCGGCATGATAACATTGCGCCACGAACAAAGGAGGAATTTTATAAATGCTTTATCGCAAGGTCGACACCAATTTGAACTTCGCGAGCCGCGAGAAGGAAGTCGAAAATTTTTGGGCGGAGAACAACATCGCGCAAAAGGCAATCGACAATCGCGCGGGCTGTGAAGGTTATACTTTTTATGACGGACCGCCCACGGCGAACGGTCAGCCGCATATCGGTCACGTGCTCACTCGCGTCATCAAAGATTTGTTCCCGCGTTATCATTCCATGAAGGGACAGCGAGTCATGCGCAAGGCGGGCTGGGACACGCACGGCTTGCCCGTCGAGCTGGAGGTCGAAAAGCTCATCGGCATTAACGGCAAGGAACAAATCGAGGCTTACGGCATGGAGCCCTTCATAAAAAAATGCCGCGAGTCCGTTTGGAAATATAAAACCATGTGGGAAGAGTTCAGCGGCGTCGTCGGCTTCTGGGCGGACATGGAGCACCCGTACATCACTTACGAAAACGATTACATTGAATCGGAGTGGTGGGCACTCAAAAAAATTTGGGACAGAGGGCTGCTTTACAAAGGCCACAAGGTCGTGCCGTATTGTCCGCGCTGCGGGACGCCGCTTTCCAGTCACGAGGTCGCACTCGGTTACAAAGACGTAAAGGAACGTTCGGCCGTCGTCAAGTTCAAAGTCGTGGGCGAGGACGCTTACTTCCTGGCGTGGACGACGACGCCTTGGACGCTGCCTTCAAACCTGTGCCTGTGCGTCAATCCCAAGGTCGATTACGTTAAGATTCAAGTCGGCGACACCGTTTACATTTTGGCGGAGGCTTTGGTCGATAAAGTTTTCGAGGGCGTCGAGGGCGACAGAAAAATTTTGGCACGGTACAAGGGCGCGGAGCTTGAGTATAAAAAATATGAGCCGCTTTATCCGTTCGCCGATGAAATTGTCAAACGTTCGGGCAAGGCGGCGCATTACGTCACCTGCGACGATTATGTCACGACCGAGGACGGCACGGGCATTGTCCACTGCGCGCCGGCTTTCGGCGAGGACGATAACCGCGTCTGCCGCAAGTATGACATTCCGTTCGTGCAGTTCGTCGACGGCAAGGGCAACATGACGGCCGAAACTTATTGGGCGGGAACTTTCGTCAAGGACGCCGACCCGCTGATTCTCAAAGACTTAAAAGTTTCCGGCAAACTTTTCAAAGCCCCGCCGTTCGAGCACAGTTATCCGCACTGCTGGCGTTGCGACACGCCGCTGATTTATTACGCGCGCGAGTCTTGGTTCATAAAGATGACGGCGGTCAAGGATGATTTGCTTGCCAACAACGCGAAGGTAAATTGGATTCCGCCGACGATTGGCAAAGGACGCTTCGGCGACTGGCTGGAGCATGTGCAAGACTGGGGCATCAGCCGCAACCGTTACTGGGGCACGCCGCTCAATATTTGGGAGTGCGAGTGCGGTCATCAACATTCCGTCGGCTCAATCGAGGAGCTGAAAAAACTTTCGACGAATTGCCCGGACGAAATTGAACTCCACCGCCCGTATATCGACAAGGTGACTTTCCCCTGCCCGAAGTGCGGAAAGGAAATGCACCGCGTCCCCGAAGTCATTGACTGCTGGTTTGATTCGGGCGCGATGCCTTTTGCTCAGTGGCATTATCCTTTCGAGAACAAAGAAATTTTTGAGGCGAATTTCCCCGCCGACTTCATCAGCGAGGCCGTCGACCAAACGCGCGGATGGTTTTATTCGCTCATGGCAATTTCCACGCTCATCTTCAACGACACGTCTTTCAAAAATTGTATCGTGCTCGGTTTGGTTTTGGACAAAGACGGGCAGAAAATGTCCAAGTCAAAAGGAAATGCCGTCGCGCCCATGGAAACTCTCGCCAAGCACGGAGCCGACGCAATTCGCTGGTACTTCTACGAAAATTCCGCGCCCTGGTTGCCGAATCGTTTCCACGACGGAGCCGTCACCGAAGGTCAAAGAAAATTCCTCGGCACGCTCTGGAACACTTACGCCTTCTTCGTGCTGTACGCGAACATCGACGACTTCGACGCGACGAAATATAAACTCGAATACGAAAAACTTTCCGTCATGGACAAGTGGCTGCTCTCTCGGCTCAACACCATGGTTAAGACCGTCGACGACGCGCTGACAAATTACAAAGTCCCCGAATCTGCTCGCGCGTTGCAAGATTTCGTCGACGAGATGAGCAACTGGTACGTCCGCAGGAGCCGCGCGCGTTTTTGGGCGAAGGGCATGGAGCAGGACAAGATTAACGCTTACATGACGCTGTACACCGCGCTGGTCACCTTGGCGAAGGCCGCCGCGCCCATGGTCCCGTTCATCACGGAAAATATTTATCGGAACTTGGTTTGCTCAATCGACAAGGCCGCGCCCGAAAGCGTCCACCTTTGCGATTATCCGACAGCCGACGAAAAATTTATCGACGCCGCGCTGGAGAAAAATATGGACGCCGTTTTGAAAATCGTCGTGCTGGGTCGTGCCGCGCGCAATGCTTCCAACATCAAAAACCGTCAGCCCGTCGCGAACATGTTCGTTAAGGCGGAGGCGTTGCCCGAATTTTTCGTGGAGATTATCGAGGACGAATTGAACGTCAAGAAGGTTGAGTTCCGCAGCGACATGGGCGAATTCATCCGTTACAACTTCAAGCCCAACTTCCGCGTGCTCGGCAAGAAGGTCGGCAAGCGCATGGGCGAAGTTCAAAAATCTTTGGCGACACTCGACGGAGCCGCCGCCAAGCTTGAGCTCGACAAGACCGGCGAATTGAAACTCGGCGACATAACTTTGACGGCGGAGGACATCGAAATTATCATCACGCAGAGCGAAGGCTTCAACTGCCAGAGCGAAGGCGACGTTTCCATTGCCCTGTCCACCACGCTGACGCCCGCGCTGATTGAAGAAGGTTTCGTCCGCGAAGTCATCAGCAAGGTGCAAGTCATGCGCCGCGAGAGTGATTTTGAAGTCACCGACAGGATAAAAATTTTCGTGGCTGGCAACGACAAACTCGCCGAGATTATCAAGCGCAATGCTTCGGAGATTCAAACCGTCACGCTCGCCAATGAAATTATCTTCGACGCAAACGCCGCCGCCAAGGACTGGGACATCAACGGCGAAAAAATTTCTCTTGCCGTCGAGAGGATTTGAGTTCGGGATAAAAAATTTTTGAGCGGTTGCTCGTCGGGCAATCGCTCTTTTCGTAAGGTGGAAAGTTTTATGCAAAATGATTTGAGCTTCGTGCCGAAGATTCTCCTCTGCGGCGACGAGGCAAATTTTTTTTCAAGAATCGGAAACCGTCCGTTTAAAATCGTCGGGCACGCAAAAATTTTCGGAGAAGGTTTTGACTTCAGGCACGACGGAAAAATTTTTTTCAACGGCAAAGTTCAAGACTTGGACGCGCTGATAAAATATTTGGACAGCGGCGCGGTCGATTATTTTCTCTTCACGAACACGAATGAATTTGCCGCCTTCAGGAACAACGCTTACGAGCGCGGATTTCTCTCATCGCGGGTTGTGACGATTGACCAGTTCAAAGCTTTGCCCGCCGAATTTTTTTATGACGCGGTTGCCGACTTCCACATCATGCCTCAGCTAAAAGAATCGGGCATAAAAACTTTGCTCGACGTTGACGGATATTTTTCGCGCGGAAAAATTTTCACGAAGCTCAGGAACGACTTCACGGAGATTGATTGCGTCACGGAAAAAATTTTGCCGCCGATAACCGAAAACATTTACGCGCACGTTTACAAAAATCTTGCGGCGGTCGGATTCAAACATTACGACGCGATTCTCCTCATCGAGCGCGCGCCCGCTGACTTTGAAGCCACGCTTGCTTTGACGGAAAATTTTTCCGACAAGGTCATAACTTTTGCACGCGTCGGCTCCGAGCTGGAGAAATATCTTTTCGGCAACCCGAACAGATTCGCGGAGGCCGTCGCGCTCAAGGGCGGCTCAATCGGCTGGTATTTCCTCACGCGCCGCACGCCGCCCGAAGATTTTAAAATTTATGTCGTCACGCACAAGCCCACGCCTCACGACGGAAAATTGCCCGACGGATACAAAATCATTCACGCGGGACACGCCGCTGCTCAAGACCTCGGATACGCGGGCGACGATTCGGGCGAAAATATCAGCCGCCTCAATCTTTATATCAACGAACTCACCGCGCTTTATTGGATGTGGAGGAACACGGCGCACACAATCGTCGGGCTCAATCACTACCGCAGATTTTTCACCGAGGACAACGACGACCACTTTGCTTACGAAAAAATTTTGACGCCCGCCGCCGCGCTGAAACTTTTGGAGCGTTACGACATAATCGTCTCCGAGCTTTATTACGGCGGACTGACTCAGCGCGAATGGATTGTCAACGACTGCAAGGAAGAGCTGGCGACTTTGGGCGAAAATATTTTGCGCAAGCACATCATGCAGGCTCAGCCCGATTACTTCGACGCCTTTGAACTCGTGATGAACTCGACGACGCTTTACAAGTGCAACATGTTCGTCGCGCGCCGAAATATTTTTGACGCTTACTGCAAGTGGCTGTTCTCGTTCCTTATCGACGCGACGGAAGAAATTTTGCGAACGGTTCCTCTGAAAAATCTTCCTTGGTCGCCGCGCCGTCTGATGAGTTTCCTTGCCGAGAGAATGCTGACGGTTTGGCTGATAAAAAATCGTCTGCGCGTCAAGGAATTGAAAATCATGCAGGTCGAAGGACTGTGACTTTGAGAAAAATTCTGCCGCGCGCCGAAAAATTTTTATTGACAGAACAAAAAGTGTGTGATACTATTTGCCCCGTTATGAACAGCGCGTTCATGACGAGGAAGCCGCGGGGTGGAGCAGTCGGTAGCTCGTCGGGCTCATAACCCGAAGGTCGAAGGTTCAAGTCCTTCCCCCGCAACCAAGCTGATGTAGCTCAGTCGGCAGAGCGTATCCTTGGTAAGGATAAGGTCACCGGTTCAATCCCGGTCATCAGCTCCAGCGGCGGTATAGCTCAGTTGGCTAGAGCAAGCGGTTCATACCCGCTGTGTCCGCAGTTCAAATCTGTGTACCGCCACCACCTTGAGATTAACGCCCCTGCCATCAGGGGCTTATTCATTAACAAACAGGAGGGCGAATCAATGAGGACGAACATAACCTTGTCCTGCACCGAGTGCAAGAATCGCAACTACAGGACGAACAAGAACAAGAAAAATACTCCCGACAGAATCGAAATCAAAAAGTATTGCAAGTTCTGCAAGAAGCACACCCTTCACAAAGAAACAAAGTGATTAGTGATTGGCGGTTAGTGGTTAGGATTTTCCTAACAGCTAACAGCTGACAGCTAACAGCTAATCGGGGGCGTGAGAGCATTGTCGGAGCAGAAAGGCGAGAAAAAGGGAGTCATTCAATTCATCAAGGAAGTCCGCGCCGAGCTCAAAAAAGTTTCGTGGCCGACGAACAAGGAGCTCGTCTCTTATACGGGCGTCGTCGGCTTGGCGGTTGTCATCGTCTGCGCGCTGATTTGGGTCTGCGACACGGCCTTTGCAAAACTGTTTCGCATTATCCTCGGCTGAAAGGAAAATCTGTAATGGAAAAAAGAGTTGCGGAATCCGAGCGAATCTCCGAGCGCGCGTGGTACGTCGTTCACACTTTTTCGGGTTACGAAAAGAAAGTCAAAGCCACCCTTGAAAGCAAAATCGCCGCGCAGGGTTTGGAGGACGTCATCTTTGATGTCATCGTGCCCATGCGCGACGAATCCGAATTCAAGGACGGCAGGCGGCGCATCGTCAAGAAAAAAGTTTTTCCCGGTTACGTTCTCGTCGACATGATTGTCAACAACAATTCGTGGTTCGTCGTCCGCAACACCCAAGGCGTCACGGGTTTCGTCGGCTCCGAGAAAGATCCGATTCCGCTCAGCCGCGAGGAGGCCGAACGAATCTTAACCGAGCTGGTCGACGGGCGCGCCGCAGATGATACCCTCGGCTTCAAAGCCAACGACAACGTGCGAATCATCGACGGTATCTTTGAAAATCGGTTGGCGGTTGTCAAAAGTATCGACGCGGAAAAGCAGCGGCTCAAAGTTTTGGTCGAAGTTTCAAACTCCGGCGCGCGTCAATACATTCCCGTCGATTTGGACGTCAGCCAAGTGGAAAAGATTAAGGATTAAATTTTGAAAGGAGGTGCACACATGGCAAAGAAAGTTACCAAAGTCGTCAAGCTTCAGGTTCCGGCAGGCAAGGCAACCCCCGCGCCGCCCGTAGGTCCCGCACTCGGTCAGGCGGGCGTCAACATCATGGCGTTCGTCAAAGAGTTCAATGACCGCACGGCTCAGCAGGCGGGCTTGATTATCCCTGTCGAGATTTCGGTTTACGAGGACAGGTCGTTCACGTTCATCACGAAGACTCCGCCGGCAGCAGTCCTGCTCAAAAAGGCGGCGGGTATCGAGAAGGCGTCGGGCGAGCCGAACAAAAACAAGGTCGCAAAACTGCCGCGCGCCAAAGCTCAAGAGATTGCCGAGCTGAAAATGAAAGACCTTAACGCGGCGTCGCTTGAGGCGGCAACGCGCATGATTGAGGGCACGGCGCGTTCCATGGGCATTGAAATTGTCGCTTAATCAAAGTTTGCGGGAGAGTTAATCGTTTGCACCGCAAGGAGGAAAATTTTAATGGCAAAGCAAAGCAAAAGATTCCGCGAGGCTCAAGCTCTCGTCGAGGACGGAAAATTTTACTCCGCCGACGAAGCAGTCGCCCTCGTGAAGAAAACTGCCACCGCGAAATTCGACGAGACGATTGAACTTCACGTTCGCCTCGGCGTCGACCCGAAATACGCTGACCAGCAAGTCCGCGGCGCGATTGTCCTGCCCAACGGCATCGGCAAGACCAAAAGAGTTTTGGCTTTCGTCACCGGCGAAAAAGTTGCCGAAGCTCAGGCGGCGGGCGCGGATTACGTCGGCTCGGATGATTTGGTCGCCAAGATTCAGGGCGGCTGGTTCGATTTCGACGTCGCGGTCGCCACGCCCGACATGATGAGAATCATCGGTCGTCTCGGTAAGTTGCTCGGTCCGCGCGGGCTCATGCCCAACCCGAAACTCGGCACGGTCACTCCCGATATCGCAAAGGCAATCGGCGAGCAAAAGGCAGGTAAGGTCGAGTACCGCACCGATAAGCAGGGCAACATCCACTGCCCGATTGGCAAAAAATCTTTCGAGGACGATAAGCTCAAAGAAAATTATCAGACGCTCATTGATACGCTGATTCGCGTCAAGCCGGCGGCTGCCAAGGGGCAATACATCCGCTCAATCACGTTGGCGGCGGCAATGGGTCCCGGCGTCCCGATTCAAATTTAATTAGGAATTAGGAGTTAGGAATTAGGAATTGAATTTCTAACCACTAAAACAGACCGCAGACGGCAAGTTCGGCACGCCGATTAAAGTGCTTGCTCAGGTCGAAAGCAACTTTGGCATTAAAGTTTCCTTCGGTCTGCGCGGTCGAAGGATTTTTTCATTAAGCTCAGGGAGGTGAAAATTTATGGCAGTTACCAGCAAGGTTACTCCCAAGAAAGAGGCGGTCGTCGCCGAGATTAAAGGTTGGCTGACAAACTCCAAGGGCGTCGTCCTCACCGCTTACAACAAGCTCGACGTCGCGACAGATACTCAGCTGCGCCGTGAACTGCGCGCGGCGGGCGTCCAATACAAAGTCGTCAAGAACACCATGCTCCGTATCGCGGCAAAGCAGGCGGGCATTGAAGGGCTCGACGCGCACCTGGAAGGCACCACGGCGATGGCTTTCTCCACCGAGGACGCTGTTGCCCCGGCAAAAGTTCTGTGCGACTTCATGAAGAAGAACAAGCTTGAAGACCCCGGCATTTTGACGATTAAGGTCGGCATGGTCGAAGGCAAAGTCATCGACATGGCGGGCGTCAAAGCTTTGGCGAATTTGCCGAGCCGCGAAGTCCTCGTCGCCAAACTCCTCGGCAGCATGAACGCTCCGATTGCCAACTGCGTCGGCGTCCTGTCGGCGGTCATTCGCAATTTCGTCGGCGTCGTCGATGCCATTCGCGAGAAGAAAGAAAAAGAACAGGCGGCTTAATCCGTGTGAATTTTTGGAGGGAAATTTGAAATGACAAAAGAAGAAATTATGCAAGCGATTGAAAGCATGACGGTTCTCGAACTGAGCGAACTCGTCAAGGCAATGGAAGAGAAATTCGGCGTGTCGGCGGCGGCTCCCGTGGCAGTCGCGGCGGCAGGTCCCGCAGCGGCGGCGGCTGAACCCGAAGAAGAGAAAACCGAATTCGACGTCATCCTCGCCAACGTCGGTCAGGAAAAAATCAAAGTCATCAAGGCTGTCCGCGAAGCAACCGGTCTCGGACTTAAAGAGGCCAAAGCTCTCGTCGACGGTGCGCCCGCTCCCGTCAAAGAAAAAATCTCCAAGGCCGACGCTGAAGCCCTCAAGGCGAAACTCGAAGAGGTCGGCGCGACTGTCGAAATTAAATAATCCACGTTGCGAATTCTTTCGGACGCGCTCGGAACTTCGGGTGCGTCCTTTTGCTTCGGCGGAAAAATTTTTCTTGACAATTCGGAGCGCAACCTTTATAATTCCGCTTGTCTTGAAAAGGACGTGGGGTTGTAGCTCAGATGGTTAGAGTGCCTCGTTGACATCGAGGAGGTCACAGATTCGAGTTCTGTCAGCCCCACCATTTGATTTTTCAGGGGCTCGCTTAGCTCAGTTGGTAGAGCATCTCCGTCACATGGAGGAGGTCGGGGGTTCGAGTCTCTCAGCGAGCACCACTCAATATGAATTCAAAGTTGCCTTCCCGAATGGGGAGGTAACTTTTTTTTCGGCGGGAAAAATTTTCGACGGCGGTTTTGAGCTCCGAGCGGCTGAAAAAATTTTCGACGGCGGTTTCGAGCTCCAAGCTGAGAAATTTTTTTGGGCTGAAGGAAATTTTTCGCGGCGGCAGAATTGCAAGCGCAAAATATTTTTGAGAGGTAAATGTTCATGATAAAAAAATTTGCCGCGCTGTTGGCGGCAGGAATATTTTTTTTGAGCGCGCCCGTCGCGCAGGCTGAAGAATCGGTCGACAAACCGTTCGCGGAAGAAAAAAATCCGCCCGAAGAAAAATGGACGCCGCCTGTCTACAAACCAACGCCGCCCGCCGAAGAGGAGCCGCCGTCCGTCGACAAACCGTTCACGGAGGAAAAAAATCCGCCCGAAGAAGAAACAAAACATCCGCCTCTTGAGTCCGGATATTACGAACCGCCGGTTTATGAAGAAGGACAAAAGCCGCCGCAAACTTCCGCGCCGCCGCCCGTCGAGGAAGTCGAGGGCTTGGAGTTTTTGGTTTATCATCAGGACGGAGTGATGGCGTTCGCAGTCATCGCCGACCATGAAAAATATTTCGTGCGCCCCGTCCTTGCGCGCGGACAGGTGCCCGGGCGCGCGACGGTCTCTCAGATGAACGCGCCCGACGCAATCGCCACGATTAACGCCAGCTACTTCGCCGTGAACGGAGTCATTATCGGCAACACGAAAATCGACGGGTTGACGGCGGGCACGGATTATTTCATCCGTTCGGCGGTCGGAATAAAAGAGGACGGCTCCACGATTTTTGCGCGGCAAACTTATCGCGGCGTCCTGCAATTCAACGGCGAGGAAGTCGTCGTCGACGGCGTTGACTGCGAGAGAAATTCAAACACCGTCGTCGTGTACAACGGCTGGTACGGCGCGACAACCGGCACGAATAATTTCGGCGTCGAATTCGTCGTCCAAGACGGAGTGGTCGTGAACATTTCCCGCGAGCGCGGCAACAATTACATTCCGCCGAACGGATTCGTGGTCAGCGCGCACGGCACGGCCGCGGAAAAATTCAAAGGCGTTTACGTCGGCGACAAAATGATTTTCGACGAGGATTTTATCAACGTCGAGCACGGCGAAGATTTTAACGAGGCGATTCACATAATCGGCGCGGGTCCCACTTTGGTCAAGGACGGAGAAATTTACGTGACGGCGGACGCAGAACAATTTCCGAACGATATTCGCGTGGGACGTGCTCCGCGTTCGGCGTTCGGCATCACTCAATACGGCGATTACATTTTCGCGGTCGTCGACGGGCGGCAGGCGCACAGCAAGGGTTGCACTCTGACGGAGTGGGCGCGCATTCTAAAAAATAATTTCGGGGCAGTCGAAGCGATTAACTTGGACGGCGGCGGCTCCACGGAATTATTTTTCAAGGGCAAGCTGGTCAACAGCCCCTCCGACGGAAGAGAACGACTCGTCGGCGACGCGCTGACGATTTTGCGGAAATAATTTTTCGGCGCAAAAAAATTTGAGGCCGTCATGGATGACGGCCTCGCCCGCGCACAAAACGTGATGTTTTGTCAGCGGGCACTCTGAGCACGGGTTACTTCAACCTCCGAATCACGAACGAGGAGCCGCCCCCGCGAGGCTCCCTTTTCTTTTGCTTACTTTTCTTTTGGGTGAGCAAAAGAAAAGTAAGATTCAAAACTCAAAAGAAATTCATCAGCTGAATGAACGCGGCGAGCCCCATCAGCCTCAGTTGACTTTGTGTCCTTTTGCTTAACCAACGAAAGGGCTCCCTTCTCACAGCCGAACGATTAAAATCTTCGCGACGCGCACGCCGTCCATCGCCTTGACCTTGAAGCGGAAGCCGTTCCATTCGCAGACCTCGCCGACTTTCGGGATGTAACCAAATTGCGAAGTCACGAAGCCGCCCATGGTTTGGAAGTGGTCGTGCTCCTCGTCGGGCAGCGTCTCAATGTCGAATCGCTCCTTGAACTCGTCGATGTCGCAGAGCCCGTCGACCGTCCACGAATTGTCCTTGTTCTTAATGAACTGCGGCTCGTTCGTGGCGGCGTCGTTTGACGTGTCGACAATCTCGCTGAGGATGTCGTCGAGCGTGAGGAAGCCGATGACCCCGCCGTACTCGTCGTTGACCATGGCCTCGGTTATGCCGCCCGCCCGAAATTTTTCGACGACGCGGAAAGCCTCCATTGTTCGCGGGACGTAACTCGCCTTCTTGACCAGCTTTTCCAAATCAATCTCGCGCCCGTCTTTGAGCACGGCGTCGAGCAAATCTTTTGCGTAAATCAAGCCGCGGCAATCGTCCAGGCTGCCGCGCCCGACGGGAAAAATCGTGTGGGGACTTTCCTGCACGATTTTTAAATTTTTCTCCAAGTCGTCGTCCAAATCCAGCCAGACAATCATCACGCGCGGCGTCATAAGCGAGTAAGCGGTTTCGTCGCCCACGTCAAAAATTCTGCCGACCATCTCCTGCTCGGATTTTTCAATCGTGCCGTCCTCGGTGCCCTGCTCAATCAAATCTTTAACCTCGTCCTCGGTTACGGTGTCGTTCTGCGCGGCGTTCATGCCGAAAATAAATCCGACGCCGTTCGCCACCGCCGTCAGCAAATTTACGAACGGAGTCATGAGCACGACGATTGCGCGGAAGAGTTTGTAATGCTTGAGCAAAAATTTTTCGGGATTGTGCTTGGCCGCCTGCTTGGGCAAAAATTCTCCGAACAGCAGGAAGATGAACGTCGTGAGCACCAGCGCGATTGCCATCGACGGGAGCAAAGATAAATCTGTCAGGCCGGCGATTGTCGGGCTTATGAATATCGCGTTGACGCCCGCCAAAATTCCCGTGCAAGTGATTCCGATTTGCGCGACGCTCAGCGGCGCGGGTGCCTCTGTCATCTCCAAAACCGCGCGCGCGTTTTTGTCTCCGTCCTCCGATAATTTTTCCAGCCGCCCGCGGTGACTTTCAATCAGCGCGGTTTCCATCAGCGAAAAGTAGCCGCACACCGCCGCCAACAAAATCGTCAGCGCAGGCGGGATTAGTCCTGTCTCCAAAAATCTCTACTCCTTCAATTCAAAGCGATTCGTGCGTACTCGTCAAGCATGTCGATAAAAGTCATGTGACCTTTGCTGTCCGCCTTGCTCTTGCCGATGATTTTAATCGTCGCGTCGTAAATCGCGGATTCGACACTGCCCGGCACCAAGTTCTCCCAATTTTTATAATCGTAAGCGCGCTCGTTGATTGCATTCTGCGGGCGACCGAAAACTTCCAGCTCGCAGAGGAATTGAATCTGCTTGGTCTTCGGGCGCAGATAATAATGCTCCAAGACGTAAGATTGACTGCGCAAAACTTTCAAATCTTCGGGCGCATATTGATAGCCCCTGTCGCGCGCCAAGGCAACTTCCGCCCTGAAATTTTCCGCGCCGTAACTCGCCATGTCGTCGCTGAGGCGTGACGGCTCGCGCTCGACCATGCGCACCCAAACGTCCGCCATGTACTCGTTCGCCAAGTAGGGCACGCGCTTCCACTGCACCGTGCTCTTGTCCAGGTAGTAAGTGTACGTGTCGTCGACCGCCAGCTTTATGAATCGCGGCTGGAGCGTTTTCAAATCTTGCGGAGGCGCGTCGGGATAACTCGGCGGCGCAAGGCGCACGGATTTCCGCTCGATTATCGGCTCGTTGAAAGATTCTTCTCCGCCGTGAATATTCGTCGGCTGCTCGAACGGGATGTCAATTTCCACGGACGGCACCGGCTCGACGATTGGCGGCTGAATTTTTTCTTCGGGCTGTTCGATTGGCTGAGCGGGCGAAATTTTTTCCGTCGGCTGTTCAATCGGCTGAGCGGGCTGAATTTTTTCCGCGGGCTTAGGCTCTTCCGCTTTCGGCTTCGACGGCTGCGGTGCCTCGATTTTTTTCGGCGCAGGCTTCTCAACTTTTTTTGACGCGGGAGGAGCCGCCTCGTCCTCAAACTCTCCGCCGAAGATTACAATTTCGTCGTCCGCCGAAACTTGCGGCGCACTCATGAGCAACGCGAGAACCGCCGCGCCCGTCAAAAATTTTTTTCTCACGTCAATTCGTCCTTCCAAAAATTTTTTTGATTAAACTTTCGCGCTTACCTCATCGGCGGCTTCGCGGGCTTTTGAGTGTCCGGCGTGGATGAGCCCGGCCTTTGCGTCTTGGGCGTCGATGAACTCGGCGTTGACGAACCCGGCCGCTGTGTTTTTATCGGGTCAACCGGTCTGAGTTTTTTCGGAGCGGTTACTTCGATTTTTTCCTGCGCGCGAAAAGTTGTCGCGAATTCGTCCGCTGAAACTTGCGGCGCACTCATGAGCAACGCGAGAACCGCTGCGCTCGTCAAAAATTTTTTCATGTCAATTCGTCCTTCCCAAAAAATTTTTTCTTATTAAACTCTCGCGCCTCGGAAATTTTTCGGGCGTCGATTTTTTTTTGCTGACGTAAATCACGGCTCGCGAATCGTCCAGCGTCGGGAGTTTTATATCGCGGACGGAAATTTCTCCGCCGCCCAAAATTTTAATCGCGGCGCGTGCCTCGTCGAGTTCTTCGCGGAAATTTTTCCCTTTGAGCGCGACGAACACTCCGCCGACCTTCACGAACGGCAAGCAGTATTCCGCCAAAAAATTCAGCCGCGCCACCGCCCGCGAAGTCACTGCGTCGAATTGCTCGCGGAAAATTTTTTGTCGCGCGAGTTCCTCGGCTCGCCCGTGAAAAATTTCCACGCCGTCGAGTTCCAGCTCCGCGACGACTCTCCGTAAAAATTCCACGCGCTTGTTGAGTGAATCGATTAAGCAGAACTTCAGTTGCGGACGGAAAATTTTCAGCGGTATCGCAGGGAAGCCCGCGCCCGTCCCGATGTCCGCCACTCGTTCGACGCCGCGGAAAAATTTTTCGTCCCACGCGCTCAGCGAATCGATTATGTGTTTGACTGCGAATTCGTGCGGCTCGGTTATCGTCGTCAAATTCATCACGCGATTTTGCTCCGTCACCAGCCGATAAAATTTTTCGCAAAGGTCAACTTGCTCCTCGCTCAGTCCGAATTTCGACATCTCGCCGCGAAACATTTTTATCATCTCCGAAAAATTTTCTGCTGACAAATCTTGAGGCCGTCAAGGATGACGGCCGCGCCGCGTCTGACGCCGTGATGGCGTCATCCGGCGCACACCAGGCACGGGTTATCCGAAACTCCGAATCATGAGCGACCGACGCCCCTGCGAGGTGCCTTTTCTTTCGCTTCCTTTCTTTGGGCAAGCAAAGAAAGGAAGTTCATAACACACAAAAAATTTTTTACACGCTTGATGAGCACAACGCGCCCAAGCATTGAGGATTGGTTCTGCGAATCCACTCTTGAGAAAGAGGGGATTCCGAAAAATATTTTAGCCGCCTTGCAGAAACTTTGCAAGCTAAAGTATTTCTGATACAATCTCGGAAAAAAATTTCTGAAGAGGTTTTGCAAATGCTCAACTACCGCAACGAACTGAACGAAATGCCGTCGTATGACGGCGTGGAAAAAAATTATCGCATCAAAGTCAACGCGAACGAATCGACGCTGAACTTGCCGCCGCTCGTCGAAGAGCGCGTGATTAATCGGCTGGCGTTGCTGGCATTCAACCGTTACCCGAACGAAGAATATTACTCGCTCGTCGAACAGATTGCCAAAAATTTTTCCGTCGAGTCGTCGCAAATTTTATTGGGCGGCGGGTCGAGTGAGATTATCGAAAAAGTTTTTCACGCGTTCGGCGGCGCGGGTCACAAAGTCGTTTATCCTCAGCCGAGTTTTTCCATGTACAAAAT
Organism: Selenomonadaceae bacterium; assembly: GCA_017527075.1. Taxonomy (GTDB): domain Bacteria; phylum Bacillota; class Negativicutes; order Selenomonadales; family Selenomonadaceae; genus Quinella. The sequence continues at coordinate 137,608 of JAFXQM010000024.1, forward strand.
TTACGCCAAGGCCGCCGAGTCCGAAGGCGTTCCCTTTGACTTGGACGCGCGCTTCGATTTGAACGTCGACGCCTTCATAAAAAAAATCCGCGAAGTCAACGCGAGCCTCGCCGTCGTGTGCAACCCGAACAATCCCACGGGCAACGCGCTCACGCTCGCGCAGGTCGAGAAAATTGCCGCGTCGATTGATTGCGCCTTCCTGCTGGACGAAGCTTACGTCGAGTTTTACGGACGCTCGTCGGTCAATCTCGTCGCGAAGTATCCGAACTTAATCGTCGCCCGCACTTTTTCCAAGGCTTATGGCATGGCGGGCGCGCGCGTCGGTTACATGATTGCCCGCCCCGAAGTCACGCGCATGATTAACAAAACTTTCATGCCTTATCACATGAACGTGCTGACGTTGGCGGCGGCGGATATCGTTTACCAAATGCGCGACGAATTTGTCCCGCGCCTGCAGATGATAATCGCCGAGCGCAAACGAATGTTCGAGCGGCTGAAAAAATTATCGGGCGTCGAAGTTTTTCCGTCGGAGACGAATTTTATTTTGATTCGGCTGGCGCGCGCCGAGGAACTGAAAAATTTTTTGGAGGCGTTGGATATCGGCGTGAGATATTTTTCGCCGAGCGCGTTCGGTCTGAAGAATTGCTTGCGGATTTCAATCGGCACACGCGTGGAAAATGATGAAGTCTTCGCCGCGATGAAAAATTTTTTGGAGGGCTGACGACGGCTCAAAAATTTTTCACGGACAAAAAAAATCCCCGACGATTAATCGGGGAAATTTTTTTGAGCAAAATTATTTTTCACGAAAGGAGAGCCGTCTTCAAAACTTCGTCCATATTTTCGACGGGCACGAACTCCAACTTTTCTCTGACGCTTTCGGGGATGTCTTCGATGTCGGGCGCGTTTTCCTTCGGCAGGATAATCGTGTGCATGCCTTCGCGATAAGCCGCCAGAACTTTTTCCTTGAGCCCGCCAATCGGCAGGACGTTGCCGCGCAGAGTAATCTCGCCGGTCATTGCCACGTCGCTGCGAACTTTTTTCTTGGTCAAGGCGGAAATCATCGCGGTGGCCATGGTGATGCCCGCGCTCGGTCCGTCCTTGGGCACCGCGCCTTCGGGCACATGGACGTGAATATCATTTTTCTCATAAAAGTCGTCGGCGAGTTTCATCATGTCGCTGCGGCTGCGAATGTAAGTCAAACCTGCCTGCGCGGACTCCTGCATGACTTCGCCGAGCTTGCCGGTGAGCAAAAGTTTTCCGTTGCCCTTGAGGACGATGGCTTCGGTGGGGAGAATGTCGCCGCCGACTTCCGTCCACGCCATGCCCGTCGACACTCCGATTTGCGGTTGCTTCTCGGCGCGCGTCTGCAAAAATTTCGGACGGCCGAGGAAGTCGCGCAGATTTTTTTTCGTGATGTAAACGACGCCTTCGTGCCCTTCGACGATTTTTCTTGCCGCCTTGCGACACGCCCGCCCGATTAACCGTTCCAGCTCGCGGACGCCCGATTCGCGCGTGTACTCGGCGATAATCTCTTGGAGCACGCCCTTGGCGAAGACGACGTCGCCGCCCTTGAGGCCGTTCTCTTCCTTCTGCCGCTTGGTCAGATATCGGCGCGCGATTTCAAATTTCTCGTTCTCCGTGTAACTCGACAGCGTGATAATTTCCATGCGGTCGCGCAGAGGTTTGGGCACGGTGCTCAGCTCGTTCGCCGTGACAATCCACAGCACCTTCGACAGGTCAAACGGCGTGTCAATGTAATGGTCGACGAACGAATTATTTTGCGCGGGGTCGAGCACCTCCAGCAGAGCCGCCGACGGGTCGCCCGCGTATCCGTCCTTGCCGAGCTTGTCCACCTCGTCGAGCAGGAAAACGGGATTGTTCGCGCCGACTTTTTTTATGCCCTGAATGATTCGCCCGGGCATCGCGCCGACGTAAGTCCGTCTGTGCCCGCGAATCTCCGCTTCGTCACGAATGCCGCCGAGACTCGCGCGGATAAATTTTCTGCCCATTGCCTTGGCGACCGACGACGCCAGAGAAGTTTTGCCGACGCCCGGCGGACCGACCAGGCAGAGAATCGGCGCGGGTTTGTCTTTGGTCAGAGCTTTGACTGCCAGGAAATCCAGAATGCGTTCCTTGACTTTCTCCAAGCCGTAATGGTCTGCGTCGAGAACTTTCGCCGCCTCGGTCAAGTCCATCGAATCTTCCGTCGAAACTTTCCACGGCAAATCGAACAGCCAGTCAAGGTAAGTGCGAATGACGTTGCCCTCCGACGCCATGGCGGGGATTCGCTCCAGCCGCTTGAGTTCCTTTTCGATTATCGTTTTGACTTCGTCGGGATAATCGCCCTCCTCAAGTTTCTTGCGATACTCCGACGCCTCCTCGGCCGCGTCTTCGTCCTCGCCGAGTTCTTTGTGAATCGCCTTGAGCTGTTCGCGCAAGTAATGATCCTTCTGAATTTTTTCAATCTGATTGTGCACGCGCTTGCTTATCTGCGACTCCATCTGCAAAACTTCCAGCTCGCGTGCCAAAATTACGTAAAGTTTTTCCAGCCGCTCTTCCACGTTCAAGCAACCCAAAATTTCCTGCTTCGTGTCGAGTTTCAAATTCAAATGACTTGCAATCAAATCCGCCAGCCGCCCGAAGTCCTCCAGAATTGTCACGGCGACAAAAGTTTCGGAAGGAATTCGTTTGCTGAGCTTGACCCACTCTTCGAATTCGTGAACGACGCCGCGCACGAGAGCTTCGGTTTCCATGGAATCTTCCCACGTGTCCTCGTGAAGTTCAACGTCGACTTCAACGTACTTGCCTTTGTCGCTGTTGCGATATTCGCGCATGACGCCGCGATTAACGCCCTCGACCAACACGCGGACATTTCCGTCGGGCAGTTTGATTATCTGCCGAATCTCTGAAATTGTTCCGACTTCGTAAAGGTCTTCCTCTTCCGGCGAATCGTAATCCGTGTCCATTTGCGCCACCAAAAAAATTCTTCGATTGGTGACCATTGCCGCCTCAAGTGCATTGACCGAACTTTCGCGCCCAACGTCCAAGTGCATTATCATGTTGGGGAAGACGACGATACCTCTGAGCGGCACAAGTGGTAAAGTAATTTTTTCAGCCATGCAAATTCACTCCTTTGTAATGGAATTAGAGCGTGTTGGTAAACTCAAAATTATCATGTGACGAGGAATTTTTTCGACTGACGAGGCGCAAGCGCGAAGGTGTACTGAGGTACAGCGAGCGCGCGGCAACAAAGTCAGGCGGAAAAAGAACCGTCACTGTTAAAATTTACCAACAGCCCCTAACTTCCAATCACTGACTTCATCCGTTAGCTGATTTCCTGATTCGTTTCGGGCTTACTCTTAACTTCGGCTCTTGATTCAACAAAACATCTTCCTTGGTGACTGTGCACATGGTGCTGCCGCCGACCGAAGGCACCTCGAACATCACGTTGCGCATAATTTTTTCCAGGATTGAACGGAGCCCGCGCGCGCCTGTCTTGCGCCGAATTGCTTCCTTGGCGATGAGCCGCAGTGCCTCGTCCTCAAATGTCAACTTCGCGCCGTCCATTTGCATGAGCTTCTGATATTGTTTGACGAGAGCATTTTTCGGCTTGGTGAGTATGTCGACCAACGCGTCCTCGTCGAGTGCGTCGAGCGTCACGGTTATCGGCAGGCGTCCGACGAATTCGGGAATCAATCCGTTCTCAATCAAATCGTCGGGCTGAACGTCTTTTAAAACTTTGCTGACGTCCTTTTCCTCTTTCTTTTCGACCGCCGCGCCGAATCCGACTTGGCTGCCGCGCGTGCGCTTCTCAATGATTTTGTCCAAGTCATTGAACGCGCCGCCGCAGATGAACAAAATATTTTTCGTGTTCAGCGGAATGACTTCGGGCGGACCGGGCATGTGTCGGCTCTGTTGCATGGGAACGTTCACGCGCGTCCCTTCCAAAATTTTTAACAGAGCCTGCTGAACGCCTTCGCCCGAAATATCTCTGTACATGCCGGGCTTGCGCGCAATTTTGTCGACCTCGTCTATGTAAATTATTCCGCGCTCCGCCTTGAAGATGTCACCGCTTGCCGCGTTAATCAGCGCGAGCAAAACATCTTCCGCATCCTCGCCGACGTAACCCGCCTCCGTCAGAGAATTTGCGTCGACCAGAATAAACGGCACGTTCAAAATTTTTGCCAGCGTCTGCGCCAAAAGAGTTTTGCCGCTGCCCGTCGGTCCAATCATCAAAATGTTTGACTTCTGCAGTTCGATATCTTCCTTATCGGCTTTGGCTTGACCGATTCGCTTGTAATGATTGTAAACGGCGACGGAAAGAGTTTTCTTGGCCTCCGCCTGCCCGATGACATATTCGTCGAGCCGTGCGCAAATTTCTTTCGGCTTGGGCAATTTGTCCGTGCCGACGACGAAATCTTCCTCTTCGTCCATATCTTTCTGCAAAATTTCGTTGCAAAGTTCGACGCAGCTGTCGCAAATGTAAACGCCCTTGCCGGCAATCAATTTCCTGACGGCGTGTTCGGATTTGCCGCAGAAGGAGCATTTCAGTTCTCCGCGTTCGTTGCCGAATTTCAACACACTCTCACCCCCTGATTAGTTAGGAGTTAGGAATTAGGAGTTAGGAGTTGGGGAAAAACTTAATCCCTACTCCTCATTGCTTTTCGGCGGGCGGGTGATAACGTCGTCAATCAGTCCGTAAGCTTTGGCGTCCTCGGCAGTCATGAAGTTGTCGCGCTCGGTGTCTGCCATGATTTTTTCTCGCGGCTGACCCGTGTGCCGGCAGAGGATATCGTTGCCGACCTCGCGCAGTCTCAAAATCTCGCGCGCCTGAATCTGAATATCGGTTGATTGACCGCTGGCACCGCCCAACGGCTGATGAATCATAATCCTCGCAAGCGGCAGGGCGAATCGTTTTCCCTTCGCGCCGCTGGTGAGGAGCAAGCTGCCCATGCTCGCCGCCTGCCCAATGCAAATCGTCGAAACGTCGGGTTTAATATACTGCATTGTATCATAAATCGCAAGACCGGCCGTGACCACGCCGCCGGGGCTGTTGATGTAAAGGTGAATGTCTTTGTCGGGGTCTTCGCTTTCCAGGAAGAGCAGCTGGGCGACGACAGAGTTTGCAACGTCATCGTTTATCGGTCCGCCGAGGAAAACGATTCTGTCTTTGAGCAGGCGTGAGTAAATGTCGTAGGCGCGCTCGCCGTAGCTCGTCTTCTCAATGACCATCGGCACGTAGTAAGCCATAATTTTCCACCTCAAAATATTTTATGTCGCGAGTAAAGTTTTTTCCGCCGCGAAAATTTTTCAAGCCGCGCTCGGAGTGATTCACCCTGAGCAAAATTTTTTCCGCCGCGAGATTTTTTCAAGCCGCGCTCGGAGTGAATCGCCCTGAACAAAATTTTTCCGCCGCGAGATTTTTTCAAGCCGCTTTCGGAGTGAATCGCCTTGAGCAAAATTTTTTCCGCCGCGAGATTTTTTCAAGCCGCTTTCGGAGTGAATCGCCTTGAGCAAAATTTTTTCCGCCGCGAAAATTTTCCAGCCGCGTTCGGAATGAATCGCCCTGAGCAAAAATTTTTTCCGCCGCGAAAATTTTTTTAAAAAAGGGCGTCGAACTTCGCGCCCCGAAAAATTTCTTAATGTTCTTCAAGCTCCTCAAGCTTTTCCGTGTCTTCGGCGGGAGCTTCAGCTTTGGATTCTTCCGCCGCTTTCTTCGCGCCCGCCATGTTGTCGAAGATGAATTGCATTGCCTTGCGGTTGAGAATGGTGTTGGCGACGCTCGCCAGCTGCCCGTTCTCCTGCAAGTACTTTGCGATTTGCTTGGGCGGCGTGCGATACAGCTGAGCCATCACCGCAATCTCGTAATTGAGCTCTTCGGGCGTGACGGTGATTTTTTCCCGCTTCGCCACCTGCTCCAGCATGAGGTCGGTCAAGACTGCTTTCTTTGCCCGTTCGCGATAATCTTCGCGCAACTTATCCAAATCCGTTCCCGAAAACGCCATGTACTGTTCCAGAGTCATGCCGCTTGCCTGAAGTTGCGCGCTCATCTCGTTAATCAGTTGCGTCACGCGATTGTCAATCATGACGGGCGGCAAGTCAACTTTCATGTTCGCGACGGCTTTGTCGATAATTGCCTGGCGTTGCGCTTCGACTGCGCGGCGTTCGGCGTTGGCTTCCATGTTCTTGCGAATGTCGGCTTTGTACTCGTCGAGAGTTTTGAACGTGCTGACCTTGGCGACGAACTCGTCGTTGACTTCGGGCAACTCGCGGTGCTTAATGCTGTTAATCTTGCAAGCGAACTCGGCTTCTCTGCCCGCCAAATCTTTGACGTGATATTCGTCGGGGAAAGTGACTTTGACTGTGCGTTCCTCGCCGACCTTCGCGCCGATGAGTTGCTCTTCGAAGTCGCCGATGAATTTGTGCGAGCCGATATCCAACGGGGCGTCCTTTGCTTCGCCGCCCGCAAATTTTTCGCCGTTGACCGTGCCGGTGTAATCGAGCGTGATGAAGTCGCCGTCGACAATCGCGTCGCCCTCGGCAGCGTCGGTCAAAGTGGCGTGGTGTGCGCGCATGGCTTCGACCTGCTTATCGACGTCAGCGTCGGTGACGGGCTCAACAACTTTTTCCGCGCTGAGATTTTTATATTCGCCGAGCGTGACTTGCGGGAAGGGCGTGAACGTCACCTTGAAGACGAAATCCTTTCCTTCTTCGTTCGTTATGATGTCCGCCTTGTTCTCGCTGACGGACACCAAGCTCAGAATGCGGAAGGCTTCGCGCGTCGAACTCTGCAACAGCATGTTGCTCGCCTCGTTGATAATTGCATCTTTGCCGAGGTGTTGTTCAAGAATTTTCTGCGGGACTTTGCCTTTGCGGAAACCGGGAATGTTCACTTGTTCGCCGAGCACTTTGGTCGCCCGCTTAATCGCCTTGGAAAATTGCTCCGCCTCCACTGTGACGGTCAGCTCAACGTTATAATCGTCTATCTTCTTCTGAGTGAGTTTCAAAACTTTTAACCTCCTCTTTCTTTATGAAACGCGAATTATACTAGCACACACTTGAAAAAATTACAAGTTGCTTTCATTACAAACTCTAACTATCGTGTGCAAGAAAGCGCACGGCGAAAAATTTTTTTCGGAAAGGGGTTGAAATGTTTTAGGATATGTGTTATATTGCGTTCCGTTGATTCGTGATTCGCTAGCTCAGTCGGTAGAGCACCTGACTTTTAATCAGGGTGTCCCGGATTCGAGTTCCGGGCGGATCACCACGGCGCCATCGTCAAGAGGTTAAGACACCGCCCTTTCACGGCGGGTTCGTGGGTTCGAATCCCGCTGGCGTCACCAAAGCGGCCCGGTAGTTTAGTTGGTTAGAATGCCGCCCTGTCACGGCGGAGGTCGTCGGTTCAAGTCCGATCCGGGTCGCCATTTTCTTTTTCGCCTCGGTAGCTCAGTTGGTAGAGCAGGGGACTGAAAATCCCCGTGTCAGTGGTTCGATTCCGCTCTGAGGCACCACCAAGAAAATTTCAAAGCTCGTCGAAAGACGGGCTTTTTTCAATCAGAATGTGTTGAAAACCATGAGAATTTGCGTTCAAAGTAAAAATAATATGCTGAACGGAAAAAGCCCCGTCGATTGACGAGACTTTGTTGATTTTCTATGCTACGCTTGCAATTTTTTTTGTATGTAAGACAATGCCGCAGCAAGTAATTCGTAATTTGTGGCGTCCGACTTTGCAAAAGGTCATAAATACAGGATTGAATTCATGATGTCAAACTCCCGTTCTTGCTTTTCCAAAATGAACTTGACGACTCCTCCGAAAAATCTGTAAGCGAATTCTACACAAAAATTTTATAAACCGACGCAAGATATTACCGGGGAATAAGGATTCGGTGAGCGATTAATAAAGGCGAGACTTAAAAATCTAATTACACAAAATCGAGGATACAGTCTGCATACGTCGTAGTTGACGACGAGGACTTCATCACTCTCCGAAGTTTTGTCTGCCTTGTGGTAGTTGGAATTGGCATAGCTGTGTTTCAAATGGACGACGTTGTAGCGTTCGACGTTCCTTTCAAGCCAAGCCGACAAGATGACATTTTTTTTGCCCTTGCTGCTGAGCACGTTGGAAAGAGCGAACCTTATCCCTCGCATGTGGATTGAGTCCAAAAAATTCAGCAGGTCGCGTTCGTCGCGTTCGTTCCAGCCGTCATTTTCGTTGTAGGTCGCGCAGGTAATCAGATAGGGCGGGTCGGCGTAGACAAAATCATTTTCGGCAAGTATCGAAGTATCAAATCGGCGGAAGTCGCTACAGATGAATCGGCAACTTGTCGAGTGAATGCGGTCAATGAACGCGTCGAGCTTTGAATGAATCCGCGAATTGAAGTCTCGCTTGCCGACGGGCAGATTAAATTCTCCGGCAGAGTTGAAGCGGATCTGGTTGTTGAAAGCGTAGACGATTATGACGTACATCATCACGTAGTAGCGATAATCGACGACAATACAATTATTGAAGTCTTCTCTCAGACGATTGAAAGCTTTGCGATTGTAGTCACCGAGACCGACGCCACTGTCACAGCCGTAAAACTCATAACCCTTGCGACTGACTAAAGAAAGCCCGTACTCTTCAATAATGTTGTAAATCCAATCGAAGATAGCCTCCTTTTCAAGATTTTGAAAAGTTTGGTAGAGGTATATCAAATGCTCGTCGCGGTCAATGAAAACCGTTTCTCTGCAGTCGACATTTATTCCGACGTTGCAACCACCGCAAAAAAAATCAAAGAAGCGGTCGATGTTCTTGGGAAATAGCGGTAGCATCTGCGGGAGCAATTTGAATTTGCCGCCCGTGTAGTTCAGCGGAGATTGAATCATAGCTAATTCCTCCGACGAACTTTGCAAAGAAAGAGCCGCTCTTCATTTCCGCGAATGTCAGATCTGCCAGTCGTGAACGGCTTGTACTTCGCTGAAAAAACTTCAACGTCGCCTTTGGCATTCAGGATTCGGAAAAGGTCTTCGTCCGCAATACGAGCGTTGGAACGGGCGTTCCCCTTATTCGCCATGTTATTGTAGGAAAATAAAATGTATTTGGCATCGCAATGTTGAATCAAATCTTCAAAGGCGTCAGTTGCCTTCGAGGTGCAATAAAGGCTTTTGAGCCCTGCGCGATTCATTTTGCGAGCAACTCCGTGCACGGGCGGCTTTTGCCAGCGTGCAATATTTTCCAACAGATGATAGGTGTCGGAGTATTGGCGCGAGTTATAAGGCGGGTCAATGTAAATCAGGTCTGCTTCAATTCTTCGGACGAGTTCATTGGCGTCCTCGTTAAAACAACGATTCTGTAGATTATTTTCTGCCGGAACATTCAACACAGGCAAGACCAGCCGACGTTCAAAAATTGCTCCGTGCCGCCAAGCGTCGTAGTGCCCGCAGGTGTTCGCGATTCTGTCCATGGCGTAAATCAACGACGCGACAAGAACGGCACGCTCTGGTAATGTAAAATGGATTGTGTAAGTAAGAGAGCACAATCCATTTTTTTGATATAGGAGAGAAAAAGAGATGAAAAGAAAGAATCGAGATACACCCGGCAGGAGAATTGCTCAAGCCATTATCGCCCAGTACAAGCCCCA
>JAFXQM010000025.1 GCA_017527075.1 Selenomonadaceae bacterium
TCGCTCTGCATTTTGTTCGGCGAATTTTTCTGTGCGCTGCCACTTGAGCAGAAAGACTTCCTCCGCCTTGAAGAGGACGCCCTCCAAAAGATTGCGCACGAGTTTTTCTATCGGCTCCGGCGCGATTGTGTCTTGCGAGCAGATGATGTCCGCCGTGAGCAAACCCGCCACGCCGTGTTGCGCGTCGCTGAATTTGTCCGCCGATAAAATTATGTGCGGATAAAATCTTTCGGGTGAATCTGTGTCCGAAATTGCCTTGCCATAAAAAATAGCGGGCTCCGTCCCGAAACTCGCCAGCAAAGATTTTAATTCCTCATCGCCCGCCAGTCTTTGACGAATCAACCGTTCCATGTCACTCCACCTTCAAGCACTCTTTGAAGTATTCGCGCGCCGATTCCTTGACGAGCTCATTGGAATTTTTCAAGAACCTGCAGTAAGGGAACGGAGCCGACATTTTCTCATCATAAGATTTGAAACGCGGACTCAAATCAACGCCCGCCGCCTCGCCGAGTTTTTTCAGCACGCCGTCTTGAAAATCGCACGGGATAATTTGCGCTTCACGCTCTTTGCAGTAGACGCACCCTTGCCGCCAGCTTTCGGCGAACAGCGCGCCTTGAATCAATCGCGCAACGCAGTGAGCTTCTTTCTCGGTCAATTCCACTTCAATCACTCCAGCCGTCAAAGATTTTAAATTCGGCGATTGTACCCTTCCACGCCGCGTTCGAGTGGAGGACGCTCCCGCCGACCAGCACGCGTTCAAAAGTTTTTCTCTCAGCGAACGCAGGGACAATCAGCGAGTAAATTTCTTCGCCGTCGACGGTCAAGCTCAATGTGCTCGTCTCTTGCCGCCACTTCAGCGCGAAGGTGTATTCCCTCTCCAAAATCGCGGGCTCAAAATAATTGTCATAAACTCCGCCGCAGTGCACGAGCAGGTCAAGATTTTTGCCCGCGCCCGACGAGTACAAGCTGACATTCAAATCGCCCGACGTGTACAGCTCAAAAATTTTTCTGCGGACAGCCATATCGTTTGGGTCTTCGATGACGCGCCCTGTGATTTGAAAATCGCGCCCGCCGAGTTCGACCGCACCGCGTTCAAGCCAGCTCACGCCGTCCAGAGTCAACACGTCGTCGGGAAGTTGCGGCGTGCCTGCAGCCGTCCACTCATCCTTGAGCGACACGACCACAAATTCTGCCCCGTCACCGACGTAATTAATTTCATCCGCGTTGAACACATACTCGAAATTTCCGTGGCGAATCCTCAGACCGTTCTCCCAAATTAAGTTTGCCATGCTCGCCGAACGGAATTCGCGGAGTGCATCCAACGCGGTGTCCTTGCTAATCATGACTCAAACAGCGCGCGAATATCTGCCGCGTCAATCTTCTCCTCGGTTATCGAATCGAGTTTCGCCTTCAGCGCGTCCGTGAAGTCATTCGTCGACAAAACTTTCGCCCCGTCCTTTTCCACGAACAGTTTCTTGTTCTCCTCAAGCATAAGCTCCCGAAACACACTGAGAGCAGCTAAAATATCTTCCTGTGTTACCATGATTACCCCTCCAAATCAAAAAGCCCCCCGAAGGGAGCCGATACTCAAAGTTACTTCTTGCGAATAATCTTTAAAACTGCCGCCGCAGAAATGCCGTACTTTTTCGCTAACGCAAGCTTCCCATAACCACGAACCCCACGTTTGTATTCGGCACGAATTTGTGAGCAAACATCCTTAGAAATACTTTTGGCTTTACTCTCGTGAACAGTACCGCCTGCCATTTTATATATCTTGCCGAGTTGAATTTTGCTAATTGTTGTCTGCGTAACTCCAAATTTTTTTGCAAGTTCAGGCTGATTTAACCTGTCAGGATTTTCACGAATATACTCAGCTTGCTTATCGGTAAGCTTTGCTAAGTAATTCTTTTCTCCCGATTTAATCAACCCGTTTTGAGTAGCATGTCGCTGATTTTCACTACTTGTTACCCACTCCAGATTCTCAACACGGTTATCAGCTTTGTTGCCGTTTTTATGATTGACCTGCGGCTTATTATCAGGGTTAGGGATAAAAGCCGACGCTACGAGACGATGAACAAGAAAAGTTCGCCGTTCCCCACCAACGTGGAGCATAATACTCGAATAACCTTGTGGTTTTGTTGAAGTATGCATTCGTCGCCTCTTTTTGTATTTCAAGCTGTCAACATTACCGAGCGACGAAACCAAGTAACCGGCAAAAATTTCTTTCCATTGCTCCATGGCAACTCCTCCTTGCATTCGCACCCGAAGGAGTGTATACTGCCCTCAGGCACTTAGTCTGAAAAGAGTCGCTTACTTTGAACCGTGGCGGCTCTTTTCGTTTGCAAGTATACCACGAAAAGTCAGTTAGGTCAATCGCTCTGTGTCACCATTAAGGCTCCGCCTCCTCTTTAAAAAGTTTTCTGACCTCGGCAACCAAATCGCTCGCCGAGGCACTTCTCATCAAGCAAACATTTTCCATGTCCGCCGTGTATGCGATATCCCACTGACCTGCGGCGACTTCGCTCGCCTTGATGTTGAAGTAGCTGGCGGAAGTGTTCACGCCCGTCAAAAAAATCACGCGGAGAAATTCTTTCCCGGCGTAAACGATTAATCCGTTTCGCGGGCTCTCCCACGAAAAATGTTTTGCGCGAATCAGCCCGCGATTTTTTATCACGTCATCTGCGAACACTGTGCGCTCGCCCGTCGTTACCAATTCCATGTCCTTACTCCCAATCAAAAAGCCCGCCGAAGCGAGCCTGTATTCAATTTCATTTCGTAAGTTGTCTCCATGCGTCGAGTTTTTCATTGCAGGCAACCCAGATGTCGTGGTGCCCTTTACCTGCCGCCATGCCTTCTTCAATGCCGTGGATAAGAATATTTTCGCAGTCACTCAAGCGGAGCACCGACAGCATTGGCAAATCATCGCGCTTATCTTTTGTATCAGTTACTTTATTCACCAAATTGCTAAACGCGCTGTACCAAGCCACTTCCGCTCGGTCGAGTTCGCCGCGTGCCTCCA